>JAEEQW010000013.1 GCA_016285515.1 Bacteroidales bacterium
GCGAAGACGAAATTGAAGACCTGAAAGCACAACAGAAAATCTCCGACGAGGAATACCGCCAAGCCTTGCAACAGCTTTACGCCGACCAAGAGAGCAACGAACAGCTCATCTCCGACATGGCCAAACGCTACTCCGAACTGGACTACGACCAATTGGACGAGTTCTACCGCCAAGTGTCCTATTGCATTGAGAACGGTGAGTTGGTGAAGGCCGACTCGCTGCTGAACACCCGCGGTGACATCAACAAGCAGGTGGAGGAGCAGTTGAAGAAAGGCCAAGCCATACAAGAACAAGAAACGCAGTTGAACCAAGCCAAGGCGGTTCATGCCGCCGACCAGAAAGAGTTAGCCAGACGCTGCTATAGCTACTACGAGACCTTCGCCGCGCAACATCTGAACGACACGGCAGCCTATTTCATCGCATTGAGGGCAAGCTTGGACACCACCAATGTGGATTGGCAAATAGATGCGGGAGATTTCATTCGCGCCTATATCGCCGATTATGAAAAAGCGCTTTCCTATTACCAGTTGGGGCTGCGGCAATCACTACAGCAATATGGTGAAGAACATGCTACAACCGTTTTCTGCTATGATGTAATCGGCATGGCTTACATAGAGTCAGGAGACTTTGACAAGGCATTGCCATGTTTGGAAAAGGCATTGGCCCTTGGGAAGAAAACACTTGGGGAAAACCATCCAGAAGTAGCCTCAATCTACAGCAATATCGGCACGGTGTACAACACCTATCAAAACGATTTGAGAAATGCATTGGAGTACTACAACAAAGCACTGGCGATTCAGAAAACTGTCGTTGGAGAAAACCATCCGGAAACGGCTATTTCTTTTAGTAATATCGGCAACGTATATGAATCATTAGGCGACCATGAAAAGGCTTTGGAATACTACAATAAAGCGTTATCGATTCAACAAAAACTGTTTGGAGAGATCCATCGCAATGTCGCCATAAGTTACAATAACATTGGTGTCGCTTATTTGTATTTGGGCAAATTCAATTCAGCTCTTGAATATTTTAATAAAGCTTTGGAAATCAGAAAAATCCTTTTTGGAGAAAAGCATCCTGATGTGGCCATAAGCGAATACAGTATCAGTTATGTTTATGAACATTTAGGCAATTACGACACAGCTTTGGAATATGTCGAAAAAGCTTTGAATATCTGGAAATCCGTTTATGGAGAAAACAATCACAATGTGGCCATATGTTACAACGAAATAGGTGTTATTCAACAACACAGTGGAAACAATGACAAGGCTTTGGAATACTACACCAAAGCCTTAGCCATTCAGAAGTCCATATTTGGAGAGAACCATACCGACGTGGTTGCAAGTTACAACAATCTTGCTTCTGTATATAAGAAACAAGGTCATTGTGACAAGGCTTTGGAATGCCACAGCAAATCGTTAGCCATCAGGAAATCCATTTTCGGGGATAAACATCTTGATGTGGCGTATTCATATTATGCTATTGGGAACGACTATTTCTGTCTTGAGAATTACGAGAAGGCCATTGAAAACTACCATGAATCCTTATCAATCCGGGAGGGAATCTATGGAAAAGAACATGATATGGTAGCCAACTTATACGTATCAATCGGGGATGCCTACTATCAAATGAACGATTATTCAAAGGCTTTGAATTACTTGAGCCAAGCTTTAGCTATTAGAGAAAAGGTTCTCGGCTCAGAAGCTCCCAAAACTATCCAAACCAAGGAAAGAATTTCCGAAATCCAAGACAAACTAAAAGAATAAACAAAAACATCCATAACTATGAAAAAATCTTTTCTCTTCCTCACCGCATTATTATTTGGGCTTTTCGCGACAGCCCAAACACAACAGGGCTACGTGAAGACCAAAGGTCGCATGGTGAATGGCCAACTTGTACCAGGACAAGGCCTGAAAGGCGCCACCGTCTCTGTCAAAGGACGAACCGCCGTGTTGGTGAACGCCGATGACGGAGCCTTCTCATTCCCTGTCACCGAAATACAATTCCGCTTGGATTCAGTAAAGAAAAAAGGCTACCAATTGGTGGACCTGGATCTTTGCCCGCGAACCTACACGCCTTCCAAGAATCCCCTCTATATCGTAATGGAAACGCCGGAACAGCAACTTCAAGACAAACTGACTGCTGAGCGAAAGATTCGCCGTAACCTCCAGAAACAGCTTCAGGAACGCGAAGACGAAATTGAAGACCTGAAAGCCCAGCAGAAAATCTCCGACGAGGAATACCGCCAAGCCTTGCAGAAACTCTACGCCGACCAAGAGAGCAACGAGCAGCTCATCTCCGACATGGCCAAGCGCTATTCCGAGCTGGATTACGACCAGTTGGACGAGTTCTACCGCCAAGTGTCCTATTGCATCGAGAATGGTGAATTAGTGAAGGCCGACTCGCTGCTGAACACCCGAGGCGACCTCAACAAGCAGGTGGAAGAACAGCTGAAGAAAGGCCAAGCCATCCAAGAACAAGAAACGCAACTGAGCCATGCCAAAGCGGTTCATGCCGCCGACCAAAAAGAGCTGGCTCGACGTTGCTACAGTTTTCACGAGACCTTCGCTGCCCAGCATCTGAATGACACTGCGGCTTATTTCATCGCGTTGAGGGCGAGTTTGGACACCACAAATGTGGATTGGCAAATAGATGCGGGAGATTATATTCGCACCTATATCGCCGATTATGAAAAAGCACTTTCCTATTACCAGTTGGGGCTGCGACAATCGCTACAGCAATATGGTGAAGAACATGCCACAACCATTTCCCTTTACAATGCCATCGGCATGACATACGCAGAATCCGGTGAACTTGATCAGGCCATGATTTATTTTGAAAAGGCCTTGCCCCTTGGGAAGAAAATATTGGGGGAAAACCATTCGGAAGTGGCCTCAATCTACACTAACATTGGCACGGTGTATTCCTTTCAAGACATTTTTGGAAAGGCATTGGAGTATTTCAACCAAGCATTGGCCATCCGAGAAGCTGCCTTGGAAAAAGACCATACTGAACTGGCCATCATTTATAGCAATATTGGCTACATCAATAACAGACTAGGTGACTATAACAAGGCTTTGGAATATTACAACAAGGCATTGACGTTGCTGGAAACCCTTTACGGAGAATTCAATCGCAACGTCGCCATCACTTGCAACAACATCGGTTTTCTCTATTACAATATGGGAGAGCCCAATACAGCTTTGGATTATTTCACCAAAGCCTTGAGAATCAGGGAGACTATTTTCGGAGAAAAGCATCCTGATGTGGCTATCAGCGACTACAGCCTCTGCTTCATTTATGACCGCTTAGGCGAATACGGCAACGCCTTGGGATATGGAGAAAAAGCATTGAACATTTGGGAATCCGTTTATGGAGAAGACCATTCCACAGTAGCCAGATGCTACAATGAGTTAGGCAATTTAAATAGAGAAACCGGAAACCTTGATACGGCTTTGGAATACTACTCCAAGGCTTTGGCTATCCAGCAGTCCATTTACGGGGAGAACCATACCGATGTGGCCGCAAGCTATAATAATCTTGGCCATGTATATAGGAATAAAGGTGATTATAACAAAGCATTGGAGTACCACAGCAAAGCGCTGGATATCAGGAAGTCCATTTTCGGAGATGAAAATTCTAACGTGGCATTGTCGTATAATAGTGTTGGAAACGACTATCTCTCTCTGGAAAATTACGAGAAGGCCTTGGAAAATTATCTTAAAGCTTTGTCAATCAGAGAGAAACTCTATGGCGCGGATGACAAAAGAACCATTGAAATCAAGAATAAAATCGCTGATACACAAGCCAAGTTAAAAGAATAAAAAACGAATACTCCCTTAAGACCGTCAAATAAAAAAGAAAGAGCAATAACATGGAACAACAATTCAAATATTTTGCTTTCATCAGCTATAACTCTAAGGATACTGCCTGGGGCAAAAAGTTGCAAAAGAAACTGGAGCATTATCGGATGCCCGCCACGCTGTGCAGCGAGCACGGTTGGAAACGCACACCAATAAGTCCCATATTCTTCGCCCCCACCGACATCCAGCCCGGAGGCCTCTCCAATGAGCTTCAGGAACGCCTGCGTGCCTCGCAGCATCTCATTGTGATTTGTTCGCCCAATTCGGCCAAATCAGAATGGGTAGGCAGAGAAATCGAGTTCTTCCACAACCTCGGACGCACCAACAACATCCATTTCTTCATCGTGGAAGGCTCGCCCCACAGCGGCAATCCCGAGACAGAGTGCTTCAATCCCGTCATCGACAAACTTGGCCTGCCCGAAATCCTTGGCGCCAACATCCACGAGAAGATTTATCGCTGGCCGTGGCTCAACAAGGAACGCGCCTACGTGCAACTGATTTCTAAGCTGCTCGGTGTGGAGTTTGACTCCATCTGGCAACGGCATAAGCGACTGCTTGTTAGAAGAATCGTGGCATGGAGCATTGGAAGTCTCGCTGTCATTGGAGCATTAATTGGCGTTTGGCGTGCCAACCAGCCTTTCGATGCATTGATGCGACTTGAAGAAGCATCACTCCATAATGAGCAACTTCCACCGCTGCATGACGCCGCAGTCACCTTGACTTTGGCCAACGAGACCAAAACCGATACCGTCAGCGCGTTGGACGAAACCTTTACTTTTACCAACATCCCTCATCGTTTCCTCAATCGTTCCGTTAACATCACGGTGGCTTGCAAGGACTTTTTAGTCACCGACACCGTCATAACAATGGATAAGTCCATGACCTTGAGACTCTATCGGGATCCTGCCGTCTATGGCGACATTCATTTTAAGCTGTGGAACTTCAACGAGGAAGAGGCCGTGGCGCAAACAAAGGTTACGATTGAAGGGTTTGAAGCCATTTCGGACGAAAACGGCATGGTGTCGCTTTTCATTCCCTTGGAGATGCAGCGCAAAGCATACAAAATCACAACCGATGTCCCCTTGGTCACCGACTCCATTTTCATGCCCTGCGGAGACGATGATGTGATTTTGGTAAAATAAGGCTTTATAGCAGCCGGATTAAATCTTTCTATTGGGGTTCACCTCATTTTGGTGACATCCTTTTCAGTTATTATTTACAGAGCAACTCTTAGCCGCAACGAGGCCATAAACCTTGTGAAACGCTACAAGCAGGTCATTGCGCCTCGCTTTGAGGTGGAGCCGCGTGTCATGGATGTTCGGTTTCCACTCCAAAGGCTACGCCAATCCTTATACTTATAGTGATATTGACATGGCTGTCATAGTGCCCTCTTATTATGACCGCAAGTTTGAAATATCCAAAGGACTCTAGCGCGCCTCTCGAGAAGTTTGACAGGATTTGGGAGTGTAGGGCTGTCGTACCACGACAGCCGCAATGTCAACCTGTAGCGGCTGCCACGATGTGACAGCCCTACATCATTTTGCTTGTAGTTGTCATGTTCATTACGGAGGATGTGTTGTTTTTATGGAAAAATTGTCATTGTTTCCGAATTTGTGTATTTTTGCAGGTTTTAAAGCAAACACTATGGGCGTAACATACGACAACGAGAAGCAAATGTTCGTGTTCGACTTTGAACACGATGGCGCAGAGGATATTGTCAAACTGACGGGCGACGGCTATCAGGTGGAAGCATTTGGAAGATGTTTTTACTATGGATATGAGTTCTCCGATCAGGTGGATAGCAATGTCAGAAGCGCGTTCATTAAGTACGTGAAGTTTAACAATGCCTTGCAGGACAGCCCCGATTTGACGCAATTCATCAAAAAGGCAGTGGATAACCTCAATAAGAAGATAAATCTTTATGATTACAATCTTGTGGTGATGCCGGAGTCAACAAGCAAGGTAAACCAGTATATGCTGCGTTATATCTATCGTTTTGCCCAGCCGATGCTTAGAGAAATGGAGTTGGTGAAGGCTGTGCCGTCAAGCATATCATTTGACATGGATGCCTTCGAAAAGCAGTATTTCAATGACGTTTTGGAAAACGGACGTCCTCGTTACACTGAGGCTCAGAAAGAGGAGCTGAGGCAATCCATCGCAAATATGCTGGAGCTTATACATCAGAAGGACTATTTTACTATTGCAAAAGATGTGAAGAAGAGCCGGTGGCGTCCCTATATCACCAGTTTCTTGAAGTTTGCCACTCCTGCCGACGAAGAACTCTGCAAAATGATACGCCAGCAAAATGTGCTGGTAATTGACGATGTTACGACTAGCGGTTCAACTCTGAATGAAGTCTTGAGAACGCTCCGTATTCTCAACGAAGATAACGAAATCACTATCTTTAGCCTCATAGGCAGAAAAGACCTGATGGCCGAGGCTGTATAGTTAATTTCTTATGGATGTCTGATATGAAACGCTCGTTTTTGATAGTAACCTTCTTTGCAGTTGTATTCTCCGCCTGCACCTCCAAGCGCAGCCACGAGGTGGATTTCTATTACTGGAAGTCGAAGTGCGCGATAAGAGAGACTGAACGCGACTATTTCAACCAGCTGGGGAGCAAACGGCTTTTCATCCGACTATTTGATGTGGACATTGATGGCGGCAGGGCTGTCCCCGTTGGGCAGATTCAAGGCTTTGGGAAGGAACAACTCCCCAACGACAGCACTAAAGTGATTCCCGTGGTGTTCATCACGAACCGGACTTTTTACAATTATGCGAATGATACGGTGGCCGAGAGGCTTGCATATAATGTCAGTAAGACCATCGAGCACATCATGGGTTCGGCCGGCGTTGACTATGATGAGATCCAAATAGACTGCGACTGGACCGAGCGTACAAGGAACGCCTATTTCCGTTTCCTTGAAAAGCTTGCAGAGCAGTCGGGTTGCGATATTAGTTGTACATTGCGCTTGCATCAGATCCGCGACCGCCAGAAGACCGGTGTACCGCCAGTGGTGCGTGGTAGCCTGATGTGCTATGCCACCTCGAACCCAATGGAAGGCGACACGCGCAATTCCATCCTCGACATGGAGCTGCTGAAAGCCTATACAACCAATATTAATGACTATCCGCTCGACTTTGATGTGATTTTGCCCATTTATTCATGGGGCATCGTCACCAACCACCTGGGCAAGGTAAAGCTCGTCAACGGGCTTACCGAGGATGACCTTCAAACTCCTATGTTTGAGAAGACAGGCGACAACCTATATTTGGTGAAAGAAGACGGCTTTTTGCAGGGCCTGTATGTCAACAGCGGCTTCACCGTAAAAATAGAGACCATCACGCCGGAGCTGCTTGCCGAAGCGAAACAATACCTTGATCGACAGATTGACAGGAACTTCCCTTGGGTTTACTTCCATCTGAGTCAAGGCTACCTGACACGATATTCAATTAACAATCTAAAATAAACAAATATGCGAAAGAAACTGTTACTCGTTGCCGTCATGCTGATGGCACTCTGGGGCAAATCCTTTGCCTGTGGCTGGGATGACTGGGATTGGTATTACTACAACCTTTTCTCTCAGGAGATCATAAACGACCCGCGCTACCGTCCATTTTTGTTGACTTATGAAGCCAAGTACTACTCTAATGACACTCTTCGCAATGGTAACATTGAGGAATGGCAGAAGTATCTGGGCCTGAGCTATGAAAACACCAAATACCTAGTGTTTGAGTCCTCACGCGACGACCTTCGTAACCTCACCAAGGGCAAGGCCGCTGCCGACAAGAAGCTGGCCTTTGCCACACCCGAGTTTGTTAAGGAACACAAACAGGCTTTGCTTTATTTGGCGTACACCAAATACCTTGAGCCTTACATGCGCATCATTCCCGACCCTGACCGCGAAGTGTATTGGTGGTGGGGTGAGGAAGATGAACACAACGCCGGCGAGTTGGATTACGACAAGGTAAAGAACGTACTTGTCACTAGTTGGAATGCTGAAAAGGACAATGAACTCAAGCTGCGCTATGGCTACCAGCTGGTCAGGTTGGCCCATTACACGCGCCGTTACGAAGAAGCCGTGCAGTTGTTCGACCAGTATGTGAAGCCGCTGAATATGAATACTGAGATGTATTATTACGCTTTGTGCCAGAAGGCAGGCGCCTTGCGTGGTATGGGTGAGGTCGAGAAGGCCTACCGTGAGTTTATCCATGTGTTTACCAACTCCAACGACTTGAAGACCGCGGCCTACACTTCGATGACCTTTGGCGAAAACAGCCACACAAACTTCGCTGACTTCGTGTCTGGCGCTGCCGATGACAGCGAGCGTATTGACATTTATTTCATGATGGGCTACAGCGATTTCAACAATCCTGTCAACGAGATTGAGAAAATCGTGGCAATCAACCCCAATGCCATCCAAGCCAAGGTGCTGATGGTGCGTACGGTCAACTTGGTGGAGCGCGAGTTGCTCGCCACCTCACTGGATGCCGAGGATAACGAGGCACTTTATCCCTCGTGGAAGGGCTATCAATCCGAGACCATGGCCTTCTTTAACCAGGCCATCCGCTTGAGCGACAAGCAGCGCGAAAAAGCCTCGGACAAGAATTTCTGGAACCTTATCTCGTCGTACCTCCATTTCCTCGATCAGGACTTCGACAAGGCCAGCAGCTATCTCGCCAACGTGAAGTCGAACGATGAGCTTTATATGAAAACGGTGGACTGCCTGACGGCCTATATCGACCTCTGCCGTCAGCCCACCATCGACGCTAAGGCCGAAGACTATCTGATGGGCAAATACCCTGACCTCTTCACCAAACCCTGTTGCACACATTATACGGAAAACAACTTCCCCAACCTGGTGCTGCACAACCGCTATGCCCGTCAGGAAGAACATGCCAAAGCCTTCCTGGTCCTCTATCCTCTGACGAAAATTGAAGACAACCCCAACGAGAATCTGCTCGACGAGCTCCAGACCTTCCTCAACAAGAAAAAGAAAACCTCTTTGGAGCGTTACCTTGCTTCTCCTGGTGAAAACGATTGGACTGACCATAACGCATATCTCTCCTACGTTAGGGGAGTGTTGCGTCTCACCGACGGCAATTTCAAGGAAGCCAAGAAACTGTTCGAGAAGGGCACCCGCCTCGAGGTGTCGCACCGTATCTTCGGCAATAACATTATTGTGGATTACAGCGGCTATGACGACGATGTCATGCGTGACGACTACATCAGCGAGTTCCCGTTCATCCATGACAACATGACTGAGCTTGACGTTACCGACGCTTTGATACAACTCCAGAACATCGGTGACAAGAAGGATAATGAGGCTGCCAAGGCCAATTACTTGATTGCCAACTTCTACTACAACGTCAGCGTGACGGGTTACTATCGTCACTATCTCCGTTTCGACAACAATAACGGCTTTTGCTATTACAAATATGGTTATTACGGCGACGGGCCTTATAAGAACACGCTACAGCTGTCGAGCATCTATCTGGAAAAGGCCATGGAAACCGCTACCGACAACGAGCTGAAGGCGCACATTGTCTTTGCGCAGGCCAAGAATGCCCAGCAAATCATGGAAGCAGAAAATGTGTCTTCATGGTATCATACTAGGGTGGTACCCGATGCCCAGTTTGACATCTTGGATCAATTCGAAGGTACGCAGTATCAAAATGACGTGTACTCCAATTGCTTGTATTACAGCGACTACCACAACTAATTTTTTGATACTGCCACTAAACGTGTAAATAACAACGTAAATTCTCCTTCATTTCTTCCACATTCAATACTCCAAGAGCAAAGCCCTTACGGGTAAGTTCTACCGGAAGTATTTCATCATATTTGTCGAACACCGGAGTTTCCTTGGGGTACAGAAGCGTCATGGGGTCAATCGGTTTATCCAATTCTTCCAGAATTATCTTGAAGAACTCCTCAGGTGTCACCTGCATGGAAAACTGCATGTAATAAGGTCTCATTGAGTCAAAACCCTTCAAACCGAGCCGCTGGGCACATTTAAGTCGGAGAAAACGTTCAGTGGCAAGAAACGAATAGCTTCCAAGCCACGGCAACAGACAGTACATGTTTCCTCCAAGATGGATCAGCGGTCTGACACCAAGTCCCGACTTACGGGCCGCATCACGTGCCTGAGCCAAACGTGCCTTGGCATTAGGAAGCAGATACGGATATTCCGTATCTTCCTGCAACACCTTGACCATACGCTGCAATATCCTGGTGTGGATGTCGCCCGGCTCTATCCCGAAATAAGCCGGTATAATACCCTTCACAGGATGACAATAAACCAAATGACGCTTTATGTCAACTTCTTCAACAACCCATACTCGACCGGCAATAGCAATCTTATCGTTTACAGGAGGCGGTTTCACGATTGTGCCAAGTTCCTCGGATTCACATTTGACGTTGTATTCCTCGTTTTCCTGAAACACAGCATAAAATTTGAAATTGTTAACTATACGTTCACCGGCAAGGCCTAAAATCAGTCCCCCATTTTCAGTCTTTTGAATATGGTCGATGCTAATCAAATGCTGTAGAAGAATGCGGAAATCGTCCTGCGAAATATTTCGGAAATAACTTAGTGTCAACACTTTCTGGGCAAGTTCAGCAGGAGTCATCTCACCACCTGAGGCAAGTGTGCTCATAGTCTGATGATAAAGAAGGCTATAAGGCAACCTGCCGGTTCGCGGCGGTTCCACCCAATGTTCCTCAAGATATAGCTGTACGAGAGCGATACCCTGCAACAGTTTCCATGGAATAGTTTCAGGAAGCAAAGCCCTTGCTTCGGCATGTTCTTCACGCATCACAAACCACATTTCAGCAGGCGCCCCCCTTCTGCCTGTACGTCCCATACGCTGAAGAAACGATGACACTGTGAAAGGCGCATCCACCTGAAAGGCACGCTCCAGTCTGCCAATATCGATACCGAGTTCCAAAGTGGAAGTTGTACACACTGTTTTCAGACTCTCATCCTGCTTTATTTCCTGTTCGGCACTCTGACGATATGCGACTGAAAGATTGCCGTGGTGAATAAGAAACCTGTCGGGTTCATGTTTTGCCTCGCAGTATTGACGAAGAGTAGAGGTAACCGCCTCACATTCCTCTCGTGAGTTGGAAAAGACAAGGCATTTGTGACCACGTGTATATTCGTAGATATAATTGAGACCCGGGTCAAAAACAGTCTCGGTATTATCACCGGTCTTATCTGTGCCAGCCTGCGGCCCGTGATTGTAGAAATGTTCCATTGAAAGACGCCAGTGGACTCCAGACGACTTCAGACGCGGTATTACGGTTCCCCGACCTGTTCCTGCCGAAAGAAACCTACCAACTTCCTGTGTGTCACCAATTGTAGCCGAAAGTCCGATACGACGCGGATTTACGCCTGCAAGACGGGCAAGCCTTTCGATTATGCACAAAGTCTGTCCGCCACGGTCGCCACGCAAAAAGGAATGGATTTCATCAATGACAACAAATCGCAAATCGCCGAACAGATGCGGTATGTCGGCATGTTTGTGAAGAAGCATAGCCTCAAGGGATTCGGGAGTTATCTGAAGAATGCCTGAGGGATGCTGCATCAGTTTACGCTTCTGGCTCTGTGACACATCACCATGCCAATGCCATACCTGAATCCCGCCTTCCTCGCAGATGTCGTTCAGACGTATGAACTGGTCGTTGATGAGAGCTTTAAGTGGTGCTATGTACAGACATCCAACCGATGTCGGTGGGTCTTCCTGCATAAGCGTAATAATTGGGAAAAAAGCCGCCTCCGTCTTACCGGAAGCTGTTGAGGCTGAAAGCAATACATTTGAATCCGTGTTAAATATCGCATCCCCTGCCGCCGCCTGTATTGCCCTTAACTGCTCCCAGCCGCTCTGATAAATGTATTGCTGGATAAATGGCGAATATCGTGAGAAAATATCCATTTCTGAAGTATGAATTAAATTGTGAAATCAGCGAAACCGGGATCTATGGCTTTATCTTCTGATTCCGGCTTTGCATATGAAAAGGCATCGCTCTGAAGCAACGATTTCACGTCACGGTCAGGATTTTGATAGAGAATGTCAAGCAATTCAATAAAATCACGTATGATTTCCCTCGGAGTGATGTTAGTATCAGCACCGATGCGGCCATACTCAATTCTGATAAAATCGGCAAGGTCGTTGTCAGTAAGTTTGGTTTCATAGCCATAAAGACTACTGTGAAGACCGGCAAGTTTTTCCGACAGCACCAGCATTTCCTCGTTTGTCAATGGTTGAAGCTTGATGACTGGTGCAAGCAGGTCCTCATCACTCTGTTTGGAAAATTTGCCTTCCTGAAGACGGGAACGCAAAGCCTCATAACTGTATATACCCCGACGTGTATCCTCAACACACTGTGGTGTTCCGCACATTATCGTACCAATATATCGTGCCTTCCCCTGCAGGGCATCATTGTACATCGTAAGAATTTTTTCATAGTTGTACTGACGCGTTATCGCATTAGGTATCTTGTAAATATTGACCAACTCATCCACAAGCATCAGGAGTCCGCTATAACCAGCCTGCCGGAAGAAATATGCAAAGAGCTTAAGATACTCATACCAGTCGTCATCGCTGATAATCACATTCACCCCAAGGTCTTGACGCGCTTCTGTCTTGGTGGAATATTCGCCACGGAACCATTTCAGCACCCTGCCTTTCATGTCATCGTCATCATTGATGAAAGCCTTGTAGTATATCGAAAGAAGTCTTGCAAAATCAAAGCCATGGACAAGTTCATGCATTGAACGGATGACAGCGTAAATCTGCTGTACGACCTTCTGTTCGAATTCAGTCGAGTCAGGATTCAGCCCTGTACGTTCTGCCGTCTCAGTCTGCACTGAATTTATCCATTTGTCGAGAATCATGGATAGTGCCCCGCCTTCAGGTTTTGTCTTCACGCTGAGATTGCTGATAAGTTCACGATAGGTTGCCAGTCCCTGTCCATGAGTCCCCTGCAATCTGCGTTCAGGTGAAAGGTCGGCATCCACGACAGCAAAACCTCTGTCCATCACATAGTTACGAATAATCTGAAGCAGAAACGACTTGCCGCTGCCGTATTTTCCGACTATAAACCGAAAAGACGCACCGCCTTCGCTGATAATATCCACATCGTGAAGCAGTGCTTCTATTTCCTTTCGTCTGCCCACTGTAATGTAAGGCAATCCTATACGCGGCACCACCCCGCCCTTCAAAGAATTAAGTACCGTCTGTGCAATACGCCGCGGTATCCTCTGTATATTGTCTTTTGTCATAACATCCCAATAATTACATCTTTATAATCTTCCAATATTTCAGGACCGTTGCCTTCATCTACTATAACGGTATCCTGAAATTCATCCATCAACTTTTCATTTATTCCATCAATCATAACACCTTCAGGAATATGTTTTCCCCTAAGAAAACTCTTCCAGTTGCCGCCATTCAGCAGAAGATGCATAAAAGCAGTCTCATCTTCGTCGAGGACAGTATCAGATACCGTATCGACAGATGACAATTCTTTGTCGGAAATGGTATCATAATCAGACATGACATTCTGATTTTCAATTTTGTCATCATCGGTGAGCATGGCATCGCGGACAACATCAGCATCAGAACGTATAGTATCAAGCTTTGACAAATCAATTTCTATTTTAGGCCGTGCAGCCTCCTCTTTTTCATGTGCATACTCATCAATCACATTCTGGATTAAAGACTCCATTTCCTCATCATCCATACGCTTTAAAGTCTTAGAGCCGCTATGAAATTTCAGTCTGATCCTACGGTCGGTTTCATTTATAATCATCCCCAGTTTATCTTCGTTTCGGCGGATGTTTCTTTCCTGAAACCTTTCAACCGACCACAGACCGTTATGGCAGTAATAATAACGCACCGGGCTAACTTCAAAAATCCGCTGCATGGGAGGGTCAGGATTATAAAAGACCGCTCCTGAAAACATCGTGCATGACACCCGCTGTCTTGAACCAAAGCAGACGTTTACAATCTTCTTGTGTTCACGAGATTCAATGACAGGTATTGCATGACGCATAACACGGACTAATATTTTACGATAGTCTTCAGGCATCTTGCCGTATGCTTTTGACTTTTCGATATTATACGTCGAAATCCGCATCAACACATCAAAAAACAAGGTATCATCAATATTTCTGTAATCGGCAAGAGCTGAAATATCCATGTCAGATTGAATCACTTTATTGAAGAATTCTCCACACTTGTCCGCAAGGTTATAATACACGATGTAATCACAAATCCAATATTTAAGATAAACTGAAATTCTTGGCTCACTTATTCTGTATGACTCAAAGAGTTCCTCAAGCAGTTCATATCCTTCTTCAGGAGTTTTCACACCGACATTCATCAGAAGTTCATATACATAGACAAAAAGATATGAAACCGGAACTTCAGGATGAAGGCCGAGTCTCAGCATCTTTCTGATTGTGAAGTAGCTGCGCATCTGCACAACATTCATATCCTGATATGTAGGGTAATAACTTGAGAAATCCACAATTTCGGAATCATCCTTGAAATTTTCCATGAACTTTGCCTGCTGGTAGAATGACTTGTTGCGCGTAAACGACCATCTGTCTTCGTTTGTCATGTCAACCAACCTGCGTATCATTTCAGGGGTTTCATCTTCAAAATTGTAATAATTTTTTCTGGAAGGAACAATTTCCGGATTGTGCATTTCTTCAGGAGGCACGAAATCCCATAAGCCGTACTGGTCATCCGATGGACCGGCATGCTTTGTTAGCGGTATGTCTGTGTAAGCATCCGAAGAATTCATATTCACACGGTTAGCAGCCATCCGCTCCACTCGTAGTCACGATAGAAAGAACCCTCACGGAACAGATGTACCACTGCACATTGCTCCAAGGAACCACGTTCCTTATCCTTCTCAAGTATTTCTTTCAGTTGTGACATATTGTTTTGTTTATTTATATTTTTATGATAATTCGCGAAAAAGTTGGCGGACGGGGTTGGGTAGCGCACTCCCGTGCGCACCCAGCCCGCCAACTTTTCGCCATGCCTGTTCTGCCTGTGGGCGAACGGAACAAAGGTTAGTTCTGACGCGCGGAGCGCACTGCCCGGACGGATAGACCGTTGCTGCGGAGGTAGTCCATGTAGTAGCAGTCCGAACTGAAGTAGAAGCGCCACGCGCCGCCCGGGCGGCCCGTGAGGAGCGAACTCGACCAGTAGAGGCCACTCGACCCAACGGAGTAGAGACCGCCGTCCCAACGGTGGCCCGCAGCGGGCAGGAAGAGACTGTTACCGTTGTTACCAGTGAAGAGCCTACCGTTTACACCGTTTTGGGTTGTCCATACATTAGTGGTATTTTCCAGCAATTCTTCCCATTGGTCATCTGAGGGCATGCACCAGTCGCTGCCCCAGTTAGCTGTGGCAGCATCGTCACTCGGCAACAATGTTGTCAGGTTGTCGGTGAAGCCGTTGTTACCAAATTCAGAATCGTCGCAATACTTCGTGAGCTTGTCCCCACCACCGTTGCAGTACTTGTAGGTACTCCAGTCGTAAACGTTCTTCGGATGGATCTCGCCCCAAGCGAAATAGTCGCCATACTCCTCGGGTGAATTTGCACCAACATTGCAGGTGGCCCACAAGGTGCCGCTCGGCAATCCAAGGTCAACATAAGTTTTATTCATTTTTTATAAGTTTTATCCATTTTTCTTCTTTTCGGCTTCAAGCAACAATGTACTCTCCCACCGTCATCGTGTCCCTGTCGAACTGAACACCAAACTTCACCACAGGCTTGCCCTCGGTCTGATAAGGTAGCGCATAGCCCTTGCCGTTGATTTGGTCTATGGCCTCCTGGGCTGTACCGTTCACCTTCAGCTCAAAGACATAGGTCATATCGGGCATCTGTACCACAAAATCGATTCTGCCATTGGCACACTTCACCTGTGTGCGGGCATACAGGTTCATCATGTTGAAAATCAGCCAGAACGTGTATTCGTAGAAGCCCTCGTAGTTCTTCACCTCCTCTAATTTCTTCTGGAAACCCTCCACATACGGGATGCCCGCAAGAAATGCCTTCATCTCCTCCATCGCGGCGGTGATATCGTCCTTCTTCAAAGCGCGCCAAAAACGCAACGCGAAACCTTCCGTGTCGTTGCGCTTCAAGCCTGTATAGGCCGGCACCAAGCCCGAAACGAAGCCCGTCCGCACCTCCTTGTTCGGTATAGCGAGAATGTAGGTGTCCGACTCACGGTCGTAGTCCTTGATGGTGATGTAGCCGCTCTGGTACAGCAGCGGCAGCGCGTCCTCCATGTTCTCCGTTGGCTGGTCGAAAGCCGAGGCGCGTGCCTCTATGCGCTCCATTGTGGTGATATCAGTCCTGTAGTGCTGCATCTGGCGGATGAGAAAGGTCGGTGTACCGCTCTCAAACCAGTAACTGCCTATGTCGCGATGGTTGAAACATTTCAGCAGACTGAATGGGTTGTATATGTCGGGCGACTCCTTGGCAAAGCGGTAGCCGTCGTATTGTAGTTTCAGCTTGGCGTGCATCTCCTCGGGCGTGCACTCATACTCTTCCGCCAACATGGCGATGTCGGGGGCCATGTCGGTTTCAAGCTCATCCTCGGTGATGCCACAGATGGCCGCATACTTCGAGTCCATCGAGATGTTCGTCAGGTTGTTGATGGTCGAGAAAATGGAGAGCTGGCTAAACTTCGTTATCCCCGTGATAAAGCAAAAGCGTATCATCGCCTCGCTCGCCTTCAGCGGCTGGTAGAACTCCTGCATCACGCGGCGGAACTCGGGAAGCATGACCTCCTCGTGAAGCACCTCCAAAAGCGGTGCATCATACTCGTCAATGATGACCGCCACTTGCTTGCCCGTGCGCTCATAGGCGCGACGGATGATGCCCCGCAACACATCGCCGGGAAAGATCTCGTTGTCCTCTTTCCCGTACTTCTCAACCAATGTGTCCATCAAAAGCAGCAACACCCTCCGAAGCTCATCCACGGTATTGCGACCTTTCGCTAAGCTCAAGTCGAGATGAATGACAGGATACTGCTCCCATTCCGTTTCCAAATCCATGATTTTCAGGCCCTCGAAAAGGTCTTTCCGACCCTCAAAATAGGAGTCCAAGGTGGTCGTCAACAGACTCTTGCCGAATCGACGCGGACGGCTGAGGAAGACAAACGGGCTTTCCTTGGTCATCTTCCACACCAAGTCGGTCTTGTCGATGTAAAGGTAGTTCTCCCTCCTCAATCTCTCAAAAGTCTGGATGCCGACGGGGTATTTGCGTGACAATTTGTCCATGATGTTTCGCGCTTTTAACCTTGCAAAGATACAAAAACTTTTTAAAGGGCTATCAAATATGTGGACAAAGTGTTTTCCTTCCGTTTAATTTGCAATTGGTAACAAAAACATTGTATTTTTGCAGTGTCAATCATCATGCTGATATGAAGAAAGTTAAAATCACTGTAATGTGCCGGACACAATATCCGGAGTTGTCACGGATTTATGAAAATCCTATAGAACATGCCTGCGATATGGTTGATGGAATGACGTTTGTGTCAGCGGATGCGCAGAAGCCGGAAGGTCTATGTGACAGTGCCTGGGGTTCTATGCGTGAGTTTGTGGAGACACTGGCTGCCGGCGGCGGCGATTTCTTCGATGGCTGGATGAAGAATCCTCATTCTGTGATGATTTCTTGCAATGATGGTTTCAGACCGGTGTCGTTTTTCATAGAAACAATAGAAGACTGATTAATCAGATGATTTTTTAGAATATTCCGAGTCACGCATTTTCAGGGTACTAAGCAAACCGCAAGCGGCTTCGATATCAAGACCGCGTGAAGCACGGATAGTGGTGGAAAAACCCTTATTGCTCAACTTGTCACGAAATGCCTTTACAACTTCCATATCAGTAGTCTGAAATTCATCACCCGGAACACTGTGGTACTGTATGAGATTAATAAGACATCTCATACCATTAAGAACCTTGCACAAACCCTTTACATGTCTGTCACTGTCATTGATGCCTTTGAACATGATATACTCAAACGAAGGGAAACGTTGCTTTCCCCAGTCATGTTCACGCAATGCTGACATTATGTCAGAAATGTGATACACTTCATTCATTGGAATCAATCGTGAACGTTCTTCTTCAAAAGGAGAATGCAGGCTGATGGCAAGGTTGCAGTCGCATTCATTCAGAAATCTTTTTATACCCGGCACAATGCCCACAGTCGAAACCGTAATCTTTCTCTTCCCTATCTTAAAGCCATATTCTGAAGTCAGTATCTCTATGGATTTCAGCACATTATCATAATTATCGAAAGGTTCTCCCATACCCATGAAAACTATATTGGTGATAATATTCCGTTCAGGTATGGCATTAAGTTGATTAATAATGTCATGCACCGACAATTTCTCCTGAAAGCCCTGTTTTGCGGTATAGCAAAAAGCACATCCCATCTTGCAGCCGGCCTCAGAAGAAACGCATAGAGTGTTTCTGTCATTGTTGTTATCAGGAATGAAGGCAGTTTCGATATAATTTCCCCTCTCGGTTTTGAACAGATATTTCTTCGTTCCGTCAATCGATATTTTAACACTAAGCGGAGGATTGACACCTATCTTATAATTCTCTGCCAAAAGTCGTCGGTTATCCTTTGAAATATTGGTCATCACATCATAGGATTGCGCACCTGCATTGTAAAGCCAATAAGTCAGCTGCTTTGCCACGTAACTCTTTATTCCGAGTTGTTCAACAGCCTGGGTCATCTCTCCAATTGTCTTTCCAGTTAAAGTCATAAAATATCTGATATGCTACTTTTTTGGAATGTTTTTTGCAAAGGTAACATAATTTGTTTTACTTTTGTAGTCTTAAATAGAGAATTATGGATAAAGAAAAAAAGTCATCACTGATGCTGGCCAATATTATTGGTGAGATAATGCTGTCGAAGAAAGCTAATGATGTTGTAATCATGAACTTAAAGCCGTTGCCAAACACAATTTGTGATTATTTTGTAGTATGTCATGGCAACTCTTTCGTACAAATTCAGACAATCCGTGATGCTGTAATTGATGAGGTTAGAAAGGCTGTCAGTGAGAAACCGTGGCATGTTGAGGGCGCAAATGATTCGGAATGGTTGCTGATAGACTATCAGAATGTCATAGTGCATATTTTTCTAAACAGGGCAAGGGAGTATTACAAGATTGAGGATTTGTGGGCAGATGCAGAGTTTTCACATCTTAAGGATACTGCTGCAGGAGCAGACAAAACTGTCTCTGTAAAATAAATTAACCAAGAACAATTATGTCGAAGAAAGATAACAAAACAACAGAGCAATTTGATTATAACGGGATGCCGAAAAACCAGCGACCACGAAAGTTCAGCTTTGCATGGGTATGGCTGTTGCTTGGACTTTTCCTGATCGGCTACAATTTTTTCTTCTACAAAGGAGAGTCGCAAGAGACTGACTGGAAGGCTTTCAAAGAAATGTTGGCAGATGGGGACGTGGAAAAAATGATTCTTGTAAACAAGGAATATGTGGAGATATACATAAAGCCCGACAAGATTTCAAAATACAAACAGAGCGGAGAACGTTCAACCATTTTCAAAAACACTCCGATGTTCACTTACAACATCGGCAGTATAGAAAAGTTTGAAAATGATGTGGTGACCGTACAAGAGGAGGCAGGAATCAGTGAAAACGACATGGTATATATCTCGAATCAAACGCGTCGTAACTGGGGAGGTGAAGTTTTGTATTTTATATTTCCACTGCTATTATTGGTCCTATTAACGTTATTCATGTTCAGAGGGGTTGGACGTAGCGGAGGCAGTGTCGGTGGTATGGGCGGACAGATATTCAACATAGGCAAATCACAAGCTCAGCTTTTCGATAAAAACACTTCATCCATAACATTCAAAGATGTTGCCGGACTTGAAGAAGCCAAAGTGGAAATCATGGAAGTTGTTGATTTTCTTAAAAATCCAAAGAAATATACCGACCTTGGAGGCAAGATTCCAAAGGGAGTCCTTCTCGTCGGGCCTCCAGGAACCGGCAAAACACTGTTGGCAAAGGCTGTCGCAGGTGAAGCGAAAGTTCCTTTCTTCTCCCTTTCAGGTTCCGACTTCGTGGAAATGTTTGTCGGTGTCGGTGCATCCAGGGTCAGAGACCTGTTCAAACAAGCCAAGGATAAAGCCCCTTGCATCATCTTCATCGATGAAATTGATGCCATTGGCCGTGCAAGAGGCAAAAGTATTGCCAACGGAGCCAACGATGAACGTGAGAGCACCCTCAACCAGCTTCTTACAGAAATGGATGGTTTCAGCAGCAACAACGGAGTTATCATTCTTGCCGCCACCAACAGAGCCGACATACTCGACCGTGCTCTGCTTCGTGCCGGACGTTTCGACCGCCAAATTGCAGTTGAATTGCCTGACCTCAAGGGCAGAGAGGAAATCTTCGAGGTTCACATGAGAGGTCTTAAACTTGACCCGACAGTTGACAGAAGTTTTCTTGCCAAACAAACACCGGGCTTTTCAGGTGCCGACATTGCAAACGTATGTAACGAAGCCGCCCTCATCTGTGCAAGAAAAAACAAGAAGATAATTGACAAACAGGACTTTTTAGATGCCATTGACCGTATCATAGGAGGACTTGAAAAACGGACCAAACTGATTTCACCGGAAGAAAAAAAGGCAATATCATATCATGAGGCAGGTCACGCCTCTGTTAGCTGGCTGCTGAAATACGCAAGTCCTCTCGTAAAAGTCACCATCGTGCCACGAGGCAACTCGTTGGGTGCGGCATGGTATCTTCCTGAAGAACGCAGCCTGACATCATACGAACAGCTCTATGATGAAATAACCACCCTGCTCGCAGGCAGAGCCTCAGAAGAAATCAACGTCGGCACCATCTCAACCGGTGCACTCAACGACCTCGAAAGAGCCACCAAAATGGCATATGCAATGGTCACATACTACGGCCTCGACAAGGAAATAGGCAATATGAGCTACTTCGACTCCACAGGCCAGACAGAATATTCATTCACCAAACCATATAGCGAGAAAACTGCAGAAGTCATTGATCAACAAGTAAGCAAACTCATCAGCGATGCTTATCAGCGTGCCAAGGATATTATCACGGACAATAAAGAAAAAGTCCTCAAACTCGGTGACCTCCTTCTCGCCAACGAAGTGGTATTCAGCGATGACCTGGAAACCATTTTCGGAAAACGCGAAAATATGAACCCTGACATGGCAAAAGCATCAGACTTCATTGAAAAAACACATGAAGCTTATGATGAAAATGAACAACAGACCCAAGATACGCAAAAACCGCTTATAGAAGCAACAAAGGAAAATTAACTTTAATCAAATCAAACATGGCAGACATTAATTCCAAATCGCAATATGAAGACAGCATAGCAAAAGAGAAAATAATCAACGAGCTCAAACACGTTACGGCAAGCAAAAATTCGTCATTTTCAAATACGGAGACTGGTGTCAACGTTATTGCCGACAGCAAAGAAAATCTCGAAGACATGTTCTGCCGCAAATTCGTACAAAACGGTGGCAAACTCATCTTCTGCGAAACCGATCGGGAAATTATATCCAATATCCGGGCAGCTGTCAAAGAATTTAACTGGACTGATATTTACTGCTATAACACTAGCATTAGCGATATCCTCAGTACTGCAGAAATCAAATTTAAAAACAATATCGGTGACTTACTTTCCGTACCGGTAGGAATGACCATGTGCGATGCGTTGATTGCCAATCAGGGAAGCATTGTAATCTCCAATGAATCAGACAAGAAGAGAAAACTTTCAGCCATTGCTCAAACTCATGTTGTATTCGCGGCTATTGACAAAATTGTTCCGGATTTCAAAGCAGCCATTGATATAATGAAGAAACCGGACAACAGATTGCCCGACACAATCGAAATAATTTCGGGACCAAGTTCCACTACAGTGGCCGAATGCAATCCGATAATAGGCGCCCAAGGTCCAAAAGAATTATATCTGTTTCTATTAGCTTAATCCCCACAATGAAAAAATTCCTAATCAGAACAGCTTCAGCCATAGTATTTGCGGCTATTTTGCTTGGAACTATATATTTAGGCAAATTATGGATGCTTGTGGCTCTCGGATTCTTCCTTTGTGCTGCACTATTTGAAATGAAACATTTCGTGACTTTCAAAACCATAATACCATACATTCTGATAGGAGCATTTTTCTACGTTCTTGGAGTTGCTGCTGGCTTCGAATACACATACAGACAATGGGCAGCAATAATCGTAATCTTTGCAATTGCATTCCTCTGTCTGCTGATGATGCAAAACAACTATCCTGAAAAGCCCTTTATTTTCAAGATATTTGCATTATTTTACCTTACAGTTCCATTCATATTGTTCAATACACTTCCACAGTTTTCAGAAAAAATGGGACAAGTATCGTATTTCATCCCCTACTGTCTGCTTGCAACAATATGGATTGGAGATGCAACCGCATACATAATCGGTTCTCTGTGCGGAAAACATCCAATGGCAAAAAAAACATCACCGCACAAAACGTGGGAGGGTTTCTTCGGAGGCCTCATCTTTGTAATCATAACATCAATTATTCTTTCATATCTGTTTAATATACAAGTAGGTATAAACCAATGGCTTTTCTGGTTGCTGTTCTGTCTCATTACTTATTTAACTGGGACTCTAGGCGACCTGTTCGAATCTAAGCTTAAACGTACCGCCGACATAAAAGACTCTGGCAAACTTATGCCAGGTCACGGAGGGGCCTTAGACAGATTCGACTCGTTTCTGCTTTCAGTACCATGCATTATCATCTTTCTGCTAACCGTTTTATACTAAAGCCATGAAAATTCACAAAGAAGGACAACAAATCGCTGCAATATTGCTGATACTCACGCTGTTATCATCAGCCATCACCATAGCACAAAAAGAGACCAACATTGTTCTTATTGTATTGTCATGCTTGCTGTTCCTTTTCACACTGATTATTGTATTCTTCTACAGATATCCTGACAGACAATGCAATATTAATGAAAACGTGATATATGTACCTGCAGACGGGGAAGTGGTTGCCTGCGAAAAAGTCTTTGAAAAGGACTATTTCAAAGCCGAAATGCTACAAGTTTCTATATTTATGAGCATTTACAATGTTCATGTAAATTGGGCTCCAGCAGCAGGTAAGATAGTTTGGAAACTCCACAAGGACGGCCAAAACTATCCCGCACGCAATCCGAAATCTTCGGAACTCAACGAAGTCTGCAAGACAGTGATACGCCTCAACAATGGCAAAGAAATCATGGTCAATCAGATAGCAGGAATAATGGCTCGAAGAGTAGTCAACAACAAAGAAGTTGGCGAAACCATCAAACAAGGCGATGAACTCGGTATTATCAAGTTCGGGTCCAGAGTCGATTTGTACATCCCTCTCGAATCGGATATTAAAATCAATATAGGACAAAAAGTAAAAGCAATAACTACAGTTGCTGCAACCATATAAGAATCAATACTATGAATAACATCATACACAAAGTGGAAATAAAAAAGCTGTGGAATATCTACAACGTCAAATGGGAAAACATTGCCCCTGACGTCAACATCATAGTAGGTATCAACGGTAGCGGGAAAAGCACCATTCTCAACGCAATATATACCTGTCTCAATCGACCGGAAGAAATTAAAGCCAATTTCTTCCTCGATTATATAACAGTGCATATTGACAAATACGTCATTGACAGCAGAACCGGCAAACCTGCAGACATGCCGATGCCACTTTCAGCAAAACTCAACCGTGAAGACACCTCCTTCGATCCCATTATCATGCGTCTGAAGAATCTCATTGCCACAGAGCCCGTAAGTGCATACAAAGAACTGACTGAGTTTTCAAAAATAATCAACTCATTGTTTCATAATACCAAAAAGAGACTTGACGAACATGACCTTTCGGACATAAGATTTCTTGACGTAAACAATCAGGAAGTTGCCCTACAACGTCTGTCACTCGGTGAAAAACAGATGCTTACATTTCTATACAAAGTCTTCCTTACGAGAAAGAAACCATACGCACTGTTCCTTGACGAGCCAGAATATTCACTTCACATCGAATGGCAGGAAAAACTCATTGACATAATACGCCAAATCAACCCTAACTGTCAGCTTTTCATCACAACACATTCCCCCAACATTTTCAGCAACGGATGGCAGGACAAACTTCAATTTATCGAGGACTTTACAACTGAAATATAATGATTGCCGATCCAGCTGCAAAAAACGACTTCTACAGACGTGCTGCCAATAATTTTGCAAACAGTGCTATTATTCGCAGATATACGGCTACAGTCCATGTGGAAGGTGAAAGTGATATCAGTTTCTGGGGTCAGATACTACATCGCTTCTACCCCAGCGGAAAGTTTCATTTCATTTATTACTCCAAATCACTGTCAGGCAATGAAGCAAGCGGTTCCACACATTGTATGAACTACCTGCCTTACCTTTCAAAACACTTTTTTATCTGTATCGATAGCGACAACAGATATCTGAAACACACTGATAATCTGACCATTAATGACTTTGTTTTTCAGACTTACGCCTATTCCATTGAAAATCACTACTGTTACGCCCCTCATCTGTCATACATCTGCAAGATAATGACAGGAGCACAAAATCCCGTATTCAATTTCGAATTGTTCCTCAAAGACTATTCGAACATCGTATATCCGCTGTTTATCTGGCACCAGTATTTTCTCCGTATAGGCAGCGAAGAACTTGACGTAATTCCATTCAACAATCTTATAACTTTCAAGGGCAGAATCAGTGAATGGCAGCTAATCGACAACGGCAAGTTCATACTCGACAAGATTCAGCAAAGGGTGACCTCCAGATTAAACAACATTAAACATGACTATCCGGATATCAACATCGAAGAAGAAGAAAAATTATGTAAAGATCTTGGTGTCACTCCCGATACGGTATATCTGTTTGTCAGAGGTCATCATCTGGCCGACTTCATATCCAAAGTCGGACAAATCTGCACCGATAAAATGTTAAGAGAGCAAAGTGAATCCAAGAGCAGTAAGAGGAAAAAGTCAAACACACAGATAAAAACAAACAAAACATTCAAACAACTTATGACCGGAAGAGTTTGGATTGCAAAATACTTTTGCATGAACATGATTAAACAAGATATTAAATCTTTTTTTTATACCAAAAAAAAATGAAAACAAACAGAATAAGTCTCATCATATTGTTTCTTGCAGCATGTACACTAATTACATCCTGCACGCTTAAAAACAAATATGTCATCACTGATGCACATATCTCGTATATAAGCATCGATTCCACATTTGACACACATCCGTATGACGTGGCTCAAGGTGTTCTTGATGAATATTATGCCAAGGCACATGCCATCATGGACGACACCATAGGATACTGCGACTTTGCGATGTCGAAAAAAGGCGCAGAGAATCTACTGTGCAATTTTACCGCCGATGCCATTCGTGTAATAGGACAAGAAACATGGGATTCTATCCAAATCGACATGGGACTGATCAACAAAGGAGGGATACGAATTGATATGGCTAAAGGTCCTATTACCGTAGGCGACGTCTATGCCATCTACCCATTCGACAATTGCCTGACTTTGCTCGCAATGAAAGGCTCCGACCTCAGAGACCTCTTCAAGACATTTGCAAAACAGAACAGATATGAAGCATTCAGCGGTCCAAGACTTGTTGTAAAAAACGGCAAACTGGAATCCGTAACGATGAACGGGAAAAAACTCGAGGATGACAAAATATATTATGTGGTAACAATAGATTACGTGGCAGAAGGTAACGACGGCATGCCTCAATTCAAAAATGCAATATCAGTCACCCATGCTGATATCGTCGAGAGAGATGCGATAACAGCTTACATTAAGGCACTGACTGCCGCAGGCAAACACATCAGAGCCAAAATCGACGGAAGAATCACTGTTTTATAGAACTAAGAATCAAGAAACAAAATGAAAACAAATAAGTCAATTATCACAGTAATTCTACTTATCTGTGTCACAACATTAAGCTATTCACAAGATAAGAAACTGACAATTATCCATACTAATGACATGCACAGTCAGGTGGAACCGATATCAAAGAATATCAAAGGTTTCAAGGCTGGGAAAGGCGGTTTTGTAAGAATATGCACCTGTATCCACGAAGAGGTGGAAAAAGACCCTGAAAATACGCTTCTGCTTGATGCGGGCGACTTTTCACAAGGTTCTGTATATTACAACCTGCTCCACGGCAGAACAGAAATAGCCTTCATGAACACTCTGCATTACGATGCAGGCACATTAGGCAATCACGAATTCGATTCTGGCATAGATAATCTCGCAGAGCTGATAAAAGAGGCGAATTTTCCTTTTATCTGCTGCAATTACGGACTGGATAACACACCACTGAAAGACTTGGTCAAACCTTACATTATTGTTGAGAGAGCCGGTATGAAAATAGGTATCTTCGGCCTCGGCCCTTACGAACTCAAGAATGTTACTTTTGAAAAGAACATCAAAGGAGTCGTCTTCAAAGACACTTTCAAATGTGCCAATGAAACCGCCCATAAACTTCGCAATGAAGAAAAATGCGACCTTGTCATCTGCCTGTCACATTTAGGCTGGAACTCAAACAATACGGACGGTCCCAACGGCATAGCAGTATGCGACAGCACATTGGCTGCAAACAGCCGCGATATAGACATAATTGTAGGAGGACACTCGCATACTCCAATGAAACACGGCAAAAAAATTCCAAATCTTGACGGAAAGACAGTATATATAAACCAAACCGGCGCCAATACTGCTACGGTAGGCAAAATGGTTTTCGACATTGCAAAAATCAGAAATGCAAAAATCAGAAAACTGAGATAAGATACCGTATGAATCTAATTCATGTTGAATCCACAGACTCCACCAATCTGGAAGCTGAAAGAATCCTTTTGTCCGACAAAGCCAACACACCATTTGTCGTACTTACCGATGAACAGCTTAATGGACGAGGACAGGGTAATCATAAATGGCTGAGCGAAAAAGGATTGAATATCACATGCAGTTTTGTCGTATCACCTCTCATCGATTCCGTCCATCAGTTCCATCTTACTGCCATGGCATCGGTGAGCATTCTCGAAACGGTTTCATCTTTCCTACATGATTCATCCATTGTAAAAATCAAATGGACAAATGATGTTTATGTAGGCAGCAACAAGATTGCAGGCATACTCATCAAAAATAAAATCCTCAATAACAAAATCACATCAAGCATCATCGGAATAGGTCTGAACGTCAACCAGACAATCTTTCCAGAAGACGTTCCGAATCCGACATCATTACAACTTGAAACAAATCAGGAAATGAATGTGAAAAGCGTATTTTCCACGCTATGTGACCGTTTTGAGGCAAACTATGCCATTATGCTGACAAATCCCAAGAAATTGGCAGAAGAATACAGGGCAAATCTTTTCATGTTAAATAGGCCCTACAAATACACTGTAAACGGGAAGGAGGAAATCCGTGCCATTCGCGATGTCAACGATTTCGGTGAAATGATATGGTAAGGGTGAGTACCCATCAGGCCATCATAACTCTGAGCAATACATACAGATAATCCGACAGGCGATTGAGCAGCTGCGACACAAAATCCTTCCTGACAATTTCGCCTTCTATTGCCACAATACGGCGTTCAGCCCTGCGACATATAGTACGTGCAACGTTAATATGTGACGAAATCACATTGTTGCCCAAAATCATCAGGGAAAACTGCTTGGGTAAAGTCTCAGATATATCATCAATTGCCTTTTCGATATGTGTAATCACATCGTAATCAGGGCTCTGCATTTTTTCACCCACTTCGACAGAACAGCATGCAACATACGCACACGCTAAAAACAGAGCCTTCCTGATTTCACCAAAAAGTTCAATTGTCCCATTTGGGATTTTAATATCAGCAGATTCCTTCAACATAGAATCAATCAGTCCAATGTAAGCATCCAATTCATCAACAGTGCCGTAAGCTTCAACACGTGAATCATTTTTGGCGACTCTTTCGCCTCCTATTAACATAGTAGTTCCTTTATCGCCAGTTTTTGTGTAAATATGCATAATTTCAACCTATTAATTTATTTTACAATATTTTTATTCGGTTCATCCGAAACTATCTGTCCGTCAACCAAACGTATTATCCTATGAGCGTGAAGTGCGATGTCTTCTTCATGGGTTATGATTATGACCGTGTTTCCGGCATCATGGATATCCTCTAAAAGTTTCATGATTTCGAGAGAAGTCTTTGTGTCAAGCGCACCAGTAGGTTCATCGGCAAGGATAATGCTTGGATTATTGATTAACGCACGTGCAGTGGCAACACGCTGCTTCTGACCTCCGGAGAGTTCGCTCGGATGATGTTCCATACGGTCGGCAAGCCCCACCTTCGCCAATGTTTCCTTGGCGTTCTTGATTCTTTCACTTTTGGGGACACCGGCATAAATCTGTGGGAGCATAACATTCTCAAGAGCCGTAGAACGAGGTAAAAGATTGAATGTCTGAAAAATGAAACCTATTTCATTATTGCGTATATCTGCAAGGGCATCATCACTGATATTGCTCACATCTTTGCCATTGATGAAATATCTTCCTGAAGTTGGAGTATCAAGGCAGCCAATAATATTCATCAAAGTGGATTTGCCGGAACCCGACGGCCCCATCAATGCAACGAACTCATTCTTTCTGACTGTCAACGACACACCGCGAAGAGCATTCACCACTATGTCACCCATGTGAAAGTCTTTGACAATATTCTCAAGTCTCAACGTCTCTTCAGCCATTTGTCGCATAATTTAACGTTCCATCGCGAACACAACCTGAGCCGCAGTTCTTGACACCTGCGTAAGAAGCATGTCATCCCTGCTGAATATCTCTTCAAGTTCAGCAGCGGTGTAATGTCTGACAGTTTCAAGAGTTGCATTTCTATTGTATTTTATTGAGAATGACTGTTTTAACATATCAAATAAAGATTCACATGAATGTTCGTTGTATGTAACGCAAAACGAAATCTTCTTGGCAGAAATCTGTATCATGTTGATGTCCATTTTGAATTTTGCTGCAAGATCATAGATCGTTTTCACGTCATCTCCGAGAATAATGTTGTTCTTCAACGATTCAGCAGTTATAAGTATCTGATTTTTGAGACAAATCCTTATCGGCGGATATTTGATTTCAAAATTGTCAAGAAGCATTGTGCCAGGATCCAGAAGATTGATGAATGAACGGACCCTGGTGACTATGTTTTTCGTTTTCAGTACCGACAACGTCTTTTTATGCAGGATTTTAGCACCGAAATACGACAATTCAACCATCTCGTCATATCCGATTTTATCAAGCTTTTGAGCGTCATGGTAGATTTTCGGGTCAGTGTTGTATATTCCATCCACATCTTTCCAGAATGTCAATTCCTTCGCATTACAGAACACTGCAACAAGGGCGGCAGAATAATCGGAACCCTCCCTGCCGAGAGTTATGATGTCATTGGATGACGTTCCGCTTATAAAGCCCTGAATGATGATAATATGACTTTTAACGTTCTGTACCAGCTGTTTCATACGTTTTTCCGATGTCACAATATCAACGTTACCGCTACGCCAATTTTTGTCGGCAAGAAATATGTCATTTGCCTTGGCAAGATAGACATCCATTCCTGTAAATGTCAGATATTTTGCAACAATCAGCGTTGAAAACATCTCACCAAAACTGACAGTCTGGTCGTAGAAATAGTCATAGTCGGCTTTTGATGTGACTGAAATCTTCTCAGCAAATTCAGCGAAAAGCTTGACGAGCTCATCGTCACAATCCTTTCCCACAAGGCTGTGCAGAATATCCAAGTGTTCATCTTTCAATGAATTGTATTCATTGGAATAATCCTCATTATTGTAAGCCTTATTGACTATCGTTTCGATTTTGTTTGTAGTCTTGCCTAATGCGGAAATGACGAGCACAAGTCTGTCATCTCCATTTTCAGCAATAATCTCCGGCAAACGTTTTATACTCTCCGCATCTTTGATTGATGCACCACCTAACTTGAAGACATTCATAGGATAAAAGACATCATTTCTGCAAGTACGACAAATCACGCAGGATATTCTGGAATGTGAAATACTGACACAGTACAAAATTCTGCGAATACACAATCTGGCCTGCATCATCTTTTTTTGCTGACGGCAGACTAACCCACGCATACAGTTCATCAAGATTATATGGAGGGATTTCCTCATCAACAGGAACCTGGTCTATCTGAGCCTGAGTAAGAGGTATTCTGAATGTTTTCAAATACGATTTCACGCCATTGTTGTCAGTTATTGTGATTTCATGGGCTGGAACTGTTTTGAGGATTGAATCCACGTTCATGTCATCATATTTGTCAGCATCCAAAGCAGCGGCATATCTGATATCGGAAAAGGAGGTAATGTAATCCATCAGTTTCACGGTATCGTACGATGGAAATTCCTGCATTCCAGGATAAGTGCTGAGTGTGAAATTACGTGAATCCACATTTTTCACGAAGAAGGATTCGTCAGGTTCTTCATTGTTAACCATCTGAATTGTCGCAATTTGCGGAATACGATAAGAAAAAATCACATGAGACTTCCATACGTTGGAAACAACTGTATAATAAGGAGACACAAAACCTCTGTAACCAGGAATATAGACTATATAAGGACGTTTCGCATTTTCCTTTATCATGTAAGTTCCCATATTATCCATCGTAGCACTTCCCACATAGAATGTCAGAATATTCTTTTCACAAGGGAACAACTTGATGCCTAAAAACTTGAACTTATAATCATTAGCGTAAAATTCCACCTTATTGGAATTATTTGCGAGTTGCGAAATCACAGTATTATAAGACGATTCCGGAACAGGACCGCGGACTTTGAGACGGCTGGTGGTAACGAGCATACTGTTGACAGCCTCATCGAATGCAGGCGATTCCCCATTGACAGTCCAGCTCGTACCATGACGTTCAAGCAGTGTGCTGGCATTCTGTTTATCGGTAATAAAAACCTTAGTCACAGCATCAATGTCCTTGAGGGTGAAATCATCATCATGACTCCTGCCTACAATCTTGGGGATAGCTATAATACAAGCAGCGACAAGTATTACAACACATGCTGCAATTATGAGTATTTTTCTGGATTTCTGCATTATTTTGAATATTTACGTTTTCTTATCATGTTGAAGATTATGCCACATATAATGATTATCAACGATGGCAAAACCATATTAATTAAAACTATTGATGTACGGTACGACTTGACTTTGTTTTTATCGAGAGTTCTCAACTTCAATTCGCGTGAACGCACTGAAATAAGACCTGAATCATCACAAAGATAATTCATTATATTGAGGAACAATTCCGGATTACCGAATTGAATATCAACATATTGGTCGTAACCGACATTTAATGGATAACCATCACCGGCTCTGAACTGGTTTCTGACCATGTCTGCATCCGAAATCACCACCATTGCTGTAGGCTTGCTAATCGGAACAAAGTCTATCAAGTTGCTCTCCATAAGGTTTTCAGGAATTCTATTGTCGTACAATGACGGGAAAGTGCCTTCCAACAAAACAGCCACAGGCAGGTTCTTCTCCTTGTAATATGAAGGGTCAATTGCATCAAGCGACTTCAATGACACAAGAGCTGGCACCTGTTCAGTTCTGGAATAAGGTGATGTTGTAAGAAGAACTGTGGAATTCACACCGTCAACACCTATTGTCGTAATTGGCGAAATGAACTGAGTTGAGATAGCGTTAAGGTTTTTGACGATAGGATGCTGCTCTGTCGGCGTCAGCACTGGGAAATACGGCCAATGGAAGAATTCAATCTGAGGTCTGTCAGCAACCATTCCAGTGGTCATGGGTATTGAGAGACATTGTATATCCAAAGCCAACTGCGGTTCCAACCTCACACCATAATTAAACAATTGGTCGGTTAAGTTATTTGCATTGCCAATAGCATACGTGGACGGTTGATTTTGCAGACTGTCCATTGAAACATACAGAGGCTCGACAAGCCACAAGACCTTTCCGCCGCGCATTATGAACTGGTCGATGATGAACTTGTCTTTTTCAGGAACTTCCTTGTTTGGACCGGCAATAATGATAGCAGAATATTTATTCCTCATCTTAACAGTATCAGTTCCTTTTTCATAAATTTCTGCAAGACTTGTCAACTGACCGTCGATTTGAATTCTCGAAACCGAATAATACTCCTTCAACAATAACTCGAAAGAATAAGTTTCAGCAGGGGTCAGGCAGCCATAATCGTCAATAAAGGCTATATTGGCCTTATTTCTTGATGTCACCTTGCGGATAGCGTTGGAAATTTCATATTCGAGTGACTGTATGGAATTATTCAGCACTTCATCGGAAGGCACACCGATTTGGGACTGAAGCAGTTGCAGGGCGACCTCTTTTTCCTTATAGCCAACTATTGCACCTGGAAATATTATTTTTCTTTCACTACCCTTATTAGTTGTAACGTGCAAATCGGTAGGCTGAAGTCCCTTGTCAACAAGTTCCTGATAAGTCTGTGTGATCAGTTCCCCGTCATCGGAAGCCGACGGATCGATAAAATCGTATTCCACATATTTGCTGTGAGCGGCAAATTCGTCAAGCATCTCGCGCGTTTCATTTCTAAGTCTCTGAAATCCCGCGGGCATGTCCTCACCTGTCAGGAAAACCTTGAAATACACATAATCGTCAAGTCCCTTAAGCAGGTCAATGGTAGCAGGTGAAAGGGTGTATCTTTTCTCCGAGGTAAGGTCAAATCTTTTATAAACGTATGAGGATATGATATTTATGGCTGCCACGAACAATAATCCTATCAGGATGAACAGCAAAGGAGACCATCTTCTTACTTTTTTCTTCATACTATTTTCTCCTTTCTATTGAAAATTTGGTAAACATCAGGAAAACAAAGATGATGCTCAAATAATAAACCACATCACGGGTGTCAATCACACCGCGGCTCAAAGAAACGTAATGTGCCTGCATTCCAAGATTTTTAACAAAAAGCAGCATGTCACCGAATATCCTCATCTGGTAAATCGTCTCAAAACCGAGATACATGAAGGTGCAGATAAGCGCGGAGAATATGAATGCGATAATCTGATTATCAGTCAGTGAAGAGCAGAAAACGCCAATTGCGGTAAATGAGATTCCAAGCAGGAACAATCCCGCATACGAGCCGAAAACCGCACCGCTGTCGATATTTCCGACCGTAGAGCCCAGATAATAGACAGTATAGTAAAAGACCAGAGTCGGCACAAGCGAAAGCAATATCACAACGCAGGATGAGAAATACTTTGCGAGAACTATCTGCATTGACGAAAGAGGCTTGGAGGACAACGTTTCAAATGTTCCAGTACGTTTTTCTTCGGCAAAAGTTCTCATGGTTATTGCCGGGATGAGGAACAAGAAGATAAATGGAGCAAGGATAAAGAAGCCGTTGATATTGGCATAACCGAAATCCAAAACGTTGAAAGAGTCTGGAAATACCCAGAGGATAAGCCCCATTACAATCAAAAATACAAGAATGGCTATGTATCCTATCGCTGAGGAGAAATAACCACTTAATTCTTTCTTGAAAAGAGCAAGCATTTTATTACCTAAATTATTTACAAATAAATTTCAATAAGCATTAAATCACCTTCTGTGTTCTCGATACTGTAACCGTTGAGACTTGCCGGCACAAGAACAGCTTCTCCCCTTCTGATTACAGTTGTGACACCGTTGGAGGAAACTGTACCTTCTCCGTCAAACGCAAGAAGTGCAATAAAAGTGTCATCTGTATCTAAAGTGAAGTCAAGACGGCGTGTTACACGTATTATATTGGTGTTGAAATTATCACTGTTTATAAGACTGATCCTCTTGTTCTCAAGGTCTGTGTTTGGATGGACCAGAACAGGCGGCTTATTGTCCCTGAAATTGATGGCACGTTCTGCCATGAACTGATGAAGCTCACGCGGATTGCCGTTTTCATCAACTCGATTCCAGTCATAAATACGATACGTGGTATCGGATGACTGTTGGATTTCGGCCACTAAAAGACCGGGACCAAGCGCATGAACCATACCGGCAGGAATAAACACTGCATCGCCTTTACTTACATTGACATAATTCAGAACCTGTTCAAGTGTATTGTTGCTGACATGTTTTTTGTATTCCTGCAAAGTCAGTTCCTTTTTGAAGCCCGCAATAATCTTGGCTTTAGGAGCAGCATCAAGCACATACCACATTTCATCCTTACCACTGTCAATTTCAAGCTTTGCTGCAAGAGCATCATCAGGATGAACTTGAATCGACAGCCAACTGTTGGAATTGATAATCTTTACAAGCAGAGGAAATCTTGGATCTTCTTCGCTGAAGCGTTTGCTTCCCATCAGGTCATCGAAGAAAATCCCGATAAGTTCATTCAGGTCATTTTCAGCCAACGGACCATCGGAAACGACTGACACATCGTCATTGTGACCGGATAAAACCCACATCTCGCCACAGTTTTTCAGCGGACTGAAATCCTTGTAGAGGACTGTTTTGATTTTATCACCTCCCCAAATCTTGTCCTTGAATATGGGTGCAAAAGGCAACGGATACAAAATTGAATTTTCCATGGTTTACTGATTATTGTATTTTAGAACATCCTCGCTGAAATAATCGAGTTGGATACCTGCCTGACGGAACATTTCCTCCGATTCCTTGGCAGCATGGTACTTGTTGGCACAGACCACTCTTACGATGCCGCAGTTTATAATCATCATCGCACATGTTCTGCATGGTGTCATACGGCAGTAAAGTGTAGCACCGTCAACTGACACGCCAAGTTTTGCTGCCTGACAGATGGCATTTTGTTCGGCATGTACCGTCCTTACGCAATGCATCGATTCAGTGCCATCTTCATTTATCATTTTCTTCATAAGATGTCCGACCTCATCGCAGTGTGGCAGTCCGGATGGAGAACCTACATATCCTGTTACGAGTATTCTATGGTTCTTTACGATGACACATCCGCTGCGACCTCTGTCACATGTCGCACGTTTTGCAATTATGTCGGCGACCTCCATGAAATACTCATCCCAACTTGGACGATTATCATTCATTTTTTCTCTCAACTCATCCACGATTTTTGCAACTTCATTATGCAAATCCTCAATACTGCCATTATTATCTATGTGATAATCAGCACATTCTATGCACTTGCGCAAGTTCTGCTTATTAGGGTCGGATGTTTCATATTCACGTTGTTCATCAGAGACAAACTTTTCATACGTAACATGGTCGGTTTCAGAACCACGAAGCACTATCCTGTCGTAACGGATTTTTCTTTCGGCATCCACAGCCAGAAGTATGAAATTGCCCTTTTTGCGAAGCGATTCAACTTCGCCTGGAGTTCTTATGCTTTCTATTATACAGTTTTGACCACTCTTCTTAGCCTGTTCAAAAAGGCAGTCAACAATATAAGACGGTGAATTCGAAGCTCTTAGGTCATTAGCCACTGCAGTCAGATTATCACGGTTCACCTCAAGACCTCTCCGTTTGATCTCCTCGGAAATGAATCCCCTGACAGAATAATGAACGAAGTTCAGGTTATTTACCATATAATCCACTATTGTACCTTTCCCTGCACCCAAAGTGCCTGTAATTCCTATAATTATCATTTTTATTTATTTTGATTGATAATGTAATTTGTGTTTTCAATAATCTTATCCACCCACTTGTTTTCCACATACACGGGATGATAGGAATACAATCTTTCGAACATGGTTTCCAGATTGTCAACTACAATTATATTGTCACGATGTTCTGTTCTCACAAACCCCTTTTCAACGCATAAATCAATATGAGCCATAAAGTTGTCATAGAAGTGGTCGATATTGAGGAGAACAAGAGGTTTCGACATGGAATTGAGCTGGTGATGTGTCAGCACTTCTGTTATTTCATCCATAGTACCGAAACCGCCAGGCAGAGCCACAAAAGCGTCTGACATTTCTATCATCATGTTTTTGCGCTCACTCATGGAATCACACCTTATCAGTTGCGTTATTCTGTTATATGAAACATTTTTGTCGATGAGAACATCGGGCATGATGCCGACAACCAGTCCGCCATTGTCAAGGACCGAGTCGGCAAGTATTCTCATAAGACCGATATTTGACCCGCCATAAATCAGTTTAATATCCTTCTGGGCGAGCATTACACCAAGGTTTTCAGCCACCTTGCGATAATGGTCATCAAAGCCCATACATGAGCCACAGAACACACTTAGCGATTTAACGACACACTGCATGATATTGTTAGTCTTGCAACACGACGGAGTAAGTCATGTCGAGCATAATGCGCTTGGTTGGATCAGAAGGGTTGCTGCCATACAGCGCCACACGGGCCGGAGTATAGCTTGCATATTTGACAACCAAATACAGGCCATAGTTTTCAATAGTTCCGTAGAAATATTCCTGCATCAGGCTTGATACCCTGAAACTGACAATACCAGTCTCAGAATTATAAGTGCCGCCATAATATGAAGCATTGAGGTAGGCATCAGGCACCGTTGCAGTTGTCCCGTCACTCTTGATTCTGACAAGTTCGTATTCGGTTGGCATTGAAATATAATATGATGACGGATCGACATGAAACGACAAAACAGCATTGGAAACCGCGATGGTTCCTTTTGCAGCTATGGAATCGATACCTTCAATGAAAATATTTGCGAAAAGTCCGCTGAGCGACTGTACATACAGTTTTTCCTCTCCCCTTGCAGTGTCGTTTACTGCCGTCCTGATTTCAGGTGATGCATCCTGATAGTCGAAATGGTCGTATTCCAAATATCTTACGAGGTCTTCAGTCACATTCAAGCGATAGGAAAGTCCTCCTGTAGTATCATTGTGATAATAGATTTTTATGAATGTGAGGTCATCCTCAAGATAAAAATGCACAAGTGCGCCGCTGCCTGGGGTATTAACCACATCCGGAGTAATGTATATGCCATTGAGCAAATCTATGAAAGCCGTGTCGGATGCAAGGTAACTTGAATCGGCAGTGATGATACGTTCACCGAGGGAATTGTCGAGTTTTATCCTCAATACAGGAGCAATCAGCCCACCGTCAACATAAACCGAATCAAGAGAAGGCATGAAAGTCCTGCTGCCCAATTCAACAGCGGAATGGCGGCATCTGTAATTTGAGAAATACGTTCCCTCCAATTTTTCATTGAGTTCATACACTCTGAAAGTCTGCGGACATAACTTGTCGCCGTAAATGTTTCCCGAATAAGCCATGGACAGCACAACTGAATCCACACCTGTCGCTTTGGAAAATTCCGGATTTTCCGACGTCAGGCCGAATGTTACTGCAAGAGAAGAAGAAGTCTTTCCGAACATAGGGTCGAACATGCAGCCGACAGGGTAAGTTTCATTATCACTGAAACCGCTCGATGACGTTGAATCCTGCACAGCTGTGACGGCTGTGACATACAATGTGTCTCTGTATGGGACAAAAATATCGGAATCGATGATTTCAATTCCTATCCCATTATCATCAGGTTTGCAGCCCGTTGTCACAAATGACAGCAGAAGGCAGAAACCGGCTATTTTTAACAAGCCCGAAAAAATATTTTTCAGCATAATTTAGTATTCAATTATTTCGTCGAAAAAAGCATCTGTTGTTTCGGACAAATAATCAATATCATATCTGTTATATGAAATATAAGGCAGATTTTTGCTTTTTACGTACGAGGTAAGGATCGGATTGACATTCTTTTCCGCGAAAATAATAGCATCGGAATTGTCGATTGCAGATTTCATAAGGGTGATGTAGTCTGCCGTTTTAAAGGCCGCCAGTTCGTCCTCCTTCAATCCGTCGTATTTCAGTTTTTCATAGAGTGTATCTGACATTTTTTCCTGAAAGTCATCCTCATAGATGGTTGTCACCACTTTTGAAGTAGTGAAAAGAGGATTGTCCCTGTACATTTTATTGACATAAAGCGGGGCAAAAGCAGCCATCCATCCGTGGCAGTTGACAATATTCGGAGCCCAGCCGAGTTTTTTCACTGTTTCAAGCACACTGCGGCAGAAGAAGAGGGAGCGTTCGTCATTGTCGTCGAAAAATGTTCCAGATGCGTCTCTGAATATGAATTTGCGTTTGAAGTATTCATCGTTATCGATGAAATAAATCTGTATTCTTACCTGGGAGATGGAAGCCACTTTGATGATGATAGGATGATCGACATCATCAATAATGAGGTTCATGCCTGATAGTCTGATTACTTCGTGCAGTTGGTTACGTCGTTCGTTTATTAGCCCGAACTTAGGCATAAACGTTCTGATTTCCTTGTTACGTTCCTGAATACCCTGGGGCAGATAACGGCAAATAGTTCCTTTTATAGTTTGATCAATATATGGGAGTATTTCCTGTGTAATGAATAAGACTTTTGTTTTTTCAGCAGATTGATTTTGCTCCATTTCCCAACGCAAATTTTAATTATTTGCAAAGATAATAAAAAAAAATTAGATGTTTCGCAAAAAAAAATCTGCTGATAAATGCTACCAGCAGATTTTTAACATTTTTTACTTATAGAGTAATTTTTTAATCATGTGCAGTTTTTCGTGCCGAGTAGGAGATTTTGAATGCACCGACTTCACGAAGCTGCTGTTTTACATCGGTAACAATACCCATTCTGACGGTTTGGTCAGCCTTTATGGAAGTGGTTATAAGTTTACGGTCCACCTCATCACGGGATTCCCTTTCCATCATTATGAAGTCAGGTATGTCATCAAGAGTCTTGAAGCTATCATTCAGCTGAATACGGGATTCATTACCAAGTTTCTTATTGGAAGGAGGTCCAATATAGATATAGCTTACAAGTGATTTTCTTTCAAGCTTTTCTACCTGAGAAGCTTCCGGAACATTAGTTCTAACCAATGGATCAGCCTGTCTCATAGTAGTTGTAATCATAAAGAAGAAGATAAGCATGAACACGATATCAGGCATGGAAGATGTTGACATCTGTGGAACTTCTTTCTTTTCACTTTTAATGAATTTTGACATAGTGATGTTTTTTTACATTGGTTATTAATATTCCTCAGGTTCTGCCTCAGAGATTGCGATAGGAATTGCCTTTTTGATGGCTTCGATTTTAGTTTCTTCCTTAAGGCTTGTGAAAGGAACGCCGAATGCTTTTTTCGACAGTTCATCACGCAGTTCGTTGACAGCCTTAGTTAATTCGTCCTGTACCCTTATGTACATATCGTATGACGTACCTCTGTCGTTTTTCAAAGAGATGACGCCTTTGGAGACCTCATATAATCCGCCAAGCGCAGGAATAGTATCCATACGTTTTTCTGGAAGATCAGGACTGTTGAAAGGATTGGAGAGGAAGTTCTTTGCCTCTTCCTTCAACATTCTGACATCCATAGGCCTGTTGTTCACCATTACCCAGTCATTCTTATTGATACTGACTGCCAAAATGTTACGTTCCTTGATATCAGGAATATCCTCCTGAGGCGGAACTGGCGGCGGCAGTCTTCTTGCAATACCTGTATCCACATCCATTGTTGTTGTCATCAGGAAGAAGGCAAGCAACAGGAAGGAGATATCAGCCATTGAACTGGCGTTGATTGGTGGAACTTTTTTCTTAGCTTTTCTCTTAATCTGCATGATTATACGTTACCTTTCTTTAATAAATCGGATATTGCACCATATATAATCGCAATAATTGCACCAGCAGTAAGGAAATATGCAAGGTAACAACCTGTGCCTACCCACTTTGAAATAGTTGGATTGACGTTAAGGTCAGGATTACTCATGAATTCCTCTGAAAGCTGAGCGTCCGGTAAAAGATATGCTATTGCAATTACTGCTATTGCAGCTACTATAAAAATAACGGCTTTTATAATACCTTTCTTAGTATGATGTGTGAAGAACAACGGGAACAATAAGGCAATTATAATGGCAAGTATGAGTGCCACTTCGCTTATATACACCGCCGGAAGTACCCACTGGTTGCCGACAGCCACGTCAGATGCTATTGCTCTGCTCTTCACTATCAACATAATACCCAAAAAAGCACCGATAGCGAAGAGTATATAGCATAGTATCTTGCCTACTATATTAAATATCTTTGATGTTGCCATAATAACTCTTTATTTTATTTATTGTTATTATTCAATGGATTACTTATTATCCATGCTGTCTGCAACGATATCAAGGAATTCAATTGATGAATCTTCCATGTCAATGACAATGTTTTCAATCTTGGCAAGGATGTAGTTGTAGAAAACCTGAAGAACAACTGCTACTATCAATCCGAACAGGGTTGTCAGAAGAGCGACTTTCATACCGCCTGCGACAACAGCTGGAGACATTTCACCTACAACGGAAATTTTATCGAATGCTGCAATCATACCGATGACAGTTCCCATAAATCCCAAGGATGGAGCAAGAGAGATAAACAGTGCTATCCAGCTGAGTCCCTTCTCAAGGTTACCTGTAGCAACGCTACCATAAGCACCTAAAGCTTTCTCAACCTGGTCAATGCCGTCATCATACTTTGCAAGACCTTCATAGAAGACACTTGCGAGAGGACCACGGGTGTTCTTGCAAATTGACATTGCCTTCTCAGGACCGCCATTCTTGAGGGCAGCCTTAATCTCACCTAACAATTTATCAGAATTGGTGGTTGACATTGTCAAATAGATAATTCTTTCAATAACCAATGCCAAACCGAATATGAGGCACAAAAGAACGGTAGCCATAAATCCAGGACCACCTTCGATGAATTTTTCCTTTAATACATAGTGAAATGATTTCTTCTGCTGCACTTGATCTTCAGGAACTGCTGACTGTGCTGGTGCAGGAGTTGTGGTTTCCTCTGCCACTTGTTCTGTTGTTTGCTGTTCGTCTGCTGGTTGTGCAGCATTCTGAGCGAAAGCGTTAACTGTTACAAATGTTAGCAAAAATGCCATTGCTAATAACGAAAATAATCTTTTCATAATTTTTTTAATTAATTGTTTATTTTTTTGTTTCTAATAAATTTCAGCGGAGAAAGAGGGATTCGAACCCTCGGTTCCGTTTTGCAGAACGCACGCTTTCCAAGCGTGTACCTTAAGCCACTCGGTCATCTCTCCGGACTTGATTTTAAGCCACTTTAGAGCACCTCAACAGGACACTCTATACCGCTTAAAAATTTTGCCTGCTAAATTAGTACTTTTTTTTCAATTAAATCAATTACTGATTATTTTTAATTCACCATTTTTTAATAATTTGTTAACAACCACTGATAATCAGTTGATTACAAGGACAATTTCTTATATTATATTCCAAAAATCTTCTCCGCATTCTTATTTGTGATGCCGGCTACAGTCGCCACCGGAACACCTAAATTATCTGACAATTTATTAGCAATCAGAGGAATATAAGAACTCTCATTCCGCTGTCCCCTATATGGCACAGGAGGCAGATACGGTGAATCAGTTTCCAGAACAACCCTGTTCAAATCCAAAAAATCAAAAAATGACGGAATTTTAGACTTCTTATAAGTACATGTCCCCCCTACCCCGAAATAAAAATTTTCATGCCTCATCGCGCGAATGGTCTCATCCATGGTTCCACTCCAACAATGGAATATTCCTCTGACATCCTGAAATTCGCTCTCATCAAGGATATCCAAGACAACACTCTCCGAACTGCGACTATGAATTATCACTGGAAGATCCAGTTGCAAAGCCCACGAAAACTGCTCCCTTAGCACCGTCTTCTGAAAATCCATATAAGTCTTGTCCCAATACAGGTCCATGCCAATCTCCCCTACCGCCACATAACCGGTATCACCGTTGAACAATTCCTCCCCTATCAGCTCCATCTCATGCTTGTATCCGTCATTTACTGATGTCGGATGCAACCCCATAGCACCATAACATATTCCTTTATAATTACTAAGCATGGACTTCAAAGGAGCTATCGACATATAATCTTCGTTGGGCATAACCAGTTTCCTGACATTGTTGTCAAGACACCGCTGCATGACATCAACTCTGTCCACATCAAACTGACTGGCATAAAGATGTGTGTGGGAATCGATAAAATAATATTCGGCTTCGTTCATGCCGCAAAAATACAACAACTTTTCAAAAAAAATTTTACATTTGCAGATTCAAGTAACAATGAAAATGAAAGTACTTGTCATACGCCTCAGTTCAATAGGCGACATAGTCCTCACCTCTCCCGTTGTCAGATGCCTCAAACAGCAAACTGATTGCACTTTGCATTTCCTCACGAAGAAATGCTACAACACTCTCGTTGCAAATAATCCCTATATTGACAAAGTGATTCTTTTCGATGGAGACATAAAAACGACTGTAAGCGAACTTAAAGCCGAAAACTACGATTTCATTGTTGACTTGCACAACAACACGCGATCGCACATAATACGCAGACGGCTAAGGAAACCGGGGGCTTCTTTCAATAAGTTGGATTTCAAAAAATTCCTTATCACCAAATTCAAAATAAACCTGCTGCCGAAAGTGCATGTGGTTGACAGATATTTCGGTGCCGTGAAAAAACTGGGGGTTGAAAACGACGGACGAGGATTAGATTACTTCATCGATGAAAAAGAAAAAATGCCTACAGGCCTTGAACTACCCGAACACTATTTCGTCTTCGCCATCGGCGGACAACACAAGACCAAAATTGTTCCGACCGACATCATAGTTCAAATATGCAACAATATGAGAACCAATAAAATATACATCATAGGCGGCAAGGAAGACAGAGTTGAGGGCAGCAAGATAATACTTCGATGCAGCAATGTATTCAATCTCACCGACAGACTGACCATAAACCAGTCGGCCCAGGTGATACGCAACGCAGACCGCGTATTCACCGGAGATACCGGAATGATGCATATCGCAGCCGCATTCAAAAAAGACATAACATCCTTCTGGGGGAACACAATTCCCGAATTCGGCATGTATCCTTATTATCCGGTTGATTTCAAAGGCAAGTCGGAAATCGTTGAAAACAAAAACCTAAAATGCCGTCCGTGCAGCAAACTCGGCTACGAACACTGTCCGAAAGGCCATTTTATGTGCATGAGATGGCTGAAAAGTTGAATGTAGAAAGTCAAAAGTTCAATAATATTTAATGTATGAAAAAAAATATACTGATTACAATTTTGTCACTGATTTGTGTGATAAACACGAATGCGCAGATTTCAATGGTTAAGTATAACGATTCCATAAGCAGCGGCGTTTTGTGTGCACTGCCTAAAACTTCCTTCATAGTAGAAGTCCACTATTCCGAGAACATCACAAAACCAGGCATTTATGCCGATTATGCCGAAAGCATGCTTGGTATTGAAGATGTCGTGAAAAAGGAAAAGAGATACTATTCCATTGACGACATAATCTTGAAACCTTTTATCGAGGCAGATGAAAATGCACGTTTCTACATCAAAAATGAATCAACGGCAAAATCGGAATCGGAATGTCATGTCCATATTGACGAAAACGGTATTCTCATCGGATTAGGAACAATCAGCGATAATGACATTACGGATAAAGCAGATGATGAACAACTGGCTTTCAGTTCCAAGAATGCGACAGTTCCATTTAACAACTACTCGGTTGTTCCGTCATTGATATCACTTACCGACACCATCTCCGACAACACAGACACAGCTTACGAAATAATAACTTCAACTGAAGAGATGTCAACTGAAGAAAAAGCAGAAGCCGCACTCAACTCCATGATGGAAATCCGCCAACAGCGACTTGACCTGCTTTCCGGATATCAGGAAACAAACTATTCAGTCGAAGCCTTCAGATACCTCGCTTCGTCACTCAAGCAGACCGAGGACAGCTATTTAAGCATGTTTATCGGCAGCACCTCGAAAAACGAGCATGTACACTCGTTCATTTTCTCTCCGACAGCCGACAACGTCAACAAGGAAACTTCGGTTCTCTGTTTCTCCGAAGAAACCGGCATCTGCAGCAGCACAAGAAACAGCAACTCACAGATAACCATCTCAGTCATTCCACGAAATCAGTCGGTAAAGAAAGAGCCCAAACTTAAGGAAAACGGCATAAAATACAGAATTCCTGTCACTGCAGAAATATATGCAAGATACAAAAACAAGACTTATTGTGGAGGCATCTATCAACTGCCGCAGCTCGGAAAGATGATGAACTTCGACATGGCTAAGAACAAATATGTCCTTTACGACAGTCACACCGGCTCAATCCGCAGCATAAAAGTGGAATAAATCCAATAGAGATAAACTTATCGGGACACCAGGGCACATGAATCACTTAAAACAGAATTCACCTGGAATAAGCCCGACCTTGTACGATTTCAGCAACTCACCGGAAGGGGAATATTTATACACTATGCCATTTTTAATCATATTCAGACCATCAGACACATAAACCAACGAAGTCTGCGGGTCAACAGCAAGCCCGTAAAAGCCGTTGTACGAACTCGAAGAATTGTTTTCGGCAAACAGCTGAATGTCAGAAGGATTATCTATTGCAAAGCGATAAACGTTACGATTCAGGAAATATACCGTATCACCCGAACCGTTGATTTTCAGCTCTGAAGGTGAATCATCAAGTTCAAAACGATACACGATTTCAGCAGTCCTTGTTTCGGGATTAATTTTTATAAGCCCTGGTTCCTCATAGCCATACGGGCTTCCATTAAATCCGCCGTCGGTGATGGTCCATATCTGACTGTTTTTGTCAATCACCAGTGATGTAGGCTGCTTCAGAACTTCAATCGAATCCACAAGCTGGTCGGTTTCAGTGTCGATTACAAGGATTTTATTGTCATAGCTCCAACAGTTGGTGAACACAAAATTCTTATACTGAACCATCTGCTCTGTTGAATGCTGATAATACTGAGATTCATGGTTGTCAACATCAATATGTCCGGTTATTTCGTACGTCGATGGATTGACTATTGCTATACTTTTGGCGTAAATATCTGTTATATAAGCTTTTGTTTTACTGACAAAATGCATATAGCGCGGCGATGTCAGTCCTGTGATTTTGCCTACAACCTCAAAAGTGTTGGTATTGATAGCATAGACCTTGCCACTGTTGTTGACAACAATAAAGCCGGTGCTGTCCATGATTACCATCGACTGTGCCACATCACCAAGAGGTATGTTATTGACGTCATAGAATACGTTGTTCATAACGCTGTCGGTTTCAAAATCAAGGTATGACAACGAAGCATTTTCATACATAAAATTGCCTTCGTTTACGATAAACAATCCCGAATGGGATTCATTGATATCGGGCGGCGTTACAGGACCAGGGTCGTCAGGCATACAGCCGCTCAGAATAAATATCACGCTGATAATTAAAAATAATATTGTTTTTGTGTTCATTTTAGTGTTATTAAATTGTTATTAAATTTCAAATACTAATTGTAAAAGGAAGTTTCGACCTGGCATTGGCCTGTAAAGTACTGAATGATACGACTCATTTAGCAAATTGTATATCTTCAGTTCGACAGAAAAATCAAAATTCTTAAAATTGAAATCCTTGCCCACAAAAACATCACTCATAAAGTAAGGATAAAGCCAGTCACGACGGGTGATGTCATTGGTTGAAGTAGTATAGCGCTCGCTATAATAGTTAAACTGATATGTAACGAAAAACTTTCGGTAAGTCACATTGACGAGAGCATTGGCGGAATGCAGGGGAATATACACAAGCTGCTTGCCGTAGGAATCCTCACCCCAGACATCTATATCGCCATAGTTTCTCGCATGATTATAAGCATAATTCCCTGACACCCTGATATATACATTTTTAATACTCTTTTCAGCCGACAGGCTAGCCTCAATGCCCTGCGCCAATACCCTACTTATATTCATCGGCTGCCAATACCCCTTAAAACTCGGAATCCACACTATCCAGTTGTTGACATCATTCCTGAAACCGGTAACCTCGGTCTTAATCTTGAAATCAGGTACAACATACTGATATTCCAAGCCAAGTTCAAAACCAAAGCCGTTTTCAGGCAACAAATCCCTGTTTCCGCCGGGAATCCAATATAAATCATTCAGTGTAGGCTGATGATAATTTCGAGCAATGTTTCCCTTGACGATAAAATCGGCTTTCTTCAGTATCTTGAGATCGAAACCTAAATACGGAATCAGCGGTGCAAACTTGCCGTCAACCAAATCCTCACGCATCATAAGCGTCATATTCAACCTTTTCCAAAAACTTTTGTTTATAGACATGAAAGCCGAATATTCCTGACGGACAGCATCGTAGCCCACATGCTGAATCGTATCAGTCGAGCTGACTTTGTGGAAATTTGCATCAAAGCTGGCCTCTATCGAGAAGTCTTCGGAAAAATTATAAGTATATTTTGCACTGTTGACAAAACTATTTGACATGCTTACGGAATAAATCGCAGGAATAATGCCTACACCTGAGACAAAATTTCGAAGAGTATATAGAAGATGCTTATTCGAAAAGCCGCTTCTGACAACAAGTTCCGACTTCAAGCCATAATGTGTCCAATCGACGACCACCTTATTATCATCGTCTTTTTGGTTGTTAAGATTTGAATTTTCCGGGCCCTCATAGCTCGTCACCTGCGGAATTGACCTGTCGGCTCTCTGTCCCCAGTATTTTACCGACAATGCATTGTTTCCATTGATGTGAAAATATATTTCCTGAAGAAGTCCATATATCTTATAGGACGCATTGTCATTAGTGTCTATGGGGTATTCGTACAAACCGGTTACAGGATTATAAACTTTGATTCTGCGGTTGACGAATGTAAAATCATTCTTGGAATAGTTATGGTACACTCTCGTTTTGAGGGAAATCTTTCTATTACCCCATCCGACCCCGAGATATTCGTTGAAGGTGTGATAACTACCGATTCCCTGCACATACTTAAGAGTAAAGCATGTGTCATGAGTGTCGTAATTACCGATATTTATTGAGCCTCCCAAGCCTCCGCTATTGTCGGCAATTGAGGCTGTTCCGTGTTTAAGGTTGATATCATCTATAATATACACCGGTATCAGCGAAAAATCGACACTGCCCGTCATCGGCGAATTAATGTTAATACCGTTCCACACGACCTGTGTATGAGATGCTGCAGTGCCTCTGAATGAAGCAGTTGCAAGTGCCCCTCTTCCATTGTTCTTGATGAATATCGGTGTGTTTTCAGAAAGCAAGTCGGAAAGAGAGGAACTGATCTTCTCCATCATGACGATGGAATCGACCTTCGTCTCCCTCATTCCGGCTTCTTCTTTCTCAAACAGCCTGTCAGCGGTAAAACCAACGATTTCAACGCTTTTCAGGACAACTGTATCTTGAACATCCTGAGCCATAAGTTTCCCCCAAACGACCATGAACATCACGGTCATGCAGAAAAAAATCCTGTGGCCCATGGATAAAACGGATTACTTCTTTATAAGTTTCTTGGTCACGACACCATTGTCGCTTGCAATACGTACGAAATACATGCCTGTTGACAAATCAGAGATGTCGATGCAGTTTCTACCGTCTGTATCGAAATGACTGACAATCTGTCCGTTCACATTATAAACATCAACTGTGCTGTATGTATCAGTACTTATGTAAAATTTCCCTGAGGTAGGATTTGGATATACAGAAATAGCATTATTGTTCTCCACATCTCTAATGGCCTCGTTCTGACCGACATTAACGTACATATTGTCGATGCAGAAATATGCAGGTGTATTCATTCCATAAGCGCCCGAATCAGTTGATTCGAGAAACATTCTTAAACCAGTAACTTCGCCCAGAGAAGCAAGGTCAACCCAACGCCAATTGTCAACGATGTAATCCTGTGAATTGTCATCAAACCTGAAATCGGCGAGATAGAACACGACTGTGTCTGTTGGATTTCCATTTATATCTATACCGAAAACATTGAGTGTCAGCCAGTCAGGGTCATTTCCAGAATCACCGCCGAATTTCTTGGCGAATCCGTCACCATCACGCATTGAGAGGTAAGTATATGTGGCGTTTGTGACGAAAAATCCGTTCACAACATATGCCACATCTTCTTTTGCTGGATTGACAAAATTTGCCTCAACAGGAATCGCACTATAATCATTCATCCAATCTGTTGCCACGTATGCCACTGCGTAATTTGTACCGCCTTCATCATCGGCTTCCATGCCACCACGTGTTATAGCGCTGAACTGATTTGTGTATCCGCCCGTAGTATCGTCTCTCATGTTGGAATATGCAAAGCCGCTCCATGAGTAATATAAAGCATCATAATTATTCACATATCTGACTATTCCGGAGGTAAATCCGCCTGTTCCATCACTGCCATCCCAATAGGAATCAGGTGCAAGGGACAATTCATTGAAATTTGAGATTTCGTATGGAGAACCGGCATTGATGACGCCTACTCCGTCAAGGTCAAATCCTGACGAATTAAATTCAGTCGGCCATGGGTCATTGACCTTATGTCCTTGAGAGTCGTAAGTTGCATATTCATCCTGAATGCAGCCGATGACGTCAATCAGCTTGACAAATCTGATATTATTGACATCCAATCCTGCATTGTCGGCAACATCATCAAGGTCAAAAGGAGTTCCATACCCTTGACGATATTTACCAGCCAAGTTGTGGATCATCGTTGCATCAACTTGTCCGAACGTTCCAATCTGTTCAGTCTCAGAAGAAAGGGAGACAGCAGGGAATCTGAAGAAGTTCACGCCGTCGGAGCTGACTTCAACAAAAGCCAGTTCAAGGAAATAGTCATCAAATGAATTTTCGAACACTGCAAAATCGAATCCAGGTCCATTGACAATTGGACGGTCGAAAGTCAGAATAGCTTCACCTGCATCACCGAGGCTTACCACCTCCATCGAGCCTCCTTCAGCGACACCCAGTCCCAATGCCGGATATCCGAAAGACACCTTAGCAGGCGGGTTTGCAATATTCTGATAACCACGAGTTAACTGAATGCCTGTAGCCCAGCAGACAAACTGGTCCGAATTAACCGGAATAGCTGTTGACCCTTCCTGGCCGGCAGCAGGCGGATAAGGTCCATTCTGTGCAAAGATGTTTCCTGACAATCCCATCAGAAAAGCTACCAACAAAAGTAAATTTTTTCTCATTTTAATAAGAGTTTTAAAGTTACACAATGGTAGCGGATGGAAAAATGATAGAATATTCGATTATATCCCGTCGCCTTTTCACCCGAAAGCTACTGTTAATTTGCAGTTGGCAGGTCTTCTGACTCGTTCTGTCCGGTCGCCTTCCCATAAGAAGATCCTACAGTGGCAAATAGACCGGCATTGTAAAGAACTCACAGCTACGGGGATAGTTTTGGCTTTGCACCAAATTCCCTTTTGATCCTTACGGAACCAAATGCGTTGCAAAGATAATACAAATTAATAACTCAGAATTGATAATCGCAAAAAATTTCGCGTCATTCCCGACCTCACCTCATCATGCCTGACTCCGAGCGGCATCTCGTAATTCCGCATATTCAGTGCGCTCGGATTGAAATCCGACCGAGCGGGGCAACACAAAAAAAGAGGCGACCGGCATCCATGCCAATCGCCTCCCAACTTTTACAATTACTATTTTTTATCTGTAAATCAAGCCATCTGAGCCTGCATCAATGACAATCGGTTTGTCCTTGCTGACATCACCCGACAACAGTCTCTTCGACAAATCATTGAGCAACGTCCTTTGAATCAGTCGCTTAATAGGTCTTGCACCATATCCCGGATCGTAACCTTCCTTTGCCAACCACTCGGCGGCCTTATCTGTCAGCTGCACAACAACACCTTGTTTTTCAAGCATCCCGGCCACATGATTGAACTGAAGTTTGACAATCTGGAGAATATCGGACTGCGACAATGGATTAAACATGACTATTTCATCAATTCTGTTCAGAAATTCAGGCCTTATCGACTTTCTCAGCAGCTCATCGACTTCCTTTCTGGTTTCCTCAATAATTTGCTTGCGATTGGAGCCATTGATGCCTTCAAGTTTTTCCTGAATAAGATAAGCACCTATGTTTGATGTCATTATTACTATGGTATTCTTGAAGTCAACCGTTCTGCCCTTGCCGTCAGTCAGACGTCCGTCATCGAGTACCTGAAGCAATACGTTCATAACATCCGGATGAGCCTTTTCAATTTCATCGAGCAATATCACCGAATACGGTTTACGACGTACAGCCTCAGTAAGCTGGCCACCCTCATCGTATCCGACGTATCCTGGAGGAGCACCTATCAGACGGGAAACCGAATACTTCTCCTGATATTCAGACATATCAATACGTGTCATCATCGATTCATCGTCAAACAGCATTTCTGCAAGAGCCTTGGCAAGTTCGGTCTTGCCGACACCTGTGGTGCCGAGAAATATGAACGAGCCTATAGGACGGTTCGGATCCTGAAGTCCTGTTCTGCTTCGACGCACTGCATCAGCCAATGCCTCTATTGCATCATCCTGTCCGACCACCCTCTTGTGAAGTTCTTCCTCAAGATGAAGCAGTTTGTCCTTATCGCTCTTCATCAGCTTGGTCAGCGGTATTCCAGTCCACTTTGACACTACAGACACAACATCCTCAACGCCGACTTCCTCACGAATCAAAGGATTGTCACCTGCTACGGACTTCAGTTTCTCTTGCGCGTCATTGATGGCATTCTCAGCTTCCTTTATCCTGCCATAACGTATCTCGGCAACCTTTTCATAATCACCACTGCGTTCAGCCTTATCAGCCTCAAACTTCCATTCTTCAATCTGCTTCTTGTTCTTTTGGATATCCTCAACACAGGAACGTTCAAGTTCCCATTTTGCCGACATCTTAGAATATTCCTGGCGCAGGTTTGCAAGCTGTTCGTCAAGATTTGCCATCTTCTCGGTATCTCCTTCACGTTTGATGGCTTCCCTCTCGATTTCGAGCTGACGGATCTTTCTTTCAATTTCATCGATGTCCTCAGGAACGGAATTCATCTCCAAACGCAGTTTGGATGCTGCCTCATCTATAAGGTCAATAGCTTTGTCAGGCAGATATCTGTCTGTAATATAACGTTTTGAATATTGGACTGCCGCAATCAGCGCATCATCTTTTATTCTTACCTTATGGTGAGTTTCATATCTTTCCTTCAAACCACGAAGTATTGAGATGGCACTGAGTTCGTCAGGTTCGTCTATCATCACCTTCTGGAAACGTCTTTCAAGAGCCTTGTCCTCTTCAAAATATTTCTGGTATTCTTTGAGGGTCGTGGCTCCTATTGCATGAAGTTCACCGCGCGACAATGCCGGTTTCAGGATGTTTGCAGCATCCATTGCACCCTGCGTCTTGCCTGCACCGACCAACGTATGAATCTCATCAATGAAAAGGATGATATCGCCTTCGGATGCAACGACCTCATTCACAACACCTTTCAAACGTTCCTCAAACTCTCCCTGATACTTGGCGCCTGCAAGCAGAGCACCCATATCAAGTGAATAAATCTGTTTTGATTTCAGATTGGAAGGAACATCGCCACGAACTATTCTCTGTGCTATGCCTTCAACCACTGCCGTTTTACCGACACCTGGGTCACCCACAAGAACAGGATTGTTCTTGGTACGACGCGACAAAATCTGAAGCACACGTCTTACCTCTTCGTCACGACCTATGACGGGGTCTATCTTTCCCTTCAAGGCCATTTCATTAAGGTTCTTTGCAAAACGGTTAAGGGTATTATACTGGTTTTCAGCATTCTCATCCTTAACCTTGTTGCCTTTTCGCAATTCCGCAATGGCTTTCTCCATTGCATTAAGAGATATTCCCTGATCCTTTAGCATCTGTGAAACATCGTCACGGATTTCAAAGAAAGACAAAAGAATGTGTTCCAGGGCGACAAAATTATCACCCATCTTGTTAGCTTTGTTATACGCGGCATTCAACACACGATTGGCATCCTGTGACAGATACGGGTCGGTGCCGGATGACTGCGGATATGATTTGATTATACTGTCAAGCAATGGATTAAGGTTGTTAACCTGAACACCAAGTTTGTTAAAGACATAATTGACTATGTCTTCGCCGGAATGAAGCACTCCCTTGAAAAGATGTCCGGTTTGAACAACCTGCTGGCCATTTCCCTGAGCTATCCTTACGGCTTCTTGTAAAGCCTCCTGAGATTTTATTGTAAATTTATCGTAATTCATAATTTCAAAATCCTCCTGCCCAATAATCATCAACTTGCGTGCCAACAATTATTGGAGGACAATATACGACATTCTGTCAGAATTTTACAAATTATTCCGACAAAACTACAGACAACGGATAGAAATATAAATTACTGCTGATAAACCACCTTTGATGTTTGAACCCTCACCCCATCAACATAAGCACTAATGAAATACATCCCATCAACTATGTCATTTGCAGGGGTCCATTCAAAAACGTTCGTTGTCGTTGTGCGATAAACTACTTGACCGGTAATATTAGTGACGATGTATTCCACATCCATAGGAATGCACGATGCATTTCTGCTGACAGTTACGGTCGTTGCAAACGGATTTGGATATACCTTGAAGTCATAAGATTCGACATTTTCAATTCCATCAAACATGAAATCGGTGATGTCTGATTCACAGAAATTGTATATCGACTTCACACCAAATCTCACCAGACCAGTGACATCATTGTCATAATAATGGCTACTCAAGAGCGAATCAGCCATCATCACACCATTCTTATAGAACGAATAGGCAATAGGATATGTGTCGGCAGATGGCTCCCATTTAATATAATACCCACCTTGAATACGAGTCACTTCAATGTTGGTCGGAGGAAGGCATTGTGTTTCAACTTCCACATCAATGCAGTCAGAATCAGAGAACAGCTCATCCTCATAATTGACAATCACACAATAATGATATGTACCATCAGGCACAACATCAATGTATGATGTATCTGTAGTTGAAGCCAATAGAACATTATCTTTATAAATGTCGAAATGGTCAAAATATGCGGTATGATGCGGCACATTCCATGTGAGTATCACATTTTCGGAATGTATATCAGCACTGAGGTCATCGACTGGAAGAGGATAACTACCAAAAGCATCGATACATCTTATTATGTCGGAAAGGCAACCGTTGTCATACATTGCTTGAATGCAGAAGTGGAAGTTGCCATAACCATACTCGCCGGTATATGAGTTTTTGGTGACGGTATCGACCACGACATCGTTGCAAACAATTTGATAACCGACAAGTTCCACTGTATCCGGATCCGGTTCATCCCAAGTGATATTCACGGTATTTCCCGTAATTGAGCCACTTATATTATGAGGTATGTGGCATATCTTTGTCGGATCTGGTACGATATTCATTATGCACGTTTGATCGCTGTTGAAAGTGTAATTGCCAGGATTAAGATGATTCATCGCGAAATATCCGTCGTAATACCCACTCCATCCCCAATTAAAATGGAACATATTGTTATTATCATAACCATCACAAACAAAAGCATGACCTTCTGAAGCGTTACGGCCGCTATATTCCATTGGCTGGCCGGCATCGAGCTGTTCTTTCAGCATTTCAATCCAACGATACTGGTTGAAGTCTGACTTGTGATTGTTTACGACAGCATCATCATATCCAAAATGATTGCGAAGAGCAGAGACCACCTTTCCCATGCTTGCGCCACTGCCTGACGGAGAATAGTCCATTCTGACACTGACACCACAGTTGACCATAAGCGTCGCCACAGCATCATTGGGACTATAAACATTGTTTGGCATGCTGTTCCAGTCGAAATGGACATCACCGTGAACTATAGACAAATTGCCATAATTTCCGTTGACATACACAGTTTCTCCAAGTCCATATTCAGGATAGTTCCAATATTTCATAACCTGTGCCATGGCTGTTGCCACACATCCGGTATAGACATGGTTGCAGGGGCCTGCATAATCAACCGGACATTTGGAGTTATAGTAACATCCCTGATCCCATTTTGTGCTAACCAAAGGCAACACGGCAGAATTACCCTTTGCAGCGTAAGTCCCGTTAATGATAGTCTTCCAGTTCGGATGTTTCCTAATCTTCCTGCCACTTTCGAAAATGGAATTCATTTCTTCCTTGTAATCCTCAAAGAAAGAAATGATATTTTCAGGGACATTATCTGTAACAAACACACTTTCATCGGAATAGCCAAGTATGGGTTCTATTCTCTCGTCACCTGCAACAATCACAAAGCCATTGTTGTCATAATCGTTGAAGATGTAATAATAGACTGTCGAATGTATTTCATCTTCATCAGTCATAACAAGCTGTAAATCAATGTTGTTTTTTACACCGACAACATTGTGTGACCAATTTTCGGCGACCTTGCGAGCAGTGGTCACATCCACCTGTTGAGCTTCAGCAACGGAACAAAAAAGGAAAACTGAAACTAATAGTAAAATTTTTTTCATAATTATTGCATATTTCTAATTCTGACCTCCATAGGAGTGTCCGAAAGCAAATTCACCAGTTTGTTTACGTCTGTATCCGAAAAATGATACGGATAAAGTATCTTAGGATTTATCATCTTGGCAGCATTAACAGCCTGTTCAATCTTCATAGTATATGGCTGATTTACAGGAATAAAGGCTATATCAATATCCGTAAGGGAAGCCATTTCCGGGATATCCTCGACATCACCGGGCACATATATGTTTTTATCATCAAGGGTAATAACGAAACCTAAATCACCTCTGTCTTTAGGATGAAACTTGAGCTGTTCGGGTGAGATATTATAAGCCGGCACTGTTCTAAAGGAAACCACATCATTTATGACAACAGTGTCACCTGCTTTCAGTGCATTGGCGTTTCCGACCTGCATGGCGGCATTTTTTGAAGCATAAATTTTCGTACCATCCTTTGACAGCATTTTTATGGCAGCAGTATCAAGATGGTCGAAATGCTCGTGCGTCACCAAAATAAGGTCTGCTTTTGGAAGCACAGAAAAGTCAATTGTGATGTCATCCTGCTTGGAGACCGGGTCGAAGTAAATGACGAAATTGTCCAAAGACATCATCAGACTTGCATGTTTAAGAAAGGTGATGGTCAAAGTCTTGTTACTGCCGGTGATGAAGTTGTCGGACTCAAAGGTCTGATTCTGTTTGCATTTATTGAAAAGCCCCATAGTTACAATGATTAAGACGGAAATGAATAAATAATGTTTAGTGCGATTCATTTTTGATTATTAAAACACGTGCAAAAGTAATCAAAAAATCATATAATCAAAAATTAATTGTATCTTTGCAGATTCACAGCAAAAAATACAATTTTTTACAAATAAATCAATTACAATCAATTATGGATTTCGAACTAACCAAAACAGAAAAGTTATTTCGTCAGATGATAAGAGAATTTGCCGACAATGAGGTAAAGCCATTAGCGGCAGAGGTTGACGAACAAGAGCGTTTTCCGATGGAGACGGTTAAGAAGATGGCAGAATTAGGTCTTATGGGCATACCAGTACCTGCCGAATACGGTGGTGCAGGTGGCACAAACCTGATGTACACTATTGGCGTTGAAGAGATTTCACGTGTATGTGCCACAACAGGTGTAATTTTGTCGGCTCACACTTCACTGTGTATTGCTCCGATTATGGAAAACGGTACTCCTGAGCAAAAGAGCAAATATGTCCCAAAACTTGCTAAAGGTGAATGGATAGGCGCTTTCGGTCTGACCGAACCAAATGCTGGTACAGATGCCTCATCACAGCAGACCATGGCTGTTGACTGTGGCGACCACTATGTACTCAACGGCAACAAGATATTCATCACCAATGCCGAATATGCAAACGTTTATATCATTTTTGCCATGACTGACAAGTCAAAGGGCACCAAAGGCATTTCCGCATTCATTGTTGAAAAAACTTTTCCAGGATTTCAGGTTGGAAAAAAAGAGCTGAAGATGGGCATCAGAGGTTCCGCAACCTGCGAACTTATCATGACCAACTGCATAGTGCCAAAGGAAAACCTCCTCGGCAAAATCGGTGATGGTTTCAAAATAGCCATGAAAACACTTGATGGCGGCAGAATAGGCATTGCATCTCAGGCATTGGGAATTGCTCAGGGTGCAATGGACGAAACGGTCAAATACACCAAGGAACGCAAGCAATTCGGAAAAGCCATCAGTGCTTTCCAGAACACCCAGTTCCAATTGGCCGACCTTGAGACCAAGATTCAGGCTGCGCGACTTCTCGTCAGATCTGCAGCCTTCAAGAAGGACAACGGCGTGCCTTACACTGTAGATGCAGCAATGGCAAAACTCTTCGCAGCTGAAACAGCAATGGAAATGACTACCAAGGCAGTACAGTTCCACGGCGGTTACGGCTACACCCGTGAATATCCTGTTGAGCGCATGATGCGTGATGCAAAAATCACGGAAATCTATGAAGGAACTTCAGAAGTTCAGCGTATGGTTATTTCATCTAAATTATTAAAATAAGTAAACATGAATATAGTTGTCTGCATAAAACAAGTTCCGGACACCAACGAAATAAAGATCAATCCCGTAACAGGCACTTTGATACGTGAAGGTGTTCCAAGCATTATGAACCCCGACGATAAGGGCGGCCTCGAACTGGCTCTCCGTCTGAAAGATAAATATGGTGCTCATGTAACTGTTGTTACCATGGGGCCCATGCAGGCTGACGCAATACTGCGCGAAGCTTTCGCCATGGGTGTTGACCGCGCCATCCTGTTGAGTGACAGAAAATTCGCTGGTGCCGATACCCTCGCCACATCATACGCACTTTCCTGCACTCTTCGTCAACTCGACTACGACCTCGTCATCACCGGACGTCAGGCTATCGATGGTGACACCGCACAGGTAGGCCCGGAACTCGCCGAACAGCTCGGCCTTCCTCAGGTATCCTACCTCGAAGACTTCGAATTAGGTTCCTATTCCCTAATCGGCAACATCATAAAAAACATCAAGAATGTTCTGCCTATCAATGACAATTCAAAACAAGAAATTCCGGTCAACGAAAACGGCAAGATAACCGCCACTCTCAAGAAACAGACCGAAGACGGCTATGAAATTCTCGAATGTGAACTCCCGATGCTGGTAACAGTACTCGCCTCCTCCTTCAAACCACGATACATGTCCGTAAGCGGTATCGTCAACGCTTACAACAAGGAAGTCGAAGTATGGAATGTCTCTAACATCAATGCCGATGAAACACGTCTCGGACTCAGCGGTTCCCCGACAAGAGTCAAGGAATCATTTGCAAAGGCCATCAAACAGGCCGGCGTTGTACATGAAGTGGAACCGGAAGAGGCTGTTGATATTATTATTAACAAATTAAAAGAAAAATTCATCATCTAAAATCTCAGAATATGGATATCAACGAATATAAAGATATTTACGTCTTCGCCGAACAGAGAGACGGAATAATACAGAATGTCGCTTTCGAGCTGTTAGGAAAGGCTAACGAATTAGCAGCCCAACTCAACGAAAAAGTCGTAGCAATCCTGTTGGGACACAACATATCCGACAAGGCTAACGACCTGATTATTTCAGGTGCTGACAAAGTCATCTGTGTTGATGATGAACGTTTAGCCAACTATCTTACGGAGCCTTACACTCAGGCTATCACTCAGATTATCAATGAAAAGAAGCCGAGCATACTGCTCATCGGGGCAACCACAATAGGCCGTGACCTCGGTCCGCGCGTGTCATCACGCAACACCACAGGTCTCACCGCCGACTGCACCAAACTCGCCATTTCCCCTGAAAACCAGCTGATGATGACTCGTCCGGCTTTCGGAGGCAACCTCATGGCCACCATTCTCTGTGCCGACAACCGTCCTCAAATGTCAACAGTACGACCGGGCGTCATGCGCAAGGCTAAGAAAGACCCTGCAAAAACTGGCGAAATTGAAAACATGACAATCAATTTCGATGAATCAAAGTTCAGAGTAAGACTTATCAAGAAAGTCAAAGAAAACAGAGGAAAAATCGACATCACTGAAGCCAGAGTACTCGTTTCAGGCGGTAGAGGCGTAGGCAACAAGGAAGGTTTCCGCAAACTGCAAAACCTCGCTGATGTCATCGGTGCGGAAGTTTCCTCATCACGTGCAATGGTCGATGCCGGCGTAATGCCACAGGATCGCCAGGTAGGTCAGACCGGTAAGACCGTCCGCCCAGACCTATACTTTGCATTGGGTATTTCCGGAGCCATCCAGCACCTCGCCGGCATGGAGGAATCAGAACTCATCATCGCCGTCAACAAGGACAAATACGCACCTATCTTCCAGGTCGCCGACCTTGGAATTGTAGGCGATGTCCACAAAATTGTCCCTATGCTCTCCGAAAAGCTTAAACAGATGAGAAATAAGGAAGAATAGTAATCCTATAATTGTTTTATCATGAGAAAAAATCTGTTCTTCATCCTAATCATAGCATTAGGACTCGTATCGTGCAGCAAGCCTTCCTTCAAAGTCAATTTGCAGTGCCAAAATGGTGAAGACGCAATGGCTTATCTTAGCAAAGTGACCATCGACGACATCATACCAATCGACTCGACTACCATAAGCAACGGGCAGGCTAAACTGAAAGCACCTTTAAGCGATGTTCAGGATCTTTACCTCTTAGTCATTGAAGGTTTGCGGGATTATATTCTATTTTTACCCGAAAACAAGGACGTGACCATCGTAGCCGACATCGATAATCCGGCCGCAACAAATGTGACAGCTTCCGAGGCCCAGGCTCTTCTCAACACCTTCAACAGCCAAATGAGTCAGAAGTCAGAAGAACTTTATCCTGCTTATTTGGAAGCTCAAAAAAATAACGATGAATCTGCAGCACAGAGTATCGTTGATGAGTTAAACGACTACAAGTTCAACTTCATCAAAAACAATTCCAATAATTTCGCTTCTCTCTACATTCTTAACGACATGAAGCAGGATTGTCCTCTTGACACCCTTAAAGCCCTCGTCAGCAATTTCGGTGACACCAAATCAATCTATCTTGACGCAATTAACGAATACATTGACAAACAGGAAAAACTCGAAATCGGGCAGCCATTCATCGATTTCACACTAAAGACCATATTGGGTGAAGATGTAAAACTGTCAGATATCGTATCCGCCAATAAGCTGACGTTAGTTGACTTCTGGGCATCTTGGTGTAATCCTTGCAGAAAAGAAAATCCAAATGTCTTAGCCGCTTACAATAAATATCACAAAGCAGGTTTTGAGGTTCTCGGGGTTTCTGTTGACCAGGATGATGCCGAATGGATGAAGGCTGTAAGGGATGATGAACTTATATGGACTCAGGTCCGTGATGCTGACAACAGCGCAAGTGACCTATATTCAATATATTACATTCCAAGCAACTTCCTTATCGACCAAAATGGCACTATTATTGCCAAAGGTTTACGTGGTGAAGACCTTGAAGCAAAATTGGATGAGCTGCTGAAATAACCTTCAATTTACTAATCAATATCAAGCCGGCTTTTTCGAAATGAAATTGCCGGCTTTTTTTGTATATTATGCATTTACGAACTGATGCTCCTAATCATTTTTCACTATTAAACCAAACTCCAATCACTACTTATAGTGAATAAACAATTCATTATAAAAATCGACTTTTGCAAATGAAATTATGAGTTTAATATGAAAATATCACAAAGACTTATCCTATCATGCACCATCATCGCAATGATGCTCATTTCCAACGACTTAGTCTGCCAGACGAACAAAAAGAATTCTGACAGCGACACCATAGTTAAAAAAGAATTTAAGGACAGACTCACGGTAGGCAGCTACGGTGAAGCAGTCTATACCCGTAACTTCTACAGTGACAACATGTTCCGCTATTCGCACGCATCTTCATACGCTGATGCTCCCGGCCATGGTCGTGTTGATATTCCACACGCAGTGATAATGCTGGGATATGACTTCGGCAAAGGCTGGACTTTCGGCAGCGAAATTGAATTTGAACACGGTGGCACCGAAGTGGCAATAGAAGTCGAGGCTGAAGAAACGGGCGAATTTGAGCATGAGATTGAACGTGGCGGTGAAGTCGCCCTTGAACAATTATGGATTCAGAAATCGTTCTGCAAAGGCTTCAATATCCGCATGGGACATATCATTGTTCCAGTCGGACAAACCAACAATGCCCACTTGCCTACAGAGTTCTTCACAACTTATCGTCCGGAAGGCGAACTTACAATCTTACCTTGCACATGGCATGAAACAGGAATCAGCATTTGGGGACGTCTCGGCAACTGGCGTTACGAAGCGGCAGTCGTTCCAGGACTGAACTCCAACATGTTTGACAACAGTGGTTGGGTACACAATGGTTCAGCATCAGGTTACGAGTTCAAGGTTGCCAACAACCTTGCCGGTGCTGCACGCATTGACAACTACTCATTAAAGAACTTTCACTGGGCCGTAAGCGGCTTTATCGGCAACAGTTTCAATAACGACATCGTCTCCAACACGAGCGAAAACTATTCCAATGTGAAAGGACTGGTATTGATTGGCACTGCAGAATTCGATTATAAAGGACATGGTCTCATAGTGAGAGGGAACTTCGACTACGGTCACCTCAACGATGCAGCCGCAATCTCCTCTTACAACAAAAACCAGAACCACCAGGACTTCTCGCCTTATCCGCGTTCCTTAGTCGGCGAAGCTGCGATGGCTGCCGGCTTTGAAGCAGGCTATGACATTTTCCACCCCATGAACCTTTATGGGAACAAACTCTTCGTCTTCGGTCGTTATGACTATTACGACAGTTACATCCCTTACTCAGGTGCCATGGATTACGAGTGGACATCCCGACACATAATGACCTTTGGACTCAACTATTATCCAATTGAGCAAATCGTCATCAAGGCTCAATTCTCCAAACGTTTCCTCAAGGAACAATACAACGACGAACCATATTTCTCAATTGGCGTTGCATACAGTGGCTTATTCACAAGATAACCAATCGTTTTTTGACAAATAATAAAATATTAAATACAAATTAAAATGAAGAAATTATTTAAAAACTCCTTGCTGTTTGCAGCAATAGCATTATTATCATTTTCCATGACCTCATGTGGTGGTTCTAACGATGAGGAAAAAGAGGAAGCCGACAAGGCTTTGAAAACCGCCATTGTTGACCAGTACCTTAACCACACTATTTTCCCAACCTACACGAATTTGGCAAATGCTACCGATGATTTGGTTGCCCAATTAAAAGCACTTAAGGAAAATCCAACTCAAGACAAACTTGACAAAGCCTGCGAGATTTTCCTAAATGCCCGTGCATGGTGGGAAAAGAGCGAAGCATTTCTGTTTGGTGCAGCTTCTGATTTCGGCATTGACCCTCACATTGACTCATGGCCACTTGACGAAACCGCTTTCATGACATTGATGAACAATCACGCCATGCTGGAACTTCTTGATGCAGAAGACGGTGATGTGGTTGCCGGCGAACAACTCGGCAATGCTCTTTTAGGTTTCCACGGCATTGAATACATCCTCTTTGAGAATGGTGCAGCAAAAAAAGTCAACAGCCTCACCGATGACGAACTCATTTACGCAGTTGCTGTAAGTGGTGACCTCCGTAACCGTTGCGTACAACTCGAAGTAAGCTGGAAAGGCTCTTCTGCTTCCAAGGAACATCAGGATTTGATGGAGGAACTCGAATTCAACACTACAGTAAACAGCAGCTCAAACAGCTACGGTGACAACATGAGAAAATCAGGTGAAGCAGGCAGCACTTATGTCACCTTTACCGAAGCTCTTGCTGCTATCATCGACGGTTGCATAGACATCTCTGATGAAGTCGGCACCTCCAAGATAGGCAAACCTCACACAGGAGAAGATATCCACTATGTGGAATCACCTTATAGCTATAACTCCATCACCGACTTCCATAACAACATCATCAGCGTTAAAAACGCTTATATGGGCGGCAATGAAGGAGAAAGAAACGAGAGTAATTCCGTTCACAACTACATGACCACAATTGACCAAAAAATCGATTCAGAAGTTCTGTCAGCCATTGAGAACGCTCTTACAAAAATCAATAACATGGCAGCTCCTTTCGTAAACAACATAAACGACCCGACAGCAGGTGAAGCAATGGAAGCCTGTGTGACACTTTCCGAAAAACTGTCTAATGCCAAAACCGCTTTAATAAACTATAACAGGTAAAACAATCAAAATAAGAAAAAAAATGAAACTCAAACATTTGAAATTTGCTCTTGTCGCTGCTTTAATTGCAGGATTGTTTGTTTCCTGCAATCCACCTGATACTCCAACTGAAATAACAGAAGAGACCTACGCAGGCGGTAAACTTGGGACGACCTTTAACTCTTCTTCAACAGCGTATGAGGATCCAACTCCTGCCACTGAAAATGCAGGATTGGCCACCAAGTTCAAATACGGAGAATATTTCTTCGAGCGTACTTACACACAGAATACAGAACCATTTGATGGGCTGGGTCCATTATATATTCGCAGTTCATGTATAGCCTGTCACCCCGGATATGGTCACGGAATGCGCATGAACCGCTATCGCGCCGACGATTGGGGCAATGGATATCTGCTGGTCCTTGTTGACAGAAACGACACCTATCTGAGTTCCTATACCGGAATGCCACAGACAAAGGCAGTTGCTCCTTTCAAAGCTCCTATTGATGAAACACAGATAAATATCAGCTGGCTCAGCTATGTTGATGAATGGGGCAACCAATTCCCTGATGGTGAGACATACAGCCTCATCTATCCTGAAGTCACAATTCCTGAAAAAGCCTTCTATGTCCCTTTGCAAGTAGGCGGCAACGACATCCCCTATAGCGACTTGGTGGTAAAGCTTGAATCCACAATAGGCATCTACGGCACCGGCCTTATTGATGCTATTCCTGACGACTCCCTGAAGGCACAATATCAGAAGGAGTACAATGACGGGTATCTGCCAAACGGCCTCAACCCGGCAATGTGGGCTGGCAGCGACTGGGCAGCATCCGGACTTTATGGCAACACCAAACATCCGAAACGTTACACCTACGCTCTTACACGTGGTCCTCTGCAAGATGCACCTGGTGCAAATGCAATATGGAACATCACCAACGTGACTCACCCGACAAAGATGGGGCACTACATGACCGCTGCATACGCACAGACCGCCGCCAACGATCCTGATGTTCAGGCTGCGTTCTATGATTACTTTCCACAATTCAATCTCACAGGTGACGTTGCAACCGACATCTACAACTATCTCATGATGAACGATCAGATTCCGGATAATCTTAAGGTTCCCGAAATGAGTGCTGAAGAATACTCAGATTTCATGGTCTGGCACCGTGGACTGGCTGTTCCAGCTGCACGTAACCTCAGTGATGAAAAAGTGCAACACGGGAAAGAATTATTTACCGAGTTAGGCTGTGCATATTGTCACAGACCTTCATGGGAAACCGGTGATGACATCTTTACCGACCCGACCGGCTTCTTCTCTGACGGAGACCCACGTCTGCCCCGTTATCCTAATCAGAAAATATGGCCTTACAGTGACTATGTGCAACACAAATTACACATGGTCAACGATATCCGTACAGGATGGTGCCGTACCACTCCACTTTGGGGCCGCGGTCTGTCAGCCATCTGTACCGGTTCAAGCGACCGTCTGCATGACTGCCGCGCACGTACCGTCATAGAAGCCATTATGTGGCATGGTAACGCCCAAAGCGACGCTCGCAAAACAATCGAGAAATTCAGAGAGCTTAGCAAAGACGACAGAGACGCTGTAGTTAGCTTCATTGACGCCATTTAAAGATATATCAAATTATTTCTGTCCGCTAAACTTTTTGCACTAACATAAAAAAGGTTACCTTTTTCCCTGAGCCTCGGGTCAAATAGCGGCTGAACCTTTTGAAAGGGGAAGATTTTTGATTGAGTTTGACGGATTTTACTAATTTTGCAGGCATGAAATGCTTGCGACACATATTAGGATTAGGGCTTCTGCTTGCTGTGATGGTGAGATGTGGAAATTCTCCTGACTCCCCAGCCCTGACGGGCACCACTTCTCAGAGTGGGACTGCCGCACTCGAAGCTTTAAAGGAGATTGACTCGCTGATGTGGAAGCAGCCGGACAGTGCCTTGACGGTGATGCTGGAGTTTGCGGCAAGCCCCGAGGCGGACAGCTTGGATGATTTTGAGGAACATTATTGCCAGATGCTGATTTCGGAATTGCTGTATAAGAACTATTATGAGCAGAGTAACCGTGAGGAGTTGCTGAAGGCGGTAGATTATTTTGATTCGATAGTTGCAGCTGATGGATATAAGACGGACAGCCGTAGGGACGCACCGCGTGCGTCCGCCAAAAATGTCCAAAACACTGCGTTTTTGGATGCGCGGGCACATTATATTAATGGTGTGGGGTATTATGAAAAAGACGAAGTGGTGAATGCCTGTGCGGAATACATAAGGACATTGAAGATAATGGAAGCGCATTTTGAGGAGAGGGAATTGGTGGGTCATAAGGCGCGGTTCTTGGCCTATACCTACAACCGGCTTGGAGATCTGTTTTCGAAGCAGTTTATGATGGAATCGGCTATCACTTGCTATGAATATGCGCTTGTTTATTGTAATATAGAACCCACTTCGCCTATTGGGGTTTCTAATATATTATACAGAATAGGTAAGCAATACGACAAGAAGAATGAAATAGAAAATGCGAGATTGTATTATAGCCAGGCATTAGAAAATATGACAGTAACAAACAATATGGTCTATCGGGATATTGTTTCAAGTAAAGCACTTTGTGACTATAAAGCGGGAGTTGCTGCAAAACCATTCTTAGATGAAATAAAGCACATTCTTTCGAGTGTGGATACTGAAAACGAATTATTAAACCGCTATTTGACTATTGGCGGAATTTTCTTCTATGAGGGCAACTATGACTCCGCATTGTTTTACTTGAAGCCTGTGTTTGAGAACAACGAAGTTAGATTGCAAGCTCAAGCAGCTGGTTATATGCGAATTATTTATGACAGCATAGGAAATAAAGAACAGTCTAATGTCTGTATGCAATTTTTGACTAATCAGATGAAATCAGATGGCGAGAACAAGGCTTTGGTCTCGAAACTTGAAGCCATATTCAAGACACACATGGACCAAAAGCATCAGAAAGAAGCTGAAGAAATGCGGGAAAAGTCCATCAGAAAAACAATCGTCATCATTGTACCTATTGCCATTATAGTTGCTTTGTCCATTATTGTTTTGGCGAAACTAAGGAGTAAGAAACTTTTGAAGGAACAACAAGAAGAAGCGGACAGAAGTTTCGGAGAGATGGAGCAAGAACATGAGAAGGAATTAAAGTTATGGCAAGCCGAGGCAGACAGAACGTTAGAAGAAACAGAGAAGAAATATGAGGAAGAACTGGAACAGTTGAAAGCTGTGCCCAAACAACGCTTAGATGAGGCTGAAAAGAAACACCTGCAATATATGGCGGATGCAGAGGAACGACATTCGGAAGAATTGAGAGAGCAGAAAGACCGCTCGGAAAAGGAGATAGAAAAGACTAAGATGCGGCATCAAAAGGAATTGGAAGCGGAGCGGTTGGCATACGAAAAGGAAAAGGCCTCATTAAGACAGAACCTAATGGAAAGAGTGGAGCAAGTGCGTGCGTTGGAAGAAGCATTGAACCAACAGCGCGAAGAAGCGAAGCTGCGACGCATGGCTTTCCTGAAAGAGCCAATATGCCAATCCATCCTAAACAAATTGAGCGGCAAGAACATCACTACCCGTGAAAACGCATACGAACTTGGCATTGCCCTCAAAGACAAGGACTTCGAACAGCTAAGAGAGGCTGTGGAAAAGCATTATGAAGGTTTTGACAATATGCTGTTGAGCCAATGCTCAGGATTGAAGCACGGGCATTTGGCGTTATGTCATTTGCACCTGTTAGGCATCAACGAAAGCGAGGTTGCAGTGCTAAAGAACGTGTCGTATTCGGCAATCAAGAAGCAGAATGAGAACCTTCAGGAGAAGATTGGGGTAGAAGAAAGTTTGTCTGTATATATTTTGAAGTTGGCAGAAGGACTGTGTGGAGCCCAAAATGTTACTCAAAAAGAAGCGAGGAAAATACCTTTACCACAAATAACGGATAGGGTTGATGGGCAAACGGAAGTAATTTCACAAAAAAGTACATTAAAAAGTACATTAAAAAGTACTCTGAAAGGTACACGGAAAACAATAGTTGAAATCCTCATCAATAATCCCAATGTTACCATCCCAGAAGTCGCCAAGCAATTAGACTTAAACCCACGCGGAATAGCAAAACATTTCAAAGTGCTTCAAGATCAAGGTGTTATCCGCCGTATTGGGCCCAATAAGGGTGGACATTGGGAAGTGATTGAATGATTTTGGCACTTGCCAAAAAGAAACAAACTCTATCTGACCCTGCCTAAGAGCGGGGTTTTTTGCAGCCTTTTGTCTGTTCTGCAAAAATTCCAACATTTTTCCAGCATGGTTTTGTGATTTATAATCAAAAAAATTAATAATTTTGGACTCGACATCTACAGGATAAGCGACGGGAATACGACGGTTACAGGCAAATGGATAAAAAAGAATACAAATGAATAATATAATAACAAATAATAATATCATGAAAAAGTTTGCAATGATAGCAATAATGATGAGTATAGCATCATTTGCAATGTCACAGAATTTCTGGACGGAAATCGCCTTGCCGGACAGTTGCAATCTCGTCAATATTGACGGAACTTCTAATGGTAATCTGTATGCCGCCACGAATAATGGTCTGTACAAATCGACGGATAATGGAAGCGAATGGAATCTGACGGGGATGTCAGTATCCTGTGGAAATGTTTACATAGATGAAAATGATGTGATTTACGTCAATCATGGGAATCAGCTGCTGTATTCGTCTGATGATGCTTTAATTTGGAACACAATACAGATGCCGGTTGATAGAGGAATTCTGTATGCAAATGACAGCGTAATAATTGTGGGAAGACTTAACTGGTCAGGGATATACATATCACATGATTACGGTGATACTTGGACGCATTTACAAGTGCTGGTTTCGGGCTATGCTTATAAAATTTATGATTTCAATGGCATGTTAATATTGTGTACTTTTGCATTTAATGGCGAAGGTGGTTTCTTTCTGTCGTATGATTATGGTATGACGTGGGAGCCGACGAGCATGAACCAAGTTTATTTTTACGGCACAGGTGCGGCAATCAATTCCCAGGGAGTCATCTATCTTTCATCATCGGATGTACACTTGTATAAATCTGATGACAACGGACAGTCGTGGCAGCCTATTTTCTCTGTGTATCCTGGAGTATTTATAGATATAATGATAACCGCTGAAGATGATATATATGGCGCCTTTGACAATACATTCTTAAAGGATATTGCTCCGTTCGGCGTGTATCGTTCATCTGATAACGGAGAAACGTGGGAATACATAAATTCCGGAATGGGATATGATATAAATATCAGCGAACTATTCCAGTCATCCAACGGAAGTATTTTCGCATACAGAGATAGACTGTTTCGTCATTTGCCTGAAATGCCTGGTGATGCAAACGGAGACATGAAAGTTGATGTTAATGATATACAGTGTATAATATCTTTTATGATGTCGAATATTGAATCCATTGAATTCACAAATGCCGATGTTAACAATGACGGCATTATAAACATACTTGACATTGTGGCGACTGTCAATCTGATATTTCAATGAAATGTAGGTATTGTTTAATAGAGTGACGAAGGCAGGAGCCTGCAAGGATAATTAATGTGCAGTCAGCCGGTTAATGATATTATCACATCATTTAATACGAACAGCTGGCCTTCAGTGACATACCTCCGGCGAGTGATAAAAGACGGCCAGATATGCGAACATGGCAAATGGATGAAAATGTAGAAAAAAATAATTGTAAAGTGATGAGAAGAAGAATAATTATTGCAATATTGGCTATAATGACTGTTAACGCCTACTGCGAAAATGGTCCGAAAAATGTTTATCCATCAGTGGAAATATGTGGTGGATACTTTTATATCATCGATCTTCCTCACGATCATTTTTATTTCAATTATGCTGTTGCAGTGATGCCGGCATTCAACTTTAACAGATTTAAAATAAGTTTCGGGGGAGCCTATTCGACTAACTCTTTTTCACAAGATTTTGATATTAATGACTCAACCCAAAAAGGTAATGTGGAGTGTAGGTTCAAATATGTTGCCATTCCAATAGTATTCAGTTATAAATTCATCAATAAGGAGAATTACAGTCTGTCGGGATTGGCCGGAATTTTTGAGACAAGACTTGTTGACTATAAGAGGACCACTACTTATCAGGGTGTACAAGGGGAGAAAAAAA
>JAEEQW010000014.1 GCA_016285515.1 Bacteroidales bacterium
CTGACGAGTGGTGTGCTGGCTTACAATCCTGTTAGCGGAAACCTATACGGTTGCAATAGATATTCAAATAATGCGACATTATACAGCATAAACCTTTCGACAGGGACTGAAACGGCAGTTGCAAACATAAACAGCAATTACCAAACATTATGCATTGCATTTGACCGGAATGGGAGTTGTTACATTTTGGATGTTGCGGGAAACATCAAGCCATTTAATATCGAAACCGGCAGTATCGGAAACCCCATCTATACAATTCCTGGATTTATGGTCAACTATGGCGATTCAAATGCCATGACATGCGATTTCGAGACCAACACCCTCTATTGCACTTCAGTCGATATGGAAGATAACAAAACCCAGTTGTATTCATTTAATCTTGACAGCGGCACATTCAGTTATTTAGGCAAATTCCCTATTTTTTGCAACGCACTTGCAATCACATCCTCTATCGGCTGGATGAACGTGGAACCTGTATTCGGCGTGGTTGAGGTTGGTGAAAGCACAACAGTGGCAATGCGGCTCAATGGTGGATGGGCGCAATCAGGCACATTCAATGCCACCTGTTCAATCGTCAACAACGCTACAGATGCAGTCGAAATCCCAGTCACGATGACCATTGCACAGGAAAAAATCCCTGGGGACGTCAACCTTGACGGCATAGTGAACGTTATCGACATACAGACAGCAGTGGCCTATATCTGCGGAGGCAATCCTTCAACCTTCGATTTCGACAATGCCGACATCAACGGTGACGGCACTGTCAACATCCTTGACGTGATGCAAATTGTAAACATTATTTTTTTATAATGTTGTCCGATAAATAATTGTTGGGGCGTCACATGACGGTTGGAAATCGCAAGACGTGGTGGAACCGTTACTAAGTATTACTAATGTTTCCCGCCGAAGTATTTCATGAACTGAGTACGTTCAAACATATTGGTTTCATCATTGACGCTTCCGGCATTAAGCTTGCCAATGAATTGTGAAATTGATGAAAAACCTTTCTTGTTCATCCAATCTATAACGTTATCGTTCATAACTTTGATGAACTCAGGACCTTTTTCGAAAATGATACTGCACACCTCGACTGCATTAGCACCGGCGAGAATTGATTTGACAATGCCGTCACCGTCATGAACTCCACCAGATATTGCAATATCAATATTTTTCACGACATTGGAAGCAATTCCAGTCCATCGTAATGAATTTGAAAGCTCACTACCGTTACTCAAAACTTGACCTACAGTGTGCGTCATTGTATCTGTATCAATATCAACCGGGTAGAAACGATTAAACAACACCACAGCATCAGCACCGTTCTCCTTGAGCTGGTCGATAAGATTAATCGGATTTGAAAAATTGTTGCCCAATTTCATGATGATAGGAATATTAACATCCTTTTTGAGACGTTGCAAAATGGAGACATGTTCCTTCTCAAAAGAACCGTATTCATATTTCTTTGAGGTCTGCAATGCAAGGATATTGATTTCGAGTGCATCAGCTCCGGCGTTTTCAATTTCCTTGGCAAAAGATGTCCATTCAGCATTGTCATGACAGCTGATGCTTGCAATGACAGGAATGTCACACGATTTTTTGCTGTTTCTGATAACATCCAGATATTCGCTCACCTTATGTTGGCGAATATAAGTGGAAAAATAGTCATAACCTTCCGAATGTTCGTATGCGTTATATGCAATAGCCTGATTGGTTTCCATCATAATCTGTTCCTCGAACAATGATTTCATGACTACTGCGCCGGCACCGGCTTCAGCGAGGCGAGCGATTTTTTCAGCACTGTCGGTAAGTCCCGAACTGCTGACTATTATAGGATTTGAAAGTTTAAGCCCTGCAAAGGATGTTGTTAAAAGTGACATGATCTTTGATTTTTATAAAATTAAATATTGTGCAAAGATAGTTTTTTTTATTTTTAAATGAAATTTTTATTTTGCCATTGCGACATCGATTTCGTGCATAGTCTTTGCAAGTATTGCTTCCACATCGGCACCGACTATGTCAAGCGATTCTGCCTGGAAAATGTGAGTCTTTTCAATACCCCAATAGATGTTTGCCAAACCTTTGATATATTCATAGCCTTCATTGTGCGGCACAACCGGTCCTCCAGCAGTGGAAACATAAAAAAGTTCCTTTGCTTTGCACAGGCCAAGTGGCTGACCGTCTTCAGTATATCCGAATGTAATACCTTGAACCATAATGTTCTCAATATAAATCTTAAGACTTGCAGGGAATGACATATCCCAGTATGGAGCGGCAATGACTATAGTATCCGCATTGGCGAACTCTTTGGCTGTATTGAAATATTCCGAAGAAAAATCACAGACAGAAATAAGACTGTCACGTTCCGGCAATGAAATGCAAGTATGCGGAGAAAGGCGTTTCTCATCAAGATTGATGGTTGTTATCCTGCCTTCCAACTTGCCGAGCAGGTGGCGAGCAAGTCTCCTTGTGCGTGAATTTTGTCTCACACACGAGTCTATATACAGAATATTATTAATCATCAGGACTTCCTTTCCATGTGCCTCTTCTGATGGCATCTCTTTTACGTTCCATGGCATCAAGAATAATCTTTCTAATTCTCAACGACTTAGGTGTAACTTCAAGATATTCGTCTTCTCTTATATACTCCATACATTCTTCCAACGACATTTTTACAGCTGGTGCGATGTTCATTTTGTCCTCCGAGCCTGATGCACGCATGTTCGAAAGTTTTTTCGTGATGCAGACATTGCAGACGATATCGTTGGCATGGATATGTTCTCCAATGACTTCACCTTCATAGACTTCCTCGTTTGGTTCGACGAAGAACTTGCCTCTTTCCTGCAAGTTATTGAGCGAGTATGGTATGGCAGTGCCGGTTTCCTTGGCTATAATGGCACCGAGACGGTTATTGCTTATATCACCCTTCCATGGCTGGTAGCTGTCGAAATTATGGGACATGATAGCTTCTCCCTCTGAAAGCGTAAGAATAAGGTTTCTCAGTCCCATCAAACCTCGTGAAGGAATATTGAAAACCATGTAAAGACGGTCGTTTTTGGTTTCGATGGATTTGATTTCGCCTCTGCGTTCGGTGATTTTCGCGATGATTTTGCTGCTGAAATCTTCAGGAGTTATGATGGTCAGCTCTTCTATAGGCTCACAATCGACGCCATCAATATTCTTTATGACGACTTTCGGTTGTCCGACCTGCAGTTCAAAGTTTTCACGCCTCATGGTTTCGATGAGGATGGAAAGGTGGAGTACACCACGACCATAAACCAGATAGGAGTCAGGTGAATCGGTGTCTTCGACTCTAAGGGCAAGATTCTTTTCAGTTTCCTTGTAAAGTCGTTCTCTGATATTTCTGGAAGTGACGTATTTGCCTTCTCTTCCGAAGAACGGCGAAGTGTTGATAGTGAAGAGCATACTCATTGTCGGCTCATCAACCTTGATTGGTTTCAAAGGCTCCGGATTAAGTTCATCGCAGATGGTGTCACCGATTTCGAAGCCGTCAACACCAAGTATCGCACAGATTTCTCCGGCATCAACAGGTGTCTTGATTTTTTCTTTGCCAAGTCCTTCAAATATATAAAGTTCCTTTATCTGTGACTTACTCTGTGTGCCGTCGCGTCTGACAAGAGTGACGTTCTGACCGGCTTTTAGCGTACCACGGTGTAACTTGCCAACTGCAATTCTTCCAACATAAGACGAATAATCCAATGAAGTAATCATCAGTTGTAAGTTGCCTTCCTCAACAGTTGGTGCAGGGACATCATCAATGATCTTATCCATCAGATAAGAGATGTCATTGGTGGGGTTTTTCCAGTCAGGTCCCATCCAACCTTGTTTTGCAGAGCCATATACAGTCGTGAAATCAAGCTGGAAGTCATTGGCGCCAAGATTATACATGAGGTCAAACACATCTTCCTGCACTCTTTCCGGATTGCAGTTCGGTTTGTCAACTTTGTTGATGACAACGATAGGTTTCAGGCTAAGTTCGAGAGCTTTCTGAAGAACAAACCTTGTCTGTGGCATAGGTCCTTCGAAAGCATCAACAACCAACAGAACGCCATCAGCCATATTGAGAATTCTCTCCACCTCACCACCGAAATCGCTATGGCCGGGTGTGTCTATAATGTTTATTTTATATCCTTTATAATGGACTGATACATTTTTTGATAAAATCGTGATACCCCTTTCCCTTTCGAGGTCGTTGCTGTCAAGAATCTGAGTACCCATGTTCTGGTTTTCGCGAAAGATGTTGGCCTGATACAACATACGGTCAACCAAAGTGGTCTTGCCGTGGTCAACATGGGCTATTATTGCAACATTTCTAATCTTCTGCATATATGTTATTTTAAATTGTCGATTATCTTTTTATCGCCTACAACGATAAATTTCATATTCTCAATATTAATGTATTTGTCAATGGCATCGAGAACCTGCTGTAAAGTCAGGTTATCAAGTGTTTGGATTTCTTTCTCAATATAATTCAGCGGCAAATTCATCACAGACAAATAGACAAGTACATTAAGAAGTGCGTTTAGTGTTTCATAACTACGTGATTCCTTGCGTTTTATAGCAATCTTCGTTTCGATGAGGTCCTGTTCGGTATATGTTTTACCATATTTGCTGATTATTTCTCGGAAAAGGTCGATGGATTCCTGCGTTACTGAGGACTGCACGTTTGCATATCCGCGTAACAATCCGTAGTACTTGCAATTAATCAGAAAAGAATATGCACCGTAGGTATAGCCATGTTCAAGTCTCAACACCTTGAAGAGTTTTCCACCTGAGCCGTCACCGAGTTTGTAGTTAGCGACGTATGCGGGGACATAATCCGCATGATTTCGCGGCATTGCCCGCTGTCCGACCATTATGAACGATTGTTTGGCATCAGGATATTGAACCGGAATGATAACCTTGTCAGTCTGTTTCAAATCAGGAATATGAGTTATGGCGACATCTTTCCTTTGCCACTTGAAGTCCTTGAAAGCATCTGCAACCTGCTGTTTGTCAACATCTCCGGCAATGATAAAATCGCAGTTGGAAGGAGAGACATATTTGTTATAGAAATCTTTTAAGTCATTGACTGTAAGCTTACTGACAGTTTCCAATGAGCCATAAAAAGGCATTGAAACAACATTATCACCCAAGATGGCTTTATTGAATGCATTTTTCCCAAGTCTGACAGGGTCGGCAAGATCCTGCTGTATTACGGCAAGGGTTTCATTTTTGATACGTTGAAATTCATTTTCGTCCCATCGTGGCCGTGTCAGCACCTCATTGAGAATATTGACGAGCGCGGGCATATCCTCGCTCAGAGACACCACAGTGAAAGAAATGCTGTCGTTTGTCGAATTGACGATAAGCTCTGTGCCATAGTTTCTGAACGCATCTTCCAGTTCTTCAGGCGTTTTGTCAGCCGTGCCTTCATTCAGGAGTTTTGCCATAAGGTACGATGCCCCGGCTTTGTCAGGGTCACAGTCAATAGAACCTGCCTTTATTATAAATGAAAAAGCTGCAAGCGGCAATCTGCTTCTGGTTATGCCGTAAATGTTGATGCCATTTGAATGCTTATCAGTCCAAATTGTTGGAAAAATTATTTTATGAAGGTCTCCCAGTTCCGGTTCAATGCTCCTGTCGAACGAAGACGGAGAGAAAGGATAATCATCATCCACTATTTCACCCGGAGCAGAATTAACCACCTGAGATTCAATGGCTTCTTCTTTAACATCAGCAGGTATGGAATCATTAAGAGCCAAATCTGTTTGGCCGACAGGAACAAAACTTGTCGCGACAAAAGGCTTGTCCTTTATATATTTATTGTAAACATTAACTACATCTTCCTTGGTTAGACTTCTGATAATTTCCAATTCTTTATACACAATGTCCGGAGAGCCTGCAAAAACATTGGTTTGAGCCAATGTCATGGCAGTGTAAAGGTTAGAGTGGAAGTCCTGATAAAACTGGAGTTCGTAACTCTTCTTTATCCTTAACAGTTCATTGTCGTCAATAGGTGTGTTTTCAAAGGTTGCAAACGCACGTTTTATTGCATCATATACATTATTCAGGTTGACCCCCTGGTATGTGCGCACTCTTATTGTTGTTTCACCGCATATTTCCCTTGAATATGACTGCATCACCATATCAGGAGCAAGTTGTTTTTCAATGATTTCCTTGTATAGCGGAGTCTTTTTCCCGACTGACAACAGACTGCACATAAAATCGAGAGCGTATGATTCTTTGCTGTATTGTTCCGGGGAAGGGAAAGTGATATTCAGTTCCGGAAGATTGGCATATTTGTCTTCATAAACGAGTCTGATTTCCTTGTCAAGAACAGGAATCATGACATTATTCTTCTCATTTATAGAATGGGACTTGATTTCACCGAAATATTTTTCAACTAATTCTTTTGTCTTATCCACGTTGAAGTCACCGGAAATAGCTATAGTTGCATTATTCGGCTGATACCATTTGTTATAAAAGTCTTTAACGTCCTGAGTGGTGGCGGAGCGGATGTCATCCATTTCGCCTATTGTAGTCCAGTTATACGGATGATCGGCAGGGTAGAGTGCACGTCGCATCACCTCCTCGGTATGTCCATACGGCTGATTATCATACGATTGTCGTTTTTCGTTGATAACTATATCTTTTTCACGCTGAATACCGGCAGCAGTTACAGTATTGATAAAGAATCCCATTCTGTCGGATTCCATCCATAAGATTTTTTCGAGAGCATCGTTGGGGACGGTTTCATAATAGATAGTGCCATCATCCCATGTGCCACCGTTGAAATTACCGCCAAGGTCACTAATCTTGCTAAAAAATTCATTGCGTTTCAGATGTTCGGAACGCTGGAACATCAAATGTTCAAATAAGTGAGCGAAGCCAGTTTTGCCTTTCCTTTCACGGTTTGAGCCGACATGATATTGGATTGCGACAGCCACAACGGGATTTGTATGGTCTTCATGTAAGATGACTTCAAGCCCGTTTGACAGTGCATATTTTTCATATTTGAGTTCAAATTTCTTACGCATAGTGTGTCTTCTATCTTCTTCTTCAATTTAATATGAAAGGCATCTTTTTCCGAATGCAAAATTACATAAAATCTATGATTTTGAGTACGTTTGAAATTTAAAATAAAACTAAAATCATCGAGCGGAATGCTACACATACATCGTCATGACTTGGGGCGAAAAGCTATTGCTTTAATTCATATTTGTTTCTTTTTATGTATTTGAAGTACAGAAACAAATCTATGCTGACCAATGTTGCATTGAAAACGTACAGCCACGTAACTATGTCATAATGATGTGTCACTTTGTGAATTATGCCGAAAATATACCCTAAAATGATGAACATCATGAAAACAGGGCTTTTCCCAATGACGACCTTAGTCCTTAAAGATTTAACTATGGAGACAGGCCAGCTTATGGCAAAACATAAGAGAAAAAGGACTTCCCAGATACTGAAATCTACCATTTGTTATTGTATTCGTTGAAAAACGTTGCAAAAGTAGTTATATTATTCATATTTTTGCAAAATGAATCTGAAACGTAAAAAAGGATAATCATGAAAGCAAAATATGATGCAACAATGGCAGACCTTCTTCAATTCTATGCCGATCTGGCAGTTAACAACAACAAACCATGGTTCGACAAACATAAAGACTTGTATCTGAGTGTGAAGGAATTCAAGGATAATCTTGCAATGGAGATTTATCAGGGCTTGCAGCAGTTTGACAAAGACTTGACAGGTCTCAGCATCAAAGACATCACATATCGCATTTATCAGGATTTGCGTTTCCATGACAGACCTCCGTACAAATCGTGGGTTGGAATATATGTCGCAAAAAAAGGCAAAAACTCGCCATACGCCGGATATTATCTTCATATCGAGCCATGTGAAAATCGATATTTTTTATGCTCAGGACTATACAGGGACGACAAACTGCTGCTGAAAAGCGTGCGTGAAGACATTCTTGTAAACGGCAAGGAGTTTGACAGGACTATAAAGGTCGGAAAAGGCTGGGAAATAGACTGGGATGGTGCATTGAAACGTGTTCCAAACGAATATCCGTCAGATGACAAATATTCAGATTATTTCAAGCTGAAACACTTTTTGGTCATAAAAGAAATAGACGAGGATTATTTGCTTGCGCCGAACCTTGCATCGCGTGTATGCAACGATTTCAAAGCAACACACTCATTTGTGAAAATGCTTAACAATGCCGTGGACTTCGCATTGGAGGAATGGAATTAATATTACGGTTTTGCAATGAAACCTGAAGAATTGATAATAAATTAATACATTATGAATATTGGAGACAAAGCTCCCGAAATTCTCGGAAAAGATGAGAACGGGAAAGAAATCAGACTGTCTGACTACAAAGGGCAGAAATTGGTGCTCTACTTTTATCCGAAAGACAACACATCCGGATGTACGGCAGAAGCATGCAGTTTACGTGACAACTATAGCGAACTGCGTAAAGCAGGATATGCAGTGGTAGGCGTAAGCGTAGATGATGAGAAATCTCATCAGAAATTCATTGCCAAAAACGAACTGCCATTTCCTCTGATAGCCGACACTGACAAAACACTTGTAGAACAGTTTGGTGTATGGGGCGAGAAAAGCATGTATGGCCGTAAGTATTTCGGCACAATTCGTACCACATTCATCATTGATGAAAACGGTATTATTGAAAAAATTATTGGTCCCAAACAGATAAAGACTAAAATTCATGCCAGCCAAATTCTTGAAAAATAAGAATTAGTTGCGCTCACTTAATAAAATGAACATAAGATTAGAAGAACCAAAGGATTATCGTGAGGTTGAGACCCTTACGCGCGAAGCATTTTGGAACGTATATCGCCCAGGATGCACAGAGCATTTCGTGCTCAATCAGTACAGGACAAATCCTGACTTCATCCCAGAACTCGACTTTGTGATGGAAGAAGACGGCATAATTATGGGGCACATTATGTTTTCTAAGGCGGAGTTATCGCTTGACGATGGTAGTCGAAAACATAGTTGGACTTTCGGTCCCATCAGTATCCATCCCGACTACAAGCGCAAGGGATATGGATTGAAGTTACTCAACTATGCCTTGGGACAAGCCCGTAAGATTGGCGTTGGTTTTCTTTGCATGGAAGGCAATATCGATTTCTACAAGCATGCCGGCTTCGATTTGGCATGCAAATTCAAAATCCACTACCACGATGAGCCTCGCGATGCTGAGGTGCCTTATTTCCTTGCGCAGGAACTAATCCCCGGTTGGCTGTCTGCGAATGGAATCATGGAAGCGACTTATTGTCCGCCGAAGGGTTATTTTGTCGCAGATGAAAATCCTGAAACGTTTGAGGCTTACGATGCCACGTTCCCGAAAAAAGAAAAACTTCGCCTGCCAGGACAATTGGGATATGACGGGGTGATGATGGAAACTAATCGGCTTCTCCTTCGCCCTTGGCTTGAAAGTGACGCAGAGACCCTCTTCAAATACGCTTCGGACCCCGATGTTGGTCCCCGCGCAGGTTGGCCACTCCACAAGACTGTTAAGGAAAGCCAGGAAATTATCCGCACTGTGTTTCACAACGACACGACTTGGGCCATCGAACTCAAAGGAACTGGCGAGCCCATTGGATGCATAGGCTATCTTCCCTCGGACGGCTGCAAAATCCCCGCCCGTAATGGCGAGCCTCTTGTTGGCTATTGGATCGCCAAGCCCTATTGGAACAAAGGAATCTGCACCGAGGCATTGAAAAAGATGGTATGGCATATCTATGAGAGCACCACAATACCTTCGCTCATAAGTGGTCATTTCATTTCTAATCCCGCATCAGGCCGGGTGATGGAAAAATGCGGTTTCGTGGCCACAGGTGAGACCTATTTTGACGAAACACAATACCAGGGTGAAGGCAAGCCTATCAGAGTATTGAGGTTGGATTTTAAACGATAGGGATGACGCCTTCATCCAGAATTGCGCTACCACGAGCAAATCGTAACGAATAATTTAACGCTAAGACATGACAACAAAGACTGCTATAGTAATCGGTGCAGGTATCTCTGGACTTACTACCGCCATCTATCTGCAACGCTCAGGCATCCGGACGCTTGTCTTGGAAAAAAACGCTAATCCAGGTGGAGTTTCCACTAGTTGGAAGCGACAGGGATACACTTTCGAGGGTGGCGTCCACTGGCTCATCGGAGCCAAGAAAGAGATTCCACTGCATCAGATCTGGTTGGACACAGGTGCCTTGCAGGATAATAACCCCGTCCACTTCAAAGACCCCATTTATACTCTGGTGGACAAACAAGGCAGCATGCCCCTGTTCCGCGACTTGCATGGACTGGAAATCACCGGACTTAGAGACCGACTGGCTTTGTGGAGCGTCCGCTTTCACTTGGCTTGTTTCAAGAATTTCCACCAGCCCATCAAAGATCTTAGAGGCTTAAAAGTCCGAAATCCCAAGCCGTTCTCCATTTTGGAATATCTCAGAATGTTGCCTGCCGTCCTCATCACGCCTTTTTTGATGGCCCAGTCGGCGCGCGGCTATGCAAAAAGGTTCAAAAATATACGTATTAGACAACTTTTGGCTGCCGTAGTGGAGCCTGAGATAAATGCATTGTCGCTTATTTACACTTTGGGGACTTTCCAGGTGGGCGATAGCGGCTACCCCAAAGGCGGTTCATTGCGCATGGCACAGAACATGGCCGACACTTTCATTCGCTGTGGCGGAGAAATCCGATACCGGACAACTGCGATTGAGTTTTCCCATGAAGGAAAACAATGGTCTGTTCGCACAAAGGAGGGAGAATTGACCGCCGATGCCGTGGTCGTTTCTGTGGATGCCCGAAGTGCCATCGACACGCTTTTCAAGGAACCGTTGCAAGACAGTTGGGCCAAGAAGATGCGATTGGGACTGAAGACAACCCAATGCATGTTTCTCGGTGTCGGCGTCAAGGCCGATTTGTCCTCGTGGCCACGCTCCATGCAGATTGTGTTGCCACATCCGCTGCTGGCTGCCAGACACACCTATGAGACGCTTGTCGTGAACAATTATGCCAACGAGGAAGGCTATGCCCCTGAAGGCTGTAGCGTTATCACATGTCTGCTGCACGGTCCCACCTACGGTTATTGGAAAACAGCCGAAGAAGACGGCAGCTATTCTTCCAAGAAAAAAGAGGTGATGGCCGACTTTATTGAGGCCATCTGTGAGGTTATTCCCGAAATCAAGGATGCCGTTGCTGTGACCGACATGGCCACGCCTCTGACCTACGAGCGTTATTGCAGTACCTTCGAAGGCAGTTACATGACTGACTGGCCGCCCCTGCGACGCCTATACCACGCTCCTGTCCGCTATCGTGATGGTCTGTACTTCACAGGTCAGCGGACCGCCTATTCCGGCGGACTTCCCCCAGCAGCTCAAAGCGGCCACACCACTGCCCAAACCGTTTGCAAAGACCTTGGAGTAGAGTTTGTTGGGGTGGGGTAGTTTATATGGAAAAATATGTAATTTTGCAAACGAATATAAAAATGAAAAAATCTATTATCGGTGTTACGCCGCTTTGGGATACAGAACGCCAAAGTGTTTGGATGTTGCCAGATTATTTGGATGGCATCAAGGCTGCGGGAGGCCTTCCAGTCGTATTGCCCCTTGAAATGTCGGCAGCAGACGCAGATCAGATTGTGGACACCTGCGACGGATTCCTGTTTACAGGCGGGCAGGATGTCATGCCGGCGCTATATGGGTCGGAAGACACCACGGGAACCGTCTTTCCCAGTCCTGAACGCGACAAGTTGGAAACGCTCTTGCTTTCTAAAGCCTTGCAAGCCGACAAAGCTGTTTTTGGCATCTGCCGAGGGCTTCAGTTCATCAATGTGTTTTTGGGTGGTACACTTTGGCAGGACCTTCCCTCGCAGCATCCTTCAGAGATTGCACACCGACAAGGCAAACCCTACGACCTCCCGACACATCAAGTCAATTTGAGCGGCGACCTTAAGGCACTATTGGGCAAAGAAATCCTCAATGTGAACACGCTGCACCATCAAGCCGTCAAAGACATCGGTAGCAGTTTAGTTCCCATGGCCATTGCTCCCGACGGCATTATCGAAGCGGTTCGAATGGTAGGTAAGCGATTCGTGTGGGCTGTCCAATGGCATCCCGAATATATGTTCAGGACGGATTCGGATAGTCTGGCGATACTTTCATGTTTTGTGGAGCATTGTATTTCGTTCAAAAAATCATAAAGTTGTTATTTCATTCATAAAAGCTGAAATTGTAATCAAATGTTCATAGGTGAGTTGATTTCGTTGTTTGTGGCCTTCTCATGGACCGCCACGGCGCTCTTCGCCGAGGTGGGGTCGAAGCGTATGGGCTCGTTGCCGTTCAACACGATACGGATGACGATGTCGCTGCTGTTTCTCATCCTCACACTCTGGTTGATAATGGGCGTGCCGTACCCACGCTATGCCGATGGTGAAACGTGGTGCTGGCTACTGCTTTCAGGCTTGGTCGGTTACGTCATCGGTGACTACTGTCTGATGCAGGGCTACATCCACATTGGGTCGCGCTTTGGACAACTCTTTATGACCCTTTCAGCACCCACGGCGGCAATCACTGGGAGGATTATCCTCGGTGAGCACATGCGCCCAGTGGCCATCCTCGGAATGGTCGTCACCTTAAGTGGCATCGCCCTGTCGATTCTCTCGAAAAACGACACCACGGAGCATAACGGACTTCGTTTCAAGTTGCCTGCTAGGGGCATCTTCTATGCGGCGATGGCTGGAATCTGTCAAGGCTTTGGACTGGTACTCAGCAAGCAGGGACTCCAACACTACGATGCGGCGCTCACGGCACTTCACATTCCTCAGGACGCAGTCTTTGAAGAGGCGTTGCTGCCGTTGCCTATCAGCATCTGCGTGCCCTTCGCCGCCACAACCATCCGCGCATACATTGGGGTGACAGGCTTCTTCCTATCGTTGATGCTGTTCAGCAAGAAAGGTATGGCGAAGCTTCGCAGTGCAGCCCGCGACCGCAAAGCGATGTGGTGCGTGTTCGCCGCCACCATCTTCGGACCGTTCATCGGAGTCAGCGCATCGCTGCTTGCCACAATGTACACCTCCGCAGGAATTGCACAGACCATCTTCGCGCTCACGCCCATCCTCATCATCGCCCCGTCAGCCATCCTGTTCCATCAGAAAGTCACATTCCTCGAAGTCATCGGCGCCGTAATCAGCGTAGTGGGAATGTGTCTGTTTTTCATATAGTGACCAACGACACTTCCATTTGGGGAATGCCGACGGTGGAGTTGTTGGAAAAATGATGGTTCCCAACTCGTACTGACCATTGGCGAGGACATTGCACGCACAGGAGAAGCTTTCTGCGACGACCCAATTTCGCCCGATGTGCCGACCGAGACCCCATATAAAAATGCATTGGAATGGCTTAATATGGTGATTTTGTAATACATTGTCCCATCTTTGTCAACACAAAGTTTTCATATTATAGAAACGAAAATTACACTAATTTTGCAGCAAATTTAATATTAACATGAAACAGACTTTTAAAATTATCTTCGGCATTGCGCTGATTGCCGTTGGCTTGTTATGGATTCTGAGTGTATTCGGAATCTTTTCTTTCGATTTTTCAACCGAGGGATGGTGGACCATATTTATCATCGTTCCATGCCTGTTCGGGCTTTTTAACGACAAGGACAAGGTGGGACCGTGCATCGGTATCGGCATTGGCGTTCTGCTTTTTCTTGCAGCCAGAAATATTATCACTTGGCAGGAGATGGGGCAGTTAGCAATAGCCGTGGTGCTCATCGGAGTGGGCGTATGGCTCTTGTTCTTCAAAGACTGGCGCCATCATGGCGAATTTGCGCAGACAACCATTTCCCGTGACGGGAAGGAAATCATGAAGATTCAATCCTCCTTCGGCAAACAAAGCCTTTCATTTGCCGGTAAGAAGTTTGAGGGGGCCGATGTGGATTCATCCTTTGGGGCTCTCACGTTGGACTTTTACGGAGCCGATATAGCCGATGGTGCATTCCTCAACCTGAATGTCGGTTTCAGCGGTGTCACCATTATCGTTCCAGATGGGATGGCCGTACAGATTACAGTTACAAGCGGCTTCGGCGGTGTTTCGGATAATCGCCGTTCCAAAATGGACGCTGGCACTTCACCCCGTCTTGTCATCACTGGAAAAGTAGGCTTTGGTGGAGTGGAAATCAAAAATTAAAACATTTCTTCATCATGAATAAGGATATCAAATTCTGCCAGAGTTGCGGCATGCCGCTCTCTGCCAATGTGCTTGGCACAGAAGCCGACGGAAGTAAGAATGAAGAGTATTGCATGTACTGCTACATGAACGGAAAGTTCTTGCAAGACTGCACGATGGACGAGATGATTGAACATTGTGCGCAGTTTATTGGGACTGTCAACGAGGGGTTGCCCCAGCCGATAACCAAAGAAGAGTATATCGGACAGATGAAAATGTACTTCCCGCATCTGAAGCGTTGGCGCAGGGAATTGACGATAGGGGAGAATGTACCCGAGAATCCGGCATTGAGAGGTGTGAAGGAACTCATCGCAAAGATGGCAGACACGCTGCCCATCGCCTTTATCTCGTCTGTTGATGATGAAGGCTTCCCCTGTACCAAAGCCATGCTTGCACCACGAAAGCGAGAAGGCATCAAAACATTCTATTTCACCACAAACACTTTTTCCCTCCGCGTGGCTCACTACAAGGCAAACTCCAAGGCATGCATATATTTCTGTGATGCCGAAGGTTTCAAGGGCATTATGCTGCGTGGCACAATGAAAGTGCTCACCGATGCTAAGTCGAAAGAGATGATTTGGTGCGATGGTGACGAGCAGTATTATCCCGGCGGCGTGACCGACCCCAACTACTGTGTACTGAAATTCACCGCCACCGATGGCCGTTTCTATAGCGATTACTATCCACGTAGTTTTGTGCTTTAATGAGAGAATTTGTTAATTCGAAATAATGGCAATAACTGAAGACAGGCTTAGACAGACATTCAGTGAGGGTGGGGCACAGGAGATATATCAAGAGATTAAGGCTAATGGTGACTTCCTCGGCTTTGCCCGTCAATACGCATTTAGTCAAGATTACCGTGTGGCAAGGAGCGCTTTGTGGGGACTGACCAAAGCCACCGACGAAGAAGAGGCACAACTGCAGGTGATGCTCAACGAAATGATTGACCAAGCCTTACAAACGGATAATTCGTCTGTCAGGCGGTTGACCCTGAACATCATCGAGCGATTGAAGATGGACGAAGAAGACCTGCGAACGGACTTCCTTGATTTCTGCTTCGAACACATGGTCAGCATAGAGGAATTTCCCGGCATACAGACACTCTGTATGAAACTCGCCTATCGTATGTGCAGTTTTTACCCCGAACTGATGGGCGAGATGAAACGCACCCTTGACGCGATGGAGATAGAATATTACAAACCAGCTGTGAAAAGCCTCAGAAACAGGATTCTCAAAAGATTAAGCATATAAAAAACGATTATATGAAACGGCATGAGTTTAGAATGGTTGCACTGATGGCTGCAATGCTGATGACAGTTTCAGCATTTGCCCAGAACCAAAATATTACTGGCCATGTCACTGACGAAAACGGCGAAGTAATGCCCTTCGTGAATGTGATGCTGCTCTCACTCCCTGATTCGACCTTTGTTCAAGGCACTGTAACCGACAAACAAGGCTCTTTCAGTCTGACAACCGAAGAAAAGGACGGCCTGCTGAAAGTGTCATGTGTGGGTTACCAAACCCAATACACAAAGGCTGTCAACGGCCAGACCATACAAATGACAATGGACGCACAACTGCTCGGCGAAGTGGAAGTGAAAAGCCAGTTGCCACAAACGCGGCTGACAGGCAACTCGATGATTACAACAGTCCAAGGCTCGGTGCTCGAAGATTCCGGGACGGCACAAGAGATGCTGACCAAAGTACCTGGAATGACAGGCAGCGAGAATGGTTTGGAGGTCTTAGGAAAAGGCGCACCTATTATCTATATCGACGGGCGACTGATGCGCGACGAAAGCGAGCTGTATCGCATGCGAAGCGACGAAATCCGCGATGTGGAAGTCATCAATAACCCTGGAGCGCAATACGATGCCACGGTGAAGGCAGTGGTACGCATCCGTACCAAAAAGCAGAAAGGCGACGGTCTCAGCCTTGATTTGAACATTACCGACGACCAGGACCTGCAGTACGGTTTCAACACGCCACGAGGAAAACTTGGAATGAACTACCGCAAAAACGGTGTAGATGTGTTCGGCTCAGTTTACTATAGGCACATGGACTATCGCCAATACAGCGCTTTGGAGGAGATTGCCAACACCACAAAAGTGTTCCGTCAAGAGGGTCCATACACCATGACATGGAAGAATAACCAATTGGTATATACAGCTGGTGTCAACTGGCAAGTCTCCGACAATCATTCTATAGGTATCCGTGCCGACCTTACGCATTATCTCGGCGGCGAGAACAAGGTCATTTACGATGAGGATGTCTTCGAAAACGATGTCTTCCTTGACCATCTTTACAGCGAGCAGACCAGCATGGAAAGCAAACCGCTCGGCATCCTCACCAACGCGTACTACAGCGGCACTGTTGGCAAACTCGGCATCGACTTCAACTTCGACTTTATGAAAAACGCCATCTACACTGACCGCGAAAACGTGGAAAAAAGCCTGATAGAAGATGACTTCGTAAAAAGCAAGTCTGGAGCGGAGAGCCGCCTCTATGCCTCCAAGTTGGTGCTTTCCTATCCCGTTTGGAAAGGAAGCATCGAGGCTGGTACAGAGATGACTTTCGCCAAGCGTCACAACACCTATTGGATTGACAAGCAAACAATTGCCAACACTGATGCCGACATCGTGGAAAACAATATTGCCACCTTCGCGCAATATGCCTGCGACTTTGGGAGATGGGGACAGGCCAGCGTGGGGATGCGATACGAACACACGCTCTTGGACTACAGGGACGTGATTAACAACGATTTCCTATATCGTCCACAAGACGAGTTCTTCCCAACGGCATCCTATTCCGTTACATTGGGTAAGGTGGAGATGGGCCTGTCGTATGGCATGAAGACAACCCGCCCAAGTTTCTTTGCAATGAATGACGCAGTCACCTACATCAGTCGTTACTCCATGCAAGCGGGCAACTCACAATTGCTCAATGAGCGTATTCAGGAACTCACGCTGAATGTATCCTATAAATGGCTCATGTTCTCGGCCTCTTACGGAAAGTGCAAACACGCCATCACACAGTGGGCATACCTCACCGATGACGATGCAGCACTCATCAAGCATATCAACCTCGACAAGCCTGTGAACACTATCGGTGCGTTCATTTCCGCCACACCGCGAGTGGGCATTTGGTCGCTCAACGCCACTGCAGGCATTGAAAAACAAGACCTTTGGCTCGATGTTGAAGACATCCACACGCCTGAAGGAACTCGCAGGGTCTATTTTGACAAGCCAGTCTTTACTTTCAATGCCTTCAACACTTTCAGTTTCAAATACAACTGGAGAATTGATGTCAACTTCATGTTCCGTTCACATGGAAATCAATTGAATTTCTACAACGATTACGACTATGCAAACCTTGGTTTTTACGTGCAGAAAAGTTTCCTGAAAGACAAGTCTCTCACTGTCCGCGCCGCTGTGCTCGACATCCTGCAACACTGTGGCATGAATGAATACAGCGACATGGGATATTACCAAATCCAACAAAACAACGTCTTCTCGACACAAAAATTCCAAGTCTCAGTGTTCTATCGGCTGAACTCGGCACGCAGCAAATACAAGGGGACAGGTGCAGGCAAAGATACGCAGGAAAGAATGAAATCGTAATAAGAAAAATGTCCATATTATATTTTTTTCGAAACAGATAATAATAGTACTTTTGCCGCCGTTAATTGTCAAGTTAAATTGTTAATTAAAAAACGATGCCCCGATGTTATATAACAGTGGTAAAATCAAAATGAAAAAGTATTTTGTAATTATTATTTCAACAGTAATTTTGTTTGCTTTCGGCGGATGCCAAAAATTTGCTGGCGAGCCAATCACAAAGGATTTCAGCATTTCAAATGATTACACTTCACTTGAAGTGGAGGATGCGTTTGATGTCATCGTCAGCGACTTGGCAACCCAAGTCACAGTTACGGCTGGCGAATATGTCATGCCGAATGTGGTGGTGGAAATCGTCGATAATACCTTGAAAATCTATCTCAAAGGTTGGCATACCAGCTATGGAACGGATATGAAAGTGATGTTGCCATATAACGCTAATTTGAGAAGTGTTGACCTGTCGGGGGCTTCGAGTTTTCAGTCGGGATATGGACTTAAGGGGTCAAAGATTGAAGTGGCTCTCTCGGGTTCTTCCGATTTTGATGGCAACATTGATGCCGATGAGGTTGACATCGACCTTTCGGGTGCCTCCAATTTTAATGGTAATATTTTAGCAGATAAAATCGACCTGGACCTCACGGGCAGTTCCGACATCAAGGGGCTTGTGGATGCCAACAAGCTTGACATTGACCTAAGCGGTGCCTCGGATGCAACCCTTGAAGGACAAGTCGGCACGCTAAAGGTTGAATTGTCAGGGTCAAGCGACATTGAAAAGAAGGTGGTTGAAAAACGATATGCTCTCGTCTGCGAGTTATGCGAAGGAACGATTTCTGGTGCAAGCAATGCCTACATCCATTGTGACGGCGAAATCAAAGTCAGCCTCTCCGGTGCCAGCGACCTACATTTCACGGGCAGCGCCTTCACTGGTGACAGCAGCACTTCTGGCAGTTCGCACATCTATCATGATGTCCTATAAAAACATTTAACCAACCTTTTCGCCCAATACACACCACCGCACAAACGGTATGCGTTTTATAACCTCGTTCAACAACGGTGAAAGCGTGAAAACCGCTACGGCCAAAATAAGATACATTGCCACTGGCGGTAGTGAGGTGTACATTTTCATCATGTAGCCCAACGAGGCAATCACCAAATAATGGACAATATAGATTCCATAGCTTGAGCGTGTCATATATCCTGCAAAGCGTCCCGTTCTATCGAACTTGGCTTTGAACCATCCCATCAAGGCGAGGCACATAAGCCAGCCGTAGAGGCAGTTGAGCCAGTTGCCAAGGTACTGCGGAGAAGTGTTGTCCTGCCCAAAGGTGGTGACGACCAGCGCCGTGCCGCTTGCCACAGCACAGACCATCAGTGGAATCCACCACTTGCCAAGGTTTTTTTGCACTTTGTCGTGGGTGAACACAAAATAGCCCATCAGGAAAAGGATAAGGTAGAATAGCGGCTTGTATAGGTTATAAAGCCCGTCAGCCGATTCTGGACGGGGATTCTTAATGAGCGTCTGCTCGCCAGCCCAAAACAGTACACCAAGCATAATAATGAGGACGAGATTTGCATTGCCGCACAAGCTCCAAATCTTGTTCTTTTTGTCAATCGCACGTACAAAAAGCAACACAAGGCAAAGCAGCCACAAAACTTGAATGAACCATAATGGGCCGATGCCCGACAACGAATAAGCAAAATACATGATAATACGCTGTATGAAAACTGGTACGTTCTCCGGAATTCCAGCAAAAGGGTTGTTGCCTTGTACAACAGCAGCAACATGCGTATTGAAATAGCCCGTCATCCATTGGAAGACGAACAAGCCTATCGTGGATGGAACCAGCAACTTACGTGTACGCGAACGGAACCATTGTCCAGCCGGTTGTTTGTCCAAAGCGTATTTTGCACTGATGCCCGCCAGCAGGAATAGTAGCGGCATAAACCACGGATAAAGAACATACATCAGCACATCCTGATACTGAGGCACCTCGGGGTAATGGCCAAAACCGCCAATGCCACCGAAAACCCCTTTGTTGTTGTAGAAATAAATTACGTGGTACAACAGCACCAAAAGCACAGTTGTCCAGCGAAGATTGTCAATCCAATGTTTACGTTCCATAATCATTCCCCCCCAAGCATTTCGCTTATCTTATCCTGAAAAATTTCTGTTTTCACCACGGCCATGCCTCTTTTATCACCAAGTACCAGCAGGCTGTCGCCTGTCTTTATGCCGTAAATCTCACGTGCCTCTTTAGGGATGACTATCTGTCCCTTTTCACCCACTTTCACCACTCCGAAAATGTATTTTTCTGTATCCGAAACCATAATATTTGTATAATTTTTATAACTTTTCTTACAAACAGCAAAAATATATTTTTTTCTTACAAATTACAAACGACGATCAAATATTTTTTTGCATGAATATTCCATATCGGATTTTTTTGTAACATTGCACCGCCAAAGAAAAATATATGAAACTGAACCTGATAATTTTTGTCTCACAACTCTCAAAGCAAGAGACTGCATTAGAAGAACATAAGGATATTCTCGACAGACTGAATGCTGAATATGACATACATTATGTTAACCCGGAAGATTTGGAGAAACCTTTGGAAGAAGGAGCAACTATGGTCTTCATAGGAAGTGGCGGGGTGGAAGAGCTTGTCTCAGCTGTGATTGACAAACTGCCGAAATACGTGCTTTTAATAGCTGACGGACTGAAGAATTCCTTTGCGGCATCGTTGGAAATACTTTCATGGATGCGACTGAACAACCGTAACGGACGAGTCATTCATGGAGACTTGAACTATATGATGCGTACTATCTCAGATTATGTGTTGGCATACAATGCCTTGCAGAGGCTTCAAGGACAGAGGGTCGGTGTTATCGGCAAACCGTCAAGCTGGCTTATAGCAAGCAACATCGATTATAAGTTCATTGAAGACAAATGGAATGTAAAACTCGTTGATCTGCCATTGGATGATGTCATCAGCAGGTATGAGAAAATTGAGGATGTTGAAGTGGAAAAATTGGCTGATAAATTTATTAATAATTCCATCAAGATGATAGAGCCGAACAGAGATGATGTGCTCAAGGCAATGAGACTATATAAAGCAATTAAACAAATAATTGAAGACAATAGGCTTAATGCTTTCACACTCAATTGCTTCGATTTAATACCAATAACTAAAACAACAGGCTGTTTAGCCTTAGCCATATTAAATGAAGAAGGCTTTCCTGCTGGTTGCGAAGGGGATATACAGACCATCCTGACCATGCTTGTTGTCAAGGCCGTGACAAACGAGCCAAGTTTCATGGCCAATCCGTCAAAAATTATCGACAACGACAATCATAAAATGATTTTTGCGCATTGCACCATTGCCCCATGCATTACAGAAAAATATATCATCCGTTCTCATTATGAATCACTTAGCGGAGTTGCCATAGAAGGAATTGTCAGTCCGCAGGATGTTACAATACTCAAATGCGGCGGCCGGAATATGGAACGTTATTTCATATCCGATGCAAAATTATTGGAATGCACTTCGAACCCAAATATGTGCAGAACACAGATGCTCCTTCGTCTTGCCGAACCTTTGAATTATTTCCTTGAACAAAGTATCGGCAACCACCATGTCATTGTAAAAGGCAGCCACAAAAGTGAGATAGAAGCACTGCTTAAAATATTAAACAGATAAGCATTGCATGTCAAAAGAGTAATATCTCTGTATGAGGCGGTGTTGGTGATGCGGCAGCAGAATCCTCAAATCTCCGCATAAACTCATCTTCTGAAATCACTGGTATTCCAAGTTGACGTGCCTTCTGATTTTTTCCAGAGGTACTCTGCAAATCGTTGTTGATGAGATAATTTGTGCTTTTTGAAACAGAACCTGTCACTTTTCCGCCCTGCGATTCAATGTATGCCTTAAGTTCATCGCGATTCTTGTAGTGATGAACATCTCCAGTTATGACGAACGTCAGTCCGTTACATTTGTTGCCTGAAGCAGTTTTCTGAGTTTCCTTAATCTGCACTTCCTCCATTATAAGTCCGAATATTCGCATATTCTCCGCATCATGACACCATTGCACGAATGCCTTACTCTTCTCCGGACCTATTCCATTTATTGACGAAAAGAATTCCTCATCAGATGTTTCCTGTGCTTTTTGGAACAGGTCTTTGAAAGTATATTCAGAGAGCAGACGTTTGGCAACATCGGGACCGACCATAGGAATGCTCAAGGCGTAAATCATTCCCGTATCTGTGACTGTCCTTGCACGTCTGATTGCCTCCGAAAGGTTCCGGACACTTTTTTCGCCGAATCCGTCAAGTCTCATCATTACCTCCCTATGTTCCATCAATCTGTATATGTCAGCATAGTTTTTTATCCACCCCTCATTGATGAAACGGTCAAGTGTGCTTTCCGAAATTCCATCAATATTGACGCCCTGTTTGGAAACGAACCTGGTAAATTTCCGCAGTTTTTTTGCGGCACAGTCGGGGTTGGTGCATCGCAGTGTTTTTGTGTCAGAATTGTCGGAAATGCGGACTGTTGCTGGTGAACCACATATAGGACACGTTTCAGGCACATGAAATTCACCGTTAGTCTTAACCACATTGATTACCTTTGGAATTATCTTGTTAGACTTGATAACTGATAACACTGTACCTCTGTCACCCATTCCAAGTCGCTCACATTCAGAAATATTGCAGAGACTTGCGCGTTTTACGATGGTGCCTTCCAATTCGACGGGGTCGAATACTGCGACAGGGGTTATTGTCGATGCGGCACAACTCCATTCAATATGGTCAAGTGTGGTTTCTGCGGATTCATCTTCCCATTTGAAAGCATATCCGGCTCGTGTGGCATGATGTCCTGTGATACTGCCTGTATTTGCATAGTCCGTATCATCAAATGTGATTACGAGACCATCCACAGGATAGGGGTTCTCGTTGGATGTGACTTTATGCGTCCATCTTTCAATCAATGTCTCAATATTCTGAAAGTCAGGATTACCCACAAATTCTTTGTCAACAGTTGAGAACCCTTGCTCCGAAAGAAAATCGATTCTTTTGCCCCATGAAACAATCTCATTATCGGAATAAACGAGTGTGAATGGAATCCAATGTATTCTGCGGCGTTTCACTTCCTCGATATCCTTCAGCGTCAATGAGCCGCTGGCAAGATTTCTCGGATTGGCATAACTCTCACCCGATTCCAAGCGGAAACGTTCAAAATCCTCATAGCTAATCACTGCCTCGCCACGGATTACAACGTGTCCTTTTTCCTTTATTTCAGGAAGAATACCATTAACAGCAGATGCAAGATGAGTGATATTTGTGCCGATATGTCCGTCACCTCTTGTGACGACCTTTGTAAGTCTGCCGTTGTCGTATGTGACCACCAAGGTAAGTCCATCGAGTTTCCAGCTCATCCATATCGGACGTCCTTCTGCCCATTTCACAATATCTTCCGGCCTTTTGGTTTTCGCCAACGAGAGGGCGGGAAACTCATGAGCTTCTTTCTGACCGTTTTCCGGAGCCGAACTAACATTGTGGGTGGGACTGTCTTCAAGCACAATTCCTGTCTCTTCCTCAAGTTTCTTCAGTTGGTCGAACATGGCGTCCCATTCAAAGTCGGTCATCCTTTCCGGTTTTCCGCCATAATATGCCTCAGATGCCTTATTTAGACTTGCTATCAGTTCGCGCATCTGTTCAACTTTATTATCTGTCATATTTCTTTGATTATGCCTTTGCAAAGTCTGCAATGAATATTCATTCTGCAAACTTAAACATTTTTTCCCATATAACTTTGCAAAAAGTGAGACAAAGGATTTCATCTATCAAAAATAAAATTAACTTTGCACCGAATAAATGAAATAGGATATTAATAACTATAATCAAATAAAAATGACCAAGAAAATTACATTACTCGCAGTGTTGCTCATGCTTTCACTGACATCATTTGACCTGATGGCGAACAAATACGCCGTCTATTTTACCGACAAAAACAACTCTCCTTACAGCATTAACTATCCTGAGGAATTTCTCTCGCAACGTTCAATAGCTCGCAGAGCAAGATTTGGCATTGCAGTCAACACACAGGATCTGCCTGTAAATCCATCATACGTACAGCAGGTCACATCACTTGGTGCGACACTGATTCACACCAGTCGCTGGCTCAACTGTGCCATTGTTTCCTGCACTCAAAATGTAGCAAACCAAATTGCAGGACTTGACTTTGTTTCTGAAGTCGTTTATGTCGCACCGGCCAATTCCAAAGAGCCGTCAAAGTTTGCGAACAAATTGGATTCTCAGATAAAGCCGTTGGAAAAAGGCGCAAAAACTGACTATAACTATGGCAATGCATACGGGCAGATATCCCAGATAAATGGTATTCCTGTTCACCAGCAGGGATATACCGGTCAGGGTGTTCTGATAGCAATTCTCGATGGTGGCTTCAACAATGCCAACAATGTTTCTGCCATGAGCCATATCTATAATGAAGGAAGATTGCTTTACACACAGGATGTGGTAAATCCGGGTGGGAGTGTTTATGCTTCCAACACAAGCAATCACGGTACAAATGTATTTTCTTGTATCGGTGCAAAATTACCCGGACAGATGGTTGGAACTGCTCCTGACGCAGAGTTTGCTCTTATCAGAACTGAAGATGGGGATACAGAATACCTGATAGAATGTTACTACTGGGTAGTAGGCGCGGAGGCAGCCGACAGCATAGGGGCAGATCTTATAACCTCTTCATTGGGATATCAGTCATTCGATGATTCATCAATGGATTTCACTCACGAAGACCTTGACGGTGAAACAACCCCTTCAAGTATTGGTGCCATGGCAGCAGTCGCAAGAGGAATTTTCGTTTCCGTCAGTGCTGGTAATACAGGCGATCAATCATTCCCATGGGTTTCAACGCCTTCAGATCCAACATCAGTTCTCTGCGTAGGCGCCTGCACTTCCTCCGGAAGCATCGCATACTTCAGCTCAATAGGCCCTAATGGCGCCGGTGACCCTAAACCGGACGTACTGGCACTCGGCTACAACAGCACAGTCATCACGCCTTCAGGCAATGTATCAACAGCCAGCGGTACTTCTTTTGCATGTCCTATCACTTCAGGCATGATAGCATGTCTGCTTCAGGCGAATCCTTCAGTGACTCCAGAAGAAGTCCTGAACATCGTTAATGCAACCGGCAACAGATACCCAGTCCATGACAATGCTTACGGATGGGGCATTCCTGATTATGCAGAAGCTCTCCAAGGTGTTCTCGCTATCGGCGACCTCAAATTCAAGGGAATGGTAATACATGATGAATCAGGCAACAACGACGGTTACCTTAACCCTGGTGAAACTGCAAGCGTTGACGTTATAATCCTCAACAAAACCGACAATGTGGTTTCCGATATCGTACTTTCTTTCGCAACAACAGATCCTTTCATAACACTGGATTCCGAGCCAATCGAGCTTGCCGACTTCACTGCCAACGAAACACGTACCATTCCGAACGCATTTACAGTAACTCTTTCCGAAGACGCTATGCCTAAGTACTCTGCAAAAGTGGTAGGCACAATAGAATGCAACACCGGAAACATAGTTTCCAATCTCGAAATAATCGCATATAATCCGTATCTCGTTCTCTATGCTACCGCCATAATCAATGATGACAACGGCGACAATATTCTTGACCCGGGTGAAACAGCCGACATGTATGTATATGTCCTCAATGAAGGCAACAGACCAGCAGTTAGTATGTATGGTGCGCTCTCATCCACTTCCGATCTGATTACAATCAACACACCGTCAAAACTTTATGGTACAATTGCAGGTGACAATTTCCGGTATTCTTCTTTCAATATAACCTTAAGTGAAGATGCCGACCCATCAACCCTCGACCTTCCTTTCAACTTGGCATTGAACGGTTCAAACTATTCACAAAACATTGAATTCTCATTCCAAAACACCTGCAACATCATATTCAATCTTCACGATTCTTACGGGGACGGCTGGAACGGTGCTAATTTAATTGCAACTTTCAGCGATAGCAGTCCATCACAGACTATGACCATAGCTTCAGGAAGTTCAGCAACATATACGGTGGGCGTATCAACAGGAACAACTGTGACACTTACCTGGCAGTCAGGCAGTTGGGATTCAGAATGTTCATTCGACGTGACATACGAAGACGGCACACAAATATATTCCATAAGTCATCCGTCTTCAGGTGTGATTACATCATTTGTCGTTTCATGCAGCGGAGGAAATCTTCCTGTTTACTGTCTTGCACCTGTAAATATTGATTCTGAACTCGGTGGCGACTACATCACTCTCACATGGGAGGCTCCTGAAGATGCAACTCCAAGCTACTATCTGATATTTAGGGATGGCGTGAACATTGATTTGGTTTACGGAACGACATATACAGATGAAGGACTTGATCCTGGGATTTACTGTTATTCAATTGAAGCTGATTATTCCGATGGCTGCCGTTCAGAACTCACCGAAGAAGTCTGCGTTGACCTGTATATTACTGGTATCATGGGCGATGCTGACAACAACGGAATCGTAAACGTAAGCGATTTAATGAGTATGGTTAGTTATATCCTTGAAAGTGACCCGCATCCGTTCATCTTCAGCAACGCTGATGTCAATATTGATGGTGTAATTAATGTGTTTGACATCATCAAAACTGTAAACATTATTTTCAATAACGGCAAGTAATCATGAGAAGGGTTCTTTTTCCGTTATTGCTTTTGCTTTTTGCAGCAAATTTCATCTGCAATGCCCAGACAAAAAAGGCCATCATGGAGGATTCCGTGCTGGATGCACCACAATATGCAGTGTATTTCACAGACAAGAACGGCACTCCTTACAGCGTTGACAATCCACTTGAGTTTCTTTCGCAAAGAGCTTTGGACAGACGTGCAATGCGAGGAATGGCTGTTAATGAAGACGACCTGCCAGTAAGTCCGACATACGTTGCCGGACTTACCGCCACAGGCGCTTTCGTGAAATGGACAAGCCGATGGGGTAATCTTGCAATAGTATGTGCAACCGACAATGTCATCCAGCAGATCAGTGAATTGCCGTACGTGGATTCGATAGTTTATATCAAACCTTCACTTGACAAGATTCAGACACAGAGTCATAACAACTCAAAATGGGACAATGAGTTTTATCAAGAATATTCTGGTGGAAACAACAAAGTTGATTACGGTGCTGCGTCAGCTCAGATAGAACAAATTAACGGTGTGCTCGTCCACGATGCCGGTTATCGGGGTGAGGGCATACTTATAGCGGTCATTGACGCCGGATTCAGAAACCTAAATCAGATTCCTGAATTTCAGCCGCTTTTCGAGTCCGGCAGGGTAGTGTTTGAAAAGGACATCGTTGAAATAGGCGGCAATATCTACAGTGGCTCAAGCCATACTCACGGTACTGCAGTAACTTCAACCATGGCAGTCAACAGTCCGGGCTCCTTTGTCGGCACAGCTCCGGATGCCTCATACGCCTTTATCAGAACCGAAGACGGTGCGACTGAATATCTTGTCGAAGAATACAACTGGATAGTAGGTGCCGAAATGGCTGACAGCATCGGAGCTGACATCGTCAACTCATCACTCGGCTATTCCACTTTTGACGACCCTAACATGCAAATCCCTTATTCACAGATGGACGGCAATACTTGCATTTCATCAATAGCTGTAAAACGGCTCACAGAACGCGGTGTTCATGTGGTGGTCAGTGCCGGGAACTCCAATGGTGACGAGGAATGGCCATGGATTGGAACTCCTGCCGATGCAGTCGAAGGCATGGCAATTGCTGCCGTTGACCCTCAAGGGAATATAGCAAGTTTCAGCTCCCTCGGTCCAAATGGCGCCGGGGATCCAAAGCCTAATGTGGCCGCATGTGGTCTGTACTGCACCGTTATCAATGCAAACGGCACAATCGAATATTCCGCCGGAACTTCCATATCAAGTCCTATCACCTGCGGCATGGTGGCATGTCTCATCCAGGCTTCTCCTATGACAACACCCGCAGAAATGATGGACATTGTCCAACAACACGCCGACAGATATCCCAATACAAGCATCTATTATGGTTATGGAATCCCTGATTTCGGCGCATCTTTAAATGAACTTGATGGGATAAATGATAAAGAAAACCTGTCTTTCACTCGAATATATCCCAACCCTTCGGATGATGAAATCAATGTTTCATGCAAGATGCAGCCTATCAGCACAATACGTGTCCTTGACATTGCCGGTCGCTGCATAAACGATATCTCAGTAAATGACTATTTCGCAAAAATGAGTGTGAAAAACATTCTATCAGGGATAGTTTTCATTGAAATCCGACTGGCTGACGGAAAAACTGAAACAAGAAAGATTATTGTCAGATAAATGAATTGTGAAACTTTTGGACGACATCTCGTCATAGAAACCTCAGGCGCTTCGCATGACCAATTCATGGAACTGGTCATAAAAAACTTTCCGAAAGGAATATATGTCGATTATAATCTGATTGACAGTGACTTGGCAAGACGTCGTCCACACAACGAATATGACACACAACGGAAAGAACGTGACACATATCACGTTCTTTTTGGTATTGACAAAGGTGTAACTGATGGGGAAAACATTGTCATACGCGTGAACAATGGCGAAATGGATGGTTCCAAATACGATTATTTGAAAAACTTTTATCGCCCGTCCCATGCTGATTTCGTTTATGAAAAGAAATATGGAGAAACCATCCCTAACGGCGGTGGAAGATTTTCGGCACGTGAGACAGTAACACGCGTAATTGCCGGTTCATTTGCAAAGATGCTGATAAACAGACTAATCCAAAAATCATCTAAAGATGAAGTTGAATTTCAGACATGGGCATATTCTATTGGAGACATTGTTCAAACCACATTCAAACAGGATCTCAACAGTCAAATGAAAGCTCTGCTTATGGATATCAAAGCGCAGCGGGATTCCATAGGTGGGAGTGTAAGGTGCATAATAAAGAATTTCCCGGCTGGGGTAGGAGAGCCTGTGTTCAACAAACTGCATGCTGCTCTCGCGTATGGAATAATGAGCATTCCGGCGGCAAGAGCCTTTGAAATCGGAAGAGGGGTCGAAGCCGGCAAAATGAGAGGAAGCCAACACAATGACCCATATATTTCCGATGAAAGAACAAAGACTGTAAGACCTGCAAAAAACGATGCCGGCGGCATCATCGGTGGCATTTCCACCGGTGAGGATATCATCCTGACGGTACATTTCAAACCAATTGCCTCAATAATGCAACCACAGCATACTGTCAACAAGAAAGGGGAGAATGACATATTGCAAATCACTGGATATCACGATGTGTGCTGTGTCCCGCGTGCAGTGCCAGTTGTGGAGGCAATGGCTGCAATAGTGCTCGCTGACGAACTTTTAGGCAGTTGCCAAGATAAATGATTTTTACCTGTTTCATTTTTGAAAAAAAATATCTACCTTTGCAACCGCTTTTTTAATTGCGGGTGTGGCGAAATTGGTAGACGCGCTAGACTTAGGATCTAGTTCCGAAAGGAGTATGGGTTCGAGTCCCCTCATCCGCACTTTTTTCAAATAATAACTCGAATAAGGAATATATGAATATTACAAGAGAAACTGCTGAAGACAAACTTACAGCAACAATTAAAATTGAAATGCAAAAAGCTGACTATTCAGCTAATGTTGACAAAATATTGAAAGATTATCAGAAACGTGCCAATATGCCGGGTTTCAGACCAGGTAAAGTGCCTTTCAGTCTTATAAGCAAAATGTACCGCAGCGCAGTAACCGCTGATGAAGTGAATAAACTTGTCTCGGAACAACTGTCCAAATATATCGCCGACAATGACCTGCACATACTCGGCAGTCCGATGAACAGCAGCGACAAACAGGAGCAGATTGATTTCGATGTAATGGAAAATTTTGACTTTTACTTCGATGTAGCCCTTGAACCTCAGTTTGACGTCACTTTTGACGGATTGAAACCTGTTACCCGATATGAAATCCTAATCGGTGAGGACATGGTAAAAAAATATGTTGACGACACCCGCATGAGAATGGGTAAAGACATTGAACCTGAAACAGTTGAAGCAGGAGACAACCTTTTTGGACAATTCATTCAACTTGATGGGGACAAAAATGTTCTCGAAAACGGCATAACCCATTCAGCGTCAATCTCCGTCAATAAAATAGAAGATGAGGAAAACCGCAAAAAATTCATCGGAATGAAACAAGGTGACACAATCATATTCAACCCGATGGAATATTTCAACGATGAAAACGCAGTGGCTAGAATGCTTGATATCAACGTCAACATTGCCAAAAACATGAAATCGGATTTTTCATATACTATTGACAGAATCACAAGAAGAGTGCCTGCCGAAATATCCGAAGAATTCTTCGACAAAGTATTTCCTAACGGCAACATTCATTCTATGGCAGAATTCGAAGACAAGATAAGAAACGATGCGAAAGTTTCTTTCTCCTCAGAAACCGACAAAAAGTTCATGAATGACTGCATTGACGCTTTAGTTGAAAAATACAATTTCCCGCTTCCTGAGGAATTCATGAAACGCTGGATTCTATCAAGACAAAACGAAGACGATAAGAATTCCATCACCAAAGAGGAACTTGATGCCGATTTCGAAGAAAAATATGCAAAAAGCATAAGATGGCAGGTGATTGAAAATCTGATTGTAAAGCAGAACCAGTTAAATGTCACTAAAGATGATGTGAGAAAGCATCTGATTTCATTGTTCATTGGTCAGACTGGCATGGATGCCGAAGACAAGGAGTCCGAACAAAGAGCTGCAACTTTCGTTGATGATTTCATGAGCAAGGAAGAAAACCTCGAACAGATAAACAGTGTCTATGACCATTTGATGGAAGCTAATATCATCAAACTTTTCGGTGATAAGATGCAAATTGAGACCAAGGAAACCAGTTATATGGATTTCATAAAGATACTTTATCCTGTTCCTGAAACTCCAGCAGAAGATAAGCCAGCTGAGGAGAAACCTGCTGAAACAGAAAACAAATAATTACACTATAATTTTTACAGATTATGAAAAACGACTTTCAGAAATATGCTTTCTACAACAGGGGTATAAGCAGTGTGACTTTAAGCAATTATACATCTGCAATAAACAGAAAATTGAGGTCGAACCTTGTCAATTCAGTCTCAAACAGTTATATATCGCCAATGATTGTTGAGGAACGCCAGCTCAACGTTGCAACGATGGATGTCTTCTCACGTCTTATGGTTGACAGAATCATATTTCTCGGTGTTCCTATAGATGATGAAGTTGCCAATATCATTGAGGCCCAGTTGCTTTTCCTCGAGTCAAGTGATCCGAGCCGCAACATCAGCATCTACGTGAATTCACCTGGAGGTTCAGTATATTCAGGACTCGGAATCTATGATACAATGCAGTATATCAACTCACCTGTGTCAACCATCTGTACAGGTATAGCTGCATCTATGGCTGCTGTACTGCTCTGTGCTGGCGAAAAAGGCAAGCGCAGCGCACTGCCTCACTCAAGAGTCATGATTCATCAGCCGATGGGTGGTGCAGAAGGACAGGCATCAGACATAGAAATCGAAGCAAATGAAATAATCAAACTCAAAAAGGAACTATATCAGATAATCGCCAACCATTCAGGACAGCCTTTTGAAAAAATCTGGGCTGATGCCGACCGCGACTGTTGGATGACAGCTCAGGAGGCTAAGGACTATGGAATGATTGACGATATTCTCGTCAAACAAGCTCATTAATGGATTATTGCTCTTTTTGCGGAAGGTCAAGAAAGGAAATTCAGGGACAGTTGTTCGCATCAAATGTCGCTGGAGTATTCATTTGTAGTGACTGTATAGAATTCGGCCACAAAATTATCGAGGAATCCCTCGAAGATGAAAAAAACAAGACACATAAAAAGACCCAGAAGCTTGCATTAGATGAAAAATTACGCAAGCCACTGGAAATCAAAGAGTTTCTTGACACATACGTTATCGGTCAAGATGAAGCCAAACGTATTCTTTCAGTTGCAGTATATAACCACTATAAACGCATCATATATACTGACAAACTCAAAAACAACAAAAAGGATAAGGAACTTGAAATAGACAAGTCGAATGTTATCCTCGTCGGACCGACAGGTACGGGCAAAACACTGCTGGCACAGACTATAGCCAAGATGCTTGATGTACCGTTCTGCATTGCCGATGCAACAGTAATCACTGAAGCCGGCTATGTGGGTGAAGATGTGGAGACCATACTCACCCGTCTGCTTCAGGTTGCCGACTATAACGTTGAAGCCGCTGAAAAGGGTATAGTCTTCATTGACGAAATCGACAAGATTTCAAGAAAAAGTGACAATCCATCCATAACTCGAGATGTGTCCGGTGAAGGTGTCCAGCAGGCACTGCTCAAACTACTTGAAGGAACTATCGTCAACGTTCCGCCACAAGGCGGCAGAAAACATCCGGAACAGGAATTCATACAGATAAACACCAAAAACATATTGTTTATCGCCGGTGGGGCATTCGACGGAATCGAACGCAACATAGCCTCACGCCTGCGTACAAACATAGTCGGCTACAATGTTGAAAAAGACTCTGTTGACAGAGATAATCTTCTCCAGTATATTTCTCATCAGGATCTCAAGTCATACGGACTTATTCCTGAAATAGTCGGACGTATGCCTGTCATCGCCCATCTTAACGAATTAAGCTGCGATGACATGAAACGTATCCTTATCGAACCGAAAAATGCCTTGACGAAACAGTATATCCATCTTTTCAAGATGGACGGCATAAAACTCACCTTCGACAATGAGGCAATTGAAACGATTGTCAATACAGCCTTGTCACTGAAAATTGGTGCAAGAGGACTCCGTTCGCTCATGGAAGCCATACTCGACGACGCCATGTTCGAACTTCCTTCCATGGAAGACGTGAAAAGCCTCAGAATCACCAAAGAATATGCTGAGGAAAAACTGTCAAGAATCAACGTGAAGAAAATGGCGCTATAAAGTCATGCAGAAGACAAATAATCATTTTGGCATGATTTTGGATATAACATTGTAAAACAATGTTGCCATGATGAAATATATTGCAAATTATATAGTTGTCATATCATTTGTTTTTTTTGCCGGACTACAATCATCCTTCGCACAGGAAAACACGGATTCAGTTCGGTATAATCCTTTCATTATGACAATTCAGATAGAGGACGGTGACACAGTGCTTCACTGTGACCTCAAACCTGTGACTGTACTACCCGAGAAACATTTCGCAAATAAGCGTGAAGAAATACGGTACAACAAACTCATGAAAAATGTGATAAAGGTGTATCCGCTTGCTAAAACTGCCGGCGAACTGCTCGAATCATACGCGCCAATCCTTGACACACTGCCGACAAAAAAAGCCAGGGACACATATTTCGACATTATCGAAAATGAACTATGGACAAAATACGGCAACCAGGTCAAAAACCTCACATCAAGTCAGGGTATTGTTCTGATTAAGCTAATTGACCGCGAGTGCAGCAAATCCTCATATCAAGTCATTAAAGATTTCCGGGGAGGTTTCTCTGCCTTTTTCTATCAGGCGATAGCAAGACTGTGGGGCTATAACTTGAAAAGCAAATACGATGCTGAAGGAGAAGACAAGGAAATCGAAGAAATCGTACTGATGATTGAAAATGGGATAATATGAATTCGTAAAATAAAAATTGGAATGCCTTGGGGAAGATTGCGGTGGCGAACATAGCACGATAGAGTTCAGCAGCCTTCAAGTCATTATCCTCGTTCTGCATAAGAACAAGTTGGCCTATACTTTCAACTAAAGCGTCAAGGTTATCCGTTTCCATATCTTCTAATTTTTATTTTCTACATGTTTTGTCTTACAATCCGTTCCATATCACCAACAAGGTAAAACGGAAGATTGATGAGACGGAACTTCTTTTTCTTTATGGTCGTCTGCATATCGTCTATCGACAGGGGGCCGGACCACACCCTCACGGCAACATCCGTGGACGAGAGGTCGATAAACGAATGTAAGGACCGGAGATGCGAATTTCGCCCCGACTTAACCTCTATGGGTATTATCCGGGAATCAATAGTCCATATAAAGTCAACTTCAGCGGTTTCCCCACCTTTTCCCCTTAACCAGTATTGGCGGCGTTGGCTTATTTTATGGTTGAGTGTAAGCAGCTCCTGCGACACCACATGTTCGGCAATTTTACCTTTCCACACATCCATAATGTCATCGGCTCCAATGATATCATTTCGGATGTTGGCTGCATAGTTGACTAATCCCGTGTCAAGCCATATCAGTTTTGGCTGCCGTTTGGTCTCTGGAATGGCAGGCACCACTGTATTTGTGACGGGATAGACCAATTCGAGCAGCATCGCTTTCTCCATCAGGCGGAAAGCCTCGCCCACTTCCCGTGACTTATAGTCAGAATTGGCAAAGCCGCTTAAGGTGATTGTGCCTCCAGCCGCCCCCCATCCGTGTTCCAGAATAAAACGGATGACCTCCGACAGTTTGCCGGCTTGCGCATATTTTTCGGCATCATCGCGGTAAGCCTGTAGCAGTGTCTCATATACATCGTCAAATGCCAACAAGTCCCGTTTTTCCTTATATGCCTGAACTGCGGCGGGCATCCCGCCCACAAGCAAATATGTGTTGAAATATGACATCAACTCGTTATGTACCACATCCGCCATATCGGGTAACCTCGCCACCTCCAAAAGATGATCTTTACCCATAGCGCACACAAACTCACGGAAAGAGCAAGGTCTCATGGGTAAATAATCAACCCTTCCGACTGGAAATGAGAAATTCACATCGACTATGCTCTCCAGAAGCGACCCTGCTGCAATAACATGCAGGTCAGGCCTATCCTCGTAGAAATATCGAAGTTTGGAAATGACCTTCGGCGAATTTTGTATCTCGTCAATGAAAATCAGTGTGCATCCCTCCAGATGCTGATGCCTGTGGAAAAGGAAAAACTGCTCAACCAACATGTCCAATGGCATATCTTTTTCAAGAAGCGCCCTGTGGTCAGCTCGTTCCAAGTTAAAATAAAGATAGTTGTTGTAGCTTTGCCCAAACGCATTCACCACGGTCGTTTTGCCGACCTGCCTCGCACCTCTGATGAGCAAAGGCTTCCTCCGTGGACTTTTCTTCCACATTTCCAATTCATTCTGTATATCCCTTTTAAACATCAGCTCTATGATTTGAAGATGCAAAAATATAAAAATGTTTCAAAAAGTAGGATACATTGCCGGTTTTTTGTTTTAAAAAGTAGGATACAATACGGTTATTTTGTTTTAGAAAGTAGGATACCAACCTTTTACTTCCCCAATATTGTACTGCTTGCAAAAAGTAGACACAAAAATTTTTTTTTAGTTTTTAGTTTTTTCAAAAGTTGACATTGGCTGTCTTTTTTTAGTGTTTTGATTTACAAAAGTAGACATTTTTCGTCTTTTTCAATTTTTTTCTTTTCCGAAAGTTGACACGTTGTAATCGGTAATTTTGCGTCGTCAGTTTTTGGTAAATAAAAACCGTCAATTTTTGGCAAATAAGAATCGACAAAGGTGTATCATTGCATTGAATTAAGGACACAGAAGTCGAACATAAAAGAGCCAAAGATGCGGAAAAGAGAGATTATCAAAAACAAGACTGTTATGTGGAGCAAAATCAAGACATTAAGTGAAGACGAGGGCTACAACAAGAGCAAGATAGCCCGTATTTTAGGGATACATCGGGAGACAGTGCGGAAGTACCTGTCGATGAGCGAGAGCGAGTACTTCAAGTGGCTGGATGGCACGGGGAACCGCACCCGCAAGCTGGATGTGTATATGCCCTTTGTCAAGAGCCAGTTGGAGCGCGACGCGACGCTGTCGGCGGCTGCAATTCATGACCGGCTCAAAGAGAACTTTCCGACCCTGCCCGAGGTGAGTGAGAAGACAGTGTACAACATGGTGGAGCGCTGCCGCAAGACCTACGGGCTGTCCAAGCACGAGACACCCGAGCCGCGCCAATACGAGCGCCGTGATGAGAGCGGGTACGGAGAGTATGTTTCATTTGCTTCTAACTCCTTCAAATGCGCAAAGATTTTATCACTTGGTTACAATGGCACATACTTGTAAAACTCTCGCGTGAACGGAATTTCATAAGCAGACGTTGAGAGAAAGTAATAGCAATTTTTCTAAACGCAAAAAAAACCTGCCGAATGTCCCTGTAATTTTTTGAGATAAAAAAAATCTCACAAGTCTGTAATGACTTATGAGATTTTCTGGCGGAGAGGGGGGGATTCGAACCCCCGGTACCCGTGATTAGGTACGACAGTTTAGCAAACTGTTGGTTTAAGCCACTCACCCACCTCTCCTACTTAAAAATTAAAAACACTAATTTATGAAAACAATTCACCTTTCAGAATTGCGCTGCAAAGGTAATATTTTTTTCGTTTCTATACCTATTCCAACAAGAATTTTTTTTGAATTAAGAATTAACCTTTCAAATTTCTTATCTGTTCTTCTATAACAGCTATCTTGTTGGTGGCATCTTCTTTTTTCTTGCGCTCCATAGCCACAACCTTCTCAGGAGCACTCGATACAAATCGCTCATTGTTGAGTTTCTTTTCGACAGCCTTCAAAAATCCTTGAGCGTATTCCAATTCCTTCTGTAACTTATCCAATTCCGCCGCAACATCTATCGAAGATGGGATTGGGATGTAAAACTCTGTGGATCTTACAATAAACGATAAAGCACCGTCAACCTTTTCGCTCACGTATTCAATTTTTTCAATGTTGGTCAGTTTGCTCACAACACTGTCAAATGTCTCATCCTTGGCCTCATTGTTGTTTTTCTTGATATAAAGTGTGATAGGCTGTTTTGGCTTGATATTCTTTTCAACACGCTGTGTCCGGATTGCAGCGATAACCTCAGCCGCAAACTCGAACTGCGAAAGAATTGACGCATTGTATGAAGTTGCTTCAGGCATTCTGGTAACCATAATGCTTTCATTTTCATCACGTGGTTTGATGTTGTGCCATACTTCCTCAGTGACAAAAGGCATGAAAGGATGGAGAATTTGCATCAATTCTTCAAGGAAATCGACAGCATTCTGATAAGTGGTCTTATCCATCAACTCACCATAAGGCGGTTTGATTATCTCAAGATACCATGAGCAGAAATCATCCCAAATGAGTTTGTATGTCGCCATAAGTGCCTCGGAAATACGATATTCGTTAAACAGTTCGTCAATGTGAATCAGCGACATGTCGATTTTTGAACGGAGCCATTCGCAAGCAACTTTTGAATAGTCAGGCTGCGGCTTGTTTTCGTCAACCTTCCATCCGCTAACCAATCGGGTGGCATTCCATATCTTATTTGAAAAATTTCTACCTTGTTCACAGAGGCTTTCGTCAAACGGAAGGTCATTGCCTGCAGGTGATGTGAACAACACACCTGACCGAATACCATCTGCGCCATACTGTTCGATGAGTTTAATCGGATCAGGAGAATTGCCGAGAGATTTGGACATCTTGCGGCCAAATTTGTCTCTCACAATACCAGTGATATAGACATTTTTGAACGGAACTTCCTTACGATATTCCCATCCGGCCATAATCATTCTTGCAATCCAGAAGAAAATGATATCCGGAGCAGAAATAAGATCGCTGGTAGGGTAGTAATATTTAATTTCATCATTGTCAGGATATCTTATTCCATCAAACACTGAAATTGGCCAGAGCCATGACGAGAACCATGTGTCAAGTACATCCTTATCCTGTTCAATATCGTCAATTGTGAATTTACCGTTGCCGAATTTTTCCTCAACTTGCTTGAATGCTTCTTCCTTGGAATGAGCCACAAACATGTCACCGTTAGGCAGATAATAAACTGGTATTCTCTGTCCCCACCACAACTGACGGCTTATGCACCAGTCTTTGATGTTGGAAAGCCAGTAGCGATATGTGTTTTTGAATTTTTCAGGATGGAACTTTATAGTGCCATTCTCAACAAGTTCAAGGGCAGGTTTTGCCAACTTATCCATCTTCAGGAACCACTGCAGCGACAGTTTAGGTTCTATAACGGCATGTGAACGTTCCGAAAGTCCGATCTTGTTGACATAGTTTTCTATCTTAACAACATAACCTGCTGCATTCAAGTCTTTTATTATTTCATCGCGGACAACGAATCTGTCCTTGCCGACATAAAGCTGTGCGTTCTCGTTGAGCGTACCGTTGTCATTGAGAATGTCGATGCTTGGCAAATGATGCTTAATACCGATATTATAGTCGTTGATGTCGTGTGCCGGGGTAATCTTCAGACACCCAGTACCGAACTGCATATCCACGTATTCGTCTTCAATGATAGGAATTTCCCTGTTCACCAAAGGAACTATCACTTTCTTGCCGTGCAAGTGATGGAAACGCTCGTCAAGCGGATTGACACAGACAGCAGTATCGCCGAGTATAGTTTCAGGACGTGTGGTGGCTATTGTAACCCACTGATTTTCTTCACCGACGATAGGGTAGCGAAGGTAATACAGTTTCGACTGCTGTTCCTCATAAATGACTTCCTCATCGGAGACTGCAGTCAAAGCAACAGGGTCCCAGTTGACCATTCTAACACCTCTGTAAATAAGACCTTTGTTGTAGAGATCGACGAAAACATCGATAACAGACTCATACAAAGCAGGATCCATAGTAAAACGTGTGCGTGACCAATCGCATGAAGCACCGAGTTTGCGAAGCTGTTTCAGAATGATTCCGCCGTGTTCCTCTTTCCATTCCCAAGCATATTCCAGAAACTGTTCCCTGGTGAGGTCGGATTTCTTTATTTTGCGCTCTTTGAGCATGCCAACCACCTTTGCTTCAGTGGCAATGGAAGCATGGTCTGTGCCCGGCACCCACAAGGCGTTGTAACCTTGCATCCTCTTACGACGGATGAGAACATCCTGAATCGTATTGTTGAGCATGTGTCCCATGTGAAGCACACCCGTAACATTTGGTGGCGGAATAACTATAGTATAAGGTTTTCTATCATCAGGTTTAGAAGAGAAAAAGCCGTTCTCATTCCAAAATTTGTACCATTTGTCCTCTATTTGCAAAGGGTCATATTTAGCAGCTGTTTCCATTATAATTACAAATTAGATTATCAAAATATTAAATTGCAAAATTATACTTTTTTCCGATTAACCCGTTAGCAATTTTCATAAAAAAATTAACAATGCAGATGACAGGAAATACACGTTGACAATTACTGTTCACGTGACAGATATTCATCATAAAATAAGACTGTGTCAAGGGGAAGTTGTCCGACCAGGTTTCGAACCTGGAGTCTTCAGAACCAAAATCTGACGTGTTGCCAATTACACCATCGGACAAAGTTGCTTTCTTTATTGCGGCTGCAAAAATAACATTTTTTTCAAATATGAATACATTTAACGAAAAAAATATCTTTTAAAAAAATCGTGTGTCGAATATGCCAAAATTAATTACTGTCATTGACACTGACACAACGATTCTTGATATAGAATTATCGTTTGAAGCAGCTATCGCAATTAAAAACAAAAAAACCGGCAATTCAATGAACTGTCGGTTTCGATGTCGGGGTAGTAGGATTTGAACCTACGACCTCCTGCTCCCAAAGCAGGCGCGATAAGCCGGGCTACGCTATACCCCGTTGTCCTTTCCTTTAAAAGACGCTGCAAAAATAATACTTTTTTTCGTATTGATTCATTTTTGACAAAAAAAATTTTTCCCACTCATATTGCATTAAGAATCAATTACAAATAGAAGTTGCAACAAATAAGCAGAAGCCTAATATATGAAAGGAATGCACTTTTTACGGTGCAACTTTGTGAAATCATTTCCGAATTCCTCGACATATTTGTCATAAAGAGCAGATGAACGCGGAACGAGATTGGCAAATGTGAACAGGAAAAACACAAGTCCCGACGGACTCCACGTTAGAACAGCAAAGCCAAACCATTCAACCAGTTCCCCGAAATAGTTGGCGGAACTCACATATTTGAACATACCTCCCATAGGTATGTAATGCTGTGAGTCGCCAGGCTTGCGAAGATGTCGGACAATATAATCGGATTTCAGATTGTTATAAAACCCAAACAAGAAAATAAGCGTTCCAATTATGAAACGCGGGTCCCAAAGCCAGCTTGTCTGATATGGCTGTGGTTTTATGATAGTTGGGAATAACAACCATCCGCCTTGCATATATACATTCACAAGATTATGTATAATGCTCATAATCACAATGGTGACAGGTATCGTGCTATTGCCTCGGATGAGTAGCGGAAAGATAAACGAACGTTGAAAATAATGAACAAGAAATAACATCGTCATGACAGTGACGGCCACATTGGTGTAACTCTTTGTATATATAAACAACCAAAGCATACATATAAAGACAGGTGCCTCCATTATCATCCAACCGACCTTGTTGTTGATTTCCAACCCCCATTTTGAGTTGCGAAGATAGCCATAGCCAGCCTTGAAATGTTGCAAAGCAATGAAAACAAACACCGCCAACACCAACATCACTATCAACACAAGTCTGTATATAGGTAAAGTAAAAATTGAATAAATACTCATAACTATCTGATTATATTTGTTTTACATTTAATAGCTCAAACCATTTGTTAAAATGCAAAAATACAATAAAATTTAATATATATTTGCATAGTTAAGTATAAACAATATTAATTCAACAATAATAATTTTAATTGATATGAAATTTACATACGTGAGATTACTATTTGTAATGACTGTCATGCTGATGACTACTCAGCTGTATTCGCAGGAAAACAATGCATTGAATACTGATTTAAGCGATGAATTTAAGGAAGAGCCGAAGAAATGGTGGCACGAAGGTACTACAAACATTGCGCTGGCCCATGATTTTGATTACAACATTGACAAAATCATTCACGAATTTACAGGCTCCTTATATCTTGAATACAACTTGCACTACAAAGGGGAAAAATGGGTTTACGATCTTCATTCAAATGCATTATTAAAATATGTATATGATGATTATTTTGATGCTGTTGGCAAACTCAGAAAGAAATCCGACAATCTGAATATCAGGAATGAAGCTGCCTACGTTTTGGCAGGTAATATGTACCTCAACTTTTATGCTGGATTCTATTCTGACATAATGCCGATAATGCATTATACAACTGTAAACAACGAAACCGTGGGCACAAAAATGGGTGGTTTTCTGTCACCCGGTTATATAGATGTGGCGCCAGGCATTCAGTGGCGTTTCCGTGAAAGTGAAGATTCATTCTTCACACTTGGCATCAGTCCAACATCGTTTAGATTTGTAACTTGCACTTTCGACAATGACGACAGCCGCAGAGCAATTCTCGGTGATTATTACTGGAGCAAAGGTGTGGACATTGCATCGGAATTCGGTGCATCCGGAATTGTCCAGTTTTCATGGAAAAAAGATAAGTTTTCCGGCAACACACGATTCACTTTATATGCACCATACAGAAAATATGGGGAGAAATACGACATAGATGCCAACTTGGGACTTAGGCTGACATATAAAATCTTCAAAGTGCTGAATCTGAACTTTCTTCTCAGCACCAAATACTACAACTCACTGTACCACACTTACGCCATGTCGGAAGACCGCTTGACAAAAAACGCAACATTCAGGGAACTTGTAAATATTGATTATAATTTTACGCTTGGGTTAGGATTCAATTTCTGATATTATTTATGAAAACAATATATCTGGCAGGAGGATGTTTCTGGGGAACAGAACACTTCTTCAAAAAAATTCCAGGTGTTATTTCAACCGAAGTAGGCTTCAGCAACGGACAAAGTTCAATTGTCAACCCGTCATACAAAATGGTGAAACAGGGTGATACCGGATTTGCAGAAACAGTGAAACTCGACTATGATGAAGCAATACTTGAACTGAAAACTATTATCAAGTTGTATTTCAAAACTATAGACCCAACATCACTGAATCATCAAGGAGGCGATTTCGGCACACAATACCGCACTGGAATATATTACACATGCAATGACGATTATATTATCGCCAGAGACATGCTTGCCGAAGAACAGAAAAAATATTCCCAGCCTTTGGCGGTCGAACTGCTTCCGCTTAAATCGTTTTACACAGCCGAGGAATATCACCAGGATTACCTCGACAAAAATCCTGATGGCTACTGTCATATTCCATTATCACTTATGAATTATGCCGACGAACTGCGCAAGGAATTTTTTTCCAAAAAAAAAGAAACACAAAAAGATTTCAAAATCAATGAGTTTTAAATAAATTTGCAGAACGGAATATCAATAAAAATCAATACAGTATGAAAAAATCTCTATTAATTATTTTGGCATTGATGATGCTTGGCACATTCAATGCAAACGCTCAGAAACTGACCAGTTCCAAAGACAAGGAAGAAGGTTTCCAATTCACAACAATCAAGGAACTTCCGATAACCGGAATCCGCAACCAATATCGTTCCTCAACATGCTGGGCACATTCAGGATTAGCCCTCATGGAAGCCGAAGCATTAAGAATAAAAGGCATTAATACCGACCTCTCGGAAATGTATGTTGTTAGTCATTCCATGATGGACAGAGCAGAAAAATACGTCCGTTTGCATGGGAACGCCACGTTTTCTCCTGGCGGCAAATGTGGCGATGTTCTTTATTGTCTCGAACATTACGGATTTGTGACTCAGGATGCAATGCCGGGCATCCGTTACGGAGACACGCTGCCAAATCACAGTGAACTTGATGCCGTGGCAAAAGCATACGTCGATGCAATCGCAAAAGGTAAATTCAGCCATCTGTCACCGGTCTGGAAAGAAGGTCTGCAAGGCATTTACGATTCATACCTCGGCAAATGTCCGGAAACTGTCAACGGCATGACACCTATTGATTATGCAAAGTCACTTGGACTTGATGCCGACAATTACATTACTTTGACATCTTTCACTCATCATCCTTTCTATACTGCATTCGGTCTTGAGATTGAAGACAACTGGAGAGACTTGCCTTATCACAATCTTCCGATTGACGAGCTTATTGAAGTCATGAACTATGCAATTGACAAAGGATATACTTTTCAGTGGAGCGCCGATGTCAGCGAAACAGGGTTTTCACGCAACGGTGTTGCTGTAGTTCCTGATGTTAAAAAGGCAGAGAGCCTTATGGGTTCAGACATGGCACACTGGCTAGGAATGTCGGCAAGTGAAAAACGCATTGAAATGACATCCAAGCCATTACCAGAGATGGAAATAACACAGGAAATGCGTCAGGAAGGTTTCGACAACTGGGAGACCACCGATGACCACGGACTGTTAATATTCGGCAAGGCAAAAGACCAGAACGGCAAAGAATATTTCATGGGCAAAAACTCATGGGGTGATGCCGGTGCATATCATGGAATATGGTACGTATCCGAGGCTTTCGCACGTTACAAAACCATGAATATAGTGCTTCACAAGGACGCTTTGCCAAAGTCAATTGCGAAAAAATTAGGTGTGAAATAGGAACTTGATTTTGTTCCTGCATATCTTCATGCATAACAGCACCTCTGCGGACCTGATGTTTGCAGAGGTGTTTTTTTATTTGCCATCCACGCTTTCCAGCTTCTTCATTATAGAAAAGATGAATATTGCTGCAATAGTGCAGAGAACTATAAGTACACTCCAGACCTGCCACAAAGGCAACTTGTCCCACAAACCGGTTATAACTCTTGTAAGATAGTTGCCGATTGCCGAAACGCCATACCAGCAACCCATCATGATACCTTTATACTTCGGAGGCGCGACTTTGGTTACAAATGATATTCCGATAGGGCTAAGCAACAACTCAGCTATAGTAAGCAGGAAATATGTGCTGATAAGCCAGTTCGGAGAAACACGCTGGGACAGGTCCACCGAGCCGATAGCCATGACAAGGTATGCCACGGCAGCCATAATCATTCCATATCCGATCTTTCTCGGAGCAGAAATGCCTTTGCCCTTTTTGGTGGACTCGGTGGTCATCAGCATGACAAAAGGCGTGAAAACCACGATAAAAAACGGATTGAACTGCTGGAACTGCTCAGGGCGTACTGACATGATATCAGGAAATCCGAAGTACCTTACGATAACTATACCGAATGTCAATATCCAGACAATCAGCGAAATGATTTTTGCTGTTTTCTTTTCAGACTGGAAAGTACTGAAAGCCGCATAAACACCTATTGCGAGCAGCACCAATGAAAGGACGTCAAATCCAATTCTGGCAAGACCGCTGGCGGCATCAAGAGTGTAATCCTTGGCGAACAAAGTCAGTCCGAGACCACTCTGCTGGAATGACATCCAGAAGACTATAACCACTGCAAAAACGAGGAACAGCGCAGTCATTCGTGAACGCGTCTGTTTCGGTGTAAGTTCCTCCACATTTACGTTTGTAACTTTCTTTTCCCTTGCCTGTTTGAGGTTTACATCGGCATGAACAAACCATTTCTGGCAGGCAAGGTATATTATCATCGAAAAGACCAATGAAAAACATGCCACTCCGAAACCGAGATTATATGAATTCGACAATGCATTCATGTAAGCGGTGTCGGTTGCTGAGGCATTGACATCATAGATGTACCCTGCACGTTTCAGGAAGAAATTGGAAACACCAATTGCAGCAGCCGGAGCAAGCATGGAACCTATATTGATCGCCATGTAAAAAAGGCTGAAACCGTTGTCACGGTATTGCTGATATTTCGGGTCATCATACAGATTTCCGATTATAACCTGTAAATTACCTTTGAAGAATCCAGTGCCAATGGCAATCAAACCCAAAGCAGTGAACATGCTTGCTTTGGCGACATCAATGCCCATCGGTACCGACAGCAAAAGATACCCAAGAAACATGACACAGATACCAAGTTTCACCATTTTCCCATATCCAACCCTGTCGGCAATGAAACCGCCCACAAGCGGCATCACGTATGTTATTGCAATAAAAGCACTGTAGATGCTTCCAGTTTGATTGATGTTATAACCGAATTTGGCCTGCAAGTAGAGAACGAAGATTGCAAGCATCGTATAATATCCGAAGCGTTCGCCGGTATTTGCCAGCGCCAACGCATATAACCCTTTTGGATGACCTTTGAACATAATATTATTATAAAATTGTACTGACGGGCATATCCCTCGTTTTACTAAAAATACAAAGATATACAAAAAATGGAATAATCCTGTAAATTAATATGACACAAAAAAAGTGTATTTTTGCAGAAAAATATTTTGTAATGAAGAAAGTCTGCAAAAAAATCCTACAATTTTTAATCTATATATTATCATGGTTCGTTTTTCGTCCTAAAATCTACTATTACGACGGAACGACCAAAAAAAGGGAACTGCCAAGGAAATGTATTCTGATATGCAATCACAATGCACATATTGACGGTTCAATGATAGGTGCAATCTTCTACAAATATCATGTTCATTGTTTGGCGGCAAAAGACCGTTTTGAACAGAGTAAATTTCTTGGATGGTTTCTTTATCAGTGCGACTGTATTCCAATAGACCGTAAAAATCTTGATACGACATGGATTCATGACAGTTTGGCTGTTTTAGCAAAAAACGAACCGGTATGTATATTCCCAGAGGGACTGCGGAGCAAAGACCGCACAATTCTGCCATTTCATTCAGGTGTGACCACACTTGCATATTTGGCTAAAGTACCTGTCGTCCCAATCTATATAGACGGTCCATACACTCCTTTCCTCAAACGTTTCAAGATAATGGTGGGAGAGCCATACAATATTGAAAAAGAATCAACTGACCAGCAGTCCAACCACAAGAAAGGGTTTGTGGAATATATTGAGTCTTACACTAACGAAATGCGAGACAAAATTTTGGAATTACAGAAAAAATTGATTGATATAATTGAATAGGGGAGAGGGGGCCCTCGTCTTTACAGTTTATTCGTATCTGATGGCTTCGATTGGGTCAAGGCGGGAAGCCTTTTTGGCAGGATACCACCCAAAGAAGACACCGGTAAGCGTACACACACCGAAGCTCAAAATGACGCTCCATGGCTGTATATAAGTCGGCCAGCCGGCAAACATCTTATGGTGACTGAAGCTAAAACTCCAAGCAAGACACCTATCAGTCCACCGGCAATACTTATAAGAACTGCTTCTATCAGAAACTGCGTCAATATATCTCGTCCACGGGCTCCAACACTCATTCTTAATCCTATTTCCTTAGTTCTCTCAGTGACACTGACATACATTATGTTCATAATGCCTATACCACCGACAATCAATGATATAGCTGCAACACAGGAAAGAAGGATAGTCATTGTATCAGTAGTACTTGACATCATATAACTGAGTTCCTGTTGTGACCTGATTGTGAAATCGTCCTCATCATTGGCGAGAAGCTTATGATTTTCCCTCAAGATTTCAGTCAGTTCGTCAATGGCTTTTTCCGTCATATCCTCCGAAACGGCAGAGCAGTATATACTCTCAAGGTAAGTCACAGCCAGAATACGTTTCATGACAGTGGTATATGGGGTGAGCACCACTGCATCCTGGTCCATACCCATACTGTTGTAACCTTTTGATTTCAAAACGCCTATGATTTTAAACGGAATCTTATTGAATCTTATGACTTCGCCAATTGGGTTTTCGCCATTAGTGAATAGGTTGTCAGCAATAGTTTTGCCTATCACACACACCTTGGCGTTTGTCTGTACGTCAAGGTCGGTGAACAAGTCTCCGTCTTCAACGGACAGCTGGCGAATTTCGAGATAATCAGCGTCAACACCATAAATGCTGGATGGATAGTTGTTTGAACCATAGATAAACTGTCCGTTACTTTGGACTACAGGACTGACGTATGAAACATATTGGGCATCACTAACAATGCTTTTGTAGTCAGTAAGTTTAAGCGTTTGCATGGAACTTGCATCCATTCTCACGCCGCCTCTTCTCTGTGCTCCCGGATGAATCATTATCATATTGCTTCCCATCTCGGAAATCTGCGACTGAATGCTTTTCTTTGAGCCTTGTCCTATGGCAAGCATAGTGATTACGGAGCCTACACCAATGATAATACCAAGCATTGTCAGAAATGTACGCAACTTGTTGTTGGCCAAAGCCTTAAACGATATCTTAAAAAAATTGCCTATATTCATTTTAATTATCTTCTATTGGTAGTGTCTCAAGTGTCTCCGCGGCATTCATAATATGCTGATTATAAGTGTCCTCCTTGATTTTTCCATCAGACAGGATGATATTTCTGCTGCAGTAGTTAGCGATGTTGGGATTGTGTGTGACAAAGATTATGGTTCGTCCTTCCTCCTGGTGGAGTTTTTGGAACAGTGTCAGAATTTCAAACGAAGTGCGCGTATCAAGGTAATATTCGCCGCTTGTAGGAGTATCAAGGCATCCGATGATATTCAGCAGCGTTGATTTGCCGGAGCCGGAGGCACCCATGATAGTTACAAATTCTCCTTGTTTTATGGTGAATGAAACACCACGCAGCGCATGAACTGTTTCAGCACCCACGACAAAATCCCTACGGATATCGACCACATCAATTACTTTTTCATTCATAATGAAATAATATTGGCATTCAGGATACTATCTTTTCCCTGGAAGAGGACCAGGCATAAATGGTGAAGATGAACCGTTACGCTGTTGCATCTCAAACGGCGGAGCTGAAATAGCATCAGAATTGAATGAAGCTTCTTCAATAACGACAGTACCTTCTGCTATACCAGACACTTCGGTTATTGTCCCATTGGTGCTGCCAACAGTAACAGCCTTTGCTGTAAATGTATTCTCCTCACGAACCCAAAGCTTATCCTTGGCATCACAGTCATTTATGACATCTTCAGGGGAGACGAAAGGTGGTCTCGGTGAGAATTTAAGAGCCTTGTTGGAAACGCACAGCACATTCTGTTTGTCAACGATGAAAATAGTGACATTTGCAGTCATTCCCGGTTTCAGTTTCAAATCAGGGTTAGGTGCATTAATCACGACTTCATAAGTGACAACGTTGCTCGTAGTGTATTGTACATTGCTCTATATTTAGCCACAATAAGATCCTGTTGTGCCGAGATGAGTTTGTTTTTTTCGCTGAGAAGGTCGGTGGTGTTTTTCATGCCGAGATTAAACTGTTCACTTACAAGCTCGAAGCTGGTTTGTACTGCATTAAGTTGTTCAGAGGCAGCGAAATACTGTTCCTGTGAATTTTTAGCATTGAGCCAAAGTGTTTCGATTGTCATGTACAGAGTTTGAACTTTGTCAAAGAGGTCCAACTTCTGCGATTCAACGTTGATTTTGGCATTTTCGACATTAGTCTTGTTCTGTTTGTTGTCCAAGATAGGAATTGAAAGGTTGACGCCTATGGAATTGCTCCATCTTCTGTAAACCTGTTCCCCGAAATTCATTTCATTGGGGAGATTATGGCTGATTCCGGTACCTGCACTAAGAGAAATATTAGGGAGATAGCCGGCTTTGGCGATTTCGACTGATTGATTGGCTCTATCGATATACATTTTGCCCATTTTGATTTCCGGGCGGTTTTCAAGAGCCTTTTCGATAGCTATATTCTTATCAGGGAATGCAGCGAACACATCGCTTTCCGAATATTCAGGTGAAACAACGCCAATATTTATTTCGCCTAATATTTCAAGCAATTGCTTGAGTTGCAGCAAAGCCTGTTGCATGGAGTTTTTGGCTGCAATATATGAATACTTGTCATTGGTATATTGTGAGACGAGAGAAGCATAGTCACTTTTTGCAATTGAGCCCACATCGAGCATCACTTTGGCACGCTCCATCTGCAATTTTGACACGTTAACATTATCGGCGAATGTGGTCATTGATTCCTTTGCTTTTTTTTCAAAAATGATGCCCTCTGTTTGAATACAAACACAAAAAAAAGAGCAACTCGCTTTGAGTTGCTCTTTTTTCGCTAGACATTAATTTAATGACTAAAATTAACGAGCAATAACAACCTTAGTTCTTACAACTTCATTGTCAGCAGTATTCACATCAATGAAATACATGCCTGCAGGATAGCTGCTTGTTTCGATGTTAATTGTATTGCCGTTAACAGGTATTGTAGCAACTGCCTGTCCGAGGCTGTTGTAAATGACTATGCTTGTCATTTCCATACCATTGACAGTCAGTACATTGTTAGCAGGATTAGGATAAACCTTAATATCTGAGTTGAGATCATCACCAATACCATCCGGTTCAATCGTTACTTCAACAGAGATAGGATCAGATTCACATTCATTTACGTAAACTGCAGTTACTTCATACAAATATGTACCAGCTGGACGATTTGTATCAGTAAATGATTTGGACTTTGTATTCTTTATCATTTCACCGTCACGATAAACGAGATAGTGGTCGAAAGCAGGCATCTTAACGCCGCTTTCCTGCATTGGAGCAGCTGAGAAAGTGACATTTACTGGAGAAGTATTCATATTGTCAGCTATAGGATTCATAAAGAAGACATCACCCTTAGCATCTGCAAGACCGCCCTGGATTGACCAGTTATAGTCAAGGTTAGCTTGTGAACCGCCGCCGGCTTCCCACATTGTTATCCATTCACCGCCAAAATACATCATATTGCCCTTATAGTCAACTCTTGGACCTTCATCGCAGCCACCCGGATGACCTGTTGTTGTATTACATCTGTAACCAATCCACAATTCTTCTCTTGCATCAATTGTGACAGGAGTGTCAAGATATACAAGGTTCCATGCTTTAGTAACTATCTTACTGCCATCAACAGCCTGCTCATATACCAATTCAGATGGACCGGTCTCGTTACCGCCAACCCATACTCTGATATAGTAATCGCATTGGTCACCTGCAACACCAGGAACGAAGTTGACTGCGACAATATTCATACCGTTATATTCAGCGATATCCCCAGGTTCGAAACGATGGGCACAGCAGAAATCAGCTGCACTGCCTGTACCGATGGAATTGCTTCCAGCCTGGTCGGATGACCATGAAATCCATGTTGTAGGAGCAAAAGGATCGATAGGTTCTGACCATGTCAGCTTAACATTCTTCTTTGCAAGGATAGTGTATTCAAGGTTGTTTGCAGGCCAGCATGATGTAACTATTTCAGTTTCTGCACATGTTGGGAGTGATTCACAGCCATTGTCATAAAGTGCGGTTACACAAACATTGTATTCACCATCTTCGAAACCGTCAACGGAAAATTCATATGTATTGCCATTAACACTGCCCATCAAATCACCGTTAACATAGATGTTATATGATTCAATGGCATCTCTGTAAGCTTTAACAGGAGCTGCTCTGAAGATACGAGTATGTTCTGCTCTGAGGTCTTTAATGTTACCCTTTGTTTCATCATTTGCAGTAACAGGGCTATTCAAATAAAGCCCCTTGCCATCATTTTGAACAAAACCCTGAATTGCCCAGTTATAGTCAAGTCCCAAGTCATATAAAGTCGTCCAACTTCCACCAAAATGCATAAGGTCGCCCTTGCCGGTGACAGCTGGTCCGTTGTCAACACCTGCAGGATATCCTGTAGTTGTATTGGCAAAATAACCGAACCACAATTCTTCAGCACCTGTGATTGATACAGGAGCATCAAGAGTTATTTCATTCCATGCATTCAGTGTTATTTCTTCTGCAGGAACTTCCTGGTTAACAACCATAGTTCCAGGATTTGTGCCACTGGTACCGCCAACCCATACTCTAACTGTATATGTGCAAGCAGATTCATTAGGAACGAATCTAACCTTAGTGAGTTCATAGCCGCCATAAGGAGCTATTTCAGCAACCTGGAAACGGTGTGCCACTGAGAATGTTGTAGCAGAACCGGTACCAATACCATTGGTAAAGTCAGGGTCTCCAGCCCATGTAAGCCACTCTTCAGAACTTGGAATATAAGGAGCAGTCCATGAAATGTTCATTGCATCCAGAGTTGTTGAAACAGTAACTGTTTCAGGAGGTGTACATGTCATGCCCTGAGTTGTGAAATCGCCACAAATCTGAGGGGAGACACAACCGTCTGTCCATAAAGCTTCAACACAATAGTTGTATGTGGTTTCCATTTCAAGACCAGTATCTGTATATGTTTCAGCTACTGTGTTGCCTATCAGGGCACCATTACGATAAACATTGTATGATGCTACAGCACCACCTTTATCAATTGCCAATACTTTTTCTTCACCTTTGGCATTTACAACTGTAGTCTGAATGATGAAGTTATAGTTAAGGTCATTGGCGGTAAGAGTTGTCCAGCTACCTCCAAAACCTACAACATCACCTTTGCCGCTAACAGCAGGACCCGCATCAGTACCTGCAGGATATTCTGCTGAACTTGGAGCGGCTACACCGTAACCGAACCAATAAGTCTGATTTGCCTCAATGGTAAATGGGCTTGTCAAAGTAATGACATTCATTGATTGTAATGAAGGATTTGGAGCGCTCTGTGTCAACATTGGATTACCACTTGGATTTGCGCCTGTTCCTTTCCATACTTTCACAGTAAATGTTCCACTCTGATAAGGAGTGAAAGCAACCTTTGTAACTTGCCAACCCACATAATCGCTGAGTTCACTTGCAAGAAACTTGTGCAGACAATTAAATTCTGTAGTACTGCCAAGACCGATACCTGAACTTAATTCAGTACCACTCCATGAAAGAATTTCCTCATCACCCTGCTGAGCAGGAGCAGTCCATGAAAGGACAACTTTGTTCTTTGATGTAGTCCCCTGCAAGTCTCTTGGAGGATTACACTGGCTCATGCCTACAAAATAACATGCAACCAGAAATAAACTTAATAAAATTTTCTTCATTTTTTTTTAATTTTAATTAGTTAAAAGTTAATTATTATACTATTGATTTATAATAAAATTAGCAATTGACATAACATCCATGACATCAATATTTCCATCAGAATTGAAATCTGCATTGTTATAATTAAACGGATTTGGCTCATTGCTCATAATATAAGCAACTACACTCGCAACATCAAGCACATTAACCACTCCGTCAGAATTGGCATCACCTTTCGTTCCGGATACAATAGCAGTAACGTTGACATCGTCTAGAACAACTCCGTAACCGTCATTGCATTCAGCCTCGAAAGCGATATAATAGTTAGCAGTAACGTTTGGCAGTTCAATTATTCTGTTTTTCCAGGAAGCCACACTGTATTGGTAAGCGGCAAGCAGCTGCCATTCACCGTCTGTAGCATTTTTGTAATAAACTCTTAATCTGTCCTGATGACCATCGTGAACAGACTGGGCATGCCAGAAAGACAGAACAGGATCAACAGCACCATCAAGATTCATAACAGGAGAAACGAGTCTGACAACAGTCTCAGAACCGCTTATGAAAGCATTATAGCTGCCTGAATGAGCTTGCATAGGATGACTCTGCAAGCCACCGTGATTGGTAGTCCAAACGCCCTCACCGGAAACAATTTCCTGAGTCCAGCAATTAGGCAGATCCTCATCTTCAAAACCTTCATCATACGGATACGAACTGACTGCAACATTACAGATATCAATAAACGGCTCAAATGCAGCAACGTATGAAAATTCGTAATTACCGGACAATGTTATGGTTGAATAGATTATTTCGCCAAATGGCGCATTATCGCTCACATGAATTGTGAAAGCAGCAGTAGCGACTGCACCGTCATTATTGATGTCACCATATTCAACAGGATCAACTGTAATTACAGTTACGTATGGATTTGATGTTGTATAAGTTCCATAGACGTTAAGAGCAGGATAGGAACCAATATTACGGAATGAGGCAGTGATGTTCAATGTCTTTCCAGGAAGCAGTTCACCTTCATAACCATAACTGACAAATTCAATCAAAGGTGCAGCCAAAGTAAGATCCATTTCATAACTCCATACCTCTCCGCCGCATGACATTGTCAATGTGCAAACTGCCACATGACCATCCGGAGCATCTCCTTCCACATGAACAGAAAGAATGTTTTCCAATACAACAGTATTATCTGATGCGATGTTTGCAATCGTAGCCATTGGGATATCAAAAGTGACATACGGGTCGTCGGAAGATATTGAAACAGTAATATTTTCAGCATCTTCAACACCGACATTTCTGATAGTCAGGTCAAGTCCGTGAGATTCACCATAACTTAACACTTCTGAATTATAGCCCTGAAGAAGGAGGTATGGTCCTGATGGAGCTATACAGTTGATATTCTCGTAGATTGTTGTAGTGTTGAAACCAGTTACAGTAAGCAGAACTTCACCCGGAAGGAAGTCATTTTCGATTGAAACATAACCTGCTTCATCGGTTAATGCGGAATAATATGCTCCGTCCTTGGAAATACATACGATAGCATTTTCAACCGGACCATCCTCGGTGGAGACCACTGTTTCGAAAGGAACACCAATAAGCATCAAATCATTGGAAACAGAAATTTCAGCAGGAGTTGCTGTACGCAGTTGTACTGAAGCATCACCGAAAGTACACCATGTATGAGCTGTCTCAACATCGCTTGATGATTGTGATTCAGTCAGCATCAGATTTAATGCATTAACAGCGACAGAGCCCCATGTAGTGCGCTGTTCCGTTGTATTGATACCGCTCTGGTCGGGATATTGGTTATAATCGAAGCCGCCTATAAGCACATCATAGAAATAGTCCTGACCACGCATTGGCGGCAGCCATGGCTGGCTGATGGAGGACATCCATACGACTATCGCTCCACCGTTTTCTTTTCTCAACCACGCTTCCGCAAAACAATCACCTGATCCGAACATTCCGTTGTCGCATGCAACTGAAGTGATAAAAGGCAATTTGGTTCCGTTAGAAAGGGAATTGACATTGGAATTGCTGAATCCTGTCGTTCCCCAACTGGTCTGTGAACCATGACCTGTGTATGCAATGGTGGATACACCGGCATTGACTGCTGCTGTTACTCCGGATGCGCTTGCACTCGGGTCATATTCGGTATAAAATCCATCATAATTCAAAACAGGATTAAGTCTCTCATTATAAATCCTATTAACATGTGTATAGTCTATTTCACCGTCATCGCCAGGTCCCTGATTGGATGCAATGCCAAGCGCACTGCTGCGCCATGAATCTGTCATGTCAGGATTCTTTTCATAATTTATAGTCTTATTGACCTGAACTGTCAACTGAGAAACATTGTTGCATGAAAAACGTCCGACAATGATTTCAGGGAAATTATCGGTACCTACCACACATCCGGCCTTTGGGTCAGCAGGCTCACCACTGACTGTGTTTGTCTTAACATCAGCCCAGTCACCTACGAGTTGGACATAGAGTATGTTCGGATTTGCGTTATATTTCTGCTGAATTAAACTGGCAACGTTTGTACCGGTGGCAACCAATTCTTCCTCCACATTGTAACCCATTTCCTTTTTCCATGTGATATATGGCTGAATTGCTTCCTGGTCACGGGATGTGTAGATGACAAGAATGTCACCGAACTGTGCAACCGGAAGATCCATACGACTCTTACTGTAATTGATGAAAAGACTTTGATACATGTCTTCCATCTCTCTTAAAGGAGTCAAATCAGTGTTATAAAGAGGATTAGTAGGAGTGTTGTTGTTTTCCAATAATTGAACAGTTACATTGGAATATACACGTAATGTGTTAGTTGCAGCATTGTATCTGAAAGGATAAACACGTACTGCAGTACCTCTTACATCTCTGATAATATAAGGAGAATCAGCAGTTGCAAGATCTGAGGGATAGAATTCATCCACCAAAGATTCCGAAGCAATCTGGTAAGGAATGGTTTCAGGATTCTGGTTTCTGTAAATGACACCGCGGGATGGCACTAAAGGATAAGATAACTGATAATCCTTATATGTCGCATCAATTACATTGATGTCATAGTCCTTATCAGCTGCAATCTGAACGGATGCACTGATGAAAGGAAGTTCTGCCCAGCCTTTCTTTTCAGTTACTGTTGTAACGTCAAAGACAATCTGGTTGAAAGTCACGCCATCAAAAGAAACTTCTTGTATGTCCCATTTTCCAAGTTCAAATGAAACATTGTGCGAAGTTCCTGAAGATGTGTAATTAGTCTGGTATCCTTTTGCAAAGGAAATCAAACTTAAAACAATTAGCAGATTTGTAATAAGAAGTTTTTTCATTGTTTATAATTATTTGATTATCAACAAATTTATTTATTCATAATTATGTTCACAATACCCATGACATCCATAACATTAATCTCGCCATCACCATTCACATCGGCATTTGCGAAAATGAATATCTCATTAGAGCCATTAATGATATAGTTTACAACTGTCATAATATCGATTACGTTTACAACGCCATTACCGTCAGCATCTCCTAACAAAGTGCCTAATTCACCAGTAATTTCAATATCGTCAAGGACAACGCCGTAACCACCATTGAGTTCAGCTTCGAAAGCTATATAATAATTTGATGAAGGGTTAGGAAGTTCTATTTCTCTCTGTTTCCAGTTTGCAATACTGAACTGATAAGTTGCCAAAAGCTGCCATTCACCATCAGTTGAGTTCTTATAATAAACACGGAGTTTGTCCTGATGTCCACCAAAAACTGACTGTGAATGCCAGAATGAGAGAACAGGATTTGTGATATTAGAAAGGTCAAACATAGGTGTTACAAGTTTGACAGTAGTTGTGTCACCATAAACGAGAGCATTGTAACTTCCGCTGTGAGGATTATAAGGATGGTGCTGATAACCGCCACTCTGAACACTCCATTCAGCGTAACCGGAAACCACTTCCTGGTTCCAGCATCCTGCAAAATCTCCCTCTTCAAATCCTTCATTGTAAGGATATGCGCTTATTGCAACATTGCATATATCAATGAATGGGAAGAATTCACCATCGTATGAATAATTGTTGTCAGCAGTAATGGTAACCACCGAATTAATGACTGTTCCGTAAGGAGCATTAGGGCTGACTGTAATTGAGAAAGCGCCAGTAGATGTTGCACCGGCAACAATTTCGCCGAATGACACAGGAGTAGTGGTGTTTACTGTAACGTATTCGCAGTCGGTGGTATATACACCGTAAGCATTATGTACGTCAGCATTACCATTATTTATGAAAGTAACAGTAAGGTTGAGAGTCTGACCTGGAAGGAGCTGACCTTCAATGCCATTGCTATAGACAGAAAGTGAAGGAGCAACTGTAAGGAAATAAAGACTGTATGTCCATGAGTCTTGACCGTCAGACATTGTTACAGTACAATTAACTTTGTGATTATCAGGAACAACAGGAGAAACGCTTACTGTAAATGCATCGGAAATGTTAACCACTGCACCAGGAGCGACATTACCATAGTTAGCGGTATTGTTTGTAAATGTGACATATTCATCTTCCGATGAAATGGTTGCCATAAGATTTACAGCTGTTTCAGAGCCCACGTTCTTAACTGCAAGACCGATAGTTCCGACTTCAGCATAATCAAACATACCGTCACCATTTGCATCGTTAATTGTGAACGAATTGCCAATCAAATAAGGGCCGTCAAGGGCTGCACACTCAACATCTTCGATGATAGGAGCGGTGTTAGGACGAGTGATGACAATTCTTGCCTGACCACCGGAAGTGATGACAGGGTTAAGATTGACTGTAGCCAAACCGTCATTATCTGCAACAGCAGTTCCATAAAGCACACCGTCTTTGGAGATTGCCACAACAGAACCTGGAAGAGTTGTCACTTCATAGAAATCAACGCCTATAGGAACTATATCCATGTGTTCAGAGGTGTTGGTGGCTGGAACGCCGAAGTTATATGGCATGATGGAGCCGTCACCGAGGCAATGGTAAGACTGCCAGTAATAAAGAGGTGATGAGTGTGTACCGTAGTTGCCATCGTGAGCATAGCAGACTGCAAGGTTTCCAAGAAACACTATGGAATTGGTCGTATTGTATGTCTCTGTCATATCAATACCATCATAAACACCGGTAGAAGAGTTCTGTGGGGTAGGGGTCTGACTCATAACGTTGGTTGCGCCTACGCCCCAATAGTAATCTTCATACCAATAAGTACTTGGACATGAACCTATATATGTATAAGCACCCTTATTCTGACCTCTAATCATGGCTTCTGCCAAACAAACACCGCTATAGCCGAAATCGGCAGCAAGGCAACAGTTACCTATTGCAAGAAAATATTTGTTGGCATTAGTAAGATTGTTGGCATCACTTACGCTGAAACTTGGTGAAGACCATCCGGTTTCACCACCATGAGCTGTATAATTGGCAACGGAAATACCAGTATTCATCCAGCTGTAGCAATTAGAATAAGATGTCAGATATTTGTGGACTCCTGTATAGCCATTATCAGCTGTGAAGTGATAAGCTTCCGCATAGTTGATGGCAGGTTGTCCAACCACTGGATTCCAATAACTGTCGGCACCAGCAATAAGAAGTGCATCAGACAAATATGAAGGATCACATTCAAGTTTCTCGTAATTGAGAATCTTATTGATAAGGTTGGTCAGTTCAGCGCTTGTTGAAACACACATACGGCTACAGAACATTTCAGGGAAATAGTCGCCGTCAACGGAACTGTAATACAAATCTGTCACTTTTTGGGAAGAGCTTCCCGTTGTATTAGGAATCTGTGGCGTATCTCCGACTAATACGAGGAAAGTAGGAGCCTGGTCGTTTTGAACACCAGTATTGTACTTGTCATAAACAAAATTTTTGATGTTGTTATATGAAACACCTGTTTCAGATGTATAATGCACATCCATGTAGAAACCTTTCTCCAGTTTCCATTCGATCCATGGCGCAAGTTCCGATGCCCATGCATCAGGAGCTATGACAAGCATGTAAGTAGGAGTCTGATAAAGGTCAGGATGGTCATCATATACATCACGGTTGAACAGTTGTTTATATACAGGCTGGAAATAAATGCTGAAAGTTGACTCATAGAGCGACGTTGTAGCTTCTACATCAGCATTATCAAAAACAATCTCAAGTTCAATATTGTTTCTGACAATTATTCTATTTTCAGAAACATCATAAACTACAGGGTTGACAGTAAGAGCACCGATGGTTACTCCACGCATGGTTCCCAACACCTGAACTGTAGCAATTTCTCTTTCATCAAAACCCTTCTGAGCGTATGCTGAAGCATTGTAAACGAATTTGATATCTTCCGGCTTTGCGTCCTTTTTTACTGAAGGCTGATGCGGATAAAGTGTCTCAATGCCATAATCAGAAAGATTATACTGAGTTTCCGTATAATTTCTGACAACGACACGAGGGGTGGCACCCTGAGGGACAGCAATAAGCTGACGAGCTGCAGGAAGTTCTGGAGTACCATCCGCACCCGTAGGGTAGGTGTTAGGAATGGTGATTTGTGAAAAGTTCCCCTTTTCAGTGGAAATCAATGTGCTTTGGATAGCATCGAAAGAGAATGTCGCATCAAAGCTTTGCATTGTGGAGTTAGTGCATTCTTGTTTTGCACCAGTAGTGCTTAGCACAATAGTGCCCTTCTGTGCGTATGACATCATGAAACAGAAAGCTGCCATTGATACTAATAATACTTTTTTCATCATCTAACGAATTAATTAATTGATTAATAATATTTTATATAATTTATTGTCCAACAATAATATTTACAATACCAATTATATCAAGTATGGAAATAACCCCATCGGAGTTGACATCGGCATTTTCGAAAATGAATGTGTCCGGATTGCCTTCCATCATATAGTTGATAACTGTCATTATATCAGTGATGTTTACCAACATGTCACCATTAGCATCTCCCGTAATATCGGAAATCACACCGCCTTCGCATGCAAGTGTAAATGCGAAACCTGGTTTGTTGACTGAACCGTCGGACGTGAATTTGACAGTCAGATCACCCAATGTTGAGACAACATCAATGGAACCAGTACCTGTATAAGTGCCTATAGCGTTTCCGGATGCGGATTCACCATCATATATATATATGTAATCCCAATTGTTTTCTACGTCATACGTGCCAGTTATATGAGCCATTGCTCCATTGAGTCCCGGATGTATAACAGCAATAGCATTGCAGTTATTCGAATAGTTGGCATCAGGACCGCCGTTATCATAGAGCATACCTGCACATGTTGTTATTTCTATAGTTCCGCTTGTCGGCATATTGAACATATCGGCACATATACCTTCGACACATGCAATCTGACCAACACAACCGTCAGTGAATGTTACAACCACGCAGTACATGTATGTGCCATCCTGAAGACCTTCATCGGTATAGCTTGTAGCTGTTGTTGTGGCAATCAGCACATCATCCCTGTAAATGTCATAATGGTCAACGTCGCCCATTGGAGCAGTCCATGAAATGATCATGGTTCCGCCACCACCTGCTGTTGCAGAAAGATCCTTAACTCCGGCGCACTGAACAGAACAATCCATTACAAATTCATACAAGAAACCTGCAGCAGGATGTGATTTACTATAAATTTCAACACCATTGTCGGCGTAAGAAACAACGAATGAGCATTCTGAGTCATAACTGCCTGACTGCCATGCAAGTGTCACAGTAGTACCAGAATTGACTTCGAGAGTAAACGATGCTTCATGACCAGAAGAAAACGTCAATGACTGTGACGGTGAACCGTCACTGAAGGAAACGAGCAATGCCGCATTGTTCCATCCGTCACCGTATGTATCGGAAAGGTCGAACTGCAAGTTACAGCTATTGGAAATCGTAAAAGTACCTTCACCAGTAATATCGCCGTCATCTCCTGACAATGCCAAGGAGAAACCAATAACCTCAGTAAGAGGGCAATCATCGGATATAGTAACACTATATGTTGCTGTAGCAGCTCCATTTACAGCAATATCACCGAATGACTGAGTGGCCCCATTTATTGTTACATATTCACTTGAAGAGGTAAGTGTACCTTCAACATTCTCAACAAAATAGCTACCGATATTGAAGATTGAGACAACCAATTCGAGGGTTTCGCCTGCTTCGTATGAACCATTCCATGAAACCGAACTAAAAACAATAACAGGTTTATGAGCTGTAATCGTGAATGAAGCAGTCCATGTCGTATCGGCATCCGTAGCGGAAACATTGAATGTGAACACGTGACCGTCCTCGATTTCAGGACTGACTGTAATATTGAAGCCATCACCTGTTCCATAGTCATTGGCTGCAATTGCATCGAAAGTAACTGTTGCATTGTTTATTGCAAGTAATTCATCTTCAGATGAAATGGTTACTTCCACAGCTCCATTTGTAGGATAATTGCCTACGTTTTCAAGAGTAATTGACAAATTGGTTGTTTCTCCGTAACTGAGTATGCCGTCACCATCAAGCTGATAGGCTTCAAAGGTTAGGTATGCACCGTCAGGAGAGATACAATTGATAGTCTCATAAACAGTCTGCAAGTTGAAACCGGTCACGACCAACAGGACTTCACCAGGTAAAATGGAATGCTCGATTTCGACAATACCGTTTTCATCGGTTGTACCTGAGAAATACTGTCCATTCTGAGAAATGCAGACAAGTGCATTGGCAACAGGGCCATCGGATGTTGTGATGGTGGTTGTATAAGGGACACCTATTAACATTACTGTATTTGACACTGTCACTTCAGCAGGAGTTGCTGTACGAAGTTGTACTGAAGCATCTCCGAAAGTACACCATGTATGAGCTGTTTCAACATCGCTTGATGTTTGTGATTCAGTCAGCATCAGGTTTGATGCATTGACAACGATAGAGCCCCATGTGGTGCGCTGTTCCGTTGTATTGATACCGCTTTGGTCGGAATATTGGCTATAATCGAAGCCGCCTATAAGCACATCATAGAAATAGTCCTGACCACGCATTGGCGGCTGCCATGGCTGGCTGATGGAAGACATCCATGCGACTATCGCTCCACCGTTTTCTTTTCTCAACCACGCTTCAGCAAAACAATCACCTGACTCGAATGTTCCGTTGTTGCACGCAACTGAAGTGATAAAAGGTAACTTGGCACCGTTGGAAAGGGAATTGACATTGGAATTGCTGAACCCTGTCGTTCCCCAACTGGTCTGTGAACCATGACCTGTGTATGCAATGGTGGATACTCCGGCATTGACTGCTGTTGTTACGCCGGATGCACTTGCACTCGGGTCATATTCGGTATAAAATCCATCATAATTCAAAACAGGATTAAGTCTCTCATTATAAATCCTGTTAACATGGGTATAGTCTATTTCACCATCATCGCCAGGTCCCTGACTGGATGCAATACCAAGCGCTTTGCTTTGCCACGAACTTGTCATGTCAGGATTCTTTTCATAATTTATAGTCTTATTGACCTGAACTGTCAGCTGAGAAACATTGTTGCATGAAAAACGTCCGACTGCGATTTCAGGGAAATTATCTGTACCTACCACACATCCAGCCTTTGGGTCAGCAGGCTCACCACTGACTGTGTTTGTCTTAACATCAGCCCAGTCACCTACGAGTTGGACATAGAGTAAGTTCGGATTTGCGTTATATTTCTGCTGAATTAAACTGGCAACGTTTGTACCGGTGGCAACCAATTCTTCCTGCACGTTGTAACCCATTTCCTTTTTCCATGTGATATATGGCTGAATTGCGTCCTGGTCGCGGGATGTGTAGATGACGAGAATGTCACCATGCTGTGCCATCGGGAGATCATAACGACTCTTGTCGAAATTAAGGAAAAGACTTTCATAAACGCCAATCATTTCTCTGACAGGAGTTGTGTTTTCCCTGAGAAGAGGGTTGGTTGCAGGTTCGTTGTTTTCAACAAGCTGCACGGTGATTTCGGAATATACACGCAAAATGTTGGTGGCAGCATTGTATTGGAAAGGATAAACGTGAACTGAAGTGCCTCTGACATCTCTGATAATGTATGGTGCATCAGCGACTGCGATGTCAGAAGGGTAGAAGCTGTCAACGATTGAAGCAGGGTCAATCATGTAAGGTATATCGTCAGGATTCTGATTCCTGTATATAATTCCACGTGAAGGTAATAAAGGATATGACAACTGATAATCCTTATAACTTGAAGATGATATCTTCAAATCAACATTCTTTTGAGCAGGAAGTTGAATGGCAGCACTGACGAAAGGAAGTTCTGCCCAGCCTTTCTTCTCAGTTACCAGGGAACCAGAGAATTCAATGGAATTGTAAGTGACTCCATCGAAAGTGGATTCGTCAAGGCTCCATTTGTCTAAAGTAAATGTAATTTGATGTGTGTCTGTAGCAGGTTGGTTGTATGAAACACTTACTCCTTGTGCGAAAAGGGTAGTACAACTCACTATCACTGCAATTGTTGTAAATATTTTTCTCATTCTTATTCTTAAATCTTTAATTATAAAGAATAAAAGGAGGCTGACAGTTTCAGCCTCCTTTTATAAAAATTATTATTTCTGATAAATCAATTTTATCGATTTGGAAGTGATTCCGTTACCCTTTACGGTTACGAAATAAATGCCGTTGTTGATTGAACCCGGTTTCCAGACATAGCTGCTTGAGTTGGAAACATCAACTGAATTGATGGTCTGTCCATATACATTGGTGATTACAAGCTGAGCATTGGAAGTTGGTTCAAAGTTAATTGTTACGCTTTCATTGAACGGGTTAGGATAAACATTGAAATTACTGTCAACATCGTTGATTCCGAGGTAATTCTTTATCAGGACTTCGCAGCCGGAAACTTCAGCAAGCTGAGTGTTAGCATCATTCAAAGTAGCATCACCAACATAGAATAATGGAGTGCGTCCTTCAGGAATCGATGCACCTTCAAGGCTGTATCCTATAATGGTATATTTTCCATCTTCAATCTTTGTTGCAGTTTGGAAATCATACAGAGCTTCAAGTGAAGTTACTGTTGATTCATCGTTAATGTCAAAGTTGAACATGAAAGCTGTAATTTCAACTGGAGTACTGATATAGAAAACACCGTCTTCGATAATGTAATATGCTGTTTCAGATTCACCGCAATCATCGTATTTGTTATTGAAGATAATGTTGACAATCAACTGAACATCAAGGATATTGATTATACCATCAGCATTAACATCAGCATTGTCGAATATAAAATCGGCAGGATTCTCACCCAACATATACATTATAGCTACAGTAATATCGAGAACATTGACTGTAAAGTCGCCATTAGCATCTCCTGGAATATCGGAAACCATACCGCCTTCGCAGGCAAGTACAAATTCGAAACCTGATTTGGTGACTGAACCGTCGGACGTGAATTTGACAGTCAGAGCTCCCAATGTTGAAACAACATCAAGGGTACCTGTGCCTGTATAAGTTCCAATAGCAGTTCCGGATGCGGATTCACCATCATAGATATAAATGTAATCCCAATTGTTTTCAACTTCATACGTACCAGTTATATGAACCATCGCTCCATTGAGTCCCGGATGTATAACAGCGATGCCATTGCAGTTATTCGAATAGTTGGCATTAGGACCACCGTCATCATAAAGCAAACCTGCACATGTTGTTATTTCTAAAGTTCCGCTTGTCGGCATATTGAACATATCGGCACATACACCTTCGACACATGCTGTCTGACCAACGCAACCGTCAGTGAATGTTACAACCACACAGTAAACATAAATGCCATCCTCAAGACCTTCATCGGTATAGCTTGTAGCTGTTGTTGTGGCAATCAGCACATCATCCCTGTAAAGGTCATAATGGTCAACGTCGCCCATTGGGGCACTCCATGAAATTTCCATAGTTCCGCCACCGCCTGCTGTTGCAGCAAGATTCTTAACTCCGGCGCACTGAACTGTGCAATCCATTATGAATTCAAACAGGAAACCTGAAGAAGGATGTGAGATACTATATATTTCAATTCCGCTGTCAGCGTATGAAACAACGAATGAGCATTCTGAGTCATAACTACCTGACTGCCATGTAAGTGTCACATTAGTACCTGAGTTAACTTCGATAGTAAATGATGCTTCATGACCGGAAGAGAACGTTAATGACTGTGAAGGTGAACCGTCACTGAAGGAAACGAGCAATGCTGCATTGTTCCATCCGTCACCGTATGTATCGGAAAGGTCAAACTGCAAGTTACAGCTGTTGGAAATCGTGAAAGTACCTTCACCGGTAATATCACCGTCATCTCCTGCCAATGCCAAGGAGAAACCAATGACCTCAGTGAGAGGACAATCATCGGATATAGTGACACTGTATATTGCTGAAGCAGTTCCATTTACGTCAATATCGCCAAATGACTGAACAGCTCCATTGATAGTCACATATTCATTTGTAGTAGTAAGTGTACCTTCAACATTTTCAACAGGGAAACCGCCTGTATTGAGTGCCGTAAGAGTCAGTTCCAGAGTTTCACCTGGCTCGTATGAGCCAGACCATAAGAATGAGCCTAATGAAAGTATAGGCTTGTATGCCGTTACGTGAATAAAGCTTGTCCAGCTGTCGTCACCGACAGTAGCATTGACGTAAATCGTAAACACATGACCGTTTTCAACCTCGGTTGAAGCAGTGATTACGAAACCGTCCTTAGTCTGAGTTTCATCTGGGTTGATAGGGTCAAAAACAACAGTCGGTGTGTTGATTGTGAGCAATGGGTCTTCAGTTGTAAGAGTAACTGTAACATTATCGTCTGACGGGTCAGCACCAACATTCTTAATAGTCAGTGAAAGACCGGAAGTTTCGCCATAGCTGAATATGCCGTCACCATCGAGTTCGAAAGCGTCTGCAACGATATACGGACCTTCAAGAGCAACTGCAGGAACGGTAGCGGTGTACGGGAATTTATTACGACATGTGACAACAATATCAACGTTACCGCCTGAAAGGATAGGGTCAACAGTAACATTAACCATACCTGTCTCGTCAACAACGCCTGTTCCGTGAAGCACACCATCCTTTGAGATAGCAACAATGGAACCTGGATCTGCAGTTACAGCATAAGTGTTCAGGCCAATAGGGAAGATAGCCATGTGGCTGACTGTGTTGTCGGTAGGAAGACCGCAGTAATTCATAATGGATGCATCGCCGAAGCAATGGTAGGACTGCCAGTAATAGAGTGGGGAAGAGTGCGTACCGTAGTTGCCATCGTGAGCATAGCACACTGCAAGGTTTCCGAACACATGAATACCACCAATCACATTGAAAGCAGTATCCCAGTTCATTATATCATAAACGCCATAACTTGTTTCATCATAATAAGGCATGCGGCCATAAACGTTAGTCGCACCTACACCCCAATAGTAGTCCTCATACCAATAAGTGCTCGGACATGAACCGATGTAAGCGTATGCAGCTTTCTGATGGGCTCTTGTCATAGCCTCTGCAAGGCATGTTCCGCTTATACCGAAGTCAGCAGCCTGACAGCAGTTTCCTATTGCCAGGAAATATTTTCCGACATTTGTCAGATTATTAACGTCACTGACTGTGAAACTTGGGTTAGACCATGATGTATTGCTGCCGTGAGCAGTGTAGTTCGCAAAAGCGACACCAGTGTTCATATTGTTATAACATCCTGAATATGAGGTAAGGTATTCATAAACATCCGTATATGCATGATCTTCATTGAAGTGATAATAGCTGGCATATTGGATAGCCGGCTGGCCAACCTGAGGATTCCATGAAGCATCAGAACCTGCAATCAGAAGAGCTTTGCCAAGATAAGCAGGGTCGGTTGTAACCTGTTCGTAACACAGTGACTTTTCAACCATGTTTGTGACTTCAGCTGCAGATGATACTGCCCAACGGCTGTAATACATTTCAGGGAAATAGTCACCGTCAACTGATGCATAGTACAGGTCGGTGACACAGTGTGATGAAGAACCGTTTTCAGTAGGAATCACATTAACGTCACCTACAAGTTCAAGGTAGGTGATTGCATTTCCTGCAGCTACACTTTCATTATATTTGTTGTGTACAAAGTTCTTAATGGCATTATATGACGAACCAGTTTCACTTGTATAGTGGACATCCATATAAATGCCAACTTTTGTCTTCCATTCAATCCATGGTGCCAATGCATCTGCGTATGCGTCAGCTACGATGACAAGCATCTTGGTAGGGTGTTGGAGAAGATCAGGATGATCGGTATAAACGTCACGGTTGAACAAATCCCTGTAAACGCCATTGAAATGAATATTGAATGTGGATTCATAGAGAGACTGGCTTGCGTATGCATCAGCACCGTCGAAAATAACTTCGAGTTCGATGTTGTTCCTGACTATGATGGAGTTCGTTGCAGGATTGTAGATGACAGGATTAACTGTCAGAGTACCGATACGAACGCCTCTCATCTGACCGAGCACCTGCACTTCAGCCACAGGTCTGTCTTCAAAACCCTTTGCAGCGTATGCGGTGGCGTCATAGACGAATTTTATTTCTTCAGGACGTGCACTTTTGCTGACTGAAGGCTGATGAGGATAAAGTGTCTCAATGCCATAATCAGAAAGTTTATACTGAGTTTCAGTATAATTTCTGACAACAACACGAGGAGTTGCGCCTTGAGGAACTGCTATCAGTTTGCGCGCTGCAGGCAGTTCAGGGGTACCGTCAGCACCTGTAGGGAAAGTGTTCGCCATTGTGATTTGCGAGAAATCACCTTTTTCAGTGTTAATAAGCGTACTTTCGATAGATTCGAAGCTGAAAGCGGCTTCAAAACTTGTGAATGAACTATTAGTGCAGACCTGTTGGGCGGCACTTTTGGAAAGCAAAGTAAGTGTTCCGTTTTGAGCGTTCAATGTGATGAAACACATTGCAGCTACAAGCATGAGAAATAGTTTTCGCATAATAATAATATTTATTTTGTTAATTAAATTTCTGTCTAAATATTAAACTGCAAATATAATCATTTTATAAAAAAAAAGGAGACTTCTCAGTCTCCTTTTTTTTTGGAAGTTTTTGATTGCTATTTCTGATAAATCAACTTTAGCGATTTGGAGGTGATTCCGTCACCCTTTACAGTTATGAAATAAATGCCGTTGCGGATTGAACCCGGCTTCCAGACATAGCTGCTTGAGTTGGAAACATCAACTGAATTGATGGTCTGTCCATATACATTGCTGATTACAAGCTGGGTGTTGGAAGATGGTTCAAAGTTAATTGTAACGCTTTCATTGAACGGGTTAGGATATGCAGAGAAAACTGTGTGTTCACCGTCAATTCCAAGTATTCCACCATCAATTAGATTTACGTTGCAGGCATCAGGAGTTGCAACCGAATAGCCCGTAACCTTGGCGTTACCCACATTCATCAGAGGATATTTGCCAGCTTTCAGGGTTTTACCTTTCATGCTGTATGCAACTATCAAATAACTGCCGTCAGATGTTTCCCCGGCAACGACATCAAAGTCATCAAGTGTTTCCAATACTGATACTTCCGAGTCGAATTTCAATACAAACGCTCCGATTTCAACAGGGGTTTCCATGTAGAAAACACCATTTTCAACAGTATAAATCACATCACCGACAGTTTCATCGCATATAGTGATTTCCTTACTGAATATCAGGTTTATAATAGCCACTATATCAAGTGCGTTGATTACACCGTCACCGTTGATATCGGCATTATCGAAAATAAATCCGTCACCTGGGTCGCCAAAAATATAATTGACTAACCGCACGATGTCAAGGGTATTGACCACACCATCACCGTTAGAATCTCCTGGAGTATTGGGGACTTCACCGCCTTCGCAGGCAAGTGTAAATGCGAAACCAGATTTGTTGACTGAATTGTCGGACGTGAATTCGACTGTCAGAGCACCCAATGTTGAAATTGCATCAATGGAACCTGTACCTGTATAAGTGCCAATCAGAGTTCCGGATGCAGATTCACCGTCATAGATATAAATTTTATCATAATTGGATTCAACTTCAAACGTACCAGTTATATGAACCATTGCTCCATTGAGCCCCGGACGTATTACAGCGATACCATCGCAGTTATTCGAATAGTTGGCATCAGGACCACCGTCATCATAGAGCAAACCTGCACATGTTGTTATTTCTAAAGTTCCGCTTGTCGGCATATTGAACATATCGGCACATACACCTTCGACACATGCTGTCTGACCAACGCAACCGTCTGTGAATGTTACAACCACACAGTAAACATAAATGCCATCCTCAAGACCTTCATCGGTATAGCTTGTAGCTGTTGTTGTGGCAATCAGCACATCATCCCTGTAAAGGTCATAATGGTCAACATCGCCTG
>JAEEQW010000034.1 GCA_016285515.1 Bacteroidales bacterium
CCGTTTTTTGATGTCCCCATCCATTTGTTTCCCCTTGAATCCACGGCAATGCTCCACAAATCCGGGTCGGTCATATTGGAATTGGTTGTGTCAAAAATGGTTACATTCTGACCATTGCCTTTCGTCAGGAAAATGGAACACAAGCATAGAATTAAAATTATGTTTTTCATCTTAGTATATGACAAATTTTTATAATCTATTGATATTCAATTAATTATTAACACATTTTGTTAGTAACTAATTTGATATTTTTCAAAATAAGTAATTGATATTCATTATTTTAGCAGAAATTTTTAACCACAAAGATTTCGCTATGGATATCAATTACGAATGCAAAAATAATCAATTTTCAGACACGTTTGCTCATTTCTTCGGAAAAAAAATCAATCTTGCCCACATTAAGCTTATATCGCTCTTCATAATGGCTCTATGCAAGGCCAGGACGGTGTGTTTTAGCAAATTGGCAGCCTGTTTTGACTCCAAAGCCAAGTCCGACTCGTGTTTGCGGAGAATCCAGCGTTTTTATGCCAAACACACCCTTGATTCGGACCTTGTTGCACGACTCATATTCAGGCTGCTTCCAGTAAAAGGCCCGTTGCAGCTGGCCATCGACAGGACCAGCTGGCAGTTCGGGAAGACGGCAATCAACATCTTCATGCTTGCCGTGGTGCATGACGGCGTGGCCTATCCGCTGATGTTCAGCATGCTGCCAAAGAAAGGGACATCGAACACCAAAGAGAGGATTGGGTTGCTGCAACGTTACATTCGTCTGTTCGGAGCGGACAGCATCGACTGCCTGCTTGCCGACAGGGAGTTTGTCGGCGAGAACTGGATGAAGTGGCTGAACGAGAACAAAATCAGGTATTATGTTCGCATACGTGAGAACTTCTGGGTCACCATCCCATCATCTGGGAAACGGGTAAAGGTATCTTGGATGTTTAACGGTCTTAAAATTGGCGAATCCACATTCTTCCACAAAATATACTACGTCAACAACCAGGCCTGCTATCTGGTCGGCAGCAGGGTCAAGGGTCATGACGGCAAACCCGAGCTGCAGGTAATCATCTCATACAACCAGCCGCAGGACAGTGTTGAGACCTACAGGCGGCGCTGGCAAATTGAGACGATGTTCAAGGCGATGAAGAGCGCCGGATTCAACATGGAGGACACACACCTCACCGACCCGGAAAGGGTCAGCAAACTGCTGATGATGGTGATGATGGCATTCGTGTGGTGCTATAACATCGGTGAACTGGTGCATCGGAAAATCAGGCCTATCCGCATCCTTAAGCATGGACGGAAGGAAAAGAGCATCATCCGTTACGGTCTGGACATCGTCGCTGACTATCTGCAGAGAGGGATAAATGAGTTCAAAATCCCAATATTTGACCTATTTGGTATTACAAATCAAATGTTTACATGAAAACGAAATTTTTGTCATGTACTAAGGTAAGTGGCATAAATGGTGATTTCACCAAATCATATCAGGCCTCTGTAGTGGCAACAGACAAGATGAACGATTTGGCCATACTCAAAATCAATGACAATAGCTTTACCGGATTTGGTACGCTGCCATATAGCATCCGATGGCAGATGGCGGAAGTTGGGGATGATGTTTTTGTGCTTGGCTACCCATTGACACAAACTATGGGCGATGAAATAAAACTCACCAACGGAATCATCAGTTCCCGAACCGGATTTCAGGGAGACGCATCTTTATATCAAATGTCTGCCCCCATACAACCTGGCAATAGCGGTGGACCGATGTTTGACAACAAGGGAAATGTGATAGGCATAGTCTGTGCGCAGCACAGGGGAACTGAAAATGTAGGATATGCCATCAAGACCTCTTATTTAAAGAATCTCGCAGAATCCTTCTCTCTCACCAACATATTTCCAACCAATAATACAGTTTCCACGTTGACTTTGAGCGGTCAAGTGAAGAAGTTGAAGAATTATGTATACCTGATAAAATGCTCAAGTTCCGCAGAAAATAGCGAATTAGCCACAAGCCATACAAATAAAAGTGTTACAGAATCAGCCATTATTGTTAATAAACCCATGGTAAGGTCCGCATCGCATTCGTCAGGAACAATTAGAATAAATAGTATTATGTTAGGAAAGGACTTTACATCTGTTGAAATTATTCTTAATAAGGGTCATGATTATCAATGGTGTAATATTGATAAGAACACATACTTATCTGTTAATGGCAGACATTATATATTGACAGGAGCTAATGGAATAAAAATAGCCCCAGAAAAAACATACTTTAATTACAATGAACAAGAAATAACTTTCACGTTATATTTTCTTCCAATCCCGACTTCTACGATATCAATGGATTTGATAGAACCCGGAGATAGTAATTGGAAGTTTTATGGTATTAAAATAAAATAACTATGTTACAATCACTTTCTGGATTAATTGAAGATACTTTATCATAAGAGAGACCTTGGGAAGGAATGGCAACCATTTCATTTTTGTTAGGAGATGGTTTGGCGATTACAGCAGTGCAAGTCAAAATAATCCTTCTGGATTAGAATCGAAATCCTATCGTGTGGTTAGAGGTGGATGTTGGGAGTCCGTTGCCCAAGGTTGTCGTGTTAGTTATCGAACATGACTCTCTCCAAACAGTTGTAGTATTAGAACATGTTTTCGTATTGTTCTTCATTAATTCTAATAATCTGTAAAACATTAATTAACTGTTTTTTCATTCTTTTCAATGCCATTCCAACAATGGCATTGGCACCATTTTATCACTGTTGTATCCGAACGATGTTTTCGTTTCGTCTATCTTTGCATCCATAAAAACATATAAAATATTAATATATGGAGATTTATTGGGAACATCCGTATTTAACTGTAGTACAAAAAAACAATGTAAATGTGGAACATCCACAAGTCCTTTATAAATATAGAGACTGGGACAATCCCCTGCATAAGAAAGTTCTAACCGATTGCACATTATATTTGGCATCTCCGAGAGATTTTGATGACAAAAAAGATTGCAATGTGCCTGAGAAATATCCTTCGCAGCAGAAAGAGATATTTAATTACTATATAAGAGACTCTAAAATAATTCATCCAACATGGTCAAGAACAGAACATCGTAGATATGCCAAATATTGGTGCAAACATTCATCAATGGCACACCCACACGAATTGGAACAGATTGTAAATGAATCTAAAGAAAGATTCAACAACCGATTTGGCGTTTTAAGCATGACACCCAATTGTCAAAATAACAAAATGTGGTGGGAATATGCCAACGGAGGTAAAGGATTCTGTGTGGGCTATGATACAAGTATTCTTTTCAATTATGTGGGTGGCGGTGGATTTGTGAAATATGTGGATGAATTGCCGGTAATAGATATCGCAAGAGACGACTACGATGTACAACATGTTAAGAACACTTATTTTAAGGAACAAAGTTGTGCTTTTGAACAAGAGTATCGATTGCACAAAATGTGGACACAAACTGCAACTATAGAGCAACGATCTCTGAAATTACCTAAAGAATGTATTGTAGTAATCATTCTTGGGAAAAATATGACCGAACACAATAAAGAAGAAATAAAGAAAATTGCAAAAGAAAATTATCCAAATGCAAAACTAATTGAATTGTAAATATTTATTATTGCTCGTTTCGCAAACTCGCACGGAGTGCGAGCTTGCCTCATCTCTGCCCATTCAACCCCGCACACCCATCTCCACCAGCTCCGCGGTAGGGAGTTCCATCCGGGAGAAGGCGAAAACATCTTGAATGTTGAAGTTGTCGCAAAATATGCGACAACTGGAATGCTCTATTCATTAGGCACTTTCACCACATCTTCACCTAAAACCAAAGCAATGTGCGCCAAGGTTTTAGTGGTGAAGTTATGGCGGCCTGTCAGCCATTTGGAAATCTCAGACTCCTTTTTGCCAAGCCGATGTGCCA
>JAEEQW010000024.1 GCA_016285515.1 Bacteroidales bacterium
GACGATGCGCCTTAGTGGAGATTTCGGCACCATAGAAACCGACAACGGCATTATGATAACGTCTGATTGGTCTTGTTTCATCCTTCCCTATTCGGAAGATGATCAAAACGCACAGATACGCCTGGAGACTGGTTATGCCATTGAAAAGGTTGATGATAAGCTATATCAGATTAAACTTAAATGAATTAGGTCACTAAAGTCATTGAGAGCCTTGGCTGCTCTATCGGCAACAAGGGGGAGATTTGGTTTTTTTTGTCATAACAAGGTCGGCAGACTTTCCATAACTATCTGAGTTCGGCGTAAATTTTGGACTTGTATGTCTAAATATGGCGTAAATTTAGGATTATAAGGGAAAAATATGGCGTAAATCGAGGAGCGAGAGCCACTGATGGAGGGTGAGAGTGAGGCGGTGCAGAGGAAATAGTGTTGCCTGTACACAACTTTTTTTTTAAGACACTATTGTCATTGGGCAACAAAATGTTTATCTATGGAATCTCAATGCTTTGATTTATAGACTAATTGAATCTTTTGGGAAAATAAAACTGAATAATTGTAAATATATTCAAGAAAAATAGTAATTTTGCTGTGTTTCTTGAATGAAATTTAAATGACCTATTTGCAATTCCGTGAGAAATGGCATGAAGTGGGCTGCTTCAATGTATATCAGGTGAGGGCGGTTTGTCCGCGCTTCAACCATGGCAACCTTGCCCGTTGGGTAGGAAAGGGCTATTTGGTGCGCTTGCGGCAGGATTGGTATGCTTTTGCCGACCTTATGCGTGTGCCGGAGTTTTCGCGCTATGTTGCCCAAAAGATGTACGCGCCTTCCTATCTTAGCCTTCATTCCGCTTTGGCTTATTACGGTATCATTCCTGAGGCTGTGACTCAAATTACATGCGTAACCTCCAATAGGACAGCATATTATACGAATGCTTTTGGAGAGTACAGTTACCAAACCGTCAAACCGCAACTGTTTTTCGGGTATGTGCCTGTCGTTTTGCCGCAGGGCTACAGTTACCATTTGGCCTTGCCCGAAAAGGCTTTGCTTGACTTGCTTTACCTTTATCCTCAATACAATACCACAGAGGCCCTACTTGACCTGCGTCTCGACGACTGGTGGATGCAGGAAGAGTTGAATGTCAACCGTTTGCATGAGTTTTCCGAAAGAGCTGGCAGTGCGGCACTTCAAAATAGAGTAGAACTAATGATAGACACATACCGCCATGATTGAACTTTCCACTATTTTGGGCTTTTATCCGCCTCAAATCGCGAAAAATGTCGCATTTCACAAGCACATTTTGAAAGAGTATGTCGAACTGCTTTCATTGGAACACCTTTCGCGCTCGCCTTACGTTCCGCAATTGGCTTTTATCGGCGGCACAAATCTGCGCTTGGTTTACGGTATCGACCGCTTTTCCGAAGACCTTGATTTCGATTGCAAAGATTTCAATGAAAACCAGTTCATCGAAATGACTGACAGGCTGATTGACTATCTGAGAATGAATGGCTTGCAGGCAGAGCCACGCGACAAGGCCAACGAAAAGTTGACGGCTTTCCGACGCAATATATTTTTTCCGGAATTGCTGTTCGAGTTGGGCTTGAGCGGTCATCGCGAAGAGAGTTTCCTGATGAAGGTGGATGCGCAAGACCAAGGCGTAGATTATCAGCCCGAGATGGCAATGGTGAACCGTTGTGGTTTTTTTTTCGCCTTGCCTGTGCCGAGCCAGAGTGTGCTGCTTTCTATGAAACTTTCTGCTCTTTTGACACGAGCCAAAGGTCGCGACTTCTACGACACCATTTTCCTTTGGCAGCGCACCGATCCTGATTACGGTTTCCTCAAATTGCGCAGCGGCATCGGAAATTCTGACGAACTCCGCCAAGCACTTGACAGTCTTTTGTCACGCATTGACCTCAATTTGAAGCGTCGCGATTTTGAGCATTTGCTTTTCAATGCATCACGTAGTGATCAAGTGCTTTATTTTGAAGCGTTTGTAAAAGAAAAACTTGGATGATGATATTTTTCTCGAGTTCTGTTGTAAGTTTTTCTGAACTTTGCGGTCTAACCTAATGAACGTTGCAACGAAAAACACATTATGAACAACGACAAGGAACATAAGTTTGAACTTTTGGTGCGGCAGCACAAGCGGACAATTTATACGGTGTGCTACATGTTCTCGCACAACAAGGCCGAAATTGACGACCTGTTTCAGGAAATCTTGATCAGGCTTTGGAACGGCTTCGACAATTACGAGGGGCGTAGTACCGAGCAGACTTGGATTTACCGTGTGGCTCTAAACACGGCCATCAACCAGGACAAGAAGGAACGTCACCGCATCGAGACAGTGCCACTGACGGTGGACATCGACCCTTACGAGGCTGACGACCCGTCAACACATCAGATCCGTGAACTTTACGACCGCATCTCGCGCCTCGACCTCATCGACCGAAGCCTAATCCTGCTTTGGCTCGACGGCGTCAGCTACGACGAAATCGGGGCCATCATCGGCATTACGCCCAACAATGTGGGTGTCAGGCTGTCGCGCATCAAGGAAAAACTGGTGAAAATGTCAAAAAACAATTGAAAGGAATCATCATGGAAAACCAAGATAATAACAATCTGAATGAACTGGAACAGTTGAAGGCGCAATATGAGACGCTGAAAGAACAGTTCGACCAACAGGAAATTCTCAACGACAAGTTGGTGAAGTCTGTCATACAAACCAACACGGACTTTTTCGTGAAAAACAGGAAATCGTCACTGATTCTAGGTCCTATTCTCGCACTTTTGGGATTTGCGGTTTATGCGTATTCTGGCTATTGGACTTTTGGTATCTGTTTGCTTCTGTTGGTGGGACTTATGACGGCGATTGAGCTTTGGCTGACCCGCAACACGCGACAGCATGTGATGGAGAACTCCGATTTGTTGACGCTTTCCAAAAACATGCAGCAGCTGAAGACTGGCTATTCCATCTTTATAGTTTCGCTGCTGGTCGTCGTCTTCCTGTTCGTCGCTTTCTTCACGTTTAAAAAAATAGACAATCAAGACGCCACGACATATCTGAACGGCATGTATGGCGCAGGTTTGTTCGGGACCATGTGGTCGATAGGTTTTACGGGCCTGTTGCTGTTGCTATTTGCCATATTGTGTTACCGCAACTATGTGGGCCATTGCAACAATGTCATCCGACAAATCGATGCCATCGAAGGTAAACCAACAAATAAGAAAAACCTAACCTTCTGGTATTTTTTGGGTGTGTTGGTGCTGGTACTTTCCGCAGGTGTGTTCTTGACCTATCAAGTGATAAGACCTGTTGCCTATTCCCGTCCCGACAACAATCTGGCCACCGAGGGGAGACTGGAGATTTGGGAAGTCTATGCGGACACGAACATTGCCGAAAGAAGTGTTCCCGGCTTGATGAAGTATTGGCAAGTTGACGATTCTCTCGTAGTTATGAAAGGCGAGGAACCAAAAATGGAAATGGGATTGGCTAAAGAGGGGGAACATGCTTGGAAATCTGATACGAATGTGGGGAATTTAGTGAGAGTCTATGCGTTGAGAAGAAGCACCTCCGAGGGACCAGCCATTAGTTCGTCCATCATGGGAGGCAAACCCATGGTGCAAAGAGTGCTTTGCAGTAAATATCGTAAACAAGCTGAAACACCGATTGTTGTCAGTTTGACGCCCGAGGCGAGCCAGTTATGGCATCAGTTTACCGCTGATGTGGCAGGCCATAAAGCGGCACTTGTCATGGATGGCGTCGTAATCCAAGAGTGGCAGGTTATGTGTGGCATTGAAAACGGTTCGTTCTACATCATGAAAAAATGGTCGACTAAAGATGAGCTGGAGGATTTTTGCAAACGCTTGATTAAACAATAAATAACTCGTTAACTTGCGTTAGTTTATGCGATAATAATGTGATTCTATGGAAGAAATTATAGAACAGAAAACGAAAAATCCGAAACTCTTCAGGTGGGCTTTGTGGTGGGGTATCGGGATTGTAGTGGTTACCTTGATTATTATGATAATTATTGGTGAGGGTTTGGAGGGCTTTGATGCTCCGATGATGAATGCTATATATAGAAAGGTGTATCGGTATGGCATTTTACCTGTTGTTCTGTATATCGGATTGTTGGGTCCCATTATTGAGGAGTTCGTTTTCAGGTCATGGGGCAACGGGAAAATGTGGACCGGAATAACATCAATATTATTGATGGTGCTATTTACGTTTTCTGTTGGATGGTGGTTGTCGTTAATGACCTTAGTTTGCGGAGTTGCTATACTCGTCTTTTTCAGTGACGACAGAGAAAAGAAGTTGTTCTCTCTGATGCTGCTTTCATCATTGCTTTTTGCGACATTACATGCGGGTAATTACAATGGCGAGGGGCAAGTGTTCATTATGTTTATTGCTATATTGCATCATTTCGGTTTTAGCTTAGTCGCTTCATACCTTGTAATCAACTACAGCCTTTTTTGGTCGATGGTGCTTCATGCGGCCAACAATTCACTATTGGCAATTCCCTTCTTCCTTGGTGTTAATGCCATAAATAACGAGGTGAAAGTAATAGAAAATGAGGATTTCCGCCTTGAGATGCGCACGGTATTGGTTAAGGATAATACGTTGAACACGTCGAAACAATTCCGATATGGTGCGACAGGCACTTATTTTGGAAACGTAGCAGTCTTCGCAAATCAAGCCATGTATTATGATGTGACAGACCAAGGTATCAATCCCAATTATGATACGCTAATCATGGCTCTGCCAGACTATAATTCATACCCTTGTTGTGATTTCAATTTGTCATTTAAGAGAGAGCCTTATAACTATCATGGGCTCCTCTATGCCCTGCAAGAAGAGGGCTTGATTGAGATAGACACTGCGGTAATGCCGGCATATAGGATGCACATCACCGACACGTCGAAGCTCGTTTTTGGTCAACCGGGAGGCTTGTTAAGTTATCATTTGTTGATAGGGCTAATTCGCCAGAATATCGAACTGCCTGTCTATGAGGAGAATGTTTGTGCGAGTAACAGCTTATACAAAAACCTATTTGTGAAGGATATCGATTACACGAAATATAGAAGTGATTATACCATTGATGATTTGAGAATCATCCTCGAGCCGCAAGGCATTGCCATCGAGCCGACGGATAGGAAAATGACTTTTATTGCTATTAAGAACAAGTACAATCCGTTGGAGGATTTGGAATGATAATAGTTGGGAATCAAAAGCGAGGCTAACTCTTTTTGCAATCATCTGATTAAAAGTCAAATACTATATTTTTCAAAATTAATACAATTTTTTCTTGACAGTATCAAAAAAAGTAGTACTTTTGCAGTGTTCTAATAAACTAACACACTATGCCAAGTAATACAACATACAGATTGTCATGCAAAAGCGAGAAAATACAATTTTTTTCGCCAAAATGTAACAAATGTGGACTATCTGCGTCTTACATATGGCAATAGTGAAGAGACCTAATTAATATATAATGGCGATGATTCGATTGGAAAAAATAAACAAGACCTACTTCGGAGCACAGCCCTTGCATGTGCTGAAGGGCATAGACCTCCACGTGGAAGAAGGCGAGATGGTCAGCATCATGGGCGCCTCGGGTTCGGGGAAATCGACCTTGCTCAACATCCTCGGCATCCTCGACAACTACGATTCGGGTGACTATTACCTCAACGGCCGGCTGGTGAAGGACCTTTCGGAAAACCAAGCCGCTGACATGCGCAATCGCACCATCGGTTTCATCTTCCAGTCATTCAACCTGATACCCTTCAAGACTGCGATGGAGAACGTGGCCTTACCGCTCTATTATCAGAATGTGAGCCGCAAGAAGCGCAACCAGCTCGCCATGGAATACTTGGAGCGTTTTGGGCTGAAGGAGTGGGCAGACCACTATCCAAACGAACTTTCTGGTGGCCAAAAACAGCGTGTCTCCATGGCTCGTGCCTTGGTGACTCAACCAAAAGTCATTCTCGCCGACGAGCCTACCGGTGCCTTGGACAGCAAAACCTCTGCCGAGGTGATGCAAATTCTCCGCGATGTACATCAGACGGGCATCACTATGGTCATCGTAACCCACGAAAGAGGCATTGCCATCCGCACCGACAAGATCATCCACCTGAAAGACGGTGTCATCGAAGATATCGAAATCAACAATCCTGATGCGATAGACCTTAACAGCGAAATCAAATAATGGACTTCTGGCAGGAAATATTCATGGCATTGAGCCGCAACAAGTTGCGCACCTTCCTCACGGGATTCGCTATCTCATGGGGTATCTTTATCCTTATCGTGCTCCTTGCTGCCGGCAACGGTCTCGTGAATGCTGTCAGCAGCGATTTCAGCGACCAGTCCACCAATGTCTATATGATTTATAGTGGCGAGACTTCCAAGCCTTTCAAGGGACATGGAGTTAACCGTTCTATTATGTTCAATGACAAGGATATACGTTTCTTGGAAACCGAAGTCAAGAATGTCGGTAAAGTGTCGCCACGCATCTATCGTGACGGTTTTGCTACTTTCAATGACAAGTCGAGCAGTATTTTTGTGAGTGGTGTAAGACCAGTTTTCAGGGACATCAACAATGTCAAAATGCTGGAAGGGCGCTTCATCAACGAATTGGATGAGAAAAACAGCGAAAAAGTCATTGTCATCGACGAGTCAGTGCGCGACAAACTCTTTGACGAGGGGTTTTCCCCACTCGGCCAATTTGTCTTCGTCAGTGGCGTGGCATACAGAATCGTCGGTGTCAGTAAAAAAATGGGTGATTCCAACGGTAACGGCTATGTGCCTTTCTCCACTTTGAAAACTATCACGAGGCAAAGCCAATACTGGATGCTGCACTTCTCCGTCATAGGCTTGGAAACCAAGGAGGATAACGAGGTGTTCACCGAATATCTGAGGACCCAACTGGCGCATTTCCATGAGTTTGACCCCGACGACACCTCCGCCGTTTACATCCGCAGCCGACAGGAGGAATATCTGCAAACTATGAAGATTTTCAAGACTTTGCAGCTTTTCATTTGGATTATCGGTTTCGCCATGCTCATTTCGGGTATCGTGGGTGTGAGCAACATTATGCGCATCACCGTGAAGGAACGCACCAATGAAATCGGCATCCGCAAGGCCCTTGGTGCCAAGTCGCGCTCGATTTTGGCCTCCATTGTCACCGAGTCCTTGATCATCACCACCATCTTCGGCTACATCGGGATGTGGCTTGGCATGGTTGTGGCCGAAATCGGCGGTGGCATTTTGGAAAAGATACAGGAAGGCAAATCCGTCACATTGAACATCGTCCCCACCATCGACATCCGCATTGTTCTGATGGCCACGGCCTTGCTCATCGTATGTGGTGTGCTGGCAGGTTTCTTCCCCGCCCGCAACGCAGTGAAAATCAAACCTATTGAAGCAATGAATTACAGATAAAACCCTGAAACCATGTTAGACTTCGACGGCATACACGAGATTTGGCAAACTATCGCCCGCAACAAGACCCGCAGTCTGTTAACGGCCTTCGGTGTGTTTTGGGGCATTTTCCTTCTGGTAGTCCTCATCTCAACAGGCAACGGCTTCGAGAACGGCCTGATGAAGCAGGTGGAAGGCGTGACGCCCAATACTGGATTCTTCTTTGCAAGTCAAACCAGCGAACCTTACAAAGGTTACCAAAAAGGCCGCTCATGGACAATGCAAATGGCTGACCTTGAGGCTATAAGGGAGGCTTTCCCTTGCATCAAAGCTATTTCTCCCGAGGCCAGCGTGTGGTCGAGCGAGGACAAGAACGTGATCTATGGCAGTCGTGGTGGAAGTTTCACAGTGAAGGGCGTGTTGCCTGAGTACAACGAGATTGAGAAGTCTAAAATCATAAAGGGCCGTTTCATTAATGCCACTGACATCGCTACCAACCGCAAAGTGTGTCTTTTGGGCAGAAAAGTATATACAACCATGTTTGAGAAAGGTGAGAATCCGATTGGAAAGATGGTGAAAGTCAACGGAATCTACTTCCAAGTGGTGGGCGTAGCGCGTTCATACACCGATAACGTCAACATCAACGGCAGCATTGATGAGTCGGTTATTTTGCCGTTCACCACCATGCAACAGGTCTTCGCTTTGGGCGATAAAATCGGTTTCTTTGCTTTTGTGGCTGACGATGACACGCCCATTTCAAGCATTGGGGATGACATGAAGCAACTCATCAAGCAGCGGCACGATATTTCGCCCACCGACAATGAAGCCATCCAATCCTTCGATCTTTCGGAAATCTTCAAGGCTTTCAAGGGATTGTTCTTCGGTATTCACATCCTGATTTGGATTGTGGGCTTGGGCACTCTGATGTCGGGTATTATCGGCGTGAGCAACATTATGCTTGTGACAGTTAAGGAGCGTACCCGCGAGATTGGCGTACGACGCGCCATTGGGGCTAAGCCCAAGAATATCATCAGTCAGGTGCTGTCTGAGAGCCTGTTGCTTACCACTTTAGCAGGCTTGGTGGGACTTTGCATCGGTGTGGGCATCATGGCCGTGGTGGCGATGGTCACCTCAAATATGCCGAGCGACAATATGATGTTCCAAGACCCAAACATGAGTTTCAAGGCGGCTGTGGCTGCCACAATCATAGTCATTATTTCCGGCCTTGTCGCTGGTGTCTTGCCTGCCTGGAGAGCCATTCAAATCAAAGCAATTGACGCAATCAGAGAAGAGTAGGGCTGTCACATCGTGGCAGCTGCCCAATAATATAGTAACAAAATAAATAAAATAATTACGATGAAGAAATTCTTTAAAATTCTGTTTTTCACCTTGTTAGGCGTAGGAGTCATTTGGACTTTCGTCTATCTCTACAAGAAATCGAGGCCTCAGGAGGTCGTTTATGTCATCGAAGAAGCCAAAATCGACACGATTCAAAAAACCACAGTCGTGACAGGGCAAATCGACCCGCGCGATGAGGTGGCCATGAAACCCCAAGTGTCAGGCATCATCTCTGAAATCCTGAAAGAGCCTGGACAATCAGTAAAACAGGGTGAGGTCATTGCTGTGGTGAAGGTCATCCCCGACGTGAGCAACCTTTCCGCTGCCGAGTCGCAGGTACGCGTGGCCAAAATGAACCTCGACAATGTGGAAAAGACCTATCAGCGTCAAGAGAACTTGAAGGCTAAAGGCTTGATTTCTACTGAGGAATTTGAGAAGTCGCAACTTGAATACCAGCAAGCCAAGGAGAGCTACAGTAACGCCCAAGACCAACTTAATATCATCAAGGAAGGCATCTCGAAAAGCACGGCGGGCTACAGTAACACGAAAATCAAGGCGACCATTTCTGGCATGATTCTCGATATCCCCGTCAAGGTCGGCAACTCGGTCATCAACTCCAACACCTTCAACGACGGCACCACCATCGCGACCATCGCCAATATGCAGGACATGATTTTCAGAGGCAAACTTGACGAGACCGAGGTAGGCAAAATTCACGAGGGAATGCCCATCACCTTGACTATCGGTGCCATGAATGACCGCCATTTTGACGCTGTGCTGGAGTACATCGCGCCCAAAGGCACACAGGAGAGCGGAGCCGTCTTCTTCGAGATGAAGGCACGTGCCATCCTGCCAGAAGATGTCTTCGTGAGGGCAGGCTATTCCGCCAACGCCGAAATCATCCTCGACCGCGCCGCCGGAGCCGTGGTGGTTCCAGAAAGTTGCATCAGTTATGAAGACGGCACTTCGACAGGCTCAGGTGCCTTCGTGTATCGCTGCATTAAAGAAGACGCTCCGCAAGAATTTGAGCGACAAGCTGTTAAGGTCGGCCTTTCCGATGGTGTCAACATCGTGATTACAGAAGGTTTGCAGGCCGGCGACAAAATCCGTGGAATCGAAAAAACCGAAGAAAAATGAAACGAGCACTTCTGATAACACTGTTGGTCGCGACCGCTCTCGGTCTGCAAGCCCAAAAGGTGTGGACGCTTGATGAATGCATCAATTACGCCCTTGAGCACAACCTCGACCTGCAAAAAAGCCAATTGGCGCGCCAGCAAGCCGAATACCAATATAAAATGAGCCAAAACGCCTGGCTTCCCACTTTGAATGCCAATGCGGGCGAGTATCTTGGCTTCGGCCAATCGCCTTCATACACAGGCATTTATGTGTCCGACAATTCTTCTTCGGCTTCGTTTGGGGCCAATCTCTCCCTGCCGCTGTTTCAGGGTTTGAACCTTTACAACACCGCCAAAGCCGATGCCTTGAACCTGCAAGCCACCGAGATGGACCGGAAGGCTGCCCAGCTCAACCTGAAACTCAACGTGATAGGTTTTTATATGCAGGTGCTTTACGGCAAGGAACAGGTTGAAATTGCGCGTAGGCAAGTTGAACTTTCGAACGAGCAACTGGAAAAGACACAGCAACTCTTTGAAAATGGGCGCATCGCTGAGGCGGATGTCTATGAAAGCCAAGCCCAACTTGCCACCGACCAAGCCAACCTCACCCAAGCCGAAACCGACTTGGCCTTGAGTCTGCTCACTTTGATGCAAGCTCTTGAAATAGAGGACGGTGAAGATTTTGAAGTAAGTGACCCCGAAGCCTTTTTTGCGGGAGAAAATCAAGAACTCGATACGCCGCAAAACACCATCACGCAAGCCCTGTTAAACCAACCTTCGATGGAAGCCGCCCGCCTGCGCCTGCAAAAAAGCCATTACGACCTAAAGGCCACCAAATCGGCTTGGTATCCCTCTTTGGATTTCTACGCTGGCTATTCAAATGGACTATATCACTATTTTTCAGACAATTACCCAAACACTCCAGCCAGCGAACAACTGAAACGCAACAGCAGGGCGCAGCTTGGTGTCTCGCTAAACATTCCGATTTTCAACGGAATGAAAACCAAATATCGGGTGAAAATGACAGAACTCTCTATAGATGAGCAGCAACTTAACCTCGAAAATGTGGAGAAATCCCTGCGGAAGGAGATTCGACAAGCCTACGGCAACGCCAAGGCCTCCAAGCAGAAGATGGAAGCCATGAAAAACAGTTTGGACGCATCGCGAGTTGCCTACGAATACGCCAAAGGTGGCTTCGAAATGGGAAAAAAGACCCTACTGGAACTGAATGAGAGCAAGATCCGCTTACACAAGGCTGAATCCGACTTGCTGCAAGCCCGTTATGAATATCTGTACCGCGTCAAAATCATCGAGTTATATAAAAACTTAGAATAAAATCTTTTTTTCGTGTAATACTATCTCGCTTTCTGTTGTCTAAGGTAAATGAAAGAATAAAAAAAACATCATGCAGGAAATTAACAAAAACCAATTTGACAGCAATATTAAGAATGGTTCAACGTTATACAAGCAATTAACCCGAAACTATCTGTCTTTTGTAAAACGTATGATTATGAGCAAACGCATTATACTATTTTCGGCACTCTTTATATGTCTCATCGTGCCAGCCTTGTCACAAAACAAAATCACAGGAACAATCATAGAGGAGGCCAACGGCAAAGGCATTCCTTTTGTTAATGTTGGGCTTTTCCGTCAGACGGACAGTGTCTTTGTTAGCGGGACGGCTTCCGATGATAAGGGTCGTTTTGAACTTTTGGCTCCCAACGGCGACTATCGTCTTCAGGTATCTGCCATCGGTTTCCAGACTTTTGAGCAGTACTTGACCGTGAATGGCAACCAAGACCTTGGCCAGCTGAAACTTACTGAAGGCACAACCAGACTTGGTGAGGTTGTTATTGCCGAAAAGCGTCCGCTGTTTGCTGTGGAGGGCGAAAAAACCATGTATAATGTGGCAGAAGACAACAGCATCCAAACGGGAACGCTGTCTGATGCCTTGCAAAATGCGCCTGGTGTGGAGGTGGATGTGGAGGGCAACATCACTCTGCGCGGCACTTCGAGCGTGGAGGTGTGGATCAACGACAAGCCTTCACACATGACCGCCGAGAATCTGAAGACCTACATCCAGACTGTACCCGCCAACAGCCTCGACCGTGTGGAGGTCATCACCAACCCCTCGGCGCGCTATGGCTCGAAGGCCGACGGCATCATCAACATAGTCACCAACACCAAAATCCAGAAGAACGAGTTCTTCAGTTTCGGTGTGAACGGCTCCACGAGACCGTCGGTAAGTCCTTGGATGTCATACGTTTGGTCGAACGACAAACTCACCGTCAATGCCTACATCAACGGTGGCTATTCCACTTGGAAGGGCAACAGCTATGTCGATCAGTCGCTGTTCACCGAATCGCATCAGTTGTCCAGTCACGAAATCGACAGTTCGAATTATAACAACAAGAGTTTCAACACAGGCGGTTATTTCAGTCTTGACTATGAGATTGATACCGCCAACAGCCTGAATATTTGGTTCAGTGGCTGGCCAAGTTGGGGAAATAACACCAACACAGAGTCTATGTTCCGTGATGAGTTTGTGCCCGACACTTTGACAACGGCTTTCAATGAAAACAGTGACGCTTGGAACCGCAACTTTTTTGTCAACGGCGGCTTGTATTACATGCACAATTTCGACAACAAGGGCCACAACCTTTCCGTCAGCGTGAACGGCATGGGCTGGGGTGGCGGCAACGGTGGCGAGATCACGCGTGAATTCACTTCTCCATACTCGTATCGCAAAATCATGCGTCAGGAGTCTATATACAACTCTTTTGGCGTGGAGGGCGAAGTCATATACAACCGTCCCTATTCCGAGAACGGCGAGATTTCAGTGGGTTACACGGCTGGTTTCGATCCTGAGAAACAGTATCTTATAACCGATACGGTAGCCAATCCTGACGCCATTGGACCATACATCTGGAACAACGACGTTTACCGCACCTACAGAGCCAACTTCAGCTATCTGAACAACGAAGCGTTCATAACCTTGCAGCAGAAGTTCGGCGGTTTCACGGTGAAGCCGGGTATCCGTCTCGTAAGTGAACTGGTAGGCGGTGTCTATCCAGATTCGTCGCAATACAACTTCAAAAAGCATTTCTTCAGCGTCAGGCCGTCCATCCACTTGTCGTACAGGACAAAGTCGATGCACAACTTCAAGTTGAGCTACACACGCCGCATTGCTGCGCCCGATGCCGAGGAGTTGAGTGCTTTCCCGATGTATCACGAGGACAGTTACAGTTCAGGCAATCCCGACTTGGACCGCATTTTCACCAATTCCATTGAAGCAGGCTGGACTAAGTATTGGAACAGCTTCGGTTCGGTGGGCTTGTCGGCCTATTATCGTGGTAAGACAAATGAAGTCAACGAAATACAGATTGCTTCCGATAGTAGCATGTATTGGCTTTATGGTCGTCCGGTACCATACAGCTATCCTGTCAATGTGGGCAAGAGCCACAATACTGGATTGGAAGCCAATATAATGTATCGTCCGAATGGATTCTTCAACATGCGATTCTACGCCAACCTCTACGATTCCTATATTTCTTCGGAATACGATGGCAATCCATACGAGTTTGAAATGTGGTCGTACAGCTTCCGCCTGAACATGTGGGCGAAACTATGGAACAAGCTTGAGGTGACGGCCTCGGGCTATTACAGCTCCCCAACGCAATCGCTGTTTAGCGAGCGTCACGCCCGCTACGGCATCAACGCCGGCCTCCGCGCTGATTTCTTCGATCGCAAGATGTCGGTCTTCGTCAACGCCAACGACATCTTCAATTGGAACAGTTGGGGGCAGTCGAACAACAGTCCGTATGTGGTTTCCACTTCCAATTCGAAATTCAACAGTCGTAGCGTTTCCGTCGGCTTGACCTTCCGTTTCGGCAAGATGGAGCTGGAGCAGCGTGCAAAGCAGGGTGGCGATGAAGGCAGTGGCTCAATGCCAAACATGAGCATGTGATGTTTGGCCGGAAGCAAATAGCGCATACAAAAAAAATTTTATCATACGCAACATGCGTTCAGTGTTGCGAATAGAGAATTATCAACATGTTTTGTTTATAAAATAAAGGTGATGTCAAAACATGCAACCTGATTATTTTATACTTTTGTAATGGATTTAGGTTCCACGTGATTAATAGGGAATCCTGTGTAAATCAGGAGCTATTCCCGTAGCTGTAAAGTTCTACACCATTATTTTTGGCAACATGTCACTGAATTTTTTGGGAAGACGCCAAAAATGGAACAAGCCAGAAGACCTGCCTACATCCAAAATTCGTGGCTTTCGGGAAAAAGCATAGAATGTATCCGTTTTGGATTTCTATATCTGTTCCCATAAGTTGCTTTAATTTTTATAAAAACCTAAATTAAACAAAACTTATGATTGATGACGTCTATATTATTAAACGAAACGGCAAAAGAGAGCCGTTTTCAGTAGATAAAATTAAAAACGCTATTGCCAAGGCTTTTTTGTCAGTTAATGTTTTCCTTACCCAGGAGGCGACCATTAACATACTCGGCAGACTCAATATTTATGATGGCATTTCTGTGGAGGAAATCCAAAATCAGGTGGAAAGGTCTTTGATGGCAGAACGTTACTATGACGTGGCTAAAGCATACATCCTTTATCGTCAGCGGCATTATGAGGATCGTGAGGTTAAAGACAAAGTGGAATTCCTCATTAATTACTGCAATGCAAAAAATGCGGCGACAGGCAGTAAATATGATGCGAACGCCAATGTGGAAAAGAAGAATATTGCCACTCTCATCGGCGAACTGCCTAAGTCAAACTTTATACGTCTCAATCGTAGAATGCTTTGTGACCGCATTAAGGAAATGTATGGTAAGGAATTGTCGGACAAGTATTTGTACTATTTGAACAATCATTTCATATACAAAAATGATGAAACCAGCATGGCTAACTATTGTGCAAGCATCACGATGTATCCTTGGCTTCTCAATGGAACCACCACTATCGGAGGTAATTCCACACAGCCGAAGAATCTCAAGGCCTTCTGTGGTGGATTCATAAATATGGTTTTTATGGTTTCCAGTATGCTTAGTGGTGCGTGTGCCACTCCGGAGTTTCTGATGTACATGAATTATTTTATTGGTCTGGAATATGGACAGGACTATTATCTGCATGCTGACAAAATAGTTGACCTGTCTTTGAAGCAGCGTACCATCGACAAGGTGATTACCGACTGTTTCCAGCAAGTGGTTTATTCCATCAACCAGCCTTCCGGCGCTCGCAATTTCCAGTCAGTATTTTGGAATATATCTTATTATGATTCATATTATTTCAATAGTCTGTTCGGAGAATTCGTATTCCCTGATGGCAGTCGCCCGGATTGGGAATCGCTGAGTTGGTTGCAGAAACGTTTTATGCGTTGGTTTAATCAGGAAAGAACAAAAACCGTTCTCACTTTCCCGGTCGAGACCATGGCGTTGCTTTCTAAGGATGACGATATATTGGACAAGGAATATGCTGATTTTACCGCAGAGATGTATGCTGAAGGGCATTCTTTCTTTACTTATGTCAGTGACAATGCTGATTCATTGAGCAGTTGCTGCCGTCTGCGCAACGAAATTCAAGATAATGGATTCAGTTATACTCTTGGCGCAGGTGGTGTGTCCACTGGTTCCAAAAGTGTGTTGACAATCAATCTCAACCGATGTGTCCAATATGCTCATAAGAATAATATCCCATACCTCTCTTTCTTAAAAGAGATTATCGATTTGACGCACAAAGTGCAGATTGCTTACAATGAAAACCTCAAATATCTGTTGAATAAAGGGATGCTTCCACTCTTTGATGCCGGATATATTGCATTGTCACGACAATATTTGACAATAGGTATCAACGGCTTGGTGGAAGCTGCTGAATTTATGAAAATTCCGATTAACGACAATCCTGAATATCAGAAGTTTGTGGAAGATGTTTTGGGATTGATAGAGGAGTATAACAGACAGTATCGTTCCAAGGATTTGATGTTTAACTGTGAGATGATTCCTGCGGAGAATGTAGGTGTGAAACATTCCAAATGGGATAGGGAGGACGGCTATTGGGTGCCACGTGACTGTTATAACAGCTATTTCTATATTGTGGAAGATGACAGTCTGAATGTGTTAGACAAGTTCAGGTTACATGGAAAACGGTATATTTCCCATCTTACAGGCGGTTCTGCGTTGCATCTCAATTTGGAGGAACATCTTACTCAACCGCAATATCGTCAATTGCTTCGCGTGGCTGCCATAGAGGGTTGCAACTATTTCACTTTCAATATTCCGAACACGATTTGTAACGGCTGTGGCCATATTGACAAACGCTATCTTCATGAATGTCCTAATTGTCATAGCAAAAACGTCGATTATCTTACCCGCATCATTGGTTATATGAAGCGTGTGAGCAATTTTTCTGAGGCAAGGCAACAGGAAGCTCACAGACGTTATTATGGAAATGTCAAAAATGAAATTCTATAATTATGACATAGTATTTCAGGAGATTCCGGATGAGACTGCTTTAGCCATCAATCTGACCAATTGTCCCAATCGGTGTGATGGTTGTCACAGCCCACATTTGTGGCAGGACATCGGACAAGAGCTTACAGAAGATGTTTTGCGGAATTTGCTCGATAAGTACCGGCAAATGATTACTTGCGTATGTCTGATGGGCGGTGATGGCCAGCGCAATGAGGTGGAGAGTTTTGCAAAGTATATTCGTGAAAACACTTCACTGAAAATGGCATGGTATTCCGGCAGAGAACAATTGCCTTCCAATCTGGAGTCTTTCGACTATGTCAAGTTGGGACGTTATGTGCCTGCTTGCGGTGGCCTGAAATCCAGGACTACCAATCAGCGACTTTTTAAAATTGAAGAAAACAAGATGGAAGATATTACTGCCAGATTTTGGAAGTAACAGTGGAAGTTTTTTTCTTCCTTATCGTATTGTCAATCAAAAATTTTCCTTACTTTTGTAGCCGAGATTTGAACATTTCGTGACGAAGATTTGAACATTTTGTAATAGACTTTTGAACATTTCGTAACGAAGATTTGAACATTTTGTCGAATAATTTTGAGGATTATGGACTACAGCGGCTCTTGTCATCGGCACCGATGGTATTCCTTTTGCGGAGTTTTTCCGAATGAATATGGAAGATTTGTTCTAAAAAGCTGTGCTTACGATTGCTGAAGCAGTTCCCAGTGGACTCCCTTGTCCGGGCCGACGCGGCGGATGAGGCCTTTTTCTTGATGCCGCTACCCAACTCCTCAACGATGCCCATCTGCGAGAATACGTTGGCAATGGTCGGGTTCTTGCGGTGCAGACGCACCGTCTCGGGCGGATTTGCAATTATCATTAATTTATAGCATTCTGTCGAAATAACGCTTGAGCTTTCCTCCTTTTATAACCGCATTGAGGGCTGCAGTATCGTAAGGACAGCATTCGGAATCATAGCAGTCTATTCCAAACTTACGATTGCCTTGCTCATCCCTGAACCACCATTCCTCTATAGGATTGTCGTCAATTATTAAGCTTTTTATGCTATCGCTTGTGAACTTTCCCTTTGCAGCTTCTTCGCGGCTGATGGAAAGGACTACAACATGGTATCTCATCTCAGCGAAAATATAGTATTCTCCGGTCAGTTTTATAGGAGGATTATCTATCCAGCTAGGAGGAATCACATACATAGTATCGTTGATAACGTCGTTAATTGTATTATTGGCGTAATCAAATGCAATTGCATTATTAGAATAATCAGCTTTAAATTTCACTACATTGAACCACACACCCGCATTGCCAATCCTTATTCTACAACTGCATAACAATGTCATTGCTAAGATAAATAAACAAACATACTTTTTCATAGTTTAATAAGTTTATGGGGACTTTTATTTTTCGCGTACTTTCAGACGATGCGAAGTCCGTTAAACAAAATATGAAAATACAACAGGGTAAGACAGAGGATTACAACTTCACAAATTTAACCACTGAATCTCCTGATTTCACAAAATAAATACCGGATTTAAGATCAGCGACGTCAATCGATGTGCGTGTGCCTTCAAATGAGATATCTTTCACGACTTGTCCTAAGATATTGGTTATTATGATATCAGACTTATTCCAGCTATCGGAATCCACATATATGTATTTTTCGGCCGGTGACGGATAAACCTTGATTTCAGCTTGCTTTATATCGTTTATTCCAGTGAGCTCCACGTAGCATGTATCAAAATCATCAAGTAGATAATGTTGCCAATACGTTTCATTTTCATAGCAGAGTATATTATTATACATTCCCCACATCACCGACTCAGTGTAACAATAATAATTCAGAGTTGGTGTTAGGTTTGATCCAAGTCCCTCAATAAATTCAAGATTCGGATATCCGCCACCAACGGCCTCAAACTTTGCGGATGTATGTATATGTTTCAACCCATCGGCATAATACACGCTGTCTACCACGGCATACGGAATATCATTATTGTAAACTATACACCACCACATACGGTGTGACATGTCATCATAAAGCCGTATGGAATCTCCCACTTCGAGGCTCATGTCCGAAACTATAACCTCTTCCGTATCCGATGAAGTTCTGAGATACAGTCTTCCAGTGGTCTGATCTTCTCTAAGATAATGATTGCTCGCAAGGAAGTATCGATCAAAATAGCTGTCATTGACATTTATTGACCAAGTGTCCGGCCACATCTCAATTAACGCAAGTTTGTAATAAGTCACACCATCTATCACTATGGTTGCATCAGGACGTGACGCACACTCTATGGTATAAATAGCATCACAAACTTCAGAAAGGACTGACCATTTAGTGTATTCATTGCCGAAATAAGACCTGTATGGCTGAGCAAATCCGCTGGCTGACAGTAAAACTATCACCAAGAATAAAAGTAATTTTTTCATTTTCATTGTATTTTATGTTAGTAAATTTTAATCGTCAGCAGATGTGAATGTCGCACCCACATCTGCCTATTGTAAATGATTACATTTTCACGAATTTCATAGTGGCGTTGCCTAACCTTACGAAATACACACCCGGCTGTAAATCAGTAAGATCAAGCCTCAATGCTTCTCCGTTATATTCACGTTTCGCCACCAGCATTCCGGCAATGCCGTAAATTTCCATCTCTCCCGACATGCTGCCGCCGAAATCAATATATGTGTATTCCCTGGCAGGATTAGGATATATCAAAAAGTCTTCCTTGTCAATGTCGTCAATTCCCAAATGTCCACTCCTCCAGCAGTTTTGCGGAGCATTATCACGATATATAAGTTCATCATTTACCGTCATGCACATAAGCCAATCTATAGAACCAGTAAACATCCATGTCATACCTCTTGTGATGCCCATGTTGCATCCGATACCTTCTATCCATGTCTCCTCGACGAAGACGAAATCGTCGTAGCTGTAGCCCAGTTCTATTTTCTTCCTTGTTATTCCATCTCCAAGAATTATGTCATTTACACTTTGGACAACAAGACAGTTATAATCCTCATGGGGCTCGGAATCGCAACAAATAGTATCGCCTTCATTCAGGTTAAAATCGTATGCAATCCGTTCTCCGTGGATATCAGGGTAGTATCTTTGGTAAACTTTCTGAGTTGCTGTATCTTCCCTCATAAAGCAGTCAATCTGCCATTGATAGGGATCGTTCGTTTCGCTTGCATATATTATCTTATATGTCAGGTCATTAATCACAGTGTCTTCTCCGAACCATTTGTAAGCTGTTGTATATTCGTACACGTTAGCAACGTTGGAACAAACGTTCCACTGCTTGTTTTCTTCTATCAGAGGAAGATATTCATGCGAATCCTTAGTGTTCACATTCTGTGCGACCATCTGCAATACAGACAGAAGCATTAAAGTTGTAATCATTAACTTTTTCATAGTATTATTATTCATTGGTGTTCTTTTTTATCCATTTGCCTGTAACCGTCGTATTCCCGTCGCTTATCCTGTAGATGTCGAGTCCAAAATTATTAATTTTTTTGATTATAAATCACAAAACCAT
>JAEEQW010000035.1 GCA_016285515.1 Bacteroidales bacterium
CATTAGCAGCAATCATCGCGCCGTCGTCGATGGTGATACCGCCGCGACCCATCATCAGGCAGTTGTTCATGATCATTACATTCTGCCCGATGTGTACATGATGGAAGCAGACTCCGTTAAGGCCTGGCATCACCCAGCCGCCTTCGCCGAGGTTGTCGCCGAAGAGTTCGCGCACGAGGGCGTTGTACTCGTCGGTGTAAGGCATCGTGTGGTTCAGTTTGAAAAGGACTTGTGCTTGGCGCACGCCTTCCGCATGTTCTTCGGCTGTGGTCAGCCTGGGGTCAACTCTTTGTTCTTGCATCGTTGTCAGGTTTTGAATTACGATGCAAAAATACGGCGACTATTTCTTATGTCACTTTCACAAATTGCACTATACTTTTCACTTTTTACATAAATTGTGTGTTATTGAATAGGTTATTCTCAATATTTTTGTATTTTTGCAGCGATATGACAAAAGAAACATTTTTACAGCTTCTTACAGAGGAAGCGAAAACCTACAAAAGCTTTCTGGAAACAGAAAGCCACGATTGGATTGTTAAAGGATTCATAGACGTTGATAAAAATGTCTATACCATCACAAATGATACTAAGGTTGTATCAAAAATCATAGAAATCCTACTAATTCCAAAACTCTTACTTTTTGCAGAACGTAATGGACTTGAGTTGGAACTACCTTCTAAGCAGAATTTCTATCCAGACTTAACCTTTAAGGATAAGGAAGGACATTTGTTTGCTGTTGATTTCAAGTCGAGCTACTATGATGGAGATTCTGTAAATGGATTAACACTAGGTTCATATTGGGGCTATTTCCGCGAACGCAATACTATTAAGAGTATGGATCATAGTTACAACTCATATAGTTCACATACTGTTCTGGGAATGTTATACAAGCAAAGTGTCATTAAGCAAGACGAAAGAACTGTTTATTCTGTTGACGAACTTGTTATTATTCATTCTGTTATTGAACAGTTCATTTTCTTTGTCCAACCTAAATGGAAAATAGCCAGCGACATCCCCGGTAGTGGTAATACACGAAATATAGGAGGAATTACAAATATCATAAAACTCCAGAATGGAGAAGGACCATTTTCGTCTCTTGGTGAGGATGTCTTTGATGATTATTGGATGGGATATTTCAACAAGGTTGACGCCCGAACAGCTGGAATTGGTTCACCACGGTATCACAATCTTGCAACCTATAAGACCTATTTGAAGAGTCAGAATATTTTGTTGGATAAATTAAAATAGAGAAATATATGCCTGTAATTATCCCCCCTATCAAATCACAGGGTATTAAAACGAAGTTGGTTCCTTGGATAAATGATATCATCCGCCAAACTGGTCTTGATTTGGAACATTGTGGTTGGATAGAACCATTTTTCGGAACTGGCGTTGTTGGACTGAATGCACCCCTTGGAGGACGCCACATTGTAGGTGACACTAATCCGCATTTGATTAATCTATATAACTGCATCCAAAATGGTGATGTTAATGAGCACAATATGCGTGTTTTTTTGGAACATGAGGGCAGTATTCTTGAAGCAGCAGATGAAGATGGTTATGCATACTACCGTGAGGTGAAGGCTCGCTTCAATCAAGAACATAGTCCTTTTGATTTTGTTTTTCTTTCTCGTGCGGGTTTCAATGGGATGATGCGTTTCAATAGAAGAGGCGAATGGAACATTCCGTTCTGCCAGAAGCCTGACCGTTTTGCGCCAGCCTATATTACTAAAATCTGTAATCAGGTTGCCAATGCAAGCAGGGTAATCAGCCATGGCGAATGGGAGTTTTTGAATCAAGATTTTAGAGCGACTATTGAACGTGCTGAGGCGAGTGATATAATTTATCTTGATCCACCGTATTTTGGACGATATGTAGATTATTACAACGGTTGGTCAGAGGAGGATGAAGCTGCCCTGTTCGAAGCACTTCAAAACACTCCTGCACACTTCATTCTATCGACGTGGCATCATAATGAATTTCGCGAAAATGATATGATGAATCGTTATTGGAATCAATTTAATGTTGTGACACAAGAACATTTCTATCATGGTGGTGGACACATAGAAAACCGTCATCCTATGGTAGAGGCCTTAGTCTTCAACTTCGAGTTGGAACAAGTTCGAGTTCCACAAGAGGAAATGGAGTTGGATCTTAAATTCGCTTGATTCCATTAAAAGTATCAAATGGAGAGTTATTACCAATCAAACGACCATCAGTTTGAATTGTTTCAAGGTGATGCTATTGAGTGCCTAAATAATATGAGCACACAATTTGATATGATATTTGCTGACCCTCCTTATTTTCTTTCTCGTGGATACTCTTTAAAAATCAATGGTGAGTGGAAAAGTTTCGAAAAGGGCGAATGGGACAGAGTTACATCTCTTAATAACATCAATGATTTCAATAGGCGTTGGCTGTCGGCTTGCCGTAATGTGTTGAAAAACGACGGAACAATCTGGGTAAGTGGAACCTATCACAATATATTCTCTGTTGCCACTTGTCTCGTCGAACTGGGATTCAAAGTCCTGAATATAATTGTGTGGCAAAAATCAGATGCGAAGCCAACTCTTTCACGTAGTTATTTCAACTTCACGACAGAGTACTTGGTATGGGCAAGAAAAAGTGAAAAAATTCCCCATTACTTCAACTGTGAAATGATGGAGCAAATAAATGGTGGTGTTAGAATGGGCGATGTATGGCGCATACCATTTGTGGCATCTTGGGAAATGAAACAAGGAAAACACCCAACACAGAAGCCTCTTCGTTTGCTCTACAGAATTATAATTTCTTCAACACGTGAAGGAGAATTGATTCTTGATCCGTTTGCTGGTAGTTGTACAACAGGAATTGCTGCAAATTTGCTTGGACGACGGTTCGTCGGAATAGATCAAAGCAAGAAGTTCCTGGATTATGCCATCAAACGCAAACATGAGATAGAAGATGAAAATGTAGCAAATGCTATGTTTAAGAAAATGGCAGAAAATCCTGAAGAAGTGATGGTAATAGTGAACCATGCCCGTTCAGTGCTATACAGAAAGATGATTGAAATGGGCATCTGTTATTTCCGCGCTGGCGACTCGAAAGGGTCATTATTAGTAACCCCAGGCTTCGAACGCTTGCAATATGTGCTTTTGCATACAAGCGGAGAAAATGCACAACTCTTCAAACTCAAGACGAAAGGCCACTTTCAGATATGGACACAGGAGACGTTACAGCAATACGGCTTTAATCCTCGCAATGCAAATTATTATGTTGTGTTTCACTTTGATGCGAGCAAACCTATTGAAATTAAAAAACACGTTAACTTGCATGAGCATAAAAACACCTTCCGCTCTAAGATTAGACCATTGAGTGATTTTATGGGAATCAAGTAGAGTAACAATATGAAAAAGATTGATTTTCAGTATGCTACGGATTTCCTTGGAATGAATGACCCTAAATTGAGCCACACTTGTATGCATCTGTTGTGTACAGGAGGGGATGGGAGTTTCGTGTTTAACGAACATTGTTATCATTTGGAGAAAAACGATTTGGTAGTGATGCCCAATCCTACCCGTGCCAAGAACCTCGCGGCCGCTCCAGGGATGCAGGTGGAGTGGTTCGCCGCCGACAACAAGTTCCTTGGAGGATTGCTTCCGTCGAACAACTACAGCATTGGGGGCAGCATCAGCCTTAACCAGAACCCTGTCATCAAGCTCGACGA
>JAEEQW010000005.1 GCA_016285515.1 Bacteroidales bacterium
ACTTCGGAAATTGCGCTGGTTGTAGGAAGCACGCCATTTCGCAGCATGTCATAGAAGGCATGTCCGTCAAACTCGTCAAAATCGACGTATGGGTATATGGTTTTGCCATCATAACTGTATGGCATGCTTATAAGTTTAAAACCATTTTCTTCAGCCTCTTTGCGACTGAAATCCAAATCGGTATCTGTAAAAAATGTCAACATAGGATAATAATATAGTTATAAATCGGCTGACTGCCATTATTCAAAATAAATTCTGTTCTTGGATAAATACGTTGCAAATTGGATATTATCTCCTCGCTGTCAGATTCTTTAGCGTCTTCACCACTAAAAATCAAGACCACATCATGGTTTGCCACATCCATTTTGGCGCATAACTGCATAGTGGCATCTGTCAATTTTTTTGCATTGGAGACTATATCCCCCTTGAAGAGTCCCAAATAGTCATCCTTTTCGATGTCAAGTCCGTTTATGGAGGAATTGCGCGTTGCAGAGGTAATCATTCCACAGAACACATTGCTTATCACTTCTTTCGTTGAAGCAACGATGGCATCAGTATCCTTGGAAGAAGTGTCAAGAGAAGCTATAGCGACATATCCCTCGCCCATCGTTTTGGAAGGAAGGACTATAATTTTGGATTTCTTATAAAGTTCACCTGCTTGCTGGGCGGTAAGGATGATGTTGGAATTGTTTGGAAAAACAAAGATAGTTTCAGCATCGAGACTGTCGAACGCCTCGATGAAACTCTGTGCCGAAGGATTCATAGTCTGTCCGCCGCTAATCACACAGTCTGCACCGGCTTCCTTGAAAGCGTCTTCCAACCCCTTCCCCATCGCAACCGTAACAATACCGTAAGGTTTTCTCTGTTTTGTGAAAGCATTCCGGGTAGTGGTTTCGTGATGCTGCAAGGTCATATTCTCAATTTTGATGGTAAGAAATTCTCCCCAACGCTGGCAATGTGAAAGTATGTCGCCAGGTGTTTTTGTGTGAACATGAACTTTTACGATGGAGCCGTCACGGAATGCGACGACAGATTCGCCGACAGCATTCAAATAATCGATGATTTCACTAACTTCAAACGTGTCAAGATTGACCTTCGATTTTTGCAGACGAAGCAGAAATTCAGTACAATAGCCGTAAAGCAGTTCACTATCGGAAGTGAAGGCATCAAGATTGACAACAGGCATCTTCTTTTCTTCACCTGATTTGTCCGATATATCTTTTTCAGACACATTTCCCTGCAAGACCTGATACATGCCTCTAAAGATACATAGCAGGCCTGCGCCACCGCTGTCAACAACACCAGCATCATGAAGTACCGGAAGCAAGTCGGGAGTACGTTCCAAAGACTGTTCCATCTCAGGAAGAAGGGCGTTGAAATAATTAATTATATCGTCTGAATGTGAGGCATTTGCAACTTTTACAGCGTCTTTGAGAACAGTGAGAATAGTACCCTCGACAGGTTCTGAAACAGCATTGTATGCCTCATTCACACCGCAGTTCATAGCATGAGCGAAGTCGGAGACCGTAGCTTTTGACACCTTGTCCAATCCCTTTGAGATACCTGCAAAAATACGCGACAGAATCACGCCGGAATTGCCGCGGGCGCCCAAAAGCATTCCCGATGACATCGTCTGAGCCACATCAGACAAAGAGGTGTTCATGTCAGACCGGTCTCTCGCTGCATGACAGCCCGACTCAATAGTCATCAGCATATTATCCCCTGTATCGCCGTCAGGTATAGGGAAAACATTCAAATCATTAATTACCTTACAATTATTTTTTAGTTCTGATGCCCCTTGTGAGGCCATCATAACAAAAGTGTTTCCATCAAGCAACATATATCTAAATTAGTGATGTCAATTTAAAATTGCAAAGATACTATTTTTTTTGAAATCATTTTTCAGGCACAGAAATCACGTTATCGCACAACACCCATCGGGCGATTTTGAGCATTTTCATCGGGCGATTTTGACAAATTTTGTACTGTGTTTTTGATTGTACGGCTGCCACAATGTGACAGCCCTACCGGTCCAACGGTAAACGTTATTCCAACGGACACCAATAATTCTAAAAAAAAAACGGTCGGTTGGAATAACATAATTCCAGCCGACCGTTGATGAAAAATCATTTAATAATAATTATTCAATAGATTCTTTGATTGAATCGACAATATATCGGACATCATCATCGCTCACCCACGGACCTGTCGGCAGGCACATACCACGTTTGAACAATGATTCGCTCACGCCATTGACGTATGCTGGCGCATCCATGTAGCACGGCTGTTTGTGCATCGGTTTCCACAACGGACGGCTCTCTATAGACTTGGCATCCAAGGCGAGTCGCATAGCTTCAACGTTGACATTAGGCTCACAGCCGGTGTGAATGGTGCCTCCTGAGTGAATGACGCCTGCAGCGCCACCGACAGCTCCAGTTATGGCAGCAGCGTATGCCTTATCCTGCCCTTTGACTTTCAAATCAGGATCCAACAAAACAGTAGTCAGCCAATAGTTGCTGTCGTATCGTTTGTCAGGCTGGACATGCACCTGTATTCCTGTAACATCCCCAAGAAGTTTCTCATACAGTTTCTGGACATGCCTATGATGTTCGAGATGTTCTTCGAGAATCGTCATTTGGCCGCGTCCGATGCCGGCACAAACGTTACTCATCCGGTAGTTGTACCCTATCCTTTCATGATGATAATAAGGATAAGCCTCGCGAGCCTGTGTCGCATAAAACATCACGTCATGCCATGAGTTGCTGTCGGGACAGATTAACGCACCACCGCCGGAAGTGGTAATCATCTTGTTGCCGTTGAACGACAACACACCATATTTGCCGAAAGTGCCGCACACCTGTCCGTTGAAACGGCTGCCAAATCCTTCTGCAGCATCTTCGATGATTGGAATGTCATACCGATTGGCAATTTCGATATATTTGTCAATCGGTCCGGGCATGCCATAAAGATATACCGGAACAATTGCTTTAGGCTTTTTACCAGTCTTTGCAATTCTGTCCTTAATGGCAGTTTCCAAGAGGACAGGATCCATATTCCAGCTGTCTGGTTCCGAATCAATAAAGACAGGGGTTGCACCGAGATATGTTATCGGATGACTTGAAGCGCAGAAAGTAAAGCTCTGCACAATCACTTCATCGCCGGGTTTGACACCACAGGCAATCAGTGCGAGGTGGACGGCTGCTGTTCCGGAACTCAGGGCCACAACCTCCTTATTGAGTCCTTGTATCCGCTGGTATTTCAATCCGTCGTCACCGGCAGGTCTCAATCTTCTTCCAAGTTGAGGATCATCAGTCTCCACACCGTCAATGATTTCGGCACTGCCAGAGCTTTCTACAAAATCCTTAAGGTCTTTTTCAAATGCGTTCACATTTGGACCGAGAGGCACAACCCAATGGGAATCAAACGCCTCCTGAATATATTTCTGTTCCAGATTGCCCGTGTGAGCGAGGCAAAGGTAAATTCTATCATGCATAATAACAAACTATTTTATATCTTTAAAACTATAGGCTAATTACAAGCGTCCATCGACCACATCCTTGCTGAAAAGACCCTTCACGTCATATACAACCCCCTTTTCAGGCTCTTTAAGAAGACTACGGACATTCAGGTCAACGAAATCCTCATGGGCAACACACAGAATAATCGCATCGAATTTATCATCAGGCAGACTTTTTTCAACTTGAATGCCATATAATTTCTTCACGGTTTCAGCATCAGGCCACGGGTCATAGACTGTAATATTATTGGTATATTCATTTAAAGTATGATAAATATCAACGACCTTGGTATTGCGTGTGTCGGAGCAGTTTTCCTTGAAGGTAATGCCGAGAAGCAGTATTTTAGCATCTTTCACAAGCACACCTTTTTTGTTCATCAGTCTGATGGTCTGTTTTGCCACATAGTCACCCATTCCGTCATTGATTCGGCGGGCGTTTATCATCACACGAGGGAACAGTCCGTAAACCTGTGCTTTTTGAATAAGGTAATACGGATCCACTGAAATGCAGTGACCGCCGACGAGGCCGGGTGAATACTTTATGAAATTCCACTTGCTTGAAGCAGCTTCGATAACGTCATGGGTGTCAATACCTATCGAGTTGAAAATCTTAGCCAGTTCGTTCATGAAGGCAATATTCACGTCACGCTGGCTGTTTTCAATAATCTTCGACGCTTCAGCGACTTTGATTGAAGGGGCTTTGTATGTGCCATTAATAAGGACGCTGCTGTAGATTTTATCAACAAAATCAGCAACTTCAGGTGTACTGCCGGATGTCACCTTCATAATATTTTCCACAGTGTGCAGCTTGTCACCCGGATTGATACGTTCCGGACTGTATCCTGCATAAAAGTCAACGTTGAATTTCAGTCCCGAAACTTTTTCTATGACAGGAATACATTCGTCCTCCGTAACTCCCGGATACACCGTTGACTCATAGACAACTATATCGCCTTTTGATATGACTTTCCCAACGGTTTCGCTGGCACCGTACAATGGGGTAAGGTCAGGTCTGTTGTAGTCATCAACGGGGGTAGGAACAGCCACAACATAAAAATTGCAGTCTCTGATGTCATCCAGGTTGGATGTGCATACAAAGCCGTGCTCAAATGCTAACTTCAGCAGTTCATCGCTGACTTCAAGAGTATGGTCATGACCATCCATAAGCGTTTTCACGCGGACAGGATCAACATCGAAACCGATAGTCTGATATTTGGTCGAGAATAATCTGGCGAGAGGCAGTCCAACGTACCCTAAGCCGATTACGGCGATTTTGGTCATAAATAATTATTAAAGTTTCTGTTCGTTGCCAATAAACCTGTCGAATCCGTATTGTGACAAGTTTATATCTTCTTTCGGAAGTTTCTTTGCAACTTCAACCAACATATTTTCGTCCATATTGATTTTGTCAATTTTACAATATTCAACGATAAGTTCGTATGGATTCACTTCATACTTAGCCGCCACCCTATGGATATATTTCATATAGCTGCTGTGGAAGCCAGCAATGCCACAGAAGATGTCCAGTCCATATAGTCCTGTATCCCTGACGAGAGGCTTCACATAGTTTTCACTGAATTTCACAATTGATTTGATGTCATAATCCTTGATTCCATATTTAACATACAGAAGAGAAACAAACAATTCCGTAGAAGTATTGCCAGCACTACGTCCTAATCCCTGCAAGGATGTATCGATAAGGTCAAAACCAAGTTCTGCGGCATACAAACTGTTGGAAACTGCCAGACCAAGATTGTTATGTCCATGGAAACCAGCCTTCAGTCCATCAAATTCTCTGATAACTTCATAATATTTCTTTAGGTCCTCAGGCAGCATACATCCAGCCGAATCAACCACATAAACACAATCCACACCATATTCTTTAGACAGCTTGACGTTCTTGCGGAATTCTTCAACTGTAGCAGTATAGGCTTTCATGAAATTGGCTGATACCATCAAACCCATTTCCTTTCCACGCTCTATATATCGTTTCGAAAGCTGAATCTTGTCAGGAGTGCTTGCTACTCGTACAAAAGAACAGCCATATTTCTCCAACATATCCATTTTTTTCACATCAGGACAATATGAATATGCTGGCACGCATATTACACCATATTTACATTTCTTATATGCTTCCTGTGCTGCCGCAAGATATTCCTCATCAGTACACATTGCCCGACAACCTTTTACATCACTACCACCAAGGCCCATACCGTGAGCCAGCTCGACGTATCTTATCCCAGCATTTTCAAGTGCGACACCGATTTTTTTAGTGTCATATTCAGAAAACTGAAAATTAATGGCATAGCCGCCGTCACGTAACGTGACTTCCATAATTTTTGCATTCATAATATTGTTTGTTAAAATGTTCATTAAATTATTCCTCAAATAAAATCACTCTGCTCGGTGAACCCGACACTACCTTTTTTTTTATTGGTCATAAACAATTATTTCATTTTCTGTTCGTCGCCTATAAACCTGTCGAATCCGTATTGTGACAAGTTTATATCTTCTTTCGGAAGTTTCTTTGCAATCTCAACCAACAGATTTTCGTCCATATTGATTTTGTCAATTTTACAATATTCAACTATAAGTTCGTATGGATTCACTTCATACTTAGCCGCCACCCTATGGATATATTTCATATAGCTGCTGTGGAAGCCAGCTATGCCACAGAAGATATCCAGTCCATATACTCCTGTATTCCTAACGAGAGGCTTCACATAGTTTTCACTGAATTTCACAATTGATTTGATGTCATAATCCTTGATTCCATATTTAACATACAGAAGAGAAACAAACAATTCCGTCGAAGTATTGCCAGCGCTACGTCCTAATCCCTGCAAGGATGTATCGATAAGATCAAAGCCGAGTTCAGCGGCATACAAACTGTTGGAAACTGCCAGACCAAGATTGTTATGCCCATGGAATCCGACTTTTGGACCGTCAACCCTTTTGACCACGTCATAATACTTCTTAATATCCTCTGGCAACATATAACCGGCAGAATCAACAATATAAACGTAATCAACTCCGTAACTCATTGACTTCTTTACACACAATTCAAACTCTTGCTCAGTGGCTGTGTATGACTTCATGTAGTTGGCTGCCACTATAAGACCTAATTCCTTGGCTCGTTTTACGAAAGGCTCTGTATCATCCACTTGATCAATATTACATCCAATGCGAACAAAGGATGCTCCATATTTCTTAAGTAAGTTTAGATCTTCAAGCCTTGCGATACCTGGAATGCAGAACATACCATATTTACATGTCTGATAGGCTTCCTGGGCAGAAGCCAAATACTCTTCATCAGTGCAAAGGGCTATACCATTCTTATAGTTGCTAGCATTTAACCCTTGACCATGTCCAATTTCAACAAACGAGACCCCCGATTGCTCGAGAACACTTCCAATCTTCTTAGTATCATGCTCAGAAAATTGGAAATTGACTGCATAACTGCCGTCACGTAACGTGACATCCATGATTTGTGCATTCATAAAAATGTTTGTTAAATTGATCATTAAATTATTCCTCAAATAAAATCACTCTGCTCGGTGAACCGTCACTACCCTTTATTTTTAAAGGAAGCGCCACCAAAGTGTGTTTCTTTGTCAAGTCAATCTGGTCTGTATTATTGAGATACTCCACAATAACAACATCTTTCTTCAATAATGCCTTGTGGTTAGGTGAATCCTCCTTCGATTGAATGTTTCCACCATAATCTGGTGAAGGAGTATCCATCGCCATCAACTTGATTCCACCTTTAATCAGATAGTCAACAGCATCCTCATCAAAGTATGGAAAACTATTATAGTATTCTGGAGTCTTCCATTTCTTAAACCAGTCGAATCGGAATAACATCCTTTCAGTAACTTGAATTTGTTTTACATCTTCCAGTTTTACCACACTACCACTTTTAAATCGGGTAAAATCAACCACACTGATTGCACCGCAAAGAGTCTCTAATGGGGTTGTTTCAATTGTATGGCCTGTTTCTATAAAATGATACGGGGCATCCATGTGAGTTCCAGTATGACTTCCAAGTAAAATGGAATGGGTGTTACGTCCGACAGTATCAATAGTTCCCATATGTTCAACTTTTACTGTCTGATGCCAAGGGGTTCCACAGGTTGGCATGCCGCTTTCAATTACTAAAGACAAATCTATTATTTTCATACGTCTTATTTATTTAACTTTCATATAATTAGTTGTAGCAGTATAACAAATATCCTGATTATTTTTAGATTATTTATCAAGTAAAGTATAAACTGAATTATTGCTGATATATTCAGGTACTATCTCCTTCATCACCTTTACTGTTGCCATTGGCTGGTATGTCTTTGCAACAGCAATCAGATTGTCAATCTGTTCGCGTACGATGGAATAATCATATTCACGAACTTTGGCAATACGTATTTTTTCGTGAAACGAAGGCAATGTGTTTTCTGTACTTGCCAGCATTTCCTCGTAAAGTTTTTCGCCTTCACGCAATCCGGTATATTTTATCTCAATGCCTTCAGCACCGGAAAGTTTAATCATTTTCTTTGCAAGGTCTGATATCTTCACCGCCTTACCCATATCGAACACAAAGATTTCTCCCCCATTTCCCTTGGTACCGGCCTCAAGCACAAGTTTACAAGCTTCAGGGATAAGCATGAAGAAACGGACTATATTAGGGTCGGTAACTGTAACCGGGCCTCCCGCTTTTATCTGCTGCTCAAACAATGGGATAACAGAACCGTTTGAGCCGAGAACATTGCCGAAACGAGTTGTTACAAACTGCGTATTGCCTTTGACTTTACCATCCTGTTCGGCCTTGTTCAGACTTTGGACATATATCTCGCAAATACGCTTGGAACATCCCATCACATTAGTCGGATTCACAGCCTTGTCGGTAGATATCATCACAAACTTCTTCACACCGTATTTCACCGACAAGTCAGCCATTACCTTAGTGCTATAGACGTTGTTGAGGACAGCCTCCTGAGGATTGCCTTCCATCATAGGGACATGCTTATATGCGGCAGCATGGAACACATAGTCAGGCCTGAACTTGTCGAACATGATGTCCATGCGAGTCGAATGGCATATTGATGTAACGATGACGTTAACCTTGATATTTGGATAATTTCTTGCCATCTCAACACTCACATCGTGTTGTGGTGTCTCGGCCTGGTCAAGCAACAACATTTCAGCAGGTGAATATTTGGCTACCTGACGGACAATTTCCGAACCTATGGAACCGCCAGAACCTGTGACAATAATCTTCTTTCCCTGAATCAGTTTACCGATAGAATCCATATCCACCTGAATCTGTTCACGCGGCAGCAAATCTTCAATCTTTACAGGTCTGAGTTCAGTTTTCTGCACTTTTGACGGGTCCCATTCACCAGCCAACTGCATCATGTATATCTTGCATCCGGCGGAAATTATATAGTCCTGAAGCTGTGTGTTTTCACGAAATTCATCATTACGTAATGGGGATACGAGAACAACTTCTATTTTATTTTTCACAAGTACCTCAGGAAGTTTGTCATTCACACTGTAAACCTTTTCACCAAGCAAATGGGTATAGTTCAAGCTTTCGTCATGAGTGATGAAACCCTTCAAAATAAATCTTGCCGGCTTGTCATTTCGGATATTCTTGGCAAGTCCAATACCGCCGTCTTTGACGCCATATATAAAAGTGTTTTTCGCATCAGCCGACTGATAAAAATTGTCATACATGAATTTCACCACAATTCTTATAAAAATCATCACGAAAACGGCGGCAACAGCAACTAATACAATCTGAACAACACGTGTGTCTGTAAAGTAATCCGATGAATTATTGGTAAAATAGTGCAGTATGACATCAACAGCTGAGGCACAACTGACAGCATATATTATTTGCAGCAAATCCACGAACGAGGAATAACGGACCACGCTCATGTAGGTATGAAATATCTTGTAGAAAATCAGTTGCGGTATTGCGAATATCGTAACCGTATGCATCAACGGCCAGAAGTTGACCAAAAGTTCCTGATATCCCACAAAGAAAGCATATATTGCAATCCACGCTGCATAGAATATCGCAATATCCATAATTACAATTATCCAGTATGGCGTAGCGTCTTTACTGAAATACCAGTCTGTAAGTTTTGAAAAGCGAGACATTCTTTTTAAATTTATTTTATTATGAATATAGTATTAAATATTTATGAAACTGTCACCATGGCCAGGATATACCGTCATATTTTTTCCTTTTGCATATTCCTTTATCCATTGCAGGCTTTTCGAATAAAGCTCTTTGGAACCATTTCGCTTGTTGACAAAAGGTCTGTACGGCATCCATGTGTCACCTGTAAAAAGCATATTCTCTATCTGAAAACAGACTGAGCCCATACTGTGGCCAGGAGTATAGAAAAAACGAAGAGTATAATCGTGCCAATTTATTATCCATTTCATATCTTCAAGAACAATATCGACCCGTTTCACACAATAGTGATAGTTCGGGTCATCAAAGTAATAGCTGAAATATGGAACTGTATCTTTAGGCAGGTTTTCTGCGCAGATTTTGCTGCACACCACCTTGGAATCATATATGTCTATAAGTGTATTTGTACCCCAGGTGTGGTCAGTGTGCTCATGGGTAAGAATAACGTATGTCGGATTAAGATTCTTTTCATGGAAGAACAATTGTTCCTGAATACATTTCTCGCTTCCAGGGTCAATTACTATACAGTCATCGTATAAAACGTCATATAGGATATAACAATTCGATGACATAAGTTCATTGACAAACCTTTGTACCTGTAACATTGTTTTACATTCAACTTATTAACTATAAACGCCTACACACACGAAACGATATTATTACAGTATTCTTTATTACTTCCACATCATCTTATTCCGCAATTTACGCGATATCCTTGACACATCCCCAAGTATCAGCCTCGGATGTTCAAGTCTATTCACCACCGACAGCACTCTCCATCCATACTTCGTCCGACTCAGCAACTCACCAGCAGCCAATCTCATTCGCACTCCAATGCCACAATGGCTCTCCTTAGCCTTCTCCTGCCATGCTCTGATATCCTCCCGCCACTTCGGCATCATCCTCGCATGCCGGGCACATAAATACGCCATTTTCTTTCCATAATACCCTATCTCTTCCCGCTCTCGTCCTGGTGTCAGTTCCGTCAGCACCTGACGATAATTCCGCAGCAGACTTTCAGCCTGCTCTCTTTCGCTCGCTCCCGTCTGTATCGAACCTTCTCTTCGCCTATATATGTATGTCACCGAATCCACGAATCGCACCCGTTCCAGATACTTTATCAACTGAAACGACCACGGTATATCCTCAAACAATACTCGTTCCACAAAACTAATGTGATGTTCCTCCAGAAACTTCCGCTTCAACAGTTTGTTCCATGCCATTACTTTCATCTGATCCAGTTCGAAGAAGCACCTTCTCACCTCGTCATTCGTCATGGCTTCAGCAACATGCTGTTTCACATTCGCCGTCATGCAGTCAGAATCCCTTATAGGCAAGCACAACTCTTTCCCTTGAACCATCTCAATCTCAGGGTGTTTCTCTGCCTCAGCCATCAGCAAGTTTATGCAGTCATCCGTTATCTCGTCATCACTGTCTAAAAAATACACGTAGTCGCCCACTGCTGCTTCCACACCAGTGTTCCGTGCAGCCGACAATCCCCTGTTCCGTTCATGTTGCAAAAACCTGAAACTTATCCTCCTTCTCTCTTCGTTAATGTTATAGTTATAGTTATCGTTATACTCCCTTATCAACCTCTCCGCAATAGAGATGCTATCATCCGTCCCGCAGTCATCCACCAGCAGACACTCCATATCTCCTTGATATGTCTGTCTCATCACACTCCGCAGGCAGTCTTCAATGTAAGGGGCGACGTTATATACAGGAATGATAATCGAAACCATCATTTCATCCCTTCCACTATCATCGTTTCCAACAGGTTGAACTCGTAGGGCATTACTTTAAAGTGAGCCTCCACCCCATTCAGTTCCTCATGCACACTCTGCCCCACCTCACACGAGGTGATGTTCTTGAATCCAACTTCTTCCAGTATCCTCGTCAATGTCTCTCTGTCGTAGATAATCTGATGTCCCCAGTTGGTATGGAAACGGCTGATGACATATACTGGCAATGCAGGCATACCGTTTTCCTTCATCGAAAACTCCATATACGCCTTGTGAAGAGGCTTCTCCGGCTCCTGATACAGCCCTAACAGAAACCGCAGGTCGGGCGTAGCCAGCCGCATGATTCCACCAGGCTTCAGTACCCGATAACTCTCTTTCAGCATATTCTGTGCCTGCTGATAGGTCAAATGCTCAAACAGATGCTCCGAATAGACATAATTCATTGACTCATCCGGCAAAGGGAACCGCTTTCCGGCATCCATATACGCACCCTGCCAGCTCTCCTCCAGCGATATGCCAACATTCAGCCACCCCTCCAGTCGGTTCGAGCCAAACCCTATCTGAAGCTTCGGCTTGTCTGCAAACTTCAGATACCGTTTAATTCTTCGCCCACGGATGAAATTCCTTTTCAACACCCAAAGCAAACAATTCCTGACAGCCCAGTGTGCAAGTGACAATACCCTCATATTCAGTTTACATCTTTTTGATACTGCTCTTTCAATACTTTCTTGTCATTCTTTCCATTCACATTCTTAGGGATGGACGGTACGTGATAGAACCTGTCTATCATATAGTTTTTCCCAAGAGCACTCACAACTGCGGCGGAAATATTCTTTTCAAGTTCCCCCGTATCTTTCATTGAGGATGAGTATCCCAGCACAACCAATTCTTCCTTGAATTTGTTGAGGACACTGAACACAGAGCACTCCTCAACACCCTCAACGCTGGTGGCAACATTTTCGATGAGCGCAGGGCTGATATTCATTCCACCCTTGATGATAAGATCTTTCGAGCGTCCCGTAATGTATAATATGTTGTCTTTAATTTCAGCCAAATCTCCCGTCTTGTAATAATCACCGGCAAAATACTTTTCGGTTGGTTCATTGGTATAGCCCAAGAACATCCAGGGCACTTTAGCCAAGAACTCACCGTCCGGACCGAACTTATATTCCACCTCTTCAAGGAGTTTGCCTACGTTTCCGCCGCCCAGTTTCAATGTTTCAGGCGTTTCCGTGGACAAGAACAGCGTTTCGGAAAGTCCGTAACTGGCGTATAGTTTAACCGGATACTTCTCCTCGAACTCTTCACGGGTTTTCTGGTGCAGTGCTGCTGTACCAATGAAAAACAACAAGTCTCTGTCCTTACAATACTCTTGTCCCAACTTATGTTTGCTGGCCTTCAGTATGATGGTAAGCATACTGGGGGAAAGCCAAAACAGGTCACACTGGTATTTCACAACATCCTGCCAAAAAGTAAATGCTTTAAACGGCGAGAAACGTCCCATGATAACAATCCTGGCACCGGCAATAAAAGGCTGGATAATCGAATTGAGGATCCCTGCCATATAGGTCATCGGCATATAATGCGCAAGCACCCTGTCAGCATCCACCTTAAAATAACGGTTGAACGCATCACTTGTCTTTACCAGATTGTTCAGCGTATGTCTGACTCCCTTCGTATTTCCAGTTGTTCCGGAAGTAAACGTGAGCAAGAAGTCATCATCGAAATTGCGCTCATCAAACTTCACCAGCGTCTTTTCCTTTACTTTTTCACAGGCCATTCCAACTTTTTCAAAATCACCAGCCTCAAAAAGAACATCAAAAGATGTCACTTTTGACTTTCCGGCATTATCAACCACCACATATTTGTCAGTTACAGAGGCTAATATATTGGCTATTTCCTCTTGTTGCTTGACAGGATCAACAGCAGTAGCTATCAACCCTGCCATCATAGCTGCAAAGTAACCTGCCATCAATTCGACACTGTTCTCCATTATGAAGACAATGTGTTTGTGGTCTTCTCTCACAGAACAATACTGTTCTGAAAGAGTCAGGCAACGGCCAAAAAATTCCTCGTATGTGTAGTGCCTGTCTTTAGATGTATCAATAACAAACTCTCTTGAGAAATCGAAACTATTCAATCTCCGGATGATTTCCTGCTTCATTTTTGAATATTTTAAGGTCTTGGAAGTTTCTGCAAATTCTGTCTTTGTTACTTACTTGCGCTCGTTAATCATAGAGGCTAAGCCGTCAATGGTAGGGAAACGGGGGTCAAGAAAGTCATCATTTGTAAAGGCAATATCATATTCATCATCTATATCCGAAATCAGCATCACAAATGAAAAAGAATCGATAATACCCTGCTTTAAATAGTCATTTGTCGAAGCGGCTTCCAATTCTGCGACACTCAATGATGAATGTTTACTAAACCAATCTATCAACCATTCTTTAATTTCCATAATGTATATCTTTTTTAAATTTCGACGATATCAGGACAAACCACATGGTCAAGTTCGATATGAGCACTACCCCAACAAAGGCCCGCACCTATGGCAGACATAACTGTATCCACACATTTTCCTTGAATTTCATTCCGGATTTCAGATACGATATTCAACGGTATGGAGCAAGCTGAAGTGTTTCCGAACTTCTTCAAGCTCATTGGTACCTTATTCGGGTCGTACTTCAACTTCTTGATGATTTTATCATCTATCAAGTTGTTGGCTTGGTGCAGCAAAAGATAGTCTATCTTCTCCAGGTCAATGCCGTAATGTTCAATAAGTTTCTTTGCTGACCTCGGGGTTTTGCTGATTGCCACCACGAAGACGTTCACACCGTCCATGATGCAGTTGGTCATATTGTACCTCTGTCCGGGAGCGGGTTCCACCATCTCCAACTCTTTCTCTGTGATTGGTTGTCTGGCGCCGCCTGCCGGCACATATACATATTTATGAGTGGAGCCGTCACCACCAAAGTGGAACTGCATCGGTGAAGCTGTTTCATCATACTCTAAGGCTGTAGCTGTTCCTGCATCACCGTGTAACGGCCATGCTGTCTTGTCATAATGCGATACAAAGGTCGAGTTAGTCTCACCAATAAGCAGAAGGGCTTTCCTGATAGTACCATTTGACATCATCGAGCCTGCTATCGAAAGGGCGTAGATATATCCCTGGCAGGCAAACGGGAAGTCCATCACTATACATTCTTCTGACAATCCAAGTCTGTCTTGGAGAATTGAGGCGGTCTGCGGAATCAGGAAGTCTCGCGCCTGTGAAACAAAGTACAGGGCATCTATCTCTGATTTATCCCATTTCAGCTCAGAGATAAGCCGTTCTGCAGCCTCAAAGCAAAGATCCGAAGCACATACCCCGTCTTCCACTATGTGAGCCTCTTTCACCTGTGTCAATTCCGCCACTCGCTCACCTTCTCCTGGAGCAAAGAAAGGCAGTTCAGCCGTTTTCTTGATTCTTTTGGGAACTACGGCAGAAATTCCCTTTATCTTCACATTTTGAAAATCTAAAAATGCCATAACTAACTATATTAAAGGAGGGAATATCCTCCATCCACTTTCATATTAATGCCCGTTACCCAGTCGCTTGCATCTGAAAGAAGATATATCGCTGCATACGCCATATCTTCTGGCTTTCCAAGCCTTCTCAGAGGATATTTGCCTTTTGTGGATTCCATGAGTTGATCTTCTGAAAACATCTCATTTGACATCTCGAGAATGCTTGTCGGTACGAGTCCGGGACATATTGTATTAACTCTTGTTCCTTGTGCTGCCAGTTCCAGCGCTGCACCCTTGGCAAAGCCACTGATAGCCGCTTTTGTGGTGGAATAAATGGATTCTCCCATGTTCGCCACAAAAATACCCGACAGGGATGCTATAAAAACAATGGAAGACTTCTTTTGAAGTTTTTTCTTCTTCAACAATTCAGTCGTAAGAATAATAGGGACTTCCTGGTTAATCCACACTATCTCTTCCAAATCTTTTCGATTTATATGCTTTACACTTTGCATCTTCGGAATACCAGCACAAGGTACAAATCCATTAATAGGCGGACATTGTTCCACTAAGGCATCAACTCCCTCTTGGGTTGACAAATCAGCCTGTAGTGCCAGATGTCCTTCCCCTTGGAGTTGACTCAAAGTGTCTTGAAGCCTCTTTTCATTTCTGCCACTAATCACAAGCTTCGCTCCAATCTTGGAACACTCAACGGCTATGCCTCGTCCGATACCGGACGAGGCTCCTGTTATGAGAATAGTCTTCCCTTCAAGGGAAAAAGGATTGTAAGCCATTACTTCGACTCAACTAAGTTATAGAGTTCTTCAATAGTTGAAACACTACGAAGGTCAGCTCCTGTAATACGTTTGTCATATTCTTCGTCAACCATGGAAATAATTGACAATGCAGTCAGTGAACCCCATTCGTCAAGGTCTTTGAATACTGTCTCAGCCTTGAACTCTTCTTCTGGAGTTTCATCGAACTCTTCTGCAAATCTTGCAACAAATTCATCTAATGTCATAATGCTTTAATTTTTAATGTTTTACTTATTTATATTTAACTCTTATTTTCTTTGGTAATTTTATAGTTTTTGATTTTACCGGCATATGTAGGAACATCAAGCAGTGACTGCTGGTGTAAATCCGGATACATACGACGTACTATCTTTTCCAGTGTATCATCTGTACCCACCTCATAGAATTCAGTAACACCGTCTTTAACCATGTTGTGGGTCATGCTCGTCCAAAGAACCGGATGGGTGATATGCTGGATGAGGTTGGCACGAATCTCTTCCGGGTCAGTATGCGGCAGAGCATCCACGCACTGATAGACAGGAATATTCGGAGTGACAAATTTGGTTTCCATGATTATGGCTCCCAATTCTTCACGTGCTTTATCCATAAACGGTGTGTGAAACGAACCTCCGATAGCAAGAGGAACAGCTTTCTTGGCTCCTTCTTTCATAAAAGCCTTGCAGGCAAGACGCACTCCCTTTTTGCTGCCGGAAATAACCACCTGTCCAGGACCATTGTAGTTGGCAAAATACAGAGGTTCACCTGTCTCTTCCCAAATTTCTTTGAGACGTTTTTCCACATAATCATCAGGTAGTCCTATCACCGCTCCCATACCTGTTTTCACAGGTGCGGTATCAGCTGCTTTCTGGCCTATCAATGCACGATTCAGCACTAATTTCAAACCGTCTTCATACGAGATGGCTCCAGCTATCACCAATGCAGCAAACTCACCAAGCGAATGTCCGGCAACCACATCAGGTTTCACATCATCCTGACACATAGCCAAAACTGTCTCGTACACAAAAACAGTCGGTTGTGTGTTTTTGGTTTCCATCAGATCCTCTTCCGTGCCGTGAAACATCACGTCAGTAATCTTGTATCCAAGGAAATCGTTGGCACGCTCAAACAATTCTTTGGCTTTAGGGAACTGAGCATACAAATCACTACCCATTCCCTCCTTCTGGCAACCTTGACCAGGAAACAAAAATGCTTTACTCATAAAAAATCTAATAATCTAATCTTATAGCAGGATTCCCACAGACGGTTGTACCAGGTTTAACTTTCTTGATGACAAAGCTACACGCTGCCACAACAGCATCTTCACCAACAACGACTTTATGACTTACCACTGCCCCAGTATGCACGGTTGCTCTGTCTTTTAACTCTACCCCACCTATTATCACCGCATGGGTGTCAACTCTAACATAGTCGCCTATCCTGCAATCATGACTTATTATAGAATACTGCTGTATCAAACAGTTTTCACCTATTGTTGCTTCTGTTCCAACTATTGCATACTCTCCCACAAAGCAACCATCTCCAAATGTGGTATGAGGGTGTATTACTGCAGTTTTATGTATCAGTGTTAGGAACTTGGCACCTCTTGACTTCAATTTCTCGCAGATGGCAAACTTGGTCTTAACGCTCCCTATCGAACAATGGAACACGTCATCTTCTTCTATCTGATAACTGTCTATAGTCCCTAATAGTGGCGGGTATCCTTCATATCCATCCTGCGATGTTAAATCATCATCGATAAAACCTTTAACATCAAACGTTTCTCCATAACCATGGCATCCAATAGCCACCCAATAGACAGAACGTCCCATTCCACCTGCACCAATAATAATTAAATGTTTCATTCCCTATAAATAATCTTAATCATAAACTTGTTTCACTTCCGCTTTTGTTTGTGTTAGTTAGTCCCATCAAAAGCGTGCAATTCCGCCGCACTGTCAAAGTTAATATCCTTCCTTGTCAGCACATTCTTAATAGTAATACATATCACCTTCAAGTCAGTCCACAGCGTGCAGTGATCAACATACCACACATCCAGTTTGAACTTTTCTGTCCAACTGATGGCATTGCGGCCATGCACCTGTGCCCAGCCGCTTATGCCAGGTCGCACCTCGTGCCTGCGAGCCTGTTCAGGCGAATACAGCGGCAGATACTGCGGCAGCAACGGCCTCGGCCCAATCAGAGCCATATCCCCCTTCAACACATTGATGAGCTGCGGCAACTCGTCAATCGACGTGGAACGAACGAACTTCCCCACCTTTGTCAGTCGTTGCGCGTCGGGCAACAACTTGCCCTCGGCATCCCGTTCATCCGTCATCGTCTTAAACTTAATCACCTTGAATATCTTTGCATCCTTTCCCGGCCTTTCCTGAAAGAAGAAAGCCCCTGCGCCCTTGTTGGCAAAATGGAGATAGATGGCTACGATTATCAGGAACCATCCTATCAGCAGCAAAGCGACCAAAGATATGATGAAGTCTAATACACGTTTAAAGAAATGTTTGTACATAAATCAATTATTTTTGAACGATATACGAAATACGATATACGAAATACTAAGTTTTACGAATAAAGGCAATGAAGTTCGATAATTGTCGCTCAATATCCTGTATCCCAACCAACAATTCCTCTATAGTCATCGACCTTTGTCTATCGTCTTTCGTCCTTCGTTCATCGTTATTCGTCTTTCGTTCATCGTCCTTCGTCCTAATATACCCAACGTTCTTCGCTATCAAGAGTTGAGTTTCCACTTCATACGCAGAACCAAGTGCAGTATCGAGGAAATGTTCCTTGCCTTCTTTACATTCTCCTCCATACAATCACCGTCTTTCGTATTTCGTCCTTCGTTCTTCGTATTTTCGTATTTCGTTCTTCGTATTTCGTTTTTCGTCTTTCGTCACAACTCCACCACAGGCACCTTATTCCAGTCGATTACCGCATCTGCGTATGCAATGTTAACGAATTTCATGGTATCAACCAGTTTATTCATTTTATCCAAAGCACCTTTCTTGCCGATATTGCTTTTAAAATAACGCATCAGCCTGTTTATAGTAGTGCTTGCTTCCTCCTTGAAATATTCCTCATACTCGGATTTGGTTGCAAGAGCCAATTTGTCCTTCAACAAATCATTAATATGAAAATATGAAATTGCATAGTCAGCTCTCTTCATGGTGTTCTTAATAAAGAAGTATGGGAATATCCTGAAATATCCGCCGCCACTGTAAACAACATTTTTACCGATTATATTGGTCATACAAATTGGAAATTCCTTCATCTTACATCCATTATAAGAAACAATCGACGGCACGGCCATACCATAGTCCGGGAAACCTCCGAAATCCCTTTCAGCCGGAAAAACAGAAGAATCGCATCTGATTCCATTTTTGTACAGGATTTCAAAAGCCCACGGGTTACTCTTACCGACTGAAAATGCCGGAGCACGATAGCTGACAACATCCTGACCTGTACATTGTCGCAAGGAATCAATGGCTTTATGGGTATCCTCCTCCACTTCTTCTCTGCTCATTTTGTTCAGCCACGTATGCCTGTCAGAATGGCAGCCAATCTCGTGTCCATTTGAAGCAATCCTTTTGAGCACATCAGGAAACTCCCTCGCCATTCCACCGACACAGAAAAAAGTACCCTTTGTATGAGTTTCATCAAGTTTGGCCAGTATTTTGTCGAGACATTCATCATACTCGGCATACTTTTCTTTATGATTCCCATGGAATACCTTTTCGACATACCATTCTTCTATGTCATAAGTTAAAATATTCATTTTTATTTCCATCTTTTTTCTATAGGATAATCAATATAAAGGAAAGTCGGATTATCTTTTGATATGATTTTGCCTGGATTTCCCAGCACAATGGAATTATCTGGAACATCAAAATTTACAAAAGCACCTGGAGCTATCATAACATTATTGCCAATATTTATTCCACCTATCACAGTCGCATTCTGACCGATATATACATTGTCACCTATCACGGGACTGCCGGCATGTTTTCCAGCTGACATACCAATCAGCACACCCGGTGCAATGTTAAAATTCTTGCCTATTTTAGCGTTAGGATTAACAATAATCATACCGAAATGCATTATTCTTAACCCGGGTCCGATTTTTGTGTAATATGGAATTTGGATTCCAGTACCGCGCATACACAACCGCAGGAAACAAATCCACATCAGTTTAATCGGTTTGAACTTCGCTTCCTGGGCATGTCTGAAATTAAAAATATATCTGTATGCCGGCGAAAAAAATATATATCTCAATCGGACGAAAACATTATCGACCCGTTTACCCACATATCTGTATAAATCTTGAGTTAATGATTTTCTCATGTTCAGAAAGAGTATGTTTAATTGAAATTGAGAAGGTTTTTCATCAGTTCGAGATTCTTTCTCACCTCCTCTTGTGAAATCTCAAAACGTTTCTTGTCATCAGGATCAAGTTCCAATTCGATAATACGTTCCACTCCGTTTCTGCCCAAAATTATCGGAACGCCAAGATAAATGTCGTTATATCCATACTCACCGTCAAGATAAGCACACGCAGGGAACACACGTTTCTGGTCACACACGACTGCCTCCACCATTTCACAGATTGCCGCGCCGGCAGCGTACCACGCCGAACGACCCAAACAATCAATCAGTTCTTCCCCACCCAGCTGTGTCCGATGAATGGCTTCTTGGATTTTTTCCTCGCTTAAAAGCATTCTTATAGGGATGCCGCCTATAGTAGTGTATCTCGGCATCGGAACCATCGTTTTTCCATGGCCGCCTAAAATCAAGGCCTGGATGTCTTTTGTTGATACTTGAAGCATTTCGCTGATGGCATATTTGTAACGTGCTATATCAAGCAACCCACTCATTCCAAGCACTCTTTCCGGTGGAAATCCAGTGGCTTTCAAAGCACTGTAGCAAAGCACATCAAGAGGATTGGAAACACAAATAATTACAGCATCCGGCGACACCGCAGCGGCTTTCTCCGAGACATTGAAAACAATGCGTGCATTTGTTGCCACCAAATCACTGCGTTCCATGCCGGGTTTACGTGCGATACCGCTGGTAATCACGATGACATCAGAGCCCTTGGTGGCCTCATAATCATCTGTCACTCCAATAAGTTTGGTGTCGAAACGTTTAAGTGCAGCGCTCTGATTCATGTCCAAAGCCTTGCCCTGTGCAATGCCATCCTTAACATCAAGAATCACAAGCTCATTGATAAAATCCCTGTCCGCCAATGCACAGGCACACGAGCCGCCAACTTCCCCTGCTCCAATTATAGTTACTTTTGTCATAATCGTCAAATCAACTGATTGCTCATTTCTTGAAATACAATTTGATGCGATTGATTGCCCATATCAGCACCACTTCAATCGCAACTGTTAGGACAAATACCATCAAAGCATATAAAACATTATCCGTAACCATCTGGTTGCTTGTATGCAATAAAATGGCAACAGCCACTATTAGCACGCCCTTTACCGGAATATGTGTACACATCACATCAAGACTGTTTTCACCGAACCATTTGAGTCCTTGTTTTAACTTACCTATATATTTTGCCTGAGAAACAAGAACTGACAGCCAACAGACAGCGAAACTGCCCATCAACGCTCTGATATGAAATATATATTCATTTCCATAATAACTGTGTCCCATGCTTACCGTTCCAAAAAACTTGGTAAGTACTCCCACGACTGCAAACAAAATCATAACAACGGCTATGGATATTATTATGTGATTTCTTGTATAATCCAGAAGTCTGTTGTGTAATTCGGGTTTCCATGAAAAAACATTTCCGACTGCATAAAACGGAAGTGCCATCATAGCGGCATCAAGATTCCATGGCAGCAGGAAAAGATATTCTTCACCGAAAAAATGTTCTAACGTCATGCTCACACCTGAAATGAGAAGGCATACAGGTATTATAAGCCAGCGCTTCAGCTTTGAAACGAAATAATACATGATTTCCACTGCAAAAAGGCAAGGGATAAACCATAGGGCTGAATTATGATGAAGGAACTGTCCTGAACCGCGGGCATATACAGTTTCAAGTAATGACTGCCATATATTGACAGTATTATTTCCAGTAAGACGGTTGAATACAGCCCATATTGCCCATGTAACCACTGAATAAATCACGTATGGCACCAGTAAGCGTCTGCCTCTTTTCTTTATAAAATCAAAAAACGAAGTGTATTTCGCCCCATTGAAAAACATTCCCGATAAAAAGAAAAACAGAGGCATGTGAAATGCATATATGAATGACCCACTGAAATTGTTTGTGACGATATGCCCCCATATTACGCAAAGTATTCCAATTCCTTTGGCTATGTCAATATAGTCCAATCTATGTTTGCCCATATTTTTATTATTTACCTGAAAAGATTTTTTTCAAATTATTAAATGTTCCTGCTATAAATGGCATTGGGTCCGACCACCCGTTCATATCCTGATAACTTACGTTTTTACCGAAGAATTTAAACCATGATGGTTTTGTTTTCCAACGATTAGGGGATTTGAAAAACCAAAGCGTATCTAACCCGAGATGTCTTAAAGCCATTCCTGAAGTATAATTGTACACTTTCTGAGGTCTGTCCAAAATATAGTTGACTATAATCTCAGGCCAGTTGATTCCTGCAGCGATAGCGCCTTTTATACATGCCGGCAGACGCGGATTAATCTCCATAACCAATAATTTTCCGCTGTCAGGATCTTCAATCAAATCAAAGTCAGCAAAACCATTCCAGCCAATGTCCTTCAGAATATTATAGCACACGTTTACATCATCAGGCGATTCGATGGAAATGTTACAGCAGCTGCTGCCGCCTTTCACAGGATACCATCTGACCTTCTGCAAAACAGACGAACAGACCATATTGCCTTTTTCATCAAGAAGAATCTGAATTTTCACCTGTCGCCCGCCAGCCCTCACAAAACGTTGCAGATGATAATCGCCATACTGTGCCCGAAGACCATCATACACCGATTTCATCTCTTCATAGCTGTTCACTATTTTCATCCCTCTCCCACCAGTCGTACAGTTGGGTTTCAGCAAAGCCGGATAATAAAAATTCTTTAAGGCATCGTCTGACAATGCTACAACAGACATGTCTATTGATTCAGGATGCGGGTAACCATTCCTTGCACAAAGGGTCATCAGCTGATTCTTGTCGTATCCCTTATAAAACACATCCAATGACGGCAGCCCTATTTTAGCGACATATTTCTCAATATCATTTTTATGCTTACAGAGAAATTCAGCCATCCCGTCTCCCATAGGCAGAACTGCTTTAATATTCTCATCAACCAATATTTTTACTATGGTGTTGAATAATTCATCATCTTTCAATTTTGGTTCATAATTGAATAATTTGTCAACACATCGGGATTTGTCAGCATAATTGTTTTTGTCAGAACATAACAAAACGACCCTGTATCCTGAATGCTTCAAGGAACTTACGGTAGCCAGGCCCTGAGTTCCGCTACCTAAGATCAGAATAGAATCCATATATCAGATTAATTTGAACTAACCATTTTATAAAAATCGACCCATGCATCCGTCACCAGTTCACTTGGAAAGTCCTTAATGACTCTTTCCATGCCAGCTTGCCCCAGACGGGCACGCAGGTCTTTGTCAAGATATAAACGTTCCATACAATTATAGAGGGAATCCACATCACGTGCCTTGCAACGCAGGCCGGTCACGTCATCAACCATGGCATCCATTACTCCGTATGCGTCGCTGCATATTACAGGAAGTCTGACACATGAAGCCTCCAGAACTGCCAGGCCGAACCCTTCTCTATATGACGGGAATAAAAAGACATCCGCAGAATGCAGCAACAGCTCAGGTTCGGAAGTAAACCCATAATAATGATAGTTGACACCATCATGTATATTACTGTAATTACTTAAGGTTGACAGTGTGTCATCTTCCTCCCTGCCGACCATCAGAAGAAATGCCTTGTCATAGCATGAGGCGAGACGGTCAAAAGCTGCCAGTATTTCGTTGACACCCTTTTCTCTACGGATTCTTCCCAAATAAACAAATACTACCATGTCTTCACTGAATCCCAGCTTTTTTCTCATACTATCCCGTTTGGTCTGAGAGAATTCAAATTTTTTTATATTTATTCCACAGACTGAACCATTTGCAGGTATATATGCCTGGTCCGGACTTTTCAGGATACCTTCGTCTATAAGATATTGTCTTTGGGAATTACAGTCAACCATAAAATAATTGTCACGACGGACAATTATATGTTCAATTGCTTTATAAAACCTCCGCTTCAATCCGGTCATATTACACCATAGCTGACCCGAGAAATTTCGGATTCTTTTAGGGACCCTGGCCCATTTACCGGCAATAGCTGTCAACAGTGACGCTTTTAATGTATAAGAATGAACGGCATAAAAGTCATTTTTTTTGAAATATCGATAGAGTTGCCTTAAAGCCTTTAAATCAACAAAAATGTCAGGTCTCCTCTCTATTTTGATATCCTTGCACTCTTTAATCGGCAATTCGGTTGTCATATCACTTCCGTTTGTGTTTGCAACCAAATAAATGTCATATTCTGGAGACAACTTTTGCATCGGTGTTTTCAGAAAGGCACGGGCGGTCCCTGGATCAGAAACCACAAAGCATATTTTCCTTTTCATCTTTTTTTGTTTTTGTGCAAATATGAATATAATGAAGTCGGAAGCAATCCAACAGCAATCGGTCTCAAACAAAAGACATAACACCATAAAGGCATTTTCAACATCTTAAAGCCTATATACATAACGTATGCCTGATGCAATTTGCCTTTGAAGTTTCTCCTTGCTGTAGCATTCCGGTCATCCCGCATTGCATAAACGGGTTCTGCGAGCATATAGCCCTTATATCCTGCCGCATACATCTTAAACCACAAATGATAATCCTCAACCCTGAGCAATCTTTTATCGACAGTATAACCACCGACAGCTTTGTATGCTTCGGTCCTGACCATACAAGGTGCATGACAGAAAGGAGAACCTTTGACAAAATCCATTTTTGTGACCTCACCCTTACCGTGGCCTGTCATAAAGACTCCGTTTTCATCAAAATACTGCATCGGACCACTCACGATGTCATATTCCGGATGAGAATCAAGAAACTCGATTTCCTCTTTGAATCTATGCGGCAAGGAAATGTCATCACCGTCCATGCGTGCGCAATATTCCGTATCAGCATGTGCAAGGCATACATTCAAGGAATAATTGAGACCCATGTTTTTGGGATTCCTTAACAACAGAATGTTGTCATGTTCCTTTGCGTATTCTTCAGCGACTTTATATGTGTCATCCTTGCTTCCATCTTCGCAAAGAATTATCTTAAAATCCTTATATGTCTGGGCATACAAAGAATCAAGGGCAGCCACCAATGTGTCAGCGCAATTATATATGCTCATCAGCACGGAAATCCTGTATTTCATAATCTTTTAATATGTATATGCGTTTATCTGCTCATAAGGAACATTAACATGGTAAATGCTTCCTGCCCAAACAATGCAAGTGCTATTTTTTTATTTTTGCCCTTCCAATTATCCTTTATTAGGGGGTATGAAAGAACCAAGCCATAAATAAACCAACTCAAATATGCAAATCTGTTGGACTGATATGCCCTTATAACTATAACCCAGAAAGAATTGGCTAAAATATATGTGTTTAAAAGATAAATATATCGTTTGTTTAACTTGTCTTCCTTTTGTTCAGCAAAATAACCCAGTATTATCGGAGTAACACTATATAGCAGAAAGTCCCACCTGAAACCGACTCTGTCCTGAAATGTTTCACTAGGATTCATATAGCCGTACATTTTTTCGTCTTCACTTAAAACAGCCAAAGCGGAAACTATTTCTGAGATTGCAGCACCCAAAGTAAGCGATATTACTATTGATATCATGTAAATTATGATAGCCGTCCGAAAACGTTTTATGACAAACAATGACAGTAACGAACAACCAAATGGCAGCAGCATTGCCTTATGAGTACAAACTGAAGCAATGCCCAATACAATTCCCATTATTATATCTTTTGGCTTACGAGTGATCATATAAGAGAACGACAACAACATTATACTTGCAGCCATGCCGTTTCTCAGCCCATTTGTTCCAAAGGAGAAAAAGGAAAATGAAGTATATAAAAATAAAAGTGCCACATATTGATAACTTTTAAACAGTTTCGTAACTGCCAAATATGTACAACCTATATATACTGTTTCTATAAATAATATCCAACCTGTTGGTGATACTCCAAGATCATTGAAGAAATGGGAAAGAAAATTAAAAAAAGGATCTGCACTGGTAAGATTATTTTTATAAGACCAAATATACATTGTCATATCAGTGAACACTTTTCCACTTTCAGGACGTAATCCCAAGAAGAAAATGAGAAAAAGGGTCAGCAGCAGTCCGGTTATTGACAAAGTATTGTTCTTTTTGTATTCGATTTCCCTGACTGACATCAATTTAATGCATTCCATCAATGTCAGAACCAACATCAGGATAAAATAGAAATCCCTGACAAAAGCTGCTGAAAATCCGAGCATTTTACTTGTGTATTATTTTTTTCAGCCAATTAAGACTATTCACTCCAAGAAAACGATGCGACATTTTTGAAAGCCATCTGTATAACTTGGAAGTGTCACTCCAAGAGTTCATGTACCAATGGATGGAGCGGGTGTTTTCCGTAAGTTTCAGTCTTCCAGTAAGACTATCCAAAGGATTGAAATAATCTCGGGGGTAAATCCAGATACCTGATACATTCTGCAGTCCATTGGATGCCTGCAGTCCATTCTGCACCAAAATACCTGTTAAATGTTTTACTGAAGTGACTAAATTCTGGTTGCCATCCTTATCCAAAAAATGAAGTTCACTGTAATATTGGATTAAAATGTTATAGATGTCCATATTAGGTTCAGCACCCAATGCAAGTCCTGGTGCAACCATAGGCACACTTGGACCATTGCCGGTATCTTTGGACTCCACTTCAATACCCATAAACGGTCCGCGCTCTATAATATCTTCCATAGGCTTAATCACCTCCACATCAGTATCAAAATACAAACCACCATAACGATAAAGTATCCAAAACCGCGCATAGTCGCTTACAAAGGCATATTTCTTAGCTGAATAGGCCTCCGCAGTATAAGGGACCATGTTTACATCAAAATTATCTTCATTCCATTCCTTGATTTCGTAATCGGGAAGGAACTTCCGCCATGAGGCGATGCATTTTTGCGCAGATTCAGGCAAAGGATTGCGCCCGAACCAACAATAATGGATTATTTTAGTTATCATTTTTTCTGTTTATGATGAAAACCTATAATGTATTCCGAAAAAGGCAAATACGATATGGCATAAGTGAGCAAAAAACTAATGGAAATAGTAAGCAACCATGTCATCACGATTTGTCCGATGCCACCAAGCCCAAATACGATAAAATCAATATGCCATAGAATATACCTCATAATGAAAATGTGTATCAGATAAATGCCAAAAGAACAGTTGCTGAATGTAACCAAAAAGTTGTACCTGCTTTGTTTTTCCATCAACCAATTATTCAATTTATTGCATGTCAACTTGATTAAATTAAACCAACCTATGCACATCATCACCATAAAGATACTCAAGAACCAGAAACGACCAGAAGACTGCCAATGCCCATGTCCTGTATATGCATAGACTGCCAAAGCAATTACGGGAACCACGATAAGTAAAAGCGAAAGTATGGGATGTATTTTGGGTTGATATGTTTTCAAGTAATATCCAAGGACAAAATAGCCTGCATAACCAGTAAAATAATACAAAATGCCTGTCGGCGACTCGTCTATTCCCAACCATGCCTTCAGCCATGGGTAACATAAAGCCACTCCCCAAAGTATAAGGTAAAAACGGATTTCTTTTTCGCTTGAACGGACTAAAAATGGTGAAATGACAGGAGCAAGCAAATACAAACTTACCAAAGTGTACATGAACCAAAGCACACCATGTCCTTGAACTGAAAACGGAATGGAAACAATAGCTCTCCCAATTTCACTCATAGTTTTTTCGCCCCACAAATATTGGACGGCAAGATAGAAAAAGCTCCAAAACAATGTTGGAAACACCACCTTACCGATACGTTTACGAAGAAATTCCATAGTCGGCATCTCCACAGGAAGCAACAACGCACCACTCACCATAAAGAACAAACCTATACCTGCAGCTGTCATAAAACTTATGAGAACCACAACATAATTTGGATTTCCAGCCTGTGGATGTGGCGAATGTATAAGTACTATCATGCAACAAGCTATTATCCGAATCACATCCAGATATAGAATTCTTTGTTTAGCCATATCAATTTATTTTAATATTGTTTCTCCACCTCTGTCTCATTCCTTGGGTCTTGAGGTATTCTATGATTCTTCACCATAACCATCAAGCTTCCAATATGGGAAAACTCCAGGATCGTCTTGCCAACTAATATGATGCATTGACTCCTTCCTGCGCAGTCTCCACAACCATGTTTTTTTGTACGATCGGTATATTAAAAGAGCCAACTTCCTAAAACGAGGATACATGAGAGCGGTGTCTGCATCAACCTCTGCTATCAAAAGTACATAAAAACTCCGGCAACCGCCAGTTGATACCAAATAATAGTGTCCAAATCTCTTAATATAGTATTTGTCTGTGCCGACAATCCACCATTGTGCATATTCCTTTGACATTTTTTGGGGATATTCTTCGGCATACCTTTTGGGACCGGAATAAATGGCTGAATACATGGCAATCTCATTCCACCCCATTTTTTTATATCCCCAATATGATTGTCCATTGGGAGACCCATATATATAACTTCCTGATGGGATTTTTGATAATTCAACTTTGGTAAACCCTGTCATAACACCTTTCTTTCTGGCATTCTCTATGACAGCAGTATCATCAGACTGATAAGCCTCCTGGCAATTAACATCGTTCCTCCATAATGCATCGGCTCCAACAGGTTGATTATCCATATATGCGACAACCATAACAGAAGGACCATAGATATTCTCAAAATACTTTCTTTTTATAAACCCATCACTAAATCCTCCAAAAACCGACCTCACAACATAAGTCCAATCCTTAACAAATTGGTCATCCACTTCCGATGTCCATCTGCAATCAAATTTTATTGTTGACATAATAATTTATATAACATTTATAATCAACAACATACACCTATTTTCTGATAGCACAAGTATTTCGCAGTTTTGTATAGCTTCTGCTGATTGTGGGCCAACCTATCCTAACACCATCTATCACCACCTTATTGACTGAAACATTATAAGTATGAAATGCTTTATCGTATTCATGCCACGAAGGAAAAATCCTCTTGATCTCCCGCAATGAGACCAATCCGTTTTCAATTGCAATCTCTTGAAACGATATCCCCTCGCCATAACGATTGTTATTCACTTGAGCGGGACTTATTGAACGACCTTTCCATTGGAAGACATTGCCGGCACGCCGGGCAACATTATCAGCAAATGTTATCTCCTGAATTGGCTTGTATTCACCAAATACACTGTCAGCTACCGCAACATGTAACACATTGCCGTTACAGTCTTTCACTAAAGTATATAGCAAGTAAAATTTATCTTCATGCCTATAGATAACAGCATCTATCAAAGGAAGGTCTGACAATAACCGTGGACTCCTTAATATTGTATCATATTCATAGTATTTTGTATTACCTGAAGGGGCATTTTCCGGATAAATATAGGTCTTTTCATCGACAATGATTATATTGGGGAATGACAACCTTGTAGGCAAATCCAAGATGGTTTCATTCTTCAGCAATCGACAATCCTCTATGTCAACCGTCAGACGCGCCAACCTGCCTTTACGAGCATCACGAACAAACTCTTCCACAAGGATAATATAAGCATCCTTTGTTTTGCCGACAAAAAACGGGTCAGCAAACCATCGGTCTTTATACTCATGTTTCATCCACTTGATATTCAAGGGAGACAAATCATCGCCAATGTCAGCTATGGCTATATTCCAATTGTCGTGAATATACTTGAAAAGGAACTTTTGTATCAACCCCATAAAATACTATAACATTTCGTATAATTTCTCAACCTCCTTCTCATTCCCATAGTCGTGGGTCTTGAGGTATTCTATGATTTCCTCCCGTTTGGCTTTATCCCTAATCAAATTGATAATGCCCTCCGCACAGCCTTGGTTGTCCATCGGAACGATTACGCCGTCATGACCATCCTTTATTTGTGAGGAAGCCGTAGGATAATTGGTCACAACCACGGGCTTGTATAACATCTGCGCCTCACGCACGGTTACCGACTTGCCCTCATAGCGCGATGGCTGTATATAGATGTCGCACGCCCTGATGTAAGGATAAGGATTCGACCTCTTTCCAAGAATGATGATACGGTCTTCCATGCCAGCTTCAGCAATCTTGGAGCGGATTAATTGCTCATCGGGGCCGTAGCCGATTATGTACCAACGGAAATCAACATCACCGATTTCGACCATACGACGACAGATATCCGGTACGTTGTCATAATTTTTGGCTTTTGAGAATCGACCTACAGACAACAGTTTTAACATATCTTTTTGTAACTCCGGCAGTGCATCAAACTCTTCGGCACGTTGGCGCACAAACGTTGGAGAAAGAATGTTTTCCATCAGAACAATCTTACTCTCCAATGTAGGGAAAGCCTGCAGGAAAGATTTCGTCACATCATTGGAGATGGACACCACATAGTCAAATGCACTCCAGACGGGTAATTCGTCTTCTGCACTGACATCCACAACCGAATAGTCCGTATGAATCCAGCAAACTTTCTTTTTGGCACGCACTTTATCACGGACAATATTGTGCGGTTGGAGGAAACTTATGGCCAAATCGTATTCAACAGAGGGATTTATGGCTGGGAGCAGCGAAGTAACCGCAGCAGCAGTATATTGCATACCTGCTGTCGTTTCCTTAACAACATGATGCTTACTAATATATCGCCTTGCCCGCATTTTTGCCTTTATACGCGCTGCCACCATGCGCAAATAACCGTCTTTCAAAACATTTTTAATCGGACGCTCTATTTGGGCATAAATGGGAATCTCAGGCAACAAGTTCACTTCCTTCGGTAAAAAGGGCATCATCTCACCATGATGGGAATGGAGGAACAGGTCAACATCGTAACGGGAATAGTCGATAGTGTTGAGCAAGCCTATAAGCGCAGTTTCGGCACCGCCAATCTCAAGGTAGTGCATGACGAAAAGGATACGCGGTTTCATATTTTTTCAATTGATTTCAACTCACATCTATAGTATGGCGTCAGGAAAAGGCTTACGATATAGCAAAGAGGATATAACGGCATTTTAACAGCCGAATCTTTATATATGTCATTGTTACCAGCTAACCGTGACATGGTAATATACTTGGTAAGTCTGCGTAATTTACTGACTAAGGACATTTCATTTCCCCAGAATTTCAAACTTTGATTGCAAACCAAAGCAGTTCCCTTTGGATTGCTCATTAAAATGTACCTGAAATTTTTGGAGTATCCATCAGGCAAATATAGACTTGTTGTCACAGCTTCATCCATAAGGAACATCTTGTAGTCCTGCCATATTCTGTCAAAAGCTGACACTTCACTGATAAATTTTTCTCCTTCTATTTCAGGAAAGGGATACTGACGGATAATATCCGTACGAAATATCTTTGCATTATCTCCTTTGAATCCTCGATTAGTCAGTTCCTGATCCGTAACCGGATAATCAACACCAAATCGGCTCAATATTTTGGGATTTTTATCGTTTTCATTATCAATTACATAACGATATCCAATAATACCAGCGATATTATTCCTGTCAGTATGTTCATTCCAAAAATCAATAATATGTTCAATGGCCACATCAGGAATGTAATCATCACTGTCAACACAAAAAAACAATTCCGAATTGCACAGTTTAACCCCGAGATTGTGCGCCCGCATCTTTCCGCCGTTTGATTGCTTATGGTACTCTATCAAAACCTTGTTTTCCTCTTGCCATCCTTTAATCAATTCTCCCGTATTGTCGGTGGAACCGTCATCGACTATAAGCCACATAAAATCCCCGGATGTCTGACGGCACAGACTGTTATAAAGTTTTGGAAGAGTATATGCCCGGTTATATGTCGGAGTAAAAACGGTAACTGTTTTCATCATTTCATGATGTTTTAGAGACATGGATTTTTTCTAAAAAAACTTTCCTCATCCCCTTCGTCATTCCCCATAAATAAACTACTGAAAACGAAGTAACCACGCTCACAAGCCCCACGACAAGAAATTGTAACAGTCCATCTGCCATTGTATGCGAAACAAAATATGGCACTAGAAACATTATCGTTCCTCCAATAAAAACATTCGCATAAACTTCCTTAAGCACCATTTTTACAGGAATACCTGTATATTTGTTCGGCCAATATACGGAGAAAAAATTATCACAGAGCCATATCAAGGCATTAACCCAACAAACAGCAACCGGACCATATCCAAGTTTCAACACTAAATAACTTATCGGCAAAGCCATCAGAAGAGCAACACCATCAGTGAGATTTGGCATTTTCATTTTCCCGGCTGCATTAATATGAACGATTAACGGCCTGTCAAGGACATACAGGAACATCTGAACAAGTGCAATTCTGGAAAATATTACCGTGTTTTCCGGATATTCTCCAAGCCATAATCTGAGGACATACTCCATTTCTATTGCCAACGGAATGGCCACAGAAAGAAAAATATATGCGTTGACACGGCAACTGTTTACAGTCAGCCTGTACATTTTATCATATTCACCTGCAGCATACATCTTAATCAACTGGGGATTGACAGCCGTCTGGACATTAATTGCGAACTTGCCGACAAACCAGCTTACTGTGACCGAGATTGCTCTCGCAGCATTAACCACCGTGCCACAGAAAATATTCAAAAGTATGTTTATTCCCTGTCCTGTTGCAAAGCTCACGCCGCTGCCAAACATATTCCATCCGCTGTATGTCAAAATCTGTGCAGCCAACTTCCTGTCCCACATCAGACGCCATCTGCACTCAGCATAATTACGGTGACAATATATATTATAAATGAGCATTGAAATCAGGCCAATCATTAACATTAATGCAGAATACAATATAAGCTTGTCATAAACAAGAAATTGTAACAGAATCACAATCAGAAGTTTCATTACAGCGTCAAAAATGCTCATAATAGCAAAAACATTCATTTGTTCATGGGCAATTATACTTCCATTGAATGGGATCTGAATCAGGTTTACAATGAACATAGCCACAGAAAACTGATAGACCCAGAACGCTGCAGTTTCCCTTCCCGGAGGAATGTTTATTTTATAATTCAAAAACCAAAGTCCTAATGTTTCAGCAAGCAGCAGTATTATTAATGATGCAACAATATTAATAGTCAGAGAAATTGAAAATGTCTTCTGCAGTTTCAGAAAATCATTTTCACCCATTGCATAATTAAGAAATCTCTCAGTTCCTAATGTTAAAGTGTCACTAATTACAGAAAAAACAAAAACTATCCCGCCTACAACACTATAAAGGCCATAATCGGAAGCACCCAGCACCTTCAGTACTATTCGTGACGTATATAGAGACACTATCATAGTCACAAACATCCTGACGTACAAATAAGCAGTGTTCCTGGCTATTCTTGCATTATCTGCTGAAACATTTGACATTGATGTTCTTCATCGTATTGCCATACAAATCCAAGTCTTCACTCACACGATGACAAATCTGAAGACTGGAGTGCCACAACACATATTTCAAGGCACCGCATGACGAAAAGGATGCGGAGTCTTATAAATGCAGCTTTCTTTTTATGATTTTAAAGAAATTTTTCCTGTAGTATTTTCTTAACCCTTCTCGTTTGGCCTTGTCGAAATCAAAGTTCAGGAACCAATCCACAAAGTCTTTTTGTTCCTGATTCATCTTGTCATAGTTGGTTTTCATGCGAGAGATGATATGTGGCCAATGGACTTTACTATCTGATTTGAAGCTCATTAACCCAGCGCGACGGGACATAACGTCTTCCCAATGCTCTTTCAGGGGTTTGTCGATATAGAATCCGAAATCCCGGACATCTACAACTTCGGCGGTAAGTCCAAGAACTGTCCGAAAACACTTTTCACATTCGCAACAGTTATGGTCATTGAATGAACACACACGCATAGGGTATGGTTTGCCTGTGGTCTTTTGGTATTCCACTACTGTTTGCACTTTCTCCTGTCGAACCAATTCGGCCCCGTCATGTATGCACCCGCCAACTCCTGCAAAACGAAACTCGCTATCCGTTGTGATGTGAGAAGCACACGTGGCGTATTCTCCCATAGGTACAGAACTGGCGATATAAATGTTTTTGATTCCATGTTTAAACGCCAAAGGCATTGCGATGGTAATAAATGCCATTGAATGATTGAAACCATGCCACCATGAGTCACCAAATTGTGGACGTATCTTCTTTTCCCACTCCATTCTTTTTACTACAACAGCAAAGTTGCTTTTTGCAGACGAACTGTCTGTTCCTTCACGCTTTGCAAAATTGTTGACATCGCGTATATCAGCATCTGCAGCTTCATCCAAATCCGTAAGGCTCTTATACCATCCTTGTATATTGAATAATAAAGGTTTTGTGTCACGAATACGCACATACGTGCAGTTAGCGTCCAAACCGCCACTAAACAATAGCAGTGACTCCCGTTTAACATCTAACTGATTGTCTATAAACTTGCCAGGAAAGATATCACCTCTCAAGGGAAAGTGGGGGTACATGCGTTGGTAGGCATAATACACACGAACAAGTGAGTCATAAAACGTATGATCCAGTTCCTTAACCCACAAAATGGTATTTGTAGCCCACATCAACGGAATTATGTTGGCAACAAACGGTGCGGCAAGTATTGATTCTGGAACCATAGACACGTCTTCCTGATATTCAATAAACATGGTATCAGTAGAAAAATATGGTTTCAAAATACCAGTAGCCTCAAAGTGATAATCCACATGATTACCACTAACCTTTATTTCTTTAAGTATTACGCTATCCATAGAAAACTATATGTCAAATTTATATCCCTCGAATTGTGACTTCCACTGTCTGATACTATCGAAGTCCATAACTATTTTCGTTTTGAATTCGCTCGTAATCATTTCCTCCAAATCATCCAGATGATCAAAGTCAATACAATTCAGATGGTTTTTCTCATTGATACTGCGAGCCCTTTCATCAATGGCGATTATGATGGCGCGGCGGCCATGCCGCATGGCATAAACGCCTCCGTGAAGACGAGTACCTACATAGTCAGTATCGTTTTGTGTCAGGAAGTCATCATAGGCTTGTTTGTTAGCAGCAAGGATACGGATGCTTTCTGTATCGTTGAGATGGCGGAAATGGTCAAGGTCATCGATGCCTTGAGGCCAAAACCACACTTCGTGATAATTGCGGAGCAATATATCTATCATTTGTTGGTGCTTTGCCTTACGCTGTGGATTAGTGGATGCTGTCAAAGTAAACACCACTCGGTCGGCTTTGGTTGTGGGAATGGTTGCACAAAACTCAGGCGTCAGCATCCACATGGTGACGCATCCAGTATTGATAGCCTTGAGACCAAGTCTCTCGATATATTGCTTGCTGCGCTCATCGCGTGCACTATGGAAAAAATCATGGTTTAGCAGCCGTTGATAGACCATCCTTGTGTATTTGCTCATTTTGCCCTCTGCGCCTGCACCGGCCCCCACCCCAACCAAAATACATCCTTTCATCGGTTGGTAATTGAACAAGTTGATGTTCCATTGCGGGAAATGCGTCAGCAGGTTAGGGATGAGAATGTTCGAGCCCCCAACAAACTTATAGTCACAACTGGCAATGCGTTGAACATATAAAGAATTGCGCCAAACCTGATACCAATGAAACGGAGACACATGTGTAGGCAACGTGATTTCGAAAGCGTTCTCCAACAGTGGCGCAAGCTCTTTGCGGGTACACTCCATAATGATGTCATCGCCTTTGTTGAAAGTGGTAATTGAAGTATCCAACAACAATATATTATCCATCTATTATATGATTTATTGATAATTTGTAATACGTTTTTTCCTATGTATTTTGCTGCTTATATAATATTTTATGGTTTCTTTCTGCCCCTTTTCAAGACAGATGAACCAGGACATAGACAATGTTAATGCAGTGCAGACAAGAATGGAAACAAAAATCCGGCTGATGGAACTGTCCATAAAGTTTATGAGATAATTGGATAATAATAATGATGCACTGCATACTGCCAGCACAAGCAGACAAGAAATAGCCAGCTTACGTATCCTGATTTGCGAAACATAATTGTGAAGTAATCCCAAGTCAATGGCCGACAGCAAGGCATTGACAATAATGATGGACACATAAGTATATTGAGGGGGCATGCCTGCCTTATATAAGAACCATATCACGAAAGGGTTGAGCATTTGCAGCGTTCCTGTCCACATACTGATAGTCTTCACCCTTCCCGTAGCATGAATGCCAACCGTAATTATGTGGCGCATGGTGGAAAAAAAGATGTTGATCAGCATCAGGCGACAAAAGATATTGGCACAAACCGGCACTTCTTTCAACCAAAGGCTGAGTATCTTGTCCATCTCAATGAAAGCCGGAATGGCAACAAGACAGTAAATGATGAGAATGACCTTAATGGCCATGTCAATGTATTTCTCGAAACCATGATAATCCTCTCGCGCATAGTCCTTAGTGATTTGAGGGCGAAATGCGGTAAGCACGTTGGACGCAAATCCTTCAATGGCCCCTGAGACTGTGGTGGCCACACCCACTGCAGCATTGTAAGTGACTCCAAAGAACATGTTGACCACGAAATTTGTGCCTTGCAGATTGAAAATACCTCCCATATTGCCAAACAGGTTGAATCCTGAAAAAGAAAGCAAAGACTTAATGATACCTTTGTCCCAGATAAATCTTAAGCTGACCTCTTCATAATGTAAGATGCAATAGAGCATATAAATCACAGCTATCAATATAGTAACCGCGAGCACTAATGCTGCATAAAGGATTAACTTGTCGATGTTAACCATCATCAGCAGATATACGATGCCTAACTTGAGAAAAACGTGCAACATTTCCACGTAGGCATAGACATCCATTTTTTCATGTGCGATGATAGTGGCATTGTAAGGCACCTGAGTGATACTAAAGAAAGATGAAATAATGGAAAGCTGCAGCACCCAACGGGCAGCATGCATTCTCTCCTCTGGGATGACCAGTTTGTTTTCAAGGAACCAAATGCCAATAGTTTCAGCCAGAATCACAACCACAAAGGCTATGATGACATGTACAATCAATGCGGAAGAAAAGGTGTCCTTTAACTTCTGCTTGTTGCCCTTCCCCATCTCATAAGTCAGGAAACGGGAGGTGGCACCACTTTGGGCAGCGTTAAGGAATGAGAACATACCCACGATGCCTCCTACTACGCCATAGATGCCATAATCCTCGATACCCAATGTAGCCAACACCACCCGCGAGGTGTAGAGCGACACGACGAGGTTTACAAACATCCTCACATACAATGCAATAGTGTTCTTTGCAATGCGTTTTTTATTAGACTGAGTCGGAGGCATTTGCGGCAAAATTCTATTTTATAACATCACTCTTTTATAACTTCACTCTCTTCCACCTTCCACCATTTCGGCTTCCATCCAAATGACTTATATATGAAATCCAAGCCTACAACCAATAATATTCCGATGATAAAACCAACTGCAGTCCATACAAATAAAAGCTGGGAACGATGAGGACCTGCCTTCTTGTATGGTATGACAATAGGATCCACAACCGTAAGTATAGGTGTATCCTCCTTGACCTGCAGATCAGCGGTAATCAGTTGGCTCGACAGTTGTGAATAAAGCGCGAATGCCAACTCATAGTTTCTTTGGAGACGCTGCATCTCAATCTGTGAAGTTGCCGTACTTAACAGCCTGTTGGCATCCTGATAATGAGCGTATTCTTTCTGGGCTTGCTCATACTGCAATTTCGCTTCATCATGACGCTGACGAATATATTCCTGCTGTGATTTTGCCTTCTGGATTTTAAAGTCGGTAATATATTTCTGCACTAGTTGTAGTGCGGCATCAGCAAGCTGCGCGGCAGCCAATGGCTCATTCATGGTTGCTCTCAGCACAATACTTCCATCACTATTAACGGGATACAATACAACTTTTTCATCCAACAGATCTTTACATAATTGTTCTTTGAAATTTAAGGAATTGATTGAACTCAAAGAGTCTGTAGTCTGAAACTGATTGGTGTTTTGGTTTTTTTTACTTTTCTTTATTAAAGACTTTTTTGTACTATATTGCGGATCGGTATAATAATCCATGAATGTGATTGGTTCATCGTAACCTTTGAAGTTTAATGGAGTTCTCATCAGTTCTTTCTGATAATCAACATTCTTAATAATTTGGGGATAAAGCATTGGGGACAGTTCACCGGATGAAGCATTGTTCCCCAACGAAAGTCCAAAAGAAGAAGCAATTGAAGACATTGCCCCTCCCCCACCGTTAGTCGAACTTGTCTGTGCCACGAGCAAACACGATGCAGTATAAAAATTTTTCTTTGACAAAGCTACCAACAGCCCTATTGCTATAAAAATCAATGTTATGCAAATAATCAGGATTTTTTTCTGCCAGATTCTTTTCAATATCTGCTTGACATCCAGACTGCTTTCTTCATCATCTTCCACCGGTAAATCCTCAATCTGCAGCTCTTTTATTTTTTCTTCACTCATTTTCTGCTAATATTAATTTTTTGGTGTCAGTGTATTAATCAATGATATGACTATCGCCGCCAGACTTACAGTTGAAGTTGCAAGTGATACCCATTGTGCAGGAGTCATTTTGGCGTAATCACTTTCCGGTCTGACTTTCTTTGAAGGAACATAAATCTCACATCCCGGCTCAACGGCTAAACCTTTGGAACGTGTAACTATGTTGCCATTCATATACACGATCATTGTCTTGCATTTCCTCGCATTATAATCAAAACCACCAGCTTTGTCTATATAATCCTTCCATGACAATGATGGATTATACGCAATCTTATTGGGCATAAGCACAGCCCCGGAAACTGTTACCAACTTATTCATTCGGGGTATATTGATAATATCACCACCTTCAAGAACCAAATCATAGTCTGAACCCGGATGGTCAATAATATACTGTATATCATCAATGGAAACAGTACTTCCCAAATCATAATTAAGTACGTCAAAATATAACAAGTTCAAAGAATCATGAGAATATATTGCTTGTTTTAATTCATAATTCATTATTCGTTGTTTGATCAAATCCCCACCCATTTCATTTCTTGTAAGAGTTGCCCCTTTTGTATAGGCATCCCTGGTGAGTCCGTTGGCCCTTGCAATAATATCAGAAATTCGCACAGTATTGTTTTCAATTACGTAAGTACCCGGAAAATTGACCTCACCCTTGATTGTTATAGTCTTCTGTGGAATATTAGTTGGAGACTTGCTGACTGAAACTATATCATACGGACGAAGCATAATAGTGTCCGGATTAACTTCCCCAGTCAGATCAACATAAATGATTTCAGCGATGGTGTCAGGAACAGACATGGCAGTTTTGTCAATGATACGACGGTTTATTGTAATATTATGCAAAGAAGCATCCTCAGTAAAACCATTGGCTTGATATATTAGAGTACCCAAGGAAATGCCATCAACATACTGCATTGTGACAGGATGCTTGACCTCTCCCATAATACTCACATTGTATCTTGTGATAAAACTGTCTATGGTCTTTATAGTAATTCTGTCTTCACGTTGCAATCTGACATCAGTCTTATGGTTCATGACATCTTCAAGTGAGAAACGAAACGCCTGCGGTTGGAGCTGCTCATCCTGTCTTTCAATGTATGCCTCAGTCATATAAGCATTTTCCGTCAGACCGCCTGCTATGCTAATCAACTGGGAAACCGTCTGAATTTCATCAGATATGGCATAAGAACCCGGATAATAGACAGCTCCGCTGATAGTCACTCTGTTTGAGAATCTCCTCTGATTTGTTCCAACAGTGACGGCATCACCGTCCTGAAGTACAAATGTCATAAACTCATCTGAAGAAACAGTATAAACCGACTGCATTTCACCTTTGCTGCGGGTTACTGACACATAATCGTAATAAGCATCGTCAGTATATCCGCATGCATAGTTTATCAAATCTGCTATAGTCTGTCCTTCATTGATTTCATATCTCATCGGTCTTCTCACATTTCCGGAAATGCTGACAACAGTCCTATATGGCTCAACAACTATGAGATCATTGTCCTCAAGTCTTATATTCTGTTCCAGTTTGCCTGACAAAAGGTAATCATAGACATCAAAACATGCAGTTAATTTTGACTTTCTGTATAACTTGATGTTCCTGACGGTACCAAGCCTCGTGACACCTCCCGCCGTATAAATTGCTCCACACAAAGTTGAAAGTGAAGGCAAGGTGTAAGACCCGGGAACGGTCACTTCTCCGACAACATTAACGGTAAGACTTCTGATGGTTCCAAGGCTGACCTTAATGTTGGTGTCATAATTCAAACCTGAATAAATTTTACTGAACTTTTTTCTCAATGTTTTTTCAGCCTGCTCTATAGTCTGCCCCATCAGATACACAGGACCGATATTGGGAATATTCACATAACCGTCAGGAGAAATGGTTAAATCATAACTTACAGCAGTACCTCCCCAAAGGTCTATGACAATGCCGTCACCGGCTGATAACACGTAATTGCTCGGTGTGGGCAAATTGTAATTCGGAACAAAATTCAACAGCTTTCCCGAAAACATGTCATGACCAAAAATATCAGAATGCTGGGCTTCAGGAGACACTATTATGTATTCCGACAAATCCACATCCGATAAATCAGTGCCGGTTTCCGTGGATTTCGGATTGACCCTGTTTACAGTTCCTGTTTCGGTGACAGTGGGGTTCGTCAATGTTGCATTGCCGGGAGTGTTAGGGGTAGGCTGATTACTTCCGTTCAGATCCAGCTGCGTGCCGGAAGCACCCATTTGGCTTGAAAGTCTGTTGACAATTTCATTATTGCCCTGAGCGAAGGCAAATGCCGAACACATCATCAACATTAATCCGATTAAAATTTTTTTCATTTAAAATATATTTAAGTTAATAATATTACATACTCCACGCTTTAGAAAGAAAAATGATTTTTCCTTCCAAGATATAGTCCTAAGACTTCAACAAATTTACAAAATGCTGAGAAACAAATAATTACACGCAAAGATAGAGAAACCTTTACCGTTTTCAATTATCTTTTATACAAGATTCCTCTATACAATGCAAAGATACAATATTTTATTGACTTCTGTATGATTTTCAAAAAAATGTGAATTGATTAATTAACAATCTATCAACAATGCCAATTATAAAGACATGCTCTGATGTCCTCATGCATTCACATGTCCGTACCAGCTGTCGTAATCATTTAAAAAGCGGAGAATAGACGCATAACTTTTTTTCTCTTTTGTTTTGTCATCCAGCTGATGCATATACGTGTGCGCCTTCTCATAATAAAACGCATTATTGGTGCAGCCATACATAACCACACAAAGGAAGATTTTCCCCTCATTTAGCTTCGAAGCGGCAACTAAGGATTTCGCTGTTTCCATGGTTTTGCGCAACTCATCATCGTCACCCAATATCGTGTATGCAGCCGCAAGAAACGCATACCGTTTACAGCGCATCCAGTCACTCGCATCATTGTTGATTTGCGATATCTGATTAATCAACACTCTTGCGCGTCTTTTGTCTTCATCTGTGGCATTCATCATATCCACAGTCTCCCCACTGCCATTAGCTTCCGTTGCACTGTCTCCGCATTCCGCATTGTGACAGTCATTTTTTCCCGTACCGTCTCCCCCACCTGACCTCATTACTCTCCCTAACGCTTCATGCAACTGTTCAAACTTTCCAAGGCTGAAAGTGGTATGCTGATGACGCAAATCCTCATTCAGTTCAAGCAGGACATAACCATCAGCAGGGACCGTAAGCAACGGAACCGAAAGGAATTTGTCAAGAGCCACTTCAATCTTTCTATACTTGCTTCCGGGTGTAGTTAACAGAGTGGCCTCACAGCCTGCAAAATCACCTTTAGTGATGCGAATGCGGTCTCCCTTGGCAAGCATCTGCATATCAGGGATATGTGCAGGCAATTCATTGGAATATGTCTTGGCAATCCACATAAAATTCTGCATCTGCTCATCCTTGATATATGGATAATGCCTGATTCCATCACCATCAACCACACTTGGCAGGAAATGGAACTTTTCTATACGCGTCATCATCTCAGCAATATCGCGCTGTGACGAATGTACAAACACGTAATTCAAGGCAAGCGGACTTGTGACACGAATCTGCCTGCCCCTAAACGACTTCTCCCTGACGTACGTCGGGGCAAAAAATTCCAACGGCGAAATATCATTATCATTTCTGAAGACATTCTCCCTGTTCAATATTGCCGATATGTCACGACAACCACGAGGTGCAGACAAAACATACCACCGGACTATATCCTTCATAGTCCGCTGTTTCAATTTCAGTCTGTTCTCACGCAAAATCCGTGATATGTCATCTGTGTCCTTTTTCGCCATGGAATTCAAACGGTATATATAAACAGAGACGGGGCAAGCCTCGTCTCTGTAGCATTTCATGTATTATTTCTATCGATTTCTATAGACTTATTCAGCTTCCTTTGCCTGGATTTCCTTCATCTGGTTGGTGATCCTTATAGCATCGTCATTTCTTTTCAGACGTGTATATACACTTCTCAAAGCTTGAAGGATTACGAGATCTTCCGGAGCCTTATCCGCTGCAATCTCAAGGTAAGGAACTGCCTTTTCAAACCATTCAGTTGATTCGTCAATGAGTTTCTGATACTGCTCTTCAGGCGCATCGAACGACAATGAGTTTGCCTGTTCGTACAAGTCTGTTCCCTTATTGAAATAGACCGAAGCAAGGTTGTAGTTTGTTTCGAAATGTTCCGGATCCATTTCAAGGACTTTCTTGTAAGCGTCAATAGCCTTTTCTTCGTTATTCAGATTGGCATACGACTGACCGATGATGAAATACAGTGTCGGATTGGAGTCATCAATCTTTGTAACCTTTTCAAGTTTTTCGATAACCTTTTCATTTTCACCCTTTTCGAGATAAATCTGTGCTTCCTGAAGCATAAGGCTGACATTGTCTGAATATTTTTCCAAGCCTTCCGATATGTTCTTCAAGGCAGTTGCGGTATCACCGTTCCTGAGGTCTTCAACAACTTGATAGCGGTAGCATTCCTCTGCGTATGCCTTGTTCTCGGCACTTGGAGAGTTGAAATACTTCTCTGCAATATAATTCGTTCTCTCAAAACTTCTTGCCGCATCAAGGAACTGTTTTGCATTGTAGTAATTAACGGCCTGATTGTAGTAACGGTTTTCGAGGTTTTTGAGCAATATGTAAGATTCATTCACGAATTCTTCTTCAGTGCCGATTTTAATAGCCTTGTCAAAAGCTTCAACCGCGCAGTCAAGAATTGAAGGTTTGTAAACGTCAAGGTATTTGCCGTTTGACGGTTCAGTAGCTTCAATCAGTTTACCATCCTTGAAGTAAGCAGTCACATCATATATATAGATTGCCTTCTTTGTTTTGGTTCCGTCACTATTTTTGATGTTCTTGCTTGTTTCAGGAGTCAACGGAGCACCCTGATCTGTTGGATTGAAAGGTGCTAAAGCCTTGTTGTATTCCTTTTCGGTCATACCTTCCCTGGCAATCTTAACCATGGAATACATATCGTCGAGCTGGAGCAGAATCTTCCCCTTGAGGTACCAAGCCTTGCAGTCATTTTTCGTTTCTTCGTTAGTAGTAGCTCTTTCTATGCAGTCAACCGCCTTGTCAATTTCCTTGTTTCTGGAATAGTTAGATGCATTCTGAATTTCAATTTTCTGAGAATAAGCACCAAACGATAGAATAACGAGTGCTAATACTAAAAAATTCTTTTTCATGATAATAGGTTTTATTTTGTTAATAAATTATTCGTTATTATTTTAATTTTCATCTGCTTCAACTTTCGTGCCATTGTCATCCGAATCGTCAGGATTTTCATTTTGTGACTCATCAGATTCGTCGAAAGAACCATCGTCGTCCTCATCGTCAGGATCATACTTGACTCTTGTCACTGCAGCAATTTCATCATTGTCTCTGAGATCTATTAACTTCACACCCTGGGTTACTCTTCCCATGACGCGCATGTCTTCAACCGACAATCTGATAAGGATTCCGTTCTTGGTGATGATTATCAGTTCATCTTTATCCATTACGTCAATGATGGCAATAACATTACCTGTCTTATCGGTGACATTCATGATTTTAACACCCTTGCCGCCTCTATTAGTATTACGATAGTCACCTAATAATGAACGTTTTCCAAATCCGTTTTCCGATACTACAAGGACTTGGGTGCTATCCGGATCCTGTGATGAAATAAATCCCACCACCTCGTCATCGTCACCATTGAGTTCGATGCCTTTCACACCTGATGCGGTCCTGCCCATCGACCTTACCGTGGATTCATTGAATCTGATAGCCCTACCCTTCTTCGATGCTATCAGCAGTTCTCTGTCTTTCGATGTCAAGGCGGCATACATCAGTTCGTCTCCTTCACGGATAACAAGTGCGATTATGCCATTTTGGCGACTTCTGTTAGATTCGGTCTTAAGTGAATATTCACTTAATGAGGTCTTCTTGACGACACCCTTCTTCGAGCAAAGCACTATTGAATGCTCATTAAGGTAATCATTATCGGTTAATGACTCGACTATAATGAATGTCTTAAGTGAGTCTCCGGCAGGAAGCGAAAGCAGATTCTGGATGGCTCTGCCTTTTGATGCCTTTGTGCCTTCAGGAACTTCAAACACCCTAAGTCTGAAGCATTTGCCTTGTGTTGTAAAGAACAATATATAGTTGTGGTTTCGTGCGACAAATACTTTCTCCACGAAATCCTCTTCCCTCGACCCTGAGCCTTTCGCCCCCTTGCCGCCGCGTCTCTGCTGACGGTATTCTGCCAAAGGTGTACGTTTTATATATCCAAGGTGAGTTATGGTCACTACCACCTTCTCATTATGTATCAAATCCTCTATCGCAAAATCGGAGGAAGTGTAAACTATCTTGGTTCTGCGTTCATCGGCATAACTATTCTTAAGTTCCGTAAATTCATCCTTAAGAATCTTCATTCTTAATTCAAAACTGTCGAGGACTTCCTTAAGATATTTAATCTTCTCAAGAAGAGCTTCATACTCTGCCTTGAGCTTGTCTGTTTCAAGTCCGGTGAGACGTGCGAGTCTCATGTCAAGAATGGCTTTTGCCTGAATATCGTCGAGTCCGAAACGGGACATCAGTTCAACCTTTGCAACATCGACATTTTCACTGCTTTTGATAATCTGGACTATTTCGTCGATATTGTCAACAGCTATAAGTAATCCTTCGAGGATATGGGCACGTCTTTCAGCCTCCACAAGCTCATATTTTGTCTTTCTGATGAGGACATCATGGCGATGTTCCACATAATACTGAATCATCTGCTTGAGGTTCAGGAGCATAGGACGTCCATGAACCAATGCGATATTATTTACGTTAAATGACGACTGCAGTGGAGTTTCAAGGAAAAGTTTGTTGAGGACAACTGTGCTCATTGCCTCGCGTTTCAGTTCGAACACGATTCTTGTCCCCCTTCTGTCGGATTCATCCCTGATATCCGAAATGCCTTCGATTTTCTTTTCATTGACCATATCAGCGATTTTCTTCACCATATCGGCCTTGTTAATCTGATAAGGCACCGAAGTGACAATGATTGATTCCCTGCCGGAGTCGTCTTCCTCAATAGTGGTCTCGCCTCTGACAACTATACGGCCTCTACCTGTCATGAATGCATCACGGACCCCATCGTAGCCGTAAATGATGCCGCCGGTCGGAAAATCAGGAGCCTTGATGTATTTCATCAATTCCTCTATGGTGATGTCATTATTGTCAATATATGCATTGATGCCGTCAATGACTTCACCGAGATTATGCGGCGCCATATTGGTTGCCATACCGACAGCGATGCCTGACGCACCGTTGACAAGGAGATAAGGCAGTCTTGAAGGTAGCACAACCGGTTCCTGGAGTGAGTCATCAAAATTATTCTGGAAATCGACCGTGTCCTTGTCGATGTCGGCAAGCATTTCCTCCGAGTACTTGGTCAGTCTCGCCTCTGTATAACGCATAGCAGCGGCGCTGTCACCGTCGATTGAACCGAAGTTTCCCTGTCCGTCAACCATCGGATATCTCAGCAGCCACGGCTGAGCCATTCTCACCATCGCATCATACACCGAGGAGTCACCGTGTGGGTGATACTTACCAAGGACTTCGCCTACGATACGAGCCGACTTCTTAAAGGATGTATTTGACCTTATACCAAGTTCCGACATGCCGAACAAAACACGTCTGTGTACAGGTTTTAGTCCATCGCGAACATCCGGCAAGGCTCTCGCCACTATAACCGACATCGAATAGTCGATATATGCCGATTTCATCTGTTCCTCAAGATTAACCCTGATTATTTTTTCATTTTTATCTTCCATATTCCTTTTATCTGTACTTTATGTACAAAACTAAATTGCAAAGATACTATTTTTTCTTCCAAAAGTTGATATTTAGTCCCGATTTTTTTAACATAATTAGACATTCAAAAGTTAAAAACTAAATAAACATTAACTTGTTGATAATATGATGATATCACGAATAATTCCAATAAGCGATAGACACTAAATTTGCAGACAAAACATTTAACTCTTTTACAATGGAATCAATTTTTTCGGATTCGGCGCAGAAAATCATTTCCTACAGCAGGGAGGAAGCATCCCGTTTAGGCTGCAATTACATTGGTGTTGACCATTTTTTCTTAGGTATTCTGCGGGAACCGACAGGCAATGTCGGAGTTATGCTTGAGCCTATCAGGCCATATCTTAAAGATATCCGCCGCAATATCGAAAGCCGTATTGTGGAGAAGGAATCAGCGCTGGCATCAAGTTCCTCTTTCGATGCACCTCTGAACATTCAAGCCGAACGTGCCATCAACCTGTCGTTCCTTGAACAGATAAAACACAATGAGACATCGATACTCCCAGAGCACATTCTCCTTGCCATTCTGTATATCAGCGACTCAAACGTATGCAAGATTCTCAACAATTACAAATACAATTATGAGTTGGCGAACAACCTTCTTGCAAATGCTGACGGCAAGGCGCAATCCGAAACCAGACCAAAGAGAAGAAGCACTCATCACGGCGACGAATTTGAGGCCTTGTTTTTTAATGACTATGATGACGATGACATGGATATGGACGATGACGACGAGGATGATATGGAGGACATATTCGATGATAACGAGCAAAAGTATAAAGGTGACGACTCAATGCTAACAGCTTTCGGAACGGACCTGACAGCAGTTGCAACGGCAGGTCAGATCGACCCTATCGTCGGCCGCGACAAAGAGCTGGAAAGAATGGCACAGATACTCTGCCGCAGGAAAAAGAACAACCCTATTATAATAGGTGAATCCGGAGTAGGCAAAACCGCTCTCGTGGACGGACTCGCACTGAGAATAGTCGAAAAGAAAGTCCCGCGCAACCTTCTCGGCAAGAAAATTTTCTCCCTTGACGTCGCCTCTCTTGTGGCAGGCACAAAATACCGCGGAGAATTTGAAAAAAGAATCAAGAATATCATTGATGAACTGAAACGCAACAGCGACTTCATACTTTTCATCGATGAAATCCACACATTGATAGGGGCTGGCAACGCCTCAGGTTCCATTGATGCCTCAAGCATTATAAAAGCATCGCTCACAAAAGGCGAAATACAATGCATCGGCACCACCACATTCGATGATTACAGACAATATATCGAAAAGGAAGTCGCCTTCGGAAGACGCTTCCAAAAAGTCGTGGTCGAACCGCCTTCATGCGAGGAGACAATACAGATTCTCAACAAGATAAAGGCCAAATACGAACAGCATCACCTTGTCCATTTCAGCAATGAGGCCATAAAAGCCTGTGTTACGCTGACCAACAGATACATAACCGACCGTTTCCTGCCAGACAAGGCAATAGACGCCATGGATGAAGCAGGGTCAAGGGTACACATAAAAACATCTCACGATGTCCCTAAAGAAATAGAGGACGCAGAAAACAAACTCAGCGAGATTCTTCCTCTGAAGATTGAAGCCATAAAAGATGAGCGCTTCGAAGATGCCGAAAAATTCCACAAAACGGAAATAAAACTCGGAACTGAGATCTCACGTCTTTGGAACGAGTTCAAGGAAGACTCCAAGAAGAATCCTCCAACAGTCACTGCCGAAAATGTTGCAGATGTGGTGTCTCTGATGTCGGGAATACCTGTCAACAGAATTTCCAGCAACGAAACACAGAAACTCATCAGACTTGAAAAGAATCTTATGGAACGCGTAATCGGTCAGGACGATGCCGTGATTAAAATTGCGAGAGCCATACGCCGCAACCGCGCAGGGCTCAAGGACCCAAACAAACCTATCGGCAGTTTCATATTCATCGGACAGACCGGCGTGGGAAAGACATACCTCGCCAGATGCCTGGCAAACAGCATGTTCGACTCGGAAGACGCTCTGATAAGAATCGACATGAGCGAATACAGCGAAAAATTCAACGTCTCACGTCTCATCGGCGCACCTCCTGGATACGTTGGACACGAAGAAGGCGGTCAGCTCACCGAAGTGGTCAGAAGACGCCCGTATTCGGTGGTTCTCCTCGATGAAATCGAAAAGGCTCATCTGGATGTCTTCAACCTGCTGCTGCAGATGCTTGACTACGGTGTCATGACCGACGGCCTCGGACGCAAAATCGACTTCAGAAACACTATAATTATCATGACCTCCAACATAGGCTCACGCCAGGTCAAAGATTTCGGCGGCGGTGTCGGTTTCAATGCCACTAACGCTGCAAACCTCAGCGAATACTCCAAGTCAATCGTTGAAAAAGCACTGCATAAGACTTTCTCACCGGAATTTCTCAACAGATTGGACGATATCATTTATTTCAATGCACTTACAAAAGAAGACATGAAGTCAATCATTAAACTCGAAATCAATACTATATCTAAGAGAATGAGCGACTTAGGAATGACACTTAAAGTTAAGGATTCGTTGATCGAACATATAATTGACAACGAGTTGGATGTCCAATACGGTGCCCGCCCGATTCATCGCGCCATCCAGAAATTCATCGAAGACCCGGTATCGGAGAAAATCATCGCCGAAGAAGTGCAGAACAAGAATGTCACCGTCACGGTTGACTACAAAGACGGTGATATAAATGTAGCTATAACAAACAATAAATCAGCAACTTCCAAAAAAACACGTAAAACAACGAAGTCCGAAAAGAAAAATTAAGAATTTTTTGCATTCGGAATAGGTAACAAAAAAGGCCATTTTTTCATATATAAATAAAAAGATATTATATATGAAAAAAACTTACAGAAACCAAACCATCAAAAACATGGTGATGGAAGAACGGCCAAGGGAAAAGCTGATAGTCAATGGTGTAAAGACATTGACCGATGCTGAATTGTTTGCAATTATACTCGGTTCCGGGACTCACGAAAGCAACGTGTTGCAACTCGCCCACGATATCATTGGATCTTACGACAACGACCTGAACAGACTCATGAAATCCGACATTTATGAGCTCATGAGACATAAAGGAATCGGATATGCCAAAGCTGTAACCATAGTGGCAGCAATAGAATTCGTTCTCAGAGGCACAAGCCGAAACGAAAATTTCAAGCAACAGGTCATTAAAAACAGCGATGACATTTTCCAGACCATGAAGCCACTCATCGGTTTCATAGACCACGAAGAATTCTGGGTCATATACCTCAACAGAGGGCTGAAAATCATATCCAAAAAGATGATTAGCCAAGGGGGAATGTTTGCCACAGTGATTGATCAGAAAAACATCATACGCATCGGTATGGGACTCAAGTCATCAGCTATGGTTCTCGCACACAATCACCCGTCAGGAAATCCCTGTCCGAGCAAAGAGGATATCGAACTCACCAAGAAGATGGTTGAGGCTTGCAAGGTGTTTGACATTCAGGTTATCGACCACGTCATCATCTGCAGTAACGATTTTTACAGCTTTGCCGACAACAATATGGTCTATTCCGGATAATACAACAACAAATCAAAATTGGAAGACGGAACATATAGACATTTACTTCAATTCTGAAATAAATATTAGAGATACTTGAACTTTTAAACCACATAATTATGGAATTAAAAGATGATATGATTCTAAAAGCCATCATTGAAAATGATGAGAACATATACAAGTATTTTTACCAGAAACTGTTCGGTATAGTGGCAAAGTTTGTAATTGACAACAATGGGACGTATGCCGAAGCCGAGGATGTGTTCCAAGATGCAATCCTCGTAATAACTGAAAAATTCAGGGGACAGAAAGAATTATTGAACAAGAAAACAAGGGTATTTGCCATGTTTATCGGGATAGTTCACAACATGTGGAGGGAACGTCTGAGAGAAATCAAACATTATCAGGAAGTTGTATTGCCTAATTATACATTGGTCGCTGAAAATGGAGAAATGCAAGAATACATATCCGTCTTACCTGCCGAAACCGATGAGGTGACCAAAGAAAAAATAGAAATGGTCAAACGGTCTATGGATAAAGTTAAAGAACCTTACAAAAAAGCTCTCAAAACGGCTCTTGACGGCGGCAAAGGAAAAGACGGTGCCAACAAACTCGGGTGCAGTGAAGGATATTACCGTAAGATGGTTTTCCAAGCAAAGACAACACTTGCAAAGAACATCAAAAAAGACCCAACATACAGCAAATACTATAAAGTAGATTCAGGCAAACCGAAAGACAAATAACATTATCTCTTGCGGTTCATCATAATCAACGACTTCAAGTCGGTAGCACAGGAATTCCAGAAATAATCGGTATTCTGACTGACTTTATAACTGTAATCATCAATCTCATAGATATTCTGGAAATAATTTTCAAAGCCGTATGATTTCTTAGTCGGGGCAAAGTACAACGAAGATTCAAGACCTTCATAATACACATCGGAAACGTATTCGGGGAAATCATACCCGAAATAATACAGCATATTCAGATAATAGAAGAATGTATCATATCCCAAATAAGCATACTGGATGCTGTTCGGCTCAGAAAAATACTTGTCTGAAAAAGCCTTGACAAACCGCTTCACATTAACGTCATTATAGTCGATAAACTTGTTGCTGATAAAATGGAAATTAGTATTGTTGAGATAACTGTTGTCAAGTTCCATGCTTGTCCAAGACTCATTCCCGAAAAGCACAATCCTGTTGCTTTTGCTATATTTATTCAGACGAGTAAGATGGTCCAGAACATGTGGATAAGAAGTTGCAAGACTTATTATGACATTTGTGCAAGTTCCAGTGATATACTTCGAATATCCGGCATTCGAGTCGGTCTTCTGTGAGAACACTTTGACAGTCATTGGAATTCCAGTCCTGTCAGCCGTATTAGCAAACAACCTGGTGATGTAATCTATAGTTGCAGAATCCTTCGATTCGTCAGGTGTGTAAATAATGACACTGGAATCGAAATAATAGTTGCAAATGTAATCAACCAAGTAACTGTATTTCAATTCATCATCAACATTCATCTTAAACGAGCGGCTGTTGTCGCACATGACATTTCGGGTGAAAGTAGTAGGATTGACTATGTTGATATAATTTTCTGCCGCATATTCACATACGGCCTTATATGAATTTCTGAAGAAAGGTCCGATTATCAGATCCATGTCTTCAAGTTCACGGCTGTTGATTACAGCATTTGCCGATTCCACCTTTTCATCGACATCATACACGCTGAGATTAATGTTCATTCCCATCTTGATGAGTGAGTCGATTGCTATCATGGCACCTTGATAAAACTGGACAAACCTAAAGGGTTTCTTGTTGCCATTCATGATATCGCCGTTCCTGCGGTTTACTGAAAGTGTCTTGGCATTGTCATAATACAACGGTATCAGCAAAGCAACATTGAAAGTTTCTGATTTTCTTGGTCTTACAGCAAGCACTTCACCATTGCGCGATTTGTATTTCATCATACCAAGATCGTATGAAAGTTCAAACAGAATTTCAGGCTCGGGAACGACTGGAGCCTCATCAGCATAATTTGTAGAATCGGCGGTAATATCAGCGGTGACTTCCTCGGTATATACTTCAGGCTCGGTATATTCTGTTTCCACAATAACAGGATTTTCTTCAACTTCTTCCACAATAACAGGATTTTCCTCAACTTCCTGAACCACGATATCCTCTTCTTCAACAATAGGAATATAAATGGTTTGGCCTTCGGAGATATTGTCACCCGATTCTATATTATTTATTTCACAGATGAGACTCACCGGCACTCCATAAAGATGTGCAATGGAATATAAGGTCTGTTTTGCGCCAATCACATGAACATAGTAAAAATGATTGTCAATCTGCTGAACGACATTGGATTTCACGAGATTCTTATTGAACTCCGACCCTGGTTCCTGAGCCATCACAAGCATCGTGGAACAAAGCAGCAATAGAATCCAGAATATTCTTTTCATGTTGAATAAACACATTATTAAAACACTTTATTATTCCCATTCGATAGTTGCAGGCGGTTTTGAGCTTATGTCATACACTACCCTGTTGACGCCCTTCACTTCGTTGATTATCTCATTTGACATTTTTGCCAGGAAATCGTATGGGAGATGTGCCCAGTCAGCTGTCATGCCATCGGTAGCACATACTGCACGCAGAGCGACCACATTCTCGTAAGTCTTCTCATCACCCATCACACCGACTGACTTTACAGGCAGCAGCACTGCAAATGCTTGCCATACAGTATCATACAAGTTGTATGTTTTCAATCCCCTTATGAAAATGCTATCGACTTCCTGAAGTATCTTAACCTTGTCTTCTGTGACTTCGCCAAGAATTCGGATTCCGAGACCGGGTCCCGGAAAAGGATGACGGTTGAGGATATCCTTTGGCATATTGAGAGATGTGCCTATACGTCTCACTTCATCTTTAAACAAATATCTCAACGGTTCCACAATCTTGAATTTCACGTCTTTGGGCATTCCACCGACATTATGGTGTGATTTTATAGTGGCCGAAGGACCTGCCACAGAAGTGGATTCGATTACATCCGGATAAATGGTCCCTTGGGCGAGCCACACAGCATTGGTGATTTTTTTCGACTCGGAATCAAAAACTTCCACGAAAGTCCTGCCGATAGCTTTACGCTTGGTTTCAGGATCAGTTATGCCTTTGAGAGCATTGTAGAATCGCTGTTTTGCGTCAACGCCTATAACGTTGAGTCCCATGTTCTGATATGATGCGAGAACCTCGCAGAACTCATCTTTGCGAAGCAGTCCGTTGTCAACGAAAATACATGTAAGATTGTTGCCTATAGCCTTATGAAGAAGCATGGCAGCTACAGATGAATCAACACCGCCGGACAATCCGAGGATGACCTTATCGTCCTTGATTTTCTCACGCAGGGAATTCACTGTGGTTTCAATAAAAGATGCCGGTGTCCAGTCACATGTACAACCACATATATCCGTCACAAAATTTTTCAGAAGAACCGCTCCCTCGGTGGTATGGAAAACCTCAGGATGGAACTGGATTCCGTAAGTGTCCTCATTGTCAATCTTATAGCCGGCAACCTTCACATCAGCAGTGCTTGCAATCACAGAAAAGTCATCAGGCAATCCGGATATTGTGTCACCATGCGACATCCATACCTGGGAGCCCATCGACATGTTAGCGACAAGTTTGCTTTTGTCCGAAATGAAATTGAGATTGGCTCTGCCATATTCCCTTATTTCTGAAGGCATCACCTCTCCCCCGCTCTTAAATGCAATTAACTGGGCTCCATAGCAAATACCAAGGACAGGCAACTTCCCTCTGACACACGACAAATCAATGTCAGGAGCATTTTCAGCTCTTACCGAAAAAGGACTTCCGGAAAGAATGACACCTTTGGTGTTTAATGAGTTAATCAGCTGTTCACTGAATTTGTTGAAAGGGTAAATTTCGCAGTAAACGTTAAGTTCACGCAGGCGTCTCGCAATCAACTGAGTGTATTGAGAACCAAAATCGAATATCAATATTGTTTCGTTCATTATCTGATAAGAATAAAATGCAAAAATAACACATATTTCGATAAAATTATTAATTTTGCTGATTTATTAACTATGAAAAGAACAAAGAAAAATGAAGAACATAAAGAGAATAATAGTAATCTTAATAATAGCATCAACATCGCTATCTCTTGCCGCACAGTCAACTTTCGGCATTGTGGGAGGCTTGAACCTGTCAAAGTTCAACATCAGTAAAACCGACGGACTTGAGTACGAATTCGGGCCAGGATTCGATGCAGGTCTTTTCTTCCGTTTTCAGGCAGGAAAGCACTTCTATATCCAGCCGGATGTCATCTATTCGATAAAAACGACTGACATGGTTATCAGTAATCCGACATTATTCATTTCCGATTCCAATCAGGCTCAAGTTATCACACACAAGATGCACAGCATTGATGTTCCGGTTCATATAGGATTGGTCTTCGGTAAAAAAACCAACTTCAGAATTTTTGCGGGTCCACGTTTCGGTTTTGCCGTCAACGACAACCTGAATGCATACATAAGCGATTTGAAATCATCAAATTATTCAATGGCGGCACAGGCCGGTATTGGTCTTGATGCATTGTTCTTCACAGTGGATTTTCTATATGACTATACCCTTAACCAAGGTTTCACCAGTTACAGCAATGCTGTACTGACATCGTCACTCAACCCTCATATAGGAACATTCAAGATAATGTTCGGCTTTAAAATGCTTTAACTCTATCACCATGACTCTTTTTTCAAAAAAACTAAAAATGGCTGACCTGATAGTCACCAACAACAGTCTGATCCTGACTTTGGACAGATTCGGCATACCACTCGGATTCGGTGAGAAAAGCGTTGAAGACGTTTGCAAACAGAGCAATGTGTCGGTCAATTTGTTCCTGATGATATGCAATGTATATTCATTCGACAATTATATTCCTGATAAACAAACCATTACAGACACAGACCTTTCACAACTCATCCCTTATTTGTTGGCATCCCACAAATATTATATGGAGAAACGTTTGCCGCATATTGAAAATCATCTGCACGACATCGCTGATATGGTCGGAGAAAAATATGGCAAAATACTGCTCGATTTCTTCTCTGACTACAAAAATGAATTCCACAAACATTTCTCATACGAAGAAGAAATAGTCTTCCCATATATGCAGAAACTTGAAAACGGCCAACGCGACAATAATTACAGAATTCAAAAATTTGTGGAGTCGCACAGCAATATCGAAGAGGCGCTCACTGACCTTACTCAGATAATATATAAATATCTGCCAAGTTCAGTTATGCCGGATGATTCCATTGAACTCATATTCGACATACTGCAGCTTACATCCGACCTGGGCAAACATTCACTTATTGAGGATAAAATTCTCGTTCCCTACGTTGAAACCCTTGAAAGGAGATACAAATAATGAGTAGAAAGATTGATATAATGATTGTTGAACCATCTGATATCATTATCGAAGGACTCACATCCATCTTCAACAATTATAATGACATCAACATAATTGCAACTCTATCTGACACAGAAATACTGCATGAAAAAATCATTTCTGCAAACCCTAACATAATCATTATTAATCCAACACTCCTCAATCCACTTGAAAAGCAAAAACTTAATTTACTGATTCAGAATAGAATAAACACTTCACTTATAGCATTGGTTTATCAATATATTGAATCTTCATCCCTACATATTTTTGACAATACAATTGATATACGCGCGCCTAAGAGTTCTATCGTACAGACTGTAAGAGACTGTTACAGCAGCCAAAAAGGCAAGATTTCAGAAAGTTACGAACTGAGCGAACGTGAAACATCCGTACTTATCCTTGTCGCCAAGGGATTAAGCAGCAAGGAAATAGCCGAAAACCTTCACATTTCAGTCCATACCGTCAACACGCACCGCAAAAACATCACACACAAAACCGGTATCAAGTCAGTTGCCGGTCTCGCAGTATATGCTATGATTCACAACCTTACATAAAAAGTTATATCATGCCATATACAGGCTCAATGATATGGCCTTTTATCGATGAAAAGCGCACCTCATCAAATATTCCATTATCAAGCACAGACCATACAGACTAAACAAGAAGCAAAAAAAGTCCCGCTGCAAGCGTTCCGCCTACGATAGGACCTAACACCGGCACCCAGCTGTATGCCCAGTCACTGGAACCTTTTCCCTTGATGGGAAGAATTGCGTGTGCAATGCGCGGTCCCAAATCTCTTGCAGGATTAATGGCATAACCGGTAGCTCCTCCCAACGACATACCGATAGACATGATAAGCATCGTTACCGGCAGACTTCCAAGAGAGCCGAGCCCGACAGTCGGAGTGTTGCCTTTCGTTGAAAAGACAAGTATTATGAATACCAAAAGAAATGTTCCGATTAATTCACACAGAAAATTGCGGTAATAATTTCTGATAGCAGGAATAGTCGCAAAACAGCCCAACATAGTATCAGGCTCTTCAGACGTTGCATCGAAATGGTCTTTGTAAAACACATAAACCAAACATGCACCTATTATGCCGCCAATTATCTGAGCCACCACATAACCGATGACTGATGACCACGGAAACTTGCCTGCAATTGCAAGGCCTAAAGTAACAGCAGGATTAAGGTGAGCACCCGTATATGGTCCGGCGATGAACACACCGCACATGACTGCAAATCCCCATGCAAGCGTAATAACCACCCAGCCGCTCTGATAGCCTTTGGTTTTTTTCAGACAGACGTTTGCAACAACACCATCACCCATCAGTATCAAGACTAACGTCCCTAAAAATTCATAAAAACATTGCATTAAAAATGATGTCTCCATATCTGATTTATTTTTTAGTTAAAGTCCTTGTCACCGCATTCCTCCAACCTCGTTTGGCCTCATCCTGAGATGATGACGGGGTGAATCTGCGTTCTATGGACCATTGTTGTTTTATTTCGTCAATGTCGTTCCAGAAACCTGTGGATAATCCGGCAAGATATGCCGCCCCAAGTGCTGTGGTTTCCGTAACCTCAGGTCTGATCACGTCACATCCGAGAATATCCGACTGGAACTGCATGAGCAGATTATTGCGTGACGCTCCCCCATCCACTTTCAGTTCAAATATGTCAATGTTGCTGTCGGAATGCATTGCCTCAACAATATCCATTGTCTGAAATGCTATACCTTCAAGAGCTGCACGGGCTATATGTCCTGCAGTGGTACCACGCGTGATTCCATTGATGCTGCCTTTTGCGTATTGATCCCAATATGGTGCACCAAGTCCCGTTAATGCAGGCACGAAATACACACCGCCATTATCGGGAACAGTCAGTGCAAGTGCCTCAATATCCGAACTTTTACGTATTATTCCAAGACCGTCACGAAGCCATTGGACAACACTTCCACCAACAAATATACTTCCTTCAAGAGCATAATTCACCACATCACCGATCTTCCATGCAACAGTTGTAATAAGGTTATTCTTTGAGACAACAGGTTTGTCACCGGTATTCATAAGAAGGAAACACCCTGTGCCGTATGTGTTTTTCACAGTTCCTGGCTGAGTGCACATCTGACCGAAAAGAGCGGCCTGCTGGTCACCTGCAATGCCCGAAATGGGAATTGCATCATCTACCACTCCGAAATACCCATAGATTTCAGAAGACGAAACAACTCTCGGCATCATTGACAATGGAATGCCAAACAGTTTCAGCAAATCCTCATCCCATTCCATCTTATGAATGTTGAAAAGCATTGTGCGTGAAGCGTTGCTAACATCAGTGATATGAACTTTACCGCGTGACAGATTCCACACGAGCCAACTGTCAACAGTACCGAAGCGCAATTTGCCTTCTTTTGCCCTGTTCCTTGCACCCGCAACATTGTCGAGTATCCAGCGGATTTTAGTCGAGCTGAAATAAGCATCTATGATTAATCCTGTCTTTTCCCTGATGAAATCCGTCATCCCGTCAGCTATAAGACGGTCACAGTATTCAGCTGTTCTCCTATCCTGCCAGACTATGGCATTATACACGGGATTACCCGTTTCGGCATCCCACACGATGGTTGTTTCACGTTGATTTGCAATGCCTATTCCTGCGATATCACGACCTGTAATGCCCATTCCAGTAATGCTTTCAACTATCACTGACAACTGTGATGACAAAATTTCCATAGGGTTATGTTCAACCCAACCGGCCTTTGGATAATACTGCGGAAACTCCTTCTGTGTCACACTGCACATTTTCCCCTCGTGGTTGAAGATAATGGCACGCGAACTGCTTGTTCCCTGATCCAATGCGAGTATATATTGTTTCATAATATTTTAGTTTTAATTATTCTGTTGCATGATAAAACCGATGTCATGGACACTCCCATCACCCCGTGAATATTGAGGTTCTGACCTGTAAGTATCAGATTGGATATTGGGGTTACTGGTGATAACATAGTGTTTGACAACGAGGTGCAGTCTTTGCTTATTCCGTATGCGCCACCTTCTGGAGCCGATGTATAGTCATGCCATGTCAACGGCGTACTCGCTGTAAAGCTCTCAACAGCATCTGTAATTTCAGGGACAAGCCTGAAACACTCCTGAACCTTGCGCGCCTTGAACGCCTCATACTCAGCCCCTCTTTTACCGACAGAAGTATCTGCCCACTGTTCAACCTGTTTCCAGCTCATAGGAGTCATCAGGTCAAGACTTGGCTTCCCATAATGATACGAAACCATCACTCTGTCAACGGGTTTGTCAGGGTCAAACGACCACATATCAGCTTTATCATAAATAAATTCGTTATAATTCCTATAAGGTAAAGTGTCCTTCTTCAGCTTAATGTTCACGGTGAACATTCCCAAGGTCTGATTGTGGGAGCGAATTCTGCGTTTATATATATTTCTGAATGAATCCTCTGCAAATGAAATGGTTACAGCAGGATGCACATCGGAAACAATCCAATCGGATTCATAAAAATCACCATCTGTAGTAGTAACACCACATGCCTTGCCATCTTTTACGGCAATACTCACCACTTCCTTTTTGGTAAATATTTCACCGCCCATCTGTTTGACGTCATCGGAAAGCGATTCAACTATAGCACTACCCTCACATCCAAGACGATATGCACTTTGGATGTAGGCATTGCTGATTTCAGCAAAGATGAAGAAAGGCAGATTCTTTTGAGTGATGTCGATTTTCAGACCGCTGCCGGCAATTACGTCAATAAGGAGCTTGTCACTGAAACATGAATACAAATAATCTCTTGTGGATGTGGAAAACAATGCATCACTAAAAATGTCATAAGCTGATGTAGGCTCGTTAATTACAGCATTACACCTCGCTGCCGTTGAAGCAATGACATCGACAAATTTCCGGAGCGAATCCTTCTGAGAAGGGAAATCTTCTGCAAGAGTATCCGTAAAATGCTTATAGCCATTTGCATAACGAAAGGACCTGCCGTCAATAACTATTTTGTCAAAACAGTCAGTATCAAGTTTATGCCATGGAAGATGCAACAGATTAAAGTATTTAAACAGAGGATACAATGACTGTCCTTCTTCTATTCCTCCGACATAATGGAATCCTGTATCGAATTCTGTACCGGCACGTTTGAAACTTTGAAGCGCACCACCAATAACATCGCTTTTTTCGAGGATGCATACCTTCAGGCCATTTTTAGCCAAAATGTAAGCACATTCAAGACCGCCAAGACCTGCACCGATAATGACCACATCGTATTGCATCACTTTTCCGAGACTGTCATTGTTATTGCCATCGCCACTGCATCATCCTGTGACAAGTCAACCTTTGCCACGATACCATTGTCACATTCACTGAACTGGGCCCGCATGACATAGTTTGCACTACGGGCAGGAGTTATAGTATAATAAAATCGGCAACTTTTGATGTGGCTTATAATGAATTTCTTGGCAAAATGCAATTCAACACACTCTTTAGCCATCTCAATGATATAGACACCGGGGAGGATGGGGTTTCCGGGAAAATGTCCAGCAAAAACCGGATTATTGAAATCAATTATCACATCAAATTTCAGTTCATCGGTTGTTTTCTTGAGTGTATATGGCGTAAGATTAAGCATGGCTTCTATCAACAAAAAGTTTCATGACACAATTGGCGACAGGATGCTGATTATCTGCATCGGAAGATACCGAGGTTTGTGCTTCAATGGCAGTAACATCGCCGAAAATGGTTTTAATCCGGATTTCAGTAGTAAGGACCTCTCCAATTTTTGCTGAGCCCAAAAAGTTGAAATTCTTGATTTCGCCGATATAGCCAGGCCAAATACGACCTTCCTCACGTAACGATTTGTCACCTATGAATGCCGCTGCCGACTGCGCAATGTGCTCCAAAACGCCTGATTCACCGAAGAAGGTTTCATCACACAACAGATTGGCATCCTTTATGAGCAAGGTAGTCCTGCAATGCTCAGGAGATATGACTTCCATATCATCAACCATCACAAACGGAGGACGTTGCGGTATGAGTCCGATGGTTTTCATCCCTTAATTTTTCTTGTTGTATATGTAGTCAACAAGATTACCGAATGTGGCAATATTTTTGACATCTTTCATATCTATCTTAATATCGAATTCCTCTTCAAGGATAGATACGAGGTCAACGATGCTCAGACTGTCGAGTTCAAGAGTTTTCTTTATGTCGGAATCAATTTTGAAAGCTTCCTTTTCTTTCTCGAACTCTTCGGAAAGCACATCCGTAATTATTTTTAATATATCTTCTTTTTCCATGATATCTATTATTATTTCTTTTTACGATTTTTTTACGATTAATGTTGAATTTGTCCCACCAAATCCGAATGAATTCGACAGAAAAGCATCGAATTTATAGTTTTCTATGCGTTTTGCAGGGATATTCAGATGTTTTGTGTCTTCATCCGGATTTTCAAAGTTAAGGTTTGCGGCGACAAAGTTGTTTTCCATCATCAGCATGGAATATATGACTTCGCTGGCACCTGCCATCCACATTTCGTGTCCGGTCTGACTTTTGGTGGATGTTACAGGTGGCATGTCATCGCCGAACACGCTATATATAGCCTTCGCCTCGTTCTGGTCACCAACCAAAGTCGAAGTTGCATGGGCATTGATATATCCTATATCTTTAGTATCCATTCCGCTGTTGCGCAGTGCCATTTTAATCGAACGTGCAGGTCCGTCAACATTTGGAACTGAAATATGGTCGCCGTTGGAAGAGAAGCCGTAGCCTACCACTTCACCAAGAATCTTCGCACCACGTTTGAGGGCTGATTCTTCACTCTCTATTATTACCGTTGCAGCTCCGCCGCTCGGCACCAAGCCGTCACGGTCACGGTCAAAAGGTCTTGAGGCCTTTTCAGGGGCATCCTCACGAATAGAAAAAGCACTGATTCCATCAAAACTGCCAACGACATACTCATTGATTTCCTGAGCGCCGCCGCATATGATGCAGTCCTGAAGTCCTTGACTGATAAGCAGATATCCAAGGCCTATGGCATGTGAACCGCTCGCGCAGGCACCTGATATGGTGAGATTTATGCCTTTCAGCTTAAAAAGACAACTAAGATTCATCGTCACTGTGGAGTTCATTGATTTGAATATGGCACCAGAGCCTATATGCTGAGTGTTTTGTTTCTCTATCATTGTCTTGATACCAAGATAAGTTGGTTCAGCCGTAGAATCGCCGCCGTATAAAATACCAACTTCATGCTCAGCGATATAGTCTTGATTCAGTCCGGCCATTTTTAATGCATCGTCAGTGGCGCAATAGGCATACATTGCTTGAGTTGGCATATATACCCTCTGATTTCTGGTCAGAACACCCTTCAGATCAGGTGTTGCAACATGACCGGTAAGTCCTGACCTATAGCCCATTTCCTTTCTGACGGGGTCAAGGATAATACCGGATTTGCCGTCCCACAATGCATCACGCACCTCATCCAGAGTCGTGCCAAGACACGAATATATTCCCATTCCGGTAATAACTACTTTTCTATTCATTTGGCGTTTTATTATTAAGTATAAAGACCTCCGTTGACTGAAATCACCTCACCCGTGATATACGAAGCTTTGTCAGACGCAAGAAATCCCACTATCTCGGCAACTTCATCCGGTGTTCCGAAACGACCCAAAGGTATCGATTTCTTCAGTTCCTCCTCGTCAAGACCTTTAGTCATATCAGTTGCAATAAAACCCGGAGCAACAGCATTGACTGTGATTCTGCGCGGACCAACCTCAAGCGCAAGAGCCTTAGTGGCACCAATAATCGCTGCCTTTGCAGCTGAGTAGTTAACCTGACCAGGCAAACCTTTCAGACCTGACAGCGAAGCAATATTGACGACACGCCCTTTGCGATGCATCATCATATCCTTTATCACACGTCTCGTAATATAGAAAAAACTGTTCAAGTTAGTGTTAATCACGTTGTTCCACTGAGCATCATCCATCAGCACCATAACATTGTCCATCCTTATACCAGCATTATTTACAAGCACGGAAATATATCCGTCCGGATGCATAACACTCCATTGCTCCAAAGCTTCAGTTATCTTGTCAGGCTTTGACACGTCACACTGCATAAGTTCAGCTTCTCCACCTACATCCTTAATCTCTTCAAGCGTCTGTTCCGCAGCCTCCTTATTGCTGTTATAATTAATAATCACAGGATACCCCATGGATGCAAGCTTCAGACTTACCGCCCTGCCTATTCCGCGGGAACCTCCTGTAACAAGTGCATATTCCTTATTATTACTGTTTCTCATCTCTAAACGCTATAATTGCAAAAATAATCAATTTATACTATCTGCTGATCCTTTTTATTCTGCTTGTTTCTGCGATAGGAATTCTTCTTCCATAACGACTTGGCATATTCCTGCATGTCTGCCGCCTCATCAACCTCATCAATTATTTCAAGTCCGGCAATGGTTTCGATAATGTCCTCAAGCGTGACTATCCCTTGGAAACTGCCGTATTCATTGATAATCACACATATATGTTCCTTATTTCGCATAAGAGCTTCCCATATATCGCTTATAGGAGTCTTTTCCGAAAATGACGAAATATCACGTTTGATTTCCGAAAGGCGCATATAGAATTGATCTTTGGCAACAAGTTCAAGGACTTCATTACGAAGGACATAGCCAGTAATATACTCATCATTTTCCCTATAAAGGAGGATACGCGAATGATGATGGAATGACTGATTATTGAAGAAATTCTTCAAAGTCATTGATTCAGAAGCCATTGCAGCGACAACGCGCGGTGTCATAATCTCTTCCGCCAAAATATCGTCGAGACGGATGATATTCTGAATAACCTCCCTCTCATCCTCTTCAAAAACGCCCTCTTCCTCACCGACATCAACCATTGCGGATACTTCCTCACGCGAAACTGAATATTCTGAATCTTCCTTGGCAAAAAGTTTAGTTATCCATTCCGCTATAATAACCAACGGATAAGTAATGAATATCATTAATTTGATAGTATTCGCGGCAAATGGGGTCAATCTGCGCCAATAGTTCGCACCAATCGTCTTCGGAATGATCTCCGAAAAGACAAGTATCAAGACCGTAATAATTGCTGAAGCAATGCCTACAGCTTTATTACCAAACAGATTGCCCACCTCTCCACCAATCACAACAGCCCCCATAGTATTAACTATAGTGTTGAGAATCAATATAGAGGACAAAGGTCGGTCAATATTCAGCTTGAACTTTTTAAGTCTTATGGCACTCTTGTCCCCTTCATCCTCCTTCATTGTCAGATATGAGATGGGAGTTGAAAGCAATGTCGATTCCAATAAAGAGCACAGGAACGAAATACCAATTGTAAAGATGACAAGTAGAATGAGAGTTGTCATTCGATTTCAGAAATTTTTTGCAAAAGTAGTAAAAAAAACGGAATTATATTTCATATCCAGCATATTGTGTCATATATAATTCATAATATCTGCCCTTCGCAGCAAGCAATGCATCATGACTGCCGCTTTCGACGATTCTGCCCTTATCCATAACAACAATCAAATCAGCATCCCGTATAGTAGACAGGCGATGCGCGATTATAATACTCGTGCGGTTTTTCATGATTTCCGTCATTGCATCCTGAATGTTCTTTTCAGTGAGGGTATCAACACTTGATGTGGCCTCATCAAGAATGAGAATCCTTGGATCGGCAACAAATGCTCGTGCAATGGCAAGCAGCTGACGCTGTCCCTGACTGATATTGCTGCCCGAAGGACTCAGAACGGTGTCAATACCGTCAGGAAGAGCTGCTATCATTTCATCGCAGTGACTTGCCTTTATTGCAGCATCAATCTCTTTCCGGGTTGCATCCTCACGACCATACTTCAGATTATTGTAGATAGTATCAGCAAAAAGCACAGTTTCCTGCAATACTATAGCCATTTTGCGACGAAGTTCCTTCAACGGAATATCATGGATTTCCTTACCGTCAATGCTTATACGTCCGCTGTCAGGGTCATAAAAACGCATCAGCAGATTAACAATCGTAGTCTTTCCGCAGCCTGTCGAGCCGACAAGAGCTATTTTCTTACCAGAAGCAATACTTAAGTTAAAATCATAAATTATCTGTTTGTCAGGCGTATATGAGAAATTAATATTTTCAAATTTCACATCACCCACAACATCACCCATAGGTGCGGTACCGGAAAGATTTTCCTTAGGTTCATCCAATATCCTGAACACACGTTCCGCACCGGCTATGGCGGTTTGCAGACTGCCGTATATCTGGGCAAGTTCGTTTATAGGACGGCTGAACTGCTTAGCGTAAACGATAAATGCTGAGATAACGCCGATTGAAATCAATCCGTTAATTGCAAAATAGCCACCAAACGCCGCAATAATCACAAATCCGATATTTCCTATACTGTTCATCACAGGCCCCATGATACCGGCAAGAGTGTCAGCCTTGATACCCGATTTAGTCAGCAAATCGGATGATCTGTTGAAATCCTCGATGGTTGTTTTCTGATAGTTATAAGCCACAATAGTCTTATATCCGGTCACAGTTTCCTCAACGATACCGTTAAGGGCTCCGAGGTTTGTCTGTTTCAGACGGGAATATTTTCTTATTTTACCCGACATCATCTTAGTTGCTATCAGCGTGAAAATCACAGTAGTAAAACTCAGCAGAGCCAACTGCCAACAGTATATGAGCATTATGACAACAGTGCCGATTATAGTCAGAACACCTGAGAACAGAGACACTATTGACTGAGAAACGGTATTTGACACATTTTCTATATCATTCGACATACGACTCATCAGGTCACCGTGCGAATGGCTGTCGATAAATCCTATAGGCAAATCAATGATATGGTTGAAGAGTTTGCCTCTCATTTTTCTTACTATACGTTGGCTGAGGTAAGCGCTCAGACGACTTTGGAAAAGATTTCCGATGCCGTTGAGCAAGTAAGTCACCAGCATTACAATGAGGATAACTATGAGATTACCTTCACGAGTTCCGGAAATGATATCTATTGCATTACTCTGGAGACTTGGAGCAATTATACCTAAAGCAGTACTTAAGATAACAGTGAATAACATCCAGAATAACAGCATTTTCTCTGTGGAAAAATACTCCATAAGCCTCTTCAGGGTTGCTCCTGCATTCTCAGGTTTTTCGACTTCGGCAAAACGTCCTGGACCGCCTCTGCGTCCAAGTTCCATTTGAGAGTATTTGGTATTATTGCCAGCCATTATTCATCAACTCCTTTCCCCATCTGTGATTCGTAAATGTCCTGATAGATGGAACATTTTTTCATCAGTTCAGCATGAGTGCCTGTGTCAGCGATGGTGCCATGATCCATCACTATTATGCGGTCGGCATTTTTCACTGATGCTATTTTCTGTGCAACGATGATTTTCGTCACGTCAGCCTTTTCCTTGTTGAGAGCTTTATAAAGATTAGCCTCGGTTTTCAGGTCAAGGGCGCTGGTGGCGTCATCAAAGATGAGAATATTGGCATACTTGAGGACCGCTCTTGCAATAGCTATTCTTTGACGCTGGCCACCGCTAAGATTCGTACCCTGCGCATTGACCATCGTCATATATTTGTCAGGCATCTGTTCAATAAAATCCGCAGCCTGTGCTATTTTAGCAGCTTTCATTATCTCCTCCTCGGTAGCCTGCGGCTCGCCCCATCTGATATTCTCATGAATGGTCTTGTTGAAAAGCTCACTCTTCTGAAGAGCTATGGCCACTTTCTCACGAAGAGCTTCCTGAGTGTAATCACGAACATTTATACCGTCAATCAGCACCTCGCCTTCAGTGACATCATAAAAACGCGGAATCAAGTTGACCAACGTGGATTTGCCGCAGCCGGTCGAACCGACTATTGCGACTGTTTCGCCCGGGTTAACAGTAAGATTTATATTCTTAAGGATTGGCGTTTCAGTCCCCGGATAAGCAAAAGACACATTGTTGAAATCGAGACGCCCCTTAGCAAGACTGATATCAGTGGCAGTGCCGTCGGGCAGTGCTGTCGTTGTGTTAAGGACTTCTCTGATACGCTTCCATGAAGCCATACCTCTTGTAATAGTCTGAAACAGCATCAAGAGCATCAGTATTCCGTACAGCAATTGTGTTGTATACGTGATTGCCGCCATGATGTTGCCGGGTGACGAAACGCCCGAAGCCACATCAAAAGAACCCACATACAGAATAACCACAACAGCGATGTTCATAAAGATGAACATAACCGGAAACATATATGATAACAATATCAGAACGCTCAACTGTGTACCAATCAGTTCCTCGTTGGCCTTTCCAAAACGGGTCTTTTCATAAAGTTCACGCACACAAGCCTTTATGATGCGGATGCCAGTAATATCCTCCTGCATTATCTGGTTCACGTTATCCAACTGTGCCTGCAATTTTGTGAACAGCGGCCCGGCCTTTCGCAGACAGACTATCATGAAACCTATAACGAAAGGCAATGTGCACAACACTATAAAACTGTATTTCGGATTCAGGCTGAACAGGAAATACAAACTGCCGAAAGTGAGCAATCCGGTCCTTATCAATCCTCTTATAAACTGTGCCACCATTCTCTCAGTCTGAGTTATGTCATTGGTGACACGAGTGACAAGTGACCCAGTCGTAAACTCGTCAGTCTGCTGGAACGACAATCCCATAATGCGTTTGAAAGCGTCTTTGCGGATGCTGTTGCCTACGTTTTGACTGGAAATGTTAACACAGATACTGTTTGAGGCACCACAAACACAGCCGATAAACACCAAAATCACCATCCGGAGTCCATATTTCAGAATGAGCTGCATATCGCCCACTCCACCATTGTTGACCCCGAGCACACCATCATCAACGATGGCGCTCATCAACTTCGGCTGTGCCAAATCCACAAACACCTCGCCTGTCATGAATATGACAGCGGCTATTGCAAGAGGAAGATACTTCCTAATATATTTCCACATGCACTATTAATCAGCTTAATTATTCCTTTGTCTGATAATAGATTTCGCGGCAGATGCTGTCGTATTTCTGATATACAACTTTACGCTTCAGTTTAAGTGTCTGTGAAAGTTCACCAGTACTAATGTCCCAAACGTCAGGGACTAATCTGAAACGTTTAATTTTCTCATGATCTGCCAATGACTCATTAACCTTGTCAACTTCCTTTTGTATGACATCAATGACATCCTGGGATTTGGTCATTTCCTCACGGGTGGAAGGTACCTGTTTGTTCTGACTTTGCAAATAATCCCCGATTTTCTTGAGACTAGGTACTATGATTGCAGAAACAAACTTCTCATTTTCACCGATAACCATCAAATTATCAATAAATTCTGAAGTCTTAAGTTTATTTTCGATAACCTGCGGTGCAATGTATTTGCCTAATGACAGTTTGAATATCTCCTTTTTTCTGTCGGTAATCTTAAGATATTCACCCTGGCTGTCTTTTACCATAGTGCCAATGTCGCCCGTATGGAACCAGCCGTCCTCATCTATGACCTCCTTCGTTAATGCTTCGTCCTTGTAATATCCTTTCATTACACATGGACCTTTGGTGAGTATTTCACCGTCTTCAGCAAATTTCACCTGAACGGTAGGCAGAATAACGCCTACGCAACCGAACTTGATAATATTTCTTCTGGGGTGATTGACAGCAATCACAGGTGATGTTTCCGTAAGTCCATAACCTTCATACACTCTGACTTTTGCAGCAGTAAACAGACGTATTACCTTTTCAGGGATAGATGACCCGCCGGAGACAACGGTCATTTCATCCTTACCAGACAATGCTTCTCTCCATTTGCTATAAACCAACTTGTCAGCAATGCTGATTTTAAATCTATAGAAAGGATTTTTATTGTAATGGTCATATTTGGTGGCCTCATCAAAAGCCCAGTAATAAATTTTCTTCTTTATTCCGGTCTGATTCTTCCCTGCCTGATACAACTTGTCGTACATCATCTCGAAAACGCGCGGAACTGCACAGAAGCCATCGGCATGCATATCGTGCATATCCTTGCCTATGGTAGCCAAACTCTTCGCATAATAGTGGCTTACACCCATAAATTGATAATGGTAATTAACAGTTCTTTCATACACATGACATAACGGCAAGAAACTCAGCATCTTAGCATGATAGTCAAGCAGCTGGTAGTCACGGACTATAGGATAAAAGTTGTTGCAGATGTTTTTGTGTGTGAGCATCACGCCCTTTGACCGACCTGTTGTACCTGACGTATATATAATGGTAGCGGTGTCATCGGTTGAAATATTTTTTCTGTTATTCTCGATGGTTGCAGCCCATTTTTCACGGCTCTGTTCACCGATTTTAATTATTTCATCCATATTGGCAACACCTTCTATTTTATCAACGCTATAGACAAGAGGATGCTGGGCCACTTCTGGGAATACCGGAGCAACATGTTTATAGATAGCTTCGGTACCTATAATAATGCACTTGCAATCGCAATGGTTGAGTATATATTCAAATTCGAGTTTATTCAACGTGGGATATACAGGTACATGAATCATGTGGGCAAGCATAATTCCCATGTCAAAGAAATTCCATGCAGGGCGGTTGTTCATTATGGTTACAATCTTGTCGCCCTCAACTAATCCTATTTCCAGTAATGCGGATGCAATGATATGTGAATAATTCACATAATCCTTTATGCTGTATGTCTTCCAGCCATCTCCTTCGCGTTCTGCAAAGAAGTCAGGTTTTTCATATTTTGATGATATTTCATCCAAAATATCAAATATTCGAGTTGGTACCATATTTTATTAATTCATATACATTCTTTTTCGCTGCAAATATAATATTTTTTCTATTACTTTTGCACCGTTAAAAAAATGAGTTAACAGAAACATAAACAGAAACAATAATTGACAAAAAAATGAAAAACAATCTTTTCGCAATCATGGTACTCGCATCTCTCGTCACCACATTTGCCGGCTGTGGCAACAAGAAGACAAAACAAACTGAAACTGCCGGTCAGAATACGGTTCAGCAAGTCCAAAACCAACGTCTGCTCATTATCGTTGACCCACAGATTGACTTCACGACAGGCAGCCTGGCTGTAGCAAAAGGACCCGAATCAATGGATCGCTTAGCTGTTGCCATCAACAATGGTGCATGGAAGAAATATGACATGATTATCGTCACACAGGACTGCCACCCAGCAAACCATTGTTCTTTCATCGAACAGGGCGGTGTATTCCCTCCTCACTGTGTTGCCGGAACCGAAGGCATGAATGTATATCCTAACCTTGCAGTTGCCCTTGATTCAATCAACGGCATAAGCGTCACATATCTTACCAAAGGTGAAAAGGCCGACAAGGAAGAGTTCTCTATCTTCCAAAGTGAGACAAACGGTCCAAATCTCAAGGAAATCATCACTTCCACACCATTTGAAGGAGTTGACATCTGCGGAATCGCATCCGACTACTGTGTCTTTGAAACCCTGAAAGACCTTCTGGCATTCTATCCCGCAGAAAAAGTCCGCATCGTTGACAACTGCATAGCATCTGTTTCAGATGACCAGAAGCTCGTTGACTTCATGAGCGATAATCATGTCGTTACCATCCAGTTCTGACTATACCAAATGAGATGGGCAAATTCTTAGAGTATTGCAGACACAAGGACGTTGACCTTACAGCAAAAGCTTATTTCATTGATGCCCTTGGAGCCATGGCGCTGGGACTTTTTGCATCCCTGCTCATCGGCACTATATTTCAGACCCTGGGTGACCAATTAGGCATCGGAGTCTTCGTCACCATAGCCTCATACGCAAAACAGGCCACAGGAGCAGCTATTGGCATAGCCATAGCATCTACCCTGCGATGCAAAGGACTGCTGTTATACAGCACTATTGCCGTCGGCATTGCCGGAAACACACTCGGCGGACCGCTTGGTGCATACATAGCTGTCCTCGTCGCCGTAGAACTCGGCAAGATGGTCTATAAGGAAACACCCGTTGACATTCTGGTAACTCCCACTGTAGTCATCGTCTCCGGAGTTCTGGTTGCAATAGCCCTCGGCCCCGGCATTGACAAGATTATGACCGCTCTTGGCACATTCATCGAAAACGCCACCGAAATGCGACCGTTCATAATGGGTGTCATCGTCTCTGTAGTCATAGGAATGGTTCTGACTCTGCCAATCAGTTCAGCCGCAATATGCCTAGCCATCGGGCTCGGCGGTCTTGCAGGAGGAGCCGCCACTGCAGGATGCTGCGCTCAGATGATAGGCTTTGCTGTGATAAGCTTCAAGGAAAACCGTTGGGCAGGACTTGTTGCACAAGGGCTTGGCACCTCAATGCTGCAGATGCCTAATATTGTCCGGCATCCGCAAATATGGATTCCGCCGACACTCGCTGCAGCTATCACCGGACCGCTTTCCACCTGTGTCTTCCATCTCGAAAATATCCCAATAGGCTCCGGCATGGGCACCTGCGGACTTGTAGGTCCAATAGGCATATATACTGCCATGTCCGACGGCGGCACAATGATGTGGACTGGACTGGTTCTCGTCTGCTTCGTCATTCCAGCAGTACTGTCATGGATATTCAGCGAAATAATGCGAAAGTCGGGATGGATTAAGACAGGATACCTTAAGATTGAATGCTGAAACGGTTCGTTAAACTTAACATCATGAAAAAAATAATACCCGTAATTACCACTTTGCTGCTGTCACTCACTTTATCAGCACAAGTCATAAACCATCCATACAATCCTAAGGCTGATGAAGACGCCGTCGTCACTTTCGGCAATGCACGTTTTACAGTTCTCACGCCAAGACTGATACGCCTCGAATGGAGCGAGAATGGCATATTCGAAGACAATGCGACATTAGGCGTCGTCAACAGAAACCTTCCGGTACCAAAATTTACGGTTAAGATTATCGGCAAAGCACTTACCATAAAAACCGAATACTTAACTCTGAATTACAAGGGAAATGAACAATTCTCCGATGATAACACTTCGGTTTTTTTCATGATGAATGGCAAAAAAGCCAAATGGACTCCTGACATGCCGCAAACAGGAAACCTTCTCGGCACAACGCGCACCCTCGACGGTTTCAAGGGTACAAAAACCCGCGAGCCTTACGACATGGGCGTCGCCTCCCGCGACGGATGGGCTGTCATAGACGAAAGCTCACGACACCTTATCATTGACGATGACTCCGACTGGCAACAATGGGTGGCGCCACGAGAACAGGCTAATGTCCAGGACCTGTACCTCTTTGTCTATGGACATGACTACAAAGCAGCTGTCAGCGATTTCATCAAAATAGGCGGCAATATTCCTCTGCCTCCGAAATATATGTTCGGCTACTGGTGGTCACGCTACTGGATGTACACCGACAACGAATTCATCGACCTTGCCAAAGAAATCAAATCATACGACATTCCCATTGATGTGATGATAATCGATATGGACTGGCATGAAACATGGCTTCACGGCAAAGAATACGTCAGAGACACTTTTGGAATGCTCATCGGATGGACCGGTTACACATGGCAGAAAGACCTGTTTCCAAATCCCGAGAACTTTCTCCATGAACTCCATGACCTCAATCTGAAAACTGCTCTTAACCTCCACCCTGCTTCCGGTATCAGACCCTTTGAAGACTGCTACGACCGTTTCATAAAGGATTATACATCAAGGACAGGCAATTATGACGGTCCGAAAGGCTTTATTGACGAGAATGGCAACAAATGCTCCGTCCGTTTTCGCATCTCCGACCGTGACTGGGCTGACGCATATTTCAACTCTGTAATCCATCCCCTGCAGGACATGGGAGTTGATTTTTGGTGGCTTGACTGGCAGCAATACAGTTACTGCTATTACATGAAGGGCCTCAGCAACACATTCTGGCTCAACCACACTTTCTTCAATGACAAAGTACGCCCAAACACCAGTCATGGCAAAAAGGCTCCAAGACCGGTCATATATCACCGCTGGGGAGGCATTGGCAGCCACCGATACCAAGTCGGATTCTCCGGCGACACATACGACAACTGGGAAGTGCTGGCATATCTGCCATACTTCACCTCCACCGCATCGAACGTCGGCTATGGCTACTGGGGGCACGATATAGGCGGCCACTGTCAGGCAACAGAACACCCGACAAACCCTGAAATGTTTACCCGATGGCTCCAATACGGCGTATTTACACCAATATTCAAAACACATTCCACCAAATCGTCCTACATTGAAAGACGCATCTGGAGATTCCCTGACTACTTTGAAACCATGCGTGATGCAATACGACTCCGCTATTCTCTCTCCCCTTATATTTATAATGCCGCACGACAAACATTCGACACGGGCATATCAATGTGCCGTCCAATGTATTACGACTATCCTGAGAATGAAGAAGCATACACTTTCAAGGAACAAAACATGTTCGGCGATGACATCCTTTCAGTTGCCCTCTGCCAACCAGCCGATTCATCCACAAATCTTACCGAAAGAATCGTATGGTTCCCGGCAGGCGACAATTGGTACGACATGGCTACCGGTATGATGTATGAAGGAGGAACTATCGACACCCTCCACTATACAATTAACGAAAACCCTTACTATGTGAAAGCCGGCTCCATCATTCCTATGGCTTCCAAAGAAATCAGGAACCTGCAGGAACCAAGCAATGAAATCTGCCTGGTTGTTATCCCAGGCAACGGCTCATCTGAAATGACACTGTATGACGATGACGGAATATCACAACTATACGAGTCTGATTTCACTACAACCAAAATCGTCAAAAACTCTGATTCAAACTGCCTGACTATGAACATATATCCACGTGAAGGACATTTTGACGGCATGGACACAAATCGTCATTTCAGAATCGTTGTCGAAGGCAACTTCGCCCCCGAGAAAATAACAGTCAACGGCAAGGATTACCCTTATTCACGCTTCGCTGAAGATAATACATGGACATACGATGGCAAAGACATGGCAACTGTAATCTGTCTTCCTGAAACCTCCGCATCCCAACAAATCGACATCAAATGCCAATATGATGCCGAGAAAACAAAATACCAAGAAATAATATACGGTAAAAAAGGAATTGTAAAGCGTATGTCTGAACTTTGCAATGAATTCAAATTATTGTATCTCAGTAACATATCGAGTATGTCTATACCACCGCTTGAATACATGAGAATAGTGCAGACAAGCAGCTATATTACCGAAGACCCACAGAATGCCGTCAAATATCTTGAGAACATAGACATTGAAAGTATGAAGAATGCCCTTGAAAGACTTGAAATTCCTCAGACTTTCAAGGATAAAGTTATCGCTCAGTCAGAATTGTAATTTGCAGTTTTGATTCGCCAATATTTGTTTCCCATCGGACATCATCATACGGGAAAATAACAACTGTTTATTGGGTTATAACAGAAAAATCGCCTATTTGAATGTAGGATGATTTCGGCAATTTCCTTTCGGCAACAAATTTGACTCTTTTTCCAGTAACCGGCGCAAACTCTACGACCTGCTCAACTGGATTGTTGTCTATGTTGTCAAACATTCCTTCACATATCAGCTTATTATCAACATAAAAGCGATAATTTGTAGCATGACCTGTCGCATCCCGTCCCTGAGCTGGCAGCATTCTGAAACCGCTGATGTTCTGTTCTTCCTTGAATTCAAGACAAATCACGGCATCATTCAGAGGAAAAGACACTGTTGAATATCCATTACCATCAAACAATCTTGCAACTCCGTCAACAGGTTTTATTACGGCAAAATGATTATATGGCAAATCAAACTCCTTGACACTCAATGCGCTGAATTTATTAGTTAAAGTATCAACTGAAACGGCTTTCACTATACCCTTTCCATCTAATACGAATTCCCCCCTATATATTTCCGATGACAAATCAGGTTCTGAGCCATCGGTTGTATAATATACTGCAGCATCAACATCTGATGCAGTGATATACACATTATTGCTGAAATCACGATAAATGACCGGTTCTGTCAACAGGGCCGGAGCGAAATATGCTTCAATGTTGTTGACACATAATGGGCCTTTGGCCTCATCAAAACAAACCACAAGTTTATCCACCTCAACCGTCTTGAATCTCACAATACGTTTGTAACCTATTGTAGTTGTGGAGTCCAAGGAAATTATCTCAACTTGTTGTTTACCGTTTTGTCCCTCCAAATGAAACTTGCTCACACGTTGTCCGAGCGGTATATATTCCTGAAGTACCACACGGTTAAGTTTGGTGGGTTTGCTAAAATTGAAAGTGACCTTTCCTTCTGTAATGCCGTCTTCGGTAGCCCAGTAAGTGTCCCATTTGTCATCATTGAGATTGGAGACTGAAAATCTTCTTCCACGCACATTGTCAGCCATGGCTTTGGCATTTTTCAGAAGATTGTCCTTAAATTCCCCTAAAAGGGCATTATGCCATTCCATAATTATTGTCGAATCCTGAGGGTGAATCTTTCCACTAAGGCCGACAGGAAAATTGAGCAGGAGATTGGCATTATGCCCTACGCTGTTGTAATATATGTCCATAAGTCGGGCAAGACTCTTAACCTGGTGGTCTTCGCGGGCATGATAGAACCAGCCGGGGCGTATGGACACGTCAACTTCGGCAGGAAGCCATTCAGTTCCCTCTGACGAACCGTAATGCATATACGAATAATTGTCAAATTTATCCTTGCATGTCGGGCACCAGTCAGTGCATCCGGCCCAACCGCCTTCATTTCCAACCCAGCGTATTGTCGGCACAGTGCCGCCGAAAATCATGGCATCAGGATTGCGTTTCAAGATTGTGTCCCGTGCGCGCTCATAATCATAGTATGTGTTGGCATCAATCTTACGCACCTCATTTGTCCCGCCATAATAGCCGTCACCGCCGTTAGCCCCATCAAACCAAAACTCGAATAGAGGCCCGTAATTACCTGACAATTCGTTAATTTGACCATGATATGTCTCACGATAGCCGTCACGACCATATTCGGGATTATTGCGATCCCATGGCGACAGATAAAGTCCGAATTTGAGGCAGTATTTCCGACATGCCTCCGAGAGTTCCTTCACCATGTCACCATTACCATTTTTATAAGGCGACTTGCTGATATTATATTCTGTTGTCTCGGTTGGCCACAGACAAAACCCGTCATGATGCTTTGCAGTAAGAATAACTGCCTTCATACCTGCCGCTTTCATTGTGCGCACCCACTGTTCACAATCAAGTTCCTGCGGATTGAAAGTCTCTGGCGAAGTATTGCCGAAACCCCATTCCATGTCATTGAAGGTATTCAGTCCGAAATGAACGAAAGCGTATGTCTCAAGTTTCTGCCATTCAATCTGACTTTGGGTAGGTATCGGATATACAGGCTTCGGAGGCTCTTTGGTTCCCGAGCAGGATGAAACAAACAATGCAGTAGCAAGAAGTATATAGATTTTACTGCCAAAGAATGTCATTCTCATAATTTATTATTTAGATAATCATTTTTATGCGGCGAAGATACAACAAAAAAAGGATATGCAACCATTGCAACATCTGTAAACATATACACTATGACATTTTGTCATTATGCATATAAAACAGCTATATTTCAATAGTTTTAATATGTTTACAAATGTATTACAAATGTAAAGTGTTATGTTACATATGTAAAACAACGGGAGTTTCGGAAAAAAGATTTACATTTGCCAGACAAATTATTCTGCCATGAGTTCAAGATATAAAATCATAATTGTAGTTGCAGCATTTCTTACAATGCACATCACTACCCCACTCAAAGCGCAGATACAGGAGCTCGTCCCATACGGAGATTTTGAGCAGTGGGTCGTGCATGATGTGAAGGAGAGCAGGATTATTGGAGGCAAGACAGAACGTTTATATGAGATAGACGCGACTGACACTCTTGAGGTCAATACCCCATTCACCCCCAAAAAAGGCAGCATCTGGGCGACGTCGAATGCATACGCAAAAATTGCAGGCATAACCAAGGCAAGTGTAACCGTATATCCGGAACAAGGCATTCACGGGTACTGTGCCAAGCTCACCACCCAATATGCCGAATGCAAGGTATTAGGTATTGTCAACATTAAAGTATTGGTTTCAGGATGTCTGTATTGGGGCTATATGCCTGAGCCAATAACAGGCGCAAGCAATCCGTACGGCAGAATGAACTGGGGCATCCCCTATACAAAACACCCTAAATATTTCGTGTTGGACTATAAATCAAGTATGCCTAACAAAGGCACCATCACAAAATGCAATGTCACATCCGAATCAGCACGCCCTGGCAATGACGAACAGGAAGTGATGTTCATTCTGCAAAACCGACATGAAGGTGCTGACGGCAAAATCTACGCCACACGTGTCGGAACCGCCATCTATCATATCACCGATGCCACTGACGACTGGGTGGAAGACTATCATATCCCCGTCATCTACGGTGATGCACGCAAATCACCCCATTTCAAACCATACATGGACTTAGGGCCGATGAAGGACAACATATACGGACTCAACAGCAAAGGTGAAAACGTCGAAATCATCGAGAATGCCTGGGGTGACGAAAACACACCAGTCACACACGCCGTGCTTAAAATAACAGCTTCCATCCAGGAAGCCTACTCCGGCACAATCGGCAACACCTTATGGATTGACAATGTAAAGTTGGAATACTGATGAGCGACTAAAGGAGTGAATCACGAAAAATCAAAACGCCACCTTGAAAAACTGATATGTGAGGTACCCTGAGGTAATCAGTTTCAGTACTGTACCGAACAAAATCCCTAAAAATGCTCCAAATGCTGACTTGAAAGCGACATCCGAGCGTTTGCCGTTTATCAGTTCTCCTAATAATGCACCGACAAACGGACCGAGAATAACTCCGGTCGCGCCAAAAAAGAATCCTGCTATCAATCCGATTGCAGCACCCCATGTACCTGCCTTTGAACCACCTGTCAACCTTGTGGAAAACACTGAAAACAAATTGTCCAGCACTGTGACTGCCAGCACCACAAACAGCATAACCCACATGAATTCATTTGAAAACGGATGCTTCGACCACTGAAGGAGAAGAAGCGCAATATATGAAATGGGCGGTCCGGCTATTCCTGGAACCACACAGCCTATCAAACCTATAACAATCAATATTATTCCAAAAATTACAGCTACCATGTCACGCCATATTGCATCAGATATCACCTTCCAAAAATCACGACAAAATTATAAAAAAACATTTAATTTTGCGGTTTGACAGAAAACAATCGAAAAAACACTGTCACATCACATATCAATATGAAAATCAGCGACATACTAACAAACAAGAAAACTTTTTCATTTGAGGTATTTCCTCCAAATCCCAACAACAGCAAAATTGATGAAATCTTTTCAACCATAGACCAGCTTCAGCAATACCGTCCTGATTTCATAAGTGTGACTTTTAAATCAACTGGTGACTACAGCCAAAACACAATAGACCTCGCAAGCTATATCAAAAAGAATACATCGGCAGAGCCTTTAGTTCATCTTACCTGCGGTGCCTTAGACAAAAAAAACGTGGACAGTCTGACCGAAAAACTTGAAAATGAGCACCTTGAAAACATTATGGCACTAAGAGGCGACAAACCTGACAACTATACGGATGACTTTTTGAAATACTTCAGACACGCATCCGAACTTATGGAATATATCAACAAAAAACATGATTTTTGTCTGGCAGGCGCATGTTATCCCGAAGGGCATATCGAATGTGAAAGCCTATATGATGACCTCGCAAACCTCAAGAAAAAGCAGGATATGGGCGCATCATTCTTCATCACACAGGCATTTTACGACAACAACTACTACTACCGTCTCGTAAGGGCGGCACACAAAATGGGAATAACCAAACCAATTATTCCCGGCATCATGCCCCTGACTAATGTGAAACTGTTCGGTAAAATAATCAATATGGCCGGCGCATCTATTCCGTTTGAACTGAGAATACTGTTTGACAGATTCAAGGACAACAAAAAGGCGATGGAAGAAATCGGCATCGCCTACAGCGTACACCAGGTCCTTGAACTTCTTGCCAATGATGCCGACGGAATCCACATCTATACCATGAACAAAGCCTGGATAGCCGGTGAAATCTACAGACGAATCAACAATGTCATCGAAAAAGAACTGAGATAACGACGGATGAGACAGGAAATTCTGAAAAATCTTGGGTATTCTGCCGAATCAACCGCAGATTCAACAACCATTCAACTGATTGACCAGGCAATAGAAGAAATACAGTCAATTTCAGAATTCAAATACATCTATGCCTATTATGACAAGCCTTTGGGGTTCATGGTAGAAAACGAAGCCTATCTCGATTATCTGAATAAATCAAGCGGATTCCTGCTATGTGCCACGACTTTGGGAATACAAATTGACAGATACACAAAACGTCTGCAAATCAACAATATGCAGTATGCTGTCATCTTTGATGCTGCAGCAAGCATATATCTTGTACACAAAGCCGACGAGTATGAGCGTAATCTGCCATACCGCAACATTTCGTGGCGTTTCTGTCCAGGATACTCAGGCACACCGTTGGCCGACAACATCACAATAGCACACCTGCTAAAGGCCGAAAAAATAGGGATATCATTCACGGAAACAAATCTGATGATACCAATGAAGTCGATGATAGGAATAGTTAAAATTGGTGGCAACAGGAGAAAGAGCTGCAAAGGGTGCATAATAAACGACAACTGCAATTATCGTAAAAGAGGAACAACATGTTACAAAAATTAGGAAAACAGGTAATGATATTCGACGGTGCATTCGGCACTGAATTGGAGAAGCGCGGCATCATGGCCAAAATGCCTGAAATGCTGAACATTACAAACAAGGAAGCCATCGCCGAAATACACAAGAGCTATATTGACGCCGGCTGTGATTTCATCACAACCAACACCTTCGGCGCAAACAAAATAAAAATGGGTGATGCAAACCTTAGGGAAGTGATAACAGCAGCGATAGAATTGGCAAAAAGACACCGTACCTCACAATATGTAATGATGGACATCGGTCCTCTCGGCAAAATGCTATACCCTCTCGGAGAACTGCAGTTCGATGACGCTTACGAAGCCTTCAAGGAAATGGTCACTATAGCCAGCCCGTCAGTTGACGGTTTCATACTTGAAACATTTTCAGACCTTTATGAACTGAAATGCGCCATGCTTGCCGTAAAGGAAAACTGTAACAAGCCTGTTATCACAACCATGACTTTCGATGCCAGCGGACATACCTTGACCGGCACATCGCCACGAATCATGGCGGAACTGATGTCGGCAATGGGAGCAGATGCAATCGGTGTCAACTGTTCCTTGGGGCCAAAAGACCTTAAGCCTATTGTTGAGGAATTTCTCCAATACTGCGACAAGCCCATAATCGTACAGCCGAACAGAGGTATTCCAACCCTGAAAAACGGCAAGGCAACATACAGCCTTACAGTAGATGAATATGCCACTTATATGAATGAATTCAGGGAAAAAGGAGTGGCAGTTTTAGGCGGCTGCTGCGGCACAAACCCTAATTTCATACGTACAATAGCCGTCAACAAGGGGCTACCGGTAACACCGCGTCAAGTCAGAAAAGAAACAATAGTAACCTCAGCCACACGTTTGGTCACACTTGACGGAATCCGCATCTGCGGTGAAAGAATCAACCCTACCGGCAAGAAAAAACTGAAAGAAGCCATCCTGAACGAAGACTTCGAATACATATACAAAGAGGCCATAAAACAAGAAGATGCCCATGCCGAAATCCTTGACGTAAACTTAGGAGTACCAAAGACTGATGAAGTCGGCAACATGAAAAAAGTTGTCATGCATCTTAATGAAATCACAAGTCTGCCGCTGCAAATAGACTCTTCCAATGTCAAGGCCTTAGAAGCCGGATGCCGTTATTACAACGGTATTTGTCTCATCAACTCGGTGAACGGCAACAAAGACAGCATGGATACGATATTCCCGATTGTCAAGAAATACGGTGCCACTCTGTTGGGACTCACAATGGATGACAACGGAATCCCAAAAACCGCCGAAGAACGTTTTGAAATTGCAGATCGCATTGTAAAAGCTGCCGAGGCTGACGGAATTGCGCGACACCGCATCATAATTGACACCCTCACGCTGACTTGCAGCGCACAACAGCCATTGGTTAAGGAAACAGTAAAGGCATTATCTTTAGTCACAAAACAACTACACGTAAAAACAGCATTAGGTGTTTCAAATGTCAGTTTCGGAATGCCGAACAGGGAACTCATCAACAGCACTTTTCTGACAATGGCATTACAAAACGGTTTAACCATGCCTATAATTAATCCGTGCAACTCAATGATGCTCAACACAATATTATCCTTTAAAGCTTTAACTGGGACATCAGCTGACATCGACAATTTCATAAACATGTCGGTAGTGCAGGATATTGCCAAGCCTGCAGAATCGTCACAAATGACATTGCATGACGCCATAAAACGCGGTCTTAAGGAAGACAGCATAAACCTCACAAACGAAGCATTGAAGAGTACCGACCCTATGGTAATAATCAATGAGACACTGATACCTGCCCTCAACGAGGTGGGAGATGAATTCGAGCATCAGCGCATATTCCTGCCGCAACTCATAGCCGCCTCGGAAGCCTGCAAAGAAGCTTTTGCCATCATCAAGTCAAGATTTCAGCAAACTGACAGTCATAAGGGCACAATAATATTGGCCACTGTCAAAGGCGATGTACACGACATCGGCAAGAATATCGTAAAAGTAATATTCGAGTCGTATGGTTATAAAGTAATCGACTTAGGCCGTGACACGGCAAAAGAGGTTATCAGAGATGCATATTTCAAATCCAATCCCGACATCATCGTCCTCAGTGCTTTGATGACAACAACTGTACTTTCCATGGAAGACACGATAGCCTACCTCAAGTCGGAAGGTGTCAAATGTCCGATTTATGTCGGCGGTGCAGTGCTAAACCAAATATTAGCAAAACAAATCAACGCCGACTGTTACACGAAAGACGCTCTCGAATTTGTTGAATCGGTAGAAAAACGGAAATAAATTCCAGTTACTTCAGATATTTATCCAACCATGCTCTGAACTCTCTCTGCCAAAGAATAGAGTTCTGAGGTTTCAGCACGAAGTGGGATTCATCAGGGAAGAACAGCAGTTTGGAAGGAATGCCGAGCAGCTGGGCTGAGTTGAAAGCCTCAATACTTTGAGTATAAGGGATTCTGAAATCATTTCCGCCGGTTATTATCAATATAGGGGTATCCCAGTTGGCAACGGCAAGATGCGGCGAGAACATATAACTCTTTGGTTGAGGCACCTTCCAATAAGGTCCTTCATAGTCATGATTCACAAAGAAATACTCCTCGGTTGAGCCGTACATACTGTAAAAATCATAAATGCCGCAATGTGAAATGAAGCATTTGAATCTCTTGTCATGATTGCCTGCAAGCCAATAAACAGAGAATCCGCCGTAACTTGCGCCAACTGCGCCAAGACGGTTTTCATCGATATAAGGTTCCTTGGAAATCACATCCACGGTCTGCAGATAATCCTTCTGATTCAATCCGCCATAATCACCGCTGATTTGGTCATTCCATTCCTGACCAAATGTAGGCAGACCTCTGCGGTTAGGAGCCATGATGACGTATCCGCCCGCAGCCATCATCTGGAAGTTCCACCTGTAAGACCAGAACTGACTGACAGCAGACTGCGGTCCACCTTCACAATAGAGAATGCCTGGATATTTCTGAGTCTTGTCAAAGAACGGAGGATAGATAACCCAAACAAGCATTTGCTTGCCGTCAACTGTAGTTATCCATCTTTCCTCAACTTTGCCGAACTCAATTTCATCCATCAGTTTCTTATTGGTGAATGTAAGCTGGGTTTCCTCACCGGAGTTGATATCAATACGGAATATTTCTGTAGGACTGCACATTGATTGTTTTGCACCAATCATGACATCACCGCTTACAACATATTCGACATAGTCGTGCTGACCTTTAGTTATCTGCTTGATACTCTCGGTTTTAACATCTATACTGTACAGTTGGTATGTGGCAAATTGCCCGCTCTTGAAAAACAATGTTTTATTATCGTCTGCCCATTGATAATCGGAGCAACTCTGGTCGAAGCCGTCAGTTATATCGTATGCCACTCTTTTTTTTGTGTTGAATAGCATTATTCTTTCCTTATCAGCCTCAAATCCAGGTGTTTGCATACTTCTCCAAACTATATATTCGCCATTAGGAGAATAGACCGGGTCAAAGTCATATCCTAAATTGTAAGCAGAAATGTCACGTGTGGTCTTAGCCTCAATATCATAGAGATAAATATCTGAATTTGTGCTTAATGCGTATTCAACGCCTGTCACTTTCTTACATGCGTAAGCAATCTGTTTGCCGTCAGGGGACCAGCAGACCTGTTCCATTCCTCCGAAAGGCTTGATAGGACAATCATAACGTTCATCCTTCATAATATCGGTGCCTTCGGTGATGTTGCCTTTTTTATCAAAGGTGGCAATGAACAAATGGTTATAGGTATAGTCTGTCCATGCATCCCAATGACGGTAATTAAGGTCCTCAAACATTTTCACATTGACATCAGGCAAATCAGGATAAACCTCTGTCGGGGTTTCATCGAGCTTGACACATGCGTAATAAACGATGCTGTTGCCGTCGGGTGAAAATTTGAAAGCCTCTATTCCGCCTTTGACAGTGCTTACTTGTTTTTTTGAAGTCCCGGTCATTGACATTGAGAACAGCTGCATTTCACCATTTACTGATGAGAGATAGTAAATTTTTCCATTGTTTGGATGGAAAACACCGTTATATTCGGAAGTTTCCGACTTCGTCAAATTGACGGCTTCGCCGCCGTTCACATCAACAAGATACAAATCGCGGTTCGACTTATTGGTGCTTATATCATAATAGGTGACCCCATAGAGGACTTTATTTCTGTCGGGTGACAACTGGATTTCACTGACACGTCCGAAGCTCCATAAATCCTCGGGTGTCATGGCTCTTTTTTGTGCATTAGTATTCACGTTGCTCATAAGTAAGATTGTGGCAATCAACAAAATAACTTTCTTCATAAAATGTTTGATTAGATTAATGTATTATAGCCGCAAAATTAAAGAAAAAAGTATAAATTTGCAGATAATAAAATTAAAATAAGATGCCATTTAATCTATTTGAAACGCGAAAGCCAAGAGAGTTCAAGCTTGAAACCAGGTATTACGATCCTGCCAAAGAGGAGGAGCTGAAGAAAAAATGGGAAGCAGAAGGCAACAAGGAGAAACTTGCAGAGCTTAGACGAAGCCGTCTGGAAGCCCAATGGAGCACTAAAAGGCGTTCTGCTGACAAAAGTGCATTGAACAGGAAAGTAATAGTTTTTGCTTTGCTTGCTGCTGCAATATTAGCTTTCATTATTCTGTTTCCATCGAAAGACACCACTACCGAAAGCAGCACTGAGCCTATAGAGTCAATTGAATAAGGGGAAAATACATGTCGGATATAGTGAAATTGCTGCCTGAGAGTGTAGCGAACCAGATTGCGGCGGGCGAAGTGGTGCAGCGTCCTGCTTCCGTAGTGAAGGAACTGATGGAAAATTCAGTCGATGCCGGTGCAACGAAAATAAAACTCGTTATCAAGGATGCCGGAAGACTACTCATACAAGTCATTGACAACGGATGCGGCATGTCTGAGACAGATGCGCGAATGAGTTTCGAGCGTCATGCCACCTCGAAACTGAGAAATGCAGACGACCTTTTCAAGATAAACACATTCGGGTTCAGAGGTGAGGCTCTGGCGTCAATAGCCGCCATCGCACAGGTAGTCATGAAAACGAGACGCAAGGAGGACGAGGTTGGAACGGCCATAACAATCGAAGGTTCCAAATTCGTTTCACAGGAAATGTGCACTTGTGACTACGGCACATCCATTTCCGTAAAGAACATTTTCTACAATGTGCCTGCAAGGCGCAGCTTCCTGAAATCCAACACACAGGAGCTCAAACATATAATGGAGGAATTCACCAAAGTGGCTCTTATCAATCCACATATAAGTTTCTCCATGTACAATAACGACAGCGTAGTTACCGAACTGATGTCTGAAAGCTTCAAACAAAGGATTATGAATCTCGTCAACAAGTCCTATTCCAACAAGATAATACCTGTTGAAGCCGCCACTGATACCGTCAGGATTTCAGGATTCATCGGCAAGCCGGAAACTGCCAAAAAAACTAAAAACACTGACCAGTATTTCTTCGTCAACGGAAGATACGTGAAGCATCCTTACCTCAAACATGCCATCGAATCCACATATCAGGAACTGATCCCGGCTGACACCTACCCCATGTATTTCGTGAAGATAGACATCAATCCTGAACTTATTGATGTCAACATCCACCCTACCAAAACTGAAATCAACTTTCAGGATGCGCACATCATCTACGCCATCCTTAAATCTGCCGTAAAACATTCATTCGGACAATACAGCATGGAAGTGCCATCTTTGGACCTTGATGCGGAACCAAGCTTCATCATGACGAATGCGGACGAAAACCGTCCTATAGTCCAGCCAAAAATCAAATACGATGCTAACTACAATCCGTTTAACGGACTGAACAATCAGCGACAACCTGCAAACGAAGACTGGAAGAGTTTTTACAATGAAATCAACACGAGGTTCGACCATTCCCAAAACGAACACATAACATTTGGCGACAAACAAACTGACAATGCCACTTTAGGGGATGAACCGACAGGACTTTTCACCGATATGGGCACCGAGTTCATTCAGTCTCGCAACCAATACATCATCGGTACAGTCAAAAATGGCATCATCATCATAGACCAGGCAAGAGCTGATGAAAGGATAAAGTATGAAAAGCTCGTTGCACAAATGGAAAAGGGCGAGACAGCTGCCCAAACCGACATGTTTCCTGAAACCATAACCCTCAGTTATGATGAAAGCATTATCCTTGACGAATCAAAGGATGAATTCGAGAAACTTGGATTCAAATTCGGGAAGATGGGTCAGTCCAATTACGTCATAAACGCCCATCCTGCCGACATAACAACCGATGAAATCAAGTCATTCTTTGAAGATGTACTAACCAACATAAAACATGAATACAGCAACAAATCTGTCAGCAGAATCAAAGCAATAGCAAAAGTCACTGCCAAAAAGACAGGTTTAAAGAGTGGCAAGAAGCTTTTTGTTGAGGAAATGCGACAAATTGCACAATCTTTGTCGCAATGCAGCGTTAAAGATACTGACCTTGACGGAAATCCAATCTATGTGATAATTGACATGGATGCCGTCAGCAAAATGTTTAACAATTGACAGACATAAAATGGCACAACAATATTCACCCCAACGCTTCTCCTTTTTACCTCCTGTGATAAAAAATTTACTGATTATCAATACGTTGGTATATCTTTCCACATTTTTTTTCAGAGGACAGTTCGGCATCGAAATCAACGATTATCTCGGACTTCACTACCCCGGATCCACAGACTTCAAGTTCTTCCAGTTCATCACATATCAGTTTGCCCATGCGTCATTCGACCATTTGTTCTTCAACATGTTTGCACTATGGATGTTCGGATACGTGGTAGAAAATATCATGGGAAGCAAGCGATTTCTAATATATTATCTTGTCTGCGGCATAGGGGCGGCTCTGACGCATTATGCGCTACAATATTTCACCCTTCACCCAACAGTTGCAGCCATTAACGCAATTTTAGCCAACCCCACACTCGAAGGCATAGTCGATTTTGCCTCCACTCACAGCTTCTCAGTCAGCCAATATTCAGGCGAAATCTGGACATCATTTCAGAATTTCCAGAACGCATTCAGGGATTTACAATTGAATCCGAATGACCACGCTGCCATGCAGACCATAGTATCCTTTTTGAGCGACTACAAAGAATACTACCTCAACCTTCCGAACATCGTTGGTGCATCAGGATGCGTATATGGTGTGCTGCTTGCATTCGGAATGCTGTTCCCAAACTCCTACGTCTATTTGTATTTTTTAGTGCCAATAAAAACAAAATGGATGATTATAGCATACATTTTGATAGAGCTTATTGACGGCGTTTTCGGCATGGGTAAAGCCAATGTTGCACACTTTGCACATCTCGGCGGAATGCTTGCCGGATTCATCATGATGAAATTGTGGAACTATAAAAAAATCGTTTAGAGCATGGCAGGATTCAGTGAGCGCTGGGAGGAAGCACAAAGACGCTATCAACAGCAATACGGACAATATGGAAGACCCGATTTTTCCGAAACAATGAAGAGATTCATTAATTCAAAAGACTCTCTTTCCCGATTGATTATCATCAACATAGCCTTATGGTTGCTGATTGTCCTTATCAATGTCCTATACTTTCTGTTTCAATGGACAAAACCGGCAGGATGTTCCAATCATTTAGTATATTATCTCTCCCTTCCTTCAGGTATTGACAGCCTGATCCGCAGACCCTGGGGCATATTCACCTACATGTTTGTCCATCAGAATTTCCTGCACCTGTTTTTCAATATGATAGTCTTGTACTACAGTGGGAAGATATTTCTTAAATTCTTCAATGACAAACAATTACTTAGCACATACATCATAGGTGGACTTTTCGGCGCACTGTTTTATGTGGCAGGGATGAACATATTCCCCGTTTTTTCATCAACAGTCAGCACTTCTATAGCAATAGGTGCTTCGGCCTCCGTGATGGCAATACTGATAGCTGCCGCCACTTATGCTCCCGACCTTGACGTCAACTTGTTTTTCCTTACCAATATTAAATTCAAATGGATAGCAGTAATAATAATAGTTCTGGACATAATGGGAATCGCAGGTGGCAATTCAGGCGGTCATATTGCTCACCTCGGCGGTGCTCTATGGGGCTTCACATACGGACTGCTGTCAAGGAAACAAGGTGGCGATATCTTTGCAGGCATCAAAAAGAAATACCAAAAATTCCAAAGAGAACAGAAAGCCAAAGCAGAAGCCGAAATAAAGAAAAAACAAGAGAAAAAGGCTATGGATGATGCCACCAAGAGAAAGCAGAAGGAACAGGATAAAATAGATGAAATCCTTAAAAAGGTAAGCATGTCAGGATATTCAAGCCTGACCGAAGAAGAAAAGAAATTATTGTTTTCAAAAAGCAAAAGATGAAAAACAAGAAAACATCCGTCGGAAACATTATAATGTTCATCATAAACATTGTTCTTGCAATATTGATGCTCCTATCAATATTTGCCGGACATTTCAAGCCTGATAGCCATAGGTATATCGCCTTCTTGGGACTTGGATTTCCGTACCTGTTTTTAGTCAACTTGTTGTTTTTGCTCTATTTTATTCTCAGACGCAGCAGACTATGGTTGTTTCCATTCGTCATAACACTCATCGGCATTCCTTCGGTAATGCGCATAGTCACTTACCATAAAGCGAAAGAACCAGCCGCTGACGAACTGAAGTTCGTTTCATACAATGTGAAAAATCTTTCGAACAGTAACATATTCTTCAACAATGACTCAATTGCCGACAGAATATATGACAAACTGAATCAAGAAGATGCTGATGTGGTAATGCTTCAGGAATTTTATGCCACGCAGGAAGATAAAGACCAGATATTCGATGCATTGAAAAAGAAAACAGACACAAAATATTACATTTATACCAACTATTACTCAGGACGTAACATCTGCATGGTGATCTTATCGAAACACAAGCTGATGAACGCCAAAAGCATCCGTGACAACAAAAAAAGCTACGCATTATACTGTGATATGATATATAATGATGACACTCTTCGACTCATCAACACTCACCTCCAGTCTCTTTATATTGACTTATCCAATTATCAGTCAGTTAATTCCAAAGACATAATTAATAGTCTGAACATATTCGAGAAATTGGCAAAGGCTTTCGATGCACGACAATATCAGACAGACTTACTTGTGGAACTGATAAAGTCAACGCCATATAAGACAATATTATGCGGAGATTTCAATGACACACCAAATTCATACACATATCATCAGATACACAAATATCTCAATGATTCGTTTATGGAAACAGGCAATGGTTTCGGCTTCACTTTCAAGGAGTTGCCGTTGTTGCGCATAGACTATATGTTTCATTCATCAAATATCAAGGCGACATATTTCACTGTCAAGAGAGAGCAAGGCATGTCTGACCACGATTACATTGTAGGCAAATTCAGACTGAAATGAATGAATTCATATTGAAATCGGATTACAAGCCAACCGGAGATCAGCCGGAGGCAATAAAGGAGCTGACGGAAGGGATACTCCGAGGTGACAAAGCACAAGTATTGATGGGAGTCACCGGTTCAGGCAAGACCTTTACAATGGCCAACGTCATCGCCAACGTCAACCGTCCTACCCTCATCCTCAGTCACAACAAAACCCTGGCCGCTCAGCTTTATGGCGAATTTCTGCAATATTTTCCACATAACAAAGCAGAATACTTCGTTTCATACTACGACTACTACCAACCGGAAGCATACATACCTTCTTCAAACACATACATTGAGAAGGATTTGCAGATAAATGAAAACATTGACAAGCTAAGGCTTAGTGCCACATCAGCATTGCTTTCAGGACGGAGAGATGTCGTTGTGGTGTCCTCAGTATCGTGTCTTTACGGCATAGGCAATCCGAATGACTTCCACAACAATACCATCAATCTGGAAGTCGGCATGCACATCACTATGACGCAGCTGTTAAACAAGTTTGTAGATGCGCTGTATTCACGTGATGAACGGGTCTTTGACAGAGGCAAATTCAGAGTCAAGGGTGACACTATCGACATTTTTCCCGCATACGCTGACGAAGCCATCAGAATAGTCTTCTTTGACGATGAAATCGAAAGTCTGGAACTCATTGAAGTTCTGACCGGTCTTACCATACAGTCGATGAAGGATACAGTCATCTATCCTGCCAATATTTTCGTGACCTCACCTGACACGATGAAGGCTGCCACCACACAGATTCAGAGTGACCTAATCGAGCAATGCGCATATTTCAGGGAAATCGGCAAGAATTTAGAGGCCAAGAGGCTCGAAGACAGAGTGACTTTCGACCTTGAGATGATGCGTGAACTCGGTTACTGTTCAGGTATCGAAAACTATTCAAGGTATTTTGACGGCAGAAAACCCGGAAGCCGTCCTTTCTGCCTGCTCGACTATTTTCCAAGCGATTTCCTCCTAATTATTGACGAGAGTCATGTCACAATTCCACAGATACGTGCAATGTACGGTGGTGACAGGTCGAGGAAGGAAGTGCTTGTTGAATACGGTTTCCGTCTTCCTGCAGCAATGGACAACAGACCGCTGACTTTCGATGAATTTGAGTCCATTGTCGGTCAGACAATTTACGTTAGTGCAACTCCTGCCGACTACGAGCTCAACAAATCCAACGGTGTGATAGTCGAACAAATCATAAGACCTACCGGTCTGCTTGACCCTCCTATTGAAGTCAGACCAAGTCTCAACCAGATGGACGATCTTCTTGAGGAAATCGAAATAGTGGCAAAGAAGGATGAACGCGTTCTAATCACTACCCTTACCAAAAGAATGGCGGAAGAACTTGCACAATTCCTGGCAAACAGGGGAATCCGCTGCCGTTATATCCATTCCGACATTGAGACCGTGGAACGTGTTGAAATCATGCGAGATCTTCGCTTAGGAGTCTTTGACGTGCTCATTGGTGTCAACCTGCTGCGTGAAGGTCTTGACCTGCCAGAGGTTTCGTTGGTCGCCATACTTGATGCCGACAAAGAAGGATTCCTGCGCTCAGAACGCTCACTTACACAGACAGCAGGTCGTGCAGCCCGCAACATCAACAGCAAAGTTATCATGTATGCCGACATCATAACTGAGTCGATGCAGAAAACCATCGATGAAACCAACAGGAAACGCGAGAAACAAATCGCCTATAACACTGCACATCATATAGTTCCGAAACAGATTTACAAGTCAAGGGACGAAATACTCAATCAGACCACTCTCGCAGCCTCGTCACGTATCGAATACAACAGAGATGCGTCCATACCTCAGATTGCCAATGACCCTGTAATCAAATACATGAACAAAAATGAACTCGACAGGGTCATCAAGGCCACCAAAAAGAAAATGGAACTTGCCGCAAAAGAACTTGACTTCATCGAAGCCGCACGTCTGCGCGATGAACTGATAGAACTTATGAAACTTGCAATTAATGACTAATTCCAAGAAAATGAAACAAGAGCAAAATAATATAATAGAAATAAAAAACAAAAAAGCTGAGTATCAATACTTTCTGCTGTCACAACTCGTTGCAGGAATTGTGCTCACAGGTACGGAAATAAAGTCTATCAGGGAAGGCAAAGCCAATCTCAATGACGCATATTGCACTTTCATCAACAACGAACTGTTTGTGACCAACATGCACATCACTGAATATACATTCGGCACATACAGCAATCATAATCCAAAGAGAAACAGAAAGTTACTGCTCAACAAACGTGAACTGAGGAAATTTAAGGCACAGGTTGACGAAAAGGGACTCACCATAATCCCCGTAATGCTTTTCATCAATGAAAAAGGACTTGCAAAACTGACCATAGCAATGGCAAAGGGTAAAAAACTCTACGACAAACGCGAAAGCCTAAAGGAAAAGGAATATCAGAGAAGCAAAAAAGAAAAATCGACATACGATGGAGACTTATAAGGTGACAATATGGCATAAAAAAGACAAAGGCACACAATTTGCTCATAGAAAACCATTGTTTCAGAACCAATTTAATTATTGCATATCATGAGTAATTTGGATAAAGGTCAAATACAAGTACAGACGGAAAACATATTTCCTATCATAAAGAAATTTTTATATACCGATCAGGAAATATTCCTGAGAGAGATAGTATCAAACGCCATCGACGCGACCACAAAACTGAAAAAACTCGCATCCAATGGGAATTACAATGAAGAGCTGGGAGACCTTAGTGTCATTGTCAAACTCGACCCTAAAAAGAAAACCCTGACAGTATCCGACAGGGGCATCGGGATGACAAAAGACGAAGTCATCAAATATATCACTGAAATTGCTTTTTCCGGAGCATCGGATTTCATCTCAAAATTCAAGAATAAATCTGAAAATGAAACGAGTTCTATTATCGGTCATTTCGGCATGGGCTTCTACTCCACTTTCATGGTTTCAGACAAGGTGGAAATTGAGACCAAGACTTACAAAAGAGGCGGTCAGACAAAGGCTGTCCATTGGGAATGCGATGGCGACATCGATTACAAAATCGGTGAAGGGACACGTGAGGACAGAGGTACTGATATAATCCTGCACATATCCGATGACGCTTCGGAATATCTTCAGGAATACAAGATTCTCGAACTCTTGAAGAAATATTGTCGTTTCCTTCCAATTCCCATTATTTTCGGGACAGAAACTGTCACCGAGGAAATTCCAGGAGAAAAGGACGACAAAGGAAATCCTAAGACCCAAGAGGTTACAAAGCCAAGAATCATCAATGATGTAAACCCGCTATGGAAAAAGAAACCGGCCGACCTCAAACAGGAAGATTACAACAAGTTCTATCACGAACTCTACCCTTTACTCTATGATGACCCTCTCTTCAACGTTCATCTGAATGTGGATTTCCCGTTCAACCTTACAGGTATTCTTTATTTCCCTAAAATCAAACGTAATGTTGAAGTACAGAAGGAAAAAATCCAACTATACAGCAATCAGGTTTTCGTCACCGACAACGTGGAAGGCATTGTGCCGGATTTCCTCACACTGCTTCACGGTGTGCTCGATTCACCTGACATACCACTTAATGTTTCAAGAAGTTCTCTGCAGAGCGACACCAATGTAAAGAAAATATCTTCACACATTCTCAAAAAGGTTTCCGACAAACTCAGCGAGATATTCAAAGACAACCGCGAGGAATTTGAAAAGAAATGGGATGACATAAAGATATTCATTGAATACGGAATCATTTCAGAACCGGATTTTTACGACAGAGCCATCAAATTCGCACTGTTTAAGAATGTTGACGACAAATATTTCACCTTTGACGAATACAAGGATAAAATCAAAGACCTTCAGACCGATAAGGATAAAAATATCGTTATAATCTATACCAACAGCCCTGAGGAACAATACAGTTTCATTCAGTCAGCTAAAGAAGTAGGCTACGATATCGTGGTCCTCAATGAAATCATAGACAGCTACTACATCAACGCTCTTGAACAAAAGAACGATAAAGTCAAGTTTGTCCGCGTAGATTCTGATGTCGTTTCAAAACTCATTGACAAGGGTGAAACTTCACCGTCAAAACTCAACGATGATGAGACCAAAAAAGTAAAGGAAATTTTCGAGGGCTTACTCGACAAAAAGACATATACCGTTGAAACAGAGGCTTTAAGCGAAACCGACAATCCTGTTATGATAACAAAAAATGAATTCATGCGCAGAATGAAGGATATGTCGAGATTAGGTGGCGGATACGGTTATATGGATGCCTTCCCTGATTCATACATCCTTAAAGTCAACGTAAATCATCCGTTGATATCGAAAATTTTCGAAAATCAGGAGACAGAGGAATCCAAACGCACGGCAGAGCAACTAATTGACCTTGCCAAATTGCAACAGAATATTCTGAAGGGAGAAAAGTTAGATGAATTTATCAAACGATCACTTGAACTTATTAACATCAAATAAACAATTTAAAATCAAAACATTATGAAGAAATCATGGATTATTATCTTAGGCTTGGCAGCCTTAGTTGTCATCTGGGGTATTTCAGCGTACAATTCACTGGTACCTCTTGAAGAAAATGTTGATTCCCAATGGGCAAATGTTGAGAGTGCCTATCAGAGAAGGGCTGACCTGATTCCTAACCTCGTAGAAACCGTAAAGGGTTATGCCGCTCATGAAAGGGAGACTTTGGAAGGTGTAATTGAAGCTCGTTCAAAAGCATCATCAGTATCAATCGACCCCACAAACCTCACTGAAGAAAATCTTGCTCAATTCCAAGCAGCACAGGACCAGCTGTCAAGTGCACTGTCAAAACTGATGGTTGTGGTTGAACGCTATCCTGACTTGAAGGCAAACGAGAATTTCCTGCAGTTACAGTCACAACTTGAAGGCACCGAAAACAGAATCAATGTTGAAAGGAACAAATACAATGAAATAGCAAAAACTTTCAATGCAGAAATAAGAAGATTCCCTAAAAACATTATTGCAAGTTTGTTCGGTTTCTCCAAGAAGGCTTATTTCCATTCAGAAGCAGGTGCTGAAAAAGCTCCAGAAGTACAGTTCTAAAGGGAGCTGCAAATAACGAAAAAACGATGTGTGATGGTTCGCCCTCATACATCGTTTTTTTCGTCTCAATCCCTCAAACCAATAGAATATTCACACCCACAGTAATTCTGACGATACAAATTAAATTTGTGTGACAATTCTATGGACTTCTTGAAGCCTTCATTTTTCTTGAAGTCAGAAAACAAATATGCAATGCCGTATTCATCGGATATTTTCCGACCGATTTCATTAATTTTCTGCGAATTTTTCAATGGACTAAGAGTGAGCGTTGTAGTGAAACAATCAAAATGATTTTCCTTTGCAGTCTGAGCTGCATGACGCAGACGGAGTTCATAGCATTTGAAACATCTTTCGCCGCCTTCGGGCAAATTCTCCATACCTTTAACCGTCTCGTAAAACACGTCACGTTCGAAAGGCCCTTCGATGAAACCGATTTTGAATTTATCATCCGAAATATTATCATTCAGCAAACAGATAAGACGTTGCTGCTCTGACACCCTATGTGAATATTCCTCAGGTGGATAGATGTTAGGATTATAGTAATAAACAGTTATTTTGAAATATTTCGACAGATAATCAAGGCAATAGCTGCTACAGGGGGCACAGCAGCTATGGAGGAGCAGCGTAGGCAGCAAATTTTGAGACTGGTTGTTTTTTATTGTCTCGTCAAGGATTTTCTGGTAGTTGATTTTCTGCATAATAACTGGCAAATAAAAAATCGGACACCATAAAGCCTATGGTATCCGATTCAAATAACAACGAATGATGTTTTATTTAACCGTGTTTACAATTTCTTTGAATGCTTCAGGATTGTTCATGGCTAAGTCGGCAAGAACCTTGCGGCTCAGTCGGATATCCTTCTTATGAAGTTTACCCATCAATTCTGAATAAGACATGCCATTCAGACGTGCACCAGCATTGATACGCTGAATCCACAAAGACCTGAAATTGGCTTTTTTGTCTCGTCTGTCACGGTAGGCGTAAGTTTGACCTTTTTCCCAATTATTCTTGGCGACCGTCCAGACATTACCTCTTGCTCCGAACGAACCTTTAATTCTGTTGAGAATCTTTTTTCTGCGGGCTCTTGAAGCAACTGCATTTACTGATCTTGGCATAATAATTCCTTTCTTTTTTATTTACTTCAGTGACAAATCAAAACGATTCATACTTAGACTGAAAATAAATTGTTAATAAATAATTGTTTAGATACCCAACATTGTCTTTACTGTGGCAACGTTAGCTTTGTTAACTGTAGTCATGTAACCTAAGTTACGTTTTCTTTTGTTAGTTTTCTTAGTCAGAATGTGACTGTGATAAGCATGTCTGCTTTTGATTTTGCCGGTGCCTGTAAAAGCGAAACGTTTTTTAGCAGCGGCTTTAGTTTTCATTTTTGGCATTTTCTTGAAATTTTAACAGGTTAATAAATATAATTCGTTTATTTCTTTTTACTGTTAGGGGCGAGAAGCATCTGCATCCTTTTGCCCTCAAGTTTAGGCATCACTTCAACTTTGCCGTATTCCTCGAGTTGGGAGGCAAATTTCAACAGCATAATTTCACCTTGGTCTTTGTAAACGATGGTCCTTCCTCTGAAAAACACCTCGACCTTGACTTTGCATCCTGATTGGAGGAAGCGCATTGCATGGTTTTTCTTGAATTCAAAATCATGTTCATCGGTATTGGGACCCAGGCGGATTTCCTTTACTTCGACCTTCGTCTGTTTTGATTTTCTTTCCTTTTCCCTTTTCTTGATTTCATAGATAAACTTCTGAAAATCGACTATTTTACAGACCGGTGGATTGGCTGTGGCCGATATCATCACAAGGTCAAGTCCCAGATCGTCAGAAATTTTAACAGCTTCTTTGATACTGTATATTCCCTGTTCGACATTATCGCCCACAAGTCTTACGACAGGTGCAGTTATTCTGTTATTGATAATATATTCATCCTCAATGTCTTTCTTTCTATTTGACTGAGGCTGACGGTTATAGTTACCGTTTTCGCTGCTATTGGTATAGCCGTTTGTCTTTTTTACTTCTTCTGCCACAAAAAATTAGGTTTTGTTACTACTTATTTAATTCTTTATTGATTTCGTCGTTTATTATGTTAACGAATTCATTCACAGTAAGTTTACCAAGATCTTCACCTCCGTGTTTTCTAACAGACAGAGTACCTTCTTTTTCTTCATTTTCCCCTACAACTATAATATAAGGTATCTTTTTAACCTCTGCATCACGTATCTTTCTGCCTGTCTTTTCCGAACGAGAATCGATTGAGCCGCGGATTCCGAGAGCGCGAAGTTCTGAAAGCATCCTGTTGGCATAATCGTTATACTTGTCACTGATAGGAAGGATTACAATCTGGTCAGGAGTCAGCCATAATGGGAAGTATCCTGCACAATGTTCAATAAGAACGGCCATAAAACGTTCGAGGGAGCCGAATGGTGCACGGTGAATCATCACCGGACGATGTTTCTGGTTATCAGTGCCGGTATATTCAAGGCCAAAACGTTCAGGGAGATTGTAGTCAACCTGAATTGTTCCCAATTGCCATTGACGACCAATTGCATCCTTGACCATAAAGTCCATCTTAGGTCCGTAAAATGCGGCCTCACCATATTCTATCTTGGTATTCATGCCTCTTTCCTCGGCAACCTCTATTATTGCTGATTCAGCTTTCTGCCAATTCTCCTCACTTCCGATATATTTGTCACGGTTTACTTTGTCACGTAAGGAAATCTGAGCGACATAGTCATTGAAGCCGAATATCCTGAATACTTTGAGAACCATATTGATAACGGCACCGAACTCCGACTTTATCTGTTCCTGGGTACAGAAGATGTGAGCATCATCCTGTGTAAATCCGCGAACTCTCGTAAGTCCGTGCAATTCACCACTCTGCTCGTAACGATAAACTGTTCCAAATTCTGAAATTCTATAAGGAAGGTCTTTGTAAGAACGAGGTTTGGAAGCAAATATCTCGCAATGATGAGGGCAGTTCATAGGTTTGAGGAAATATTCCTCGCCCTCTTCCGGAGTAGTTATCGGGCGAAATGAATCCGCACCGTATTTCTGATAGTGACCCGATGTCTTATAAAGGTTGACATTACCTATATGAGGTGTCACAACTTCAACGTAACCAGCTTCTTTCTGGTATTTTCTCATCATTTCCTGAAGTTTGGACCTGATTTCAGCACCCTTAGGCAGCCAAATTGGAAGTCCGAGACCAACACGCGGAGAGAACATGAACAGTTCCATCTCCTTGCCTATCTTTCTATGGTCACGTTTCTTGGCTTCCTCAAGCATTTGCAAGTACTCGGTAAGGTCTTTTGCCTTCGGGAAAGTAATACCGTAAACTCTAACAAGCTGTTTGCGTTTCTCGTCACCACGCCAGTATGCGCCTGCTATGCTTATGACCTTGAAAGCCTTTATCATCGATGTGTCATGAATATGAGGTCCGCGACACAGGTCCGTGAAACTTCCTGAATCATACATCGATATGGTGCCATCCTGAAGTTCATTGATAAGTTCAAGTTTATATTCATTACCCTTCTGGGTAAAATAGTCGAGGGCTTCCTGTTTGGAGACCTCACGACGGATGAACTGGACTTTTGAACGGGCTATTTCCATGAATTTGTCTTCAATTTTCTTGAAGTCATCCTCGGAAATCTTATAATCCATGAAATCTATATCATAGTAGAAACCATTTTCAATAGCGGGACCAATTCCAAACTTCACTCCCGGATATAACTGGCCGATGGCAGACGCCATGATATGTGATGAAGAATGCCACATGACATGCTTGCCTTCATCATCATTCCACGTAAGAAGTGTGACATTTGCATCATTCTTAATAGGATAATCAATAGCCACAGTATTATCATCAACCTTTGCGGCAATAATATTACGTGCGAGCCCTTCACTTATGGAAAGTGCTATCTGATAAGGAGTTACGCCTTCATCGAACTGCTTTATGCCGCCATCAGGCAATGTAATGTTCACTTGTTTCATATTATTTATAACTATCTAATAATTAGCGTGCAAAGATAGTATTTTTTTTGATTACTATCTTAACAGCAAAAAAATTTTAATTATTATCTTTGCAATGGCATTAAAACCATCGTTATCATGAACCTGAGCAAGACTTTAACCACACTGGCAATATTCCTCGGAATAGTTTTTTCATCATCAAGCTGCGACAACGGAGAGAGTGACAATCAAGTCACTATGGGCGGCAATGTGCATTTCATCACAGAGGCGTATTATATTGATTACGACCTTCATGAAGGCGACTATTATCAGATGGGACTTCTGTTGTATGGCATGACATCAACTGTGTCGAGCAGTCTCGTAAGCTTCCAGATGTACTCTGATGTTGCACATGACATAGGTGACGGCAGCTACACATATTCGAGACGCAACAAGAAATTTTCATTCAACAGCGGCAGCTGGAATGTAAACGGCGGAACGCCCGTTGTAATCAACAAAGGTACAGTTGACGTACTTCACCTTGAAAACAACAAGTATCTCTTCACACTAAGCTGCGAAGATGAAAACGGATATCCAGTCACCGGAAAATTCGAAGGGGAAATGATCGAACAAAAAGTGAAATCAGAAATTGAACAGTGAATCCACAAACTGCTCCTTGTCGAATATCTGAAGGTCATCAATTTTCTCACCAACACCGATATACTTGACAGGAATATTGAACTCGTTGGATATTCCAAGCACCACTCCACCCTTTGCTGTACCGTCCAACTTAGTGACTGCCAGAGCATTGACATCGGTAGCTTCGGTAAACTGCTTGGTCTGTTCAATTGCATTCTGACCAGTAGAGGCATCTATGACTAAAAGTATTTCCTGTGGTGCGGAAGGAACGATTTTCTGCATCACCTTCTTTATTTTTGTAAGCTCGTTCATGAGGTTCACCTTGTTGTGAAGACGTCCCGCGGTGTCGATGATTACCACATCGGAATGGTTGGCCTTTGCGGAAGCAATAGTGTCGTAAGCCACGGATGCAGGATCGGCACCCATTGACTGCGCAACAATATCTACTCCGGCTCTGTCAGCCCATATTTTCAACTGGTCAATGGCGGCGGCACGGAATGTATCGGCGGCACCAAGCATAACATTGTAACCTTGTTTTTTGAACATATTGGCGAGTTTGCCAATTGTAGTGGTCTTCCCCACTCCATTTACACCGACTACCATAATAACATACGGATCACCATTTTCAGGTGCCTCAAAATATCCGGAATCACTACCCTTGTTTTCCGCAAGCATCGACGCAACCTCTTCTTTAAGTATTCTGTTTAGCTCACTGGTATTCATATATTTATCAGTAGCAACTCTTTTCTCTATACGTTCAATGATCTGAATAGTGGTATTCGGACCGACATCGGAAAGAATGAGTGCCTCTTCAAGTTTGTCAAGGACATCATCGTCAACTTTCGACTTGCCGGCTATAGCACGTGCGAGTCGTCCGAAGACTCCTTCTTTTGTCTTCTTCAAACTCTTTTCAAGTCCCTTCTTTTCTTCCTCGGCCTGCCGTCTCTCCTCTTCAGCAAAACGTCTCTCCTCTTCAGCTTGTCGTCTCTGTTCTTCGACACGTCTTTTCTCTTCCTCAACACGTCTCTTCTCTTCTTCGGCTTGTATTATTGCAGCATCAGACTGCGGTTTCTCATCCGCAGCATGATTACTCTCGCTATCTGATTGCAGTACCTCTACGGTTTCCTTTTCAGGCTGTTGCTCTTCCACAGCCTGACTCACTTCACCGGCTTCCTGGCTAATTTCAGCGGTTTCCTTTCTGATTTCTTCCTGTATGTTTTCAGCCTCTTTGGCTTCTTTATTTTTCTTCTTTTTAAAAAATGAAAACAGTCCCATAACTTTTGCTAATTGATTAATTCGCAAAGATAAAACAAAAATTCCGAATTAAGAATTATGATTTCAGATTTGAGTATTATTTTTTGCTACTTTTGCAAAATCAAAAACAGTAATCATTTCCTACTCTTATGAAAATAGCAATAATCACTTTGGGATGTTCAAAGAATATCGTTGATTCCGAGAAACTTGCAGGAATTCTTAAAAACAAGGGAATTGAGATTTCCTTTGAAAATGTAGAAAGATGCGATGCAGCTATAATCAACACTTGTGGGTTCATTCTTGATTCACAGGAAGAATCCATCGACACTATTCTCGAATGTGTCAGGATGAAAGCTGATGGGCGGAGGAAGTTGAAAAAAGTTTTCGTCTTCGGATGTCTTGTCGCGAGAAACCGCATGGAGCTCAAACAATCAATACCCGAAGTTGACGGCTGGTACGGCATCAACGACATGGAGGCTGTAGCCAACGATATGCTTAAAGATTGTGGAATAAGAGAAAAAAGTAAGGGAAATGCAACAATGAATGATGCATGTAATGCTGTAAGGGGAAGTTTGAAACCGGTTCCGACAATCAGTCGTGAAATCTCCACCCCTAAGCATTACGCATATCTGAAGATTTCGGAAGGATGCAACAAGTTTTGTTCTTTCTGTGCTATTCCTCTCATACGCGGCAAACACATTTCCCGTCCAAAAGAAGAAATCATCAGAGAGGCGGAATTTCTTCACAGTCAAGGTGTTAAGGAGGTGATACTCATCGCTCAGGATTTGACTTTCTATGGCTCCGACAACTATCATTCTCTCGAGTTATGCGACCTTGTCAGGAAGATTTCTGCAATAGGCTTCGATTGGATAAGGCTGCATTATGCCCATCCGAATGAAATAAACGATGACGTGCTCAACCTTTATAATGAGTTGCCAAATCTATGCAAATATCTCGACATACCGTTACAGCATATCAGCACCCCCATTCTGAAGTCGATGAAACGCAACATCGACCGCGAAGGCACAATAGCCTTGATAAAGCACATCAGAAAGGTGGTTCCAGATATTGCCATCCGAACTGCATTCATCGTGGGCTATCCCGGAGAAACAGAGGAGCAGTATCAAGAATTAGTTGATTTTGTTAAAGACATGAAATTCGAGCGTCTCGGCGTGTTCACATTTTCTCCGGAAGAAGACACCGTTGCCAACGAACTTGAGGACGATGTCCCTGAAGATGTTAAGCAGCAGCGCAGAGAAGATTTATTGGCCATACAGCAGGACATTTCGTTGAAAAACAACGAGAAATTTGTCAACAGAACGATCAGAGTGTTAATCGATTACAAAGAGGATGACTATTTCATAGGCCGCACCGAATACGATTCGCCAGAAGTTGACAACGAAGTTGTCATCAACTCCGACAAACCACTAAAAACAGGTGAATTCTATAATGTGGAGATAACTAGCGCGGAATGTTTTGATTTAAATGGCAAGTTTTGACAACGCCATACTATTGTCGTGATAAAAGCCTTTTATCTTTTGATTTCAACAAACCTTTCGTTCTCACCTACGAGTTCGATGTTCTTGGTGTTGAAATCATAATGCAACGACATATCCTTTGGATATGTAACGACCTCAGGATAAACATTTTCCACATAACCGTTAAGGATATGGTCATACAAGTAATTAGCATATTTCTTAGCCACAATCTTCAAAAAAACGTCAATGTGATCGACAGTAAGTTCATCGTTCTCACTGTAATAAATAATCTCTCCATAATGATCTTTCGCAAACCACCCCTCATGATAATCAGTTATTCTGTCAGTAGCATAAAGAAGTGACATAGTATCGCCGTATGGGCAATAGCAGTCAAGCCAGATGTTGGAAGCAAATGCATTGATATAAGTATCCTTATTATATATCAAGGTATCATTACCATCCATGCGGTTTTTCTTAATTTCACTGTATGTATCATGGACCACATCGTAATATTCATCAAATTCAAGCTGATGAATCTCAACCATAAACCTTTTTCCTTCCCGACATTTGTTGTATTCATCGAGATGTTCAATGGTATAGACGTCAAGGTTGGTTTTGGCAAGTTCTCCAATCAGATTATCGACAAAGATACAGTTAATCAGCGTGTCATTATATTGGCTGAGGAACTGGCTCTTGGATTTAAGAAGTGCTTCTCTGTCCTTAGGACTCATATCCTCAAGACCTTTCAAATCATCGTATGACTTATGATTAGTGTATAAAATATTATCCGGACGAAGCACGAGTACAGCCAACGAGTCATGCTGACTGCTGAAATTCCTCGCCACCTTTATATATTCTGATGTTGAGCAGGATGCAAAAAGCAAAGTTAATGAAATGAGTAAAAAAAGTTTTTTCATAGCACGAATTATTTGCTGCAAAAATAAACATTTTTATTCAAACATCTTTGTTATTACATCTTAATATCTTTTCGGTGACAACCTTTCTTCTGACTTTAAAGTTGTGTAAGTACGACTTTAGAATTTCAGACCATTATTGGCCAAAAAATCAATTTTTTCATCATCAGAAAGCGTTGCATCCACCCATATAATTTCAAAACCTTTTTTTTCCATTCTGCGGAACCATGTCATCTGTCTTTTTGAAAATTGGTGAATGGCAATATTCAATCTGTCGAACATAGTATCGTATGAAATCTCTCCGAGCACATACATGGTGATGAACTTATATTCGAGACCGTAGCGTTTAAGTCGCTCGGAATCCACCCCACTGTCGAGAAGTTTCTGCACTTCTCCAATCATATCTTCATCTTCAAGTCTGGTTCTAAGTCTTTTAGTGATTTTTTGGCGGACAAATTCACGTTCGGCGCACAAACCAATTATTGCTTCCGGAACAACTCGTTTATCCTCATTCTCTTCATGTTCTTCAAAGAAAGACTCAATTTCAATAGCCCTGAGCATCCTCTCACGTGTATCCAAATCAGTGTGATTATGGAGTTTTTTATTGGTTTTTCCTTTGATTTCCAACAACATATCAACAAGTTCAGCATCAGACTTGGCGGCAAGCTGATTTCTTAAAATCATATTCTTAGGAACCTCATCAAGTCGATAATCCGCCAACACAGCCTCAATGTACATTCCAGACCCACCACATAATATCACCTCCTTACCACGTTCGGTAATATCCTTATAAGCCGCTGTAAAATCACGTTTGAACTCAAATATATTGTATTCATATCCTGGGTCAACAATGTCAATCAAATGACACGGTATTATCTGATTGTCAACCATATAATCGCAATAGTCCTTCCCCGTTCCAATAGTCATTCCACGATATACCTGACGTGAATCGGCACTGATTATTTCCGCATTGATTTTGTTAGCCAAATAAGATGCAAAATGTGTTTTGCCTGTGGCAGTTGGTCCTAATATTACATACATGTTAAGTGTTAAAATGTTAGAGTGTTAGCTTATGTAATGTATCATCATGACTTTTACGGAGTTCATTCTCAACATCATACAAATGGTCACGCTCAGCTTGTGAGACTTCAACAGAAAACGCCTCAACAGACTGTTGCCTATACCTTAAATATTGAAGTATTCGCAAGGCATCCACTTTTACCATACAAGCATGAACGAACGCCTTTTCAGTTGTATAATTTTTTCTCAGAGGGCCCCATAAGTCTTCAGTCTTAAAGACATTCTTTAAAAAAAGTGTCATAGGCATTTCAATATCAGCATGATACAGACAGCTGAACGAATCGAATGTCTGCTTCACCTCATCAAAAATTCGTGGATTATAGAAAGGATATGATGACCAATCGCCGTTTAAACCTTTTATCAGAGCAGGGCCCGTTCCGAACGCCACACGGTCGGAACAACGTCCCATAGGATAGACATGGGAATCATTCCATAAAAGCATTTCACCGCTTTTTCTGAATTTCTGAAGAAGATAGAAATCCTCTCCCGACTGACGCGGAGTTATGCCTCTGACCTTGCGATAAGATTTAACAGGGAAAGCCATTGCCGAACCGAGTGCCGTAAAGGCATACGGATTATTGATTCTAAGCATGTTAACCATATAATGGCGCATATACAGCTCATAACGAAGAATCTCTAAATTCTGCTTCCTGTCATCGGTCAAAGGATGGTAATATGGAACGCATAAAGCTATGACATTTTTATGGCGACTGAAATTTTCCATCACTGATGAAACATAGTCATTACCAAAACCAGTATCTGCATCCATACTTATTATCAAGTCATTATCATCCGCAACTTCAGCTATCTCGTCAAACATAACTTTTCGTGCCCATCCAACTCCGGAGTTCTTCAAAGGGAATGCCCTACCTCGCGACGATTTGTCTATAACAGTAAAATTATCATCTTTATTGTTGAGATAATCGAGAGTTTTACGATTGTCTTCAATATCGCCGGCGTGGAAAACATCTTCATGCCACTCTTCAGGATTATTCACACAGAACCAGCATTTTATATCGTTATAATCCTGACTTCCAATATCTGAAAGCAAGCGGGGGATATTTGAAAACTCACGCAGTATGGGAATAGCGATATGGACTGTCATATATTGGTTATGTCTTTGTTTTGTTCAACAACTGATTCAGTTTGCAAAGTTAGCAAAAAATAATCCGATTTTTAATTTCTGATTTCATAATTCTGAATTAAAGAACTATCTTTGCAGTTTTTGGAAAAAATAAAAATCTCATATATGAAAAGACTATTATCCATTGCTTTAATAGCATTAATGACAACTTTTCCCGTCTTAGCAAATGACGGAATGTGGCTCCCGATTCTTCTTCAGTATCTCAATGAAAAGGAGATGCAGGAGATGGGAATGAAAATCACTGCTGAGGACATTTATTCTATAAACCATGCATCGATGAAAGATGCAGTAATGCTTTTCGGTGGTGGATGCACCTGCGAGGTGGTCTCAAACAAGGGGCTTCTGCTTACGAATTATCACTGCGGCTACGGAAGCATCCAACGCCACAGTGCCATTGACCATGACTACCTTACTGACGGTTTTTGGGCAAAAGACAACAGTGAAGAACTGCCATGTCCGGGACTTACCACAAACTTAATGGTTGAAATGCGGGATGTTACCGAGCGGATAAACAATGCGGTCAACGATAAAATGACGCAGGCCGAAAGAGAAAAAGCCATTGAGGCCGAATCTCAGAAAATCATTAAGGAAGCCACCGCAGGCACTCATTATCAAGGGTCTGTGGAATCATATTACAAAGGCAACCAGTTCTTTTTGATAATATTCGAGGAATTCAAGGATGTACGCCTCGTTGGCGCTCCCCCTTCAAATATTGGAAAATTCGGCGGTGACACCGACAACTGGATGTGGCCACGCCATACAGGTGACTTTTCTATATTCAGAATCTATGTTGACAAGGACAACAAACCTGCCGAATATTCTCCTGACAACAAGCCATACCAGCCCAAATACTATTTTAACATCAGTTTGGAAGGTGTAAACGAAGGTGATTTCACAATGGTCTTCGGCTATCCTGCAAGAACCAACGAATACGAGCATTCGGGCTATGTGTATAACACTATTGAAGTCGAGAATCCAATAGTTATCAACATCAGAGACAAGAAACTTGCCGTGATGAAAGAATATTCGGAACAATCGCCGCAGATACGCATCCAATATGCCAACAAGATAGCCAGCATCGCCAACGGATGGAAAAAAATGATTGGCCAGTCGCTTGGTGTACAGAATGTTGACGGCATCCAAATGAAAAAAGACTACGAAAAAGCCTTCCAGCAATGGGCTAACAATTCACATAAAGAATATTCAACTATAATCCCATCATTGGAAAAATATTACAATGAGATACGCCCTTACAGAAAGACTCTAAGGTACATTTCAGAAGCTGGTATAGGCACTGAAATAATTTCATTCTCAGGTAATTACACAAAACTGATTACGGCTTCAAAAGCTGACAAGCCTGACAATGAAAAGATATCCAAACTCGTTGAGACTCTTAGGAATCAGGCTAAAGCCTTCTATAAAGACTACAACAAGGACATCGACAGAAAAATCTGTCCCCAAATGCTCGAAATATTTTACAGCAATGTTGACATGAAATTCATGCCATCATTCTTCACCACAATAAGGGACAAATACAAAGGTGATTTCGAAGCATACGCAGACTATATCTTCAAAAACTCATTGCTTAGTGACAGCACAAAGTTATATGCATTTCTCGACAACTACAGTCCAAAGAAATACAAAACCCTCGAGAAAGACCCATGCTATGTGATTTTCACCGAAATGATAGACACCTATGATGGTATCAGACCACAGATAGGTGAATATCAGAATAATATCGACAGCGTAATGCACTATTACATGAAAGCACAGATGGAGTTTGAAAAAGACAGAAGATTTTATCCTGATGCCAATTTCACGTTGCGTGTCAGTTACGGAAAAGTCGAAGGCTTCAAACCAATGGATGCAGTAAGATACGATTATTTCACCACTCTTGACGGCATTATTGAAAAGGAAGACCCGAACATTTACGACTATGTTGTCGAGGACAAGCTGAAAGAATTATGGCGCAACAAAGATTACGGTCGTTATGCCGACAAAGACGGGACCATGCACACCTGTTTCCTGGCATCCAATCACACTACTGGCGGCAATTCAGGTTCACCTGTAATCAATGCCAAAGGTGAACTTATCGGCCTCAATTTTGACCGTAATTGGCAGGGCACTATGAGCGACATCATATACGACCCGAACGTCTGCCGCAACATAATTGTCGATATACGCTATGTTCTGTTCATTATAGACAAATTTGCCGGTGCAAGTCATCTTGTCAAGGAAATGAAAATAGCCAACTCTCAACTGTATAACTAAAAACCCAATAATATGAAATCATTACAAAAAGCAATTATGATTACAGCAATTATTTCTATTACAATAAGTTGCAACAATAATAAGAAATTCGAGCAGCCTAAGCCCGACGACAGTTTCAAATGGCAGGTTGACCAGTTCGACGACATTCGCATAATGCGTTATCAGGTTCCTGACTGGGACAGCCTTTCCCTCAATCAGAAACAATTCGTTTATTATCTATGTGAGGCTGCTTACTGGGGCAGGGACATAACTACCGACCAATATTACAAGAACAACCTTACCATACGCCGCACTCTCGAAGGGATTTACACTTCATACGAAGGCGACAAGAACGATGCACAATGGATAGCATTTGAGAAATATCTCAAAAAAATATGGTTTGCCAACGGCATCCACCATCACTATTCAAACGACAAATTCACTCCTGAATTTACCGAAGAATACTTCAGAATGCTCATTGACAACAGCAAGAACTCGTTGGTTGCTCAGATTGGCGACAAAGAGACATTCATCGACAACTTATGCACAATCATATTTAATCCTGCAGTTGCAGCTTCAAGAAACAATTCCTCGGCCAAAGACATAGTTGCAGAATCTGCAGTCAATTTCTACGACAATGTAACCGCCAAGGAAGTCAATGATTTCTACAACAAAATGACTGTCCCCGATCCAGAGCATCCAATATCCAAGGGGCTCAATTCAAAATTAGTCAAGGAAAACGGCAAAATAGTTGAAAAGACTTACAAACTTGACGGCTTATACGGCAATTACATAGCAAAAATAATTGAGAACCTTGAAAAGGCGAAACAGTTTGCTGAAAATGAGATGCAGAAACACGAGATTGACCTGCTTATAGATTATTACAGAACCGGTAATTTGACCACATGGGATGAATACAATATCGTATGGGCTCAGAACACTGTGCCAACTGTAGATTACGTCAACGGTTTCATAGAAGATTACGACGATCCATTAGGACGCAAGGCAACATGGGAATCCGTCGTCAATTTCAAGGATTTCGAGGAGACCAAGGTAACAGAACTTATAAGTGCAAATGCACAATGGTTCGAGGACAACAATCCTGTTGATCCGCGTTTCAAGAAAAAAGAAGTCAAAGGCGTAAGTGCCAAGGCAATAAACTGCGTTGCTCTCGGCGGTGCCACCTACCCTTCTCCTCCTATCGGAATCAATTTGCCTAATGCCGACTGGATAAGAAAGGATTACGGTTCAAAGTCAGTGACTATCACCAACTTGACATACGCATACGACCAGGCGGCAAAGCAAGTCGGAGGCACTCTTCAGGAATTTGCCGCAGATACGGACGAAATCGAAAGAAGTAAAAAGTACGGTTATCTCACCGACAACCTTCACACCGACCTTCACGAATGTCTCGGACACGGCAGCGGACAGCTTCTTCCAGGAGTCAGCCCGACATCACTGCTTGAGAATCAGTCAACGCTGGAAGAGGCAAGAGCTGATCTTTTCGCACTTTACTACCTCGCCGACCCAAAACTACTCGAGTTGGGCCTCGTACCTGACATGGAAGCTTATAAAGCTGAGTATGACGCATATATACGCAACGGCTTAATATCACAGCTGACAAGAATCCAGCCGGGTAAAAACATTGAGGAAGCTCACATGAGAAACCGCGCACTCATCTCTAACTGGATTTTTGAGCACGGACTTGACAACAACGTGATTTCAAAATATCAGAAAGATGGCAAGACATACGTCAAAATTAACGAATATGAGAAAATGCGCCAGCTTATCGGACAACTCCTCGCCGAAGTCCAGAGGATCAAATCGGAAGGTGACTATAAGGCCGGCGCGGAATTAGTCAACAAATATGCCGTCAAGGTCGATCCTGTCCTCCATAAAGAGATTCTTGAAAGATACGAAAAACTTCATCTGGCTCCTTACGGTGGATTTATCAATCCACAATTAACTCCCGAATACGACAAGGACAACAACGTCATAAACATAAAAATCAGCTATCCGGAAAATTACATTGAACAGATGCTGATGATGAGCAAAAACTATTCCCTGTTATGAAAGTAATTGTCACAGTTACAAACGACCTTGTCACTGATCAACGCGTTGCACGTACCTGTGATGTACTTTCCAGCATGAACGCCGATATTCTGCTTGTCGGAAGAAAACTGAAGAACAGTCTCCCTATCAAACGTGATTATCCCACAAGAAGGCTGAAACTTCTCTTCAACAAGGAATTCGCATTCTATGCCGAATACAATATTCGTCTGTTTTTCTTTCTGCTATTCCACAAATTCGATGTGCTTTTCGCAAACGACCTGGATGTGCTGATGCCTAACGTAATGGTTGCAAAACTGAAACACAAGCCGATAATCTATGACAGCCACGAATATTTTACAGGAATGCCTGAACTTGTCGGACGCGATTTCGTCAAAAAATTTTGGAAGAGAATTGAAGACAAATACATTCCAAAAGTTGATTCCATGATTACCGTGAACCAGTCGATTGCCAACACGTATCAGAAAGAATACGGCATCGATGTTCAGGTAATCAGAAACGTTCCTATGAGTTATGAATCGAATCCTGACATCCAATATGAAGAAGTTGTAAAAGAAATTGGCAGCAAATATATCATATACCAGGGAGCCGTGAACTTGCAACGCGGTCTTGAGGAAACAATTGCTTCCATGGAATTTGTCGAAGGATACAAATTCGTAATTGCAGGCGATGGGGACATTCTTGATGCTCTTAAAACGATGGTTGCCTCGCTGCCATGGAAGAACAAGATAGTTTTTCTCGGACGCGTTTCACCTGCCAATCTGCGAAAGTACACGATGTGTGCCAGTCTCGGGCTCAGTCCGGAACTTGACTGCTGTAAAAATTATCATTTCGCACTACCCAACAAATTCTTCGACTACATAAATGCCAACATCCCTGTTCTGGTTTCCAATTTGGTGGAAATGGTTAACATTGTAAATCAATACAATATCGGTGAAATCATAAAATCACATGATGCAAAGGAACTGGGAAGTCAAATCAACTCCATGCTTGCCAATAAAGAACATCTCGCCGCATACAAGGAAAACACTAAAATAGCCGCCGGACAGTTATGCTGGGAAAAGGAATCTCTGAAACTTAAAGAAATTTTATCTGAATATGTAAGTTTTAAAACCGGCAACGTATCTGAAGAACTGCCTGAAAACCGCAGAATTATGCCAAATCAAAACAATTAGTTAATAATCAAAATAATACATAAAATATTATGAGCATAAATTTCAAGAAGAAAGAAAAACCATTTTCAAAGAACTGGATTAAATCATATTGTCTTATCATACTTGGCTGCATGTTATTTGCAGTAGGAGATGTGATGTTTGTCAACCCCTACCGTCTTGCACCTGGCGGGACATACGGTCTTGCCAATGTCTTCAATACGCTATGGCCGTGGCGTATCAGTTACTATGCTCTCTGCATGGACATACCCCTTCTCATCATCGGCACATGGGTCTTAGGTCCGCGGTTCGGTGCAAAGACTGTTATTTCCACCATTTTGATTTCAGTCTTCGTCTGGATACTTGAAAGCACATGGGGCTATAATCCGGTCATCCACGACGGACTCATTGAGAATCCTGCTCCAGGAGAACTTGGTTTTGTTCCTGACTATTTTCTCAACACGTTAGTGGCAGGATTGATCTATGGTTTGGCCATAGGACTTATTTTCCGTGCCGGTGCAACATCAGGCGGCAGTGACATCATAGCTATGCTCCTCAACAAAGGGGTCAAAACATCCTTGGGAACCCTTGTACTGATAGTCGATTCAACGATATCACTAACAACATTTATAGCATTCAAACAGGCAAGACTTCCAATTTACTCAATTCTTTTGATTGCTATAGAAAGCAAAATCATTGATATTGTGGTGGATGGAATCAAAAGTTACAAGACTGTATTTATCATTTCCGATCACATAGAGGAAATCCGACAGTTTATTATCGTTGATCTTGAGCGCGGCGGAACCTGCTTCAAAGGAACAGGGCTTTATAAAGGCAACGAAAGAGAAATGATTTACACTACCATCACGAGAAATGAATTCGTGAAGCTGAGAAGCAAAATCTACGATATAGACCCAAATGCCTTCATCAATGTCACAAACAGTTCTGAAACCATTGGGGAAGGATTCAAAGCCCTAGAGAAAGACTGACAAATAGACAAACAGAATATATATTCGACCAAATGGAAAATCACCCCAGCAAATTTATATAATTTTGCTGTTTAATTCAAAACAAGTGATTTTTTATGAAACTGATAATTATTGCTGCAATTTATTTGCTATGTCCAATCTTAATTGCATCACTTTTTGTAAGGTATAAATTTATTCAAAAGGTAGGCACTGTCATAATTGCATACGCTATAGGTATCATCATGGCTCTCACGGGCTTCATAAAGTTTGAAGACCCCGTTCAAACACAGACAATCAGCACAATACAGACATGGATAATGAACCTTTCTGTCCCTCTTGCCATCCCGCTCATGCTGTTCAGCTGTGATTTCAAATTGTGGACGAAGTCACTCCCAAAAACGTTTTTATCCCTCATTGGAGGTGTCAGTGCTGTGGTCGTAGCCATCATCTCAGCATTTTTCATATTCCGCAATCAAGGCATTGAAAACCTGAACAACGTTGCCGGAATGATGACTGGCATCTACACTGGAGGAACACTCAACTTCTATGCTTTGGGTTCAGCTCTCAAGGTAGATCCTACCATCATCACCTTCGTATATACCTTTGAAATGCTCGTTACTTTCCCGCTGATAATGTTCATTGTAGGCGGCGGATACAAATTCTTCCGCAAACTTCTGCCTTTCAAGGATGAATCCACATCCGCCGATGAAACAGAAGTCAGACTCCACGATATAGAGGATTACGGCAATATGCTTAGACGCAGAACCCTCCCTAAAACATTGTTGGGATTACTTATCTCCATCGTATTCCTCGCCATAGGCGCCGGACTTTCATTATTAATCACCGGCAAATTACATGAAATGATAATTATCCTCACAATAACAACTCTCGCCATTATAGCATCATTCATCAAACCAATCCGAGAACTTCCGAAGACATTCGAACTCGGAATGATTTTCATATTGATGTTCAGCATTGTTGTTGCCTCACAATTTGACATTTCCGTCGTCAACTACAAAGCTTTGCCTCTGCTATTCTTCGTTCTATACATAATGCTGATTGCTGTCACACTACACATCCTATTCTGCAAGATGACAAAGGTAAATGGTGACCTCTTCACTGTTTCAATAACCGGACTGCTTTGTTCGCCACCATTCATTCCACCTGTAGTCAGTGCCATCGGTAACAAAAAGGTTCTCATTAGCGGAATCGTTGTCGGACTTGTGGGATATGCTATCGGCACTTATCTCGGAATTGGAATAGCATCATTACTGAGCTTATTTTAACAAATTACATTTCAATAATTATGAAAAAAAATCCACTCATTATATCATTAGCGTTATTTATCTGTGTCACATCATTGAATGCACAGGACAAGAAAGTAAAAACAGGCTGGAATTTCGGTGCCCTGCCATGTATCAGCTATGATGCCGACCTTGGTTTCCAATACGGTGCATTGGCCAACATTTATTATTACGGCGATGGCTCGATTTATCCGGAATACCTGCATTCCCTCTATATTGAAGCCTCAACGACCACACGTAGAAACACCATATTGCGCATATCATACGACTCCAAATATCTGATACCGAATCACGGTGTAGCAATAGATGTCACATATATGCCTGACCCTGCTTGCTCCTTCTATGGATTTGACGGCTATAACTCTGTAGTCAATAAGGACTGGGTTACCACCGGTGACGATGATTACCAGTCAAGAGTGTTCTACAACTACAAACGCTCACTTTTCCGCGCAGTCGCCGACATTGACGGTAAAATCTACGGCAACTGGATGTGGAATCTGGGTGCAGGCGTATTCAAATACACATGCGATACCATTAACACCCCATATTTCAACAAGAAAAGGGATGTCACAGACGAAAAATATCTTCCATACGTAAGCGGCGGCCTTTATCAGCGTTACATTGACTGGGGCTTAATTAACCCGGAAGAACAATATGGCGGCTGGCATCCATACATCCACGCCGGTATCACATACGACAGCCGTGATTTCAGAGGCAATCCTTCGAAAGGCATTTATACAGATGCATTTATCACCTACAATGCCGCCTTCGGCAATCAGAAAGAATACAACAATCTTATGTTGAACTTCGATTTCCGTCAATACATCACAATCATACGCAACAGGCTCACTTTTGCATATCGTCTCAGCACACAGAACCTGTTGTTGGGCGAATCACCTGTATATACACAGGCAGTGCAGAACTGTCTGATATACAAACGCGCCATGTATGACGTGGTCGGAGGCAGCAATTCTGTCCGTGGTCTGTTACGTAACCGCGTAATGGGTGATGGATTTGCCTTTGCAAACCTGGAATTTCGTGCAAGACTTTTCAATTTCGACATCGGGAAGCAGCATTTCTACATCGGGCTCAATCCATTCTTCGACCTTGGTATGGTAACACAGCCATATAAATTCGATGAAGCTGAAATAACAAAAGCCATAGCCGAAAACAATATAGCCAAAGGTCTTGACGACAAGGTTGAAGACTACTTCGATTTCACAGCAAATCCTTACGGTCTTCACATGTCAGCCGGCTGCGGACTGAAGATTGCCATGAACGAAAATTTCGTTCTCTCAGTTGACTGGGCAACACCGCTCGACAAACGCGACAACTACAAGGTTTCGAATCTGTACATAAAAGTCGGATACCTGTTCTAATTGAAAACCGACAGTTGACAATTAATCAACAGGCCTTTATTTTCATCGGAACAGCCACAACATGCTGACGATACTTTACATATATCATAGCTGTTTCGCTATGGTTAATGACAAAACGATAATTGTTTTCGACTATTGGCATGACGATGGAGCACAAACGCTGCATAAACTATTGGAACAATCCGACAAGCAGGTTTATTTCATTGCATCTCACTTTCATGGAGACCATTACAATCCGGAAATACTAAGTTGGCCGCTGAAGAAAACTCCCAAATACCTGCTGAGTTATGACATCATTAAAAAGAAACACGTACCTGCAGAAAAAGCCGACTTTGTCATGAGACCGGGATTAGAGTATGAAGATGAAAATTTCAAGTTACGTGCATTCCGCTCCACTGACATAGGAATTTCGATGGGGATAACCCTCCCTGACGGGACAGTGCTGTTTCATGCGGGTGACCTCAACAACTGGTATTTTACAGAAGAAGTCGACAAACTGAAAGTCACCCTGCGTCAAATGGAAGGACTTTATCTCTCAGTGGTCAGGGAAGTATCAAAAACATATCCGCGAATTAATCATCTAATGTTTCCCATCGACCCACGAATAGGACAGGAAACTCTTCGAGGTGCCCGACAATGGCTACGTGCAATCCCCACCGACAACTTCTACCCTATGCATTATTGGGAACAATACAATGATATGGCAGAAAGTATCCTCCAACTCCGAACCGAATTCACCCACACTACTTTTGTCATCTGACTGGAGTATCACCCATCTGCACTATCTGTTTCATCACCCTTCACATCACTTTCCACTCCAAGTTCAACACTGGCATTTATCACCTATTCCTATCAATAAGTTTCCACAGCAGATACATCAACGCTCCCCACGCCAGGAATACAACAACATAAAAAACATACGGTAAAGACGGTGTATAAACATCCCAATCGAGTGTATTCTCATATTCGGGAATGTCGGCATAATAGTATGCCCCAGCACCGAAATCAAGGTCTGGATTGAGACCGATTTGATGTGCCATTATATATATAGCAACAAGCAGAACCATCACCATTACTGCAATGGTGATGATTCTGCCTGTTTTATGTTTATTAAGTTTAGTCAAGTGGAGGTATTGGGAAGAATTTTCCTGAAAGCAGGAACCATACCATCAGTGCTGTAAGCAGGATGTTGAAACACTGGCCCACTATGTATAGCCAAAGCACTTTTCCGCCCTGCATACGAGAAATGAGGTCCTTGAAATTGGTATCAAGACCTATTGACGTGAATGCAAGTACGAAGCACCAGTTCTTATATTGGTCAAGAACGCCGTTGATAGCCTTGACAGAATCAGGACCGGCAGTTGGCTGAACGATGAATGAAGCAACCAATGAAGCGATAAAGAAACCTATGATGAACTTTGGGAAACGTGTCCATATTTCACCAGCACCAACTTTCTCACCTTTTTTGCGGTTGACATTGGTTGCAAAAAAGAGAGCGACAAAGAATGCGATAAATCCTATAAGGATGTTCTGAATCATCTTCACAAGAACAGCTGACTTTTCACCAATGCTGCCACTTCCGTATGTACTGCCGGCAACAGCGACTGCGCCGGTGGAATCCACCGTACCGCCAATAAGCGAACCAGCCATTATCTCAGGAACATTCATTGCCTTTAGAATTATCGGTTCAAGCACCATCATCAAAATGGTAAATATGATTGAAATGCTGATAACCAACGAAAGATCTTCCTTTTTGCAATCGGAAGCAGCACCGGTTGCTATTGCTGCAGAAGTACCGCAGACAGATGTTGCCGATGCCATGGTAATAACCAGAGGCTTGTTGGTCATCTTGAACACCTTGGTACCAAGCCACCACATAAACAGGATGACGATTGGGGTAACAACCCATGCGATTCCGATACCATAAAGTCCAAATTTTGCAATATTGCTGAACAGCACACTAAAACCCATTATGACAAGTCCTGTCTTAATGTAAAACTCTGTGCGGATAGCTGGTTTGAGCCATTGAGGAACTCCAACTGTATTGGATATGAGAAGACCGACAAGAAGTGCCCAAAAAGCCCATTCCAGATAACGGTTTAAAGTGAATTCAGCACTTATCATCCTTACTATCAAAGATAAGATGAAAAGCACAATGAATGCAGGTATAAATTTGCCTATTTTTTCACCCTGAAGTTTTATCCCAATGGAAAAAAGAATGCCGAGTACGAGAAATGTACGCAAAGTCTTGACCCAGAAGACGCCACTGCTCAACTGTTGTCCCAATGGAACAGCTTTCTTTGCGGCAGCTCCGGTGAGCTGCTCACCACATGTCCATGTTGAAAATTTGATGGCTGAAAAATCAAAAGTCTTTGTAAGCACTGCAAACATAGCAATGGCGATTACGATGAACCCCACCCAACATGCCTGCCAGTCTTCCTTCTTCCATAAATCCGATGTTTTAGTTTTTGCCATGATAATATCCTCCTTTATTTATTTCTTTTGAAAATGTCTTGAGTTAAACAACTCAGGATTGATTGTCAATGAAACGAAAGCCCACTGCGGATATCTGTAATCACTAGTAGGATTCATGCCCTTAACCTGATATGTTTGGTCACTTGCGAAATAGTAGCTGTATCCGAAATCACACTTTACATATTTCATTATCTTCCATGAAAAATCGATATCCACTTCAGCTCCAAGATATGAGCCTGCATCTAAAGTGTTGACAGCATCGTACTTATACGAGTTATTTGTAAGGAAAACATGACCGCAAAGCTGTGCTGACAAGTTATTGGTAATATTACCAAATGCAGTCATATAGAAATCAGAGAGTCCGTAATCCTTGATGTCTCTCCAATATTCCATGCTTCCGTTGAATGAGTGGTTGGAGCCATAAAGTTTCTGCCATGTGTGGCTTGTGCCCGAATTATCATCGGCGGAAGTGCCTGAATACATATCAGCACCTAAATTAAGGCCAAAGGAGTCAAAGAATCTGTAACGGACATTTGCTGCAAGGAGATAAGAGCTTAAATCACCAGGATAACCTAACTCAGGATTACTTTTGCCTTTTCTAAACTGATAATACCCTGTAAGTATGAATCCGAAAGGATTATCCTTGGAATTGAGTTCCAAGTTAGCTCCTGTTGTGAATCTGTGATAATTAAGCGGATCGTCAGATGTAGCAACATCATCCTGAAATCTTTCCTGAACGAAAATCGCACTTGCCTTCAGGCCTTTCTTGCCGAGACTCTTCTCAAGATGCAGGAAAGACATTTCCTGATAAATTTTGCTGACATCATACACCAAAGCATAATTTTTAATGGTAGCAGGATTGTTGTAAGCAAGACCCAGGTCAATCTTCAAACCTAAGTCGCGGTTGTCAAACTTATACAGTACCAAATCATGCGATTTGCCGTAATTTGTCCAACTTGACAACGAGAAAAGCCTGTTGTTGTCGTACTTGAGTCCTTGACGACCGACTCTAATGGTTGAATATTTTCCGAACCATACTCCTGCCCACGCCTCGAAAAGTCCGAAATTACCAGTGTGTATGGATTCAGTATTGGTCTGGCCCCATACCCTTGCATCCTGAAATGTCACTTTCATATCAAGTCTGTGACTTGTAAAAGTGAAACCAATGCGTGACCTTTGAAATATAGGTATAGCAGGGTTCTGAGTATCGTATAAAGGTTTCTGAAATCCATCACGAAATTCAACTCGCGGACGAAGCTCGGCATCTATTATCAGATCCTGAGCATTTAATCCTGTATATATCATCGACATACAGGCAACCATTAATGAAATCTTGTAAATTTTCTTCATCTTTTTCTATAATTTTTTCAGTTTATAAGCGAAAATATTTATGCAAAAGTACTTCATTTCAATTAGATAAAATTTTATATTTCAATATAATAGACAATTATTCGTCTATTATAAAATGCAGTTTGTCGGTAAAAATCATTATTTCATCCATTAAAAATTCATTATGTCTTATTTATTCATAAAATGCTAATTTTGCAGCCCGATTAAAGGAAAAGCTATGAAATGCTCATATAACTACCATACACATTCACATTACTGTGACGGCAAAGGAACATTGGAAGACTATATCAAGGAAGCAATTAAAGCAGGTCTTACCGACCTCGGCTTCTCCGGCCATGCTCCTCTTCCATTCGACAATTCATTTTCGATTAAGGATGACCAGTATCTCGACTACTGTCATGAAGTCAACATGCTGAAAGAAAAATACTCGGGCATAATCAACATCCACCTGGGACTCGAAATAGACTACATTCCAGGCGTTCACGATGACTTCAGGCCTCTCGTGGAAAAAGGCCACCTTGATTATTTCATCGGGTCAGTCCATCTCATCAACAGAGACCACGGAAATGACCTCTGGATGATTGACGGAAGCAAGATTGAAAGATACGATGAAGGATTCAGGCGTCTTTTCGGAGGAGACATCAAAGCAGGTGTAAAAGCATTCTATGAGCAGACAAATGAAATGATACTCAGTCAGAAACCACCGATTATAGGACATTTCAACAAGGTGGAGATGAATAACAAAAACAGATACTTTCTTCCAACTGACAAATGGTATCAAGACCTTGTCAACGAAACGTTAGACATAATCCAAAAATCAGGCTGTATCTGTGAAATCAACACCCGCGGGATATACAAGATGCGCTATTGGGATTATTATCCGTCAAAGTCAATTCTTAAACTTATGAAAGAAAGAAGAATACCTGTCATGGCAGCCTCAGATGCCCACCATCCTTCGGAAGTCGCTCTCCTACTTGATGAAGTGCATGAATATCTCAACGAAATCGGCTACCCGAAAGAACTTATCGGATTCAATTAATCCGCATATATTGGGGTTTATCAAGGGCAGCAATGAAGTCCGGCACAGCGGAGACTTCCATGTTCCTGAAGTCTCCGCAATCAGATTATACCAATCCGGAAAATCCCATGAATGCCATGGCAAGGAGACCGGCTGTCACAAGGGCAATCGGTGTGCCTTTCATGCCTTCCGGGACATTCGCTGTCTCCATCTGCTCGCGTATGCCTGCGAAAAGAATCAGCGCGAAGGCGAAACCTACTGCAATTGAAGCGGAATACACAATACCTTCAAGGAGATTATATTCTTTTTGAATGGTCAGGATTGCGATACCGAGGACTGCACAGTTCGTTGTGATAAGCGGCAGGAAGATTCCAAGTGCCTGATACAACGGCGGAGCAATTTTCTTCAGCACAATTTCAACAATTTGCACCAATGATGCAATGACGAGAATAAACGTCAAAGTCTGCAGGAACTGCAGTCCGAAAGCATCCAACACATAATGCTGTATCAGCCAGGTAACCATGGTGGCAAGCACCATAACAAACAATACAGCAGCACTCATACCCACCGCAGTATTAACCTTCTTGGATACGCCAATAAAAGGACAAATGCCCAAAAACTGCGAAAGCACAACATTATTGACGAAAATCGATGAGATTATAATGATTATATATTTCATAGTGTCAGTTATTTAAGTTTTTTCACAAGCATATTGGCAATGGCCATCAGAAATCCAAGACATATAAAAGCGCCTGGTGCCATGATGAACATCAGTGCACCGTCACCACTGAATATCTTGTAGTTGAAAATTGACAGCGTTCCCAAGAACTCTCTTAACATGCCGAGTACTGTCAAGGCAATAGCATATCCTATTCCCATTCCAAGACCATCAATTATTGATGAGAAAACGTCATTCTTTGATGCAAAAGCCTCGGCACGTCCGAGAACGATGCAGTTGACTACAATCAGAGGAATGAACAGTCCCAATGACTCATACAAAGAAGGGATGTATGCCTGAAGCGAAAGGTCAACAATAGTCACGAACGTGGCAATTATTACAATGAACGCAGGAATTCGAATATCATCGGAAATAAAATTTTTCAGAAGTGATATGAACATATTCGACATCGCAAGCACAAATGTGACTGCAAGTCCCATACTGAAGCCATTGATGGCTGACGTGGTCACTGCAAGTGTCGGACACGTTCCGAGCACTAATACGAGTATTGGGTTTTCTCTCAGAAGACCTTTGGAAAAGTTTTGTAGTTGGTTCATTGATTGCCTCCTTTCTGGGAAAGATAAGTCTGATATGCAAGATCCATGGCACGGCAGTATGCACGCGATGAGATTGTTGCAGCCGTGATGGCATCAACATCTCCCCCGTCCTTTTTGACTTTAGGTGTGAAGGAAGAAAGGTTTTTACCAAACCATTGCGTTATAAAATGGCTTTCGGTATCGGCCATTTTTGCACCAAGTCCCGGAGTCTCACCTTGTTTCAAAGGAACATCCTTTATGACATTGCCGTTTTCATCAAATCCTACGATAATTTCAATATATCCGTTGAATCCATTGTTGTCGTATGATTTTACAGCAGTTCCGATGTACTCTCCATCCTTATTGAAAGCCTTGTAAAATGTAAGGCTGTCTTCGCCAATGGCTGATTTCACCTTATATTCCTCAAATCTGTCAAGTCCGGGGACAACATCGGAAATGGCCTTGTTCAACTTCGTTTCCTGCACCTTGGCAATAGGTTCCTTTGTGACGATATACACCAGTGCAAGAAGAGATGAGGTTATTGCTGCTATCAGTCCAAGGACAATAACCATATTTGGGAGTGTGGATTTAAGCTTTTGCATTTTTCACCTCCTTTACTACGCCGAAACGATGAGGTTTGAAACCTCTGTTGATTAATGGAACAAATGCATTCATGATTAATATTGCGAATGATACGCCTTCAGGGTATGACCCGAAATCTCTGATTAATATTGTCAGAAGGCCGCAGCCTGCACCGAAAACCAGCTTTCCGGCTGCTGTCATCGGTGAAGTCACCATGTCTGTTGCCATGAAAATGGCTCCCAACATCATACCACCTACAACCAGATGATAATGCGGTGCAATGAATTTTGCAGGGTTAACAAGATAAAGTATGCCGGCAAAAACGAAAGCCGAACCCAAAAAGGCTACCGGCACGTGCCATGTTATCACCTTTCTTATAAGAAGAAATATACCTCCCACCAACAAAGCGAGTGCTGAAATCTCGCCAATGGAACCACCAACTGTTCCCATAAAGTGATCCATAATGCTAAAGTTGCTGACAGCTTCGACACCACCCTGCTTTATGGCTCCCAAGAATGTAGGACCTGTAAGCGCATCTACATCCGCAGAATTGATTCCGTTAAAAAACAAGGAGCCTCTTGTTACCAAAGGTTTTGGCCACAAAGTCATCTGTACTGGAAATGATATCAGCAGGAACGCACGTCCCACCAAAGCCGGATTGAAGATATTGTTGCCGAGACCGCCGAAAGCCATCTTCGCAACACCAATGGCTATCAAAGAGCCTATAACGATGCAATACCATGGTAATGAACTTGGTACGTTGAGTCCCAGGAGTATTCCGGTAACCACTGCCGACAAGTCGCCAAGTGTCGATTCCCTTTTCATCAGGAATTTCTCTATACACCATTCAAAGAACATACACGAAGCCACTGACAACAATAACACCTTCAGAGCGCCCCAGCCAAAACACAGCAACGACACTAATATCGCCGGAAGCAAAGCCAGGCACACATCCAGCATTATCCTACTAACAGATTCCCGCCCATGTACATGTGGTGAACCTGATACATTCAATAAACTCATAATTATTATTTCTTAATGTTTCTACTTCTAATTATTTGACCTACTGTACGTTTGCCAACTCGTATATAATCCACAAGAGGTCGGAACGATGGACATGTGAATTGACAAGACCCGCATTCTATGCAGTCCATGACATGCGCCTCTTCAACTTTATCCCAGTTCTGCAGCTTGGAATATGAAGCAATGAGATAAGGCTCAAGCCCCATCGGACATGCGTCGAGACATTTTCCGCAACGGATACAGTTCTGTTCCTCATGTCTCTGGCTCTCCCCTTTTGTCATCATCAGAACTCCGGACGTGCCCTTTGTAACAGCGACATCAAGTGAGACAAGTGCCTTGCCCATCATAGGCCCACCACTTATCACCTTGCCGCAGTTATCATAGTCAGGATTCACTGCTTCAAGCATCTTGGAAATAGGAGTACCTGTTCGCACAAGGAAATTTGAAGGTTTTCTGACAGGGTAGCCTGTAACAGTTACTATTCTCTCAAAAAGAGGTTGATTCTTCTGCACTGCATAATACGTGGCGTATGAAGTACCCACATTGTCAACCACACAGCCAACATCGATAGGAAGTCTGCCCGAAGGGACTTCACGACCAGTTATAGCTTTAATCAATTGTTTTTCAGCCCCCTGAGGATATTTCATCTTTAATGGAACCACTGTTATTCCTTCAACATGAGATGCTTTTTCTGTAAGCAGTTCTATCGCCTCAGGCTTATTGTTCTCTATGCCGAGGAATGCCTGATTCGTACCAAGAGCCTTCATCTGAATCTGAATACCGACAATGATTTCATCACTATGCTCCATCATCAGCCTATAGTCGGACGTAAGGTACGGTTCACATTCCACACCATTTATGATAAGGTATTCTGCGGTTTTACCTTCAGGTATTGCATACTTCACATGGGTAGGAAATGCTGCACCGCCAAGACCGACGATACCCATTTCCTTCATCTTTGCAACTATCTGCTGCTTGTCGAGCTTGATTTCACTGACAAGCTCAGGTGAACGGTCTATGGATTCATTCCACTCATCACCCTCAACTTTAATGATTACAGTAGGGACTTTGTATCCGCTCGCATCTATCCATTCATCGACTTTCTCGACAGTGCCCGACACGGAAGAGTGGATGTTTGCCGACATAAAACTTGAAGCTTCCGCGATAAGGTCACCGACTTTCACCTTGTCACCCTTCTGCACCACAGCCTTAGCAGGTGCACCGAGGTGCTGATTCAGGTAGATGTATGCTATTTCAGGAATCGGGAAGGTTTCTATTGCCGCATTACGCGATATTTTATTGTCAGGTGGATGAACGCCACCTTTTTTAAAGGTTTTCAACATGATTGGTATATTGATAAAATTAATTTTCTACATTTACAACATTCTGTGGGGTTTCAACCACTTTCTTAGGAGGGAAATTGACTGCGTGTATTGCACCTGTCGGACACTCTTCAACGCATTTTCTGCACATTTTGCATTTGTTGAAATCAATGTACGCATGATTCTTATCAAGAGAAATAGCCTCGAACGGGCATACCTTGACACACTTTCCACAACCAATGCAGGCATTGTCGCAGTTTTTCTTTGCAACAGCACCCTTTTCAGCATTGACACACGACACGAACACTCTGCGGTTCTTAGGGCCTTTGTTTCTCAGTTCGATGATACTACGAGGACATGCACGGGCACATGCTCCACAGCCAGTACATTTCTCGTCGTCAACGACAGGCAGACCTGTAGTCTTGTCGATTGATATCGCATCGAATTTACATGCACGGGTACAGTCGCCGCAACCTAAACAACCATAACGACAGCCGCTTTCGCCTGAAAACAGCGAATTAGCGTATGCACATGACTGAATGCCATCATACTGCGACTTGGATTTGGCCGCAGCAAATGAGCCGGCACATCTGACAACTGCAACTTTCGGCACGGCAGCAACAGCCTCCACTCCAATAACGGATGCTATCTTTGTCATCACCTCATTGCCGCCGACCGGACATGAAGGTCCGTCAATATCGCCCCTTTTTACTATCGCCTCGGCTAAATTCCGACAACCAGCCAACCCGCAACCACCGCAGTTAGCACCCGGCAACAACGCAGCAACCTTACCTATTCGTTCATCTTCTTCAACCTTGAATTTCTGCGCTGTGAAATACAACAACGCAGCCGCTATCACACCTATCAAGGTGAGAGCGACAACAGCATAAATTAGGATACTCATATATATTTGTTTTGATTTTGCAAATATAACAATTATCTATCTATTCTTTACCCCAACCACTTGAGAATTTTTTAAAAATTTTTTTTCAAAAAAACGTATTATTTAAAAAAATGTATTACTTTTGCAACCGTTTTCAAACAACCTATTGAAACGTCTCTTGGGAGTTTAGCTCAGTTGGTTTAGAGCATCTGCCTTACAAGCAGAGGGTCACAAGTTCGACTCTTGTAACTCCCACCAAAAAGCTGCTTAAGCAGCTTTTTTTTGCCCCTTTATCTTATCTATTCAATTTGTTCACATGAAGATACCACCCTGCGACAAGAGTTATCAATAGAAACAGGATGATTAACCATATACTGGATTTGAAAGCTAAGGTCAAAACAAGGCATATTGTTGATAATGAAGTGAATATGCGTGCCAAATTCACCTTCAGCGAATCCTCGTCATGATTACGCTTATTGGTTCTTATATCCGAAAACATCTGAAGACACCCGAAAATAAGTACAATCATACCTAAATAAATGAAATAGCTGAAAGGTTTGTATTCTATCAGCAACTCGCAGTTGTCGTCACCAGTCTCTGGTATAGTCTCAAATGCAATACTGCCGTTATTATATAAATAAGGTCTCCCCTCCCTAACTTTTATCATTCTCGGATTCTCACCTATGTATTTTATGATGGCTGAAACTCTGACTGTACTTCCAAATTTATCCTTTTCCATTTCAATTATCTGAAGTTCAAGGCTGTATGGAAGCTGTTTGACACCTGTCTTTTCCGAATAACAAATATTATTCTCAACAGATTTATAGAGTTTCATCTGATATGTTCTGTTGAAAAAAAATGACAGCAAGGCAAATATAATTATGGTCAGCTGTCCTGCATGCACACAGATGAACGATGTTCGTTTCCAGTTCATAACGTAATTAGGGCATTAAGAATTTGACATGTTTGATTCATCAGTCAACAAATCATCGTATATAGGGGCTGTCAGCAGAATATCATTTTCATACAGTTTGATTTTTCCATTAACTGCAAAACAATCATCCTTGCGCTTGACAAGAATCACCTGCTTGTTATCCGGCACCTTTATGTCTTTCAAAGTGTCACCGTTAGCCAGCATATCCTTTGTGAGAATCAATTCAGAGAACTCGTTGTCAAATTTGTCGTCGAGCATGTCAATTTTAATCTGACGGACATCATCATCAGCGACCTCATCAAGTTTAAGCATTTTGGCTGATTTGGCAATTGTGGAACCTTGAATGAGAAGTGATATTAGTGTGACAATAAACACTATACTGAAAATTTGTTCGGAGCCAGGAACATGATTGACGAAAGGATATGTTGCAAACAATATCGGAGCCGCCCCTCTAAGTCCTACCCACGAAATAAATGCCTTATCGCGCCATTTGTATTCTTTCAATGATTTAAAAGGAATACCCAGCAAAACAAATACGGCTGCTGGTCTGGCAACAGCCATCATAAATATGCTGATTAACAGTGATATAGGCACCATATACCATACATTTCTGACATCGACCAACAACCCGAGTGAAAGGAACAAGGCCATCTGAAACATCAGAGTCATACTGTCCAAAAATCTTGTGATATCCTTCTTATTGATTTCCTTATCACTGTCCGCTTTTTCTATTTTCAGAAATGTTCTGTTTATTGTGAATTTCTTCAGGAACCTGATACAGCCCTTCTCATTACCAAACACCATACCGGCAACATATACGGCAAGATATCCGTTTCCATGAACCAAATTGGTAAGTGAATATGTTAAAAATACAGCGGCAAGGACGAGCATAGGATATAAAGATTTTAAGGCTGTTTTAACCACAAATCCACTTCTCAATATTTGAATCACCATTAAACCTATTAAAAAACCAATCACACCGCCTAACACAAACTGTATGATGAACCTGACAGCGATTCCACTGTCTGCAACAACCCCTTGATTAACAACAACGCCGATTAATGTGATGGTCAGCATATATGCAACCGGATCATTACTACCGCTTTCAAGTTCAAGCATTGGGCGCAAATTATGTTTCAACTTAATGTTATTGCTTTTGAGAATACTGAAAACCGAAGCAGAATCAGTTGATGACATCGTTGCAGCGAGCAGAAGGGCGATGATGAGCGGAAATTCAATATTGGTAAACTTAAATCCCGAAATCCACCATATAAATACGCCCGTCAATACTGCAGTTATCAATACCCCAAATGTTGACAGAAGAATACCGGGCAGCAGCACCGGCTTGATATCGTTGAACTTTGTTTCCATACCTCCAGTGAAAATGATGACACTCATTGCCATCAGACCAATCATCTGGACAACTTCTTCAGACATATATGTAATACCAATCGACCTGAACCCCATCCCCAACAACAGGAATATCAAAAGTGTCGGTATGCCGAATTTTGAGCCCATATTGGACACCAAAACACTGAAAATAATTATAACAGAAATTATTATAATGAAGGAATCATGTATCATTTCCAAAAAACACTTTGGTATCGCAAAGATATATATTTTTCGAGTAAGTGCCAAAATTAACAGAAAAATCAATATATTTGCAGAAACAAATATCATCATGCCTAAGACAATCATTGCATCTTTGGCCAAAGAGGCCATAAACAAATTATATGGAACCGACATCGACATCAAACTGCTTGCCATACAACCCACACGTCCTGAAATAGAGGGAGACTTCACCCTTGTCGTGTTCCCTATTACAAAGATTTCCAAAAAGAATCCTGCCGATACCGCTGAGGATATCGGTAAATATATCACAGATAACACCGACATTTTCAGCAAATATGAAGTCATCAAGGGTTTTCTCAACTTCACATTGAAAACGGATTTCTGGGCCGATTTCATAAACAAAAATGCAAAAGACACCTTATACGGCAATGCCAAAGCCCCAACCGGAAAGAAAATCTTAATCGAATTTTCATCGCCAAACACCAACAAGCCATTACATCTCGGACATGTCCGCAACAACTTGCTCGGTATGTCAGTGTCAAACATTTTGCAAGCCAACGGCGATGAGGTCATCAAAGTTAATCTCGTAAACGACAGGGGGATTCACATCTGCAAATCCATGATTGCCTGGCAGAAATACGGTAACGGAGAGACTCCGGAGACATCAGGCAAAAAAGGCGATCACCTTATCGGTGATTATTATGTGGAGTTCAACAACAAATATCAGGAAGAAGTCAAAGACCTTGTCTCTCATGGAATGAACAAAGAAGAGGCCGAAGAGAAAGCACCAATCATACAGGAGACCCATCAGATGCTCCGGAAATGGGAAGCTGGAGACAAGGATACGATAGAGCTTTGGAAAATGATGAATTCATGGGTTTATGACGGTTTCGACAAGACATACAAACGACTTGGGATAACATTTGACAAGACATTCTACGAATCCCAGACCTATCTTCTCGGCAAACAAAATGTGTACGATGCCCTTGACAAAGGAATTGTAACAAAAGATCCTGACAACTCTATATGGATAGATTTGACTGACGAGGGGCTTGACAGAAAGATTCTGCTCAGAAAAGATGGCACCTCAGTTTATATCACACAAGATATAGGTACAGCCATCACACGCCATGAGCAATATTCACCTGACAGAATGGTGTATGTGGTTGGAAATGAGCAACTTTACCACTTTGAGGTCTTGAAGCTGACGCTCAAGAAATTCGGTTATGATTGGGCTGACATAATTTATCACCTCTCCTATGGGATGGTCGAACTCACCACTGGCAAGATGAAATCCCGTGAAGGAACAGTAGTGGATGCCGATGACCTCATGGACGAGATGCACAAGACTGCCGCGGAAATGATAGGCGAACTCGGGAAAGTGCAGGCTGATTCCGAACAGGCCGACTCTCTCGCCGAAATGGTAGGTCTCGCCGCCCTCAAATATTTCGTGCTTAAAGTTGACCCGAAAAAGAACATGCTCTTCAACCCGAAAGAATCCATTGATTTCAACGGAAACACAGGGCCATTCATACAATACACATACGCCAGAATCCAATCCATTCTGTCAAAAGCCGCCAATGACAAGGGGTTCAATCCTTCTGATTTATCTGCAGTACCAAGTTCCTTCAACAATTTCAATGAAAGCGAACTCGATATTCTGAAAACCTTGCACAGCTTTCCTGAAACCATCGCCAAAGCAGCAGAAGACTTCAATCCCGCAATCGTTGCAAATTATTCATACGAACTCGCAAAACAATACAATCATTTCTATCAGGACATAAACATCCTTAAGGAACAGAATCCCGAAATCAGAAACATGAGGCTTCTGTTATCATTTTTCGTTGCCAACACCATTAAACATGCCATGAGTTTATTAGGAATTGATGTCCCAAACAGAATGTAACACCTAAGTTTTAAATATAATTATACGTTGATTTATACTTTAACCATACAGTTATACGTTAATTATACAAAGAAATGTAAAAAAAACGAACAACCAATTCCATGAAAAACAAAATATTATTTTTTTTGTTGGCACTCATTCTGTTCAGTTGCAAGCATACAGACACGCCGCCAAGTGTTGACTATTTGGAAGCCGAAGAAAATTCCCATTATTGGATCATCGTCTCGGCTGTTATTGTCGATTTCGGTTCGCAGCCACTTACGGATTTAGGGTTCTGCGTGAATTATCCAAGCAATCCGAATCCACCGTCATATTCCGACTGCGACACAATATTCTATTCTCACTTCACAGGAAATGTCGTTTTCCGGGATACAATCAACGGTATAGATACTGACAAAGACTATTTAATCCGTGCCTTCGCAAAAAGCAGTGCAGGAATCGGCGAAAGTAAGATTATCAAAATACACACACCTTCATTTTAATTAATCTGCATTTTCTTTAAAATCCATATATGAATAATTATTTCACTTAACAAAAAATGCTTTGCAATGGCTAAGATGAATTCATTAAAAAATTTCAACATATACGAACTGCAGCAGATGCATAATCTGTCAGTACGCTCCATTAATGGTTGCGTTGACGCAGGTCTCGTAACACTTTATGCCATCATCAATTATTACTTCAAGCATGGCAACTTCACATATCTTAGAAGATGCGGGGCAAAATGCAATAACGAATTAATAAATATTTGCCAATACTATATCGCAAAATATCAGCTGACAAAAGATATGCTGAAAATCAATTCTGCCGACCAGGAATTTGACGAATTCAAATTATACGTTCATAATAATTTCAACCTTGACTCGGCAACAGCTGAAAATTTCAGAGAAAGCTACAAACAGAAGAGTTTTGAACTGTTCAAATTCATACTCATAGTCATTGAAAATGCTCTAAGTGAAAAGGAATATTACATATTTCTCAACAATTACAATTTCTTTAAAGGATACAACAAACTCTCCTACCAGGAAATAGGTGACAGGTTTGGTCTGACACGCGAACGTGCAAGACAGATTTACAAGGCTCTGCCAAGAATCATTGCTAAAATAATTTCAAAGCTGAAAAAATGCAATCTACCGATAGATACATACGTAAGAGCATACGATGATTTGCAGAATATGCCGAATTACTATCACATCGACAATGCTTTTGCCGAAAGAATAAATTTCAGAGAGGGAATCAACATCACTCCAAAACTATGCTGCTTCCTGCTTTCATCCATTTCCGACAAAAATTACATCGGCATCCAGGATATTGAGGTCAATGCACAATGCTATTATGCAATCAACAAGACATATTTTGACAAGGTGAAACTTGACAAGATTTACACATATTTTGAAAATATCTCAAAGAAAAGACGTCCAAAGGAAATCGTCATGAGCATCACTGACCTCATCAAATCAAACATGAACTACAGTACCGGCCATGAGATTTCCAACAATGACGTACTGCACAGGTTCCTCAAGGATGTTAGTTCAACTTGTTTTGGCTTTGTCAGTGGAGACAATACCATTACGGCTCCAAGAAACACCCTGACAAAACTGTCGGAACACATCGAATTGATTTTAAAGCAGAATGGCGCTCCTATGAAACTTGATGAAATATACAATAAAATCCTTGAAACCACTAACAAACATCCGACCTACGAATCGTTGCGTTCATCAATCCTGAACACAGATGACGTTGTTGCCATCGGCAAGACCTCAACATACGCTTTAAAATCCTGGTCAGATATCAACACCAAGAAAATCAAGGATATAGTATATGAATATCTGAGCATGACGCCAGGAGTTTCCCAATCGATTGCCGACATTACAGATTATGTCACACAATTCAGGAAAACCAACGCCAAGAATATCAGGACAAATCTCAAATTGGACAAGACCGGCAGGTTTATCTTTGAACGAGGCAACTATATCAGGATTGCAGTTGACGAAAACGACAAATAAAAAAAAATCGGTTTGATAATCATCAAACCGATTTTTCATTTCTGCTAACCTGTCATCCTATTTTACTTCAATGATATTGTCGCCACCTATTTTGATTGCCTCTTCGTTGAGTGGCAAAAGGTTATGATGACGTGCAGGTATTGATTTAGCAAGTCCCTTCATTACATTTTCCAATGAGACCACAGGACGTACTTTAAGATAAGCGCCTAAGACTATCATATTGAAAATCTTAACATTACCCATCTTTGCCGCTATTTCTGTAGCATCGATTTTATAAACTTTTATGTCCTTGCGTGTAGGAGGTTTTGTAATGCCGTTAGGGTCATACAGTAAAACTCCTCCTGGTTTCACCTGAGCTTCGAACTTATCCATTGAAGGTTGGTTAAGGACGATAGCAGTGTCGAACTGATGTAATATTGGTGAACTGATTGCCTTGTCGCTGACGATGACGGTGACATTAGCTGTACCGCCACGCATTTCTGGACCGTATGAAGGCATCCAGCAAACCTCATAATCCTGCATAATACCGGAATAGGCAATAATTTTACCCATTGACAAGACACCTTGTCCGCCAAATCCGGCTATAATTATTTCTTCTGTCATAATTTGAATTGTTTATTACCGGTTATTATTCAATATATTGTTTGTAGCTTTCAGGATCATCCTTAACTGAATCCTTCAAATCGCCTAATGGATAGAATTTGAACAAATGGTCTTGCATCCATTTGTTAGCTTTTATCGGGTCTATCTTCCAACCGGAGTTACATGTTGATACGACTTCGATGAATGATGTTCCCTTTTTCTCTTTCTGATTCAAGAAAGCTTTCTTTATTGCCTGTTTTGTCTTGCGGACGGCAGCAGGAGTTTCCACTGACTGACGGGTCACGTAGCATGTGCCTGGTAACTGAGCTATGAGTTCAGTTATCTTCATTGGATAGCCGTTACGGTCAACATTACGACCGTATGGTGTGGTTGCAGTCTTCATGCCTACCAATGTTGTTGGAGCCATCTGACCGCCGGTCATACCATAGATAGCGTTGTTAACGAATATGCAGACGATATTCTCGCCTCTGTTGCATGCGTGAAGGATTTCAGCAGCACCGATTGATGCCAAATCGCCGTCACCCTGATATGTGAAGACATATTTGTCAGGGAGCAGTCTCTTCACTGCTGTTGCAAGAGCAGGAGCACGGCCGTGAGCAGCCTCCTGCCAGTCAACATCGATGTAATTGTATGCAAAAACTGAGCATCCTACAGGTGATATACCTATTGTCTGTTCCTTGATTCCCAGTTCTTCAATAACCTCTGCAATTAATTTATGAGTAACGCCGTGACTACAACCCGGGCAGTAGTGCATGATGTTATCACGGAGGAGACCTGATTTCTTATAGACTATGTTTTCAGGTTTCATTATTTCTTTTAATTCTTGATCTGTCATGATTATTTCCTCCTTTTATTTACGAACCAATTTTTCTTCCAATGCCTGTAACACTTCATCAGGTGAAGGTATGATACCACCATAACGGCCCTTGAATTCTACCGGCACCTTGCATTCAACGGCAAGTCTTACGTCATCAACCATCTGACCGACATTCATTTCAACTGACATGATGCCTTTCATCTTCTGACCGAGGACTTTAAGCTGCTGTGTCGGGAACGGGAAAAGAGTGATAGGACGGAACAAACCGACCTTTATTCCCTTTTCACGAGCCATTTCAATTGATTTCTTACAGATTCGTGAGCAGGAGCCAAATGCCACAAACAGATATTCAGCATCCTCAGTCATATATTCCTCATATCTGACTTCATTCTTTGAAATCTCTTCATATTTCTTCAGAAGTTTGACATTTCTCTCTTCCATGATGGTGGAATCGAGTTCCAAAGAAGTGACAACATTGTGTCTGTTGCTTCCAAGTGTGCACCAGTCACCGCATTCCTTACGAATTTGTTCTTCAGTTCTGCGAGGGACAAAATCGCTGAGTTCGACTTTTTCCATCATCTGGCCTATTGCGCCATCACTGAGGATAACAGCAGGAATACGATATTTGAATGCCAAATCAAATGCCAATGCAACAAAATCGTTCATTTCCTGAACTGAATTAGGAGCAAGGGCAATAACATGATAGTCACCATGACCGCCGCCTTTAGTAACCTGAAGGTAATCTGCCTGTGAAGGCTGGATGGTACCAAGACCAGGGCCTCCGCGGGATACATTTACCACCACACAAGGCAGTTCTGCACCTGCCAAATAGGAAATACCTTCCTGCATCAAACTGTATCCAGGACTCGAAGAAGATGTCATAACCTTTTTACCACATGATGCGCCACCATAAACCATGTTTATAGAAGCAACCTCACTTTCAGCCTGAAGAACAACCATACCTGTTTCCTCCCATGGCTTACGTATCATGAGGGTTTCCATAACTTCGGACTGAGGGGTTATAGGATAACCGAAATAGCCGTCAACGCCAGCTCTAATAGCCGCCTCTGCTATTACCTCATTGCCTTTCATTAATCTTAATTCACCCATTATTGATTATTTTAAAAGTTAAACACTAAATCTTTGCCCTATAGACAGTTATCACACTGTCAGGACATACTGTTGCACATGAGGTACATCCGATGCATGCATCAGGATTTACCATCTTAACATAATCATAGCCTCTGCTATTGACGTCTCCCGAATGGTCAAGCACTTTCTTAGGGCAAGCCACAATGCATAAGCCACAGCCTTTGCAACGTTCAACATCAACAACTACAGCACCTTTAATTTCTGCCATACTTAATTATATTTAGTTAATAATGTTACCAATATTATATGTTATTTCAAAAATTTCACGAAAATACAAATATTATCTCAATCCAACGTGTCTTTTTGAAAATTAATTTTTGAAATCCTCATGGAAAGCCTTTACCCTCTTCTCCAAATCCTCAAACTGCTCTCTCCTGACCTGTGAGACACAAGCTCTCAGTCCTTCCACATGCTCACTTCTCGTAATTCTCAATCCTATTGCACTGATACCATAGCAAAGCAGGTTCTTCAGCAACGATGCGCCATCCATGCCAGGATAATATAACGTGAAATAGAAGCCGTCAGCCAATGGCGTATCGTCGTCATTGTCATAAACAAGCTTGAAACCGTTGTCAAGGAATATTTTCTTCATGACATGCGCCTTCTCGCCATATTCCCTGGTCTCTTTCACGAAATTGTACTTTCCGTCATTTGCTGCCTTAAGTGCAGCAGCAAAGCCATACTGTGGGGTATGGGCAGTGCCGGAGCTTAATGAATACAGGGTACCGTAAATCATGCAATGATGGAAATCATCCCAATTGTAATGTTTGAGCAGATTTGCCGACTTCCTTGTTGCCAGCTTGTCGGAAATGGCTATTATACCCATTCTCTGACCGGCATAGCTGAAAGCTTTGGAACTTGAAATCAACAAGATATAGTCATCAGTATATTTTGCAACCGTAGCAGGATAAGGAGGCTGGCCAGGGATAGAATAATCCTGACGGAAATCCATGCCGAAATAAGCCAGGTCTTCAATAATGATAACTCCATATTTCTTGCAGACCTCAGCAATAATCTTCAGTTCTTCTTCAGTGAGGCACACCCATGAAGGATTGTTTGGATTGGAGTAAAGGATACATGCAATATTGCCTTTTGACAAATGTTCCTCCAATTTGTCACGCAGTTTTTCACCTCTGAAGTCATAAACATCGAAAGTTTCCGACGGAATGCCAAGGACTCTTGTCTGCTGACGATGCACAGGAAAACCCGGGTCAATGAAAAGCACGGTATCCTTCCCTTCCTGAAAACGTGACAAAGTCATGAACGATGCAAAGCTTCCCTGCATTGAGCCAACACATGGGACACAGTTTTCAGGTTTGACATCCACATTAAGAAACAACTTGATAAAACGGGATGCCTCATGTTTCAACTCTGGTATTCCGTTGATGTTAGGATAAATAGCTGCTATGCCATTCTTAAGCGCTTGAATTTCAGCATCTATTGCAACTTGAGCGACAGGCAGACCGGGAACGCCGAGTTCCATCCTTACATATTTCACACCTGAAGCCTTCTGCAAAGAATCTGCCAACGCGGCTATTTCCCTTATGGATGCCTTTGACATATCCTGAATTCCAAAATCATTCATGCATTTCTCAACTACTTTTTCTTCTATCAATCTTGCCATATCTTATTTCTTTACTATGCCTGTAATTTGTAATCAAACTTTATTTTATTCCTTTATCAATTTTTATTCTTGCATCCACGTCAACAACGCCCTTGCTGTTGCCAAGCAGAGGATTCAAATCCATCTCAACAATTTCCGGAGCATGTTCGACGAGAAGTGACAAACGTACCACTGCCTCTTCAAACTTGTCGATATCAACGCCTTCCTGACCTCTTACGCCCTGAAGCATTTTGTAGCCTTTGAGCTTCTTGACCATAGCTTCAACCTCTTCCTTTGCCAAAGGTGCCAATCCCGACTGAACGTCCTTCAGCACTTCAATGAAAATGCCGCCCAGACCAAATAACACCAGATGACCGAATTTAGGTTCAAACTTTGCACCCGCATACAGCTCGACACCGGAAAGCATCGGCTGAATGAGAATTGCAGTCGTATCCTTTATCTTTATCATCCTGTCGAACTGACACTTGACTTCAGCTTCATTCTTGACATTAAGGACAACACCGCCGACATCCGACTTGTGGATAGGGCCAACAACTTTCATGACGACTGGGAATCCCAACTTAGCAGCCTGGCATGCAGCGTCATCGGCATTGGTCACCACAGCCTCACCGGCACGTACAATACCTGCCGCATCAAGGAGTTTTCCAACCTCAGTCGGTGAAATGTATCCGTCCTCAGCATTATCAATGACTTCACGGATTTTCTTAACATCAACCTCGTATGGGTCCGATATGATTTCAGGAGCGCCGGCAGTATTCATCACCTTTCCAAAAGCATCACCGAATGTGACCTCGTCGAAGAACACGACATTGCCCTTATCAACAAACTTCTGTATTTCATCCTTTGCATTGATTACAGAAGTGAATATCGGATAAATAGGTTTCTTATATGTACGCATCAGGTCTGACACAAGGTCGAAATACGGATTCACATCAAACAGTTTTGGGTTGCCGAATATTACTGCCATACCGTCAATGTTATCAAACTTATTTTCGCAGTAGTCCATAATGGCTTTCAAATGCTCAACCCTACCCGTCACGAGATAATCGAAAGGATTGCCGACGGAAGAGCCTGGAAGCAGCTGTGCCTGTAATTCAGGACATTCGATATGAGGTACGTTAATATCATATTTTGAAAGGGCATCGGTCAGCATGACGCCGGGTCCGCCGGCATGTGTGACAACACCGAGATTTCTGCCTTTCATGAGCCCAATCTTGAAGATACAAGCTACTGTTACGAGGTCTTCACGGCCGTAGCATCTGACAATGCCAGCCTTACGCAACAGAGCGTCAACTGCGGTATCGGAACCCGCCAAGGCTCCGGTATGTGATGTTGCAGCACGGCTTCCTGCAGGTGAACTGCCAGCCTTGACAGCAGCGATATAACAACCTTTCCTTATAAGACTGCGGGCATGCTTCAAAAGCTTTGCGGGTTTCTTTATGCTTTCGATATACAGAAGTTTTATTTTTGAGCTTTTACCCTCTTCGTAAGTTTCATCCAAATATTCAAGCATCTCTTCAACACCAATCTGAGCGCTATTACCTACTGATGTGATGCTGTTGAAGCTGAGGCCGTGGGAAATACCTGTTTCCATAACGAACAGAGCCGTTGAACCTGAGCCGGAAATGAAATCGGCTCCATCGGGACCAAGTGTTGGTATAGGCGCCACGAAAACGCCTGGATAATTAACATTCATATATCCTATGCAGTTCGGACCGATAAGGCTTCCGCCTGCCTTGTCAATAGTTTCAACTATTTTTCTTTCTATCTCAGCACCCTCAGGACTTTCCTCTCCGAAACCAGCCGATAAAATAATGAAACCTCCTGTCTTCTTCTGGTTTGCGAGCACGTCAATTGCGTGAAGGCAATATTTGTTAGCAATTGCAATCACAGCACAATCGCATTCAGGCAGATCTTCCACCTGCTGATATGCTTTGATACCCTGGACTTCAGGAAGTTTTGGATTTACGACATACAATTTATCTTTCAAACCATATTCCAAAAGGTTTTTCAGAACCAATCCGCCAGGTTTTGAGACGTCATTGGAACCACCTACCACCACTATACTTTGTGGGTTAATTAACTTGTTGTTTATCATTTCTTTATATATTTTATTTCTATTTTATCCAGTCTGACAAATTTGTCTTTATTGTTAAACAATTCGTTGCACCGGCAACGGAGTATATTGCATGAGAATATCCTATCTGAAATTTATAGATGTCAAGTCCGATTCCGAACGAAAATCCAGAAAGCCCTGCATGAGTTGTGGAAAGACGAAGTTCCTGACGTCTCTGGAAATTATATCCGAACCTCAGACAAATAATCTTTGCTATTGTAAATTCACCACCAATGGTCACGTGACGTATCAGATTATCCCCAAATATTGCAGCCGCCGTACGGCCGATAGGCTCGCCTGTGTTCGGATCGATGGTTCTCGAAGTAAGCGTGGGGTCATCATATATCAAATTCCATTTCTGCAAATCGTGCAGCAACAGCATAAACCTGAACGGCAGATGCTGAAATCCCACCGACATAGCATAGTCAATCTCAAACGGCAGTCTTGAACGCTCAGAAGCGTAAGAGAACAGTTCTACGCCTCCATTTCTGACTATCAGCGACATGTCAAAATTTTTCTCGGGGATTCTGTATGTCCCTGCAACATCGACTGCAACCGCAAATGAATTATATGACTCCAAACCGGAATATATCATTTTGAAATTCGCACCGATTGACCAGTTATCGCTAAGTTGTCTTCCCCAACCTATAACAGCAGCAATTTCATTTGCGGAAAAATCACCTGACACAATACCCATCTCATCGGCATATTTGAATTTGCCGTAATTGATGTACTGCATGGTTCCGACAAAGGTGCCTATTTTGTTGAAATCCCTTGAATATGAAGCAAAACCGAGATGTGTGCCGAAATAATTGTTATACGACAGTGACAGAGCATTGTTCATGTTTGCATTTATCAAAGACGGATTTGTAATCGCCATGTTGATATCGTCATCATATATGGAAGTTGCCGGCATTCCAAACGAAGAAAGCCTGGCATCGTTTGCGAGGTCGAGAAACAGATATGAAGCCCCTCCGCCCGTTTGTGCCGCTATACCATAAGGTATTGAAATACAAACAAATAGTATTAATTTATAAATGTAATTTTTCATCAAAAATTTTTTACAAATTTAATCATTTTTTTCATATTCACATCATGCTCATAACTTATTCATCTTAGCGATGTAACCCTTGGAAATATCATTAATCAAATTGAGTGCCTTATCATCGAATTCGAAATCACCTATCCGGCGGATTCTGAAAACATCTATCGAAGTGCCAGTCAGAAAAGCACCGTCATAAAACCGAATCTTGTCTACATGTATAGGCCTGAAAATCAATTTAATACCAAGTTCTTTGATCGTTTCGATGACCTTTGTACGCGTTATTCCTATAAGCACCTGATTGTCAGGGGCCGTATATATCACACTGTCTTTTACGAAAAAAACATTTGACTTGCTGCCTTCCGTTATTTCACCGTCATTATTAACCAAAAGGACTTCATAAACATCATTGTCATTCTTCACCCTGTCAGCATTGGAACGATATGTCTGATTGAATCTCTTCACATTCGGGTTATCCCTCATAATATTTGCACATACAACATCTGCCCCCTTTTTATGATACTCCTCGTCCGGATAATAACTTTTGATAAAAAACATGAACAAGTCCTTTGAATCGTATGCGACCTTGACATTGCAATTATGAATGTCATTCACTTCAATAAGGGTTTGAATGTCGTTTCTGAACGACTCCATGTCACAGCCGAAAGATTTGTCATTATTGGAATGGAGCAGCCTTTCGTAATGTTCCACACAAAAAACAGGTTTGGAGTTTTTTATTCTTATAACTTCATAAAGGAAAGCATTTTGCAATGTATATTCCTGCTTATCACAGAGTTGATGATTTTTTATAATATAATTTCCGACAATATTTTCCATTTGTTCACACCTACTTAAAAAGTCTGATATCTGAGGCATAACAGGCGAAACACCGTCATTGGTAATCACAAAATCAGCGAGTTTGCATTTCACATCTTCCTTCCACTGAAATTTTGTCCTTGCGAGACAGTTTTCATAGTTATGCGGGTTTCTGGCACGCAAACGTTGCAGACGTATATTTTCATCTGCAAAGACGCAGATTGTCATATTGAAAATTTTATTCCATCCGCTTTCAAAAATCATGGCAGCCTCGACAAAAAGAACAGATTCCGAGGAGTGCTTCTGCTGCCACTGACGGATTTTTTCTGTAAGAAACGGGTATAAAGTATTTACTATCAGCGAATTGTTTTCAGGGGAAAGGAAAATGAACTCTGCGATTTTCGCAAAGTCTGGCTTTGTGAAATCTATTAAATCAATACCGGCTTTTTTGTTGATTGCTGCGGCGATTTCCTGACTGTAATACAGTTTTTTTGCTTCATCATCGGCATAGAACACACTATATCCCAGCGTTTCAAAAATGCGTGAAATTACAGATTTTCCTGAAGCGATGGAACCAGTGATACCGACTAACATCATTTATGGATCAAATATTCTACAGTATTGGGGTCAACGTCTATAACTATCACATTATCAGCGGTTGTCTTCATATCAACCAAAGCCTTATTGACATTTCCTTCGGGAATGACAACCTCCAGATAGAAATCATCTTTCGAGATCTGGTTAAAATCTGCCAAAGGCACATTGAATCTGCCCGTAACGCTTTCGGGAAAGAACCACAGATTATTGGAATCGTAAAAATCTTCGATTTTCAGAGTCACGGAGGATTCAGTAAATTCAGCGACATTAATGTTATATGTCACCACAGACGGTTCAACGGTAAAGTCATGGTAATAGTCCTCAAAGTTGAAATCAATGGCTTTTGACCTGTTAACCAAAGAGATTGGTGAATACGCCAACGTAACATGGTCCACCTGTTCAACATTGTAAGTCAATCCTGTAACCGTAACTGAATCGCATGAGAAGCCAGAACCTTTCAGCAGCATGTATCCTGAAGCGACTTCAAACCGTGAATCATCCTTTAGGGGTACCTTCTTACTTATTGCCTTTTCAAATGTCAATGATATGGAATCGGTTGATATTGAATAATTGACAGATGTCTTAAGCATATCGCCAATCTGATTTTTCACATAAGGAGCCACCTGGTAAGTATATACCAGTTTATCCTTTCCAGCAGTTTTCACGTTGGCAAGACTGACTATTACAGATGAATTCTTAATATGGGAATGGATTTCATTAACCTGGTTCCCTTCAACTGAGAGACTGATATTGATGAAATTGGATGATTTGTCTGTAATAAAGTAACTATCAGGCAAATCAACATATTCAACCTCTATTCTCTCCTTAAGAACGGTATCTGAAGAGAGATAGATGATATACCAAATCAATGCGGAGATTACAATGCAAATCCAGAATGACCGCGATTTAATCCATCCCCATTTCACAATGGACTATTTGTTCAGAGCAGCGGATGCCTCAGCGTTGATGGCTGATTTGTCCATTTCAAGTTTTGTACCCTGTGATTCTATTACTACTGTTTTTTCGCTTATTTCAACTATCTTGCCATATATACCGCCAATAGTGACTATTTTGTCTCCCTTCTTCAAAGATTCCTGATATTGTTTCTGTTCTTTGGCTTTCTTTGACTGAGGGCGGATGAAAAACAGCCAGAACAACAGCATGAGCACAAGCATCAATACCAATGTTGACCATGGACTTGAACTTTGCTGACCGTTAGCACCGGATGCAGGCTGTGACATAAGAATCAAATAGAGTAATTTCATTTTTTTTATTAGTTAAAGGTTATTAATTCGTATTTGTAATTTGGTGCGAAGATAATAAAATTATTCCAAAGACATCATGTCTTTTAAAATTTTTATCACCTCCGGATCTGTAATAGGGATATCGCCAAGTTCCTCCTTTACGGCCTTGGTGTCGAGTTCGGCTTCTGCCGCATCAGTTTTATGGCGATAATAGTAGTCAATTTCCGGATTGGAGGAGATTATCATAGCCATCACCGATTCAATGTCGCCAAGAGGCTGACGATCAGGATGATCGAGTACAAAAGTTGCAGTAACCACAGTTCCCACACCAAGTTCGCTTTTGATGTCAAACATACCGCCTGCCATTTCAGCATGTTGTTTCAGAAATGGAACTCCCAAGCCTATATGACGGGTTTTGCGACTGGAATAAAACGGGTCTGTGACTTTCTTCAGAACTTCCTCGTCCATACCGCAGCCATCGTCTGTTATAGTCAGTTTCATAAAGTTATCCTTCTCGCTTTCTTCGATTTCAATTTTCAAAGTCTTGCAACCTGCACGGATGGAGTTGTTGGCAATATCAAGAATGTTTAAAGCTATTTCTTTCATTTTTAATCATTTTTTGTGCAAAGATACTCTCTTATTGATTTAAATGACAGTTCTTCCAGTTCCAATACGTTGCATACGCAGCCGACATCATCAATAAAGTGAGCATCAGAATCCTGTGTTATTCTATAACTGCTGATATACGGATAAAGTTTCAAAATTTTCTGAAACGAACAGAATTTTGAAATTTCAAACGCATCCGGTTTCAAGTCCAACGGGACGAATCCGAGCTGACTTGTCACGCTGAATGTTGGGCGGTCGATATGAGCCGGAATGAATATACCGTTGAGGGATTTCACCTCAGCCTGAACCTCATCCATGCTCTGGTCAATGCCCGATAGAAGATAATAAGGCAGTTCATCAACTATTTCCTCATCCTCATCGACTATGACCTGATATCCGAATTTGTCGGGATCATTTGGAATAGGAGGAAGATATTTGTCTATATACGCCTGAAAGGCAGTGATTTCATCTGGTTTCTCAAAGAATGCAAGGCAGTGTATATCTTCTTTTGTACACACTTCGCAGCCACACATGACAAAAACACCCTCGCGGTCTCCTATTTTCTTGGCAACCTGGGTATGTTGAGTTGCATTGTGGTCTGTTATTCCAATTATATTGATGTGTTTCTTTTTTGCAGCCTGAATGATGTTTACAGGGCTCATATCAAGACTGCCGCATGGAGAAAGAACAGTATGTATATGGAAATCAGCCTTGTAGTTTTTCATTTCTACTTTGATTCCAGCAGATTATATATTTCGCCGCAGACTTCAAATGTACCTTTTGAAGTTCCTAAAAGCAAAACATTTTCCTCGTTGGCGGCTTCGATAGATTCCTCGGAAGGGACATTACTGTTGGTAAATATCACCGCCGACAATTCCTTCAGTGCAGCCACTGCCACAACATTTTTATGGGTCTGCATGGTAACCCAGATATTTCCTTCAGAGGAATTGCCCATAACATCGCTAAGGAGGTCAGACGCATATCCTGCAGTTATTTCCTTATCAGTGTCAGCTTTACTGAACACATTATATTGTAATTTTTCTATTAATTCGCTAACTTTCATGATAATTAATTATCGTTTTCCAATTTGTTTTTTAATTCTTCTACTATTTTGCTGTCGCCCCAAATTTTTCGGATGATTTCTTTTCCTCTGTCATTCTTGGAATTGAAAGCGACCTGAATGAACATGCAACTTGAAAGTGGTTTCAGCGATTTGACGACATCTTCAGAAAAAGCCTCACATGTCGGGCAACCGCAGCATCCACAATCAAGTTGAGGAAGCATTTTATATATTTCCTGCTTCTGTTCCATCTTTTTTATGGCCACTGAAATATCCTTGTCAAGACCTTCAATAGGACGCGGATTCACAGTCGGAACTTTGATCTCATCATACGTGATGTCGCTGTAATAAGGGCCATGACGTTTATTTACGGCCTTTTTGTTAGCTCTCATCATGAGCTTTTCAACGGTAAGGAACCTGTTGCCCTGGGTGAGAATGCCACCGGCACACCCCTGGTCACATGCTCGGAGTTCAAGGAAGTCAATGTCATCAATGGCCTCATCGTCAACTTTGTTGAGAAATTCAATGACATTGGCAATACCGTCAATGGACAGCTTTCTTCCGAAAGCATGTTTGATTTCGCCACCAGTAAGGCTCCATTTGACTTCAGTACGTGTGAGTGATGTCTTACGTTTAAAACTAGGATCGACTGTCCCCTTAATCTTCTGCAATTCTATGCTGAGCCTGTCAAACATCATATCCATATTGAGGAAACCCGTAATAGGAGATTTTTCATCCCCGACAGGACTTACGACAGCGCATATCTTCGCTGCACAAGGAGTTATATAAAATATACCAACATCCGAAGGATCAATGCCCTTATCTGCGGCTTCCTTCAATATTGTAAGACCAGTTATATCTATTAGTGATTTTACAAGGACAAGGTTCTCGGTCAATGTCGGAAATCTCACCTGAATCAGTCGTACTATTGCCGGACAGAAACTCGAGATGACCGGCTTTATGTCCGATTCCTGTTGGAATCTTCTGATTGCATCTATCTGAAATTCAGCCGACAATTCTTCCTCATAAACACTGGTAAAGCCAATACTCAGCAAAGCTCTGTGCAGGTCGTCATGAGTGACGTCGAGTTTAAACTGCCCGAAAAGCACTGCAGGAATAAGTGCAACCCTATATTTATACTTGAAGATTGACTGCAAATCACCTTGTGAAATATGAATTGCATTGAAATTACAGGCCTTTATACATTCGCCACAATCAATACACCTGCTGTTACTGATCATGGCGGTGCCATTGCAGATTCTGATAGCAGCAGTTGAACAAATTTTCATACATCGTGTACATCCTATACATTGGTTTTCATCAACGTATATTGCATGAAATATTGAAGATGGCGATTGCTTTTCCATAATTAAAGATAGTTTATGAAATCAACTGTAGTTCCCTCACCGACAACACTTTTAATATTCAGTTCATCGGTATTCTTTTTAATGTTGGGCAGTCCCATACCGGCACCAAACCCCATTTCCCTTACGAGAGGTGAAGCGGTTGAATAACCTTTTTCCATGGCGCGTTCAATGGACGGGATGCCAGGACCTCTGTCATTTAAGACAACGTGCACCTTGCTGTCATCAATGTCAACGATTATGTCACCTTCATAGGCATGGGCCACAATATTGACTTCCGCCTCATAAAGAGCAACAACTATACGCTTAATGACCATCGGGTTAAGATTAAGCTGTTTGAGGACCTTCTTAATCTCTCCTGAAGCATGACCGGCCTTTGAAAAATTTCCTCCCTGTACCTTGTATTCTAAATGCATAAGTTAATATAATGGATCTATTCCCTCATTGTAAAGAAGACCACATATATGGAACAACGAATAAGCACACTCAATAATGGTGATTTCATTTTCCTGGGCAAGCTCTATCATTTCGGGAGTTGCTTTTTTATTACGTCCTAACACAATACACTTGATTTCGGCCATATCGGCAGTACGTATGGTCTGTATGTTTGCAAGTCCAGTAATAAGCAACACATTAGGTATATCTATTGTAAGCACATCACTCATAAGGTCAGATGCGAAGGCCACATCATAATTCTCGTTCTCAAGACCGGAATTATTGACATAATGAGCATCCAATAACGTTACTATATCTTTTACTATCATTTCGCAAATGAAAATAAAAATTAATCTGTTTTCACCGCAAAATTATAATATTTATTTGGATTTTACAAGTTATACTGTAAAATTTAATTGTTTACCAAGGATTGGAATATTTTTCATTGGTAATCACACTCTCATCAGTAAGTGTCATTAAAAATGACTTTATGGCTGCTATTTCATGCGGTGTGAGGTGCACCCCACCTTCAGGAGCATGATGCATAAGAACATCCGTATATGGTGTATTCAATACTTTTGAATTGTAGAAATCCAACACATCGTCAATTGTAGAATATCTGCCATCGTGCATATAAGGAGCTGTATATTTCAAATTTCTGAGTGATGGTGCCCTGTATGCCCCTTTGTCATATTCACGCAGAGTAACTTTGAATCTGTCATTTTCATCGGTGAATACCGAATCTTTTCCGTTGTTGTAATATTTATTGGTGGTAAACAGAGGATTGGCGGCACCGCCATGACAATGGAAACAGTCACCACCCTCTTCGGTCATAAACAATTCATATCCAAGCAGTTCTTCCTCAGTAAGCACTGCCTCACCCTTCAGATACCGGTCAAATTTGGAATCACACGACACTATTGAATTCACAAACTGAGCTATTGCCCTTCCCATCCTGTCAACAGTAACTTCCGAAGTGCCAAACGCATCCTCGAACATCTCAGAATATTCGTGTAATGACTGGAACAGAGCTCTTACCGTGTTGGTATCTCCACACAGTTCATCTCCAGCTGTGATGACAATCCATAGCATATCCTCAAGACACCGCATGTTTTCAACCGGATTTTTTCCGTTCAACGAACCGTTCCATGTATATCCGTTATGATTGAACACAAGATTCACAAGTGGCATAGTCACATGATTCGTCCTAATGCCTGTAAGACCGTGAGTAAAACCTCCCGGGAAAAGTGGATTGTCAATACCTGCATCGAAAGAATTCTCTTGACGGTGACATGTGGCACAGCACATCATGGAGTCAGTATCAGTACGGCCTGACAATCGTCCGTCATAAAAGAGATGACGCCCCAACCGCACCCCTTCCACAGTCATAGGATTGTCATCCGAAACATTAAGCTTTGACGGGAAATATGAAGGCAGGTCAAATTGATATGGAGTCTGTTCCTTTTCCGGCTCCTCACAGGAAACACAAATTAAAGCAATCAACAAAGTGAGGCAGCCAATTATCAGTACTTCAACATATCTTGACATTTACTTTACTGTTTTCTTGTTCATCGAAAACACATTTGGACCATTTTCCCTCGCCATCTCCTGAATTTCATGCGATTCCATAATCCAAACGCCTTTTATTTTATCAAAATCTATTATGCATGTTGGTCCGAACCATTTGTTAATATCAACATTAACCTCAAAAACATTTTCAAATTTTGACGAAATCTCAAAGTCGGAAATTCTTGTAACAATAAAACTATTGTCTATAACAGTTGTGTCACTGCCATCAATCATCTGTTCTGGGCCAAGATGGAAGTTTAATGGCAACAACTCTTTGTCTGACAACCATTTACAGTTGAGTTTCAAATAATGATAGCCTCCACCGAGAGATTCAGGCCATATCATTTCGTTGATAGGAGGATCGGGATAAGCTCCAGTGACATTCATAGTGGAGTCCAATCCGAAGACAAAACCGATACTGTTGTAAATGCCAATTGGCACATCTTCTATAGTCCATGTGAAAGTCGATGTGTCGGCCAAATCCACAAAATGCACAGATTTGTCGAATACTTGAGTAGTGCCGTCGGAATGTACCAATTGCAGTTTTGACACGATCATCTGCAAATCTGTGACCATGTATTTATTGCCGGCATCATTGACATATTTCATCGAATCTCTTTCAAGAGAATCTCTGTTAACGTTGAAAGAGAAATTGACATTAATATTGCACTGGGTGCTTTCCTCGTTATTTTTGCATGCGACAAAAATCAGGGATAAAGCTAGTAGGATTAAAGATTTTCGTTTCATTTTCATAATATTTATCGGACGACAACATATCAGATATATTGATTCTGTCAATTGTTCTTGCATGCGTAATTGGAACGTCATCCAGTATAGAACTATATTGTTTTACAATCTTTTCAAATTCCAGCATATCTTTCTTTGATATCGGGTCGGCAGGTTCCGGAATCATAGACAGCGGGTCTATTGCCACACCTTTTTTATAAACTCTGAAATCGAGATGTGGTCCGGTGGCTGCGCCAGTACTTCCAACGAAGCCAATGAGTTGTCCTTGCTTTACACGAGTGCCGACAGCTATGTCTTTTGCAAATCCCTTCAAGTGCATATAGACAGTGGTATATGTATCGTTGTGTTTAATTTTAACGTAATTTCCCCCACCTTTTTTGTCATAGCCTTTGGCAATGACGGTTCCATTGCCGATGGTATGCACGGGAGTTCCCGCCGGAGCCGCATAATCCACACCATGATGAGGGCGTACAACCTTATAGATAGGATGCATTCTCGCATTTGAAAAACGCGAGCTAATACGTGTATATTCCAATGGGGCTTTGAGGAACTGTTTCTTCATACTCGCCCCTTTTTCATCAAAATACCCTTTATTGTCTTTATAATCAAAATAATAGCTTTTATATGTTTTTCCGACGTTAGTCAGTTCTGCAGCCAAAATCCGGCCACAATCAACCACAACGGTATCATCGACAAGTATTTCCTCATATAGCATCTTGAAACTGTCATCTTTCTGAATACCGAAGAAATCCACAGTCCATGCATATATTTTCGACAATTCATCAGTCAGTTTTGGGGAAATACCGCAATCGATTACTGCATTCCAAAGACTCGTTGTAATCACACCGGAGGACACTTTAAGAACTGTATCAGTCGGACGTTGGACTAACTGTGAATAGACACTGTCCTTGAAGGAATATACCACATATTTGATTTTGTCAATCTGATAGACCATATAATGTGCAACAGGAATCGTATCATTCGACAAAAAAATCGAATAATCAGCCCCGGCACGCAACTTACGGACATCGAAAGTGTTTTTGGAGTTCTCGGCAATAGAATTGATGGTACCCTGACTCACATTAAAATTCGTAAGTATGTTTGAAAGAGTCTCACCATCTTTCACCACATCGTCAACCACATCATAATTCGTGGCATCAATACCATATAAAATTATAGTGTCTTTTACAGGTTCCTGAGTGTTTATTTCGCCCTGTTCATGTATATCTCCAGACTTATTTGGGCACGCAGTGAATAGCAATACTGCTATTACAGATATGGTAATTGGGATGATGTGGCGTATTTTCATGTGAATTTTATTTGAATTATTTGTGAATGGTATTTATAATAGTCAAGTTGTCAGATTATTTATTAATAGCAACAGCAATACGGTCAAGGGCATTCTTAAGTATTGACATCGGGCAGCCGACATTCATACGAGCAAAGCCTGTATAGTCAGCGCCAAATTCAGGTCCGCTGTTAAGGGCGACCTTGGCATCATAAACCAGTCGGCGTGTAAGTTCGGCCTGAGTGAATTTATAATCGTTGAAGTCAATCCAGAAAAGATATGAAGCATGAGGAACCACCAGTTTGGCCAAAGGAAGTTCTTTTTTGAAGAAATTATAAGTATATTCAATATTTTTGGCGAGATAAGCCTTCAATTGTTCAAGCCATTCCTCACCTTGCGGAGAGAATGCAGCCTCAGCGCCAATATAAGCAAACACATTGCCATTGGCGACCTCAAAAGTATCAAGATAGCCGAAAAATTCATCTCGGATTGATTTGTTATGGACGTAAACACAGGAAGTTCCCAATCCGGCAATGTTGAATGTTTTACTCGGTGCAATGAAAGTCAGGCTGATATCCTTAGCCTTTTCCGAAACTGAGGCGAACGAATAATGTTCGTAGCCAGGCAAAGTCAAATCGGCATGGATTTCATCAGAAATAACGATGACCCCATTTTCATAGCAGATGTCAGCTATTTTCTGGAGTTCCTCCTTTTCCCAGATTCTGCCACCAGGATTGTGAGGATTCGACAGGATAAGGAGTTTGCACCCCTTGGCCTTTTCTGCGAAATCGTCAAAATCTATAAAGTAGTTCTCATTCCTATATACCAATTTTGAAACAGAGAGCTGCCTACCGCTACCCAAAGGAAGATTAATGAACGGCGGATATACCGGATTCATAATCAGCACTTTGTCACCCTTCTGCGTAAAAGTCTCAAGACAAAAACTTATTCCTGCAACTATCCCCGGAATAAAATGAAGCTCAGAGAAATCAGCATTAATGCTATAGTGATGCAGTAACCAACGCTGTATGGCAAGATAATAGGAAGTGTCACCGAAAGAATACCCGAAAACTTCATGATTGCAACGTTTTCTAAGTGCCTCGACAACAAAGTCCGGTGCTTTGAAGTCCATATCTGCAACCCACATTGCAGTAACGTCATCAGTTCCGAAACGCTGTCGCAGAAGATCGTGTTTTACGCAGGCAGTACCTCGTCTTTGAATTATTTCATCAAAATTATATTGCATACCTTTTTCATTTGATGCAAATTTATTGTATCTGTAATTAGCATAAAACCTGTTTGCAAATTTGTTGTCAACAGATTTTATCAACATAAAAAAGGTTAAATTTTTGTTCTAAGCTGAATCGTCGCGCTTAGCTTGTTCGTGTTTCTGTCTATATTTTCGGTATCTCCTATCTTACACCAAAAATCCACATTCCGAAATAACGGGATTTTCAGCAAAATATAAAAAGCATAACCGGAACCATAATATGCCGGCGAAGAATAACTGTAAAGCACATCATTTTCATAACAATAAATCCTCGTGTCGTACCCGTCAGTATCAAAACACGTCATGCGCATCAGCAAGGAGATACCGCTGTCGAATCTGAATGCAATATCATTGTACAACAGACATCCGACATCTCTCCCTGACACAACTCCCTCCAAACGAGTGCGCAACGTAAGGAAATTGTATGGCAAGTATTCTATGTTCAGTCTGACCTTATGCTTGCTTTCCACAGTGTTCATAGGAAGTTTCGCATCATCAGCCGTATTCTCTGAACTCTTTGTTGAAAACCTGTAATCCAAATAAATTGAGGCAAATCGTGTCATCTGAAACTTTGATCTGACATTGAAAATGGAATTTGAATTGTCCGAAGAGTTAACTGAAACTATCATAGTCAGCTTCTTTACAGGATACATTGTCGCACGTATTGAAAAAGTATTATCTCCAACATCAGAATTTGAAACATTATGATATCCATTTGTTGAATAACGGCTCAACAATTCCATATTCAAATATGAATTCGGTTGAATATACCATCCAGCCATTGCCGCAAACCCCATATCACCTGACAAGGAAGCCTCACCATATAAATAACTATATTTGAATATTTTGACAAAATTCAACGAACCCGACAAAAATGTTGATTCGGAAACACACGGTATATCATATCTCAAGCAGTTTATATTAGCTGACAGCATCAGTGTGTTGAAGGAATATCCCACATTGGCACCTGCAACGAATTCTTTGACCTGACCAATCTTCGACATTTCATTTTCATTGCGATGGTAACCGGTTTTTGAAAGTGAACGAAAATATTTCACACCAGTATTTTCATTGACATAAACTGTTGCATCCTTTTTACGATACGAGGCATACGCAGTCAAAGTCAACGATTTGAGTTCCAAATCGGCAGCAACCCCGCGAAGATAGTTTGTCTCATCACTGCTCGTATTCGGTTTGATTCTCTTAGGTATTCTCAACTGTGATGACGCCTCGACTCCTCCTCCGAAATAAGTCCCGTTCCACATCGACAGACCCTGTCCAAACTGTACATAATAATCACCTAAAAGCACATTCAACTTATCGCCCGTCCATGACATGAAACCGGAAATATGCTCAAGCCTGAATCTGCCTTTATCAACATAAAAGAACCTTTCACCTGCATCTTTCTCTAAAGTCAGTCCCATCTTCAGATGCTCATCAAGATTATATTTCAGTTTGGCCAAAACCTTGTGCAGGTCACCATAATAGCCATTGTTTGAATTGTTATTCGCACTGACACGCAACAAAAAGTCATACTTTGCATTTGTCAATATTTGTTTTGGAGTGTATTTGTACTTTTTAGTTTTTAAAGAAAAATCCAAGTGGGGAGCTATCATATATGCCAAACCTCTGTCAAAACCGTCAATCATAGCAATCTCCATAGGCGAATGAATATCGCCCCATTCCCTTCGATATGCTATGAGGGCATTCTTCTGGAAAAGGTTCAGAAAAGGCAAACCAAGTATTTCATTATCAGTGATATTGTTTATTTTGATTTTATTTGTAAGCAAATCCAAATCATAATCATCAAACCCCACTTCTTCATCATCCGAAAACTCATCCACAATACTTTCAATTAAATAGTCAGGATTTTCCTGCGAATAAGCAGTCACATTGTCAAATGCAAGAAAAACAGCGAAGGAAACGGCAACGATATTTACGCTAACTATCTTCATTTCAAAGCATTACAATAATCATCTGATAAAAACGATTTCAGGAGTTGTTCCCAACATGAAATTATAGCTTGCTGACATCATAAATGTCATTTTGGGACATAGTACCGACAGTCCGCAAAACAGTTCGTTTGCGCCTGATTTGTATCCCGACACAAGCCTGATTCGCTCCGACAATGCAATTTCGAACAATCCGGAAAAACCGACTGGCAGCAGCATTGCCTTGCTTATTTCAAAACTCACGCCACAGCTGCTTGTAAAATAATACGACACAGCCGATTTGAGCACAAAGCAGGAATAGTTGACAGGTCTGTCTTCAAGGATGACAGCAGGTGTCTCGCACATCATACCGAATGTCAGTTTTTCATTTGCGCGGTATTGGATGCCGAAAACCAGACTTATCTCCGCTTCATCCTGAATATCCTTTATCAGGAAATATCTCGCATTAGTCATAATTCCCACATAAAATCTTTCAGACAATTCAAGACTATAGCCTGTCGATAATCCGAATTCCACACAATCTCGCGGACCTTTTGACGTGATGGTGAGCGGCAAGGCTCCTTTGTTTGTCTTAAAAATATAACCTGTCACTATATTCCACAAATCGTGAATTGAATAGTCGTCGGAAAATGTTGTAATGAAAAAAGATTTGCTGATTTGTGAAAGTCCTGCAGGATTACAGAAAACAGAATTCACACCATACTGCGAGCATACGGTTCTGCTTCCCGACAAAGCAGACATGGTAACATGGTCGGAATTCTGCCCCGTCAACGACAAGCACGACAAACATATGACAATTGCCCCGGTAATCTTTTTCATTTTATTCCCCAAGTTTCCCTGTCAAGGCTTCTGTAATTAATTGCTTCCGACAAATGGTAGGTTTCGATATTCTCGGATGCCTCCAAGTCTGCTATCGTCCTTGCCACTTTCAGAATACGGTTATATGCCCGAGCCGACAGATTCAGACGTTCCATCGAAACCCTCAAAATCCTCAGGCAGTCCGGATTCAGCCGGCAGTATTTGTCAATCATATCCTGAGTCATATTTGAATTGGAATGGATTCCGTCATAATATTTATATCTCTCATTTTGTATGTTTCTTGCAGCTGTTACTCTCTGTCTTATCGCAGCGCTGGTCTCGCCTTTCTCAATTTTCGAAATATCCTTGAACGGAACCGGAACCCCTTCAATCTGAATATCTATTCTGTCGAGAAGCGGTCCGGAAATACGACCAAGGTACTTCTGAACCTGGCCGGGCTGACAGGTACATGCGATGTCAGGATGGTTATAATAGCCACAAGGGCAAGGGTTCATTGCTGCGACCAGCATAAAATTGGCAGGAAAAGTCACCGTGGTCTTTGCACGGGATATGGTCACGATATTGTCCTCCATCGGCTGACGCATCACCTCGAGTGAAGACCTGCGGAATTCGGGCAATTCGTCAAGAAACAATACGCCATTATGGGCTAATGATATCTCTCCCGGCTGAGGAAATGAGCCGCCACCGACAAGCCCGGCATCACTGATAGTATGGTGAGGCGCCCTGAAAGGTCGCACCGACAGCAGCGATTCACAGCCAAGGGTTCCCGCAACTGAATGTATTCGCGTAGTCTCAAGAGCCTCTTCGATGGTCATGTGCGGCAAAATTGAAGGAAGACGTTTTGCAAGCATTGTCTTGCCGCTGCCAGGCGCCCCTATCATCATTATGTTATGACTTCCGGCAGCAGCCACCTCCAACGCCCGTTTGATGCTCTCCTGTCCCTTCACATCAGAGAAATCATACTTGTAGTTCTCCGTTTTTCTCGTGAAAAGTTCTTCCATATCAACATGTACGGGAGTAAGAGCTGTGTTGCCGTTGATGAAATCCACCACTTCCGCAATCGTCTTCACACCGTATATATTGATACCTTCCACCACAGCAGCCTCCTTGGCATTTTCGTATGGTATAATCATCCCCTTAAAGCCATTCTGCTTTGCCTCAAACGCCATCGGCAGCGCCCCCCTGATAGGCTTGATGCTGCCATCGAGCGACAATTCACCCATTATCACATAGTTTTCAAGCATATTGTTCTCAATCTGTTCGGATGCCGCCAGAATGCCGATAGCTATAGTCAAATCATACGCAGAACCCACCTTGCGAATGTCGGCCGGAGCCATATTGATAGTTATCTTTTTGCCCGGAAACTTATAGCCCACCTGTCGAAATGCCGCCTCAATCCTTTGATGACTCTCCTTTATAGCATTATCTGGAAGCCCTACCAGAAAGAACTGCACGCCCAAATCAATGCACACCTCAACTGTTATCGTAATTGCACTGATACCTGATATTGCACTGCCATACACTTTTACTAACATATCTATAATGGTTTTCATTTACATATTTCAAAAAAGCAGGTTTTGTTACCTGTATTTAGGATTTTTTAAGAAAAAGTGTTATTTTTGCTACGTATTAAACCAAAACTCAAAATGTCATCCAAATTTTCATCATTAGGTATCACACTATTATTTTTGATTTTTATCGGATGTTCCAACGGAACCTCAATCACCAGTTTAAAAACAGAATACCAGTCTGATCCTATAGGTATTGACGAACAACATCCGCGTTTTTCATGGCAAATGAAATCCGACAGATACGGTGCCCATCAGTCGGCATACCAACTTACAGTTGCCACAAGCAGAAATGCATTAGACAACGGACAATATGTCTTTAATACAGATAAGGTTAGCTCCGACAATTCGTTGAATATCGTTTATGATGGAGATGAATTGAAGCCTTCCACAAGATATTTCTGGCAAGTGACTGTATGGGATGAAAACAATAGGCAAACCAAGTCTGATGTCGCCTGGTTCGAAACCGGACTTTTAAATTCAGGCTGGAGCAACGCACAATGGATTGGTTCTGAATTTCCTCCACTGTCCAAATACCGTTCGAATTTTGATATCGATTATGATGTGAAAGTCAATGAAAAAGGCAGCGATGCCGTTTTCATTTTTGGGGCAAGAGATTCCGCCAATTACGTTATGCTTGGCCTGCATCTCATTAACAACTCCACACACGTGATAATAAGTCATCTTCACGACGGAGTCCTGCTCAAAGATTATGAGACAAACGCCTCTAAAATTATTCCTGCATCGGCGTTTCACAACACTCATCATATCAACATCCATTCCCAGACTGACTGGTTTGCAAGAACATACAACATTTCCATTGTCATTGACGGTGTTGCACTGTCGGAAGACCACATTGTCATTGACAACAGCAGAACTGAGATGTGGGAGCCGTACTGCCGTCTGTATTCAATAGGGTTCAAGCAGTCAAAAGAGCAGGCCGCAAACTATTCGAATATAGTCATCAGCGAAAAATCATGGAATACGGAATTGTACCGCAAGGAAAATCCGATGGAAGGAGTAGGACAAGAAGAAATCCATATATGGTGCCCCGGAGAAGAAAAGAGCGCACCGATGCTGCGTAAGGAAATAGCCATCAGCAAAGGGGTTTCCTCTGCAAAACTTTATGTCACAGCGAAAGGAACATACCAGTTTTTCATAAACGGCAACAAAGTTGGACACGATTTCCTCAATCCAGGCAGTTCGGATTTCCGGCACCACATTTTCTACAACACGTATGACATAACATCCATGCTGAAGAAAGGCGACAACGCATTGGGAGCCGTTCTTGGAGCAGGCTGGTACACTGATTATGCAATGGGACTGCAGCATCAGCAGGACCAGTATGGCGTTGAAGAATCATTGTTGGCTAAAATAATTATAGAATATAATGACGGCACAACTGAAACTGTAGTAACCGACGATTCCTGGAAATGCTATGATTACGGCCCTATCTTAAGCAACAGTCTGCAAAACGGTGTGGATTACAATGCACGCCGTGAGGTAAAGAACTGGAATGAAGCCAATTTTGACGATTTCCAATGGTATAATGCAAAAATATATCCGCAATTACCTGACAGCATTAAGATAATAAATTATATCGGCTCTCCTATTGTCAATGATATCACGTTGTCTGCAATTTCAGTATCAGAGCCGAAAGAAAACGTATATATCTACGACATGGGACAAAACATGGTTGGTATCCCTAACATTACATTCAAAGGTGACGCCGGACAGAAAGTCACGATTCAGTATGGCGAAATGCTATACCCTGCGATTGTGCCTGAGAAATTGTACAATGCAGAACGCGATTCAGCAACATACGCAAAGATGAGAGGTCTGGTGTGTAATGAAAATTATCGTTCCGCCTTATGTACAGACAATTACATACTAAGCGGGAACCCGAACGGTGAAACCTTCCAGCCAGACTTCACCTATCATGGATACCGATACCTTGTGATTTACGGACTTTCAGAGCCGTTGCCTTTGGAAAACGTGAAGGGACTTGTCTTGCATTCAGCAGGCAAACAGCTGAGCAGCTACAACACTTCCAACGAAGACATAAATCGTCTGTATGAAAACATAATCTGGAGTCAGCGAGGCAATTTCGTCTCCGTTCCTACCGACTGTCCGCAGAGGGATGAACGTCAGGGGTGGTCGGGAGACGCCCAGATTTTCGCTCGTTCAGCCACGTACAACATGAATGTCGATCAGTTTTTCACACGCTGGTTGGTTACGGTAAGCGATGACCAAGGGGAAAACGGCAACTACTGTGATTATTTCCCGATGATTGGAACGACAGCCCAAATTCCGGACTACGGCAAAGGTTCAATGGGCTGGACTGAAGTCGGCATAATAGTCCCATGGCAAATGTATCAGCAATACGGCGACTTGAGAATCATTGAAAAGCAATATCCTTCGATGACACGTTACATGGAATATCTGCAACAACGTTCCAACAATTTCATTCAGCCTGGAGGCGGTTACGGTGACTGGCTGTCAATTGAGCAGACCAACAAATCGCTGTCCAACACAGCCTATTATGCCTACGATGCAATGCTGATGAGCAAAATAGCTTCGGCAACAGGTAAAAACGATGATGCAAAGTATTATTCCGATTTGTATGATAATATTAAAACTGCCTTCAACTCCACATTCGTTGATTCGACAGGACATGTGATAAACGTCCCCAATTATGTGGTAAATTCCGCTCAGAACACAGTTTCAATAAAATCACAGACTTCCAATGTAGTTCCTCTGCAATTTGATTTATTTGCAGGAACGAGCAAAGACACAGCATTGCAAGCCCTCGTGCAAAATATTGGAAGTCATGGCAATACGCTCACCACAGGTTTTATCGGGACACCATACCTTAATTTAGTGTTGTCGGACAACGGATATGACAGTCTTGCCTATATCTTGTTTGAACAGACAGAATATCCGTCATGGCTGTATCCTGTGAAACAGGGAGCAACCACAATCTGGGAACGTTGGAATTCCTATACGCATGAAAACGGATTTAACAGTTTCAGCATGAATTCATTCAATCACTACGCATACGGTTCCATTGAAGAATGGATGATGGCATATACCATTGGCATTCAGAGAGATGAAGACAACCCAGGCTACAAGCATTTCTTCCTGCAGCCGAGATTCGGCGGGACATTCCAATACATAAACGGCGGCTTTGAATCGGTGTACGGTCAGATTAACAGCGGCTGGAAACTGACGGGAAAAGGATATATTTATGATGCGGAGATACCAGCCAACACAACTGCCACCCTGCTGATTGAAACCACATCGCCCGACAAGGTCACCTTTTTGAAAGGCAAGGATGCAATCACTGGTTCCAGTTACGAAAACGGCAAGGCAGTCTTTGAGCTGAAATCCGGAGTTTACACCGTTCAAATCAGCAATTAGTACGGATGCGTCGAAGGCCTGCGCCCCCAGCATAACAGCCAAGAGGAGAACAAATTCATCAATGAAGGGGAATGAGCCCGAGAGAGAGTTCAGGCAATAGGGATGGAATCCTCTATCAATAATAGAGGAGTTGCAAGAGCAATGAGAATCAGTTGAACCATTCCGATGCCGGCAGGACCTGAATCGCACATCCTGCCCATTCCATAGTTCGTTTTTCATTAAAGGTCAGAACATACAAATCATTACAATGCAACTCCTGAGCGGCTTCGGCCAATGCGCTGCACTCACGGCGTATAGTCTTATTCAATGTCATTTCGTAACTGACTTGAACCAATTGCTTCACTCGGTTATTCTCACGCAGAACGAAATCAACCTCTTTATCATTCCGTGTGCGATAATAGAACATCGACTTTTCAGGATCATAACCTTTCCGCAACAGGTTGACAAAGACTTGGTTCTCCAATAAACGTCCTAAATTATCGCTGGTTGAGAATGCCTTCGCTGCCACAAAACCATTGTCCACCACATAAATCTTCTTAGGCGCCTTTGCCATCAGTTTGAGTTTGTTGTCATAGCGTGGCAGGTAATAAAACAAAAACGGCTCATGGAGATAACCCATAAATTTTTGCGTAGTGGCAACACTACCGATACTCAGTGCATTAGCTATATCATTAGCACTTAATTGATTGCAGAAATTCGTTAAAAGATATAGCGCCATCTTATTAATATCCTCTGTCTTGCGGATTTTATGGCGCTTAACGATATCTTTCCAAATGATTGAATCAAAAAGCGTACTGAGGTAACTTGTCACCAAGGAGCGTGCAGCAACCGTCTCCGGATAACCACCCAAACGAAGGTAGTCATCCTCCAAAACTGTGGCTTCGTTTTGCTGTTCTGGTAAGATGGCTCTTAAGCAACTCATCCGTGTTTAGAGTTGTATGACGACGGATGTAGTTTCGCGCCAACAAATCATCGCGCTCTTTTCGTTGCGAAAGAAGAATAGTTTTCATGATGATTCCAAAATTCGCTGCAAATGTACCACTTTTTATTCAATTATATTAGTGTATTGAACAAAATGAATATTTTTTTATTCAATACAAAATAGTTATTGTGCAAAAATACAGTTTGGGTTCAAGGGGCAAAGCCTGCACAGTAGGTACAGTCGAGCGGTTGGATTTGTCCGAAACATGGTCCAAATTATCTTCACGAATCTAGTCTACAACATGTTGAGATATGAGCAAACAAAACGATTGTCCATAATATAAACACATAACACGCTGATTAACAACAAATCACCCTCCCATTTAAAAAACGCAATAAATACCTGAAAATCAGAAAACAAAATGAAATTTTGCACTGTTGTATTTTCAGATTTTGTTTAACGGACTTCGCAACATCTGAAAGCATGACGCAAATAATTAAAAATAGAAGTCCCCTATTGTAATAAAAAGAATTATCATGTATTACGAATATTACAGATTCATTATAATCATCATTTTAGCCCTCCTTATAGGGTCATGCGTTGTAGTAGCTTCAATGGCTAAAAAAGGGGGAGAAGTGTAGTTGGATGGGTTATTTTTAGTTTCTTCGTTTTGCCATTAGCCATAATCCTATTGTTATGCTTGGGTGAAACTGATGAAAAACGCAAAGAAAGATTGGAAGAAGAGGCTCTAATTCAATGGCAGGTTTGGGATAGGCAGAATAGGCTAAAAGAGAAGGAAAACGAGGCTAAAAAGCAAGAAGAGCATAGAACACATTCATAAAACACAGCAGAATTCTGCTACGACCAATAACGACAAGTATCGGAAAAAATAAAAACAAGCGACCATTTGGATGGTATGTCTTTACGGATAGTCATTCTGTCCTACTGGAGAAAAGAAGAAATCCATATAAATATTTTACACTTCCGTAAGAAGAAAAGCCATATAGATTGGCATAGTGAGCAATTGATCCTTTCTTCCAATATTATAGTCACCCAGTTTGATGGCGCTGGTGACATGATACTTTTCAGGGTGCTTTAGGACAGTACGCATGGACTTGGCATTGCCTGTGGTGGCCTTGCATTCAACAGGTGTACATTCTCCCCTATAACGCATAATAAAATCAAGCTCCACGCCAGCATTTTTATGATAGTAATACAACTTGCGCCCCATTTTGCCGAAGATATCGGCAATAAGGTTTTCTTTGATGGCTCCATGATAGCTAAGCAGATTGCCATGTAATATACTCGACTGGGTACCTTCTTCCAGCATAGAGACGAGCAGGCCAATGTCGGCCATATACACCTTAAACTCACTTTGTATGCGGTGCCCGTCAAGTGGTAATTCTGTAATCTCCGTATTATAGCATCTGCGAATGATACCGGCATCCTCAATCCACTGAATACTCCCAGCATAGTCGCGACCTCGACCTCCCGGACGGATAACGGTATAACTGAACTTCTTGTACTCACGGGCCAGCTGTGCAGGAATCGACTCGAAGCATTCACGTATTCGTGACTTGTCGGCTGCTACAGCATACTTCACCATATCCGCCTTATATTCATCAATGATGCGCCTTTGTACCGAAAGCACTTTACCTATCTGTTTTGTTTCAAGGAATGTGGTCACAACTTCCGGCATACCACCCACTACGACATACTGATGAAGCAGCTCACGGAAACGGTCGTGCAAAGCCTCTTCAACAGATAGCTCGTCGTTCAGGCATTTTTTCAGATAATCGAAATGTATGCTTTTTATCCCATTAGCCCATAGCCATTCCTCGAAGTCCATCGGGTACATCTCGACGATATCCTCAAAGCCCACCGGTATCGAGGCTTCCTCTTCTTCTTTCTTTTCTTCCGGGGTTTTGTAGCCATTGACACCGAGCAAAGAACCTGTGCACATCACTTCGTATCGACCATCTTGGTGAAAGTATTTCAGCGAGCCTCTGGCTTTGGGGCAATCCTGTATCTCGTCAAAAACGAAACAGGTATTGCCTGCCTCGATTTCTACATGTGGCATGGCTGCCGTGATACGCATCACGATAGCGTCTACTTCCAAATTCGGAGTGAAAAACTTCTTGTAGTCAGGATGCTCACGGAAGTCGAGAAATACAACGTTCTTGAAATGTCTTTGGGCAAAATCCATCACGCTGCTGGTTTTGCCGCACTGGCGGACTCCTTTCACTACCAGTGGCTTGTGGGCGGTGTCATCCAACCACGATAAGAGTACATTTTCTATCTTTCGTTTATACATAATCACATTTTATAGCCGACTTTTTTGTTTAAAATTCACATTTTATAGCCGACTTTTGGTGCAAAGATACACATTTTATACCAGTTTGGGAAAACGGACACGAAAAAAAATTTGGCAATTTACACCATCTGTCTGATTATAAGTATGATAGCGAAAACCGTATCAGAAAGAACTCCAAGACAAGAGCGAGAGGAAGCGCAAGGTGTGTTCGGGTTTATTGGGCAAAGCCTGAACAGTAGGTACAGTCGAGCGGTCGGATTTGTCCGAAATATGGCCCAAATTATCTTCACGAGTCATGTCCACAACATGTTGAGATATGAGCAAATTAAACGACTATCCATAATAGTAACACATAACACGCTGATTAACAATAAATCACCATCACATTTAAAAAAACGCAATAAACTACTGAAAATCAAAAAACAAAATGTAATTTTGCACTGTTGTATTTTCAGATTTTGTTTAACGGACTTCGCAACATCTGAAAGTATAAAGTATGACGCAAAAAATAAAAATTAGAAGTTACCTGAGAAAAATGAAAAAAATATTACTATCAATTTTCATTGCTGCCGCTTGCATTTTCCAAGCATCAGCACAATCTTTCGTTGACACTGATGTTCACCAGCGCAATGTTGTACTTGAGGGATTCACTGGCCGTAGCTGCGGTTTCTGTCCCGATGCTCACAGAATTGCAAATGAAATTGCTGCTGCTCATCCGGGCAGATTCTGGGCGATAAATCTTAATGCCGGCGGTTACTCACCAACGTCCTATCCAAACCTTAACACAACCGACGGAACCACCATTCATAGTGGTTTCTCAGTCAGCGGTTATCCAAGTGGTGTTGTCAACAGAGGTACAACATCATCTTTAGGCCGTGGTGAATGGGCAAGCGCCACAAACCAGATGCTCGCTCAAAACTCTTACGTCAATTTAGGCGGTCAGGTAACAATCAATCCTTTCACAAGAACTGCAACTATCACAGTTGAAGCTTACTACACCGGTGACAGCCCACAGTCAACCAATTTCCTTACGGTAGTCATGCTGCAGGACAGTATTCTTGGCTCACAGTCTGACTATGGTAACTTCAACCCTTCACAGTGGTATGATGAGGGCCATACTATCTACATTCACATGAACGTTTTCAGAGATGTTGTTAACAGCACTGATGCATGGGGTGACCCAATTAACACCACTACACAGGGAACATTAGTTACAAGAACCTACACCTACGAAATCCCTGAACAAATAGGTAATCCTAATCCTGTTGATGTTGACATTAACAACATTCATTTCCTCGCCTTCATAGCTGAATCTCAATTATATGTACAAACAGCTCAGCAACTTGAAACAGTAATAGTTTATGAAAACAATGAATTTGAGATTACTGCTATGGCTAATCCGGCTGAAGGTGGCACGATAGAAGGCGCAGGCACCTATGATGAAGGCAGCACCTGCACTCTTACCGCCACAGCCAACGCAGGCTACACCTTCATCAACTGGACAAAAGACGGCTCAGTCGTCTCGACCAATCCGACATACAGTTTCACCGTGACTGAGGACGCAAGTTATGTGGCAAACTTTGAAGCCGAAGTTGGCCTGCCTGGTGATGCCAATGGAGATGGAGCAGTGGATGCTCTTGACATCGTCATCATCGTCAATCATATCTTTGGTGAACCCACTGAAGAATTTGTCTTTGACAACGCTGATGTAAACGGAGATGGAGCTGTCGATGCTCTGGATATTGTTGTCATCATTAATCTTATTTTCAGCAAATGACGAAGGTAGAGACAACGCATGCATTGTCTCTACAAGGTAACCACCACAACCGTGGCACACAAAACGGCAAGCAACGTTAAAGGATTGAATTGTTAATCCTTTAAACAACCGATGTTTATTCATGTTTTGCGGATTGAAAATCCGCTTTCAGGGAAAGTCAACCCAAACCGTGACAGTGTAAACCAGATTAGGGATATGAGACAAACAATGTAAACCAATTCAGTTTAACCATCCCAAATCTGTCAACCAAATTCAGGGAAAGTCACCTCTAAAAAGTCCTTTTACAAAAAAAAGACTTTGGACAGTCTTTTTTTTATCAAAATTAGACTATTTAAAGTTTTTTTGTAATTTTGCAGCAACAAAAGCATCCAACTATGGAAGAAGAATACACGATTGAAAGTTTATACAGGGTTTTCAACAGGAAAGTCGATGCGGTCTCTTCCAACTTGCACCGCTATCTTTTCTACAAAATCAACTGGGACAACAGGCTTATTGGTATCAAAGGTGGCCGTGGCACGGGCAAGACGACCCTTTTGTTGCAGCATATCAAGGAAGATTTCGCCGACAGAAGCAAGGTGCTTTATGTTTCGCTGGACAATTTATGGTTTGAGACGCATCCACTAATCGAACTTGTCGAATATCACTACACCCACGGCGGGACACACCTCTTTTTAGACGAAATCCATCGTCATCCGCACTGGCAGACGCTACTGAAGAACATTTATGATGATTTCCCGGATTTGCACATCGTCTATACGGGTTCCTCTATGCTCCAAATTGATGCCAACGAGGGCGACTTGTCGCGGCGGCAGGTGGTCTATACGTTGCATGGGCTCTCGTTTCGCGAGTTTCTTGCCTTTGAGGGGGTTTGTGCGGACGAATCTCCCATAAGTCTCGACACCTTACTTGTCCAACATGCTGGCATGGCCTCGCGAATTACATCGAAAATCAAGGTGTTGCCTTATTTTGAACGGTATTTGAAACATGGCTACTATCCTTTCTATAAAGAGGAAGGCGACGGTTTTTCCTTTCGCCTGCAGGAGGTAGTGCGCCAAATCATAGAATCCGACCTTCCCGCCGTCGATAATGTTTCGTTGTCAACCATCAGGAAAACCCGCAAGATGCTGATGATTCTTGTGGAGCGCGTACCACAAACGCCCAAGATGGCAGAGGTTTATGGTGAGTTGGAAACCAACCGTGAGAATGGTCTCAAGATGCTCTATTCCCTGGAACGAGGCGGATTGCTTGCACTTCTGACGCACGAAATCAAGAACTTCCGGAGCCTCTCACGCCCTGACAAGATTTACCTTGACAACCCGAACCTGATGTATGCCCTTTCAACGAAAATCAACATCGGCACCGTGCGCGAAATATTTTTCCACAACCAGCTTGCCGCAACCGAAGAGGTTCTGCTTCCCCTGAAAGGCGACTTTATGGTCAATCGCAAGTATCTGTTTGAAGTTGGCGGAAAGAATAAGACTTTCGACCAAATCAAGGACGAGCCGAATAGTTACCTCGCCGTTGATGATACAGAAGTGGGACACAACAATCGCATCCCACTGTGGCAATTTGGCTTTCTGTATTGATGGCTTGCTGCGAGTAGGAATACTGATGCATTGCTTATCTTTCGTAATGGGCAATGCGAGAGCCTCGAATCTGATTCTCATTTTATGAGAACTATTTTATGAGAATTATTTTATAGTAATCTTCGCCTTCGCGCCCGTTCTATCAGGCAGTTACCATCATCAACCTTCAGCCGTTGGACTTGGGCGTTTACACTGATTTTTGTGTAAATAAGTTTGAGGAGGCGGGAAAACACCTTGACGCGGCGGTCGTGGCAATGCTTTATGAGCGTTTCGAAGCGGTGACAAGCTATATGCACCGCGTGATGAATGTGCTGTTTTCCAGAACAGACAAGGGGACATCCTGTGACGTGTCTATGGTTGATGAAGCCATAGAGTTCATCATCAAACTCTCTTCCGACACATACGAATCTTTGTTTTACCAAATGCCTGATAAACAACGCTTTCTGTTTTTGGCTATTGCAAGAGAAGGCAAAGCTAAGGAAGTCACTGGTGGGGCATTTATCAAAAGGAACAAACTCAATTCGGCCAGCAGTGTAAACTCTGCATTGAAAGGACTGCTGGATAAAGATTTTATTACTGAAGACAGAAATGCCTATTCAGTATATGACCAGTTTTTTGCATTGTGGCTGAAGTATAAAGGGCTGATTTGAATAATATCCCATGTTACGAGAGCAGCACAAGCATTTGACATAATATTCTCATGCCGAATCTCAAAAAAACACTTTCGGTGTCATCTCAACGACGGATTTGAAAAATATTTGTTACATTTGTAACCGATAACAAACACGTATTTTATTGCCTTTCCATGAGTAAAAAAATAAAGAAAACACAATCATTAAATATACAACAAAATGAGATTAAATAATATACAACTGAAAAGGGCGGTAAGCGCTGTCCTGTTTATCATGCTGTTAAGTGCAATTG
>JAEEQW010000025.1 GCA_016285515.1 Bacteroidales bacterium
GTTTTTTTGAACATAATTGAAACGATTTTTGATGCAAAAATATAGTAAATAAATATTCAATTTACGCCATATAAGCGTTCAACAAGGACATATAAAGGAAAAAAATTGTTTTGTTTTGAAAATCAGCTATTTGAGTGTTTTAAATAAAGATTTCATAAAGATTTTTTTGTGAGCGAGGTAACATTAAAACGGAAAATAATGTTTACAATTTGCATCACGTCAAGGATGTTGACAGTGCCGTCACCGTTGATGTCGGCATTGCCGAAATCGAAGGTTGAAGGATTGCCCCCGCAGATATAGGCCACTGCTGTCTGTATGTCGATAACGTTCACTATGCCGTCAAGGTTGACGTCCCCAGGGATTTTTTCCTGTGCAATGGTCATCGTGACTGGGATTTCGACTGTATTTGCAACGTTGTTGACGATTGAACAGGTTGCATTGAATGTGCCTGATTGCGCCCATCCGCCATTGAGCCGCATTGCCACTGTTGTGCTTTCACCGGCCTCAACCACGCCGAATACAGGTTCCACGTTCATCCAGCCGATAGAGGATGTAACTGCAAGTCCGTTGCAAAATATAGGGAATTTGCCTAAATAACTGAATGTACCGCTATCAAGATTATATGAAAACAACTGGTATTTGAAATCTACCATATCGACTGAAGTGCAATAGAGGGTGTTGGTCTCGAAATCGCATGGTATGTCATATGAATCGCCATAGTTGACCATAAATCCAGGGATTGTATAGATGGGGTTTCCGATACTGCCGGTTTCGATATTAAATGGCTTGATGTTTCCCTCTACATCCAAAATGTAACAACTCCCATTTCGGTCAAACGTAATGCTTATAGTTGGAATATTGCAGTTTATGTTTGTAACTGCCGTTTCACTCCCTGTCGAAAGGTCTATGCTGTATAATGTTGCATTATATGAAATTGTATTGCAACCGTATAGAGTTCCGCTAACAGGATTGTATGCCAGTGCACCACTCATCAGCCCGTAAACTATAATATCTATAGCACCTGTGATTGTATTAAAACGACTAAAGATTCGATAAGTACCGATATTGATAAGATAATATATCATCCCGTCAACATAGCAAAGAGAAGCGATGTCTCCAAATGCGAAATATTCTGTTGCTGTGACGTTTGTCGGGTCATCAAGATTGAATTTGTATAATGTCTTTCCGCTTGCAAAATAAGCCTCCGAGTTTTCCGACTTGCTATCGTAATTTAGGATGGTGTTCCATCTCAACTGAGAACTGCCGTTGTTGGTAATAGTTATGTTTACGGTGTCGTACTGCATATAAGATAGTTCTCTTGTGATTTCAGCCGGATTCACCGAAATAGGTGGCGGGGTCTTTTGTGGCTGGGCATTTATGTGCTTTGCACCCGCGAATAAGATGACGCATATAACTGCAATTGAAGTCAGAATTTTTTTCATACGCAATACAAATTAATTGTTTAACTTTTTTTTTTATTTAAGGTAACCCCAATTCGGAGAGGTCATAATTAATAACCTGTTTTTGAGCTGCGCTGGACAGAGCCAATAACCCTGCGGCCAGCAATAGAGTAAATTTCTTCATGATTGATTAAACATATTTGAAATGATTTTTGATGCAAAAATATAGTAAAAAAATATTCAATTTACACCATATAAGCTTTCAACAAGGTCGTATAAAGAAATATTTTCGTTTGGTTTTGAGAATCAGCGATTTGAGTATTTTAAATTAAGATTTTATAAAGTTTTTTTCGTGAGTGTGTTCGTTGTAAAGATGAGCGTCTTTGTTGTGGAATTTTTTGATATTATGTCTCAAATGAGTGTTTGTCATTAAAAAGTATTATCAGAAAAATCTTTATGAAACTTATATTTGTTAAATGTTAATTTGTTGATTTTTAGTAATATATAAAATTGATTTCTTTATAATAACTTTATAAATGCAAATAATTGTTATGACTGGCTTATTATTTTTTTAATTTTGCATTGATTTATAATATTGACTTGAAAACAGCATAAATTAAATGAACATCATAGCAGATTACTTGAGAACAACTGATTTCGTTGTGACAGGCTTGAGACCTGCCCGCGCAATCATCATTATTTTTTTATGTAACCTTCTTTTTTTCACATCGTGCGGTGACAGCCATAACGGTGAATTGCTGCGGAAGGCCATGTCTGTCGTAGAGACAGACCCGGAACTATCGCTGGCGTATCTTGATTCCATAGAATATCCTGAAAACACTCTCAGCAACGAGCAATACAGGCAGTATGTGATAACCGATGTTCAGGCGAAATACAAAACTTTCAGAGATATAAAAGACGAAAAAAGAATCTTTGAAGTGCAGTCCTATTACAATAGAGATGGCAACAATCCCGAAATGACTGCTCTCGCAAACCTTTACAGTGGTTGCGTACACGAGGAAAACGGTGAAAATGACGCAGCCATGAATGATTACAATCTTGCCTTCAATGCCGCGAAGATAGTCAATGACTCCCTAATAATGGCAAGGATACTGTTGTACAAGGGCGGTCTGCTTAGCAAACAGGGACTGTATTTGGAATCAATTAAGAAATATGAGGAAGCAGCAGCCTTATGCAGCAGTTATGCTGATAAAAAAGCCAGCTGCTATCTGGCTATCGGCAACAGATTTCTTCCCCTTAACAATTATGACAGCGCATTTTATTACTATGATGAAGGTCTGGAACTGGCAAGGAATTCAGGGGACTCCTCCCTGTACGGCAAATTTTTGCACAACATCGGGCTGACCTACTTGGAGACAAATAATTATGATACTGCCGCCAAATATTTGCGTGAGGCAAGGGAATTTGTCCGTGACACTGCACAATCCGTCAAATTTCATCTGACTTTCGCATCTTTATATTTATCAATGAATTGTAAGGATTCGATTAATCATTACGGCGGTCTTCTATGTGGCGATATAGACAAGGTGGATGATGATTTGATGCTGGTGAACATATATGACGTTCTTTCCAATATAGCATTATACAACAACAGATATGATTCCGCATATTATTATGTGAAAAAATACAGTGAAAAAGTAGTGGACATTACCGAGGACAGACTAAGTCAGTCAGTGTATGAGATTCAGCAGAAATATGACTATGAGAAAATCAGAAATGAATATCAGTCCAAACAAATCCGCAGTCAGCGTATCGGACTTCTCCTGCTGTTTTTCCTGATTATTTCACTGTTGGTGATGCTGTTTTTCTCAATCAGGTTGTCAAACAAACGGAAAGAGGCATTGGTTGCAAATGAAAGACTTCGTGACTCGGAAATCGACAAGGCAAAGCTGATGGGGCAGAAGGATAGCGATGAAAAAACCATCTCGATGCTTGAAAACAGGATTTCGCAGCTGGACAGAAAAAACATCGATTCTCTGCAGAAATATTGGGATGAAATCAACAGCCTGAAAAACGAAATTGCGAAAAACAACGGCGACATGGACAGATGTATTGATTTGCTTCGGAATGCGTCGAACTGGCAAATCTCATTCGTCAACAACCTGCTGACAATTGTTAATTACAGACAGGATGCCGGCACTATCGTATCTCGAATAAAGTCCGACTTGCTGACCGACACACCGTTCAATGTAATAATGGAAATCTTCAACAACGAATACCCTGGTCTCGCAATTCAAATCAAAAACAGATACCCCGATTTGACTGAAACCGAGTTCAAGGTCTGCATTCTGTCATTTTCCCAGCTGTCGTCAAAAGACATGTCAAACATTCTTGGACAAAGCACAAATTCCATAAACTCGGCACGTTCAAATATCCGTTCAAAGATAAACATCGAAAGGACTGGCGGCGATATAAGCAAACATATTCTCACCGAATTGTTTAACAAGTAACGGTATATAACATGCTTGATAGAGCTCTCACTGCCAATTCGATCAATTCTTCTCTACGATTCCAATTAGTTCATCTATGCTGTTGATGACATAGTCGGCTCCAACCTCTTCAAGTTCCTTTTTTGTTCCATTACCGTAAGTGACGCCACAAGTCTTAGTCCCAGCATTAGCCCCCATCAGAATATCTACGTCCATATCTCCAACTACCAACGTCTGACAGGCTTTATATCCCAATGCTTCAAGGATATTCATGACTGGTTCTGGATTTGGCTGACTTTTTTGTATATAATCAGCAATGTGGTTCATTTCCGTCTGATTACGGATAATGTGGTCATGATAACTGGGTCGCCGTATTAATAACACATTTGGACCTTATTCATTTGCGGCTGCCCGTGATACGACAGCCCTGCAAACCCTTTTGAGACGCGATGAACCGCGTCTCTACAATCGATTCATCGCGTCTCCATGATTCCCATTATTCATCGCGTCTCTACCCTTCATGCCACAGGTGGTCTCACCGTCAATGTAAACAATGGCATTGATATGCTTCGGCATAACCACGAACAATTGGATTTCCAGTTTTAATGATTTATCATATAGTTGTTCAAAAACCTGAGCATTATATGGAATGCGGGCTGGCTCTATAGCTTGAACACTAACCAACAAATCACCAGTACCTGTTTTGGGTGAATCTTTTAACAAATAGTGTCCCATCATTGAATTGAGTACGCAGCACAAATACTCTATGTGTTCGCCTGCTGCAAAACATGTACTATCCAGTCCAGGACATCCCTTATTGTCAAAAGTGAAGCCAATTCTTTTCCATATAATTTTGGGCCGTGAAAAATCCTCCAAATAAAGCAATAGAACAATAACTTTTCATGTGCTATTGTTACAATTTGACAGCAAAAGAGCGAGAATTTTGTAACAAATTGAGGGTTACAAAATAATAAACGAGTGCGATGTTTCATCAAAAATATATGAAGATAATTTTATTAGTAACTAAAATTTAGTTATATTTGCACCCTGAAACAGTTTGCATAATGAGCAGTAAAGATAAACTAATTGAACGATTTATGCGATTGCCGTCCGACTTTACCTTCGATGAATTGCAGCGATTGTTAGAAGGCTTTGGATATGTGAGGTCAGACAAAGGGCGGACTTCAGGGTCGCGGGTTATTTTCAAGAACAAGGATAGTCATCCCATCATGCTGCATAAACCACACCCTGGCAATGCTGTGAGAGCCTATGCCTTAAAGCAGGTGTATGATGAATTGAAAGAAACGGGTTTAATAAAAGAATAAAAAACATGAATACAATGAGTTATAAAGGCTACCTTGGTTCGGTGGCATTCAGTGAGAAAGACGGAGTTTTCTTTGGTAAGATAGAGGGCATTAACGGATTGGTCAATTTCGAGGGCGAAAGTGTGAAAGAATTGACAGAAGCCTTCCATGAGGCCGTAGATGATTATTTGGCATATTGTCAGGATGAGGGTGTTGAACCAGACAAAAGTTATACTGGTGTTTTGAACATTCGCATACCTCCTGCAATTCATCGTCGTGCCGCCATGTTGGCTCGTCAATCTGGCATTACGCTCAACGCATACATAAAAGATGCCGTAGAGCAAAAGGTGGAACACGCTGCGGCATTGTAGAGGACGAGAAAAATCCTCTTTTATTATATCTTTATCATAATTGGGGTGCTAAAACCTGATGTGTCGGTTCTTGTTACTCCCAAATTATTCAAAATCAATTTAATTATTTCATCAGACCGAAAAACTTTGTGTTGCGTTGTATTATTATTTAACATTTTTTTCAAATTATTTTTTTGTCATTTCAATTATTAATAGTACATTTGCACATGAACCTTCACGTTAATTGCTATATGCAAGGTTGTAAATACTAATTTAGTATTAGGCACGCTGTGAATGGGCAGGAGTGGCAAGCCACTCTTTTGTTTTAATGATTTATTATAATAGGAGTTCTAAAACTGAAAAGGACAAGGGGGTTGATTACACAGAGGAATTGATCCAGGATCAATTCCAATTCCAGGGCCCGAAGTCGCGGTCATTATAAGCCCCCGATTTATAATCTTTGATGCATCTTACCGTTACCCAAACAACAAAAATAAAAAAAATTAAGCCGCCCATAATTTGTATTTTTTTCTGTTTTAATGATTTATCATAATAGGAGTTCTAAAACCAAAACGATATGAATAAAAGTGTAAAAAAATTTTTTGTTCTTTGCTGTATTACAGCAGTACTTGTAGTTTGGGACGAAATATACGCGAGTCTTTTCTTTACAGAAGATTGTCAAACAAAATGGTCGCTAATAAAAAGGTTAATACTAATCCCATTGGGAATCCGAGAAGAATTAATATTTAGGTATTTACCTATCTTAATCTCCACCTGCATATACCTAGGATTTAAAAAAATAGGGGCTAGATGGGGAAAGATATCTCTTATACCATTAGGAATACTTATATTGGTTGTGCAGTTTGTATTCGCTATAGTGCATCTACCATTAGACCCATTGGACAGGGAAGCACTTTACGATTTGCCACCATACCCCACATTAGCGGAAATAATAGAAGCATTTTTTTATCATGGTATAGCGGGGATTGTGTTTTGCATATGCTATTTAATTTACATTCCAAAAGAAAAGCCACTATCGTTACTACAAGTCAAAAGTTTAATCGCTAGCTCTTTTGCACATATTGTGTGTAATCAGCTGATAGTCTAGTCTTTGAAACGAAAAACAGCCCTATAAGTTAGAGGCTGTTTTTTGGTTTTAATGATTTATCATAATAGGAGTTCTAAAACCTCTATTGTGAAATTTCCTGATACAAAGTTAGTTAAAATACTTTTAGTTGCAAATAAAATTAATGTTTATTTTTAAAAAATTTATTTTCTTCATTTTTTTTGTATCTTAGCAGAAAAATGGCAAAGGAATTGTCGCTGAACAATGGAATGATAGTCATAATGGACATAGAAACGGGCGAGATGAGCCTTAGACCCGCTTGAAGACGTTCAGATGATAATGATAGACCATCACTCCGCAAGCGTACGCGGAAATATTCATACGACAAGCCGCAGATGTTGGAATTTTTCTGACCTCAATAATTCGTTTTATACGATTCCTATTAGTTCATCTATGCTGTTGATGACATAGTCGGCTCCAACCTCTTCAAGTTCCTTTTTTGTTCCATTACCGTAAGTGACGCCACAAGTCTTGGTGCCAGCATTAGCACCCATCAGAATATCTACGGCCATATCTCCAACTACCAACGTCTGACATGCTTTATATCCCAAAGTCTCAAGAACATTTAGGACTGGTTCTGGATTTGGCTTCGCTTTCTTTACATCGTCACCGCCTATCATATAGGAAATAACGTTTGAAATTCCCAAATCATGTGTTAACTCCACTAAAGAAGCATGGCTACGAGAGGATGCTATTGCAAGTGTGAGTCCTTTCTCTCTTAATGCAGACAGTGTTTCCACCACTTTAGGGAATGTCTGGGGCTTGATGGTCTGCATGTTTTCCTGAAATATTCGCCTGTATGTCTCGATACATTGCTGGATAACCATTTTGTCCGTATTTGGAAATAACGCTTCAAAGCAGCCATGCAACGGGAGACCAATAGTAGAGGTGCATTCAGCATCACTACGGCAAGGCAGTCCTATTTCTGCTATCGTCATCTGCATGGTTGTAACTATATTGCGTCTGGTATCACCAAGTGTACCGTCAAAATCGAATATTACCAGTTGTATGTTCATGTCACTCTGCTTTTTTTGCCTCTTCAGCACGTTGTTTGCAGATTGCAGCCCAGCTTGGTCGCTGTGATAGCTCTTCGGCAAGCATGGACATGACATTTGGTATGTCGATATTCTGTGGACAGTTGCTTGCACACGCACCACAACCCAAACAAGCACTTGGGCGCTTTTCTTCGGGCATGGACTCAATAAGCATCAGCGGAGTGAAACTCGATGAGAAGTGCAGGTCATTGTATTGCTTGATAAGAAGAGGTATGTCCAGCTCCATCGGACAGCTGTCGCAGCAATAATGGCAACTTGTACACGGTACGCCGTTTTTCATGCCTTCTGCTATGTTCATCAGAATGTCTCTTTCAGCATCTGTCAGAGGTTTGTCTTCAGCGAAAATACTGACGTTGTCAATCATCTGTTCCATATTTGACATGCCGCTGAGGATAACCTTTACATTCGGCAGCCCCATCAACCACCTGAAAGCCCATGAAACTGTACTTTCATTAGGTCTTAAAGTCGTAAGCTTCTCTTTGTCAGTGTCTTTTAAATTGACGAGTTTGCCTCCGCGGAGCGGTTCCATCACCCATATCGGCAGGTTGTATTCGCTTACGATTTCATATTTGGTCTTTGCATCCTGGAGCGTCCAGTCGAGATAATTCAGTTGTATCTGGCACATATCCATGATATCGGCATATTCAGCGAGAAACTTGCGAAGGGTATCAATTTGTGCATGGGTTGAGAACCCGAGGTTACGGATTCTTCCGAGTCGTTTCTGTTCCACAAAATAGTCGATAATATGCCATTTCGGGTCGGTATATACATCGTAGGATGTTTCACAGACGTTATGCAGAAGGTAGAAATCAAAGTATTCGACTTGGCATTTGCTGAGTTGTTCTTCAAATATTTTTTCAGGATAGTACGAATCGGCAATCTGATGTCCGGGAAATTTGTCGGCAAGATAGAAACTATCACGTTGGTGGCGTGCAAGTGCTTTGCCAACAACAACTTCGGATTTGCTGCTCATGTACGGATAAGCAGTGTCGAAGTAATTTATGCCGTTTTCCATGGCATAATCTATCATTTGTATGGTTTCATCTTCGTTGATTTTTCCGTCAATGACCGGAAGACGCATTGTCCCGAAGCCGAGACGAGACAAATTCATATCTTTAAAATTGTTATATAGCATAGTTGAAAAACAGTTAATAAAATTTAATATGCAAAGTTAATAAACTTTTGAATTCTATCGTGAAATAATTATGTTTGCAGTTGTTTTTTTCAATAAGAAGATATGATTTTACTCAACGCTTTGGAAGTCTTTGACAATGTTGTTGATACTATTAATTCGTGGGTGTGGAGTCCGTTTCTGGTGATTCTGTGTCTGGTGGCTGCATTATTTTTTTCATTCGGAACCAGGTTTGTGCAGATACGCAGATTTCGGACAATGGTCAGGCTTTTGTTTTCCACAGATAAGAAGGACAAGGTGGGAATTACATCCTTTCAGGCGTTTGCACTGGCTTTGTCGGGTAGGGTAGGAACAGGCAACATAGTTGGTGTGGCCACTGCCATCGGATACGGTGGACCGGGTGCTGTCGTATGGATGTGGATTATTGCATTTTTAGGGGCTGGATCAGCATTTGCGGAGGCAACGCTTGCGCAGATATACAAGGAAAATCATAACGGACAGTACAGAGGCGGTCCTGCATTTTACATTGAAAAGGGACTAAGATGCAAGTGGCTTGCGATTCTCTTTGCAGTGGTGGCAGCAATAAGCTGCGGAATAATACTTCCTCCCGTGCAATCCAACGGCATCGCTGTCGCCTTTTCCAACACCTTGAATATTCATCCGGCTATAGTCGGCGCTATAGTGGCGGTTTTGATAGGTTTGGTAATCATAGGCGGCATAAAAAGAATTGCCGATGTGGCTCAGATAGTGGCTCCGTTCATGGCTGTTGTCTATGTCATACTAGCGATAGTGGTTCTGATATTCAACCTTTCCGCAGTGCCTGATGCTTTCGTAAGCATGATAAAAAGTGCTTTTGGTGTCAACGAGGCAATAGGCGGAATGTTGGGAAGTGCGATAGCCTGGGGTGTGAAACGCGGTATTTATTCGAATGAAGCAGGACAAGGAACAGGTCCTATAGTAGCTGCCGCCGCCAAAGTTTCACATCCGGTAAAGCAAGGAATGGTGCAGGCTTTCTCGGTATATGTTGATACTCTTCTTGTGTGTACGGCAACAGCCATAATGATACTTGCATGCAAAACTTTCAACGTCTATAGTCCTTCGGGTGATATTATTGTAAAGGCATCAAATGTGGAACTCGGCTATCCTGATGTTTCATACACCATAGCTGCACTTGCCACACTGATTGGCGCCCGCTGGAGTGGCATTATTGTGTCAATCTCTTTGTTTTTCTTTGCATTTACGACAGTCATGGCGTATTATTATTATGGTGAAACCAATGTCGTGTACTTGTTTGGAAAAAGCAAACGCGAAAATATTATCATTAATGTCATGAGGATGCTTACAGTCTTTGCAGTGTTTTACGGATCGTTGCGAGATGCCCAGACTATATGGACTTTGGGAGACATCGGTGTGGGCATGATGGCATGGATTAATGTGATAGCGATACTTCTTCTTTCCAAGAACGCATTCAAGGCATTGAATGACTATGAGAAGGATGAAAAGAAAGGACAGGAGCCGACCTTCAATTCTGATGAACTCGGAATCAAGAATGCTGATTTTTGGAATTCAGATTCCAAATCTGCCAACTGTTGAAAATGTTCTGCCATACTGAGTAGAATGCAAGAAATACCGATGCAAGCGGATACAGGTAAATGGTTGACATCCATATTCCCATGGCTGTGTTCTTTTGTGCGAGCAGCTGACCGCCGGCAATAGCATCGCCGAATCTTCTCCCTATCACTCTGCCGAGCCAGAACTGTACGGCACATGTGATTATTGATGCTATACCCAAGGCAATGATAATGTGCAGGTTCCCTTTTCCGTGCAAAAAGATAAAATCTATGGTCTGGCCTAATGTCAAAAACAATGTAACAGACCATATATAGAATGTGTAACCCTTGTATTTGCTTAGCCAGTTATTTGTCTTAGGTGTGAAAATCTGCAACAGTAATGCGATGAGAAAAGGCAGTGCTATGACCAGACTTGTTTTTTTGAATATCAGAAGGAAAGACTTTAAAAATGGCATATCCTGTTGAATCCCAATGAAAGAGAAATAGATTGGGGCAATGATACACACCATCAGATTGCAATATATTGTATATGCAGTTACGGTTTCCCTGTTAGCACCTAACATACAGGCAATTACGACACATGCTGCGGCTACAGGACACAATATTCCTATCATCAGTCCTTGTGCGAGAGTGGCGTCAGGATATAGCCAGTTTGCCAACAGATAGGAAACGAGGCTAAGTATTATCTGAAACGAAAGCAGCCAGGCGTCAATTTTCGTGAATCTGAGCTTTCTGATATCAACAGCCACAAAATTAAGCAGTAGCATTGAAAATATGAGATAAGGAAGAATTACTTTGAACACAGCACACCATTTGTGAAGAAGTATTCCGAGCACAATGGCTACAGGAAGAACATAAGCACGGAGTTTTGATGTGTCTATATGCTGCATTATATGTCCACAATAAAATTTTGCAAAGGTAGTCAATTAAATGTTATGGATGCTTAAATCGCTTGTTTTTTACTTTTTGTCTGTTATTACATGTAAATGACTAATATTCAAAACCTATTCGGAATGTGTGGCTCATAGGATTTAATCTGCTTTAATTTGTTATAAAAAAACAGTGGCACTACAGGAAGATTATGATGCTAAAAAATATTTGTTTAAAAAAAATATAGTATTTTTGCAAACCAATACGGGATGTAGCTCAGCTTGGTTTTAGAGTGCTTGTCTGGGGGGCAAGAGGTCACTGGTTCAAATCCAGCCATCCCGACCACATAACAAATTTAGTCATAGGGCGATATGTTATCAAAACCAATATTCATTGCAGGTCCATGTGTCATTGAATCAGCTGAACTGCTCAACGAAGTCGCCTGTGAAATTGTCCGTCTTAACAGAAAATATCATCTGAATATAATTTTCAAGGCTTCATTTGACAAGGCAAACAGAACCTCTCTTTCATCATTTCGAGGGCCGGGGCTTGAAAAAGGACTTCAGATGCTGAGTGACATAAAAAACAAGTATAACATCCTCGTAACCACGGATATTCATGAAACATATCAGGCTCAACCGGTTGGTGAAGTTGTTGATGTGATACAGATACCGGCATTTCTTTGCCGTCAGACTGACCTTCTCGTTGCTGCTGCAAAGACCGGAAAAACAGTAAACATAAAAAAAGGCCAGTTTCTGTCGGGTAATGATATGCAATATCCAGTTGACAAAGTGAGAAAATCGGGGAATGGTAATGTATGGCTGACTGAACGTGGTAACATGTTCGGATACAACAATCTCGTTGTGGATTTTCGCAACATCCCTGACATGAAACAATTTGCCGATGTTGTAATCATGGACTGCACACATAGTGTTCAGCGTCCGTCATCTTTGAATGGGACGACAGGCGGTGACAGGAAGTTCGTTCCTGCAATGGCATTGGCTGCCAAGGCTTTCGGTGCTGACGGATATTTCTTTGAAGTGCATCCTGATCCGGAAACCGCCAAGAGTGATATGGCTAACATGTTATATTTAAACCAATTAGAAACTGTTATTAAATCTCTGTTATGATAGATGATGTTATCCCAACTGCGGTTACTTGTCTGAAGGAGGAATCTCAGGCCATTCTTGACTTGATTCCAAGAATTGATGAGAAATTCAATAAAATCATAGATTTGGTATATTACTGCAAAGGACGTTTTATTGTTACGGGTGTTGGAAAGTCAGGACATATAGGAACAAAGATAGCGGCGACATTAGCAAGTACAGGTACTCCTTCATTCTTCGTAAATCCTCTTGATGCATATCATGGCGATTTGGGAATGTTTACTCCCGAAGATGTCGTACTTGCCATTTCATATTCAGGGCAAACTGCTGAACTTCTGAGAATCATACCACTTCTTATTGACAGAAAGATACCTATTATTGGAATGTCGGGCAATCCTTCCTCAACTTTAGCACAATATTCCACTTATCATCTGAATATTGCGGTCAAACGGGAGGCGGGACCGCTGAACCTTGCACCGACATCTTCCACGACTGCAACATTAGCGATGGGTGACGCGATAGCATGTGCACTTATAAAAAAACGGAATTTCAAGGTGTCCGACTTTGCGCTATTCCATCCCGGAGGTGCTCTTGGAAAGAAATTACATGCAAGAGTAAAAGACTATATGATTAGCAGTGATTTACCTGTTACAACCAAGGAGACAAAAGTTTGCGATGCCATGATTGCAATAAGCAAGGCAAAACTCAGTATTGCCGTCGTGATGGAAAACAATAAGATTATTGGTGTCATTACGGATGGAGATGTCAGACGAGCGATGCAAAGTCAGAAGGACAAATTCTTCGATATTAATGTGGAAGACATAATGAGCAAGTCACCCAAACTTATTTCCTGTGAGGCCAAGTTGTCGGAAGCGGCTGCACAGTTGAGCAAATACAACATTCATTCTCTCGTCGTCGTTGATGACAAGGGCAAATTTGTAGGTATTATTGATAGTATCAACTGTCTGTAGAATGAAAGTCGTAGCCTTTGTTCCAATCCGTCTGAACAGCAAAAGAGTCATCGGCAAGAATTTGAAACTGCTTGGTGGAAAGCCATTGTTATGTTACGTGTTTGAACAACTTGTACAGGTGAGGAATGTTGACGAAATATATGCTTATTGCAGTTCAGAGGAAATAGTCAAATATTTGCCTGAGGGAGTGAAATTTCTGAAACGACCGGAATCATTGGATAAGGATTCGATATTGGGAGAGGATATTTATGATTCGTTTCTGAAAGTTATGGATGCAGACATATATATACTCGTACATACCACTTCACCATTCATCAAGGCACAGACAATTGAGAATGCCACTAACCAGGTGATTGATTCAAAATATGATTCTGCACTCTGTGTCAAGAAAATACAGACTTTTGTCTGGTACGACGGGAAACCGCTTAACTATTCATTGAAACATATTATCCGCACACAGGATATCAGTCCTGTGTATGTTGAAACCAGTGCGTTTTATATCTTCAGCCGAAACACATGGCTGCAGAAGCGTCAAAGAGTGGGGGACAATCCCTATTTCGCCGAGGTTGATGAGATAGAAGGGATTGATATTGATAATCCTGAAGATTTCGAATTGGCGGAAAGTATAATGCACTCCAGAATTGAGTGCGTGAATTATTAATCCGTACCCACAAAGCTGCTTGAAGTTTCACATTAATTCAATATATTTGCAGTTTCAATTAATGGTACATTATCATATCGTAAAGTGATAAAAAAAGCGTAAGTTATGAAAGAACCGAAAATAGTAGGCGTTATCCCCGCACGGTACAAATCCACCCGCTTCCCCGGAAAACCGCTCGCTGACATCTGCGGAAAACCCATGATATGGTGGGTGTATCAGCAGTTCAAACTAGCCAAGGGTATAAGTGATGTGTTCGTTGCCACCGATGATCAATCTATCGCTAACGTGTGCGAAGACTATCACATGAAATATATCCTCACTTCCGACAAGCATCCTACTCATTTGGACAGGCTTGCTGAGGTGGCAGAAAAAATTGAGGCTGATTTCTATATCAACATCAATGGTGACGAGCCTCTAATGAAACCTGAATACATAGAATGTCTCCTCCCGAATGAATCAATAGACCCTGCCGGATTCTATTTTGCCAATGCCATGACAAAAATCGTCAAACCTGTAGAGGTGAATGATGTTTCCCGCATTAAAATAGCCACAGACAATCAAGGTTATGCCTTGTATTTGGCAAGAACACCTATACCTTATCCTAAAGCCAGTTCAAATTTTGATTATATGAAATTTGTGGGCATACAATGCTTTACCAGAAGTGCATTGCTCTTTTGCGGAAAAACACCAAGAGGTAAGATTGAAGGTATTGAGGACATCGACGAATACAGATTTTTGGAAAACGGGAAAAAAATCAAATTCATTGAGATTCCCGCAGAAACTTTGTCAGTTGACACAAAAGCGGATCTGGAAGTGGTGCGGGCTGTGATTAAAAGACGTATATCCAACGGAGAAATTGTTTTTTACAATGAACAATAACATTCAAATCCTTGACTGCACCCTCCGTGACGGCGGTTACGTGAATGATTTTCATTTTGGCCGTTATGCCATCGGAAAAATCATCTCGCAACTCACCGAATCAGGAATTGATGTGGTGGAGTGCGGCTTTCTGGAAGACGGTGAGTATAATGCAGACGAATCCCTTTTTCAAACTGTGGAGCAGATCAGCCAATTCATTCCCGCTAATAGGAAACACTCCTTGTACGTGGCCATGGCTTGCTATGGGGAATATGACATTGCCCAGCTGACACCCTTCGACGGATCGTCCATTGACGGCATTCGGGTCTCATTCCATCATAACGAGATTGCCGAGGGAATTCGTTTCTGCCACCAGGTGAAGGAAAAAGGATATAAAATTTTCATTCAACCCGTTGGAACAACAAGTTATACGAAAGACCAACTTCTGTTTTTAATTCAACAGGTCAACGAATTAAACCCCTACGCATTATATTTTGTTGACACTCTGGGACTAATGCATAAGGAGGATGTTCTTCGGTTTTACAATTTCATAGACCAACATCTTTCACCCACTATCCGTTTGGGTTTCCACTCGCACAACAATCTGCAGCTTTCTTTCTCCAACTGCCAAGCACTAATCCATCATGTGTCCGGCCGTACGCTTCTGTTAGATGCCTCCGTTTATGGTATGGGAAGAGCAGCGGGGAACCTCAATACTGAATTGATTACCAACTATTTGAACGAACATATTTCGAGACGATACGAAATAGAACCCATTTTGGAGATCGTGGATGAGTTTATTCTGCGAATCAGGGAGAATTTCTCTTGGGGATACAGTGTCCCTTACTATCTGGCAGCCATCAACGGCTGTCACCCGAACTATGCGACATACTTGAGTGGAAAGCAGACATTGACCGTCCGGAATATCTCCGCCATCCTGCGGATGATTGAACCCGACAAAAGATCCCTTTTCGACAAAAACTTGGCAGAAAACAAGTATTTGGAATTCCAATCCAGAAAAATTGACGACAGGGAAGCTGTTATACAACTGGAACAAGTTATTGCTGACCGCAATGTCATGTTGCTGGCACCAGGCCCCACGACAAGCACTTATCATAACGAAATATGTCGCACTATTGCAGCTAACGATTGTATCTCCATTTCTGTCGGATTTGTTCCGGACGATATTGATTGCGACTTCACTTTCTTGAGCAATTTGAAACGATACAATACCATTTTTAATGAGAAACCGCTGCAATCACGACTCATTCATACGTCTAACATTCGAATTGAACAGCAGGACAAGATTGTTCTTGACTATTCCAGCTTGCTAAACGAATCAGACGATATCATAGACAATTCTGCTATGATGGCACTAAATCTTCTAACCAAATTGCATCCCAAAAAAGTTTTTTTGGCAGGGCTTGACGGATATAAATATGGGGAAGCCAATTATGCCCAAGCAGATTTGCGACAGGAACAGGATAAAGACCGTTTTGAAAAACTCAATAATGCCATTAGGGATAGGATTTCTGAGCTGAAAGAAAAATTGATTATTGAATTTGTGACGCCATCTCTTTATAACGACCGACCATTATGAGCCCCTATCAAACCATCATTTTTGATCTCGACGGCACTTTGGCAGACACCTCCGAAGGTATATACAATTGTATCCGGCATGCACAAAAGATGATGAGTTTGCCGCCAATCACAAGTGCGCAAATGCGCTCGCACATAGGGCCACCCATGCACGAGTCTTACGAAAGGAATTTTCATTTGACAGGCCATGAGTTGGAGCGCGCAGTCGGTTACCATAAGGAATATGCACTAACCAAAGGATTGTATGAGGCTTCCCTATATGAAGGGATTCCACATTTGTTGTCACAACTCAAAAGTCGAGGGCTTAAGCTTGCTGTAGCAACCTTGAAATACGAGGAAACCGCTCAAAAGATGCTCTCTTTCCTGAATATCGCATCTTTCTTCGACGTGATATGTGGTACTTTGTCGGAAGTAAAACTGACTAAAGCACAGTTGTTGCATAAGTGTGTGGAACAGTGCTACGGAGACATCAGGTCCGCTTTGCTCGTCGGCGACAGCTCTTATGATGCTCTCGGTGCGCAGGAGGCCGGGATCGACTTCCTCGGCGTGACTTACGGCTTCGGCTTTCAAACGGCTGATGATGTCAACCAATATCCCAATGTGGGGTGCGCGAAGACAGTAGGGGAGATTTGGGAGTTGCTTTAATTAGATGAATAAGATATGACCAGCCGTTATTTTTATTAAGATTTTAACTGTTTTTTAACCAAGAATATTTTGAATACTTAAAGATACAAGCATAAATGAAACAAGAACCAAGGATCCAATACGTTGATTATGTGTCAGATATTCCTATTTTGGATAAGTGTGATTTTATTGTGTCTGTTTTAACCTCATGGCAATTTGACGTCGCAGTGGCATACATACACACTCACAATCTAACCAATGGTGTGTTGATTGTTGAATCTGTGCCTTTCGCTAATCCGGTCAAATATCGCATAACAGAGGAACAAGTATCAATATATGAGGGTCTTTTTGAAGGAATATATTTTTGTAAAAACAGAAAACAGCCGTACAAAATTGGTAACTTGATAAAATTCTTGTTGTCAAGAAAAACAGGTGCACCAGTCTTTTTGTTGCGCCCCCTTTCAAATATATCCTTACGTTTGTTGTCTAATGTTTGCATACATAATAGGGAAATTCATTATGTGGCGTTGGATGAAGGCCTGTCATCGTATGTGCCTTTGATGGATTCGTTAAAAACAATGTATTCCAATACTTTTACTGTTTACAGGAAATGGTGTTTTCAGAAGCTCCTCAATGCAACAGGCTCTTTTTTTGTGAAAACGAAAGAGGATTTTGGTTTGTTTGATATTCATCGC
>JAEEQW010000036.1 GCA_016285515.1 Bacteroidales bacterium
CATCTCTGCTTACCACGTTCGCCAGGCCTTTCCACGTGCCTTAACCACCTTGATAAGCAACGATGATAGCCCACGTGGATGTGTATTTGTAAAACTTCAATTCTTTCAGGCATAGTAATGCCAAAAAGAATCGAGATGCGAAAATCACATCACGCAGACGTTTCGTTGCAGTCATCTTCGATGGTTTATAGTTCTCGTGGTGGAAAGTTCGGCGAACTATTGAAGATAAACGTCGAATACGTCTTTCTTGATATACGTGTCACTCACACATTTCCGAAAGACTTACAACTGTCTAAACGGTGTCCACAAATGGATTTCAAGTGTCAGATGACGATGCAAATATACGAACAAATTTCATAACTCCAACAAAAAAACAAGAAAAAATACTCTGACGGGCATTTTTTCTTATTTTACGTTTGATTTTTTAACAAATTAGAACAAAAACATATCAATTGGGCGAGATGCTTCAACATTATTCTTCCAACTCTCGCAAAAGATCCGTCAGGATAGGATATACTGGCCAGTCATCCACCAGGTATTATCCATTACGACCACAAAAAAGTATGAATCGTCACTTATTAACTGAAAAATGAATATAAAGATGCTTTTTTCTTCAGAAAATAGCATTTATCAAGGATTATTTTATATAAATTCGGCAACAAATTTTGTTTATTGCCAAATTTATATTATCTTTGCATCCGAAATCAAGTGAATATGAATGCATGTAAGATAAAAATACTGGAGATTGCCCAAACATACCACATGATTAATGCCAATATCTTGGCAACAGTTTGTGGCATGAAGCCTGCAACTGCTCGACAGTACCTTAGCAAGTTGGCTAAAGACAATGAACTGGTACGAGTCGGCCAGGGTGTTTATACCATTACCAAAAAGCAACCATTTACTTACAAACCTTCAAAGTTAGCCAAGGAAATCTATTTGAAGATGAAAGCGGATCTTCCTTTTACAGACTTCTGTGTCTATGACGGAAGCATACTTTCCTCCATTCAACATCATCTGTCAATCAATCACGCAATATATGTTGAAACGAACCGCGATGCTGTTGAATCGGTTTTCATCCGTCTGAAAGAACTCTATAAGAATGTGTATCGACAACCTAACGCCACCTTCATGTACGATTACATAGACCTTCGTGAAGAATGTGTCATCGTGAAAACTTTAGTCACGGAGTCTCCTCTGGTGGAGACAGACGGTATAAAGGTTCCCACTTTGGAAAAACTGTTAGTTGATACTCAAAAGGATGCAGACTTCGACTATTTGCGCGGATCTGAGTCCTTGAACATCTACCAGTTGGCTTTTAGCCAATACACAATCAACACACAGCGACTTATGCGCTATGCTAAGCGCAGAAGCATCAGTCAAGAAATACAAGAACTCGTCAATCAGACAAAATGATTAGCAAAGACTGTTTCACAACGGGTTGGATTGACCAAAAGTCAAAAGAACTCCAATATAATGATAAGAATATTTTAGAGAAAGTAATTCGTGCCTTCTCACTTTTGGATATGCTGGCACAATCAGGATGTTCATTCCATTTCAAGGGCGGTTCCTGCTTGATGCTCCTCCTGAAGAACGGTCACCACAGATTATCAATCGACATCGACATAATTTGTCCTCCTGGGACTGACATAGAACAATATCTGAAGTCTTATAAGGATTTCGGTTTTATTGATTATAAATCAGTAGAACGCATTCAGCGTGGTACAAATATTCCCAAGTCTCATGCAAAATTCTTCTATAAAGTTGCATTTCTTAATGACAGCGACAGGCAGGAAAGCATATTGCTTGATGTTCTGAATGAAGACTGCAACTATGAAGAAGTGTTGGAATTACCTATTGATGGGCCATTCTTGAAAATAGACGGGACACCTAATGTCGTGAAAGTACCGTCAATAGGAGACATCCTTGGCGACAAACTGACTGCTTATGCACCCAACACTACAGGTATTCCTTATTTCAAGAAGAATCATGAAGGTGGAGCACGCGATTGTAGCATGGAAATCATCAAGCAGCTTTATGACATCGCTCGCCTTTTCGATGAGGTTGACAATCTGGAAGTCACATCCAAATCATTTGCACGTATCGCTGAGGTGGAATTGTCATATCGAGGGCTGGAGAATAACCCTCAACTCATCTTTGAGGATATTCGACAGACTTCTCTATGCCTTGTTACTCGTGGTGCAGAAGGGAAAGGGGATTTTGCGATGCTCCAGCGAGGCATTAGCCGTATCAAGTCATTCATGTTCCATGGTGATTACTTCATTGAGAATGCCATTATTGATGCTTCACGTGCAGCTTATTTAGCAACATTACTTGAAAAGAGACAAACGGAAATTGAAAGATACAATGGTGATCCTATGTCAATAGCTGCTCTTGACATAAATCCAAAATTATCGAACAAATTAAACAGACTGAAGAGGCAATCTCCAGAAGCATACTTCTACTGGGCTAAAATCAGTCAGTTATTATGACAGTTGCATTACTATAATCATTGTAAGTAATGAAGTCTTTTATTGCAGCATAGCAAAAGACAATTCCATAATCTATGTGCACAATAACATTAGTGTACGACCAAAACAGTACCTTTGTCCCATAGTTGTTGAGTCATCGGCAACTATGGGACAAAGTCATTTATCTTCAAATTGCACCGCACACAACCCGATAAGGGTGGCATCAACATCACTTGATGAATCGGAGGTTATGTCTATAGCATCTCCTACCTGGGTCCAATCATCGGGACCACTGCCTTCGTAACGATAGAAGAAGGAGAAGTGAGGGCCGCTGCGCTCTATGCGGAGATAGACGCGAGTGACGAAGTCGGGGAGCTCGGTCTCGGCAAGGAGGTCGAAGCCTTGGTGGTTTATGCGATGCAGGGCGAGACCACCTAAATCGCGGTAAAAGAAAAGGGAGCTTAAACCCTTGGAGACCTGTGAACTTGAAGCATTGTTTGTCGAAACAATCAATCCCGCAGCATCGCCATCCTTAGGCTCGAAGAACATCTCAACCATTACCGCAAAATGCTCCGACCGGATGCGACGAGCCATCTGGCAAGGGATCTCCCCGTTCTGCTTCGATGACATATTGACACAAGGCAGCGAAATGCCATGAACAATCGTCTCTGGACGTTCATCGACATACGTCATACCACGCACAGGGCCATTGGGGAACAACCACTCAGGCTCCAAGCTCAGCGAGGAAAAGACGGTAGTATCGGGCTTAGACTCCTCGTTGCCAAAGTTCTCTTCAAAAGCGAACTGGCAGTACACGGCACAGTTTTCGTGTGTCGATGTACAGCCAGCACATATCAAAGTGGTCAAGAATATG
>JAEEQW010000015.1 GCA_016285515.1 Bacteroidales bacterium
CATGTGTGTCCTCAATGTCATCCGTGCCAAACTCGTAAGTCGCATGTTCGCCGTCATCAAAAGAGACGAAGCATATCAACGGAACTACAAAATATTTACTCCTACCGAAAAAAACTCTCAAAAAATCATTGTCAATTCATAAGAATACCTTATCGGTTTGGAAAGCATATCTTTATCCAGGCCTTGTGGCCAACGGAAGTTAGGCGGTGCAAAAGAGATACTTGGGCCTTTCCCATTTGCCTTGATTGTTAGCCGTCCGATTACACTGTCTTGATTATGTGTTATTTTTTATAGAATTTTTATCTGTATTTCACGCAAATTAACTATTTTTGCTCTCGCATTCCTGGTTCGCAGACAATCACACTGCAAATCTAAGGTTTGCCTTCGTAAATCACCAGTGCAATGAACGACTCGACACCACAACGCATCGCCGTCCTGATTCCCTGCTACAACGAGGCGCAGTCCATTGGCAAGGTGGTGGCCGACTTCAAGGCCGCCCTTCCTGAAGCCGTTGTTTACGTTTATGACAACAACTCGACCGACGGCACAGCACAAATTGCTGCCGAAGCTGGAGCCGTAGTCAGGCACGAGTCTCGACAAGGCAAGGGCAACGTGGTGCGGCGCATGTTTCGCGAAATCAAGGCCGACTGTTATCTTATGGCCGATGGCGACGGCACCTATCCCGCCCAAGCCGCCTTGGATATGGTCAAGCCTGTGCTGGAAGGCGACGTTGACATGGTCATCGGCGACCGTCTCTCGACCACCTACTTCTCGGTGAACAAACGTCCGCTCCACAACTCGGGCAATAAGCTCGTGCGCAGTCTCATCAACCGCCTCTGGAACGTTGAAATCCATGACATTATGACCGGCTATCGCGCTTTCAGCCGCAGGTTCGTCAAACTGTTTCCCGTCATGTCCGAAGGCTTCGAAATCGAGACCGAGATGACCATCCACGCCTTGGACAAGCGCTTCAACATCGTGGAAAAACCAATAGAATATAGCGACCGAAAAGAAGGGAACTCCAAGCTTAACACAGTGAAAGACGGTTTTAAAATCTTGAAAATCATCTTTTCGCTGTTCAAAAACTACCGTCCGATGCTGTTTTTCGGCACCTTGGGGGCAGTGTTGTTGGCCGTAGCCATTGGGCTGTTCATCCCTGTGCTGGCTGAGTATCTGAAAATCGGCCTCGTGCCGCGTTTCCCCACCTTGATTACTTCGGGCTTTTTGGCTTTGGCCGGACTCTTGTCGCTTTTCACGGGGCTTTGCCTTGATGTCATCATCAGCCACAACCGAAAGGCCTTTGAACTTCAACTGATTGCCTTTGAAAATGAATAAATTTATCCTTTTTTGCAAGACCTTCGTCATCCTCATTGCAGCCTATTTCGCCTTTGCCGTCCTGTCGTGCCTGCTTCCCGACAAGAGCATCAAAGCACATATTTCGGAATCTGCGCCCGTGATAGCGGAAGAAGGGCTGTATCCGAAAGCTATTATTAATAAGGAACAATGCCAGATGGATAACTTCACCGACGCTCTGATTATGAATCAGATACACAGCATCGACCGCAAACAGCCTGTCAAATCCGCCATGAGGATGGTCCGCATGAGCGAAAAAGGTCGCGACTGGGACCAAACGGGTCTTCTGCTCCGCACGGTGAATGGCGAAACCCTTGAAGCACGGCACTATGCGCGCTATTGGCACGGCAACACCTTTCTTTTTCGTCCGTTTTTCCTAATCATGGATTTCTTGACATTGAGGCATATTCTGTTCATTGTCAGCTCGTTGCTTATCGTTGCGCTGCTTTGCGCCTATTACCCCAAAGCAGGCATGATGAAAACTTTGGCCTTGGCGATGAGTTTTCTGGTCACATACGGTTTCGTGATGCAGTTTTCGATGCAGTTTTTTCCTGTTTTGGCACTTACCGTCATCGGTAGCTTTCTGGTTATAAAGTATGGAAAATTAGCCAATTTCGGCCTTTTGTTTTTCGTCATTGGCTCCCTGACTTGTTATTTCGACCTGCTCACTACGCCCTTGCTGACTTTGGGAATTCCTTTGGTCGTCATGCTCTCATTGAAAGACGATGAAGACTTCCGTTTTAAGGATAACTTCATTGAAATCAGCAAAATAACCTTGCTTTGGGGCCTGGGATTTACCCTGACATTTGTCTCGAAATGGGCCTTGGCGAGCCTCATTTTAGGCCAAAACATCTTCGCCGATGCCTACAAGGTAGGCCTTTACCGCATGGAGGCTGAGGAATTCACCCGCTGGGAAACCGTGACGAGGAATTTCGACATGCTCAACCTGTGGATTATCGGCATTGCCTCTGTGGTTTTGCTAGTTTTTAGTTTTATTAAACACTTGAAAATCAGCTATAAGAAAGCTGTTTTGCTCTTGCTCATTGGTATGATGCCATACATTTGGTACCTCATTTTGGCCAACCACAGCTATCTGCATTGGTGGTTTACTTATCGGCTGCAAGCTATTGCGGTGGTTTGTCTGCTGTTTCTGCTTTGTGGCGGGCGTTCAGAAGTAACAGACGGTTCATCTCGTTTATAAACGGGAAAGCTGCGAGCTTTTCTAATCTTTTCCCTCAATATCCCCTTACCCTGTAGTCAACGGTGGTGGGCTTACAATCAATCCTAAAGCAAAAACTCCGATGCCTGCAATGTGATTATCCCTTCATCGTTGACTAGTTGCGCTATAGGATCCATTGTGATGACATACTTCGGGTAGTTGTCCTTGATACGCTTGAGGTTGCCATATTCGCGCTCGTAAGTCTCGGGACTCGATATTTGCAGCGACACCTGATAATAAGCAACCTCATCACCGCGACGGGCTACGAAATCAATCTCTTTGCCGTCGAGCTGGCCCACATAGACAGTATATCCCATATTCAGCAACTTGATATAAACTGCATTTTCCAGCACCTTCTCCATATCTGGCTGGCGTTTGTCACGACAAAGGTAATTGCGGATGCCAAGGTCTTCGTAATAGTATTTTTCCTGTTGCTCGAAAAGCCGTTTTCCCCGGATGTCATAACGCTGTACGCGGTCAATCATATAGGTGGCGCACAGAGTGTCCATATAGTCGGCCACGGTATTCGAAGAGACTGATGACTCTCCGTTTTTCAGACATTTGGCTATGCTGTTGGCAGAGAACAGTTTCCCGCTGTTGTCGGCCACAAATCGCGCCAGATTATCGATGAATGCAACATTCCTTATCTGCTTTCGGTTGATGATGTCCTTCACGAAAATGGTGTCGTAGATGCTACCAAGGTAGTCAGTGCGTGTGCGGATATCCTCAGCAGGAATGTTACACAGGAATGGTAACCCGCCCCAGCGCAGATAGGAAGTCAGTGCTTCAGGTGAAGGCGAAATCTTGTGAAACTGTAGGAACTCACAATAATTTAGGCTCTGAATATGGACCCGCAGATATCTGCCGGCGAATACTGAGGCAATATCGCTCGACAGCATCATCGCGTTGCTGCCCGTCACCACGATATCCATATTCGGTTGCTTCACCCAGTAGCGCAACGCCTTTTCAAAAGACGTTATCTCCTGCACCTCGTCAATCAGTAGGTAGTTATGCTGTCCCTGTGCAATGTGGGCTTTTATCCAATCGTTTAACTGCCTGAATGAGTTGATGTCGGCATAGTCGGGGTTCTCCATATCAATATACATCACATTGCCCCTTTCTTTCAGCAAATCAGCTAAACACTCAAGAATACAACTCTTTCCGGCCCTGCAATGACCCGTGAGTACGACCACTTCTCCCTTGTCTAACAAGTTCAGAATATGGTCTGTATATGCTTCCCTTTCTATTCTCTTCATAGTTAAAATTTTCTGCAAAAATATAAAAAGTTTTAAATATACAGAGAAATGATAGGATCACTTATTCCACAGTCACTTTTCGCACTGTCACCGTGTTTCTGGTTTCGAGGCGAACCATGTAGAGGCCTGACTTGCAACCCCCTAGGTCAATGGTGGATGGACCATTGATAACCGTGTTCAAAATTTCCTGACCCAGCAAATTGCTGACGGAAACACGCACTTCACCCAAACATTCAACCTTTAGGATTCCAGTGGTAGGATTGGGGAATAAACGGATATCTTGAGCGTTTTCTGAAACATCAGTGAAGTGAATCAACAAATCCATATATTCCGACTCGCACTGCTCATCTCCGCGGATATAAACGCAGTTGACGGAGTAATAGGCGTCTTCAGGCGTGATGCCATAGATGTTGTCGAAGAACTCGTAACTTCCGGTACCATTGTAGGAAATCTCTGCAATGAGTTCTTCATCCTTGTTAACACCCGTGGTGCGAATCACCTTGAAATGATGGAGGTTTGCGGTGAAGACAGGACTGTCCCAAGTGAGGTGGGCGCCATACTCCTCATCGTTGTGCCATTGGTATTCGCCTTCGAGGTTCTGCACGGGATAGCAGGTCAAAGTGCCTTCTTCACAGTCGTTGTTATAGGTCAGGAAGACACCGTCCTCAAGCTCATCGCTGACGAAAAGTTCATTGCCTTCCCAATCCAAGACGGTGAACGAGCATTCAAAGTCGGTGTCGTATTGTTCGTTGCTGTGGTACCAGCCGTGGTTCCAGATGAAGTTGAGGTCACCTTTCAGTAGGGGCAGGGTGATGGTTTGCTCGGCGCCTTCCATCATGGTGATGATAGCGATGCGTTGTCCGCTTTCGGAGGTCACGCTGATAGACGCACCTTTCCAGCCGTCGCCACCGTTGTCGTGTAATACGAAGGCGAGGTCGCATTTCTCGCCCACAAGGACGCTGCGGTAGGTGGTGCGGCTTATGCCTGCCTCGTTGGTGACGAAGATGGAGTACTCGTATAGACCAGGAGCAAGACTGCTGTCCTCATAGCTCATTTCCGCACCCACTTGGACTTCGGTCAAAGTTGCAATAACCTCGAAGTTGCGGCGTATGGTGACGGAATCAATCGTAGTCAAGGCGTTGCCGTTGAGGTCGGTTGAAGGGTTGGTCCAGCTTAGAATGACACCATCGAAAGAGTCCTTTTCAACCACTTGCATGTTGGAGACGCTGTCGGGACGTTGGTAATATTCGTTTGTGTTGGGGACGATATGTCCGGTAAAACCATTCAAAAGGTTGAATGCATATTTTGTGGTGTTGAGTGCGCCGATAGGGCACCATGCATCATCTCGTCCACTCCAGCCCCAGTTGAAGTGGAAGTAGTCGTTCTCATCGTATCCATCGCACACAAAGGCGTGACCGCCTTGCCAGTTGTCGTCGGAACCACTGTAGTAAAGTGGAATCTGCTCATCCAGGCCACCGTCTTTCAACATTTGGGCCCATTGCTCGTTGGAATAGCCCATGCCAGGGATGAAATTGTAGTTGCTGACATGGTCGTCGCAGTTGTAGCGGAAATAGTTGCGCAACGCAGGTGGGACGTCTTCGGAATAGGCACCACTGCCGCTACCACTATATTGCATATCGACAGAGATGCCGCAGTGATGCAGGAATTGAGCGATGTAGAAGATTTCGTCCTCAGTGCTGGTGGAATCCAAGGTCAAAGGCATCAACTCGAAATGGTATTCGGTAGTGCCGAAATTAGCGGTTTGTTGTGGATACCCTGAAGGATAGTAGGAATGGGAACCGACCCCTTGCGGCGGCCAATCATAAAACTTCATCACCTGTGCCATGGCTATTGCCACACAGCCTGCATAGACATGACCACCATTGCCTTCGGGGTCTTCGGGGCATTGGCTGTTCCAGGGGAAGTTCTGGTTCCAAAGTGATTGGCAAAGCGGACCGACTACGGCTTGGGTCGAGCGGCCTTTCTGTAGGCTGCCTGTCTGGCTCACCGAATTCCATTCAGCGACGATGTCGGGTGTGGCGACAAGGTTGTGTTCGCGCACATAATTAATTTCTTCACGGTAGCTGTCCAAGGTGAACTGGAAGCCTTCGGAAACATTTTGCGGGTCGTATTGGCCCGAAGTGGAGTAGGCCAAAACAGGCTTCACGCGGTCATCGCCGGCGATGATGACGAAACCTTCGCCGCCTTTGACGTTGAAGACGTAGTAGTCGGTGCCGCCGCGATTTAAGTCAACAGCTGCTGACACACAATTCAGTTGAATGTCTGCATTTTTCTGTCCTACAGCGGTGGTGCCCAGGAACTTGGCACCCAATTTTTCGGCCTTCTGTTGGTCGACAGGGCCAGCCATCACACTGCCAACACAGGCGGCGATTAGGCAAAGGGATAATAAAAACTTCTTCATGGAAATATGGTTTTTTTTGTTATTCGACAATTCGAAAAGCAAAAATAGTTTTTTTCCCCAATTGGGTGATGTTGAAATAGAAAAATCATTTCCAAGAAACTTATAATATTTCTTAATGTGGAAATTAGGCAATCCAGTTAGTCGGATTAACATTCTATTCCGAAAATTGTCAAACCATCAATACTATTTGCAAAATTTTGCACAGAAAAAGAAGATGTTTTCAAGAAGGTATGCAAATTTTTACTATTTTTGCAGCCAGAAAGAAATTCTATAATGACAAAGAATCTTTGGAAAGAGATAGGAAACACCCCGATTGACTTTGCAACTCTGGCTGCTTTTTTCCCAGAGTATAAGTGCAAGTATAATAAAATCAGTGCTTTAGAAAAGGAAAAGACTCTTCTGCGACTGAAGCAAGGGCTTTATGTGCCTACTTCACAAGCATCAGGCCAGCTTCTGTCTGAGGGCTTGATAGCCAATCATCTCTATGGCCCTTCGTATGTGTCGATGCAATATGCTTTGAGATATTATGGCCTGATTCCTGAACAAGTTCATACAGTCTCTTCCGTAACGACAAAGCGCAGCCGCATCTTCCAAAATTCCTTGGCAAGGTTTGAATACGTTCATGTTGATGAAGCGGCTTTCCATATTGGCGTTAGAATGGAAAAAACGGCAAACGGTTCCTCGTTTTTGATTGCCTCGCCGGAGAAAGCTCTCTGCGACTTGATAGCGGACATATCGTACCTCAATTTGCGCTACAGAAATGAAATATTAATTTGGCTGGAAGATGACATTCGTTTCGACATGGACGAACTTTCTCGCTTTGACAAGAGCATTTTGAGAGAGTATGCGAATGTAGGAAAGAAAAAGAATATGATCAATCAACTCATTAGAATTATAGAATCATGAACACTATTTTTGAACAGATGTTGGCTGGTTATGGAAACTTGCCAGGTTGAAATTATGTTAGTTAGAATGAGTGGACGCTTTCTCTTAGTTTGGTTTTTTATTTTAGGCTTTTCTTCGATTGGTCTGGGGCAGTCCATCTATTATGAACCTGGCTTCAACGTGGGTCACTACACCCCGTTCAGCGAGCGGCATAAGTACATTTCGGACTACATGCAATACAGCTTTGACCTCCGCATTGGATGTCAGACCACAGGTGAAAAGCGTTGGCAGCAGGAATACGCTTATCCTTCATACGGACTGCTGTTTGGTTACACGCACAACACCCTCGACAGCGTCATCTATTACACGCACGAAGGGAACCAATACGGTCCCATCGGGGACTGTTTTTCCTTGGCTGGCTTCATCAACGGCCCGATTTATCAAGGCAAGAACTGGTCGTTCGATTACGACATCATCTACGGCGCCGACCTTTGGATGCGCTACGGTAACGAAATGTTAGGCTCGGCACTCAATTTCCATGTCAGCTTTGACCTGGGGCCAACCATTAAACTCTCGGAGAATTTGGATTTGGCCGCACGTTATCTCTATTACCATTCCTCCAACGGTGCTACCTTCCTGCCAGACAATGGCGTCAACAGTCACAGCGTCAGGCTGGCCTTGCGCTATCATCCGCAGGGACGGAAAGAGTTTATCCACAGCGACCCCGAGCCCTTCGTGAAGCAAAACAACTGGTTCGTCTCGGAAGGCATTGGATGGCTGCAAACCTACACCAGGCAAGAAGGCCAACTGCCAGACGAAACACCCTTTTTCATCGGCAACACACTGCGCTTTGGTTTCTCGCGACAGTTCAACCCAAAATTCCGTTGGGATGTCGCCGTTGACTTGCTGTGGACAGGAGAGACTCGCTATTGCCACGAACTCGTCGGAGAGCCTTACAACTTTTGGAACTCAACCCACATCGCTGCCTCCGCCGATTTCGAGATTCTTTTCGGACGGTTTGCCTTCAGTGCCGGAATGGCCTATTACCTCTATCATGGCTCAGACTACCTTCCTGCATTCTACACACCCTACTACGAACGGGTTGGCTACAAGTTATACCTTGGCAAAACCAACCGAATGTTCATTGGCACCTTAATGAAAATTCATCTGAATTCCATCGACTATATCGAATGGACTTACGGAATACTGTTTTAAACGCTATCAAAAAAACGTTTTTACTGTTTACGCTTCTATTCGCACCTTTTAACGTTTTTTATTCTCCTGTGATAAAAGTGATTTCCGTATCCTTGCCAGCATTGTGACCGTCCTTGGTGTAGAACCCATCCCCCTTTACAATAAAGCCATACTGATGGGATGGCTCAAGGAGGAAAGACACCTCCAGCGTCTTGTCATCGCGCCATGTGTAGCCTTTAACAGGAGGAAAATCTATCCCTTGACTCAAATACAAAGAGATACCTTCGGTCATCGGTTTGGAGAATTTTATGGTGAGAAGGAAAGGACCGCTGGGAACATTCTTGGCACCATTCTTTATACTGACTTTGTACGTGGCATTCAGTTTGGCTTGCTGTTTTTGCTGCTTCTTGTATTGCTTCAAGTCAAAGTCATTGACGGCTTTGACATAGACGGGCATGAAGTCGGACATGGTGACATACGTTTCACGTTGCTGTTCATAGTATTTCAGTGCGTCACACAAGGTTTGGGTGAGGATGAAACCGTGCTTTTCTTCCTCTTTGACGAGTGCCTGTTCATCGATTTGTGGGTAGTGCGTCTTCATATATCGAATGACTGAAGCACGGACAAACGTTTCGTCCATCATGGTCTTGGCCGAGCTGTAGGCCTCTTGTCGCAATTGTTTTTCTCTCTCCTTGAACACCTTTTTGGCGGATTGGCTCATCAATGGCCAGAATTGGTCGTTCAGAGGGTTGCAGTAATGGTGGCAGAACTCGTGAATGACAATAGGCAGTACGGAATTGGCATTGTAGGATGCATTTCCATTCTCATCGACATGGCAGTTGCCTATGACAGGGCTCAATGCGGTGCTGCCATCCTTCAGTTGTGCACTGCACCCGTAGTTGTTCGGACCTACCAGTAAACTGAGCACGATGCGGAAAGTGCTTCCGCTTTGTGGGCCGAAATAATTGTCGAACCAGCTGTAGTCCACTTGCTGATTGATGGCATCGAACGCCTGTTTGAACTGCTCATGTATGTCTTCTTGCTTCGAGTACCAATCGTGGAAATGGGAGGCGCGGTAAAAATCGTTCAACGGTTCCAAGAACTCCTTTTTCTGCTGGTCTGGCCAACGGTCGAAAGAGTTATCGCCACCTTCTAAAAAGCTGTCGTTTAAGACTATGGCACCGCTTTCGGTCAAGGTAATATGTAAGCCGTAAGAAGCGACAGCATCATATCCTATTCCATATTCCTGTTGGTAGCAGCTGGCCTTCTTCACAACTGGATGCTCCTTGAATGGAGCAAAAACGGAATCGACTTCGTGTGCATAGCTGGGAACCATGCACCGATTGTATTCGTTGGAGCCCGAGAGCCGCCAGACCGTAGCCATCAGATCGACACATTCATCAAAATGAACTGGTGCGGAATTTTGAGCGAAGAGAGCCTGTGTTGAGAGCAGGGTAATGAAGAGGACGGCAAACAGTTTTTTCATAATTCAGGAATAAAGGTTATAACATGCAAAAATAACCATAATTCCTCAAGCCGTAACATTTCCCAATGAAAATTTTCCCAACAGTTTGCCTGTAGGGCTGTCGTATCACGGCAGCCGCAATGCTATTTTGCCTGTGGTGTTGTCGTATCACGGCAGCCGCAATGTCGGTTTACCTGTATGTCTGTCGTATCACGGCAGCCGCAATGCTATTTTGCCTGTGGTGTTGTCGTGCCCCGTCAGCCGCAATGTCGGTTTACCTGTATGTCTGTCGTATCACGGCAGCCGCAATGACAATCCGCCTTGGCGGCTGCCACAATGTGACAGCCCTACAATGTGTGACAGCCCTATAATGTTGGATTGCGGATTTTTTTGTAATTTTGCCGCAAAAATATATGAATCCGGTCACCATCAGACTTCTTAACCAGCAACTAATTGCCCAACAATTCAGCGACCCTGCCGAGGTGGTGCGCCATGCGGGGGCAATGCAGGCACAGGAATACCGCATGATGCGGTGGGCGGTGGCTATGCGGACAAAAAAACCTTCGGCAAAGGCTTTCAAGAAAGCATACGACAGCGGACGGATTATCCGAATTCACCTCATGCGCGGCACATGGCAATTGGTGGCCGCTGAGGACTATTGGGCCTGGCTCACGCTTTGTGCGCCCAAAGCCATCGCTGTGACCAAAGGGTGGATGAGCAGCAACAAAATCACCATTCCTGACGAGGAACTGATGCAAGTGAGGGAGATTCTTGCTCAAACTGCCGCCGACAAGGGGAGTGTCACCAAACAGAACTTCGTGGAAGCATTGACGGAGAAGGGCATCACCTTAGACGAGCACAGGCTTTCGTACCATATCCGCATGGCAGAGATGTCGGGAACTATCTGTAGCGGTGACTTGCATCCCTCAAAGGCCACCTATGCCCTCACAGCCAACAAAATAAAGACTCCGTCCGAAAAGTCAGAGCGCGACGAGGCTTTGAAATGTTTCACTCGCGCTTATTTTCGTAGCCGCCAGCCAGCCACATTGGATGATTTCGTCTGGTGGTCGGGATTGGGCGTCAGCGACTGCAAAAGAGGCATTATGCTGCTTGGCAACACTATCCATGTGGAACGATGGGAAGAGCGCGAGTTCTATCTCACCGACGATTGTCGCACACGTGGTCTCCGCAAGGGCAAATACTTGCTGATTCCGCCTTACGACGAATATCTGATTGGCTACAAAAGCCGCGACATCGTGCTAAACCCCGAACACAAGCATCGTGCCCACAACAACAGCGGCATCTTCCAGCCCATCATTGCCAAAGACGGCATCGTCTGTGGCAATTGGAGCCCCTTCAAGGACAAATGCCAAGCTGAGTTTTTTCTTGGGGAACACGCGGGCGATTTGCAGGAAGAGTGGGCGAGATATGGGAAGTTTCAGAAAAGTTAAATCCAGAGGTCGTTCATCTTCTTTGTGCGGGCAGCATTAGATATTGGCTGCCGCAATCAAGATAGCCTAATGTGGTTTGTTTCATAATCTTGATAGCCATATTCCAAAAAGCTTGTCATAAACTTCATAGATTCCAAGATGCCGCGTAACCAATTGCCTGTCCATGAGTGACTTCACGGTGGTTTGCACAGAGCTCGCCGCTGAAAGATGGTATTTCTTGATGAATTTCGACCCTGTCACTGCCTTGATTTTGCCTTCGCTGTTGATGGCCATCAACAGCTCCTTTTGCTTTGCCGTAAGTTGATAAAGCAGGTCGGCATAGATTGGGCTGTTGTCCTTCACGATTTCATCAACGGTGGCATCAATCCAATCATTTTGGCAAATCTCACCTTCTTTTGTGTTGGAAAACAAGTAATTAAGCACCTTTTGAATATACCATGTAACGCCTTCAAATTGATTGTAAATGGTCTTAACGACTCCTGTTTCCAAATGTTTTCCCGCCCTTTCGAAATGCATATTTGCGAAGTCGTTGTATTTTGTAAGATCAATACGTTCCAAATTGAGAGTGGACGTGGAAGCATAGAATGGGCGCGAGGTCGAGAAGAACATTTCGCTGAGCAGATGGCGTTCGGAGCCGGAGAACACGAAACAAGCGTTGCTACACCTTTGTATTTTCGTCCTCAAAATTGCCTCCACGTTCTTTTCGGGATAATATGAAATCTGCTGAAACTCATCGATGGCAATCAGGCACGGAATTTCCGACTGGTTGATGTATTCGAAAATCTGGTCCAATGTCGTATTGGCACTCTGGATGTTACCCACTTCTACATTCCAATTTGGGGTGCCGAAAGAGTCGAAACTGATGCCAGGCCGTAATGAAGTGACCACTCTAACGAACTTTTCAAAAGCCCTCTCGCTCCTTGACTGAAGCGTGTTTAGGATTACCTTCCCCATTTCGGCCACAAGGTCGTTCAGGTTCTTTGTCGAATATATATCGATGACGAAGGTGTGATAGGCTTCTTTGATGGCTGTTTGTTGGAAAACATGGAATAGAAGCCCCGTTTTCCCCATGCGGCGCGGTGACATCAGCACCACGTTGTTGCCGTTGGTCAACAAGCGGGTCAGTTTCGCTGTCTCCGCTTCCCTGTCGCAGAAATATTCCGGACCTTCATAACCCGATGTCACGAATGGATTCTTTGGCATTTCATCTGTTTTTTAAGTTATTACGCTGCAAAAATACATAAAATTTCAAATATTACGTATTTTACATTACGGTTTTTACGTAATAATTTCATCAAGGTGAGAACAAGCGAGGCAGCCCTTTTGGAGCTGCCATGCAAAAAAAACATTTAGCAGGTATTTCAAGCGTAACACAGGCATACTACCATCGGAGTTTAGAAAAAACGATAATGACCTCATATTTTAAGTATGAATTTTATTATAGTACTTTCCAAAATATGTAAATTTGCCCCGATAATCTGAAACCTGTTGAAATCATGGAATACATAAGAATAACGAAAGCCAATTTGGAGAAAGAGCACATCTGCTGCGCCATTTCCAACAACAACGATGTACAGGTCGCTTCCAAAAAGGCTTGGCTTGCCGAGCGCTTTGATGATGGACTTGTGTTTTTGAAAAGCGTGGAACGCGGAAAGTGTTTCATCGAATATCTCCCGGCCGAGAATGCCTGGAATCCCATCTTGGCCGATGGATACATGTATATCGACTGCCTTTGGGTGTCAGGCTCTTTGAAAGGACATGGATATTCTAATGATTTGTTGGATGCATGCATCCAAGACAGCAAGTCCCAAGGCAAGAAAGGATTGTGCGTACTGTCGTCGGCAAAGAAGAAGCCTTTTCTTTCCGACCCTAAGTTCCTGAAGTATAAAGGTTTCAGCGTGTGCGATGAGGCCAGTAACGGAATCCAGCTTTGGTATCTGCCTTTTACGAAAGATTCAGAGGCACCAAAGTTTAAGGAATGTGCCAAGCATCCCCATATTGACGAAATGGGATATGTGATTTACTATACTAACCAGTGTCCGTTTAACGGCAAGTACATTCCGATTGTCGAGGCCGTCGCGAAAGAAAACGGAATTCCTTTCAAAGCCATCCATTTGCAGAGCAAAGAGGAGGCCCAAAACGCTCCCACGCCCGTCACCACCTACGCTGTCTTCCACGATGGCGAATACATCACCAACGAACAGATGAACGACAAGCGGTTTCTAAAACTGATTGGAAAGTGAGTCAATAAAACAAAATAATTATGTCTAAAATCACCACAAAACAAGAGCTCCTCACCGCTATCGAAGACGGTTACACCAAACTCAATGATCAAATCGGAAAGATGACAGCGGAAGAAATCACCGCGCATTTCAGTTTCGTTGCTGACCCGAAGAAATGCGGTGTGCGCTGGCAATACGACTGTTGCCTGCGTGACCTGCTGATCCACATTTACGAATGGCAGGTGCTGCAACGTTTTTTTGTGCAGAACATCCGAGAGGGTCATCCAAAGGATTATCTCCCCGACGAATACCGCAAATGCTATCACGAAATGGACAAGATGCTGGTGGAGAAGCACCAAAACACATCCTTGGAGGAAGCCCAACGCAGGCTGCAACAGACCCACAAGGAGATGCTGGACCTCGCTGAAAGCTTCACCGAGGAGGAACTATTCACCAAAGGCTACTACAAGAACACCTACACTACCAGTATGGCGGCTTATTTCGAGAGCGTCACCTCAAGCCCATACGCACAGGCGGTGAAACTGCTGCAGACGCATCAGAAGAATTTGAAAAAAGTGCGTTAAAGATAAAGTTGGCAAAAGAGATTAAAAAAGAGAATACTATTTATGAGTAACGAGAAGGAAATACAGAAAGTGACCTTGTATGGCAGTGTAGTCAACTTGGTTTTGGTGGTGTTCAAGTTTGTGGCTGGCGTTTTGGGCCACAGTGCTGCCATGATTGCCGATTCCATACATTCATTGTCCGATTTCGCCACCGACATCGTGGTGCTTCTATTTGTTCATATTAGCCACAAGCCGAAGGACAAGTCGCATGACTATGGGCATGGAAAGTTCGAGACACTCGCCACCACTTTGATTGGCGTGGCATTGTTTGCCGTTGCCGTGGGCATTTTCATTGATGGAGCGAAGAAAATCGCATTTTGGGCACATGGCGGCACACTCATTGTGCCTGGAACACTTGCGTTGTGGGCCGCTTTGGTGTCGATTCTCCTGAAGGAACTCACTTACCAGTATACGCACCGCAAGGCGGAGCAACTGCAATCGCAGGCGATGAAAGCCAATGCGTGGCATCATCGCAGTGACGCGCTCTCGTCGGTCGGGACGGCTATCGGTATCGGTGGTGCCATCTTGTTGGGAGAGCGTTGGGCAGTGCTTGACCCTATCGCCTCTATTGCCGTGGGAGCGATGATTGTGAAGGTGGCCATCGACCTGTTGCGTAGTGGCATGGGCGAGCTGATGGAGCAGTCTCTGCCCGAATTGGTTGAAAACGAAATCATTGAGATTGCGCAGAGTGTGCCTGATGTTTCCAAACCTCACGAGCTGTGCACCCGACGCATCGGAAACCATTATGCCATTGAGATGCACATCCTGATTGACGGTGACATGTCGTTGAAGGAAGCGCACGCAAAGGCCACCGAAATTGAACATCGTCTAAAAGAGCGCTATGGCGAAGAGACGCATGTTGCCATTCACGTGGAGCCTTTGGAAGAGGGGTGAAATCAAAGAAAGGCTTGTGTGAGTACATTTCTTCATAACATTGTTTCAATACATCCAAAGATGTAAGTGTATCTAATAATCAAATACCATGACACAATATACTATCAGGAAGATTCGTCAAAAGGAACTGCCATTGATGGAAGATTTTCTTTATGAGGCCATTTTCATTCCCGAAGGTGCGGCCTCTCCTCCCAAATCAATTGTCAAAAACGAAGATTTGCAGGTGTATGTTCGGGATTTCGGATTGTCATCCGATGACAACTGTTATAAAAAATATCGCTCTCGGTTCAGAAAGAAAACTATGCTGCAAAGATGTATTTCAAAGCAGGGTTTTCAGTGTTGAAGGAAATTCAAAATGAGTACATAATGGTCTTGAATTTAATTGAAACAACCCATCAAAGTGACAGAAGTCATTTTCCTGATGCCGGTGCTGCTCGTTGCGACCTGCTACAAGGACGGTAGCCCCGATATGATGACCGCTGCTTTCAAGAGCAAACCGCGACAGTTCCACATTTTTTTCATACCTTTGCACAAAATTTTTCAAAATGAAAAGACTAACATTTACCTTTATCTTATTAGCAATGTGTTTTTCAGGTTTTTCACAAAAAGACTGGTTTCGTTTCAACGATTACCAGGCTGACAACGAACGGATTATCAACGACAAAGAGTATCCTGAGGTGGTGTTTATGGGCAACTCTATCACCGAGAACTGGGCATATTTCCATCCTGAGTTCTTTACCTCACATAACTACCTCGGTAGGGGCATCGGAGGTCAGACCTCGGCTCACATGCTGGTGCGTTTCCAGAGCGATGTCATCGGCCTGCACCCCAAGGCGGTGGTCATCATGGCTGGCACCAACGATGTGGCCCACAACGATTTATGGGTCACTCCCGAGCAGGTGGTCAATAACGTCATCTCGATGTGCACTTTAGCCAAAGCCAACGGCATCATTCCCATCATCAGCTCCATCACGCCCTGCACCTCGTTTGGGTGGAGACCCGAAATCGAGAACGCCGGTCAGACCATCGTTGACATTAACAAATGCCTGAAAGCCTACGCCGAGTCCAATGGCATCATATACGTGGACTACCATTCCGCCCTCGCTGACGAAAACCAAGGCTTTCCTACCTCTTTGAGCGGAGATGGTTGTCACCCCAACCCCGACACCTATTTTATAATGGAGGAGATGGTCCTGAAGGCAATACATGAAGCATTGAAATAATGCCAAACACCATCTATTTTCAGCCCTACTCTTCCCCTTGTGGTCGGCTGATGCTCGGTTCATACGCTGGTCAACTCTGCCTTTGCGATTGGAAAGTGGAAAGCCATCGTCGCGTTGTGGACAGCCGCCTGCAAAGAATATTGAAATGTACTTTCAGACAAGAGCCTACCGAGATAATCAATATGGCATGCAGGCAATTGGACGAATATTTCCGACATGAACGCCAATCCTTTGACCTCCCGTTGTTTTTTGTAGGCACGGAGTTTCAAAAGAAAGTATGGCAGACCTTGCTCACCATCCCATACGGCACGACCGTTTCCTACGCCGACCTCGCCCGACGCATCGGGATGCCCCGTGCGGTGCGTGCCGTTGCCAACGCCAACGGTGCTAACGCTATCAGCATATTTGTACCTTGCCATCGTGTCATCGGCAGTGACGGCTCGCTCACCGGCTATGGCGGCGGGTTGCCCGCCAAGAAATACCTGCTGGAGTTGGAAAATCCCCAAATCATACAAGATGCTCTATAAATTTGGGAATCAAATTGTTTTTATTTCACTATTTGAAATAAATTTTCTTATTTTTGCGCGCTAAATTAGTGAGTTATTTCTATGCCCAGCATCAGCGATTACATCGGCATTTTTCGTAAGGGCCTGTTTCCCCGTGGGAAAAATAATTCAGGTGTTGCGTTTATCGATGTTGAGGTTGGAGTGAATGACAAAAGGGTACATGATTTTGGTGCCGTCAATGAGGTTGGAATCGAATTACATTCTACTTCAAAAAAAGAGTTTTCCCACTTTGTCAACGATGTAGAATTCATTTGTGGGCACAATATCATCCATCACGACATTAACTATCTCAAAGACATTGCGGGTGTTGCCAAAAAGAAACTTATTGATACGCTATACCTTTCCCCTTTACTCTTCCCCAAGCGACCTTACCACAAATTGTTGAAAGATGACAAGTTGCAAACGGAAGAGGTAAACAATCCGCTGAACGATTGTCGTAAAGCTCGCGATTTGTTTTATGATGAAGTAAATGCCTTCAACGCCTTGGCACCCGAATTGCAGTCCATTTATTACGGTCTGCTTCATCAGGTCAAAGAATTTTCGGCATTTTTCGAGTTTGTTAATTACAGCATTGAAAATCAGCAAATTGAATCGTCGATTTTTGAGGTATTTAGAGAGAAAATCTGTTCGCATAGTCCGATCAGTTCGTTGGCGGTTTTACATCCTGTGGAGTTGGCCTATGGTTTGGCGCTCATTTCCTGTTCTGACAGTAGTTCCATCACACCTCCTTGGTTGATGCGCAATTTCCCCTACATTGAAAATGTCTTGAAACTGCTTTGCAACACGCCTTGCCACGATAGCCAATGCTCCTATTGTGAAAGTCGTTTGAACATCCATAAAAGTTTGCAGACTGTGTTTGGCTATGACGAATTCCGTACTTTTGATGGTGAACCTTTGCAGGAACTGGCCGTACAAGCTGCTGTAAATGGTGAGTCGTTGCTGACCATCTTTCCCACAGGCGGAGGCAAGTCACTTACTTTCCAGCTGCCTGCTTTCATGGCAGGTAGGGCTATGCACGGATTGACAGTCGTAATCTCGCCTTTGCAATCGCTGATGAAAGACCAAGTGGACAACCTTGCCGAACAAGGCATCACCGAAGCCGTTACCATCAATGGATTGCTTGACCCTGTGAGCCGCGCCGATGCTTTCGACCGTGTGGACGATGGTAGCGCGACTTTGCTTTACATTGCTCCTGAAATGTTGCGTTCAAAGACTATTGAAAAACTTTTGCTCTCTCGCAATGTGGTACGTTTCGTCATTGATGAGGCACATTGTTTCTCATCGTGGGGACAGGATTTCAGGGTCGATTATCTCTATATCGGTGATTTTATCCGCAAATTGCAGGAAGCGAAACACTTGTCACACCCAATTCCTGTTTCTTGTTTCACTGCTACGGCAAAACAAAAGGTCATCACTGACATTTGTGATTATTTCAAGCGGAAACTGAACTTGGATTTAGAACTTTTTGCCTCATCTTCGGCAAGGAAAAACCTTCAGTATTCCGTTTTTTACGCTGAAACAGAGGAAGATAAGTACAATATGCTTCGCGGCCTGATGATGAGCAATCCTTGTCCGACTATCATTTATGTGTCGCGCACCAGAAAAACGAAGGAATTGGCCCAAAAACTCACTGCTGACGGCTTATCGGCTTTACCCTTCAACGGGAAGATGGATTCGAACGAGAAAATCGCCAACCAAAATGACTTTATGGCCAACCGTGTTCAGGCGATGGTGGCCACCTCGGCCTTTGGAATGGGTGTGGACAAAAAGGATGTCGGGATGGTGATTCATTACGACATATCTGATTCTTTGGAGAACTATGTGCAAGAGTCTGGGCGCGCTGGTCGTGATCCGAAAACCGCTGCCAAATGTTATGTGCTCTACAGCGACCACGATTTAGACAAACATTTCATTCTGCTAAACCAAACCAAGTTGAGTATCAGTGAAATACAACAAGTTTGGAAGGCTGTCAAAGATTTTACGAAGTTGCGGAAACATATCTGCTGTTCCGCTTTGGAAATCGCACGTCAGGCAGGTTGGAACGACGAGGTCCCTGATATTGAAACTCGTGTTCGTACTGCTCTGGCTACCCTTGAAGAAGCGGGTTATGTCAGTCGCGGAAACAATGTCCCTCATATTTTTGCCACGGGCATTATGGTGAAGAACATGGATGAAGCGCACAAACGCATTGAATGTTCGCCACTTTTTACTGACGAGAAGGAAAAGCAGAATGCATTCCGTATCATCAAATCGCTCATTTCAAGCAAAAGCCGCGCTTTGGCAGTTGACGATGATGCCGAGTCGAGAGTGGATTATTTGGCCGACAGGCTAGGAATGAGCAAAGAAATTGTCATCAACACCGTGAATCTGATGCGTCAGGAAGGCATTTTGGCCGATTCAATGGATATTTCCGCTTACATTGAGCATTCTGAAAACAAGTCGAAACAACTATTTGAGCAGTTTGCCAAATTGGAGCTGTTCATACTCAATATATTAGTACAATCCGATACTGAATTCTCTTTCAAAAAATTGAACGAGATGGCTGAAGAAGCCAAAATTTCGTCTTCTATCAAGAGAATCAAGACCTTACTGTATTTCCTTTCGGTGAAAGCCTATATCAGGAAAAAGGAAGATGCACGCAGCGGTTTGGTTCACGCAATTTTGAGCCAAGATTTGGAACAAACTCAGAAGAAATGTGAGCGACGGTTCTACATTTGCCGATTTGTCATTAACCGCTTGTATGAGATAGCCTTACATAAACCAAATCATGATGAAAATCAAGGTACTATCGTTCAATTTTCAGTGATTTCCATGCTTAAGGACTTGGAAACAAGCCAAAATAACCAATTATTCCAACTTTCCGAAAAGTACGACATTGAAGAGATTGAAGACGCCTTGTTATATCTTTCGAAAATTGGTGCCGTCAAATTGGAAGGTGGTTTTTTGGTTATATACAACGCAATGGAAATCCACCGTTTGAAGGACATGAAACTGCGCTACAAGCTGGAGGACTACCGAATGTTGGACGAATTCTACAAGCAGAAGCGGCAACAGATCCATATCGTGGGCGAATATGCCAATATGATGGTACGTGACTATAACGCAGCGTTGCAATATGTTCAAGACTATTTCCAAATCGATTACAAGAAATTCATTGGCAAGTATTTCAAAGGAGACCGACTTGCAGAGATTGAGCGTAACATTACTCCAGAAAAATACCGTCAGTTGTTCGGTATGCTTTCCGAAAAGCAACGTCGAATCATTGACGACAAGCAATCCAAATACATTGTTGTGACAGCTGGTCCGGGCAGTGGAAAGACACGGGTGTTGGTGCATAAACTAGCTTCGTTGCTGATTATGGAGGATGTTAAGCATGAACAATTACTGATGTTGACTTTCTCTCGTGCCGCTGCCACGGAGTTCAAGCAACGACTGATTGATTTGATAGGGAACGCTGCCTATTTCGTGGAAATCAAAACTTTCCATTCTTTTAGTTTCGATTTGTTGGGTAAAATAGGCAATTTGGAAGACGCGCAGGATGTGGTCCGTCGTGCCGCTGAAATGATTGAGCGCGGTGAGGCCGAGCAAGGACACATCAACAAATCTGTACTCGTCATCGATGAGGCACAGGATATGGACAAGGATGAATTCGCCCTCGTTACGGCATTGATGAGGAACAACGAGGAAATGCGTGTGATTGCCGTTGGCGACGATGACCAGAATATCTATCAATTCAGAGGCTCCGACAGTAGGTTTATGCAAGCCTTCATTGATGAAATGCATGCTACTAAATACGAAATGACGGAGAACTATCGCAGCCAACAGTCTATCGTGAACTTTGCCAATCAGTTTGCGCAGCGCATTTCCCATCGGATGAAAGTGTCACCTTGTGTGTCGGTTCAAAAGGGAAAGGGCGAGGTACAAATTATTCAGTATCAATCCAAAAACCTTGAAATCCCGCTTGTCAACCATTTGGCGGCGACCTATCGGAATGAACGCGCTTGCGTGCTGACCAACACTAATGATGAAGCCGCTTGCATCGTAGGGCTATTGAATAAGCGTGGCATAAAAGCAAAGTTGATTCAATCCGCTGAAGGTTTTCGTTTTGTCAATTTGGCCGAGGTGCGGTATTTTCTCAAAAAGATTGATGAAGGCCTAAAAACACCTGCCATTAGTGAAGAGTTGTGGAATAATGCCAAACAAAAGACACTCGACAATTATGAAACAAGCACTTGTTTGGACTATATCAAGGAGTTTTTTGCCGCTTTTGAACGTACCAACCGCACAAAATTTCGCAGCGATTTAGAGGATTTTGTCTTTGAATCGAACTTGGAAGATTTCTGTGGCGATGGGCAACAGAGGGTTTTTGTGTCCACCATCCATAAATCTAAAGGACGCGAATTTGATACTGTTTACATGATGCTGGAAGGCGAACAGGCGAATAGTGACGAAAAAATCCGCAAATTGTATGTGGGTATGACTCGCGCCAGACAGCGACTTTACATCCATTGCAATACGAGTGCTTTTGTGGGGATGGATATGGTTGACTACCGATTTGACACAAACGAATATCCTATACCAGAAGAAGTTATGATGCAGCTTACCATGCGTGATGTGTATTTGGATTTCTTCAAGTGTAAGAAAAAGCTGATTCTGCAACTGCGTAGCGGTATGCCTTTGTATTTCGATGATGGAATGTTGCGCCTTGCCACTGGAGAAAAAGCGGTCTGCCTTTCAAAACAAAAGCGAGACGAACTACAAGTTTGGGCTGAAAAAGGCTTTCAGGTGAAGTTGGCAAAGATAAACTTCATAGTGGCTTGGAGGGGCAAGGAAGACACCGAAGAAACAGCGGTGGTGATACCGAAAATGGTTTTGAAAAGCAAATCGTGAATTATTCCGCCAATTCACATCAAAATCCTATCCAATCCAAATCTTATGAAATCAATAGTTTAGATTTTGCGACATTTTTATAAATAATTACTACTTTTATTACTACTTTTGCTTCCGGCAAACCTTAATCCACATGGAAAACGAAACCCAAGAAATACAAACTGAAGTCAAGACCACAAACAGCGATGTGCCTAAAAGGACTAAATGCCTTAACTGCAACACCGAGTTCGAGGGAAAGTTTTGTCCCGAATGTGGGCAAAGTGCTGAAACGGGCCGCTTCACATTACGATTCATTTGGGACAACCTCCTTGCTGGCGTGTTGGGCAGGGATGGCGGTATCGGATACACTATTAAGAACTTGTTTTCACGACCCGGTAAGATGATTGTGGAAATCCTCAACGGGAAACGCCGCAAATATCTCTCGCCTTTTCCGACGTTGTTTCTGGCACTGACGATTTATGTCCTGATCTTCACCGCCACAGGCAGCAAAAACAACATGGTTTCCCTAAATGAACCAATAGACGTCTCCGAAGTCCCCTCAGCAAATGAACGAGTGGTAGAAAAGGCTTATCAACTCATTTCTTATGGGTATCATTTCTACCTCAACCATTACACGCTATGCTACATGCTCACATTGCCTTTGTTCATTATTGCAGCAAGGAGATGTTACGGCAAAGAGAATCGGAAACGTTATTACCGAGCCGAATACATCGTCGCCATTGTCTATGCAATGACAATGATGGTCTTTTACCGTTGCGTTATCAACCTGATTTATCCTATTTCGCCCACTATATATGAGAAAATGGCTTCCTATGAGCCGTATGCCATTATCTTGGTCATGACGGTTTGCTTCAGAAGAATGATGGGATTCAGCTTTGTAAAGACGATATGGCGCAGCACCCTGACTGTTTCCTTGTACTACATCATGTTAGGACTATTAATTGGTCTCATCGCCATTGCTTTAGTATTTTATTTGTATCTCAAGGGCTATTTTGTTCTCAGCTAATGTTTAGCGTCCAACAAGTTTGGTTTTCTCTTTCTGTCGTGGCGTTCCGCAGTTAAAGAAAACATCACTGCTGAAGTTGCGCTATGATGCGTAATTTTTACACTTTGTAAATAATTAATAATCAATGCTTTATAAAAAATTTACAAAATAAAGTGTAATTTTTACACATTTTTCATTGCAGGTTTAAAAAATTGTTGTATTTTTGCGTCAAATTTACACAATATGGAAACGCAGAAATATTCTTACGACTATCCACGACCGGCAGTGACGACTGACTGTGTGGTTTTTGGCTTTGACGGTCACGACCTGAAAATCCTACTCATTGAGCGTGGTATAGAGCCTTACAAAGGTGCATGGGCCTTCCCTGGCGGCTTCCTCAATATGGACGAAACGGCAGAGCAATGTGCTTTGCGCGAGCTGAAAGATGAAACTGGCTTGGATTTGCGCTATATCAAACAAGTCGGTGCCTTCTCCGATGTCGACCGTGACCCACGTACACGAGTCATCACCATTGCTTTCTACGCTTTGGCGAAAAAGTCGGAAGTGAAAGGGGGCGATGATGCCGCCAAAGCCCAATGGTTTGCCCTCAACGAGGTGCCACGTCTTGCCTTCGACCATGACTACATTTTGCGCAGGACCATGCAAAAACTCCGCGAAGACATCCATTTCGAGCCGATCGGTTTTGGGTTGTTGGACGAACAGTTTACCATCCCTGAGTTGCAGCGGCTTTATGAAGCCATCCTTGGGGTGCAGTTCGACCGCCGCAATTTCTACAAGAAAATCCTGCAGACTGGCATCCTTGACGAGGTGGAAGATGATGACCGTCGTTATTATGGCGAACATCGCGAAATGCGCAGTATGGATATCGGGGCCTTGTTCGGAAGTTTTGCCTCGGGATCCCGCCCCTCTTACCCCAATGTCCATTCAGACGACGAAACACGCCGCCGGAAAGGGACACGGTTCTCCTTTAACAAGAAACGCTACGATCAATTCAAGGAAGACAACAATTTTCGACTTGAGTTTTGATTGGAAGAAGGTGTAGGGCTGTCACATCGTGGCAGCCGAAGACCTCAGAAGTTATGAACACGGAATATGTTTCTGAACAATCTTTAAATCATTAAATATTTAAACCTCAAAAAAACAATAAATTATGGAAACAAAAAATGCAAAGACGCAGGTCTATAACCTGATTATCCTCGACAAGAGCGGCTCGATGAGCAGCATCGCCAAGGCAGCCATCTCCGGCTTCAACGAAACTGTTGGCGGCATCCGTTCGGCACAAGAACGTTTCAAGGACACACAAGAGCATTTCGTGTCGCTGATGATTTTCTGCAACTGCGAGAAAACCATGGTCTATGACATGGTGCCAGTTGACCAAGTCAAAAAGCTGACATCCAGGGAATACCGCCCTTGCTGCGGTACACCGCTTTACGATGCTATGGGCATCAGCATCAATGCTTTGTACAAGGCCATCAAGGACAAGGAAGACGCCACGGCCATGGTCACCGTCATCACCGACGGACTGGAAAACGCCTCGAAGGAATACAACGGTGCGGCTATCAAAGCCCTCGTGGAGCGCATGAAAGACGAGGAAGGCTGGAACTTTGCCTACATCGGCACCAACCAAGACGTGGAGGCCGTTTCAGAAGCGCTCAACATCGACAACCACATGTACTTTGAAGACGATGACACCGGAATGGGTGCGGCTTGGGATAGGGAACGCAAAGCCAAAATGGCGATGTATTCCAGAATGTCGGGGGCTTTCGACGAGACTTCAGGCATGACCAGAGAAGATCGCAAGTTATTCCGTTCTCGTTTGAATCGCGAGAACCGCAACTATCGTGAAATGAGCGAGTTCTGCCATCGCGTTACGCCCGACAATATCAGGAGACTCCACAGAAACGAAATCTTTGTCTTCGGTAGCAATTTGCAAGGCATGCATGGTGGCGGCGCATCCCGTATCGCTTTTGAAAGGTTTGGTGCCATCATGGGACAAGGCGTGGGTTTGCAAGGCCAAAGCTATGCCATCCCTACGATGCAGGGCGATGTGAATACCATCCTTCCCTACGTGGAGGAGTTCATTGCCTTCGCCAAGCAGCATCCCGAGCTGACCTTCCTGGTCACGCGCATTGGCTGCGGCATCGCAGGCTTCACCCCTGCCCAAATCGCGCCGTTGTTCGCTGGTGCCATCGACGTGGAGAATATTCATTTGCCGATGGATTTCTGGGAGGAGTTAGTTTAATTCATCATATTGGTAGAGACGCAAAATATTTTGCGTATCTACCAACACCATCAAAAACAAAACCATCATCAACAAACAAATAAACAAATTTAAGTTATGTTAGGAGCAATCATAGGAGATACCGTTGGTTCGGTATATGAATTTAACAACATAAAGACCACTGACTTCCCGCTGTTTGGGCCGCGAAACAACTACACCGACGACAGCATCATGACCATGGCCGTGGCCGACTGGCTTTTGACCGACCCGCAGCACGGCATGGACACCTTGGAAGCCTCGTTTCTGAGTTTTGCCAAGAAGTACCCCTGCCCTATGGGCGGATACGGACACGGATTTTACAGATGGCTGTTCGAGCCAGACAGCATGGGCTTTGAGGATGGCCGCCATCCCTACAACTCGTTCGGCAACGGTGCCGCCATGCGTTGCAGCGCGAATGGTTGGATGTTCGACAGCTTGGAAGAAACCGAACGCGTTGCTGGACTTTCAGCCGCCATCACCCACAGCCATCCAGAGGGCATCAAAGGGGCGCAATCGACGGCAGCAGCCATTTTCATGGCTCGTAATGGAAAGACCAAGGAAGAGATAAGGGATTATATTTCAACGAAGTATGGCTACAACCTCAACCGCACCTGTGACGAGATTCGTCCCGTTTACGATTGGGATTCCTCATGCCAAGGTACAGTGCCCGAGGCCATGGTGGCTTTCTTTGACAGCACCGACTTCGAGTCGGCCATCAGGTTGGCGGTCTCGTTGGGCGGCGACAGCGACACCCTCGCCTGCATCACGGGCGGCATCGCTGAAGCGTTCTACAAAGAGATTCCGAACGACATCGCCTTGAAGATTTGGGGACTCATTCCCGAAGATTTCAAGTACCTATTGAGGAAGATGGAGGCACGGACGAGCTACCGCTTGCCGGAAATTCTAAAACAGGGAGAAACATTATAAAGATTGTGAACCGAGCCGAGAAAAGTGGGGACTTTTCTCGGCTTTTTTGAATCGCGAGCATTCCTAAAATTGTGAGATTCCATACATATTTCGCTGAAAAAATTGTGAGATTCCATACATATTTCGCTGAAAAAATTGTGAGATTCTGACAAAAGTAGTAATTTTGCGGCTGAAACAAGGTGAAAATTTTGAGGAAAATGGAAACAAGTTACAGGGTTTTCAAACGCAAGATTTACGAAAAGATGCTCGAATGGAAGCAGCGCAGAGACGGTGCTACAGCCTTGCTCATCAAAGGAGCAAGACGAGTAGGAAAGTCAACCATTGCAGAGGAATTTGCTCGCAATGAATATGAAAGCTATATTGTTGTTGACTTTGCCGATGCCCCTGCTGCCGTTTGGGAAGCCGTGGACAACATCTCCGACCGCAACAACTTCTACATGCAGCTTCAGTTCATCTATGGGGTAACCTTGCATGAACGGCATTCAGTGATTATATTCGATGAAATCCAGAAATGTCCTGCGGTGAGACAAGCCATCAAGTACTTGGTAAAAGATCACCGTTATGATTTTATCGAAACTGGTTCTCTGCTCTCCATCAAGAAGAACACGAAGGACATTGTGATCCCAAGCGAAGAGACAAGGCTGACCATGTACCCCATGGACTACGAAGAATTTCGCTGGGCATTAGGTGACACTACTACCATGCCCTTACTCCAGACCTCATTTGAAAACAAACGTTCCCTTGGCAATACATTGACCCGCAAGCTGCTACGCGACTTGAGATTGTACATGCTCGTAGGTGGCATGCCGCAAGCTGTAGAGACCTGCCTCAACACCAACAACTTGGCCGAAGTGGATGCAAAGAAACGCGAGATTATCGAACTATACAATGACGATTTTCAGAAGATAGACTCTTCGGGCAAAACCGCACGGCTGTTCAGCGCCATCCCTGCTCAGCTCTCGAAAAACGCATCTCGTTATCAGGCGACCAGTGTGCTCGGGCGAAGTGAGGACAAAGACAACATGGGCGAATTGCTACAAAATTTGGAGGACAGTCTGACGGTAAACTTCTCCCACCATGCTGACGATCCCAATGTTGGGATGCCCATGCACACCGACTACAGCCAATACAAATTGTTTGTAGGCGACACTGGTCTATTCATTACATTGGCATTTTGGGACAAAACGGTTACCGAGAACGTCATTTATCAAAAACTGCTGACTGACAAACTCTCAGCTGACCTTGGCTATGTGTATGAAAATTTGGTGGCTCAAATGCTTTCGGCGGCAGGCAACCGTTTGTTCTACCACACCTGGCCAACCGAAAGTGGCAAACACAATTATGAAATCGACTTTATCCTTTCGCACGGGAACAAGATCTATCCCATCGAAGTGAAATCATCCGGATACAAAACACATGCTTCGCTAGACACATTCAAGGCCAAGTTTTCCAAACGCATCGGACAAAGCTATCTTGTTTACACGAAAGACTTGCAGAAAGACAAAGACATCTACTTAGTGCCTGCATTTATGACCATGTTTCTCTAACATACAACCGCTGCAAAACAACACAATAAAACGACAATTATTGCGATATGACCCAATGGCAAAAAACACAAATCCAGCGAGATAACGGCATGATGGCCGAGGCGCAAGCTCCCGTCATCATCTCCGCGAGCCGCAGCACGGACATTCCGGCATTCTATGCCGACTGGTTTTTCCATCGGCTGAAGGTGGGCTATTCCGCTTGGTACGGGCATGAATATAAAAAATACAATTAAAAATTTATAAACCATTGGTAATCAGTAAAAAGAGAAATAACAAAATAAAACGAAAAATTCAATTTGCTTTAATTTTGCTTTAATTTCCGACCTGGCGACAACCATAGTGGTTAAATATAGGTTAAGCTCTACTTAATGATTGTTTAAAGCTATACCTGATATAACGGGAAATATTGAAATAACTGATTGTTTTCCTGATTTCGGCAAAACGATCGCTCTCCATACAAACCATATCTATTATTTGAAAAAATCCCTGCCGATATTACCTCGGACAGGGATTTTTTTTTGCCTCAAAAATAGCTTTGGGGTGACAAATGGAGTGACAAATGGAGTGACAAAACTCGTAAAAAAACGGCTCGACTTTACCCCCATAATACACATTTATATTGTGAGTTGACCCCTATATGATTGTTTTTTTGCAAGTTATATTAATTTTTAAAACACTGAAAGACAATGATTTAAAATATTTTAGTGTAAATAATGCAAAGAAAAAGCCTTCCCTTCAGACGTATATGCCATAAATTGTTTTTGGAATGCCTTATTCCAATCTGATTACTCCGACAACCAAGGCTATCCCAGTGATGTCGGCAACTGGTATGTCGAAGGGTGGATAGTTATCGTTGTCGGACACTGCCGTGATGCAACTTTCGGTCTGCGATGGGCGCAGCCTCTTGCATAGGATTCCCTGCTCGCGTGTGGCTATGATGTGGCACTTGTTCCATTGGATGAAGCTTCTTTCGTGGAGGATGGTGCAGGCCACCACATCACCGCTGTTATATTTAGGATACATGGAAGAACCGCTTATCTCAATCATAAAGTCCACCTTACAGTGGTTGAACTTCGGGATGGAATAGTATGCCTTCACATCGGCTTCCTTTATCAAAAAATCCATACTGCCGAAACCGGCCACGGCAGACTGGGTGACAAGTGGGATGATTTTTTTGCCAGAATCTTCCGCTATTTGGTTTTTTAGCATCTCGCCTTCCCCAGTGATGAGCCAATTGGCATCAATATCTTCGCATTTTGCGTATATTAACTCAATATCAAAGGTGTTTCTTGCCATCCAAGTACTGATAGTTTGAGGCTTTATACCCAATTTTTGGGCAAAATCAGCATTTTTTCCATCAGAATAATGCTCTATTAACTCTTTTAATATCAAACTTTTATCCATCTCGAAAAAATAATTTTCACAGAATGCGATTAATATTCACAAATTGTGTATATTTGCAGCGTAATTTAATTATTAAATCATGCTGCAAATATAGTGAAAAAAAATGGGAAATGAATTGCATATAAAAAAAGGCACAGGGAAGGCGATAGCCAAGTTGCTCGGTGTAAGTGAGCAAACTGTCAGTAAAGCTGTACGCGGTCGGATTGATACGCTTACGGCGAGGAAGATCCGCACGATTGCCGTGCGCGACTTTGGAGCGATAGTAATTAAGGAGTAAAAATAAAAGCAAAACAACTGTGTTCCACAACCAATAATGGGGCTCTGGACAGCCTGACATGCGGAAGAGACGCGGCGCGGCAATCGGATTGTAAGAGGTAGATGGTAAACACTACGGAAGCGGGGTTCGACTCCCCGCCCGCGCACAAGGAACTAACATATAATATGAAAGAGATATGAGAAAGAAAACTAATACAAAATGTAGTCAAAACTGTGGTCGAGTTTATAATGCTGCCAACAGATTATGTCAAAAGCCGATTTCAGGAAGTCAATCATCAGGTTGGCATCACGGAGACACCAATAGCAGAACGAATAACGAACTATCAGAATGTTATCGTCAACAAATTCGTATTGTAGAGTTGGGTGTTTCAATTGTGTCAAGGATGAGCAGGGAAGGTATAGCTGGAACCGACGATTTAGACCGTTTAGGAATCTTTTGTTCTCACGTAAGAACTCTGACCGATCTTGTGAAGCTGCTTCTCCCTCTCCTGGAAAAGTCATCAGACACGCAAAATCAACTTGAAGACTTTTATTCGAAATAATGCCCATATTGTAACCGATTTAGGCTGCAAAGATAACGAAAACATGCAATACTTCAATAACATACTGACTGTGGAAGCCGGATGGATGATTGAGCAGGGAATGATGACCAGTGAAAACTACCGTCAGTTATCCACCCGTGGCGACATCCAGGTGGTGCGCCGCGGTTGCCGCAACACGCCCGCATTAGTGGCTTATGAAAGTCTGCCGGAAAGATTCAAGAAACAGATTGACGCCAAGATTAACGTGTATAAGGCCGCCAAGGTCAATATGATAGAGCAGCATATTGTGCACTCTGCTGAGGCCTCGGCTTTTTTTGACGGGTATATGCTTGAAGGGGACAGACATCTGCCGGTGGACAAACGGCGGGAGTATTATGCTGATGCAATAGTGCTTGACGCGATACACAGCATAATCGTCGAGCGTAATGGAAAGCGCCATACACTGTCACACAGAGGCAGTGCCAGAAACTGGGACGAACTCGCAGACAGTGCGCAGAACCTGGACAGAAGACAGTATCCGCACATGCTGCCCGCCAACCCACGCTCTTTGGAGCGCAAATACAAGCTATATAAAAAGGAGGGTTATGCAAGTCTTATCCATAAGGCATACATCAACAGCAGCAAAAACGCCGGGAAAGTGATTGACGACAACCAGGTAAGTGCTCTTGCCATGTTGATGAGTGACCCGCGCAACCTCGACAACGCACAGGTAGCACGGATATACAACACACTCGCAGCGCAGATGAAATGGAAAAAGATAACCGCATCAACTGTGGCAGTATGGCGTACAAAACTTGATGACGAGATATATGCACGCCGTCATGGTTCTGCGGCATACCAAAATAATAAGGCAATGCAGGTAAAACGCAGACCGCCACAATATCCGCTATATTATTGGACAATTGACGGATGGGATGTGGAACTGATGTATCAAAAAACTGAGATTGATAAAAACAGCCACAGCATAACCACATACCACAATCGTCCTACAGTGATTGTCGTTTTGGATCCCTGCTGCAAATATCCTGTAGGCTATGCCATCGGCGACCATGAGACCCCTGAACTAATCAAGGAGGCACTGCGCAATGCGGCAAGGCATACTGAAAGCCTGTTCGGCAGGATGTACCGTACAGCTCAACTGCAGAGCGACAACTATGCCATATCGTTGATGCTGCCGCTTTACAGAGGGATGGCGGACAAGGCGACCCCGGCCCGTAAGGGGAATGCCAAGGCCAAGATAATAGAGCCTTGGTTCAAGTACCTCAACAAGAAGTATTGCCAGCTGCAGATCAACTGGTCAGGCTATGGCGTGACCAGCAAGAAAGAGAATCAGCCAAACGCTGATTTCCTGAACAGATACAGACACAATTTCCCGGATTACGAGGGAGTGTGTGCCCAGATTGTGATGTCTATTGAGGCCGAAAGAGCGGAACTGCACGACAAATATATGGCACTATGGAACGATATGCCGGAAGAAAACAGATTTCCGCTGTCAGTTGAGCAGTACCTGCTTATGTTTGGTGCAACAACAGACAAACGACACCTGCTCCAGGGAAACGGAATAACCGTCACCATTGGAGGCAAGAGGCACAGTTATGACTGCTTCAACCCATCGTTCCGCAAACATGCATCAGTACGCTGGGAAGTGCGTTACGACCCGGATGATCTGAGCCGTGTGCTTGCTGTGAGTGAGGACGAGTCCCTGCAGTATGAGCTCGAGGAGAAATACATACAGCCGATGGCACTGATTGAGCGCACAGAAGGTGACAGCGAACAGCTGCAGAGAGTGTTGCGATTCAATATGGAACAGGAGCGGCGCATTACTGAACAGATGTGCGATTACAGTGACAAGGCTGCCGAACTGCTGTCAGAACACAGCAAGGAACTCGACACATTGCAGAAGCTGCTGATAGTTGACAGCAACGGCCAGCACAAGGACCAGCGCAACAGGGCACGTCTGAAAGACGGATATACTGGACATGATGCAACCGGCACCGAAGATGATGAATTATTAGATGAATATTAAACAAATAACCTAAACCTATGGAAACCATTAAAAAAACAGACATTACAAACGCTTTAAGGTTATACTGTGAGCGTTATGAAAGCCAAAACAAGGCCGCCAACAGCCTCAAAGGAGTGTCGGCGGCGACTGTAAGCCAGATGCTCAACGGCAACTGGGGACTCATTAAAGACGATATGTGGCGCAATGTGGCGGCGCAAATCGGATATAAGGATGACAAGTGGGAGGCTGTGGAAACCACCGACTTCAAGCGTCTTATGCTGCTGCTTGAGGATATCAAGGCCAACAGTCTGGTCATGGCCGTCACCGGGGATGCAGGATCCGGGAAGACATTTGCATTGAAGGAGTTCACGGCGTCGCACAGGCAGACATACCTGTTGTGCTGCAATGAATACTGGAACCGCAAGATGTTCCTGCAGGAGCTGATGTCGGCTATGGGACACAACTGTAACGGATACACCATCGGCGAAATGATGCACGAGGCGGTAAGGGCGCTGAAGATGCAGGAAGCGCCTCTGGTGATACTTGACGAGGCGGACAAACTGTCAGACAGTGTGCTGTACTTTTTCATCACACTTTATAATTCCCTTGAAAACGAATGCGGGATAGTCCTCTGTGCAACCAGCCATCTGGAGAAGCGCATCAAAAGTGGCATCAGACTCAACAAGAAAGGATATGCGGAGATATGGAGCCGCCTTGGCCGTCGGTGCATAAAGATGAAGGGTGTCAGTGCCGCTGACATCACTGCAATATGCGAGGTCAACGGCATAACCGACAGTAGGGATATTAATGCCGTCATCGAGGACAGCGAAAGCGACCTGAGGCGTGTGAGGCGCAAAATACACGCCCTCACACGCAAGAAAGAATCTGTTAAAAGATAATTAATCAATGTTTAAGAACTAAAAAAAAATAAAGCTATGGAAACGAATGAAAATCAAAAAATGACATTAAGAGACATTACAGAGCTCCTGATGAGCGGTCTGACACCGTGTGAAATTGTTGAGGCTGTCAACAACAGCAACGAAAAGCCTGTTAACTTGTCAGGTGTTACGTATGATTGTGATGTTGAGCACAATGCTGCTTGGATGATACAGCATTTTGGTAATAGTGTCAGGATAACGACCACATTCAGCAATGGGTTGACAAAATTCGAATTGAATGCCAACAACGTTACAACTGTCACACGGTATTTTCGGAATCTGACGGTTACCGAGTATGAACTGCTGTGCAGACTGGCCCAGTACATTAATAAAGATTTGACGCGCGAATTTTAGTGCCATGAAGCGGGCGTTGACATTGTGTGACATATACAACTATAAGCCGGAAGTCCTGGATTTCGAGGGCGAATGGCTTGACAGCATCGGCAAACCGGAGCTTACCGGCAGCTGGATAATCTGGGGCGGCAGCGCCAACGGCAAGACGCGTTTTGCGCTGCAGCTCGCCAAATGTCTGGCAAGGTACACCCGTGTGGCCTATGATTCACTGGAGGAGGGGTTGTCGTATTCCATGAAGAATGCAATAGAGCAGATAGGGTTTGCGGATGTAAGGCGCAATTTCACACTGCTTGACAAGGAATCGGTGGCCGATCTGTCGGAACGTCTCAGCCGTCAGCGCTCGCCGCGCGTTGTAATAATAGATTCACTGCAGTACACCGGACTGACATACTCCGAGTACAGGAAGCTGCGTGACAGCTACAGCAACAAACTGTTTGTCTTTGTCAGCCATGCTGACGGACATGACCCCAAAGGCAATGTTGCCAGGTCAATAAAGTACGATGCCTTTGTCAAGATATATGTTGAAGGCTACAAGGCATATCCCCAGAGCCGTTACGGTGGCGGAAAGGAATATGTGATATGGCAATATGGCGCCGAACAATACGGACATTAGATTAAAAAACAAATAATCATGAAACAGACCTTTGAAGATCAAGAGAAGAAAAGATTAATAAAGAAATTCCATGTGCTGCTTTCCAAGGCAGGCATTGACAACGACACCAAGGCGTCTATGTTGTGGAGTTACGGTGTGGACACATCCAAAGACCTCAGTTGCGAAGAGCTTATTGAGCTGTGCGGCAGACTGCAGAATATGACATGCAAGGACGAGAGCGATGTATGGCGCAAAAGAGTCATCGCATCGATAGACGGTTATCTGAAACTTGCCGGACAGGAACGGAACATTGATATCATTAAGGCGATAGCCGTAAGGGCATCAGGATTCGACAACTTCAACAGCATACCGGTATCACGCCTGCGCAACCTGTACTACGCATTCCGTGACAAGCAGGAAGACATCAAAAACGTGAACATGATAATATCCGCGAACATGCACACTATGAAAACTTTGAACTAACTAATATAAAATCAAGAAAAATGGCAAAGACAAGAGAAAAGAAGCCCGTTTATATCGGGGTGAAACAGGAAGAGATGGAAAACGCATTTGCAAGTTTTGCACGCGCAGATGCACGCATCCAGAAAATCAACGCCACAATGGACGTTGAGATGACCAGGATCAGGGAGAAGTACCAGTCAGAGCTTCAGCAGCTCAACGAGGAAAAGGACAACGCCTTCGACGTGCTCCAGGCATTCGCAATGGAGCAGAAGGATGTCCTGTTTGTCAAGAGGAAGAGTCTTGACACCACACACGGCACACTCGGATTCCGTACCGGGACTCCGAAGCTGAAGACGCTGAAGGGATTCACCTGGGCAAGTGTGACCAACCTGCTGCAGGAGTTCCTGCCCAACTATGTCCGCACTGTCACAGAACCTGCCAAGGACAAGTTGCTGGCTGACAGGGACGATGAAATTGTACAAAAGAGCCTTGGCAAGGTCGGTCTGATGGTTGTACAGGACGAGTCGTTTTTTGTGGAACCGAAAAAGGAAGAGTTATGACACGCACTGACATCATCAACAGGCTGATAAAGGAGCGCGGGTACCGCACATACCTTGAGGTCGGCGTTGAAAATCCGTCCAATAATTATGATCTGGTGACGGCCAGGTACAAAGAGTCGGTTGACAACTACGAGGACAACCGTTATCTCAGCGAGGCGGAGGCGGAACAATATGCCAATGTCGTCACCTATCGCATGACATCCGATGAGTTCTTCGCAAAAACCCACAAGACATACGATATTATTTTCATTGATGCGATGCATACTGAAGAGCAATGCGACAGGGACATCTGGAATACCATGCAGCACCTCAATGCCTATGGGTGTGTGGTTGTGCATGATGTTCTGCCGGCCAGCAAGGAGATGCAGTCGGACAAGCCCGAACCGGGACGTCCCTGGCAGGGGACTGTCTGGAAATCCATCCGCAAGCTCATACGCATGGGGTTGCCGGTTAATGTGCTGGACTATGACTATGGCGTTGCTGTCATTGAAAAATGCCAATATCCCATGCCTGCCGTTGACAACGGGGTCACATACGACAATTACAATAAATCGGAAATGAATATCAGGTACACCACTGATTCATGGTATAATGTGATATCGTACTTCACCCCTCTTTACCACACGACACGTGAAATGGTGATGAGAGCCTACAAGTCGCTGTACAGGCAGACTGACAGGAAATGGGAATGGGTGTTGCTGGCTGATTCCATCCTCGACCAGGATGTTGTGACAGCAATCAAGACCATTGAGGCTATGGACCCGAGGGTGCATTACTGGACTATGAAGCCCAACTCCTATGAGACAGTCGGAGAGGCAAAATATCGTGCATCAATGCTCTGCAGGGGGTATCTTGTTGCGGAACTTGACCATGACGATGTGCTTATGCCGCGTATGACCGAGTACCTGCGCAAGGCTGCCGCCAAGTATCCCGACGACGGCTTCTTCTACTGCGACACCATTGAGGTGGACAGCAACTTCAAGTCCACTCCGAGATACCCGGACGGATTCGGCATGGGCTACGGCCGTTACTATACCTTAAAGGAGACCAACCCCATTACAGGCATTGAGCAGGAATTTGACGTAATCCGTCAGATGGACATCAACCCGGCAACCATGCGACATATCGTGGGGGTGCCGAATCATATCCGCTGCTGGCGCAGGTATTTGCTTATGGGAATTGGCGGTTATAACAGGTCCCTGCCGATTGCCGATGACTATGAGCTGCTGATACGCACTTTCCTCTCCACGAAGATGTGCCGCATAAATTATGCCGGCTACATGCAGATTATGCACGGCGACAACACTCAGGACAAAACCCGTCCGGAGATACAGGAATATGTGCATGCAATCGCTAACGCATACCATCATCTGATAGCCTACCGATTCGAGAAGTGTGGCGTCCATGACTGGTTGCATGAGAGACAACCCGACAGTGCGGACAATTGCTGGCGGCTGTCGGATGGAAGCATAGAAGATCATTATAATGATGTGTTTGATATTCATGATTAGTGTTTGAGGCGCCGCCGGATTAGGCGGTGCCTTTTTTAAATAAAATGGAAAGTTATTCAATAGAAATCACAAAAGACGGCAAGGAGTACATCCCGACTTTAACCATGCCGATAGAATCCAAAGCACAAGCCATTGAAACCGGGACTCAGCTGATACGCAAATCCAAGGATTATCTCGGCTTTAAGGTTGTTTATACAAAAGATGTTCACATCCAGTTAAAAAGCAAGATATGGTAGATGAGGGACTGAAACAGGAGATAAGGGAGCTGCTCGGACGCAGTGCAAAAAAGGACGAGCTGCGGCGGATGCTTGCAAAGGTTGCAGGCATAGAGCCCGATGAATCCGGCACGACCGGCAGCCAGTCGGAATACAGTCAGTGTGTGTCGATATTTCTGGCTGAATACGAGTCTGTAACAGGTATAAAGTATTCTTTTACAGGACGTGACGGCAAGGCTCTGAAAGAGCTGATGTCCAAGCTGAAGAGTGCTGCCAAACCTGGAGCCGGCAGTGTGGTTGACAATTTCGGATTCCTGATAAGACATCTGCCGGAATGGTACAGGAAGAACGCATACAGTCTGACAGTCATAAACAACAATTTTAATGTTATAGTTAACCTGATACGTGGCGAGTATGGAAAACAGCAACAAATTACAGATTACGAGCAGCGCACCGCAAGAGATTTTTTTGGCATCAGGTAGCGTGCTGAAACTGCAGTGGCCGGAGGTGCGCACCTGTTCCGAGAGCCTGGCGGCCATAGGGGACAACAACCCCACGCTCAAATCATGTGCGAAACAGCTGCCGGGAGGGGAAAAACAGGTGAAGGCCCTGATTAAGATGTCATTCATCCGCCTGAACCGGATACTCAACCTGAAGACACCTCTGACCGAAGAGGCAATAGACTGTATAGCCGATGAGATATTCAGGAACTATCCGTTTTTCCGCCCAAGTGACATACATCTCATCACCTGGCGCATTATGACAGGCAAATGCGGCGAACTGTACGAGAGCCTGAATATTGCCAAGGTACTCAAGTGGGTTGGTGACTATGCCGATGAGCGCTCCGAAGAAGGCGCAAGATTATCACTGCAGAGGCATTACGAAACCTCATACGACCCATATCCAAGGAGCCAGGACATGAACCCTATCAACGAACTTTTCCGCCGCACAAAACAAGATTAGCATATTCACACAACAACAATGAAACACAGCAGAATCAATCACATAAAACGTTACCTGAAGATCCAGGAAATTGTAAAGGAAAAGTATGATCCCGATCTTATGACATACGCAAAATTCTTCCGTCAGCATATATACCCCATATACCCGATGTCGTACCATCGTTTCATTACAATCATCAATATGTCGGGGCTTAAGAAGGAGCTCGAAAAAGAGATTAGTGAGCAAAAGGGGAAGTCTGACAATCAGCTGACGCTATTCTGATGTGACACGTGGGGTGACAGTGACGGCTGTGGCACCGGTCACCTCTTTCTTTACAACAAAAGCGGTACGATAAACCATAGTATAGATTTCAGCGCCTTTGTCACTGAACACCTTCTGCAGCTTGATTCGTTCAAGAGGCTGGAAGGTTGTGTCGCCGAACAGCTGCAGAGCCTGGTGTATCTCCTCAAGGAGTTCCAATGTGGCATACGAGTCATTCTTGTTTGGCGCCATCGCTGATGAGCGGACCAGGTTGATGTTGGCCACAGTGATTAGGATGTTTGCAACGGCCTTCTGCCAGCCTTTTGCAAGCTGGGTGTAGTCCACACTGTCAACATCGATGAGAGCCGCCGGATATTTGACAGGCGACGGTTCGGATGAGAGCTGCCCCCAGTCCTTGTCGACGTATTTGAGGCTTGTGACTGATGCGAGCTGCTGCTGGATTTTGAGAAATATTTCCTTCATTTTATGCTGGTTTAAATAATAATTAAATTTTGTTTAACCGTTGTCAATCTGCTTTTGGATATTGACTGTGATGTCCTTGCAGCAGACTTCGATGTTTTTCCTGATTATTTGTTCAATATTAGGGGTAAGCTCATCGGAGTATCCGATGAATTGCCGCTGCGGCATTTTGATAGTGGAACCTGTTTTTTTCAATGCAAGATTGCGGTACATGACTTCGCCTGTCTGGTAGTATTTGCGCCAGAAGAAGCGTTTCATGCGTGGCGTGACAGTGATTGTGCCGCCTTCGTTGTGGATTTTGGCGTATGGGAGTTGCGATGAGAACTCCACGCTGTCACCGCTGACTTTGGCATTGATGGAGTTGCGCAGTGCGCCTGACAGTTTGAGTCCATGCGGCGCTTTCGGATTCCAGGGCTTGCTGAAGAATGCCTCGCGCTGGAAGTTGCGGTCGAACTCTTCGGCAAGTTCGACACGGATGTCGTTGAGGATGTTTTCGACTAATTCGTTTACTTCCATATTTTTTTTGTAGTTTTGCGGAATTGTTTAATCCATAATTAAATACGTTTACAAATATGATTACACCTTCAATTAAAGATGCTTTGTTGAACAAAATGGTGGAAGGCGATACCTTCAGGAAATCTTTTGACCTGGGACAGTTGGCCGAGGAACTTGGCTTGCATTCCGAGGCATTGGATGCGCTGTTGCGGTATTTCGAGGAGTTAGACTTGTGTCGTGTGCAGCGGTTCCTTGGTGGGCGTTTCGATGTGATGCTCGACATAAAGGCACACGACATGTCTCTCCATGGTGGCTTTGTGGCCCAGGAGGAGCATCTTCGAAACAGCCTGAAGAAGCTTGAGCTTGAACTGGAGAGCCTTCGACCTTCCCTTCCTGAGCGGGCAGCGCGGATTAGCGGCATTGTGGCCGACATAGGCACGGTTTTGAGCCTCTTTTTGCCTTTCAAGTAGCTCCATTCTGGCGGCGATGTTTTCCAGGTCTGCCAGTTCGCTCCATTCGAGCGGGTCTTGGGTGAACTCGGTGATGGGCTTCCCATCGATGTAGAGTGCGCGAGTGACTGTTTTTATCATTTTTCTGTTTTTTTGTTGAGTTATTCAAAAAAAAGGTGTATTTTTGCAATGCAATTTATCCAGATTGTAAAACCATGTATGACCGATATGACGTGGCTGTAGAGCTTAAGTAGAGGGTCGTTCATGGTTTTTTTGTAAATGAATATAAAGTTTCATCACCTCGATAACTAACCTCTGTCTTTACCACCCAACGTCTATCATGGTACCTGTAGTAATAGATGTTGTATCCGACAACCCCACGGTCAATTTTCTTTTGGATTTTCTGCTGTTCTATTGGGTCTTTGAGGTTTTTCCCCTCGCCGAGATAACTGGTTCTGACAAATTCAAGTTTGTCCAAGTGATCGATTATCGACATTGCCGTTTCAATCTCTGCCACATTGCGGGAATGGTGCAAAAGGGTTTTTATGGATTTGCGGCTTTTGTAAAGAAACCCCGTCTTTATGTTTCCAAGCCCCAACAGTTCATTTTTGAAAGTTCCGTCAGAGATTGAGCTGATGGCTTTATTTCTTGCAATTGAGATTGCCTTTACTGCCTTTCGTTGGTCTTCAATTTCCCTTATACTCTTGCACGCCTGGCATTTTTCGCTGTTGGGATTGTAGGCCAGTTTGTTATATGAGCAGTCACCGCAGCCCTTGGGGAGGTACGGGTGTTTCGGTGGCATGAGCTTCATCGACTTTCCAGGATTGAATCGGAAGATGGCAGCTTTGTTGGAGCCGTCCTTGCCTATCTGTGTAGTGGCGCGTTCGCCGGATGCGCATGCCTGGTCTGAGTTGTTGGTCGGGTATTTGTCCTTCAGCACCTGGACGACGGTGCAGCGGCAATTCCATCCATTTGGCGGGTAGTACTTGTCCCAGAACTTGTCTGAAGGCGGCAGGGTTATACCTTCCAGCATCCGGTGCTCCTCACGCACCCGCTCATCCAGTGCTGTCCGGTACTGCAGGTTGTATCTGTCACCGTCCTTTGCATAGTTCTGCCAGCGGACAGCCGAAAGAGTGCTGTTGGCGGCAAAGTTGTATTCGGCACGGAGATAGTTGTGGTTGTAAGACTCATCTATGGCGAGCACATCCTGCTCAAACCTGTCGTAGGATTTGAAACCGCCGTCATCGCCTTTGAGCATTGACGCCATTTCATTGCTCTCGTGAAATATCTTGAATCCGGAAAACATAAAGGCGTTCTGCTCCAATGCCGATGTGAGTTCGGGAGACACTTCCTGTTTGACTGCAATGTCATGCAAAGGCTTGGAAATAACCCTGTAAGTGTCCTTTATCATCTCGTATGGCTCAGGGTCATCCAGGTGTTCCGGATTGAATCCCTTGTTTCTGTGTATCCATTCCGTCAGACGCTGGAAGAGACCCTTTTTCAGTTCGGGTTTGAACTTGTCGTCATCCTTCAGCCCAACGGCCGGTCTGGCTGCGAAATCGCTCTCATAGAGAGCCTGTAGCGCTTTATGCAACTGACTATAATAATCCCGGCGGTCAGTCTCCGCCTTCAGGCGAAAAAATCGATTTTGCCGTTCCGCAGTCTGAGCTGCTGGTCCGTGAATTCCTTTTTGCCAAGGATTTTCACATTATATTTATTCTCGAAATACTCAGGGTCAACATCGAAATTCCTGAGAAGCATGTCCTCTATGCTGATTTGCTCTTCCGGAGTGTAGTCGGGTGATTCGTCCCATTCGAAGTGATAGCCTTGCAGCGGGAATCCGTGGGCAATCATAAACGGTATCAGCTTCCAGTTGACTGTGTCGCGCAACAGGTCGGAATCCTGGTCGATGAGGTTCTTGAAGACATCGAGGTGCACCTGGGACTGTGAAAGGGAGGCACCGTTGTCGATGGTCATAGTCTGGCCGAGTATGGCCTTAGAGATTTCGCTGTTGCAGCGTTCAATACGTTTGTCATACACATTGAACGCGTCACCGCGTGATGATTCGACAATCTGAATGTCAGTGCCTTCAGGCAGGATTGCATAGCCGGCTGCGCCCATGTCCCTGACGGCCTTTTCTGTGCGGTCTATTTCCTGCTTGTCGCGGCTTGATGTGGTTGCGAATCTCAGCGGCATTCCGAATATTTCGCCGAAGACATCCCAGTATGCCATCATATTCTTCTTGGGCAGACACTGGTGTGCGACCTTGAGCAGCAGTCCGAGGTTTCTTGGCTCCCCGACTTCGATGACACTTCTGCTGAACACGCCCTCACGGTATGGGATACCCTTGTCATGGGTGTCACCAACATCCTTTATAAAGACACCATATTCCGGAATGACATTCTGGCGCGGCACAAGTTCGACGTTTTCGAAGCACATGCCGGTATCGCTATCCATGACATTGCCGAACTGTATCAGGGAATGTCCGAAATATACCGAATCAAGGGTCAAATCCATGAAAGTTTTGAACCAAGGCGCAAAGAAAAGGTTTGTCATGTCAGTGTTTTCCTTGCCGGCCCTGTCAACGATGCGGAACGTCTTTTTGGTGGTGAATCCCTTGCGCTGGCTGATGCATCCGGCAAGATGGTTGTCAACCATGATGTCGTTGTACACCATGTACAGATCGTAGCGGTTCGGGTTTTCGATGTCGATGGCAAGCTGCCATGCGCGGCGCCAGGTGGCTATGTCTTTTTTTGTGAGGCGTTCTGTCTGGAGTTTCAGTTCGACAAGTACAGACTTGGACTTGCCCGTTATTATTTTGTTATTGTTCTTTTTCATGTCAATAGTCGTAAGTTTGTTTAGGCATTGAGCCGCATCTTATAGGATACTGGGCTTCACCGTCATCACCGGTGATTTGCGGGAGGTTTGGTGAGACAAGCCCCTGGGCGACCCGGTTGAAATATTCAATAGCCCTGTCATAGCGTTCCTTTACGGAATCATAGATCATGTCAACATTGGACAGACGGATGATGTACCATAGTGCCACATCCTTGGTCAGTTCGAGGATAAGCGGGTTGCGTTCATCGTTTTCGGCGGAGAATATCTGCCGGCAGTCGTAGCGTGATGACAGGTATCCGGTCACTTCCTCCACTGCAGCATTAATTGCCATTTGAACGATAGTTGAATCGTTTTCAACTATCTGATTGAGCTGATAGCTGTAAGCAACGCTTTTAAGTTCTGATTCGGTTATAAACATAATTACCAGTTGTTTTTAGGTGTTGTCCGGCGACCGATACGAGGTTCAAAACCCTCAACACGTGAGCGTTTCTGCAGGATGAATATGGCACTCTCGTCGGCATCAGGTCCGTCGTCATGGACATTGGACCCTTTTTGGAATGCGAGTGTCTGTTCAATACCGACTGTCATATCGGGGTCGTTTTTAAGATTTTCGTTATAATAGACAAAGCCGCGCTCCCACAAAGGGCTTACAGCCTCGATACGCTGGTATTTGTCCGGCTTGTTCCGCTTGTCGCCGCGTATAGGCAGCTGATATCCTCTGGCGTTTCCTTCGTTTGTGAATTCGTCGAGGATGGTGTCCTGCAGGAAGTTGGCTTCTATGTAATATTCGCATATTACGTTTTCGGGCAGGGACTCATGAAGGTCATAAAACCAGCGGACCATTTCGGCAACGCTGCACTGCCGCACGAATGCCTTCAGCAGGTGGAGTTCATTGCCTTTTTTGCCCCACAGCTTGATGGCTTTGTAGTCGTTTTTGGTCGTGGGTTTGAAGGACGGGTCGCAGTAAGCCACAAGATAGTCATATTGCCAGAGAGGATACGCCTTTTTCCAGCGTATCCAGTCATTGCGGAACACAGCACCTTCAGTGATTGGGTTGTTCATGTATTCCTTCTGGAATGCACGGTAGCCCATGAACAGCTGTTTTTCAGTCACACGTTCCTTTGTCCAATATTCCGGCCATGACGGCTGGCCGTTTTTGTCAAGCACATTGATTCGTGACACACTGACATTCTGTATTTTGCTGATATTGGCGAGTACGCTGTTTTTGCTGATAAGGTTACCGACCATGATAAACCTGCCGCCTTCAGCTCCGAAGCATCCGAACAGGGCTGTTCTGACCCAATCTGTAACTTTGCGGACACGGCTGTCGTTTTCCACAAGTTCGTCGTCATCAAGGTCATCGATGACAATATAGTCCGGGCGGTTTTCCCTCTCTCGCAGTCCGCGCGGTGACTGGCCGCGGCCAAGTGCATTGAAGGAGCATCCATCGGTAGTGATGAACTCGCCATCCGTCCATTGTCCGGTGCTGTACTGTTCCCCGAAATCCCTGATGTAACGCTTGTTGAATTGGAGTTCCGCCTGCAGGTCTCCGAGCAGCTGGATTGCATTGGCCTCACTTTTGCCCACGAGCACCATAGTGTTTATCTGCCGTTTCTCCTGGCATTTGAGCCACATCGGGATAAAGATGTCAATATGTGTTGACTTGGCATGTCCTCTTGCCCACATATACACGGCCTTCAGGGTCTTGTTGTTAAGTATCTCATTGGCGGCTTTTATATGGAATTTGGCTGATGGTATGAGTTTCCCGGTATCTTTGTCCGTGCAGTAATGCGGGAAATAATACTCGACAAAGTATGCGTAATCCCTTCTGGCACGCCGTATGCGTCTGAGTCGTTCCGTCTCGGATTCGGACGCATTGCCGGTCGTAATACTTTGGATTTCGCTACAGTGCTGCTTCCACTGTTCGAGTGCTTTTTTCAGTTCTTTCTGGGATAGCATTTTACTTGAACTCTACGGTGGAGTATTTAAGTTGTTCGCTGATAAACAGGTCGTGATACCTGTGAATCTGGTTTACCAGTTCCGGTGTCAGCTCGGTGTCGAACTGCATACGTGACACAAGCCAGTTGTCGAATTTGGTGAAAACTTCCATTATGGTGACGACATTGGTTTGTTTGTCGAGCTTTTCGATGGCGGTTGTCGCCTTAACCATTTCATCGGCAGTCCATTGTCCGGATTCGAGTTTTTCGTTGATTTTTTTCAGCATTTTGGCGACAAGCTCCTGCCTTGTGATAAATTTGGCCGCCCTTTTTGCCTCCCATTCTTCTTCCTTAACCCATTTGTTGACGGTTACGCATGACACGCCGATTTTTTCCGCTATCGCCTTCTGTGTTTCATTATTATAATAATATAGGCGTGCGAGTTCCTTTTTGATGCTAAGTTCTTTTTTGCCCATCTTTTCAAACAATTTCGTGCAAAATTATATTTTGCACTTATGCAAATAATTGAATATGATAATAATGCACATGCCTATTAGCATAAAGCGCACATTTCATAACAGGCATGATTCCGCTATATATTTTTGCGGAAAAATTATTGGACATGAAACCAAAGACATTTGTTTTGAGCGATGAGAGCATAAACAGCTACGGATTCCGGGTATTGACTGCCGGCATAGCGCTTGACAGGTTTGAACGTAATCCGATTATGCTGTGGAATCACACACGCAGTGTTCGTGACGACAGAGAGACCATGCTGCCGATTGGCAAATGGGCCAACATCAGGGTGGAGGATGGGAGACTGATTGCAGATGCCGTATTCGACGAAAAAGACAAGTTTGCCATGAAAATTGCCGAAAAAGTGGAACAAGGCATCATCAACATGGCCTCAATCGGTTTTGTCGTCAACGAGGAAAGTGACAAGCCGGAGGTGGTACTGCCAGGGCAGACTTTAAAGACAGTTACAAAATGCACTCTGCTTGAAGTTAGCATAGTTGACATCGGGAGCAATGCCAATGCTGTAGCGCTGTATGACAAAGAAGGGAATATAATGGAACTCAGTGCCGGCGGCCAGTGTGCAGTCGGACTTATTAATAACTCAAAAAACACAAGTATGGATGTAAAAGAAATCGCAAAAATCCTGGGGCTGAAGGAAGATGCAACTGAAGCTGAAATCAAGGAGAAACTGAACGCCTTGAACCGGGAACAAAAAGATGAGGCGGCCAACAGCCGCATCGGGGAATTAGAGGGGAAATTGCGCCAGTTGGAGGCTGAAAAAGCAGCCCAGGAAAAGAAGGCAATCACAACCCTCGTTGACGATGCAGTCAAGGCCGGCAAAATCACAATTGACAAAAAGCAGCACTTTGTCGAGCTTGGCATCAAGGTCGGCATTGACAGCCTGACTGAAACACTGTCATGCATGAATCCTGCATTAAGACCTACAGATGTTATCGGACATCATCCAACACCGGGACAGAAGAAGTTCTCGGAAATGGGCGAGGATGAACTTAGGGCGCTGCGTGACAACGACCGCACAGCTTACTGCGAACTTTACCGCAGGGAGTTTGGCATAGAACCAGAATTTAAATAGTTAGAGCATGAAGAAATTTATTTTATTTCTAATGGCAGTTTCCGTTAACTGCCTTTTCGGCTCCACGATAGCTGTGGCAGCCGGATTGCCGCCATGGACAGGAATGGTGGCGCTTAATGCATTAGGTGTTGTGGGAAGCCTTGCACCTCAGGGGGTACTCAAAGCCGGAATATACACAGAAGTATGGACCGGATATATGATCAAGGCACTGCGTGATGAAGCGTCCAAACTTGGCTGGTACAGCAAGATAAGAAACTTCAACCAGTATGTCAAAAATGATGCGATACACATGAATGACATAGGTCTAGATCCTGATGTCCTGATAAACAACACAACTTATCCATTGGATGTTCAGGCGCTGCCGGATAGTGACAAGGCATTCTCACTTGACAAGTTCCAGACCAAGCCGACACCTGTAACGGATGACGAACTCTACGCATTGAGCTACGACAAGATGTCGTCAGTTATTGAACGTCACCGTGATGCGCTCGAAATCAATATATACACCAAGGCAATACATTCTTTGGCGCCAGCGGCCAACACAGCAAATACGCCTGTATTGCTCACCACCGGTGATAACGACAGTGGAAACACGAGACGCAAGATAACCCGTCAGGATATCATAAGGCTGAAGAAGTCATTTGACGTGCAGAAGGTTCCTGTAACAGGCCGTATCTTAGTTCTCTGCAGTGACCATGTTAACGATCTGCTTGAGTCTGACCAGAAGTTTGCAGACCAGTATTATAACTATACCACCGGCAAGATATCCAACCTTTACGGTTTTGAGGTATATGAATACAACGAATGTCCGTATTACAACACCAGCGATCTTACCAAGATATCTTTTGGAGGCAGCACCATAGGTTATATGCAGGCATCAGTTGCTTTTTATGCACCTCGTATGATGAAGGCTGACGGAAGCACAAAGACATATATGAGTCAGGCATCGGCAGATCCTTTGTACCAGCGTAACCTCGTTGCGTTCAGAACATACAATATCTGTCTGCCGCTTAAGAACGAATGTATAGGTGCAATAGTCAGTGCTCCAGCTGCAGACGCAACTCCGTCAATTGTAGTGGAACCTGCTGAGATAGAGTTCACAAATGCAGGCGGCAGCCAGGTGGTTGAAGTTGGATGTGCAAGCAATTATGTTGCATCAATAACAGGAACCGGATTCAGCAAGTCCAAGTCTGGCGGCACTGTTACAGTAACCGCTACAGCCAACAACACTGAAGGCGATACTGCAAGAACCGGCACACTGACTCTTAAGGACCTTGCCACAGGTGACACTGTTACAGTGCCAATCAGCCAGGCAGGGGCATAATATGAACCAATAGCTTTTCAGTAATTTTTCATAGGAATGGTTTTTTTCGGGACAGTGAACACAGGTGACAGCGCAATTAGCTGTCCCGTTTTTTAGAAAATGGCAGCAAGAGGAATCAGAAACAACAATCCGCTGAATATACGTCGCAGCAAGGACCGGTTCAAAGGTGAGGTGCAGAGCACTGACAAATCGTTCAAACAGTTTGAAAGCATGGAATATGGCTATAGGGCTGCATTCGTCATTATAGGCACATATATCTCGAAAGGTGTCAACACACTTGAAAAGATAATTGAAAGATGGGCGCCAAGCACCGAAAACCATACCGGTCTGTACATTGACTTTGTCGAAAAAAGATCCAAGGTTGACCGCAATTGCTGGCTAACAAGCAAATCAGGATTGGCCATCTTCAAGATAGTGGAAGCCATGATGGAGTACGAGACCGGAGAGAAGCCAAACTATGATCAGGTAAAGGGCGGATTCCTTATGCAGGACAAAATAACGGTTTGATTATGGATACAGAAGTATTATTGGCAATTATCGGAGCTTTTGCAGCTCCTGTTGTCGGCTGGATTATTAACGTTGTGCTGATGCGTCGGAAGTACGTTGCCGAGGTTGACAAACTTAAGGCTGAAAATGATTCGATATCAAAAAGCAACTCCGGCGTTAATGTTGACAACACCCAGAAGCTGATAGACATGATAATCACCAATGTGGTCACGCCACTGGAATCGGAGATAAAGAAGCTTCGTCTGTCCAATGGAAGGCTTACACGTGCCATTGACAAGATAGCTGACTGTCCGACACCTGACACCTGCCCTGTAAAGGCGGAAATCAGGCGACAGGAGACAAATAGCAACAAGTCTGAACATGAATAGGGTTACCGTCATATCAGCTTTTATATTGCTTGTAATCACCTCATGCAACCCCATGCCCATACAGGAAGTGCCTGTAAAGACACAGACTATAATACGGGAACGGGTTGTGCCGGTTACGGTATCTGCTGATTCGGCGCTGGTAAACATGCTGCTGAGCTGTGACAGCAGCAACCAGGTGATGCTGAAGGAACTTACAGAGATTAAGTCTGCAAGCGTTTCAACGGCCTTCAAACAGCGTTCGGACAATTTTGAAATAAAGTTTAAAACCCTGCATGACACGATTTATGTACCTGTCATTGATACAGTTGTCATAGAAGAAAAACCTGTAATAGTTGAAAAAACTGAAATTGTATATAAGATGAAGTCATGGCAGAAGACTTTTATGTACATAGGGATAGCCTTGACTATACTGATATTTCTCACAATAGTTTACAAACTCATCAAATAAATATGAAGTATGGGAAAAAAAGAAAATCCGCCGGTAAGATATGAGAACGGCAAATGGATTACAACCGACGGCCTGGCCTTCAGCACGCAGTCGAAGGCAGAGGCTCACGCTCACGTTCTGAGCACTCAGAGCGACACAAAGAAACATGAGGCCACAAACACAAATGGCCCAAAGACAACGGAAGTTAAACCAGAAGAAAAAATTGCAAACAATGGGAAAATTAAATGACGTAACATTTATCAAGGGTAACGGCGGACTTGGAAGGCCGGCTGCGAATGAGGATCCTGTAAGCGGACTCATCCTGCTGCTCAGAAATGTCGCGGCTGCAGACCTGATGAATGCAGAGAACACGAGTCAGTTTGACTCAATAGCGAGTCAGGCTGACAATGGCGGCACAATCTATGTAACCAAGTTAAGATATGCTGAGGAACTTGCAGACTACGGATTGGAGGCAAAGGATGTTGACGAGCAGGCAGACGCCGCCGCCTTCAAGAAACAGGGCGAGATCAATGCCATAATCTATCATGTGAGCGAATTTTTCCGCATGAATGAGCAAGGCACTCTCTATCTTATGATCAGACTTACTGGAGGACCTGCCAATATAGTGAAAGAGGACATCAAACAACTGCAGTATTATGCCAACGGTAGCATCAGGCAATGTGGCATACTTACTGATGCATTAACCAATATTGCGGATTATCAGACAGCATGTACCGAACTTGAGCAGGAGCACCAGCCTCTGTCGGTTGTCATCGCCTACAAAGGCAAAACAGTTGCAGTTGCGGCGGGTGAAGATGGGTTCACGACAACCACAACGTCTGTAGTGGCTTTATCCGACCTTAACAGCTCATCGACTAATTATATGATTGCAGGTCGTCGCAATCTGAGTCTTATGGTAGGATGCGACCTCGACAGCGGCGTTGTCAGAAGCCTTGCAGAATACGGATATTACGGAGCAATAGGTCTTGTGCTTGGCGCCATATCCAAGGCACAGGTGCATGAAAGCATTGCATACGTTGCAAAGTTCCCTCTGTCATTGTCGGTACCAGGTCTCATTAGCGGTGAACCAATAAAGGAGGTCAGCGTGATGGATCAGGAAAAGATAAATGACAACCGATACATCTTCGTGCGAATCCATGTCGGAGACGCAGACAATTACTTTAACGACAGCCACACTCTCGATGTGCTCACGTCAGACTATGCGTATATTGAAAACAACAGGACCATTGACAAAGCCATTCGCGGAATCCGCCGGAATCTGCTCCCATATTTGAGTTCACCTCTTGATGTTGATGCATCAACCGGCAAACTTGACAATGGTACTGTCAAATTCCTTGAAGCTACTGCAGGCAGTGCTTTGACTGACATGGAGAAGGCAGGCGAACTGTCCGGCTACAGCGTCGGTATTGATGCCAATCAGAACGTGCTTGCCACATCCGAGGTCGAGATTGTGATCAAGAACGTCCCTAAGGGTGTGATGCGCAAAGTGAAGGTTAAAATTGGCTTCACAACTAGTATTTAAAACTTATAAAAGGAAACAGATATGAACGGATTAGAACATATACCAGAGGTTAATGGTGTTGCCTACTCATGGGTACAGATCCAAACCATGATTGCTGGGGTGCCGGTAACTGGCATTACTGCCATAAACTATAAGGATAGCCAGGAGATGGATGAGATATACGGTGCAGGCAGGATGCCCGTTGCACGCGGTTACGGACGCATCAAGGCTGAAGGCAGCATAACTCTCCTTCAGGATGAAATCATGGCTATAAGAGCCGCATCAGCTGCTCCAAGCCACAGACTCCAGGACATTGCTCCTTTCACAATCAATGTCAGCTACATCAAAGAAGGTAGCAATATTATCACGGATACTCTCCACAATTGCCAGTTCAAAACGAACGGTGTTGACACAAAGGAAGGCGATACCAGCATTCCACAGCAACTTGACCTCCAGATAAGCCATATTGATTGGGGTGCATAGGTGCATAAACAACGACGGGTAATTAAGTTTACCCGTCTATTTTTTAACAATAAAAAAAGAATCATACATGAAAAACAAGGAAGAAAAGAAACAGTTGACAGGACAGGCAACGGATGAACAGATTGCCATGTGGAAAAACCTGTACAAGAAAGTGTACGAAGTTGAGGTTGACGGCAGCGTATGCTACCTTAGGAAGCCGGATCGGAAAACAATATCGGCTGCCACATCACTGGGTGCCAGCGACCCGGTAAGATACGCTGAAGTTATGCTGGAGAACTGCTGGCTTGGAGGGGATGACGATATCAAGACCGACAACGACAAATTCTTCGGTGTGACATCACAACTCGACAAACTGACAAAGGTGGCAAAGGCAAGCCTAAAGGAACTATAGAGGCTGCCCGGAAGGCAGCCTCTGAAAATGACATACTTATTGCCGACACAATGCTCAGATGTTACAATATTTGCAGCAATCCGGAGGAACTGGACGATATGGAATGGGCGATGAAGCTTGAATCGCTGATGATTGCGCTCAAATACAGGCGGGATTAATGTACAGATAAAATAATGGATTCAAAATGCCAAACGATACAGTTACTTTTTTGATCAATATCAAGGGGAATGCGCAGGAAGGCATGGTTAATCTTGCCGGGAGTGCCCAGCAAATGACCAGGAATGTTTCGAAGTTATCCTCTATGGTTGATGAGATTGGAACCAAGATGTTTCGGTTCAACGAAATCACCCGTGGTATCCAAAGTCTGTCATCGTCCCTGCAGGAAATATACCAGCCTGGCATTGAACTCAACACATCCCTTACCGACTTGTCGGCAATTACCGGCGAAACAGGAGAGGGACTGCGAAAGATTGAAAAATATGCCCGTGAGACCGCAAAGACCTTCGGCGGGTCCGCCGCACAGAGCGTGGAATCTTACAAGCTGTTACTGTCACAGTTGACACCCGAACTGTCGAAGTCACCGGAAGCGTTACGGAATATGGGCAACAGTATTGCAATACTGTCAAAAACGATGGGGGGTGACACTGTTGCAGCAGCAGAGGTGCTGACTACAGCTCTCAATCAATATCAAGTGTCGATGGATGATCCTATTATGGCGTCCGAAGAGATGGCAAGAATGATGAACGTGATGGCGGCGGCAGCAATGGAAGGGTCGGCAGAACTGCCACAGATCAAGTTGGCGCTGGAGAATGCGGGCATGGCAGCCAAAGCAGCCGGAGTGAACTTTGCCGAAACCAACGCTGCAATACAGGTGCTTGATAAGGCGGGCAAAAAGGGAGCTGAAGGCGGCGTTGCGTTGCGAAATGTGATGATGATTCTGTCGCGTGGCAGATTCCTGCCACCGAAAGTCCAGCAGGAACTTGAAGCTGCAGGTGTTGATATTGATATACTGACTGACAAAAGTCTCAGTCTTACAGAACGTCTCAGACCTCTGCAAGGCATTATGGGTGATACGGCACTGATAACTAAGATATTCGGCATGGCCAATGCCAACGCAGCCACTGCATTGTTGTCGCAGCTGGACGAGGTTGACAGACTCACTGGTGTTATACAGGGGACAAATACTGCTGTTGACCAGGCAAATATTGTTATGGACAGCTATGCTGAGAGGCAGGCGCGGATAAAGGCACAGTTTGACGACATCAAGACATCAATATTCACTGCTACCGGTGATTTGGGAATATGGATACAGACAGTGTCATCGGCAATGGTACCAGTATCACAACTGGTCCCATTGATTGCCGGCCTGACCAAAGGCATAACAGCGATGGCAACCGGTCTGATCAGACTGGTTGGCAGAATCGACTTGTCAGTCCTGTCAGTCAGGAGAATGCGGATACAGCTGCAGATGATGGCCATTGACATTAAAAAGGGAGAAATGGCGAATCTCGGTTTTACAAGGAATGTCATAAGGGCCACTATGGCAGTCGGGAGGTTCGCCACAGTCGGACTTTACAATGCCGTAAAAGGCATTGTGCAGTACGTCAGGTCACTTGTTGCCGGAGGTGCAGCATCTGTGAAGTTCGCTGCACTGTCAAAGGCAAGTTTTGCCACGTTCCGGTTATCAGCTGTAACAGCCTGCAAAGCCGTTGGAATGGCAATAAAGGGCATACCTGTCTTAGGCTGGGTTGCAGCGGCCTCAGCAGCTGTAATAGGACTTATAAAACTGCTTCGCAGAACCAAAAATTCGGTTGATGATATATCGGATTCATTCCGAAATGCTCAAGATGCAGCCAATGCCTACTACTCGGACGAAAGGATGAATCTTGACATGATGTTTGCCAAACTCAGTCAGACCAACCCACAAAGCGCAGAGCGCAACAATCTTGTACGCGAGCTGAAGGACATGTATCCCGACCTTAACGAACAAATACTCGATGAGATTACCAACACCAATGATTTGTCCTCCGCCTACGATGTACTGCTGTCAAAGATAATGCAGAGGGCTAAAATGGAAGCCAAGCAGTCACTGCTGAAGGATTATTACGCTGAGATGGAGCCGGTGGAAGAAGTGATAGATGAGATTGTTAATGATAGGATTAACAGTCCGATGTATTCGCATTTAACCAGAAGTCAGATTCGTGAGGATGTTGTTAATGAACTGGAAAATATGCAGGGTGGAGAGGTCATAAGTGGCACCACGAAGTTCTTTGGATTTGAATCAGAGGTACTCGAACCATGGAAACAGGCAAACCAACAGGTTACCAAGATACTCGACAGTATCAAACTGATGGATGTCAGTACGCCTGGTTATAACGGCAGTCACACTGTAACGGCAAACAACAACAATACCACTAACAACAATACCACCAACAACAATAACAATACCACAAACAACAATAACATCAATATAGTTGATATTGTCCCTGTTGTCGAGCAGGCATCCAGTGGTATTGTTATGGGGGCCATCGATGGGACTAAAAACATAGTACCTGTCCAACCGGATTATGATGCAACTGATTACAACAGCACTGTCAACAATGTTGCACAAATACGCATTCCCGATTACACACCGATATTGTCGGAAATCAGGACATTTGCCAGCAGAATAGTTGACAATATGTTACGTATCAAAGCACCGCAGCAGACCACCAATACGACCACCAATGACAACCGGATTGTTGATACAGATGTCAATGAAAGCACATCGTATCTCAACAATAATGTCATCAATGAGGGTGACACTGTGGAAAACAATGCAACCACAGATATTGCATTCCCTAAAATACGCATTCCCGATTACACACCGATATTGTTGGAAATTAGGACATTTGCCAGCAGAATAGTTGACAATATGTTACGCATCAAAGCACCGCAGCAGACCACCAATACGACTACAAATGACAACCGGATTGTTGATACAGATGTCAATGAAGGCACATCGTATTTCAACAATAATATCACCAATGAGGGCGACACCGTCAGCACTGTCACCAATAACGAAGGCGACACTGTGGAAAACAACGAAACCGCCGGTATTGCATTCCCTAAAATACGCATTCCCGATTACATTCCGATTCTGTCGGAAATCAGGACATTTGTCAGCAAAATAGTTTTATATGTCAGCAGGCTGTCTGAGACCGGGCGTGTTGTGAATGCAGTAAGAGACACGCAGGATATAAGTGTCATTCCGGTGCCGGGGCAATCCGGTTCCACAAGCGACAACGACAACCGGCACAGCGTGACCAACAATGTGACCAACAACGTGACAGTCGGTTCGCTCATAGGCAACAACACCAACATGTTCAACCAGGCAGCGGCGACTACAGCCGAGGATTTCATGGAGTTGCTGCGCCAGGTGTTGACAGAGATAAACGGAGATTACAAGTTAGTATAGCCATGTCACAGATCAGTATATCATATAGCCAGAAATCAGAGCGTTACAGGTCAAACTCAATAGTCAGCGGACTGAATCATGAAGTTGCAGGTTTTGCGGTAAAATCGGCCAAATCAATTGCGTATGATGCAAGGCTCAAAGGTCAGACTAAACCCGCATTCGTTAGTGATTATGCCGGCAGACTTGAACAGTATGATGATGCCGGCAACGATGAAGGTATCTTTAGTCTCGGTGGCAGCTCCACACATACAACTGCACCAGGCGACAAACTCTACAATGAAATTAAGCTGAAGACCAACGACGGTACGGAAATTCAGTTCATCGATGCAAAATGCAGCGTTACCACCGGAAACAACATTGTCAGGCAGAACATAACCGGCAGGGACGGAACTGTTAAGGAACTGATTAATGCCGATGACATAAAAATCACCATTTCAGGCAATTTGATTTCGGATTCCCACAATGAATTTCCGCTGGACATGTTAAAGCAGCTTGTCGGAATTCTTTCATCTGAAGACACCGTACAGGTTGAAAGCATTCTGCTTAATGATGTTTACGGGGTCACGAAAATGGTCCTAACAAAGGCTTTTTACAATCAGAACGAGGCAAGATATTGCAATGCTTTGCCTTTCTCTCTTGCTTTTGACAGCGATACTGATTACGATTTTGAAGTGAATTAATTAGTAAGACCTAAAGCGTATTTTAAAATCAGGATCATGGTCAACAAATTCAATTGTAAAATCAGGGTTGTGGTCAACAAACATCCATTCCCCACATTGGAATGCCCCATATTCTCTAACTTTCACAATAAGATCCTCATTAAAGTCAACAATTTCCACTCTAAAATCAGGATTACGGTCAACGATTTCCACACGGCCTGCAAGAAATATATCACCGCATTTGCAGTCCTCCTTATGGAACACAGGCCTGTCGCTGCTGAAAGCCACGGTAAGAAGAATGAACAATGAAACCATCAAACTTTTCATAGCATGTTAGTTTTGGAATGTCATATTGAAATATCGGGTACAAAGATAGTAAAATTTGACTATGTGACTGAGATTGCCGTAAAATCTTCAATCAATAGTTTTACCGGCACGGCAAAAATCACTGTGCCCCGCAAACTGCGGTTTGAAGGGAAGAGCCTGTCAGACTACATCAACATAGGTGATTCCGTCAAAATAAGCATGGGGTACAAAAAACACACCATTCAAACAGTCTTTGAAGGCTATATAAAGAGCATTTCAAGCACGACTCCGATAGTGATAGAGTGTGAGGATGAAGCATACAAGTTGAAGCTGAAGCGTGTGGACAACGAATATACAGACAACTTCAGCCTCAATTATTTTGCCAAGAAATACTGTGGTGAATATACCAGCGTCATGTCAGACTTGGAGCTTGGAGTCATGCGTATATGGAATAAAAGCATTGCAGAGGTGTTTGAGTATCTGGCATCGAAATACCCGGTCCACTTCTTCTTCCGGGAAGGCAAGCTGTATGGTGAATCTTACGATGATATCCTGACCCCACAGAACACCATCACGCTGACATACGGAAGCAACATCATAAGCGACACACTCCAATATTTGGAAGGGGACAAAGTCAAGGTTGCAGTTAAGGCCAAGGTTATGACATCGGGCAACAAGATGCTTGAATATGTCACACCAGGTGAGGCCAAGTCCGGAGGATACGATGTCAAGACATTTTACTACCCGTCGGCCAAAAGTGTAAGCGACCTCAAGGCACTTGCCGAGAAGCAGCTGGCAGGAATGCGTGTCAACAGCATGAAAGGCAGTATCACAACATTTGGAATACCTTTCGTGAGACCTGGCGACACGGTGGTTTTATCCGACAGCGTCAATATTGAGCGTGACGGCAAGAAATTCCGGATTGATGCAATTGAGTACAAATTCGGCAAAGGCGGATACAGACAGACAATATATCCGGGAAAGGAGATACAGTGATGAATGATGCCAAATCTGACATAAGGCGGATAATACAGGAACTGGCAGGACAGCGTCAGCCGGTGACATTAATCTGCAAGGTGACAAGTGTCAATGAGAGCAAATGCGATGTGGAGCCGTTGGACGGCGCACTTTTGAAGGATGTCCGACTGAATGCCAGTGTGGACCAATTCAATGGGCTAAGGATAACCCCTAAGAAGGACAGTTACGTACTTGTAACCATGCTGTCCGAGACCGATGCATTCGTGTCCATGTATTCTGACATCGACAAAATAGAGTTCGACGGAGCAGGCGGGATTAAGGTTGAGATAAAGGACGACCACATATCGTTGAAAAACGACAAAACGTCATTAAAGGATGAAGTGGATGATTTGCTTGATACCCTGATTAATGCCAAGATAGCAACCCCTGCAGGACTTGGCTTATTCAATGGGGATGTTATCACCAAGCTAACCCAAATAAAAACTAACTTAAATAATTTATTGGAAGATTAAGATGCTGAATCAAGAATTGCTAAAAAAGCAGCTGAGCAGTCTGTTGAAGGACTGCGTCAATAACGAGAGGGAGCCTGATTACTTTGCCGGAGAGTTGGCAAAGATAATCACCAACTACATTAAGACAGCGACAGTAAACGCGGGGATACCGGTTGCCACGGCAGGTACTGCAGTGTCACAGACCGGTGCCACGACAGGTCCGGGAACATTAAGCTGATAATTATTATGACAGGAATATTGACAGACGACAACGGACAGATACTGTTCAGCGGGCACGATTTCGCGCTGGGCGAAATCAGCACCCAAACTGCCCAGGCTATAATGGAAGCACAGCCAGGCGAGTTTAAAAGCTCGCCACTGCTTGGAGTCGGAATAGCAAAATATCTCAAATCACCCAAGAACCAGAAGTTAAAAAATACCATAAGAGACAATATGCGACTGGGGCTTATAGAGATATCATCGGTCGATTTTGACGGAGACAACATTTTAATAAAACTTAAGTGACATGAAGACGATAAAGGAGATAAAAGCCGAAATGACATCGGCAATACTCGGCAACGAGGAGCTGAGCCTGGCTTTGGATCTTAATCCTGAAACAGCCTGGGAGAAGCAGGTGAGTGCCGCATCGGTGATAGACATACTGCTGACAATTATAGCGACGACATATTACGCCCTCAACTGGATGTTTGAGACGTACAAGGAGGAGACGACCGAAAAAGTACGTGCTGTCTTGCCTGGAACCGTACAATGGTACTATGAGAAGGCAATAGCATTCCGGTACGGCGAAAGTGTCAATGATGACGGCATCTACGAGACAGAACTTGCAGATGACAGCGTAAGGATTGTTAAGATGTGCTCGGTTGTGGAAGAATATGGCGGTTTGCTTATCAAAGTCAGCAAGGACAATCTCGTCCCGCTCACTGGAGCCGAACTCGATGCCTTCAGAAGTTATATGTACGATGTCAAATTTGCGGGAGTGCAGATAACGGTGATAAGCAGCGATCCTGACACAATGAATATCAGTATAAATATAAAGCGTAATGCCATGACACTTCCATCGGTTGAAAATGACGCAAAGCCTGCGCTTATAACGGCCATCACTGACTATCTGATACGCATACAGCCCGGCGGCATACTCAACAAGACGCAGCTGACAAACGCCATGCTTGCTGTTGACGGAATTGAGGACGTGGTGATTGTGGATTGTTACTTTACCCGCTATGACGGCCTCGGCACGGTCTCTTATCTCGTAAATTCGGAGACCGGATATGATGTGCAGAACTACAATGCATATTCCGCCGGTATCGCACTGGACATTATTGCAGTAGGAGAAATAATAAACTGACAGATATGGGAAAATACGACATAAACTATAGAGGCCCAAACCTTATCCCGCCATATAATGACAGGCTGTCCGAGATACTGTTGCCTTTCAAGTTGCGAAAAAGCAGGCTGCTTTCATTGTTATGGTGCATAAACGCACCTATAAGGAGGATGCTCGGTGAGTTCAGGGCATATCGGAGGGATATGGACTACAGGATGGCACACACCGGGCAGAGGATAGTGCTGCAGCATGTTTTGCGTGAGAAACTTAACAACAACAATATCAATGTGGTTGACAGCTTCAACTATCAGGAAGAGTTTGTTCCGCCATCAGCCGACGGTGAACTGATCAATTACCAGTTCCACGTGCCCGCAGATTCGTCAGGCATACAAATACTGATAGGCAACAGGCATACATATAATGAGTATGAGAACTTCAAGGTTGAGGTTCCGTCAGGATTTACCGACCAGCAAAAGAAATTGGTGGCAGACATAGTTGATTTGTACAAAATTGCAGGAAAAACATATAAAATAGTAACTATATGAAAAGATTAGACACTCATTCCAGTGAAGCAGGGAGAATGCCCTTATGGACAAAAGACTTCGACTTTTTGCAGGACTCATACAAAGAAGTGCTGACGGCACTGATTAAGGATTTTGGCCTCGGCAAAACGAACTTCATCATATCCGGTTGCAAAATCACGCATTCGGGTTCATTATTGGACATGGAAGCCGGATGGGCATATTTCTGCGGCGAGATACTACCTGTGCACGCATTGCATACAACCACCAACCTTGCGGATCCAATCATCTATTTTACCAAGATAGATTATATCAACCCTGAGGGCTTGAGGAACTATGTCATGTCAGATAATTCCACCATAGCCAGGAACACCTATTCCGACCCTTATCTAAATCCTCAAGTGGCCGACAACCAGTCAACATATTATCTTGGTATAAAAGAAGGGTTCTGCACACTTGCCGAAAGGTTGCGAAAAGGCATATCTCTTACGGAGTCTGAATGGACAGCCGCTTCATCAGCCGGGTATAATATCTATTACAAGCAGGTCGGCAAAATGGTGTTTCTTAAGGGGTATGCATACAGTCAGGTGTCTCTTAACGCTGTGTATGTTGCCGACCAGCTTCCACGTCCTGCCGTGTCGGGCGAGTTCTACCCTTTTGTAGGTATGAATAATGATGATGATGATGGCGTCGAGCTACCAACATCAGTGCAGCTTATTGATGATGGCATACATGGTAAGATATGGGCTGAGGGCACCAATTTGACACTGTTGCGAGTGGGTCATATAATGTATCTTGCAGCAGAGCCTTACAGAGAACAAGACGGCACAACGCTACAGAACACCCTTGAAGGAGGTCAGGAGGGCAATGAAAGCTAAGGTGATACCGATGGAACGTCAGAATCTGATAGACTTGTCTATTCAGTATTGTGGAGACATTGAGCACGCATTTAAAATTGCATCGCTCAATGATATGGATGTATGTTGTGAAGGTGACGGCTTCATGTATGTTCCTGTGATGCGGCCTACGATGACAACAACATTTTTTTTAGCTAATAAAATATATCCGGCAAGTGAGTCGTGACCTGTTTGACATATCACTGCAATATTGTGGCAACTTGGAAAGTGCCTGTCTTTTGTCAGCTATTAACGATATTGGTATTACCGATATCGTTACCAACATTATCGAGGTTGTGACTAAAGACAATGTTGTGACCTCGGAATACCGGGCAAGGCGTATTAAGCCGGCAACATATATAAATGAAGAACATCCGGCAACATCTGTTGATGAAAGAAATGTTGTTAAAATTATCCGGAAACAACATGTGGAGCGATACAACCGCTGCCTTGACCGCCAGACGATTTTTGACTATGCGCTGCAGCATTACGGTGATGCGGCTGCCGCGTTCAAATTAAGTTCCCAAACAGATGCAAGTGTTACAGATCCGCAGCCGTCATCAATATTTAAATACCGATTAAATGTCAATAAAAGAATATTGAAACACTATACAGGTTATGGCATAAAACCAGCAACAGACCTTTGTCTCGATGATGAACTGTCATCCATGACGCTGGCAGCATATTATACCATTGTGAAGTACATTATTCCTGAATATTCAGAAACAAAATATTATACAATACCATGATTGAACTGAACAAAAGGTCTTTAAACCCACAGGATCCGTCGTTGACATGGGAGGAAGTCAACGAAAACTGGCGAATAATAGAGGACTACCTGAATAACCACGTGTCAGTTGCAGGGCCTCAGGGACCGCAGGGACCGCAAGGATATCAGGGCTACAGAGGATATCAAGGCTACAAAGGCGATACCGGAGCAACCGGTCCTCAAGGCGCGACATTCACGCCATCGTATGACGAAGAAAGCGGTGATTTGAGTTGGGTATGTGACAACCCATTTATTATGCCACCGGCTACTGCTAATATCAGCGGTCCGCAGGGTGAGCAAGGTGAGAAAGGCGAACCAGGCACACCAGGCGAAAAAGGCGAAAAGGGTGACGATGGTGCGCCAGGTCCACAGGGTGAGCCAGGTTCAAAAGGTGACACCGGTTCACAGGGTCCTCAAGGCGAACCAGGTGACACGCAACAACACTATAACCTCACTATTACAAGAGGTGGGGCTACAGTGGAGACATACGACCCAGTCGGAGCAGAAAAGACCGTTGATATAGTCGGCAAAAAGACCACTGGGGAAATCTTTAATGATTACAATGGTAACGTTGCATCTGGCAATTACAGCCATGCCCATGGACACGGTACCAAAGCCCTTGGAGACAATCAGACGGTGATTGGCCAATATAACATCCCCGATAATGATTCCTTATTATTGGTAGGCAACGGCTCTGATAATAACAACAGAGCAAATGCGCTAAAACTCGACTCCAACGGCAATCTTGCTATACCTGGCAACGCTGAAATCGGCACTCCTCTTTCTATCGATATGACAGATTACGCATCCAAAGAGTGGGTGCTATCGAAGGGATATATTCGCGCCATTAACATTGATGGTATTGAGGGATTTCAGGGACCACAAGGCGAGACGGGAGCCACCGGTCCACAGGGAGACCAAGGCGCAACCGGTGCCAAAGGAGACCAAGGCGACCAAGGTGCAATTGGTGCGAAGGGTGACAAAGGCGACCAAGGCAACCAAGGTCCACAAGGCAACCAAGGCCCTCAAGGCAATCAA
>JAEEQW010000016.1 GCA_016285515.1 Bacteroidales bacterium
TGACAAAGGAGATCAAGGTGCAACTGGTGCGAAAGGTGACAAAGGTGACCAGGGTAATCAAGGCAAGCAAGGCTATCAAGGCAGGCAAGGTGACAAAGGCGACCAAGGTCCACAAGGTAACCAAGGCCCCCAAGGCAACCAGGGACCACAAGGAAATCAAGGTCCTCAAGGCGACCAGGGTGCAACCGGCGCAAAAGGTGACAAAGGAGATCAAGGTGCAACTGGTGCGAAAGGTGATAAAGGTGACCAGGGTAATCAAGGCAAGCAAGGCTATCAAGGCAGGCAAGGTAACAAAGGTGACCAAGGCAATCAGGGCGCAACTGGCGCAAAAGGAGACCAAGGCGACCAGGGTGCAACCGGCGTAAAAGGTGACAAAGGAGATCAAGGTGCAACTGGTGCGAAAGGTGACAAAGGTGACCAGGGTAATCAAGGCAAGCAAGGCTATCAAGGCAGGCAAGGTTATCAAGGCGACCGGGGTTACCAAGGTCCTCAAGGAACGCCAGGTGGATCATCGGAAATGCCGTTTGTCGTGTTATCTCAAATTTCAGAAACAAGCGAATGGACAGGCACTGCTAATATTCCGGGGTTTACCGGACTATATGACGGCCTTACAATCCGCTGTTTCTTGCCTTATAATTCCACAAGTTCACCGGTTACATTAGCATTGGCAGTTGACACAGGTGGTATTATGATATCACCAACAACACTTCCCGTATATTGGCTGTACCCTGATAGATTGACAACACAAATACCTCAAAACGCTGTATTTACTTTGACCTACCGACCAGGAGTTGGCAGTATCCGTACTGGTATGTGGCTTTGTAATTATGATAAGGTCGGAACAGGTAACGTAACAGGTGACAATCTCACCAATGGCTATCTAATCAAAGGTAGTGGCAATAACAGCATCAGTGCATCTGCATTTCAAGTTCAGATTAGAGGTGCAATCTCATCGAGCTGGAATGGAGCAGACAATTATATCCCGACGGAGGCACTAATTTCTGATTATTTTCAGCCTCTCGACGACGATTTGACGGCAATATCGAGACTGACCGGCAGCGGTTATGCCCACCGAAATGACAATGGATCTTGGAGTTTGGAAAGTGTTAATTTGGTTAATGTTGTTACATCGGGAGACACATTTGAAAATGGTGAATTAATAATTGGAAATAGCAGTAAAGCCGTGTGGGGGTCAGGTGTATGTGTTGAATTATTCGACTCAAACGAGTTTAGTTGGAGCGGCGATAATCAGCATGTGCCGTCGGAAAGATTGATAGAACAATATCTGGCAAGCACTTTGCCGTTATTATATCAGCCACTTAGCAGTTGGTTAAGTTTGTTAGTTCGACTTTGTGAGGCTAGTAGTTTTGTTTCGGGATACCTATATTGGGCTGGAAATGGATGGGCACTTGGTGACCCGGATGGTCTTGGCAATGTATATGCAGCCAGTGATTTTGTTCAAAATGAAATCATTTTGGCTAACAACAATGGTAAACAAGTTAAGAGTAGCGGCATAACTATTAATACGTCAGACCTTGGTAACACTCACTATTATGTTCCCACAGACCTCACGGTCAGAAACTTCGTAACTGTCTATTGTCATCGTTTCCTACCGTTGTCTGGCGGCACTATGACAGGCCCGATTAATTCTCGAAATATAATACCGTCGTCGAGCGGAACATATAATTTAGGTTCATCGGCAAAATTATTTAACGAATTGTGGGTGGGTGACATACGTAATCAAAGCGGTGCCATAAGTATTGTCTCGTCAATTAGAGATGAATCAATACCCAACACCTACCAGGCTGGTGTGTATATTGTTCCTAATTCTGATCACGGTAGTGATACTGTCGAGATAGAAGGAAATTTGTCGCCTATTTCCGATGGCATGTACGACCTTGGGGATAGTTCTTATCAATGGAGGAATATATATGTAGGCGGCAGTATTTATTTGAAAGACACACAAACATCGGATTATTACAGGATACAAATAACCAACGGACAGATGGCCACAACTCGTATTGGTCCGTCTTTAAATATGGTTTAAATATTATTAAAATTATGATTTGTTTGGTTACTTTTACAGGCGGGATTATCAACGCTGCAACGGATGTCCAAATCAACGGAAAGTCGGTGACTAAAATCATTGACTGGGGTGATGTCCAAAACAAACCAATAATTGACACGGATTTGTCGGCAATCTCGCCTAATGCCGTCCAGAACAAAGCCGTCACACAGGCGTTACAAACAATCAATGCTCCCAATGTTGATCAACTCAGCTACGGCATCAGGTTCGATATTACCGACCCTACTCTCGAATGTACGAGAGTGGGCAATCCTGTTTTACACCAGCTTTTGCCGGTCCAGTCGGCAATGAAGGGGGTGTTGCTTGACGATGATGGAGAAATTACAGCTTACCTTCCGGACAACGACTGGACAACAGCAACACGTGACGGTTCGGCGGGACAGGTCATGGTAGAAATCCCTAAATATTACCGCCGTGTAACGATTAACGGCAACATTGTCGAGGTGAGGATTTCAGCTGTGCCGATTGAAGGATATTTTGAAGTCCCTCGTCACTATGTAGGAGCCTATGAAGCAGCTTTAGACAGAAGTAACCTTTTGCTATGTAGCATCGTCAACTCCAGTACGCAGTATCGTGGTGGCAATAATAGCTCCGGATGGGACGGTACTTATCGAAGTTTGCTCGGTATGCCGGCAACATATATATCATCAGACAATTTACGTACATACGCACGGAACCGCATAACGAACTCGGCGGAATGGAATTACGACGTTTACTGGTCATATCGAGAACTCTTTTGGTTGTATTCCATAGAATATGCAAACTTTAACTCTAATGCAGCTTACAACGCTCAGTTGGATGCCAATGGCTACCATCAGGGAGGTCTTGGCGTAACAAACCTGTCTTTAAATGAGTGGAGAGTACATAACAATTACATGCCATATATTCCATGCGGCACTACAGATCAACTCGGAAATAATTCAGGAGTAGTTGATTTTACTATAACTAAAGCTAACAATGAACAACAAACCGTCAGCGTAAATCGATATCGTGGAATCGAATCCGTATTTGGCCATATTAATAAGATGTTGGATGGCATATTAATAATAAAGGAGGAAAATGACGGTAATATTACGCATAAGATGTACACAGCCGATGGACCGTCAGTATTCAGTAGTTCGGATTTAACTGCTTACATCGATGTGGGCAACATATCCTCAATTGCAGGATGGATTCAATCAATAGTAATGGGAAACAAAGGCGAAATAATGCCTGCATCTGTTGGCGGGAGTTCATCAACATATTACTGTGCTTATCAAAGTATGCCTCCAGATAATGATAATGTTAATTTTGTTTCTGTTGGCACTTTAAGAGGTGCAGGGTTCCTGTCCACGAGCATCCACTATGACAGACAATTTTACATCGGTTCCAGGCTTTGCTTTTTACCCAATAGATAAACTGATATGAACAAAACATTAAGTCAGACACGGCCTTCAACAATTGAGAAGATAGGCCTAAAAAAAATAATATATAGATGGGACATACAGTCACGACAACTTGTTGATCCGCTAACCAACGAATCCTATCTTCAATATGAATATTACCAAGTGGTAGTGTATTGTCCCATTACAGCGAACAAGATTACGTTGAAAGTTATTGAATCTGTATGGCCGGTTGATTATGAACAAAAGCTGGTAAATGATTACAACGCTGCTCGGCTTAATCTGTATGATGCTGACACCGCGCAATTGATAATAGACAGATACACACAGTTCTTGCAAGATCGTCAAGCGTTGAAGGATCAAATTGATGCTGACTGTGTTGAAGCAGGCATACCTTTGTCATAGTCCTATAATCGTTAAAAAATCAGATTAGAATGTACATTTCAATTTAGAAAGTGGGATTTTTTAATTTGGCGATTATATTGGATCAATCCCTTCAATGGCGTGAAGAGTTTCGTTTCGTATGACAAATGCCGTTTCATCGTGTTTTGGTCGAAAAACCCGAAGCCGCTGCTTGAACATTTGGACGAACTGAAAGAAAGAAACATCGGCTGTTACATCCAATACACGCTCAACGATTACGAAAAAGAAGGCTTGGAAAAGGGCGTTCCCCCATTAGAGGAAAGGCTTGACACCTTCAAAAGGTTGGTTGACAAATTAGGCAAAGGTCGCGTGATTTGGCGTTTCGACCCCTTGATTCTGACTGACCGAATCGACATTGACGACCTGCTGAGGAAAGTGGAAAACATTGGCGACCAACTACAAGGCTACACGGAGAAACTAGTTTTCAGCTATGCCGACATTGCTTTGTATAAAAAGGTGAAAGCCAACCTTGAGAAAAGCCATGTGAACTATACGGATTGGAAGGAGCCACAAATGGAAGAGTTTGCCATGAGGCTTTCGGAGCTCAACCAAAAATGGCATTATCAGTTGGCCACCTGCGGCGAGAAGATTGACCTCAGGCTATACGGCATCCAACACAACCGCTGCGTGGATGACGACTTGATGATTCGTTTCGCTTACAAGGACAAGGCTTTGATGGACTTTCTTGGCGTGGAGATAAAGGCAATTGAAAACTCGTTGTTTGGCACGGAGCCGGTTCCCTCCAACGCCATTATGCTTAGCGAAACGCAATACGCCCTAAAGAAAAAAGACAACCGCGACAAAGGCCAGCGGCAGTTCTGCGGCTGCATGGTGAGCAAGGACATCGGCGAGTACAACACCTGCCCGCATCTGTGCGAGTATTGCTATGCGAATGCGAGCAAGGAAAAGGCTGTGAGGAATTGGGAAAGAGCGAAAGAAACCGATTGGAAATCAGAAACGATAACAGGGAAATAATCTATATTTTCAGGACAAAAAGCAAGGCACATGAAAATGGAACAAATACAGATTTCGGCAGACTACATACAAGCGGCAAAGACAATCAAGCAAGCTATATTGGATAGTCGTTACAGGGCCGTGCGACATGTAAACAAAGAAATACTTACCCTCTATTATTGGGTTGGCAATTATGTTTCGGTCAACAGCCGTGCTGGAACATGGAATACTAATGCCATTGCGACAATCTCCCAACTTCTGCAACAAGAGTTGCCTGGTCTGACCGGTTTTTCCGAGACCAACATCAAGAATATGCGCACTTTCTATGAAGTGTGGAGTCCGGTCCTAAATCGGCAGCCGTTAGCTGCCGAAATTGGCAACATACAGATTGTTAAAGAATTACAAAATCGACAGCCAGCAGTTGCCGATTTGACTACGGACGATTTAGAATGCTTTATGAATATAGGGTTTACGCATCACCGCGAAATCATCAGGAAAACACAAACACTTGACGAGCGCCTCTTCTACATCAGGAAGTGTGCCAAGGAATTTTGGAGCAAAGAGACGCTTAAATATCATCTCAACGAAAATCTTTATGCCAAGCAAGGCTCCATCCAACAGACCAATTTTGACCGAACCATTGACAATGCATCGTTCAAACAAAAAGCCCTACGATCGTTCAAAGACGAGTATTTGTTGGATTTCATCAATGTTGAAGACCCTGATCTTGTGGACGAAAGGGAAATTGAGCAAAGCATTGTACAAAATGTCAAGAACTTCATCATGGCTTTTGGCTCAGATTTTGCCTTTATGGGTAACCAGTACCGGCTTGAAGTGGCTGGAAAGGAGTTTGTGATAGACTTGCTTTTCTATTCAAGACGGCTCAAGAGCCTTGTGGCTTTTGAACTGAAACGAGGCGAGTTCAAGCCGGAATACACAGGCAAGATGAACTTTTATTTGGCCGCACTCGACAAGTATGTGAAATTGCCCGACGAAAATCCTTCCATAGGTATCATCTTATGCAAAAACAAGAACGAGGAGATTGTGGAACTTTCATTTTCTGACACCTCGAAACCAATGGGAGTAGCCATATACCGCACATCACAAGAACTGCCAACACGCTTGAAAGAGGTTTTGCCTGACATTGAGGAATTGAAGAAACTGCTGTAAAATGATTTTATTGACAATGGACACCCAAGAACTAATAAAATATTGCAAGTCGCAACTTCCCGAAAACATGAAAGCACGACCATGGGATGTGACAGACCACGGTAGAGCTATTTTACAGACTGAAGATCAACTGAATGCATACATTGCAGCATACGGAGAAATGCATTTTTCAAGTGCAGAGCGGCATTGCAGAATTTTCCATTCGAGAATCTGACCAATTTTGAGATTGTAGATTGGGGCTGTGGTCAAGGCATCGCATCACTCACGTTGTTTGATATGCTAAAAGAACATGGGAAGGTGTATGGATTGAAAAAAATAACACTCATTGAGCCTTCAGAACCCGCCTTACGAAGAGCATTGTCATTCGTAAAACGTGTGGTAAGCCAGACAATTGAAGTTGTTGCTATCAATAAATGTATTCCAGATTCAGAAGAGTTCAATGAGTTGTCCGAAGTTACATCATCTACTCCTATTGCCATTCATCTTTTTTCAAACATCCTTGATATTTGGACGTTTAGTTTGAGGGGATTGGCAAAAAAAGTTGCAGGATACGCGAAGCAACAGTATATAGTGTGTGTTGGCCCTGCTTTTAGAGAGAATAGCCGCATCTCTGACTTTGGTGAATATTTCCAAAAGAAAACTATCTTTTCAAGATTTTCACAATATCCGTATGCTTATACGGAAACTCACCATCCATATGGATGTGAAACGATGTGTTTCTCTCTGACCTCCAATGATATCAATGAGAATTATGTAGAAAAGGCAAAAGCAAACAAATTCATTGATGATTACAGCTATGTTGCGGAATCATTGAGGGGAATTGTAAACGACAATATCCTAAATGCCTATAATGCCATACGCGAAAAATTGACTGATGCCGACAGCATATTCATTCAGCCTCATATTTCGACGGATGTGCCAGACATTGTAGTGATACGACCCAAGATCGGAGTTCTCATCTTCAATGTTTGTAATGACATAACGAATGCGGAAGCTCAATTTGAACGAACGGAAATTTATCAGCGAAATCTGTATAATGTACATCTACGAGATGTTTTTGGAAAAGCCTTGTTGAATCCATCATACTGGACAGCCATAAAACAAGCGGTTTTCTTCCCTACAGAAAAAGATGGGGAGAGAATTGGCGTAGACGAAAACAAATACAAATATGCCATCCGTATTTATAGAGAAGATATTTTATCTGAAGACCTTATCAGTAAACTTAATCTTTCTTGGGAGAATAAATACTTCAATGATGATTTATGCAAAAATGTACTTGAACTGATTACCAGCAAGGGTTGGCATAGTTATAAAGAAGGTGATGAGAGTATTACTCCAACAAAAAGGCAACGTGAATTAGCACAAAGTAAAAGTGTTGAACAAAAAATCAAAGGCGTTGCAGGATCGGGAAAGACGCAAGTTCTTGCTTGGCGAGCAGTAAATGCTCAAGTCAGAACTGGAGGTCGAGTGCTTGTGTTGACATTTAACCTCACCTTGGTAAACTATATTAAATACAGAATGGGACAGGTCGCCGCCGACTTTAACTGGGGGTTATTTGATATAACAAACTATCATCAGTTTTTTAAGTCGCAAGCGAACAACCACAATCTAAAGCCCTACATTGACGATTGGGACAATGAGACCTTCTTTGAAAAATTCAAAAATAACACCATTCGTTATGATACGATCCTTTTTGATGAAGCACAAGATTATAGATACGCTTGGCTCCTTTTAATTAAAAACTACTTCCTCAAAGAGGGTGGCGAATTCGTCGTTTTTGGGGACGGAAGGCAAAACATATATAGTAGACAACAGGACGAGCACCACATGCCACGGATTCCTGGAATGCCAGGTCCTTGGACTCAAATAAACGACAATTCAAACATCGCTTTCCGAATTGAAAACCCTGAAATCACCCGGCTTTCTACCCTCTTCCAAGAATCGTTTTTTGATTATTCAGAACCTTTGGTACAGCAAAGCATAATGCCTTTTGAGCAATTCTATATAAAATACTGGAATGTTGGAAAGAATGTCACGGCAGAAACGCTATGTTCAAATATCTTTTGGTTACTCAACGAGTTCAAACTCAACCAACGAGATGTTACTATTCTTTCGCAGACCTGTAGCGTCCTACGAAACATCGAGGATGTTTACATTAAAAGTGGAGGCAAACCGCCAATCACAACATTTGAAACCAAAGTAGAGTATGATAGAATACAAGCAGTTAGCAAGTGGCCAAAGTCGGATATTGACAGCATTCGACGAGTGAAAAAAGTTCACTTTACAATAGACCACGATGGTGTTAAGATGGCTACGATACATAGTTTTAAGGGGTGGGAGTCTCCCACGGTTATACTAATACTCCAGACTGAAGGTTCGATAGAAGACGATGTGTACAATGTCATTGAAAACGAGAACTCTCCAGCACTAGTTTATACTGCTATCACACGAGCGAAGCGAAACCTTTTCATTCTAAATTTGGGTAACAATAAATACCACAATTTCTTTACAAACAGCATAGAAGCATGAACCAGTTTAGCGAACACGAAAAAAGGACAATACTACATCTTCTCACAATGATAATGGAGGCTGATTCAGTTATTCACCCCAAGGAAGTTGAATATATCAAATCTCTGATGAAGGACTTCGGCCTTTCAACTGCCGAATTTGACCACATGGAAATGCTTGATTTCGATGTACTAAAGAATGAGTTTAAAATGATGGATGTGGAGAAACAAAATATGGCCAAAGAGTATTTTGTGAAAATGTCCAAAGTCGATGGTTTCATTCACAAAAGCGAATTAAAGATAATAAACGATTTACAAGTAATTAACCACTAATATTTGGGAACATGACCGATAACAAAAAAGCACAAATACACCAATTAGAGATGGCCGCATATTCACAAGGATTCGCAAAGTTCTTATACAACATGTTTGGCGGCCAATTCATCACTAAAGACCAAGCAAGAGAAACAATGGAGTTCTTCAAAGCGCAAATGAAACGCAATATTGAAAGTACCCCAAATATGTCACGAGAGCAGAAAGACAATGAGATTTCAATTAGAGAAGCATGGTTTGAAGCATCGAAAGCATATTGGGGATTATAATTTTATATCAACATGTCAACCCTTGTCATAATACTTGCCGCATTCGCTGCCATCTTTCTTGCCTTGCTGTTTTTCAAGCGTATGAGAAAGGCAAAATGCAGAAGAGTCGTTTCCTTGGCTGAACAGCAAGGTCACGCCAATGAGCAAGCATCTCTCCTATTTGACCTCAACATCCCCTTCACTCCCGATGTCCACGATGTGATTTATGTGGAAAATGAATATGACTCCGCCATCAATGAGTATATTCAAGAACACTATGAGGAAATTCAACAGCAGTTCCTTTCAAAAAAGGCGACTTTTATCTATTTGCCAAAACTATGCGGTCAGGAGGTTTCCAAAGAAGCACTTCATTACATGTTTCCTTTTCTGCAACAAAAATCCTCGTTTGTAAATGGCAACCTTACCATTGAAATGCTGAAGAACCACATTCTTTCAGGGAGCATTGAAGGTCCTGCTTTGATTCATTTCGTTCGGATGGAGGCCGAAAATCCCAGCAACTATTATTACACTTATCGTCCTTTGGTTGCCGATTTTTCCGTTCCGCTCTCCGAACAATTTGAATGGTATTTGAAATATCTCACATTCAGTTATCAAGGAAAATCGGGGACATCTTTCAATGCTTTGTCAGAGCCCAAAAACGAAGATGATTTTGCCGACCATTACTTTAATGATGGCAGCGATAATATTTTGTTTGCGGATAAAAGCATTAATGATTTGAAAGATGAAATACGGCAAAGAATCATCGAATTGCGGAAAAGAGGTGTGCAGTTACACCTTTTGAACGAACTTGTTGAAGAACAGCCCACTTTGAGTCGTTTGGTCGTGGATAAGGATTTCAGGATTTTCCTTCCTGACTACAACAATATGGAAATCACCATGTCACCGCTTCCCAAGGCCGTGTATCTGCTTTTCCTGAAACATCCCGAAGGCATCGCATTCAAACAACTTCACGACTATTACGACGAATTGCTTGGAATCTATAAACAAATTAGTAATCGGGTAATAGAACTCAACATTAAAAGTAGCATCCGCGATATCACAGACCCGACAAAGAATTCCATCAATGAGAAGTGCACCCGCATCCGTGAAGCTTTCCTCAAACAATTCGATTATGTCTATGCACGGCATTATTTCATCACTGGAAAGCGAGGCGAACCGAAAAGAATAACTTTGCCTCGAGAATTGGTGGATTTGCAAGCCTTGTAAAAGTCTGATGTGCATTTTGGATTGATGTATTTTTGCAGCATAAACAACATTTATTAACGCAAAAATATTTCAATTATGGAAAAAAGCACAAAAATTATCGTCACAATCATCATTGTTGTCATCTTCGTTGTCTTGTCAGCAGTTGTCACAGGAATAAGAAGCGAATCTGGAGAAGCCACTCCTGGCATTTTAAGTATCATTTTGTTTGCAGCACTCATCGGAGGGCTCAGTGCTGTCTGGAAAAAAAACAAGAACGAGGACAACCATCCCGAAAAACAATAAGACAACCTTATAGAACTCACGGCCATGTTTAAGGATTATTACAAAATACTTGGGATTGCCTCCAATGCCACCCAAGAAGAGATCAAGAAGGCTTACCGCACCCAATCGATGCGTTGGCATCCCGACAAGAATCCCGGGACAGACACAACGGACAAGATGCAGGACATTAATGAGGCCTACAACATTTTGAAAGATCCTATTACAAGGGCCAGATATGATGCCGAATATGCAAAGTTCAACTCCGCTAAGTATGAACAGCCGAGAAAGGAAACAGAAGAAACCGACTACGACATCAAAGACGAGACTTTGCAGGAAGACATCAAAGCAGCCAGAAAAGCTGCCGAGGATTATGTCCGTGAGTTCTACGCCTCTCTAAAAGCTGAGTCCAAAAACGCGGCAAAAGGAGCTTGGAAAAGAGCAAAAGGCTATGTCGTCGGAGGCATTATAATGACTATCATTGCTTTGATTGTCAAGATGTGTGTTAGCAGCCAGTCTGCACCCACGATTCAAAAGACCACATCAAGCACCTATTCAAATTCCAGCCAAACTGATGCCCCTTCCAGCAACGAAAATATTAGGTTGAGAACCATACCGCCATTGGAGAAGAAAGATTCCAAGCATTGGAAAGACCACACCTTTTTCGACGCATTCAAAATCTCTGTGCCGATTACAGTAGAAAGGCAGACTAAAGATAGTCCTTACGGGAGAGCTTTGGCCAATAAGGGGATTCTGCAACTTCGAGATGACTTAATCATATTCAATCAGAAGGGATTGTGTGACTTGAAACCTGGAGCAAAAGACCAATATTGTCGAATCATGATTAACTTTATGAAAGAAGTTAAGGGCGATTTTTTGCAAAGAGACGAAACTGAGCCGTTGGATTGGGAATACGTCCAACTTCTTGAAGAAATGGTAAAAAATGAAATTGGTTCTGGTAGCCGTTTAATAGGTACATTCAGCCGTGAATGGGTACACATCAACAATGCCAACGCAATATTGGTAACCTACAGAAGGACGGGTAACAACTATGACACTTCAAAACCAGTCTGTTGCAAGGTGCTTCTTTTTCAAGACGATGACAGATTTGTAAAGATGATTTTATCCTACAGGGAAAAAGAAGCCGATTTATGGGCTGATGATTTTGAACAAGTTATGAGAAGCTTCGAATGGATAAACTAACCCTCCAATATCCGCCAGAAACAATCAAACCGTACACCACAGCTGCTATAACTAGGCTTATTCCTCATTACTGTATCGTTGAACGCGATATTTTTGAAAAGGAATTGAGACCAAATATTAATTGAATCCTTGAAAAATTCAAGTGATAGATTCCGGGATTTCCATTATCTTTGCAATCATAAAACAATGTGTAATCCTTAAACATTATTTCCTTATGAAACAACCCATTAAAGTAATAGGAGCCATTTTTCCGATGCCGGTTCTGCTTGTTGCCACCTACAACGAAGACGGCACAATCGATGTGATGAACGCCGCTTGGGGCACCATGCTCGACCATGACCGTATAGCCCTCAACCTGACCGAAACTCATCGTACTGTCGAAAATATCAAACATCGCAAGGGCTTTGTTGTCCAAATCGCTGATGCCGCTCACGTGGTGGAGGCCGATTGGTTCGGTGTAGTGTCGGGCAAGACGGAAAAAGACAAGTTCGCCAAGAGCGGTCTCACTGCGACCAAATCCTCGTTAGTTGATGCTCCCATCATCAACGAGTTACCCATTGCCTTGGAGTGCGAGTTCATTGAATACCAAAGTGACGACACAGGCCTTGGCGTCATCGGCAAGGTGCTGCAAACCTCTGTTGAGGCTGATAAGATGAAAGACGGCAAAGTGGACATCGAGAGTCTGAATGCCATCGCTTATGACCCCTACACTCACGGCTATTATCAAGTCGGCAAGCGTGTTGGGGAGGCTTTCAAGGACGGATTGAAACTGAAATAATTCAAACATGCCTTAGAAAATCCGCGATCCGGGTGATGGCTTGGATTGCGGTTTTTTTTGTACTTTTGCGCAAAACTAATTCAGTCTTCACAAAACATACCCCAAATGAAAAAGTTAGCATTACTCGCATTTGCAGTCACCTTGGTAATGGCAGGCTGCGGCAATAAGCAGGAAAAACAACAAACGAAAGAAAACCCCGACATGGAATACCGCACGCTGGGCAGCACCGGCCTGCGCGTTGGCGTCATCGGATTGGGTTGTGGCGGCTTCGATGAAATCGACTCCACAGCTTCCCGACAATTGGTTACCTATGCCCTTGACCATGGCATGAACTACATGGACATCTACGACGCCAACCCAAAAGTGCGCAGCAACATCGGCTACGGCCTCGGCAAGCGTCGCAATGAAGCCATTATCCAAGGTCACATCGGATGTTGGTGGAATGGTGACAGTTACGAGCGCACCCGTGACGTGGAGAAATGCAAGATTGGCTTTGAAGACCTGCTCACACGCCTCAACACCGACTACATCGACATCGGCATGATGCACATCATGGATAATATGGAGGAATGGCAACAGCTCCAGGGAAGTCCATATCTGCAATATGTGCAGGACTTGAAGAAACAAGGCAAAATCAAGCATATCGGTGTGAGCAGCCACAATGCGGAGGTGGCTCTTGCCATCGCCAAGAGCGGTCTGGTGGAGGTCATCATGTTCAGCCTCAATCCCGCTTTCGACCGTGTGCAGTCAGGCAAGAACCCTTGGGACAACAAGACTTTCGAGGAGATGCTGCCCGGCATCGACCCTGTGCGTGTGGAACTGTACGACTATTGTGCGCAGCACGAGATTGCCATCACGGTGATGAAGACCTTCGGCGGCGGCGACCGTCTGTTGGATGCGGAGCACTCGCCCCTGAAAACAGCCTTGACACGTGACCAATGTTTCGCTTATGTGCTGTCAAAGCCTTGCGTGAAGGTGGCACTTTGCAGCATCGACAGTGCCGACAAGGTGGACGAATACCTGCACTACCTGAAGGCTACTGATGCCGAGAAAGACTACAATAGCGTCCTTAACCGGCAGACCGCACAGACCGACAAAGGTAACTGCACCTACTGCAACCATTGTGCACCTTGCTCGGCGGGTATCCCCATCGCCAAGGTGAATGAGCTTTTGGATAAGGCTGAGACCGAAGGACTCACAGCCGAGCTGCAAGCGCAATACGACGCGCTGCCTCACCATGCTGGCGAGTGTACACACTGCGGTGCCTGCCTCTCGCGCTGCCCCTTTGGGGTTGATGTCCCAAGCCGTATGGATGCAGCCAAGTCCAAGTTCGGACATTAAGCAATGTTGTCTGACGGATTTCGTCCGTGAAAGGCAAATCATGCAAACGCATATTTTGCCGAATTGAACATACAAATTGCAGAAATAAAAATACTTGCCACTAAGTGAATGTAAATACTTTTGTTTCCATCAAATCAAGTAACAATCAATTAACAAAAATAAATCAAATGAAGAAAATTACAGTTTTGGTAGCCATGCTATCATTTTTTGCGTTCAGCACAAAGGCACAAATGTTCGACTTCACCAACAACCTTACTGACTTTACCATCGGCGTAAACATCGGTGTGGTGGGCTATGATTTCAACGGTGGCAACATCGACATGACCTACAATGGCTTTGGTAGTGGCGTAAGCATGTCGATCTTAGGTGTCTATTTAGACTTTATCTACCAATCGCCCGAACATAAGTGGGGTAACAAGATTACGCCTGACGTTTATTATGACCATACCGCGCTTACCATCAACACTGGTTATAAGATTCCCGTATTTTCTTGGCTGAATGTCATTCCGGTAATTGGCTACAGCAACGAGACGGAAGGTTGGACGGATTGCAGCACTATCAATATTGATTACGATAGCCAATCTGTTTACCACGACTACGATCGCGTGACCATTGCCAATCACTTCAATTACGGCGTTGGCCTCTCCGTAAAGCCCTTCGACTTTCTTGAGATTGGTGGCATGTGCACAGCCCATGCGGTATATGGCAACATTTCGTTAAATTTGTTCAATCTGAAGAATTAATCATATTACGACCATATTCCTTTAATTCTTAAATACTTATTGTTATGAAACGCATTTTATCCCTTTTGCTGATGATTTCAGCCGTTCTCGTGATAACGGGTTGTGAACCACATGATGAGACTGATGTCTTGAATGTCAAAATTAACGGGGAAACATATTCAATCCCGTTGCAGGACAACACTGTGGTTAACCTCATTACTTTGACCACTGAATTCGATGCCGAATTTGAGGTGGAGAACGCCTCTATGTTTCAGGAACTCCGCATTGCCGGCAAGTCGGCGACCGGCGGCTTTGTGAAAGTGCCGGTGGAGAAGATTGCAGCAGGTGTGCAATTGTCCGTCGAATACCGTAGTGGCGACAATGAAGGTACCATGCAGATTAACACGCTCAACGCCAACATCCCAGCTTTCGCCGTTTCTGGCAAAGCTACTGCCGAGGGCGATTTCTATCTTTCCTTTGTGCATATGCGGCTGATTATGAAGTATGACAACGACGGCAACATATTGTATTATCGCTGCAATCCTGATGAAATTGGTTCTACCAACAATACCGGTTGGTGGGATTTCAAGAAACACGAAATCAACGGGCAGACGTACTATAGCTACCACGCCAACGACCCCAAGTACAGCAGCATGGTGATTTCCGGTTTTGATCCCGGAATGAGAGTTATTATGGATGACCACTATAATGTCTTGAAAACCATCCAGTTGGTGGCTTCTGGACCGTATATTCACACTGACGACCCCATTGACGGGCACGATTTCTACATGTTTGACCTTAACCATTACATCGTTTCCAGTCTAGTTGACCGCACTTTTGGCGACACTCTGTTAGCATCTGCCTATTTACAGGAGGTGAAGGATGGTGAGGTTATTTTCGACTGGTGGAGTGTGGATCATCCCGAAATGAAGGATATGCTTGACGAGGCGTTTCTGGAAAGTGCGGGGAAGGACTATGTGCATCTCAATTCCATTCAGGTGCTTCCCGACGGCAACTGGCTCTGTTCGTTCCGCCAAATCAGTTCCATAATGAAGATTGAACGGGTGAACTCAACTGGTGCCATCCTTTGGTGCATTTCTGGTCATGACCTGCCAGGAGAAAAATGTTTCAGCGGACAGCATTACGTGCGGCTCCACGGGGATGTGCTGACCATGTTCGACAACGGCAACGGACACCCCGCCCAAATTTCCCGTCCTTTGAGACTGATCATCAACCCCGACAACGGAAATGTGATAGAAGGCGGCCCCATCGTGGACGGGGGTGATTATTTCGCCCATGCCTGTGGTTCCGTGATGCTAAAAGACAACCATTGCGTGGTAGGCTGGGGCTTCCCTGATGCCCCAAGCGCGAACGACCGGTTGGTCATCGAGTATGACGCTTCCGGAAACGAAATCTTCGGCATGCGCAACACTGGGACTGATTTGACGACAAACGCGCTCCGCTGTTCCTACCGTTGCGTCAAAATCAAGTAGCAGTTGTTTTGTAATTGCGATTGTCCGAAATCTTCTTTCTATACGCTGACAAGGAAACTGACTACCTGAAGTGCGGGACAAACGGCTGGCGGTGTCGCATGGGATATTCCAGCCGCTGATTGAACTGCTTGAAGACCGTTGCCACATTGTCGCAGTTGGCATTGACGGTTTCCTGCTTGGTATAGTGGCTCAGTTCATATCCATTGACGGCCAAGCGGCTCATTTGCTCAAACTCTGTCCCGAAGAAGTTATGTCGTTTTCAGAAGTTTGTGAGATTATCGTTCAAGGGTACGATTTGGTCTTTAAGACATTGATAATCAGCTAATAGGTTGTAAATTCCATCTTCGCTTAACACGCCTCGCTTGAGGTCTTTTGGGAACAGTCCCGCTTCATCTGCCTCGAAATCTGTACGCCAGTCAGGGCCGCAGTAGTAGGTTTGCAATTCGGCAATGTCGTGTTCGAGTGAGGAGAAGTCTTCAAGAGCTTGCTCCAATCGTTTGACGACCTCTGTGCATTTGTCGTAGAGGCTTTCGTTGTAAGTGATGCGCTCGATAGGTGTCATAGAAAATATTTTTTTATTTCGTAAGATAGTGTCATCGGTATTGCTCCAAAAAGTGTCAGCTTTTTTCAGGTTAAGACACATTCTTTTTCAGCAGCTATTGGCAGTTCGGCATCTTCGCTGATGGAGTATGAAACCGTTTTTGGGCGATGTATTTCGAGGAAGTTGTCGCTAAGCAGTGTCTCAACGTGCAGCATGGTGTCTTTTATCCTGGAAGGGGTGAGTTGGCACTCCCAGATGGTGATGATGTGCCATCCGTTCTCATATAAAATCTGATAATTCTGTTGGTCACGTTCTTGATTGCGGCGAATTTTGTTGACCCAAAACTCACGATTAGTCTGCGGAATCTTGCAGCAGTCAGAATTTTGTAAAGGGGCACGACCATGCATCTCAACTTTATGACCATGCCAAAAACACCCATTCACAAAAATCGCCGTCCGATACCTTCGCATGACGATGTCGGGCTTGCCAGGCACGCTCTTCACGTTGAGGCGATAGCGGTAGCCGTGCCGCCACAGCCATTGCCGCACTTTCACTTCGGGCTTGGTGTCCTTGCTGCGGATGCGAGACATGCAGTGGTGGCGTTGGGATGGAGTGAGGCGGTCGGTCATGTTGCTGTTAAATCTTTTTTTTCGGCTGCAAATATACTATTTTCTTTATTTTTGCTTTCAAAAATAACTTTATGAAACATCTGTTATACCTCATACCTCTTTTCTTCTGTTTGTCTCTTGTCGCACAACAGCCTGCAGACAGCATCTCCGAAAAAATCCTTTGTCAAGAGACCTGCCGTCAGTTTCTTTATGACACGGCAGCTTTCCCTTCGTGCCATGCGGCTACTATCGAGGCGTTGCCCAATGGTGACTTGGTGGCTGCTTTCTTTGGCGGTTCGTGGGAGGGGGCCAATGATGTATGCATCTGGCTCTGCCGCAAAGGTAAAGACGACCTCGCATGGTCGGAGCCGACTTTGGTGGCTAATGGCGATGTGGGCGACACGGTGCAGCATCCTTGCTGGAACCCTGTACTCTATCAGGTGCCTGACGGTGATTTGTTGCTTTTTTATAAGACGGGAATCTACATCAAAGATTGGGTAGGACATCTCATGCGTAGTAGCGACGGCGGCTACACTTGGAGCCAGCCGGAGACGTTGGGGCGTTGCCATGACGACCAAGGCGATTTCCCTTATCTCGGTGCCATCAAAAACAAACCTGTCGCCTACGGAGAACGTATCATCGCTCCATCGAGTGATGAGAGTGTGCGTTGGCAAATCCATTTTGAGCTGTCGGACGACGGTGGCACAAATTGGCACTATGTCAGCGTTCCTTCTGATGACACCATTGTCTCTATCCAACCCACCATTCTCATCAATGATGACGGCATGTTGCAGGCGCTTTGTCGAACCAAGAACGGCTATCTCTCCACCACTTTCAGCTGTGACGGCGGACTGACGTGGGAGCCCGAACTACTTACTGACATCCCTAACAACAACTCTGGCATCGACTGCGTGACACTATCAGACGGACGCTATGCCATGGTTTACAATCCCACAGGTAAAGAGTGCAGCAAAGAGTTTGGTCCCCGAACACCCTTGACCGTGGCATTATCGAACGACGGCTTGCATTGGACCGATGTGCTCAATCTCGAAGAAGGTCCTGGTGAGTTCTCCTATCCATCTGTCATCTGGAAAGACAAAGAGTTGCATATAGTTTATACTTGGAATCGCAAGAAGATTGGGTATGTTCGAGTGCAGTTGTTTTAGTCTCGCTCGATATACGTTTATCACTTCATCGCTTTCAGTGCTTCAGAAGCAGCATCAAGCAATGGCTGTGTTGACACTTCGCTGCCTACGGCGTGACGCATCCAGTGTTGCGGTGTTAGACGACCTGCGGGATAGATGCGTTCAATCTCGGCTGCTACTGACTTGCCTTTCAGCTGCTGCTCTAGCTGGAAGTGGATGATGTGGCCGTAGGGGTAGTTGGGCAGATAGAGTGGCGAGTCGATCATGTGGCTATAGATGGCCAAGATGGGCGAGTCTTGCTCCCCGAGGTATTGGGTGTAGTATTTGTTCCAAACCTCTTGCGCCGTGCGGATGACCTGCTCCTTCAGCTGCGCCACCGTGGCGCCAGGGTGCTCATATAGCCAGCGCCAGCAGTACATGTCAACAAGGGCTACACCCATAATCTCGTAGCAGCCCCAGAAAATGTCGAGGGTTTGTAGGGCTTCACGGGTGGGGTCGTCATTTTGGTAGCCCAGGAAGTCGAGGTCGCGAATCTGAAACGCGAAGGCGAGCGCTTCGGTGAAGGCGGTGTTGGGCACGCCTTTCATAATGTAGTGGTCAACATCGTGGAGGGTGATGGTTTGCTCAACGTTGTGGCCAAACTCATGAACGGCAATGTTATAGCCTTTGTAGTCCATGCCGTCCTTGCCAATGCGGGTGCGAAGACGGGCATTATCTGTGCGCATGTTCGACTCCCAAGCATGACCGGCACCGCGCGACGGGTCAACGGTGATATGTGAGCAGATGAAATCGTTTTTCTCTTGGCTGAAGCCCAGCTGATTAAGAATGGAAGGCATTCCTTTTGTGGCAAAAGCCTCACGGTTGGGATAGAGTCGGCGGGTTTGGGCCGAGAGGTCGTCTTCGTTCAGGGAGCTACGACTCTTGAACCCGTCGTACCAGATATCGAAAGGCTCTAATTTGCGACCCAAGCGTTGCTCGATGAGTTTGGCCACCTCACCCACCTGCGGCGAGCTGCAATAGGTGTCGAACAGTTGCTCGATTTCATCGAAGCTCACCTCCATATCTTCCTCAAAAGCGCGGGCAATGGCTGTGGGATAACGCGGATTAAAGCGGTCTAGCTGCTGCATGGCGTGGAAGTTGTCGAGGAAGTATTGGTAACGGGTGTCGTGCTCTGGCTTCACATTGACTTGCTTGCCGTCTTTGGTGACGGTGTTGGCGTAGGGGTTCCAGTCGTAATCAGGGTTGTTGATGACACATTCGGGAATGCTTTGGTCGATGATGCGGCGCATCACTTGGTAGATCATACGCTGCTTGGCCAGACCCTGTTCGCCTTCGTTGTAGTGGGTCTTCAACTCATCACGCAGTCCCCAGTGTGTGATTAGCGACATATCTGGAAAGATATGCTCGCCTTGGTCGTCCAGTAGGTGGCCCATCTGGATGTTGTAATTTGAGATGTAGTTGTCAGCGGCTGAAAGCTGTGCCGACAATGCCTGTTGGCATTCAGCGGGTACGCGGGCGGTGAAGACGTCGCCCAAACGGGCGTAGGCCCACTGCTGCCGGCTCCAGTCTGTGCCTAAGGTGTTCTTCTCTTCCAGCGTGTAGAAGGGGAAGTTCAGCACCACGATGAAGGCGATTTTCTGTTCGAACATGTCATCGATGAAATGTGCCGAAGGGCTGTAGGCACCGAACAATTCATCGAGTTGCGTCGGTTCAGGACCATCAACATGGATAGGCAGGTTCAGGTCAACGTTCATCTTGTTGAAGCAGCCCCAAAGACTTTCGAAGTTCTGTTCCAGTTGTGCAGCCATGCGAGCCCGTTCGTCGGGGTCGGCCACAAAGTTCTCCATGCAGAAATCCTCGAACTCAGCGGGCGTTCCGTCAGCCTCCGTCCAGAAAGCCGCTGCTTGTTCCACGCCTCGCGCGATGCGATCCTCTATGCCTTCCATGCCAGCATATTTCTCGCACAGGGCTTTTACCGTTTTCTTAACACAAGTCTGGTCAATGTTTTTCATTGTTGCATCATTGTTTTTCTTATTGCAGGCAGACAGACAAACTATTGTTGCTGCCAATAATACGATCATTAGTTTTTTCATTTTATGGTTTTATTTTGCAAATTCAGAAATTTCTTGTTCCATATACCTCTTTGATGTCGAGATCTTTCAGTGGTGTATCACTGTCATATTTCGAGTATCTGACCTCATTATGGCCATCGTTGACATAAGCAAGGATGCCTTTGTTGCTTTTCAGTGCCCACCAGCTGCCCCCTCCAGTATAAGGTATGCCGCTATAACCATAATCGTCATTATAGTGTTGGATGTAATACACCAAGTCGCCCATCACCGCATTGATGGGTAATACGATTTTCAAGGTACGGTTGATGTAGTCATCGGCAGCACAAACGCTGTCGCGTTTATATTCAATATGGATTTCATCCGATTGCGGAATCTCGTCAAGCCTAAAATAAGGCTTGTGGTTAGTCGGATTTTGACTGAATTCATTACAGAGCACCTGTCTTCCCTCAAGGTTTTGACTTTTCCATTCCCAAGCATCGTCTTTTTGTTTCCAATGTTTTTTTTCGGGGAGCTCCTTGAACCTTCGATATTGCAACTCTGTAAGGAAGAAATACTCATAATAATCCGTGTTTCTGTCGAGATAACCGAAAGCGATGCTATATATTTTCCCAATGTTATTAGCTTTGCTTAAAGTATTCTCAAAATGTCCCAACAATACATAAATGCCCTCGTAAAGCACTTTGTCACAATGGAAGTCGCGGGTTTCGAATTGGATGGTCTTGACACCTTTCTCTTGCACCAACAGCTCCTGCATTTTGTCTTCAGCCTCGTCAACGTCGCGGTCGTAGCCATATTCGACAGCGGTGCAGAGCAGGCGGCAGAAACGCTCGGCATCATGATGCCTCCCCGAGATGGTGCGGACAAGGTATTTCTGATTCGTTATAAACATTTGGCACTCGTCCTCAGGGTTGAAGGCGTTATGGAGGTAGGCCACAGGCTTCCCGTCCAATTTGATGATGGCCATCGGCTCGTAAGGCTGGCAGGCAAAGGTGTATGTTTTTCCTTTGTATATCAATGTCGGCACGCCATCGGCAACGAAGAGCTTGCGGACGGAGTCTTGCCAGATGGTGAGTGTTGCAGGGCCGTTTTGCATGGGGGCGGTGGTTTGCCTATGATTTAAAAAGGGTGGCTTCACCAAATGTAAAGGTATTACTTTGTATCTCACTCGTTGTTTGTACTCACGGTATCCCTCAAGTCCTTGTTCCAGGACTGCTTCTTCGTTGCGTATGCGCTTGGCTATGAGAGGGATATACAGCAGCATGATTCCGAAGGAGATGGGCGAAGCCAATACCAAAGGCATCATCAAAAAGAGGATGGTGGTAGCCATATACATCGGGTGGCGGACCACGCCATAGAGCCCCGTATCAATGACCTTTTGATGCTCTTGCACCTCAATGGTTCGTGAAAGATAGGTGTTTTCGCGTAGCACCTCCGCATACAAGGCGTAGCAAACCAAGAAGAGCACTGCTGCTACCCACACAGCCCAATCGGGCAACACGCACCATTGGAAGCGCCAGTTGAGTCCCGCAACGACAAAAGCAGCAATAAACAACAAGCCGCTCAGCGCCACGACGGTCTTTTGTTCCTTCTCTTGTTCCTTAGCGTTCAGGCGTTTTCGGAGCAGTTCCGGATTCTTCACCATCATCACAAGACCAGCTATAAACATAGGCACAAACAGGATGCCCATCAGCAGCCAGCCCTGCCAATAGTGGAATGAACCTGCGGGCAGGAAGATAAGCAAACCTAGGATAACGACGCCAAGGAGGAATTTGGTTAGGGATTGGAGGAAGAGGTTCATAATGCTTATTCGTTCTTATTCAATATGATTAATGCAGCGATGACGCCCGGCACCCAACCGCAAAGGGTAAGCAGGAACACAATGATCACCGACCCGCACCCGCGGTCGATAACGGCCAGCGGCGGGAAAAAGATGGCAAGGATGACGCGTAGGATGGACATGGTTATTTGATATAACTATTGAACAATTCTACTCCCGTCTTAAATATCGGCATTCCATCAATATAGTCTGCCGATGATTTTGCATCGGAAATGATTTCTGGCAAGTTAATTCTTGTCGAAAGCTGAATCTCTTCATCAAACACATAACAGAAATAGTTTCCTTGAGGATTGGGGTACAGTGCTTTTCGCATACGCTCCTCATCCATTGTGGCATGGTGATGAACATGAAAAACACGGTATCCATTAATTTCTGCGTTGTGTTCATACAAAATTACGAATTTTACATCTAATCCGGCAAGATACGTGGGTGGTAAAGCACCGTCTCGGATCACACTTCCACGTTTCTTCAAACGCACATTATAAAGATTGGTACCTTTGTCGTTCTTGCCCATAATCCAGTCAAATTGTTCCTTTGAGTGGTAGCAGCCAATAAGGAAATGCTGGTCGGGATAGCGTTGGATATGGTGTGTGGTGAGCAACGATGCAGGCGTAACCGTTTTTGCAGGTTGTACAACGGTTGGTAGTACTTCTCTCGGGTCTTGTCCCAAAAGACATTTTTCGTAATAAAAACCAGGCTCAATCAAAGCCAATACCAAGTCATTTTCATCATTGTGATTTGAATCCTTGTCGAGCGCAAGCGAATAGTAGGGTTGCGGGCCTCCCATACGATATGGCGTGAAGACCTTCCCCAAGAACTGTTGAAAGTTCTCTTTCAAAAACTCTTCAACATCTACGCCTTCGCGTGGGGTCATGGCATAGAAATCATACTGCTCTTGGAGAACTTTTTTGATGTTTTCCCGAAATATTTTTCTGATTTCTTGTGTGTGTTCCCCAGCTCCCTGCACGTAGCACGCAAGTACAAAAAGGAAGTTGATATTATATGTTTGCAGGATTAGCGTATCACGGTCAAAGAGCCGGTTCTCAAAATGGTACGAAATCTTGTGGTTCTTACCATCATTCATCTTTTCCAGTTGCAAATTGGCATCGCTGTAGTTGTTCAGTTGCTGTGCTTGCAGGTGTCCGCGAATAAAAAAGTTCGGAGTGATGTTGTAGCCTTCGGTTGTATTGTCTCGGTATTGGAGGTTTGTCTGCTCAAACGCTTCCGGATTTTGGTTGAAGAAATCAATATTGTATTGGATGACGTTCTTGGCGTATGTGAATTGCTTGTAGATGGAGTTCGGACCGATGTCGTTGTCATCTTTGTAGTATTTGCTGTCGCCAATGAAATAAATCTGCTTTTTGTCCTCTATCAGTGAGTTGTCGCGATAGATATGGTCGATAATCTTGCCGTCTTTCTGTGATTTGAGTCCGCCTTGCAGACTGTTGTCGCCGATGAGCGAGTCAATCATATCTTCAAAGACGAGGTTGAACTCCCGAACGAGCATTGCTTGCTCGTCATCGTTCTCTTTGCTTTGCACGTATTGTGACTGTTCGAAGAACGTAAACAGCAGATTCCACAATTGCACCATCTCATCCGTGAAGTACTTGCGTCGGTTCTGTCGGAGGATACGCATACCTTTGCCGCTTTCTATCATGGATTGGATGGTTTCGGGTTTGAGCAGGTCATATCCGAAAGCGGGAGGTACATTGAACTTGAATTCTTGTGCCAGATAGTTCAGTACCGAGTAAAACAGCACTATCAGTTCTTCGTCAAAATTGATGTCTTTCTGTTTGGTGTGCGGATTGAGATATACAGGAACTCTGTTTTGTATCAATGCTTGGGTCTTTGAGATGGTTTTCTGCCAGTGTATCTTGTTTTGTCCAGAGTGTTTGAGACGGGTGATATAGGTAAACAGGCTCTTGTGTTCCTTGTCGAATTTCAAGAGTGAAAGGACAATGTCTATCATCGTTTCATTACTCGGACCTTGGTGGGAAACCACGTTCTGCATGATTTCCGCTTCGTCACTTACCTTGTCCTTGCGTTGAAAATAGAGTTTGATGGCACGATATATCCACACGGAAAGACTGAAAACGTTGGCCTTGTGCTCCTGTTTGAGATTGTCAAAATCGATTATCTTTTCCGGTTCATATTCGCCGAAGGCTTTCCCGTCAATGATAAACACTTTCGGCAGAATAAACACCGTATCAGGGATTTTGCGCGAAAGGAAATAACCGACATAGGGTATCTTGGCTTTTCCATTGTGCATTTCCGTGAAATAGTGCGGGTCAAGTATTGCACTCAACCTGTCCTTGTCATAGCCGTATTGCTCTATCAGTATTTTCATTTAGGGGCGACACCTAAGTATTCCATGAATTGTTGCAGGGTCTGCGTTGCGTCTTGTCCGTACAAGTCTTTGAAGATGAATTCCCCAAATTCCTCTTTGCCGTCAATGGTTGTTTTCTTATAGAAGAAGTATTTGTTGTTCTCCGTTTCGTCACGGAGCACTTCATACCAGAGATAGAACATCACCTTGCTCTTGAATTCCTTTTCATCAATAGAACATTTGATGAAGAAGTTTCCTAATTGTTTGTCTTCGCTTTGGGTTAGGTCAAAGATTTTCTTGTTGGCTTTCTCTATAAAGTCAACCCACAAATAGGTCTTTTCTCCGATTGTTATTTTGAATGTGCCGGACTTGATAGTCGTACCATAATTGATGGGAACATATTCCCATTCCCAGCGGCGTTTAAAAGCGCTGTCCATCGGGAACAGACTTTGGTCGGAGGTATTCATGGTGGCGAGAATGTTCAGGTTAGCGGGCAAGCAGAGTTTTCCGTCTTTAATGCCTTCGGAATCCTCTCCCAATGTGTCTATGAGATAGTTGGCCAAGTCTTTGTCTGCCTTGATTTTGTATTCAGAAACGCCGCCTTTTCTGTCCAACAGTTGGAATAGGTCACCAAAGATTTGTGCGCAGTTACCGCGGTTGATTTCTTCAATGACGAGATAGGTTTGCTCTGTTGAATGAGTGTAAGCGTAAATGTATGCGTCTGTAAAGGTTTGCGGAACAAATTCATATACTATCTCTTCATCTTTGCCGGTTAAAGTCTTTTCCTCTTTGGATGTCGGTTTCATGGTAGGCTTATAACACCCCACGAAAGAGGCATAATCTGTATCCGGATGGAAAGTGGTACGGAAAACATTGGGCAAATCTCTTTCTTCGCCATTGTCTAATAGTTCTCCAGTTTGTATCTTTACTTCCTGGCTTTTGCCTGTGCCGGGGGCACCGTAGAAAATTTGCTGGAGAGACCCCGAGTTTTCTACAGTTGTATTTTCGTGACCCATATCTATTTTTGAATTAAGATATGGTCTTGAATCAAAAATGTTGATAAAACTCTCAAAGGTTTCTTTTTCTGGTGCATCTGGTGTACCAATATAAATAAATGATGCTTGATTAATGTCCGCTTTGTAATTCTCACGAGAACATTTGAGAAACTTCCTGCCATTTAATTTTTCATTGGCATATTCGTATATACTCCGTAAGTCTCTTCTGGAGCCTTCGAGATCAAGATTTGTCTCAATAGAAATAATGTATTCTTTAGGATTAAAATTGTTTAATCCTCTTGCCATTTCATCTTCTTTAGTGAATATTGAAAAAAGATAAAAACGCAAATTGTGTTTTTTTGCGAATAAAAATGGTTTCTTATATTCATCAAGAAAGACTCTTAGTTGCGGTTTTGGACGCTCTGTTCCAGTAATGCTAATATTTGTGTATGATATTAATATTAGCTCATCGTCATCTATTTTATATAAATCGCTCCAGTCTTCTCTGAAGTTAACATTTTCATCTATTGTTGAAAACTCAACTTTAATCCAATTAGGAAAGCAATTACTAATGAAATTTTTAATTCTCGTTATTGAATCCATAATATTTCAAGATTAATAGTTCGTAATTATTATATGAACAGCTTCTGCTTGGAAACGGTTCCTGATATTTACTGAATAGTTTTTGGGATATTCTGCAATGATATTGCCTCCATAAAGCTCTCTAGTTAAAGGTGTTGCCCCGATAACCATTAATGCCCTACAATTTAAGTTGAAGAAATCATTAGCCAATTGGCGGTGACTTTCCTCATTGAATCCGTCTTCTTGGTATTCTTCGTTCCCATAATCTGAGAATATGCAATCATACGGAGGATCTAAGAAAACAAAATCATCGGGTTCGGTAAGTGCAAAAATCTCTCTGTAATCGGAATTGTGTATTTCGGTATTAAGTAAGAGATTGTGATGTTGTTCAGTTATAAGAGAGGTATTAAAATTTTTGTATCTTCCATAAGGCACATTATACTCACCTTTTGCATTATACCTAATCATTCCAGAATAGGCAGTTTTGTTTATGAAATAGTATAAGGCAGCAGCACTATATGTTGGTTCTATAAGGCCATTATACATATCTCTTAAATTATAGTATAGTTCTTCGTTCCTGTCTATAACTCTTTCGTTCGGGTGCCGTCTCTTAAGAGTATCAAAATTCAATCTATTAGCATTATAAATTTTTTCCAACCGAGCCAACTCGTTGCTTAATTCAGCATAATTCTGTTGCACTACTGAATAAAATCCCATCAAATTTGTATTAATATCATTAATTATAGCTCTTTCTGGCTCTAAATGAAAGTACATTGCACCACCTCCAAAGAACGGTTCTATATACTTCCCTGTGTAAAAGGGGATATGCGGAGCCAACAATGGAATTTCTTTTGATTTTCCGCCTCTATATTTAATGATCGGCTTCATCTATTCATTATAAAATTGTTAATCAAATGCCTTTAAATATTCTATCTCTATGATAAGCCAGATAATCACGATCAGGACGATGCTCTATAGGCATAATCAGTCTTTGTCCGACAATAGTTCCAAAATGCTTGTCATAGTAGTCTTGTGTTTCATATTCTCGCAAAGCTGACGACAAGCAAATCGTGTAATCATCTGGTGAAATGGTTATCAATCCTCTGTCAAACGCTTTATCATATAAAGCAGAAAGACAAATTCCATTTTCTGGATTGAGTTTCTGTTTGGGTGTGCTGTCCGCCCAGGGGATGATATGACTTGCGACCAGCAAATCCGGTATGTTTATTCCTGTTATTGCACAACGTTCTTCGTAATTGTAAAGAATCATCGAACGAAATGCCGTTTGGTTTACACGTTGCTTGATGATTGTCTCTCTTTCTTTCCCTTCCATCTCTCTCTGTGTAAGATGCAGCGTTTCTTCAATTGGCTTATTTAACAAGTGCGCTTTTATGCGTTGAGCTTCCAAAAACAGCTTTTCTTTGTCTCCTGCAAACTCATCCCAGATGGGTTTGCAAACAGACATACCAGCAGGCATTCCTGTGCGACCTGATTCTGTAATATATGGGTCACATGCTGCAAAATTGACCAGACGCAGTGCCGCAGAATTGTCAGACCGACCGATAAGACGTGCCAACTCCTTTACTTCCGGGGTGGTACGGTTAAGCCGTCCAAACGGAAGTTGGAAATATACGCTCAGAGTCAGTATCAACTCTTCCCGTGTCCATCTATTTTGTTGCTTGTTCATAACAAGTATATGAATGTATATTTTTTCTTTGGCATAATCGTTTAGACGCTATAAATTGTCATAAAAAACAAGATTCCCCTTTTGACATATAGTTTTCATGTCTGTTTCTGAACATGAAACTTCCAAATTATATTCTAGATCATTAGCGTTAGTAAAAGGCAATTCTGTTATTTCAACACCATTGTTCCAATAATTCTTTTTTTTCTCAATACTTATCGTTCGAGACAAGTCATTTGGAATAAATACCAAACCTAGAGAGTCATAAATCGTAGAATTCGAATCTTGTTTACTAATAGCTATACAATTAGTAAGTTTTTTCATTGGGATGATGGTTTCTCCGACATAATTATCATGATGTTTTTCCTTTATTAATTCTTTTATGATAAAACTCCATAGTTTGTTTATATCGACATTTGTATTTACATTTAGGTTTATCATTCCGTCCTTTTCATATTGTAATTGTTTAATGCTCAAAAAAGAAGGGATAGATATGCCTTTAGTATTTAATGTGTTCTTGATAATGTTTTTTGAATTTTCGAATGCGTCCTTGTATTGTTTGTCATTTGAAAGAATGACTCCAAATTCTAAATAATCAGATGGTTTTGGAAACATACATGATACCATAACCAAGGTATCTTCTCTTGAAATACTAGTAGACAAACAAATGTCTTTCGTCGGCTCTATTAACTTTTCATGTAAAACATGGTCGTCAAAATCAATATCTAACTGTTCTTTGATTTTCTTCAGGTCTTCTTCAACTTTATTGGAAACCACAGACTTGTTTTCTTCATATGTTTTTCCATCTAAAACCCATTCTTTTGCAAAAGACATATCTTCTCCAGCAGGGGGAAGAATACCACGAACACATTTGTAAAATTCATTTCTTTTTCTCACTTCGACAAATTCAAATTCTACATAGTGAGAAGACCGAAGAATAATAAAAGGAGAACTAGATAAATACTCAAGGCTTTGGTTGAGTAATAGATTTTTATTCTCAACATAATCTACTAAGATATTTGTATCCAGATAGATGTGTATTTTATATCGATCATCTACGAAAGCCGTCATAATTCTTCTATTTGAGTTTTTCCGAAAGGTATTTCATAACAAACGCTTGATCTATAGTTTGTCCTTTGTTCAATTCTTCTGCTGCACGTTGCAATAATAAGTAACAACTTTGAATGATAAAACGAGGAGAGCCTTGGAGTTTTTGTTCTTTTGTATTCAACAAAGAAACTATTGCTGATTCTTCAAATGGATACAAAGACAACGGAGTATTTGCTTCAACTCTCGCAATTGCAAGATAATGCTGAATCATTGCGATACATGATTGTTTGTCCAGTGGTTTCAGGTCAATGATTCTGTCTCCCATACGACTTGCCAAAGGTGGTGACATTTTTTCAATCTTTCGATGGGCATCAAGATTCATAGCAAATACAGCACACCAATTTTTCTCTTTATCAATAAGAGAACGTAAATTCCGTAAATAGTTATCCAAATCGGCATCTTTCAATCTCCCAATGGCAATCTCTTCAAACTCGTCAGCTAAAATAATAAAGTCGGTCGCACCCAAATACTGTTTCGTAATATCTACTATGGCTTTCAATAGATAGACCTCTCTCTTATCGATGTTCTTTATGTTTCCTGTGATTAGTTGATCCCAAGTTTTTGTGACGCTTGTATTGTCAGTTACAATATCATAAAAGTACTCGGCAATGGATGAAATTTCATATCTCTCAGCAAAGCACTTAACCAAATAGTTTTTGAATATCTGGATCGCTACTTTTTGTTCAGGTGAATGTAATCCATTTAACATTCTGTCTAATAAATATTTGTAACTGATACTAACTTGATCCCATGTCAAGGGAATATCTGTTGTGCTTTCTGCTTCATCTATTGGAAACAAAGTTGGCGTATTTGTTGTTTTGAGATTATTTATGCTTTCGAGAAAAATGTCTTTTCTTAGCCGATTGTCATTTTCCTTATCTTCTTGTTCCAAGTATTGCCTAAAGATATCCCACAAATAACGTCGAAAATTCTCTATTCCAATTTGCGACAAAATATTTCCTATTAATTCGGACAGTTTAACACCGGGATTATCAATATAAACAACATATGGCTTAAACTTTTCATTACTGAGTTGACCAAAAAGATACTTTATGAACATTAGTGTTTGGGTTTTTCCCATGCCGTAGTCGCCTCTTATTATTAAACTTAGGTACTTGTTTTCTGATCCCTGGCCACTATTCGATAAAGCATCCTGCATATAACGAATAATTTTTTCAGTGATTTCGTTAGAAGTAGGTACCAATTCCCCCACAACAGCATCTGTATCAGAGATATTAGCAATCCCTGATTTAGGAAATGGATTTAGGGTCAATGAAAACTTTTTTCTCAGACTCCCTTCAACATCCTCCACTGTTTTTATCTTATCTAAAATACTATCCATAACTATAATTTTATGATATGTGACATATAAACATTTTCCATATAAGGAAGTAAAACTTTTGTGTTCCCATCCACTAACATCTCAGAAGTTCTTTGTAATCTAAACTCATTACTTCTTTGATTTGTCTCAAGTACCAATTTTTCTTTGATGCTATCAATTGAGTATTTGTATTTAACGACAAGGTCTCTTTCAAGCTCTGGAATATATATATTATTTGAGCCTAAAACATTCGATACATAATCAAGAATGGAAAAACTCTTTGGAACAGGAGTAGATAAATTAAGTAAATATGCGTTTTTAAGTTCTTCATTTTGTGAAGATATTTCTAATGAAGATAAAGAACATTTATTCAGAACCTGTAATGTTGTTCCCCATTTTGTGTAAACATCCCAAAACCGCATCATATCTTGGTGCTTGTTTTCAATATAATAAACGGAGTTCTTTTCAGCACAAACAAAACGATTATAAAAGCGACAACCATCCATATAGGCATAGACTATCATAGAGTTTTCTTTATTCGAAAAGCCTCCAAAGAGGTTGTGAAATTCTTGAAACCTGAAGTAATTTGAGTATATATCAACAAAAACGCTCTTGTCATACAAGGTCAAAGGCTCATTTATTCCAGATTCAAACAAGACACCCTTTGTAGGATTGTTGTTTACATCAATTAAATCAAAGTTTTTTAGAGCATTAACGAATTCCAAAAGATATCTTCCATTCCATTCTTTTCCATTCTCGGTTTGTACATTCTCCGTTTTACATATTGTCAAAAGCTGTGGAATGCTGCTAATACCATCATATTTGTACAATAACGAATAAACATCTTTCAAGTTCCTTAAAAAGTACACATATGAGTAACTCCAACCTTTCCCTTCTCTTTCTGCGTTGGGTACTATTGGAATCTTTTCCATCTCATCTATGTCAAAAGGCAATCTCATATCAGTTTAATTCAAGAATGTTTTCAGACAATTCTATATTGTGTCTATTTGATAATGATTTCCATTTCGTACCACGTGTACGGATTTTATAGATGGCATATTCATTAAAACCTGCTGAAACGGCAATTTCTCCTAATAATTGTGTTGTTGGAATATAAACACCGTATGGTGCCGAATCTCCAAGAATTAGGTATGATTTAGAATCTGATTTCAACACCCGTCTCATTTCAAGTAAAACGTTATACATGTCACTGAAATAATGCATCATCAGGATGTGAAAACTCTTTTTCCCTGATCTATTTTGAGCATTGATTTTTATCTTATCAAACATATCCAACAATTGAGGGATAAGTTTTTCATTATTTGTCGCGAAAGGTGTTTTAATGTATTTATTGATGTCGAAATCTGTTTCTTTATAATGAGTGGTGGCACCAGTAACCAAGTTTATTCGAACTTTTGAAGTGATATCATTCCATGTGTTTGTTATACCCCAAAAGTGTGTGGGTACTTTTGAAACTTCACCATAATCTAAGTTGTTCAGATACGGAGGTGACGTGATACATATAGAACAAGAATCAGTTTCTATTAAAGCGTTCTTTTCCCTTGAGTCATGTAAAAAAACTTGAGATGAAACATAGTCGGTGGATTGACTCTTGATATCGTCAACCATTTTATTGCATGTTGAAACAAATTTTTCGAATGGTTGACCATTGTTCATCAGCTTCCTGGTTCTTGAAATATACGGGACCGCTATGGGATGAATGGCTGTTCTATGCAAAACATTACTTAATGCCAATTTAAAGAACAATTTATATGACTCGTCTTTCAGTGATAATATGTAATTGCGAATAATACAGAGAATTGCCAGATTGTTTCTGTCATATAATTCAATAAGAAGAGGATTCTCATCTGATAGATTATAGGTTTCGTATTCATCGGAAATTGCTTGCTTGATTAACGAAATGTGATTGTCAATCTTATTCCTATCAACTGTCCAATTCAATTTTGCACGACAAATGTCATACATAAATTCTTGCCCTTCATTTCCAACAGAATGAAAACCATTTTTTTGAGAAGAGACTAAAGTGGTGCCACACCCAGCAAAAGGTTCGTAAACAACGCTTTCTTTTGGTAAATCCGACAACAAATAATCAACAAACTTATACGAAAAACCTGCAGTAAATCTATACCAATTATGTATAGGACTTTTCATATTGTCTTTCACACAACCTATATTTTCAAATTGCAAATCCATTTTTAGGGTTCATTTTTTATTATGACATTGTACTAAGTACTAAAATAATATTATATAGATTGTCATGCATCAATGAATTCCTCTCCAAATTCCTCCTCAACGTCCCATAGTCCTCATCCAAATCCCAATACGCCTGCCGCAACCCACACGTCATACCACCTCCTCCGCAGAAGAAGTCTATCGCCGTAAATCCTTTATTGTCAAACCGTTTCATACAGGCACAATCAACCTTAAAATAATCTGCAAATTTATTCATTTTTGCCTGATTTTCAAAAAAATCGGCTGGAAAACACTTTATTCCCTGCAATAATGCAGATACCCCCCTAACTCCAAAGCTTGTTATGACGAATCGAGGCGGAAACGTACAACGCCGGACGGAAGAATGTCAAAATGAAATCGTAAAGGACTATGTCAAAATTCAGGTCTTTCTGACCTATGTCCACAAGAGACTTCTTCGTGGTGATGAACCAGACTGCAATTCTCACAAGTGACAGCAATAGGCAGAAAATGCATATAAGCAGGTTGAAACCTGTGTAATACATAAACCATATAGCCATCAGGACGAAGAGGAACGTGGTCGTAACAAACAGACCCTTGACAAACTTCGGAAGCGGCTTGATGAATTTGTAGTTTGAATAGCGTGACGACACGGTCGCAAACCATGCTCCGAAGGAATACTGCCTGTTGTCCTGTATCTGGGCGTAGTCGTTGATCATTGTGCCGGTCTGCACCTTGTTTGCCAGTCTGCTCAATATTGCACTTCCATCATTGGAGACGGTAAAAAACGATGGCAGGTCTTTCTGACTGAGGAAATCTTTTTTGTTGAACATGAAATTTTTGGTGTCAACGTGGTAGTTTCCAGCAGCTTTCAAATATGAGAACAGATTGATGTTGTAAAGTGCCATCTCATAACGCATGAACTTGTTGGCGAATGAACCCCTTTTTTCGTAATTGGAGATGCCTGCCACATTCGTATGCGATTCCGAATATTTTGAAACCATCGACCTGATCCAGTGAATGGAACTCGGTCGGCAATTGCTGTCGGTCAGGAGTATGATGTCGTTGCGGGCAGATTTGACGCCCAACGCCAAAGGATAAACTTTGGAACAGTTGAAATTGTCGCTCTGGTTTATTCTTACAACGGTGAGTTTGGAGTTCTGCTTCGACCATGTGTCGATTTTTTCGGCGTATGTGGCGTTTGTGGAAAAATTGACTATAACTATTTCATAATCGGGGTATTCCTGGTTGAGAAGTACAGGAATGTCACTTTTTAGCGTGGAGTAGTCGTCACGCAAACATAATACGACTGAAACCGGTGGAAGCTCATAAGATGCGTCAGCGGAGTAAGTTGTTTTGCATCGAGCGAATTTTTTTCTGAGAAATATAAGATGGAAAATCTGATAGGCGAATGCTATGATGAAAATTATGAGTGCATATAAAACAACAGGGTCCTCTATTATGAATTTCAGATTAAACATTCGCGTAATGATTTATTTTGATATCAAATCACAAAATTATTATAATGTTCATAAAATAAAGAGTATTTTTGTGGGGAATTTTAAACTACAATATTAACATACTTGAAATAATGTTTAAGTTTGATTTAAAGTGCATTTCCAAAGATTCGCAGGCAAGAGCCGGAATACTGCATACCGATCACGGTGACATCATGACACCGATATTCATGCCGGTAGGTACCGTGGGAAGTGTGAAGGCTGTTCACATAAGAGATGTGCGTGACGATGTCAAGGCACAGATTATTCTTGGCAATACATACCACCTTTATCTTCGGCCCGGAACAGGTATCCTCGAACAGGCAGGAGGACTGCATAAGTTCAACGGATGGGACAGACCGATACTAACCGACAGCGGCGGCTACCAGGTGTATTCGCTTGCCAAGATAAGGAAAATAACTGATGAAGGTGTCAAATTCCAGTCACATATCGACGGCTCATATCATTTCTTTACCCCCGAGGGGGTGATGGATATAGAGCGCTCGATAGGCGCCGACATTATGATGGCATTTGATGAATGCACTCCGTATCCGTGTGATTATCAGTATGCTGCAAAGTCTTTGAAATTGACCCATTCATGGCTGTCACGCTGTATGAAACATTATCATGAAACCGAACCCAAATATGGCTATCATCAGGAGTTGTTCCCTATAGTTCAAGGAAGCGTTTATAAGGATTTGAGAAGAGAGTCGGCAGAATATGTCTCGCAGTTTGGAGCCGAAGGCAATGCGATAGGCGGACTTGCCGTGGGAGAACCTGTGGAGGTTATGTACGACATGATAGATTTCGTCAACGGCATACTGCCTAAGGACAAACCGCGGTATCTGATGGGCGTGGGTACGCCTGCCAACATTCTTGAAAGCATTGCCTTGGGTGTTGACATGTTCGACTGTGTGATGCCTACCCGCAATGGCCGCAACGGTATGTTGTTCACCAATTCGGGCATCATGAACATCAAAAATAAGAAATGGGAGGACGACTTTTCACCTGTAGATGAACTTTGTCCTTCGTATGTCAGCAATAATTATTCAAAGGCATACGTTCATCATTTGTTCTCCGTCCATGAAATTCTCGGCTCGATGATAGCAAGTCAGCATAATATCGCATTCTATCTGCAACTTGTGTCGGAGGCGCGTGAACACATCCTCGCCGGAGACTATGTCGCATGGAAGAACAATAAGATTTCTGTTGTGATGCAAAGGATGTAATGTGTCTTAAATGAAGAAACTTGATGTATATATAATTAGAAAGTACTATACGACTTTTCTGCTTTCAATTTCCTTGTTGATACTTGTGGTGATTGTCTTCGACATTTCCGAACAAATAGACAACTTCTATTCAGGTCACGTGACTTTAAAGCAGATTATTTTCGACTACTATCTTAATTTCATACCTTATTTCCTCAATCTTTTTCTGTACCTGTTCGTCTTTATCTCGGTGATATTTTTCACCTCAAAATTGGCGCAGAATTCTGAAATAATAGCGATTTTGAGTTCGGGTGTGAGTTACGGGCGATTTCTGGTCCCATACATATCAAGTGCTGTGATTCTGATGCTTGCAGCAATGTGGCTGTCTAATTTTGTCATCCCCAAGACCAATATAAAACTCAATGAATTTGACAAGACATATATACATAATTCCTCCAGACATACTTTCGGAAGGAACATCCATGTGCAGATTGCGCCCGGTTCATACGCATACGTGAGGACATTCGATTCGAAGAAGTGTTTGGGTGCGGATTTCACCCTTGAGGATATCAGTATATCTGATGGCATGTCGTACAAACTTTCGGCAAAAGAAATAAAATATGATTATGATAACGAGGTTTGGCATCTCACAGATTTTGTGTCACGTAAAGTGTTGGATGACAGAGAGATATTGACTACTGGGGCTTCAATGGATACCATATTGAATTTGAAACCCAGTGATTTTGTATTCGCATCTTATGATATCAAAACCATGAATTTCTTCGAACTGCGTGACTTCATAGCGGAAGAGAAGATGAAAGGAGTGCGGACGACTGTCGATTTGGAAGTCGAGCAGCATCAGCGTATTGCTAATTCTTTCTCAACTGTGCTGCTGACGCTTCTTGGAGTCGGACTTTCAAGCAGAAAGAAACGTTCCGGGATGGGTTTGAACTTAGGCATCGGAATAACGCTGACCTTCGCTTATATCCTTTTGATGCAGGTTACAAAAGTCTTTGCCACCAACAGCGGACTTGCTCCCTGGCTTGCCGCATGGATACCGAATTTCCTCTATGCCTTCATTACAGCGTTTGTATTGTGGAGGGCTGCAAGATGAATAAGTTTACATGATTTTTCCGGTGAATGTACGATAATCCTGTGTGATATCCTGCAAGTCCGGCAATTGGTCGAATAATCCATATACCGCTGAACCGCTTCCCGACATTGAAGCATATACTGCTCCCTTTTCATAAAGCATGTCCTTGATTAAACCTATTTCAGGATATTTTTTTATGATTGGCTCTTCGAAATCATTGACAATCAGGTTTTTCCATTCGCTGATGTCATGTTTGAGCAGTGATTTCAATTGTGGTACATTAGCATTTGGCTTGATTATAGAATAGGCTTCCGCTGTGGAAATATGGATGTCTGGTTTGATGATTACTATTTCCTTGTTTAATGACAGGTCGAATTCAGTAAGCACTTCACCTCTTGACGATGCCAATGCTGGCTTGTCATCGATGAAGAAAGCACAGTCACTGCCGATTTGCGATGCAAGATTACGCAGTTGCCCGCTGTCGAGATTCAGGCTGAATAGACTGTTGATGGCCTTTAGAGTGAAGGCTGCATCGGAAGAGCCTCCGGCGAGACCGGCACCGAAAGGTATGTTCTTGTGAAGAAAGATTTTTATTGGAGTTATATTGTACTTTTCGGCCATGAGATTGTAGGCTTTAATGCACAGATTATCATCGTCATTGGTCTTTATGTCGATACCTGAAACCGATATTGAGGTTTTTTTGTCGGATGATTTGACGATTTCGAGAATGTCAAAAATCGGTGCAGGATAAAATAAAGTGTTGATATTGTGATATCCATCAGGCCTTTTGGAAATGATTTGAAGACCTAAATTGATTTTTGCGTTAGGAAAAAGTATCATTGTTGAATTTTTTTCCAAAAATATTAATATTTTTGTAGTTTAGAAAAAACAAAAGTTGAAATCTTTAAACATTTGTGTATCAAGTAAGTATTATTAAAGAAGAAAAATATGCACGTAGGAATAGCAGGTAATATCGGTGCAGGCAAGACGACATTGACACGTCTGCTGGCAAAAAGTTTTGGTTGGGAACCTCATTATGAAGAAGCAGATACAAATCCATATCTTATAAGCTTCTATGAAGATATGGAAAGATGGTCGTTTAATCTTCAGGTTTATTTCCTTAATACACGTTTTCGTCAGATAATGGATATCAGGGAAAAGAAAAAAACCGTCATTCAAGACAGAACGATATACGAAGATGCTTATATATTTGCCGCAAACTTGCATGATATGAACCTAATGTCAACGAGGGATTTCAACAATTATATTTCATTGTTCGAGCTGATGACATCATTTATTCAGGCACCTGACCTTCTGATATATCTCAGGGCGGATGTCTCCACTCTCGTAAGTAATATCCAGAAGCGTGGCCGCAAGTATGAGGAGTCAATCAGACTGGATTATCTCAACAGCCTCAACAAAAAGTATGAGGATTGGATAAACACTTATAAATCAGGCAAACTGCTGATTATAGATGTTAACAAAATCGATTTTGAAAACAATCCTGCTGATCTTGCTTCCATAATCGAAAAAATAAACGCACAAATCAACGGACTTTTTTAAAGGATAGACAATGAGAGTAATAGGCGTTATTCCTGCACGTTACAATTCTTCAAGATTCAAAGGCAAGCCTTTGGTTGACATTTCAGGCAAGTCTATGATTAGACGTGTGTTTGAACAGGCTTCAAAATCAAAATTGCTCTCAAGGGTGGTCGTTGCCACTGATGATGAAAGAATTTTCAATCATCTGAAAGAAATTAATGCTGATGTGGTGATGACCTCTTCAACTCATCTCAACGGTACAGAACGCATCGCGGAGGCTTTGGATAAAATCACTGACAGTCAGTATGATGTTGTCGTCAATATTCAAGGAGATGAACCATTCATTGAGCCGGAACAGATTGACGAGGCTGTAAGAGTACTCATTGATCATCCTGATGCCGAGATAGGAACTCTTAAATATAAAGCAGAGAAAGGGGAGGCAAACAATGCAAACAGAGTGAAAGTTGTAACGGATTTGAAAGGTAAGGCATTGTATTTCAGCAGGTCTGTTATACCATTCGACAGAGATTCAGCCAAGGACATACAGTATTACTTTCACGTGGGACTATATTCTTTCAGGGTTCCTGTGCTGAAGAAAATTGTATGCCTCAAACCTACACCTCTCGAAACCACGGAGAAGCTGGAACAGTTGAGATGGCTTGAAAACGGCTTTTCGATTTATGTCAGCGAAACCAAATATGAATCTTGCAGCATAGATGTCCCTGAAGACGTGGATGTATGCCTTAAACTAAACAGAAACAAATTATTACCACAATGATAACAAAATATATAATCGAACTATTACACGGACATGACTGCGTGGTCCTTACGGACTTCGGCGGGTTCATTTTAAATTATCACAGCGCTGAGATTGACAGTCAGCAGGGTATCATCAAACCTCCCTTCAAGGAATTGGCATTCAATGCTTCGTTGAAGAACGATGACGGCCTGCTTTGTTCATATATAGTGTTCAGGAAGAATATATCTTATCTGGAGGCAAAAAAGACAGTCGAAACTTTTGTCAGTGAGTTGAATAACAGACTGTCACTTAAAGAAAATGTGTATCTCGAAGGACTGGGTAATTTTGCCCTGAATGAGGATGACAATGTGGTTTTCACACCTCAGCCCGGACTCAACTTCTATTCTGAAAGCATATTCATGAACAATTATCTCATGAAGAAACTTCAGATTGCCGGAAAATCCCTGCCGGTCATTGAAAATAAAGAAGAGGAGCAGGAGGCGAAGATTGTGAGACTCGACAGAAGAAAATGGCTGAGATATGCGGCTTCGGTTATTCTCGTGATAGGTATAGGCGCAGTGAGTTACGTAGGCGCCGACTATTGTTTCCAGAATGTCTATCAGGCAGGTTTCTCTTTCTCTGATTTGCACCATAAATTCACAACTCTAACAAACAAACATGATACAAAACTATCGGAGACCGTCAATATGACCGAAGTAGCGGCCCCCGTATTCAGTGAACAACAGACTTTTGCAGATGATGAGAATATCGTTTATGACGAATCGAATCTTGATTTTCCGATTGCGGAAGAATTATCCGACTCCTCATCTGTAGATCCAAATCCGATTGTGGAGCAGCCATCTGGAATACAGACATATACAGAGGCTGATTCCGGTGAAGTTGCTGAGACCAAGGCTTACACTTCAGCTGAAATAATGAATGATGAAATGACTGTTAAGAAGGAATCTTCGGTCAGATATTATATTGTCGTCGCATCGTATCCGGGAAAATATTTCGGAGAAGCTAAGAGGCATGCCTTAAGACTAAGGAACGCAGGATATAATGAGGCTGCCATAATATATTCTCAAGGTCGTAACCGTGTGATTGTCTGTGGCTCCGACAATATGTCAATGGCTTTGAAGAAGCTGTCTGACATTCAAGTTAATGTTAAAGAGACTGCATGGATATTGGAGTATTAAGAAATGAGTATAGGCAAACTTCAGCGTTTTGAGGAAAACAGGACTTTCCCTAATATTTTCCAGCCCACTTTCAAAGAGGTGTTGTCGGGCTTCAAGTTCAAGGGCAAGTGGAATGAGGAATATTTCCACAATGATAATCCGATAACATTGGAACTTGGCTGTGGCAAGGGGGAATACACAGTAGGGCTTGGCAAGAAATATCCCGACAGGAATTTTATCGGAATCGACTGGAAGGGAGCACGGCTGTGGCGCGGCTGTAAGACTGCTTTTGAGGATGGAATGGGCAACGTCGCATTTATCCGTACAGAGACGGAATTCATAGAGTATTTCTTTGATATTGATGAGGTCGCGGAGATATGGATTACATTTCCCGAACCACAACCGCAGAATGCTAAGGCAAAAAAGAGATTCACTTCTCCTCAGTTCAACCGCCGCTATGCCAACATTTTAAACCCGGAAGGCTTGATTCATCTTAAAACCGACAACGACAATTTCTATGAATATACGCTGAATGTTATAAAAGAAGATTCACACCGGCTGCTGTTTTCCACAGATGACCTTTATGGAAAGTCACCTGAATTGGAAGTTGCTGAAATACAGACGTTTTATGAGGAAATGTGGTTGTCGCAGGGTTTAAAGATAAAATACCTCGAATACAAGCTCAATCCACAGTTCTTTGTTGACAGGAATGGGATAACAACTGTTATTGACCAAACCAATAAACTTTATTGATATGACATCTCCTGTAAAAAAAGTGGCTGCTTTGCACGATATATCCGGCTTCGGACGTTCCTCTCTGACGGTGGTGATTCCTGTGCTGTCGGCTATGGGGGTGTATGTATGTCCGGTTCCGACCGCTTTGCTTTCCACAAATACGTCATATCCTGACCCGTACATCGTTGATTTGACGGAACATATAGAACCGATAGTGTCGCATTGGAAAAAGCTCGGACTAAAGTTTGACGGCATCTACAGCGGATTTCTCGGCTCTCCTAAGCAATGTGAAATAGTGGCGCAGATAATATCGGATTTCGGCAGGGAAAACCAACTTGTTCTCGTTGACCCGGTTCTCGGCGATGAGGGCAAATTGTATGAGTCGATGGATAGTTCAATGGTTGTCAGTATGCGCAGACTTATCAGACACGCTGATTTGATAACCCCGAATATTACTGAGGCACAGCTGCTTGTCGGGAAGAAATGTAATTCCGATGTCACAATAGACGAAATCAAGGAAGATATCCTTTGTCTGAAGGAAGAAGGTCCGAAACTGGTTGTGGTTACTGGTATCCTTGACAAGAAGACATCCACATCGTTTGTGATAGCGTACAACAGTGAGGACGACAAGTTTTGGAAGGTCAGCTGTAACTATGTCCCGGCGGAGTATCCGGGTGCTGGTGACACCTTTTCGAGTGTGATGTGCGGTGCGCTGCTGCAAGGCGACAGTCTTCCTATAGCTCTCGACAGGGCAATGAATTTCGTGTATTATGGGATCCGTTCGACGTATGGTTATATGGTGGACCCTCGTGAGGGAATACTACAGGAACGAATATTGAATACTTTAAACATGCCGTCTCCAATAACGGCAGAAATGATATAATAATTTAAGACATTGAAAATGAGTATATTAACTGAATCTGTTAAAAACATAATCGTTGTGGCTTCCGGTAAGGGAGGAGTCGGTAAATCCACGGTGGCAGTAAATATAGCCGTGGCTTTGGCACAGAAAGGTCTCAAAATAGGATTGCTTGATGCAGACATTTACGGCCCTTCCATCCCACTGATGCTGGGACTTAAGAATGAAAAGCCGCAGTATTACAAAGATGAGAATGGAAATGATGTTTTCGTGCCTTACGAAAAATTCGGTATCAAGATTTCTTCGATAGGTACTTACATTAACAATGATGATGCTCTGTTGTGGCGCGGACCGATGGCTGCAAGTGTCTTCACGCAATTGCTGACGAGTACCGCTTGGGGACCTCTGGATTATCTGATAATCGACTCTCCTCCTGGAACAGGCGATATACAACTTTCATTGGTTCAGACAGTTGGTGTTACAGGTGCTGTTATCGTAACCACTCCGCAGGAAGTTGCATACGTTGAGGCGAGAAAGGCTGTGACAATGTTCCGCAAACCTGAAATCAAGGTTCCGGTTCTCGGTCTTGTGGAGAATATGTCATGGTTCACTCCTGCCGAACATCCGGATGAAAAGTATTTTATCTTCGGAAAAGATGGCGGAAAAACAATAGCCGAAGATCTTCACATTGCTTTGTTGGGACAGGTCCCTTTGATTGGACATATCTGTGAAACTGCCGACAAAGGAATTCCGGCCGTTGCTGCCGGTGACGAAACTTATACCAAGGTGTTTGCCGATATTACGGATGAACTCATCAAAATGGTTGAAATCCGCAATTCCGTGATGAAGCCCACCGAGGCAGTTCAGACTGATCCAGATGCGAATGGATGTGGTGCGGCTAATTAGCTGAAAACGAGAAGGAAAATATTGGGCATTGATGCTCTAAGATAGATAGAATATTGGTAAATATATAATTGCAATTATGGCAGATATAGAATTGGAAAATAAAGTAAAAAACGTTATTGATCAGCTTCGTCCGTATTTGCAGGCGGATGGAGGTGATTTGAAGTTTGTCGAAATTACTGATGATAATGTGGTAAAAGTTGAACTTCGCGGTGCTTGCGGCTCATGCCCATATAGTCTCATGACCCTTAAGGATGGGGTAGAAAGGGCTATGAAGGAGGTCATTCCGGAGATTACATCAGTGGAGAGAGTTTAGAAATCAGGAGGTGGGAGAAATAAAGTCTTCCTGTTTTCTGTTTCTTCCTAAGATAATCAGCAGAGCAACAGTCAATACCACGGATGAGACAATCATCCAAGTTGATGGTGTGGTTAACATGGTTTCAGGTTCAACACCATTGTTGAGGTGGAATTGTATATACCCTGCTATTACTGCAATACTGTTGTTTATGAAGTGTAATAGCATGGACATCAGTATGTTGCCAGTATAATAGAATACATAGCCTAAAATGATACCCAAGATAAAGCGTGGTAATAATCCGTAAAACTCAAAGTGTGCGGCACTGAATATGAATGCGGAGATAATTATTGCAAGAAACTTATTGCGCATCTTGTCGGTGAGAGTCTTTTGAATACATCCGCGGAAAAACAATTCCTCAGATACAGCTGGAACTATTGCCATTACAAAAATATTGACTAATATTCCTCCGATTGTCGATACATTCAAGAATTTATCAGTCATTTCCGTGGCTGAATCCTGTATGGACTTAAGAACATTTTCCAGCGTCTGCATACTTTCCGGGAATCTGACGCTTTCGTTGATATTAACCAGCCAGGATACCAAAGGCATAGCAACGAAGAATAGAACGATAACCGATATTATTGTCATTCCGCTTTGCTTTTGCTTAAATGCCCAGTAATTATTAATGCTTTGGCTGTTTTTGTAAGAAAAAATCAATGCGGGAATCATGAATATGCCCAATTCGAGAAATGTCTGCATTGATTTCAGAAAAATCATGTTTGTTTTGGTGTCAATGCCTCTTGAGATGCATAATGTTGAAATCAATGATGACAGAAATGTTGTAACTAAAGCGCATGCGGCAAAAATAACTAATAATTGCAGCAGCAATGCGATAGAGGATTTGTTTGTATTGTTGGCCATAAGACATGTTGGTTTTTGCAAAGATAATTTATTTTTCAATTAGCCTAAAAAATATTACCTTTGCCACAATTATATAACAGGTTCATCTGTTTAAGAAATATGAGGAAAAATAGTCTATTCAGAAATAAGTTTTTTTGGCTGCAGATTCTCTTAGCCATTGTATTGGTGATACTTATATTGTTCGGCATAAGTTTATACCTCAACAAATACACCCGCCATGACAAAGAGTTTGCCACACCTTACCTCATCAATTCCGAATATGATGATTTGGTCGGCAGTGCTACCGTCAAGGATATTCATATTGTCGTTGAGGATTCGGTCTATATGCGTAATACCAAGTCGGGAATCGTACTGCAGCAGGATCCGGAAGCAGGAACTTTGATAAAACCTGGAAGAAAGGTTTATGTCGTGCTGTCATCGGATCATCCGGGAATGACGAAGATGCCTGACTTGCATGACGTAACTTTGCGTCAGGCAATGAATACTCTTGATGTTGTGGGACTCACACTTGGCACTGTGAAATATGTTCCATCTTTTGACAAGGATGCTGTGCAGTCACAATATTATAAGGGAAGAAAAATAGCTCCGGGAACCGAGTTGAAAAAGGGTTCTCCCATTGACCTCGATGTCGGAGCCGGAGATGATGCTATGACTACAACATTACCATTTTTGTATGGTGAAAATATTCTCAGTTGTCGTAAGGCTATCAGAATGGCACAACTGAATATCGGTAATGAGTATTTTCTTGATTCTGATGATGTTAACAATTCAGTTGCATATAAAATGACCCCTGCATGGTATCGTTCGTCATCCGTTGACAAAGGAACGAAGGTCGATGTTTACTACAGACTGAAAGACAATATCAATGTTGACAGTTTGAAGTTTGTTATGTCGTTTCCTGTATATCTGCATGATTCGGCATCTGCAATGTATATGAAATATTATCGCGATATTCCATTTTCAAAGATAGACCTTGACACCATTATGATTGACGGTCAAAATATTACAGGTAATAAATCGTATGAAAAATCAAATAACGAAAACTATGAGGATGATACGGAAGATTTGTTCTGACACTAAAAAAATAATTGCTGCATGTTTGCTTCTGATGATATCGCAGATGGCATACAGTCAGGAATATATTATGGGATTGCCTGATAATCCGGTTCTTATGGATAATAATCCAAATACTGAAAAGTCGATGGCAGATGATATTATTCTGTCTCTTCCGTTCTTCGACGATTTCTCCTACGACAGCAAATATCCGTCGCAGGAATTATGGTGTGACAAAGAGGTGTATGTCAACAGAGATTATGCGTATTCACCCATCAGTGTCGGAGTTGCGACATTCGATGCATTTGACGAGAATGGTGTCCTTTACAGCTGGATGTATCCGGGGACATACGCAACGGCTGATTATCTTACTTCACGTCCAATACGTCTTGATTCAATCATAGGCACTGACAGCCGAAAACTCAGTCCTTCAGATTCGGTATATTTGAGTTTCTTCTTTCAGCCATTGAAAAAATATAAGGATTATTCGGGAATGTTTAGTCCCAACGATTCCCTGTGTCTCGAATTCTTTTCAGCCGATTCAGCCAATTACGGGTGGCATAAGGTATGGGGCACCCCAGGATTCGCTTTCGAATCGATTGATACTGCTGCCAACAAGGGACAGCATTTCATTGAAGTAATACTGCCTATAGATGAGGAGATGTACTTCAACAAAGACTTCCAGTTCAGATTCCACAATGTCGCCACTTTGACGACTTACGATCAATATCCGGGATGGCAGAGCGATGCCGGAAGGTGGAATCTTGACTATGTCTATATTGACTACGGACGTACCATGGTTGACAATTGTTACAGAGATGTGTGTTTCGTGTCGAATGCAATGTCGTTTCTGAAGGATTATTATGCAATGCCGAACCGACAGTTCGCTGCAAGTAACAACATTTATGAAATGATGGCTGACAGCATTTGCATGGTAATATCAAATCTTGATAAGACTTACAACAACGTCAACTACAGTTTTTCAGTGGTAAATGCCAAAACCGGAAAACAGATTTGGAATTATAATTCGGGTATAGGCAATATCAATCCGTATTATAATCCTGTCAGCGAAATTATAAATGGTCCGAAATATTACACACCTAACATATTCCCAAATGTCTATCCGACTTCTGCAACCGATTCATCATCATTCGTGATTAATCACGTGATAAGTGAGACTGGATTGGATTTCAAGGAAAATGACACGGTGCGATTCAGGCAAGATTTCTTCAACTATTACGCTTATGATAATGGAACCCCTGAATTTGCTTATTGTTTGGAAGAGATGACCGAAGCAATGGTTTGTGAAAGATTTAAACTTAATGTCGCTGATACTTTGAAAGCTGTGAAGATTTATTTTACATCATTGTGCGGTCAGCCAACGAACACCTATACTCTTGCGGTATGGAACGATTTGTATTCATCACCTAATTACAGGGTCTATCAACAGGATTTTGAAATGTATTTTGACTCTATCAACCAATCGAAATATTACCGCATTGTTCTTGATGAACCGTTGGTGATAAGCACGGATAATTTTCCGAATCTCGCATTCTATGTCGGATTGATTAAACCACGGCAGACCCCTATCAGTCTTGGTTTCGATCTGTCAAGAAATTCATCATCATTGACTTTTATCAATGTTGACGGTACGTGGATGAAAAGTGCGAAAGAAGGAACTGTGATGATTCGTCCTTACATTGGTGGAGACGTTCCACCGGAAGAAGAGGGTATAGGTGATGTTTCATCGGATAATAAGACGTTGAGACTTTATCCGAATCCTGTTTCCAATGGATATGTTACTGCGGACCTGCAAGGTGCTGAATATGACAACACCTTGATAATTTATGATTTGTGTGGTAATGTATGCTGCAGGTTCGATAATGTTTCATCACCTTATAAAATGGATGTGACCGGTCTTGAAAAAGGAATATACATAGTCAAATCTTTGAGTGGCAATAGCACCGTTTCAGTTGCCAAGATGATAATTGTGAAATAATTGATGGAAGAAAATATTGAGGGCATAGAACTGCATGAAAATGAGGATTCCGACAACGAAATGTATGAACATTTTCGTTTTGTTGTCGATAAGGGACAAAGTCCGCTCAGAATGGACAAATTCCTCTTCTCAAGGATTGAAAATGCATCAAGAAATAAAATCCAGGTTGCTGCAAAAGCCGACTGTGTGCTTGTCAACGGCAAGCCTGAGAAGCCAAGTTATAAGGTTAAACCACTGGATGTCATAACTATATTGATGTCCAAGCCGCCTCGTGATACTGACGTCATTCCTCAGAATATCCCTCTTGAAATCGTTTATGAAGATGACGATGTCATCATAGTCAATAAGAAGGCCGGCATGGTTGTCCACCCGTCATACGCCAATTATGACGGCACGTTGGTGAATGCGCTGACGTATTATTTCAATGAACAGGGCAAGGGTGCAATTCCGGCATTGGTGCATAGAATTGACAAGGATACCAGCGGATTGCTGCTGGTGGCTAAGAATGAAGTGGCGCAGACATATCTTGCCAAACAATTTTTTGACCATACTGTTGAAAGACGTTATCAGGCTCTTGTCTGGGGTGATTTTGATGAGGATGAGGGAACAATTACCGGAAATCTTGGAAGAAGTGCAAAGGATAGAAGAGTCGTTGCAGTATGTCCTGACGGTTCGCAAGGACGTCATGCTGTGACCCATTACAGAGTGCTGCAGCGTTTCAACTATGTGACACTTGTGGAATGCCGTCTGGAAACCGGACGTACGCACCAGATACGTGCTCACATGCAATATATTAAACATCCGCTTTTCGGTGATAAAACATACGGAGGTGACACTATAGTCAAAGGTACGACTTTTACCAAATACAAACAATTTGTGAATAACTGTTTCGATATACTTCCCCGTCAGGCCTTGCATGCTAAAACCATCGGATTTGTCCATCCCACCACACATCAACTCATGCAGTTTGACTCAGACCTGCCTGATGATATGCAGCGCGTGATTGCCAAGTGGAAGAAATATGTCGGAGAATAAAATAACGAATAACAATGAAAAGAATGATTTTCGCCGTGTTGACGGTTATGCTGACATGCTGTGGCACAAAAACTACACAATCAGGTCTCAACCCTGAAAAATTCAAATCTAATGTGAATGGCTCTGAAACGGAACTGTACAGATTATATAACGACAAAGGTATGGAAGTGTGCCTTACAAATTACGGTGCCAGAATAGTGTCTGTAATGGTTCCTGACAGAGAAGGTGTAATGCGTGATGTGGTACTGGGGTTCGACAATATCAATGATTATGTTAGCACTGACAATAATTTCGGAGCTGTGGTGGGACGTTATGCAAACAGAATCGATAAAGGCAGGTTCTCAATTGATGGCATTGACTATCAGTTGCCCATAAATAATTTCGGACATTGTTTGCATGGTGGAATCAATGGATGGGACAGAAAAGTGTGGAAAGGTAATCTGGTAGGGCATAATGAGGTTACTTTCACTTATTTGTCTCCTGACGGTGATGAAAATTTCCCCGGAAATGTAGCAGCTAAGGTCAAATATGTCCTCACAGATGACAATGAAATTAAAATAACGTACTCGGCAACGACTGACAAGCCGACTATTGTCAATATGTCGAACCATTCTTACTTCAATCTTTCCGGAGACCCCAGCACTGATATTCTTGACCATATCTTGACCATCAATGCCGACAGTTTTACCCCTATTGATAGTACATTTATGACTTTCAATGAGATACGTAAGGTTGACAGCACATCATTCGACTTTACTAAGCCAAAAGCAATTGGAAGGGATATCGATGAAGATGATGTTCAGCTTAGAAACGGACTGGGCTATGACCACAATTTCGTGTTGAACAATAACAGAAACATCAGTATTCTCGCACTTTCGGCTATATGTCCTGCCACGGGAATAACCCTTGAAATTTATACAGATGCTCCTGGTATTCAATTCTATTCAGGCAATTTCCTTGACGGTACTCTGAAAGGTAAGAAAGACATTGTTTACAACAAACGTTCGGCATTTGCTGCCGAAACGCAGTATTATCCTAATTCTCCAAACAGTATTGACTGGCCGTCGCCTGTTCTCCGTCCTAATGACACTTATACACACAATGCAATCTTCAGATTTTCAGTAACAGACTAAAAACCATTATTATGAAGAAGTTGTTGCCTATATTACTGGTTTTCACCTTGATATCTGTTTCATGCACTGATAAGGGAAAACATTTTATAACTGATACTGACTATAGAAATCAAGTACATCAGGATTATCTTGAAAGACGTGAAATGGCATGTGGGCGCGACAGTTTGCTGTTTTCTGTGCTTGACGGTGAAAATCTGACCCTTGAGGAACGCGAGGCTCTTGAATTTCTCTTTGCCTATATGCCTCTGAGCGACTTGGGCGACTATGACGGGGAATTTTATCTTTCCCAAGTTCAAAACGCTTTCAAGGCAAGAGATTTCTTCTCATGGGGTAAAACTGTGCCTGAGGACATTTTCCGTCATTTTGTACTCGTGTATCGTGTCAACAACGAAAACCTCGACATGGCAAGAGTGGCTTTTTTTGATGAACTTAAAGATAGGATAAAGGATATGTCGATGTATGACGCTGCTTTGGAGGTCAACCATTGGTGCCATGAAAAAGTGGCATATCGTCCTTCCGACAGTCGTACTTCTGCACCGCTGGCTACGATAAAGACTTCATACGGGCGTTGCGGCGAGGAATCGACTTTTACCGTCACAGCCATGAGAGCAGTCGGTATTCCTGCACGCCAGTGCTACACCCCACGCTGGGCTCATACCGATGACAATCACGCATGGGTTGAGGTTTGGGTTGACGGAAAGTGGTATTATCTCGGTGCCTGTGAACCTGACGCTCGTCTTGACATGGGTTGGTTTACGTTTCCTGCCACACGAACCATGATGGTCCATTCAAATGCCTTCGGGAAATACAAGGGTGAAGAGGAAATTAATCACCGCACCGGCCTTTTTTCACGAATCAATATGCTTGGTAATTATACTGCCACCAAGAAAATCACAATCCATGTGATTGATAGTCAGTGTAATCCGGTAGAAGGCGCTTCTGTGAAACTTGGTCTGTACAATTATGCAGAATATTATCCTATTGTAACTCAGATAACCGATGCCAATGGCGATGCAAGTGCAACAACAGGTTTGGGCGACCTTCTCGTATGGGTTGATAAGGACAATATCTATAATTATGCAAAGATAGATGTCCGTAAACAGGATAGATTGACAATCCAACTTTCTCGTCAAAGTGGTGACGAATATGTTGAAATCTTCGAAATGGTCCCGCCACGAGGAGAAGCCCGACAGTCAGAACTGCCTAAAGAAGAAATAGAAAAAAACAATCTGCGTCTCCAGCAGGAAGATTCCATACGCAATGCATATATGCAGACTTTCCCTACTAAGGACAGAATCTCAGGTATGAGGAATGATAATTTGACTGAAGAACAGATTTGGAATTATGTGGATAGAAGTGAAGGCAATTATGAGAATATCATAAGGTTTATAAATGACAATTCTCAGAAAAAGGAAGGACTATATCTGAAGGAATATTTGGATGCTATTTCGGATAAGGATCTTCGTGATGCGTCAGCCGAAGTGCTTCAGGATCAGCTGGTTTACTATGACAAATCAGAGGTGGACTATCCTGTTGATGTTTTTGTGAAAGGTATTTTGCCTCCAAGAATCTCCAATGAGTTTCTGTATTCATGGCGCAACTATCTTCACAGGGAATTATATCCCGAATTCGGTGATTACACAATCTCAGACATTGTTTACGATTGGGTTGCGGAACACATAATAATAGATGAAGACGGCAATTATTTCAATTGCCCTGTTTCGCCTATCGGTGTGTATCAACTTCGTCGTGCCGACAGTCACTCACGTGATATTTTCTTTGTTGCTTTATGTCGTTCAATGAATATCCCATCCTATCTTGACAATGCTACGAATCAGATTTTTGTCTATGAAAATGGTAACTGGAAGACAGTCACATTTGATGCTCGTAAGCCGGCACAGGAGATGGGGACATTAGTGCTGTCCAAATCGAAAGATGCACAGATAGAACCTGTTTATTGGGTCCACTATACAATAGCCAAATTCGACAATGGGAGTTTCACTTCCTTCGACTTCGAGGATGACCCGCGAGTGGCAAGTTTCCCTATAACACTACCGCTTGAAGCCGGATATTATATGCTTTCCACAGGCAACCGTTACAGTGACGGCGCCGTCAGGTCAAGACTTGAATTCTTCAATATTGCTCCTAATCAGACTGTCAAGAAAGAAATAATACTGCTTCCACTTACTCCAAGAGATGAGTCGTATGGTAAAATAGACATGACTTTCAAACCTGAACATTCGAAAGAAAAGACGGTTACAGATTATGTTGCCGACAAACAGCTCGTGGTTTGTTTCATTGACCCTAACCGTGAACCTACCAAGCATTTGTTTAAGGATATCTCCTCATTGAAGTCGAAGTTTGAACAGTGGGGTGGTAATTTGCTGTTTGTGATTCCTTCTGACAAGCGTTCTGAAAGTTTCAAGGCTTCTGACTGGAATTTGCCATCAAACAGTGTTTTTATGTATGATGAAGATTCACAATGGATTAAAAATATTGTTACTTCAACAAATCAGAGTTTTTCGGATAATTATCCTCTGGTTTATATCGTCAACTCTGATGGAGAACTTGTTTTTAAATCCGAAGGTTACAGAATCGGAACTGGTGAATTGATTTATAAGAGTCTGAAATAATGAAAAGTCCAATTAAAATAGGATGTCTTCTGTTGCTCATATTCCTTGTGGCAGGATGTGTTGACCCTACAGTGACGACAATTGACGCCACACTGCTCCCCGGTACTTGGAAAGAGGGCGATTATTATGAAAAATATTACGATGACGGGAATGCCGCATATTGGAATTTGGAGGATGACTACGATGAGGAAGAGTCAATTCCTTTTACTTGGAAACTGGAAGACGATGTCCTGACACAGTATCATGAGACAGAGTTCGGTGCGGTAATCCCCAAAGTATATACTATCAATCAACTTACTACCACTTCCCTGATTTATAGTGATGACTTCGATGTAAGCCACACATTTACCAGAGTTAACTGATGAAATGAAAAAAGTTCTAAAAATAATAGGTATTGTTCTCGCATCTCTGATAGTTCTGATAGCTGTCAGCGGAATCATTGCCTTTAATTTTGTATTGACTCCGAAAAAGATTACACCTTTAGTAAACAAGAAAGTCGCTGAATACAGTCCTTTTCCTGCCAAAACCGAAAGTGTTGATATTACTTTTTTCAAGACTTTCCCTGATGTCAGCCTGCATCTTGAAAACACTTTGGTTAACTCAAAGGTGACAAACGATACAATGGCTTGCATCAATGACCTTTTCCTGTCGGTGAATCTGAGAAAATATCTTAAGGATAAAGACATTGTAATTAACAAGGTAACCATTGATGAGGGAGCGGTATATATTAATCTTGATGAATTTGCAGAAGAATCGGAAACTGAGAAATCATCTTCGTTTACACTCCCGAAGAATATTGATTTGCAGTCGCTTGATATCGATGGACTGAAGGTGAAATTGGTTAGTCCGTCTCGTGAGTTTGATGCCTGTCTTGACGATTTTCAGCTTAAAGTGAAAGGCAATCTTACAGATGCTGATGTAAAGGCTGATATTGATTTGATTGCAGACAATACCAACATAGTCTTTGATTCTGTCGTGTATGCCGCATCTGTTGACGTGGCTATAAAAACGCCTGTAAACATGACACTGACTAATGACGGTATAGAGAAGATTTCATTTGATAAGACGACTATGGCAATTAATAGTTTGATGCTCGGATTGGCTGGTATTGTTGATATGAGTGATACTTCTAATATTGCTTTAAATGTTGATTATCAACTTGATGAGTGCAAAATTGACAGCATTTTAGCCTTGGTTCCTGAAAAATATCTGTCTTTTATGGATAATATGAAACTTGCCTGCAATGTTGCTTTGAAGGGTAATCTTAATGGAGTTTTTGGGGAAAAGAAAAAACCTGTGCTGACAGCGGATATGACGGTCAAGGATGCTGATTTTTCATATAAGACACTTGCAACAAAGTTGGAAAATACAGACTTTAAGGTTTCCACTGTCATCAATATGAATGACATATCTGATATGGAACTTGATCTTAAGGATTTTTCGACTAATACTGATATGGGACCATTGAAGGCATCCGGAAAGATAAGTGACCTTTTGGGTGATATATTGTGTGATTTGACTGTAGATGCAAATCTTGACCTGAAGAGATGTCTTGTCTTTGTGAAAGATGATGTTGGCTTGCAGGCTGATGGCAGGGCAAAGGTTGATTTGAAGAAACTGAAATTGAATGTCAGTGAAATCCGTAAATCGAACTTCAGAAACGCTGTTGCAGACGGAACCATTGTAATTGACGGTTTGGATGTGAATTTGAAGGATAACATTTTTGCAAACAGTGATAATGTTTCGGTGAAGGTTGTTTTTCCTGGGACTGACAACAAGTATTTCAAGGATTTTGTCGATTTGGGCATCAATAGTGACAATTTGACTGTTAAGCTGATTTCAGACAAGATAGATGCAAATCTCAGAGATGCCGATATCCAGTTGGCTTTGTCGGATGTGGTTCATCCCGTAAATGATTCATATTATGTGAATTGTACTTTTAAGATGTCGAATTTCGATGGCACCTTGGATACTATTTCACTCGTAACGGTCAATCCGAATGGAAGTTATGTGCTTTTCCCGTCCGAAAGAAACAATCAGAATGCTGCTAACAAGCTGTCGTTGAAGACCAATTCGATGAAATTGGATTTGGGAAACACATACAAACTTACCGCTCAGACAGTTGGTCTCCACGGACAGTATGACAGAGACAGCACTCAGACAAACATTCTCAGCAGGTGGAATCCTGATGTTGATATAAATCTTAAGGAAGCATTTGTGACGCTTGCCAATGATTCCGTGATTAGAATCAAAACTTTGCAGTCGAAACTTAATCCTGACAGATTCAAGATAGGTAACAGCTCCTTTTTCGTCAATAATTCATCATTTAACCTTTATGGCGACTTATACAACATGAATGGGTATCTTGATAATAAGGAGCTTCTGAAGGGTGAGTTTAATTTCACATCTCCATACGCTGATATTAACCAGCTTATAGACTTTATCAATGGTTTTGTTGTGAATGATACGGTTGATATTGCTGATGAAAACATTGATAAGGAGGCAAATCCGCTCATTGTGCCGCAGGGTGTTGATTTTGTGTTGAATACAAATGTGAGGAAGGCAAAATACAATACCACTGGCATTGAGGACCTTGGGGGCAAACTGTATATTAATGATGGTGATTTGATATTGGAGCAGATGGCTTTTACTTGTAATGCTGCGAGAATGCAGCTTACAGCGTTGTATCGTTCACCGCGCAAGAACCACCTGTTTGCAGCGTTGGACTTCCATTTGCTTGACATCAGCATAGCCGAGCTTATAGATATGATACCTGACATCGATACTGTCTTTCCCATGTTGAAGTCTTTTTCCGGAAACGGTGAATTCCATATTGCTGCAGAAACTTATCTAACAGAAAATTATTCACCTAAGTTGTCAACGCTTAAAGGAGCAGCTGCATTCAGCGGCCAGAACTTGGTGATTCTTGACAGTGAGACATTTAACACTATAGCCCAATACTTGCAGTTCAACAATAGGGAATACAACAAGATTGACAGTCTGGCAGTTGAGGCGACAATATTCCGTAATGAAATAGATGTCTATCCATTCATGGTAACGATGGACAAATATTCGGCTATTATAGGCGGTCGTCACACACTTGCCAATACTTTTGACTACAACATATCCATGATGAATCCTGTTTTATTGCGTGTCGGTGTGGATGTCAAGGGCACACTCGGTAATCTGCAGATAATTCCTACAGGCAGAAAATACAAGGACTTATATCGTCCTGAGAGGCAGAACGTTGTAATGCAGCGTACGCTCACACTCAAACAACTAATCAGCGATTCGTTGAAAAAAAATGTGAAACCATAGAGGATTTGTAGGGCTGTCGTATCACGGCAACCGTATTGTCAATTCGCCTGTAGGGCTGCCACAATGTGACAGCCCTACAATGGACGCGATTATTCCACCATGAATTTCCATTGAAGGATATACATTTTCAGATCATTTTCGCAGTCCAATATGGCAATAATTATTCTTCTTCTCGTCACTTTACAACTATTTTTTTTCTACATTTTCACCCATTTGCCATGTTCGCATATCTGGCCGTCTTTTGTCACACGCCAGAGGTATGTCCCTGAAGACCAGCTGTCCGTATTAAATGTTGTGATAATATCATTAACAGGCTGACTGCACATTAATTGTCCCTGCAGGCTATAGACTTCCGCAACAGCATTCTGCAACGTGGTGCGAATATTCAACTTCCTCAATCACAGGCTCTTTGCCGTTGGCATACAATGGTGTGTATTTGTACATCTTCTTGATGCCGCTGCCCAACTCCTCAACAATGCCCATCTGCGAGAACACATTGGCAATAGTCGGGTTCTTGCGGTGCAGACGCACCGTCTAGGGCGGATTTGCAATTATCATTAATTTATATCATTCTGTCGAAATAACGCTTGAGCTTTCCTTGTTTTATCACCTCATTGAGGGCTGCAGTATCGTAAGGACAGCATTCGGAATCATAGCAATCTATTCCAAACCTACGACCACCTTTTTGATCATTCCTGAACCACCATTCCTCTATCGGATTGTCGTCAATGATTAAACTTTTTATGCTATCGCTTGAGAAGGTTCCATTTTCAGCTTCTTCGCGACTGATGGAAAGGATTACAACATGGTATCTCATCTCAGCGAAAAGATAGTAGTCTCCAGTCAGTTTTATAGGAGGAATATCTAACCAGCTAGGAGGAATCACATACTCATTATCGTGACTGTCGTTAATTGTATTATTAGCAGTATTATTAGCGTAATCAAATGCAATTGCATTATTAGAATAATCGGCTTTAAATTTCACCACATTGAGAAACTCACCTGCATCGTAAAGCCCTACGCAACTGCATAACAACGTCATTGCTAAGATAAAAAAAAATACTTTTTTCATAGTTTTATAAGTTTATGAATTTGTGATTGATATTTTGATTGTTTTTGTTTATTACGAAATATCCACTTACAAACACGTTTTTTCTACATTTTCACCCATTTGCCATGTTCGCATACCTGGCCGTCTTTTATCACACGCCAGAGGTATGTCCCTGACGACCAGCTGTCCGTATTAAATGATGTGATAATTTCATTAAGCGGCTGACTGCACATTAATTGTCCCTGTAGGCTATAGACTTCCGCAACAGCATTCTGCAACGTGGTGCGAATATTCAACTCATTCTTGGCAGGATTGGGATAGGCCAAAGACTTTAATGTCTCCAGTGGAATTTCCTTTACACCGCACGGAATGGGGTTGAAATCCTCGCGCCGCATTTTGATGAGTTTGTTATACATACGGTGACTATCAAGTTCATATTTTGATAGACCAACAAGGCAACTTCCATCAAACATTGACAGGAGGAAAAAACAGGACGATTTGTCACCGTATTCTGGGTCGAAAAATTCCTTCCGTCCCAGCAACTCCATGTCCGTGTCGTATAGGCATACGCTTGCGTGGCTCTCCCCACCTAATGCTGAGTAAAACCATGATCCTCCGTATATGGTGGAGTCGTTCACGTATGCCATGCAGCGGCCCGTTGATGCTTGTATAGCGGTATCCTGTTTGTGGTAAACCCTGTCCCAGCGACCGAAAGTACCATCAAGGCCGACCTCCGCCATTCCAATATTCCAACGGTTGTATTCCTCATAAGGAACCATGTCGCCCATTATCAATAGTTTATTGTCGGAAAGCCAATGGTCGGAATGGACAAGCAAAAAACTTTGACGAAAGGCTGGTGACAAAATGAAACCGTCCACATAGTTGAAGTCATAGTCGTAAATCAAAAGCGAACAGCGATTGTTAAATCTGATTCCAAGCACAACGAATCCATCGTCATCAGGTTTTTGCAGCAGTTGATAGCAATCATAGCCATCGGGCGACGTCCCCGTATAATAACTGCACGACAAGGTGTCGGCGTTCATATCGAAACGATAGAAACATGGTCTTGACCGTTGTCCGTATGTGCCTTGATACCAGTAGGCACATGAAAATACAACCGTACCATCGTCATCAAGCATCAACCGGCCACCACTCAAGCCAAGAACCATCTCAGGCTGCTCATAGCTTTTCACACTAACAATGTTGAGTTCCGAGTCGAGAACCAGAAACACAACATTTTCTCCAACACCATAATCATTTGGGCGGACTACTGCCGATGCAAGATATGTTCCGTTTTCCTGTTGCACAATATTGGTCGGTCTCACATTACGTCCTATGGAATCGAATATCCGATAATCATATTCGCCATCTTCCGTGACACGCATAACTATAGGAAAGTAGTGATTGGCATCGGAGCCACATTCTCCTATGATTACGGCTTCTCCTTTGTCATTGACGATACCCGTCCTCAAAGCCGAGTAACTTTCAATGTGACCACAGTCAATTTGCCATTGTTGGGCGTTGGCTGCCATCGAAATGATGGCAACAAACAAAGTCAGATAATATCTTTTCATGGTGATTAGTCATTACAATTCGCCTCCTTCGATGACACCGTTCTCAATGTAATTGTAACGTGCATATTCTATTTCGGTCCAATGATAGATGGGACCTGTATCTTCGTTTCCCCGTCCTTCAATTAAAACATTTGTCACATAATACCGATATTGTTGCATCGGATTGCCATTAATAATAGGATTGATGGAACTGCTTTTGTCCGAACTACTTCCACTAGTACTTTGTGTTAATGTGATAGTTATGGAACCTCCATCTGTCTCAAATCCTTTTCCAACTGCATTATAGGCATAGCAGAACGCTCCCGAAAGGATCAAGCAGAGCATCAGAATCATTTTTTTTAATTTGTACATGGTTCTATGATTTTAATTTTTCGCTTAAGCTTTCATAAGCAAAAGTAGTGTATTGTAAAAAAAAAATCACAAAACCATGCTGGAAAAATGTTGGAATTTTTGCAGAACAGACAAAAGGCTGCAAAAAACCCCGCTCTTAGGCAGGGTAAGATAGAGTTTGTTTCTTTTC
>JAEEQW010000037.1 GCA_016285515.1 Bacteroidales bacterium
CTTCTACGAGTGGTTCTTGTTCTTTCTGAACTGATGTTGTTTCTTCTGCCATTTATTTGTTGAGTTTAATTCGTTAAAATTTACACTACGGATTGGCAATCCGCAATAAGCGGTGCAAAGTTAATAATAAAAATTGAGATAAGAAGATTTTTCTTGATTTTTTCTTGATTTATCGCTAAATATCAATAAAAAAGAGAAAGATTTCTCTTCCTCTTGGTACACCCGCAGGGGTTCGAACCCTGGACACCCTGATTAAGAGTCAGGTGCTCTACCAACTGAGCTACGGGTGCATGTTTCTCGAATGCGGGTGCAAAGGTACGGCCTTTTTTTGATACCACCAAATATTTTCGGAACTTTTTTCCAAAAAATGCTTTTCGTGGGCTTTGAGACATCTATAGATGAGGACGTAAATGCAGAAGTCCCCGATTCCTCTAATAGGGGAGACGGGGACTTCGTTGGGTATTAAAGACTTGATAACTACTTATTCACTTAGGGCAATGTAGAAGATGTGTCCTTCCCCGCTTCCTCGAGTGATGATGTGACTACCAGCAGATAGTTCCTTGGTAATGACGTTGTCAGTGGCACTGATTGAATTCCCATCAATCTTAATGTCAGTTGCCGATTTAGGACCAATGACAATCTTTATAGTCATTTCTTTGTCAATCGTAAAGGAAACTTGCGTCTTGCTTTCAACCTTCAGGCAATAGTTGTATTCTACGTCATTAACTATCACGGGTCCTTTGTCTTTTGAATAACTCGGGTTGGAACCATCGGTTTTTGAACATATGAACGCATTGTTGCTTGGGCCATTTGCCGAGAATGTGCACTCCACGTCTGCAGAGATTGTTGTGCCTCCAGGCTGTTCTTCACCTGAACCGCCACCTTCTTCACCGCCACCGGTTTCTGAACTGGTACCGTTTATGCCATAGACTTTTTTCACAGGCGAAGTATAGTTCTGGATGAGTGACTTTAAGGCATTGATGACCCCATAGTTGCTGTCTTCAGATGAGTTGAAAGCGTATTGGAGATCACCATGATTCATTCGGCCGGCACCGTACCATCCACAAACCACAGCTGGTACGTCTTCTGCTGCATCAGGAATATAATTGTACATCACGGAATTGTCGGTGTCGAAATTGCTATAGGTGGCTCCGCCGCTCTTGGCTGTCACCTTGCCAGGAACCTGCTCGTCGCGGGAAGAAACCTCAAAGGCGTCGAATTCTACGGTGTTTTTCTCAGAGTATGGCGCGTAGATATATTTTCCGGTGAATATATTGCCGAATGACTTGATGCTACCGCCACTTTCGCCGGAGAAAGTTCCCTTCCCTCCAAGCATGTCTGAACCTTGCAAAGAGGTGAGCATGGGATACTTGCAGCTGCGGAAGAAATTGTTCTCGACGAATACATCTGAACCGGTAGTGGCTCCTACGCCATACTTTGAATTGCCGTCAAAATAGTTGTTCCATACATGAACGGTCATCGTTCTTACACGAGGATGACGAGAGTCTGAATGGTCGAACCAGTTGTGGTGATAGGTGATATAGTTGGGGCCACTCTCGCTCTTCATGCCACAGAGAGAACTCTTTCCGGCATCCCAGAAGTGTATGTTGTCGAAAGTCATATATTGCGAATCGCCTTTCACATCGACAGATCCGTCACCTTTTGCCTGATCGCTGTCACCACCTACTTGTCCATAGAAAATGTCAATATTGTGAGCCCAACAATGTGAATTGTCCGTATCGAAAGAGAGTCCGTCGTCCATATAATCCATGATGGCGAAGTTACGGAATTCCACACTTAGTGCATTACGGATGAGGAATCCGAATCCGCTGACGGTTGCATCCTCACCGATGCCCTCAATAGTAATGTTCATCGGCGAAGTGTTGTTCCTTCCTTTTACCTGAAGTCCTTCAGCGCTTGAAGAGATATGGTCTAGGTCGTTTTGGGTCACTTTTCCGATGAGACGGAAGGCAATAGGAGTAGCGTCTTCTCCTTTTTCATAGGCGTCAATGATAGTTTGGATACCAACGCAAGGATTAGATTTTGCACCCTTGACTGTCGTTGATATAGTCTTAGCATTTGCTGCAGTTACATAAAACACCTTGGCACCACTCTTCAACTGGCCATCGTCAGCATAAGCTCCTACGCCACTATAGTTCTTGTGGGCAAATCCGCTTCGGCTGTAGTTCTTGACAACCAGTCCTGCAACCTGGTTAGCCTTTTCCGTAATGAGGCCATTGGTTGTTGCAGGAATTACCTGGAAGGCATAGTCCTCGGCAGCAATTAATCCAACGGCGTCAGCTCGATAATAGCTGTCATACTTTCGGATGAGCTGCGGGTCAAGTTGATGCCAGTCACTATATTGTCCACCCATTATCTTGACTACGAAAGAATCGGCGTTTGAATAAGTGAATTTCACATAGGCGGACTCGAGCCATCCCTTAGCCTCTGTAATCTGAACTTTTGAGGCATCCGAGTTGTCGGCACTTCCCTGTGCTCCATCGTCGGCAATGGCTTTTTTGAAGCCCAGTTTCGCCACTGTGCCATTGTAAACATCTGGTTCATTTGCACCAGCGGCATTTACGGTTATAGTGGAACCGTCTATGTCAATGCTGCTGAGACTCTCCGTATTATAGTATTTAGTGTCGCCATTATGAAGTTGCAGGTTAGCCTGATTCTTGAAAAGATTGAAGGCCACGGCGTTGTTGGTGTTGTCATCCGGAATCACTTGGCTCGGATCTTCGATGGTAATCGAATATACATAGTGTCCGCCGCCGGTCTGGAATGCAATATCACCGTCTTCGGTTACGGTGCCTGTATAGGTTTGTTTTTCCGTTGAGGTCTCACCAAATGAATTGGAGCTGGTGATATTTGAAATGATGTTGATGGTACGGGCTGTACTCTTGTTGCTAGATTTGGCTGAAATAGTCAGAATGTTACCTTTTTTCTGATTCTTGATGGTTACGGTTACAGTTCCGTTGAGATTGAGACATTCATTTTTCACGTCAAGCCGTACCACACCG
>JAEEQW010000038.1 GCA_016285515.1 Bacteroidales bacterium
TATCATCAATAATGACTTTTATATCGTTGTTTGGAAGGGAGATAAAGATAAAGTAGCAATAAAAGAGTTGAGAAAATGGCAATAGGATATCGTCATACTAAAACATACATATCAGCATCCTTTGATCATGATAGGGATGCAGTAGAAAAATTATATGAATGGAATAAAGATAATAAGTTATCATTTCATTTTGTAGATGTGCATTCGTTGACTAAATCATATGATTCAAGTAGATATTGCTCCATTAAAAAATCGTTGTCTGACAGGATGTCCGTGTCTAAAACTTTCATTCTAATTGTTGGACAGCACACAAACGAAGTGACCAAAGGTGCTTGTTATAACAATGGATGTGGAGGCTATGTTCGTTTACTCTTATCGAATCCGTATTGTAGATATGGTTACTCAATAAACAATAAAAGTTATATTCAATATGAATGTGATTTAGCCATTCGTGAAAATGCGAAAATTGTCGTTCTTTACAAATCAGTTAACGTAGAGAGAAATCTTTGTCCTGAAGCCGTTCGGTACAGAGGAACCCACATCGCGATGAAGTGCAGGAAGAATACTATTTATGGTAGTTATATAGATTGGGACTATCAAGCCGTGAAAAATGCTGTTATGGATTGATAAATATGTTCTGAAAAGCGAAACTATCTTATTTTGTTTTTTCAAGAAATCGTTAATATGACCCATCAACCAAACAAGCAATTCAACACATACAAGGAGGGGCTGAACCTAGAGTTCCTGTGAGAGTACTGCATGGACATGGGGAAGTGTTTAGCGAATCATAGGGCAACGTAATAATATGGAACAGAAATTCAATAATAATCGATTGGATTTGCAGATGCTGCGGGAGTTCTGCGAGCGGGAGGGTGAGGAGATAGTCTACCGCAAGGGTGACCAACTGGAACGCGAGGGTGACCCTGCACGGTGGTTTGCCTTCGTCACTGAAGGATGTTTCAAATATGTAAAATATGGCATGAGTGATGACAAGGCGCACATTACGTGGTTCTCGTTTGAGGGTGAATTTGTGTGCGACTACCCCACATTTCTCTATGACCGTCCGTCACAGGCTACAATTGAAGCTATGGTGCCTAGCCGCGTACTGAGGGTTACGGGTCAGCAACTGGAACAATTCTTCAATCAAAACATGGAAACGATGAAATTACGAGCCATGATTGGCGAGCACATCCTCAGCCAATTCCGCTCACGCTATCTTGAACTCCATTGTACTACGCCTCGTAAACGCTTCGAAATGTTACTGCAACGCTGTCCTGGTATTATGGAGTTACTTGATTTGCAAGACATCGCTTCGTTTTTGAACGTCCATCCCAATACTGTCAGCAAAATACGGCGTGACATACGTTTAGCGACAGATAATAGTCTATAACAGATTGAAACTCTCAACCTAAGTTGAGACATTTACCCTTGGCATTCATATAATAGATTTAGCCAAGGGGCTATTTTTATGTTTATTTGTAACTTTGCGGCCTAAACAAGCAAAATGAACCTCTGAAAATGGAACTAAGACATTGGACGCTGTCAGACGCAATGGAACTGATAAGCCTGTGTAATGCAGTTGACAGGCATCACCTTTCAGACCGCCTGCCCAATCCTTAAACAGAAAAGGATGCGGAAGAATGGTTGAAGATGGTTACCGATAATGATACAATTACCGGTATCTATCGGGCTATTGTATGCGATAGGAAACTCATAGGCAGCTATCGGTTGAGAAGAAAGATGATGATGCAGAAATCGGTTATATGCTCCATAATGACTATTCAAACAAAGGGATAGGCACAGAAGCAGTCAAACAGATATGCTCCATTGCATTCAAGGTCTTATCGCTTGAACAAATTACGGCCAATGTCTTTCAACCAAACATCGCTTCAATACGGGTGCTACAGAAGAATGACTTCAAGTATAAAGTTACTATACCAAATGCCATCATAAAGGATGGAAATGTTTATGACTTGCTCATTTACGGATTGACAAAAGAGACAATAAAACATGTACTATCAGAATAATGAGACATCAAATACACTACAGACGATTCCTGCTCATGCTGGTCATGCTGTCTGCAGCGACATTCGCACTGGCACAAACGGCCAATGATTATTGGTTAGCAGCTGACAAGGCACTGGCGGCTGGTGATACTGACAGTACTTTTTACTATCTCAATCTGTTAAGAGAGAAGTTCGGCAGGCAATATGCATATGCTTACACAACTTTCTTAACAGAAGAAGACTACAGAACACTTCACAACGATGCACGATGGACGGCCTTTATGGACTCTATGCGTACTTACAAGCATGAAACTGAGGACAAGAGGAAAATTATTTATCCCAGGAAAGCGGTCGTGGAGGACACCAACGCCCCAATCGTTAAGCGATACGACATTCTACTGGACATTGACGTGGAGAAAAAGACCCTCGCCGTGACTTAACGGCACAGATTGATTTCAAGGACAGCAAGAGCATTGATTTCACGCTCTGGAATAACTCGACCATCAATCACATCCGCAGCAAGAATAAGGAATTGACATATTCGTTCGACACTAATGCCAAATCATCTAACACCTACATCCGACAAGGAGCACCGCTTCGTCTTACCGTGCCAAAGAAAAAGGGCATTTGCAGCATCACCTTCGCCTATACCTGCAACCTCGACAGCCTTGACATTTGGATGAGTTCGATGGAAAAAGACTGGGTGCAACTGGGCTATTACGTAGCATGGTTCCCTGTCAACAGCGATAGCCGCGACTTCACGGCAAACGTCTCTGTTTCCATCAACGAAGGCTACACGGTCAGCGGCTCGGGCATTGTAAAATACAAGGATGACAAGTGGGAAATGTTGCAACCGTGGGGAGGTTTCGACCTTCAGATTGTGGCCTCGCCAACACTCAAATCGAAGAAGATGACCAGTGATGGACGTACATTCGAAGTAGTCTATACCGACTTCGCCGATGCAGATGCCGACTCTGCGTTGGTCGCATGCAGAG
>JAEEQW010000039.1 GCA_016285515.1 Bacteroidales bacterium
GGGAAATGTGTGTTGACAAACGTGACAATGTCCGTGGCAATGTCCATCGCATTGACGGGAGCACCGTTCCCTTCGGCCTCCCATTGGTTGTTGTTGCTGTTGTTGTTACCTCCAGTGGGTGTTTCTTTTGTGCATGATGACACTGCAAAAGACAGTGCAATGAATGCTGCAAACAATGCTAATTTCTTCATTTTAGTTAGATTTTAGTTGATAAATAATTGAATTATGGGATAAAAAAAGACGGTCCGAACCGTAGTCCACACCATCTTTTATGTTTTTCGTGATGATATAGTTATGGCTGTCAGCCAAGCTTTTCCTTGGGGCGTAACGCCTTACCTGTCCAAGACGTAAAGCCGCCGAGCACATATTTTCATTTTGTTCTTCGCCTAGGGATGTAACTGGGTAAAAGTCACATTGGCATTGCAAACCATCCGATGGACCATTAAGCACGAAATCCGAATCCTCGTCGTCGTCAAATTCATCGCCATCGAACGACATATTGGACAGAATTTCAGTTTGTTCCATGACAAATATGTCCTCTTGGGCCGTGCTAGTAAGGTCAAGAAGGAACAACCCCATCAGGATGAGGGCGACGACAGAGACATATTTTCGGAAAAAGTCAATCATGGCGAGGCCGGTGTTCTATTGAATAACTGAATAGTTCTGAAATTATTGTTGGGTTAGGCAAAAATTAGCTTCGTACCAAGCAGGCAGCAAATCCGAACGATGTTTGATTTTCTTTCGTTACATCTTTGATACTTTTCTGATATTTTATCGAACAACTATCGAACAATTATCGGAGAACTATCGAATAAATAACGAAGAAATGTCGGAATTGTTCCCTGTCTGGTAGCTGGTTGCTCCCTGCCAAGAGCGAGCCAACCAAAGCGCAAAAGTTCGGCCATGGTATTTCAATTCCACTGTGGACGTTTGGGCTGCTGTATTAAATCCCTATTCTTCTGAATACCCAACCATAGTCTTTCTGTATTCCATAGGGCTTTTTCCAAGGTGTTTCTTGACGTATTTGCAAAAGAAACTGACATCGGGGAAATCCAGTTTGAAGGCGATTTCCTTAACGGAGAGGTCGGTCTGCAACAGGTAGTATTTGATATGGCCTACAGTACTTTCAGTAATCCAGTCCATTGCCGTGCGTCCACTCTTTTCCTTACAGACGGCACTTAAGTATTTTGAGGTGACAAGCAATTGTTCGGCGTAAGCCCTGACTTCACGCTCGGTGTTAGTAGGACGGCTAAGTATGGACATGAAACGCTGGAATAGGCGGTCTTTTTGCGAGGTGTCGCATGTGTTCTGGTTAACCGTTTCTGTTTCATGCGCATGAAGGAGCTCAACAGCTACCGCTTGCGAGGTAAGTCTGATGATACGCTGGCGATAAGGATTGTCACTATCTTCCATGTAGACCATCAAAAGATTAAAGTAAGCCAGGAAAAGCTTGCTTTGGAACTCTGTGGCGTGAACAACTGGGTTTCGTCTTAAATAGAACAGTTTCTTCCACCAGTTAGGGTCGATTTGGAAAATACCTGGCAATGTCTCGTCATAAACCGACTCACCAGCACTGATCACCTTCCCTTGTAAGTCAGGTGTGCGCATATACATGCCAACGATGTTGCGGGGTGTGCTAATAATGATGTCACCTTCCCCTACGTGGTACATTTCTCCCTCTACGGAAAACTGCAGTGCGCCTCTCTCACAATAGAACGCGAGGAAGGAACTTGACATGGTTTCCGGTGCAATATTGACCTCATCTATATTATCAGAAACAATGAGGTCGTTGAAAGATTTCATCATGGTCGGTCAATTTTTCTGCAAAGAAACAATCTATTACGGTACGCTTTATGGTAAATAACTCCTTTTTTGTTTCCAATATTTCCCTTGGTGCTTTTTTTGACCGCAACAAAGGTGATTTAGACAAAGTTGTTTCATCCCATTGCATCTACTTTTGCGCCATCAAAACCAGAAAAATGGAAAAGCAAACATCAACAAAACAATCAGTGAGGATACAGACTTCCATTTTGAATGGAGTGGAGAAAAAAGCGTTGTTGTGGCTCGCGGAGCGGCAGCCGAAATGGACCGACTCCGACATGCTGACTTTCATCGGATTCATCGGTGCAGTGGTCATTGCTGTGGGATACATTTTGTCAAACTACAATGTGCATTTCTTATGGCTGGCCTCGCTGGGTTTCATCATCAACTGGTACGGTGACTCGCTTGATGGCACATTGGCCCGTTATCGGAAACAGCAGCGTCCGATATATGGTTTCTATCTCGACCATACGATGGATGCCATCAATGAGACTTTCATGTTTATGGGTGCTGGTCTGTCGCCTTTTATGCGCTTCGACCTGTCATGCGTCCTGCTAGTCATTTATCTGATGCTGACCCTCAATGTATCGATGAATGCCCATCTGAAAGGTGAGTTCCGGCTGACTTACGCCAAATTGGGGCCTACGGAATTTCGGTTGATTTGCATCATTGCCAATGCCGTTTTGGTATTTTCCAAACCACTGAGAATATGGACATTAGAGTTGCCTTGGCTCACTTCCACACTTGAACTTTCTGCCCTTGACTTGGTTGGAATTGTCATTCTTCTTGCTTTGGTGCTGATATACATCGTGACCATTTGGCAAGATGCCCGCTATTATGCAAGAATCGACCCGAAGCATAAGAATGAATAAAGCCAATGATTTGATATTGCACCGCATTCCCAAGTTTTTCGTAGGCAATTTGTTGGGTACACTCGTGGACACACTCGTCCTATGGGTGTTCTCACATTTCGTGTTTCACAGGTATGTCGGCAAAGTCATCATCTCGCCCGTCATCTCATTTGAGTTTGCTGTTTTCTCGAATTTCATTTTCTCCTATTACCTGACATGGAAAGACCGCATCTCACATCATTCGGGGAAATCGTTCATCAAGCATTATGGAGCCTATAATGCCTCTTGCA
>JAEEQW010000040.1 GCA_016285515.1 Bacteroidales bacterium
AGTGCAACCTGTGCTCCTCCACCGATGCTGCCACAGATCAGAGTATCCACTTTCCCTCCAAACAGAAAACCCGCCAGAGCGCCATGCCCCTGACCGTTTGTATCCACAACTTCTTCATGCACTATCTTTCCGTCTTCAATGTCATATACCTTAAACTGCTCTGTATGTCCGAAATGCTGGAAAACCTCGCCGTTTTCATAAGTTACCGCAACTCTCATTTCACTGTCTCCTTTTTCTCTTATATTTTTGATGCTTTCGCCCTTCGAAATGTTAAAACTTACATTACCGCCGGAAATGATAAGACTTCTGCCTTCCACAAGTACTTTCGCTATTTTCTTTCGAGCATTGTCATACATGGCTGTTACCGTAGTTCTGGCAACACCCATTTTGTCCGCACATTGCTCCTGAGTCATCCCTTCCGCATCCAGCAGGCGTATAGTCTCAAATTCATCAAATGTAAGCTGCAACGCATCCTCACCGATGATATCTGAAGGTGCAAAACCAAACTGTCCCGGAAGTCCTGAAATTCTTCTGCACTTCGTGTTCTTAGGCATAATTCATCCTTTCTGACATATGTCAAGATTAAATATACCAGTCATTCTGACATATGTCAATATAGTGTCTATAAGAGTCAATGGGGACAGGTCATTTTGACTCATCGAAGACGAGTCAAAATGACCTGTCCCCATTGACTCGTTCTTGTCACTTCTCGTTTTGGGGAACCATCAATCCATAAACTGAACCCCACGCATACGGTTAATACAGCACCAGGCATCAAGTGGTCTGATTTCGGAAAGGAATCTGCGCTCAGAACCATATATATGAAATTCCTCCCCTACACCTTCAAGTCCGATAGTTCGATTAGTATGATCAATAAGCTTTGACAATAATTGTTCGGAATCAGCCTCTTTATCTGTCAGCATTTTCTCCATGACGCACATCACTGTGTTGAGCCTTTCGGGAGTAGTGAGTGCGGTAAGGCTCGTAATGTCAGCACAATAATCATCTAATATGATCTTCTTTTCATTCTCAGTTATCACAGAATGAAAATACAGAAATGGCTGTGAAGTTTCCTTTGGCTTAAGTACACGCGATGAATGCCAATCCACCTTTTCCTGTTCCGGATTTCTACCTATCGACAAACTTCTTATATCATCCGAGATATCTATAGGTGAAAATTCACTCATCAATATGACAGTGTCAGCGTATGCCAGGTATTCGCTCGACCCACCGATGACCATTACTATAGATACTCCACGATCGTTTTTCAGTTCCTCGATCCTGTCTGTAAAAGGAATGATCGGCTCATCAGGAACAATCTTTCTCATTAATTTATCCCTGATCATAAAGTTTGTCGCACTTTTGTCTTCGTCTATCAGAATAAGCTTTGACCGCCCCTCGATCGCTTCGATTATGTTTGCAGCTTGCGATACACTGCCACTTGCATGTCTTGTACAGAAATGATTTGGAAGCACTTCTCCGTTAAGCCATCTGAAAAACGGCGCCAGATCAACATTTTCAACAGGTCTGCCATCCTCTGCGTTAGTTTTTAGTGCAGAGGTTTCTGAAAGAACATATTCCCTGCCATCTCCGGGAATGTGGTTGTAAATTCCAAGTTCAATAGAATCCAAAAGCGTTGTCTTTCCTGAATATCCCCCACCGGTTATTATTGTGATACCTTCTCTGACGCCCATCCCTGTTATCGTTTCACCAATATCTGTAGTGATGCTTACACGCATACTTGCAGGTGACTCAAACAACTTGGCACCAATCATAGGCTTTTCAGTGCCGTCCTGCCTTGGCAGTAAACTTCCATCAGCTACAAACGCACATAGATGATTCTCTTTCATATACCGCCTGATACTCCGCTGATTAACATACGTTCTCTTCCAACGAACAAGTTCCTCGGCTTCCGGGTTTGTAACAGCTTCGATAATGTGATCCAGTATATCTTTAACCGCCCTGAATGCCGCTTTTGAATTTACAGATGTCGCATTTACCAACGGGACGTTAAAGTGCATTTGCAATACATACTTTCCGGATTCAGCGCTATATAAGCACCCGCTTTTCTTATCCATACACCCGTCAGGCTCTTGAATACAAAATTGAGCCTTTTCTCTGGCATCCTTGTTATCGTTTCGATATTCTTTTTGCAGTTCTGAAATAATAGGGAAAAGAACGTATAGAATATAGTTTTCCGTCGGCACCGTCGTATTCCAATTCTCTGATTCCTTTATACTTTCAAAATACTCTTTAGGAATACCGATATACATTATCAGCTTTTCCGTATTCCTGAAGCCGGTCCCGCTAAACCAAAACCGTAAATCCCTATAATCAAATACCTTCTCATCCTCATCGTCATCATCGGAGTGTGTGTTGTAAAGCCAATGCAAAAACGTCTTACTCTTTCCCCGGCAACTCATAATAATTGATTTAAATCTGTTCATGGTTATCATCCTTCTTTCGATTTGTATTTATAATCAAATCAGCCAAAGAACGATTTTATCGGAACAAGGCATATAAAAAACGCACCCGAGTTCGCCGGATGCGTTCACATTATCACTGGGAATCAATTAATTGATGTGATTAATATGCAGCTGACAAAAGTCGGTAATAAAATCGTCTTATACATTTGTGTCATATTAATCACCTCTTTCCTGCAAGATTTGCCGTTTGATTACGCTTAAATTAATAACACAAATTCTGCCTATGTGTCAAGATGTTCTTTATACACTGATTGAGTCGATGGGGACAGGTCATTTTGACTCGTCTTCGATGAGTCAAAATGACCTGTCCCCATTGACTCTTTTAAATGCTCACCATGTAAAAAAGTCAAGAAAAATACTTTATCGCCGAAATTCATTTCAACTTTGTGCAAGTCGCCCCTTGTGTTTTCC
>JAEEQW010000041.1 GCA_016285515.1 Bacteroidales bacterium
CCGCTTTCTGCGGACGGTTGAGCAGAATAAGCAGATCCCAATCCGAATCCTCATGGTAATCCCCACGGGCACGCGAACCATATAGCAACAGGTGCGCGTCCTTGGGCAGAATCTGTTTGCCCAGCTGCTGGATTTGGAAAAGAATGTCGGTATGACTCATGGCTTTATCTATTTTTCAAACGCAAAGATAATAAAAATCCTTGAAATGTAGAGAATAGACCTACTTTTAAATTGTTCCAAATGGAATCTTTGTTGATGGTAAAGGTGTGATTAGATTTCAAATACTTTTCCTGTGTCAAAAGATAAGTGCTCTCCGAGCGAAACATAGCCCAGTTGGTTTGAAAGGCACCTCGTGTGGCCGATGATGCGGTCAATATTGCGGTGTGAATGTCCATAAATCCAGTACTCTATTGGGCTTTTGGAGATGAAATCGAACAATTCTACTGTGAAGGCTCCATTGATGCTACTGTCTTTGAACGCAGGGTCGGTCAGTAATTCTGATGGAACGTGATGGGTAACTACGATGATGTGCTTGGCCTGGCTTTCATAAATCGCTTTCTTCAAGAAGTTGAAACATTGTTCATGCTCTTCGTTGAATCGGGTAGAATCAAGTTGTTTCCCGCTTGCCATGATGCGGTAGAAGTCGGAAACGGAGCGTTCTGTCATGTAAGCATTCTGAATTGGTATTTTCGACCATAAAGTTGTGGCTATCAGGTCTATTTCATCAGATAGAGGAACGACAGCGTTGTAGCGGCAATGCACATTTTGCCTAATTGCCAAATCCCAGCCATCGGCCATTGTGTCAATGTCGAAGTACTTGTAAAACTCATGGTTCCCGGGAACTACGATGACTTGTCGATAATTCTTTGATGCCCAGTCCCAGAACGGGTGTTTCGAATAGTTGTCATCGCCGAGATAGCCGATGTCTCCCGCCAACACCAACACATCGCCTGTCACTTGCAAAGGATGGGCTTTCAACCACGAGCTGTTGTCGTGGAACTCCAAATGTAAATCGGATGCATACTGAATTTTCATAGTTGCTTCTCTTTTACAAACCTTTCATATCATGCTTCATAATAGTTTTATTGCCATTTTTATATCCGACATTGTAACAGGTGTTCCTGACCCAATATGGACATAACGGAAATCATCCAACAGTCTTGAGCCGATATAGACGTAGCGAATATTTCCGGTTAAGAGACTGAGGTGTTGTGCGATAGTCTCTTTGATAGGAGAGGGATTCTTAATGTCTAGGTCGATGATGTCGGTAGCGGACTTGTTAAGACTTTCTAATTCTTTGGCCCCTATTAAACACCCTTTGTCAATGAATATGATTTTTCGTTCGTCACAAGCATTGCTGTCGGTGCGGATTCCTGCGGCGGCGCGGGCCATGCTAATTTGAGCCTCAATTTTGGATTTGACCTCTGCAAATGAAACGGGTCGGAAGTTGTTGTTGTCCACGCCTACGTCATACTGTAACGGGAATAGCATTTTCAATCTGGGATGGTCCAATCCCGTATGAGATAAGGGACCGCTATGGACGTGACCAAAGAGTTGCCAGACATCACTGTAGGAGCCTCCGTAACAGAGGAATGGGTTGTGGTTTAGGACGATATGTTGTCCGCCAACTCGGATGGTCATCTGTTGGGTGACGAGTTCAAAGCGGTTCATAAAACCCTGTCGGAGGTTTTTGATGTCGTGGTTTCCCAGAACGAGGTATTTACGACCAGTGAGGGCACAAATCATATCATTCCAAAGACGCGATCCGCCATGGGCGAAATCACCCAAATGGAAGATAATGCCATCATCAGGCACGGTTTCCCTCCATCGACGGATGAGTTCGGCATTCATCTCCTCTGCATTTCTGAAAGGCCGGCCGCAGAAACGGATAATGTTCTCATGTCCGAAGTGGGTGTCAGAGGTAAACCAGACTTGATCTGGGTCGAATTTGTAGATCTGTTTGGTCATTGTTGCTTGTTTTGAATGTTTGTCACCAGTAAGTACCAAGAAAAAGCCAAATGTTTCACTTTGATTTTTTTCAAAAATGAAACATTCCTATTTGAAATGCTACTTGTGGGATGAAGTTAAACCCAAACAATAATCACTATGAATAGGATTACACAACCAATTATCAATAGTGTGCTTCATAGAACACTTGAAAACGACCGATGTGTTGATGGCCAATCATTCGCTATTTTGTTGGAAATACAGAAAACACTCTCTGTTTTTGAGCCCATTGAAGACGACGAAGCGCGAAAATTATGGCTGGAGATACCACGAGGTACAGCGGAAGAATGGAAGGCTTTTGATGATGAACGCAGTGGATGCTACGATGACGAGGATGATGACCTTGCCAGTTATCAGGAGGCGTTGGACGAAGAATTCCCTCGTGAAACACAATGGCTGTTTCTTGTCACTTCGACCTATCGTGAAAATACCTTTCTGAAAATTTCGGACAGAGTCCATCGTTATGTCGTTTTTTCCAATAGGGCTATTGACGAGAATAAATGTCCGATGAATATGACATGGCTTTTTGAGCCGTTGCTTAAGTTGGTTAAGGATCGAGTGGCTCAAATTGCGAAAGACCCCGAAGCTTATAACCGATATATAGAAGAAAATGTGCCTTATCGGCAACGTTCGGGTCGGATCAAAAGCAAGGAATTGAACAGGATCATTCCAGAAAGAAAGATGCAGGTCGAGAATCGAGAGCGATGCATTCAAGTCATGAGGGAATTGATAAAAAGAG
>JAEEQW010000042.1 GCA_016285515.1 Bacteroidales bacterium
GAAGCGTTTGGAGAAGACTTGGGAAGAGTGGAAGAAGTTCGCTTCCTATGCCTTCAATAAGTCGCATGCTGCTTGCTATAGTTGGGTGTCGTACCAGACGGCTTATCTCAAGGCGCATTATCCAGCCGAGTTTATGGCTGCAGTGCTCAACAACGAGTTGGGCGACATCAAGCAGGTGAACTTCATGACCGAGGAATGCAAGCGCATGAAAATCAATGTGCTTGGTCCCGATGTCAACGAGTCGGAATATGAGTTCTCGGTCAACGAGAAAGGCGAGATCCGTTATGGCATGGGCGGCATCAAGAATGTAGGCGAGGCGGCTGTGGCCGGCATCGTGGCCGAGCGTGAAGCCAATGGTAAGTTCAAGGACTTCGGTGACTTCGTGATGCGTGTGGCCGACAAAGGCCTTAACGTCAGGGCTTTGGAGAGCATGGGCATGGCGGGTTGCTTCGACAGTTTCAAGGGCTTCCATCGCGCTATGTTGTTCTATATCGCGCCTAATGATTCTGTGTCGTTCTCCGAACGTGCCATGCGTATGGTGGCCTCCTACAACGAACGCAAGAACTCGTCGCAGATGGACCTCTTCGGCTTCGGTGACGAGGGCGGGGCGGAGGAGACCTTCAACATGCCTTTGCCGCAGTGCGAGCCTTGGTCGAAGATGAAGGAGCTGGAGATGGAGAAGGAGGCTTTGGGCTTCTATATCTCCTCGCATCCCATGCAGGTCTATCATCTGCCTATCAAGTATTTCTGTAACTGCGATGTGGAGGGTTTGAAGAATGCTTTAAATGATGTGGAGAAAAACCTCAAGCGTCCGGTGCGCCTTGGCGGACAAATCACACGTGCCGAGGAGTTTACGGCGAAAAACGGCAATCCCTACGGCCGTTTCACCATTGAAGACCAAAGCGGTGCGTTGCAGTTTGCCTTGTTCAAGGAGAACTATCTGAATTGCAGGAACTTGTTGACGGTCAATTCGTTCGTGATGCTTTCCGGTATTATGGACCGACCTTTCCCAAGGGCGGGACAAGACCCGAATGTGGTGTTGCAGACGCTTGAAGTAAGGTTTACGGAGGCGCGCTTGCTTGACTCGCTTTTGGAATCCACTTCGAAGACGGTTTACATCAAGTTGAATGTGGCAGAAATGAATAAGGAAAGCATGGAGGAGTTTATCAAGGTGTTGAAGGATAATCCTGGCAAACAGCATTATAAATTGCATCTTTTCGACCCGCTAGGCAAAAAGTCCTGCAACCTGACACCTGTGAAAGGCTCAATCAATGCTCAGGAGGTATTGCCACTGTTAGAAAAAATGCCTTTTGTGGAATTTGACTTGCGATAAAAAAGAAAATTTGTATCTTTGCAAAACTGAAATACCATGTTATATGGATAGACGTCAGATATTAGAGAGAATCAAGCAGTTGGCCATTGCCGTGTTGCCTCAAGGCAGCTCGCTTTGGTTGTATGGCTCCCGAGCTCGTGGCGATGAAAGCCAAAGTAGCGATTGGGATTTGCTCATTTTGCTTGACAAGTCAAAAATCACTTCAGAGGATTATGATTTGGCTTATTTTTTCCGCGAATTAGGCTGGGATTTGAACGCAACAATCAGTCCTCATGTTTATTCAAAAAAGCAATGGGAAGGCTGGTCGTTTTTGCCGTTCTATAAAAATGTCGAACAGGATAAAATTGTTTTGGTATGAGTTTGAGCGATGAGGAACGCAGAATTATGGTGCAATTAGAAATGGAACGTGCCAAAAAGACTTTCAATGAAGTGGATATTTTGAAAGCGGCAGAACTTTGGAACGGTGTTTCTAATCGTCTGTACTATGCTGTTTATCATGCAGTTTCAGCCTTGTTGATTCACGATGGTCATCAGGTTAATACCCATCATGGATCTCACGCTATGTTTGGACAGCAATATGTGAAGACAGGCATTTTGCCAGCCGATTATGGTCGATTGTACAATCAATTGCAAACGATGCGCGAACAGAGTGATTATAATTGCGCTTTCGATGCCGATCCAGACGAACTTAAAAACCGTATTGAACCAGCCCGTCAAATGATTGAGACCATTGAAAATATGGTTAGTGATTAGTTGTTTCAACTTTTTTTGTTATTTTTGCATTTCAATTTTTGGAAATAGAATCAATATAAATCAAACGAATTAAAACTATGGCAGTAATTCAAATGACTGACGACCGTTTTGAAGAAGTCGTCCTGAAATCGGAACTCCCTGTGATGGTGGACTTTGGTGCTACTTGGTGTGGCCCTTGCAAAAAGGTTGAGCCCATCGTCGATGAACTCTCTGAAGAATATGCAGGCAAGATGATTGCCGTGAAATGCGATGTTGAGGAATGCCCCGGCACTGCTGGAAAATACGGCATTATGAACATTCCTACCGTTCTCTATTTTAAGGGTGGCGAGCCCGTCGACAAGAATGTGGGTGCCGCTCCCAAGAAGGTGTTTGTGGAGAAACTGGAGAAGCTGTTCTGACTATGACCAGTGACTATGACTATGACCGCTTTTACTCAAAGTTGAAGCGGTCATAGTCATTGTCATAAGTCATTGTCAACAATTAAACAATTCAACAATCAACAGTTCAACCATCTTGGACTTTTCAATCGATAGGAACCGGCTGACGCAATTCGGCAGCTTGGAGTTCTTGGCGCGTCAAATCGTGGAGGGATTCATTACGGGTTTACACAAGAGT
>JAEEQW010000026.1 GCA_016285515.1 Bacteroidales bacterium
AAGATAAGACTTCTTCGAAGGGTCGTCAAAGACTATGACGTAGATAGGTTGCAGATGTAAAGGCAGTGATGTCAAAGTCGAGCAATACTAATAGCCCGTAACTTTCAGGCGCGGAAGAGGCGGTGCGGTGAGGAGCATATATTATCTTTCAGAATATGTCACCTGTCCGTAGTAGGACAGGAAAAAACAGGAAGGTGACGATAGCAGCGGTGTCCACCTCTTCCCATTCCGAACAGAGAAGTTAAGCCCGCTCACGCCGATGGTACTGCAATTGTGGGAGAGTAGGTAGTTGCCTCCATTTTATACGAAAGCCCGTCATTCCGACGGGCTTTTTTGTTTTATAATACATCAATTTATTATATTTGCAAAAAAAAATATGCTGCTGACTGACCTTGAAATAATTGATGCTGCAAGCGATGGCAATGCAGTCGCTAAAAAAGACGACCTTGTTTTCTTTATTCCTTTTGGCGCTCCCGGAGATGTGATTGACGCTGAGACAGTTAAAAAGAAAAAATCTTTCCGGATTGCAAAAATCGTAAATATCAAAAAACCATCCCCTCACCGAATACAACCTTTCTGCAAATATTTCGGACTATGTGGCGGATGTAAATGGCAGCATCTTGACTATCAGTCACAACTGTTCTATAAACAAAAACAGGTCGTTGATGCACTGACACGCATTGGTAAAGTCAATGTAAACAATATCAATGATATCATTTCTTCAGACAAGACTACATATTACAGAAATAAACTCGAATATACTTTTTCTAACTTCAAATGGATGTCCGATGGAGAATTCAAGTCGAAAGAAGAACGTAATCTCAACGGAATAGGATTTCATCTTCCAAATATGTACGACAGAATAATTGACATTGAAGAATGTTTTTTCCAGCCGGAGCCATCAAACCAAATCAAAAATTCCTTCAGGGATTATGCTATAAGCCACAATCTTACGTTCTATAACGTAAAGAAGCATGAAGGCTTGCTGCGCAATCTCATAATTCGCTGCTCAAATACCGGCGGACTGATGGTTGTACTTGTCGTTAATGAAAATGACACAGACAGTTTCTTTCCGTTGCTTGATTTCATCAGGGATTCATTTCCGCAGATAACTTCTTTGATGTATGTCGTTAATCGTAAATTTAATGATGATATAGGTGATCAGGAGGTCATTCCTTATTATGGTGAAGACCATCTTATTGAGGAAATGGAGAATATCAGGTTTTATGTAGGTCCTAAGTCTTTTTATCAGACAAACCATGACCAGGCTTACAAACTGTACAAAGTGGCTCGCGAATTTGCTGATTTACAAGGAGATGAGATAGTGTATGACTTATATACTGGAGCCGGAACTATAGCAAATTTTGTGGCTTCGAAGGCTAAGAAGGTTGTGGGTATCGAGTATGTTGAACAAGCCATCGAAAATGCAATTTATAATTCTTCAATCAACAATATTACAAATACTTCATTTTTTGCCGGGGATATGGCAAAGGTCCTGACCGATGATTTCATAGATGCAAATGGCAGGCCAGATGTGATTATTACTGACCCGCCGAGAGCCGGTATGCACGACAAGGTAATAGCTCAGATACTAAAATGCAGTCCTAAAAAGATAGTTTATGTGAGTTGCAATCCGGCAACACAGGCAAGGGACATCAGTCTTCTTTCTGAAAAGTATTCAATTGGCAGAATACAGCCGGTTGACATGTTCCCCCATACTCAGCATGTGGAAAATGTTGTGGAGTTGATACTGCAGTAATGTGGTATGCCTGCTCATGCCCATGTTTTCCTGCTGCAAAATGACAGGATGCTATTGCGGCTGTACCTATTTTCTGTTGAATATTTCGGATAATTTGTTGTATTCGGTTGAATAGGAGATACCTACGCCTTGTGTGTAAGGACTGTTTGTCTCAAACAATGAATATTCGTTTGTACGGTTGAATGCTTTAATGCGCATTTTGCCATCTGGAGTCAGTTTATATTCGATGTTGACGTCACCGATGAAGCTGTTTGATGCACCAGCCTGAACCGTCGAACGGTTCTGAACGCCGAAATTGCCGTCTATTATGAGGCGGTCGTCAAGGAATTGGGTCTTGACATACACTTCAAATTCTTCCGGTGAATATCCCGATGCAGGATTGTAGTTCACGCCAACGTCAATTCCTTTGTATAAATATGAAATCCATTCTGAGAGCTGACTGGAGATAAGACCGACTGAGTTGGAACTTATGCTTGATGCCAGGGTGTTCTCAGAAGAGAAACTGAATGATTTGAGTATCAGAAGTGAAAATACCTGTTGGGTGACAGCAGCCTGGTCATTGATATCTATGGCGGAATAAATCATGGATTTGACATCTTCGTCAACGTTTGGCATTTCAATGTCGAAAGTTATAGACGGATCATACAGTGAGCCGCTCAAGTTGATGATGCAGTTGACTTGAACGCGCTGTTGTGCCAGTGATTCATCGGAAATGGTAGGTATGCTTTGGAGCGATGCTTTCACCTGATATACAGCCTGCAGGTCAAGAAGGGCATTGCTTGGGGCACCGTTGAAAATGATGGTTCCACCCTTGGTGATAGTGAAATTACGCCTGATAAAATTGTCGATGTTTAGTCGGAATTCACCAGAGTTTACAGTATAGTCACCATTCATGTTGTAATTGCCGTTTTTAGCCTGATTATAGGTGATTTCGCCGCTTCCGGTGATGGACATGTCTCCGACATTGTATGGAAGAACAATGTTGATTTGAGTGCCGTCGGATATGTTTGCTTTGGCATTTATTGCCATTGAATTGCTTCGAGGTATGTTCGCGGTAATTTGTCCATTCTCCTGCTCATCTGTGTTTGAAACAAAAGTGATAAAGGATTTCTGTGATGCCGTTTTGCTTGTGGTTACGGTTATGGTCACATCAGTGCCCTGATTCGTACTTACATCAGCATTGACATCTATGTCATTTAGTTTTCCCTTGGCCTTTACATTTCCGCTGATGGAAGCATCACCGTATATCGAGCCGTTCAATCTGCTCGTGTTGTCAAGTATGATGAAATTGTTGAAATCAGTGGCAAGATCGACCATGAAATCTTTCCAGTTTTGGTGCTTGATGGTGCCTAATACGTTGAAAACGTTGTCTTTATTGTCGTGTATTTTGAAATTTCTCAAGTAAAATTCATCCGGTTTAATGTATATCTTGTCGTTGAATGAGTACTGGGTGTTTGTGGCATTGATGGTGAATCCTGCGTTATGAAATGCTATTTCACCATTGGTTTGCAGATTGTCTATGTTGTCGTTGATTTTGATGCCGGCAGACAGAAAACCGTAAGGGTTATTGATGTATTTTTCTGTAAATGAGCTAATCAATTCAAGATTGAGACTGTCAATAAGGATTGATAGGTCTAACAGTTTGTTGTTTTTAGGATAATAATTGCCTGTAATATTGATAATTGTGTCGTTAAACATAGGGTTGACAAGTTTTGTGTCAAGATTAAGGCTGTGTTTTTTATCATCCCATTGGGTTTCCAAATACAGGTTTCCGGTATGGAAATCATTGATTATTATGTCGTTAACATTGATATCTGCAAATAATACAGGTTGGTTCCTTTCACTTGATGACATACTTGCTTTTCCATTGATGACGCCATCAAGATCGAGACTCTTCGGCAAGAATTCTTTGAAAAGATTCAAGTTGATATTGTCAAATGTGGCCGACAATGTTTCGTTTGGATTTTTTGAGTAATTGCCGTCAATGATAAGGGATGCATCGTCCCCCTGAAGTATCAGATTGCGTATGGAAATCAAATTGGTATCGTAGGAGATAAGGTCGCTTTTTGCTGTCCACAATGACGTGTCGGAATACATGTATAGTGAATCAGGAATGAAGACCTTTATTTTTGGCAGTTCGGATATATCGGCATAGAAGTTAAAATTACCATTGCGGTTGTTGTAATTGTCGCTCCAAATAATGTCGGCAGTGACCGTATCATTGGATATGCCGAGTTCCCATTTGCTTTTTGAAAGAAACAGCATATCACTCAATTTTGAGTCATCGTCAAGATAAACATTGTTAAGATTTACAATTGCATTAGCTCTGCAGGTATCATATTGTGCATCAATATTCAAATCGCTTATGGTTAATGTTTTGTATTGTATTTCCTTCGTGTTCAAACTCAGAGTTGCATGTGAATCGTCTTTTACATCCAAATAAAGCGAGATATCATCATTGATTGAAAAAGCTGGGAGGAATTGTGAAACGGTTTTAAAATCCTTGCTTGCATCAATTGAAAGTGTCAGATAGGTTGTGTCATTTGCCAGAGGTTTGACCTTATCGGTTTCGTTTAACAGATAATTTGTGACATTTGACAGGATAACAGGGAGTTCCTTATATGAAAAATTTCCATGAAGATTGATGTTGAGATTATCCGACAACAGCGCTACTTCCTTTGTATTGTCATTGGGGTTGAAAGACTGTTTTATGCTGAAGTCGTTTGCATTTACGTTTCGTTCAATATCGGAGTACTTGAAGTTTGTGACATACGTCTCCATTGATAATTTGTCGATGTCAGTTCCTTCGATATTGGAATTGATAAAGAATGAAGTTGTCGCATTTTCTTCGAGGGGGCGTAGTGTCAGTTTGGAGAGGTTGACCTGCTGGGCGTTGACGGAAATATTTGTCATCGGGTCCTGTGAATTCAGAAAATGGCTCACATAGGCTTCAAGGAATATGTTTTCATTGAATACATCAACACTTGCATTAAGTTCTTCGGAGTCATTTTCGACAGAGGCATGAACATCTTTGAGAGTAATGTGTTCGAGAGCCACATTGTTCAGTTCACCTTGAACCTTGTAAGTTTTCGGGCGGAATCTGTTTGCAGTGCCCGTTGCGTTAATATTTGCGTCAAGAGTGGATATTTTCGGGGTGTTCATTATCTTTCCCACATTGATATTCTTTCCGTTGAGTGCCAACGTGAACGAATCGTCGTTAGTGTTTCTTGGTTGGTAAGTCAGTTTTGCATCAACGATGCTGTTGTCGGCAGTAAGGTTTATGTCGGTCTTGAAATCTTGGATTTTGCCTTTAAAAGTGCCTTTGGCAGACAGTCTGTCGATTCTGTGGACTTCATCAGGCAGTGACAGATGATAAGGTGCACATACACCCCTGGTAAATGCCGGAACAACGAGGGCTTCCAAATCATCAGCATTTGTGGTCAGTTCCTTAAGTTTTATGTCGAGATACCTGTATTTATATAATGTGTTCTTGATATATAGGTCGAGACTGAGTCTTGACTTGTCACATAAATCAATAAGTATATCGTTGACATGCAGGTCGTTGACGTAGCCGTTGGCATTTGCTGACATGATAGTGACAATATTGTTGGCACCGGCAAGAGAGGATGAGAAATAAGCCACATCCTTTGTATCGACCATACTGCCGGGTTTTATGCTTACATAGAGTATTACCGAGTCGTTGAAATGTCTGTAGGACTTGTAACTGTTAGAGACTAATGACACATCGGCACCAAAATCCGATGTCGGGGTTTCTGCTTCCACGTTTTTGAAAGACATCAGGGTGCTGCTGATTAATATATCGGCGTGATTGACGCATGGATTGAATCCGGCCTTTTCAATAAGAGATGCATGGTCGGCAGTAAGGGAAATGCTGTCTGGTGTCACTACGAGGTTTCTGGCTTTGGCAAAGCCGTTTTTTGCGTCGATGTCATTGAAATTTATTGCAAGCGGTGTTTCAGGATATCTGTAATTTCTGTATTTGTAGTTGAGATTGTTGAGTTCTATGTCTTTAGCGCAGATTTTAAAGGTTTTTGATTTTTGGTTTTTGTTATCCTTCTTTTTGAAAATTTCCATCAGATTGGTTTTATCATGATCTTCAAACCAATGATGATCCATGTAAAAGTCGTTAACACATATTTTATCAATATTGATTTCCATTTCATTTAGGTTCAATTTGCCAAGGACCACCTTTATGTGTGCAGCATCAATGAGAGAGTCTTTCTGAAGGTCGCTTATATGTAATCCGTCAATTTCTATTGTGTTGAATTTGGTGAAACTGAAATTTTCAAAAGAAAAATCGATATTAGTGTTTTTTGAAATGGAATTGACTGCTATCTTTGCAACTTGATTTTGAACAGAAGGGACAAGAAGTAATCCTGCAGTGATTAGAACGAGTGCTAATACTGTTAAGATTATGATTGTTAATGTTTTAGATATGTATTTTATAACTTTCTTAAACAAAACGCAATGAGTGTTTACATATTAGGAATTGAGTCGTCGTGTGATGATACTTCGGCGGCAGTGATGGACGGCACGACAGTTTTGTCGAATGTCATTGCAAGTCAGGAAGTGCATCGTCAGTATGGCGGTGTTGTGCCAGAACTTGCATCTCGGGCTCACGAGCAGAATATCATTCCAGTTATTGACAAGGCAATTCACGATGCAAATATAGAAAAAAATAATTTAAATGCGATTGCTTTTACGCTTGGGCCTGGCTTGTTGGGATCACTTCTTGTAGGTGTTTCATTCTCAAAGGCTTTGGCATTAGGACTTGATATTCCCCTAATAGAGGTTGACCACATTAAGGCACATATTCTTGCACATTTTGCACAGCGTAAGGACCATGAGAAAAATGTCCCTGAATTTCCATACATCTGCTTGGTGGTTTCTGGGGGCCATACTCAGATTGTATTGGTGAAGAGCCCGTCGGATATGCAGATACTCGGCAGTACAATTGATGATGCTGCCGGTGAGACATTTGACAAGGTGGCAAAGATTATGGATTTAGGCTATCCGGGCGGTCCGGTGATAGACAGGTTGGCAAAGATGGGGGACCCTAATGCCTTTAAATTTGCCAAACCGCACGTTGACTGTTATAATTATAGTTTCAGTGGTCTGAAAACTTCATTTCTTTATTTCTTAAGGGATCAACTGGTCAGCGATAATGATTTTATTGAGAAACATAAGGCGGATTTGGCAGCTTCAATGCAGAAGACAATCATTGACATTCTCACAAAACAACTCGTCAGGGCTGTAAAGGACTATAAGGTGACACAGGTTGCCATTTCCGGAGGTGTTTCGGCAAACTCAGGGTTAAGAAATGCAATAACCGCTTTGGGAAAGGAATATGGATGGAAGGTTTTTATTCCGGATTTTGAGTTCACAACTGACAATGCTGCGATGATAGGAGTGGCAGGATATTTCAAATATTTAGATGGTGAGTTTGCAAATCAGACAGATGCTCCTTATTCAAGAGGTGCCAAATAGTTGAATTTTTTTTAAAAATATGTGTGAAATAGATTATTTTTGCAGTTTTAAGTTTGAAATAGTATAAATTAAACGTAGAATATTATGATTAGACCAATTTTCTGGCTTGTGCCCTGTGCAGCTGTCATTGCGCTGCTTTTTGCATGGGCGTTTTACAGGCAAATGATGAAAGAGAGTGAAGGGACGCCCCGAATGGCCGAAATAGCCAAATATGTAAGGGAAGGTGCCATGTCGTATTTAAAGCAACAATATAAGGTGGTTATCATCGTATTTGTGATACTTGCCGCTATTTTTGGCGTCATGTCACTATTTGGTTTGCAGAATAGTTGGGTATGGTTTGCATTTCTTACAGGTGGTTTCTTCTCAGGTCTTGCAGGTTTTATAGGTATGAGAACTGCCACAAACGCTTCGGCAAGAACTGCAAATGCAGCCCGTTCCTCTCTTAACAAAGGGCTTAAGGTTGCTTTCCGTTCAGGTGCTGTGATGGGACTCACAGTTGTAGGACTGGCATTGCTTGACATCAGTTTGTGGTATATCATTCTGACTCAGGTTGCTCATTTTGGAAATGATTTGGTCGTTGTTACAACTACCATGCTGACATTCGGCATGGGTGCTTCCACACAGGCTTTGTTTGCACGTGTCGGGGGTGGTATCTATACAAAGGCTGCCGATGTGGGTGCTGACCTGGTAGGTAAGACGGAATTCAATATTCCGGAAGATGACCCGAGAAATCCTGCAACTATCGCTGATAATGTAGGCGATAATGTCGGTGATGTTGCCGGTATGGGTGCTGACCTTTATGAGTCATACGCCGGTTCTATTCTTGCCACTATGGCTTTGGGTGCAAGTGCTTTCGCTTCATCTAATGTCGAGGGAATGCAGATAAAGGCTGTTTGTGCTCCTATGCTTATTGCAGCAGTCGGCGTTGTATTGTCGATAATAGGCATTTTTATGGTTCGTACCAATGAAAATGCAGGAATGAAACAGCTTCTCAAATCTCTGAGCCTCGGTACCAATACAGCGGCTTGCCTTATAGCTGTGGCAACATTCGTGATTATGTGGGCTTTGGGAATTGAAAACTGGATTGGAGTTTCATTTTCGGTGGTTTGCGGTCTTCTCGCAGGTGTAATTATTGGAAAATCAACCGAATATTATACATCACAGTCTTTTAAGCCTACTCGGAAAGTGTCTGAATCTTCAAAGACCGGCCCTGCAACGGTCATTATTTCTGGATTGGGATTGGGCATGATTTCAACTGCTATTCCAATTATCGTGATATGTATTGCAATCCTTATGGCTTATTTGTGCGCAAATGGTTTCCATGTAGCATTTACAGCCGAGAATCTTTCCATGGGATTGTATGGAATAGGCATTGCTGCTGTCGGTATGCTTTCAACTCTTGGAATAACACTTGCAACTGACGCATACGGACCTATAGCCGACAATGCCGGCGGAAATGCCGAAATGAGTGGTCTTGGCGAAGAGGTGCGTAAACGTACTGATGCTCTTGATGCATTGGGTAATACTACAGCTGCAACCGGCAAGGGCTTTGCAATCGGTTCAGCTGCGCTTACCGCTTTGGCTTTGCTTGCTTCATATGTGGAAGAAATAAAAATTGCTTTGGTGCGTGTGGAAACCACAACCTTGGACCTCGGGGGCAGGGTCGTTGATACTGCAAAAGCATCATTGATAGACTTTATGGAATATTACAACGTTAACCTTATGAATCCAAAGGTGTTGGTAGGTGTGTTCATCGGGGCTATGATGGCATTCCTGTTTTGCGGTCTGACAATGAATGCAGTGGGACGTGCAGCTCAGAAGATGGTGCAGGAAGTCCGTCGTCAATTCACTGAAATAAAGGGAATACTTGAAGGTGAGGCAAAACCAGACTATGCACGTTGCGTTTCAATTTCCACAAAGGGTGCACAGACTGAAATGATACTTCCTTCAATACTCGCAATTCTTGTTCCTATATTGGTTGGAATCCTAATAGGTGTCCCAGGAGTCCTTGGACTTCTCGTCGGCGGTCTTTCAGCAGGTTTCGTAATGGCAGTATTTATGGCTAACTCTGGCGGTGCTTGGGATAATGCCAAGAAATATGTTGAAGAAGGCAATTTCGGCGGCAAAGGCTCCGAATGTCATAAGGCTACAGTTGTAGGCGACACAGTTGGCGATCCATTCAAGGATACATCAGGACCAAGCCTTAACATCCTTATTAAGCTGATGAGTATGGTTTCGATTGTCATGGCTGGTTTGACAATATCGTTCAATTTACTGTAAAACATTTATACTCTGTATAGTAGATAATCAATGAACATAAAAAAAAGTTCCAACGAACAACACGTTCCAGTCAGTGAGCGTGTTGTTCGTTTGCGTAAACAGTCATTTGAAATTGAGCCTTCTTTGGATATAGAACGTGCTCTTATTGAAACGGCTTTTTATAAGGAAAATGAGGGCAAATACCCGATTCCGATTCTGCGTGCCATGAATTTCATGGAGATTTGCAGAAAGAAATCCATTTACATTGGAGAAGATGAACTGATAGTCGGAGAGCGAGGTTCAAAACCTAAGGCTGTGTCCACATTCCCTGAACTTACATGCCATAGTGTTGAGGATCTTAATGTGTTGAACACAAGGGAATTGCAGCGTTATACTATCAGTCGGGAAGACATTGACACATACGCCCGTGAGGTTATTCCTTATTGGAAAGGCCGTACACAACGTGAACGTATCTTTAACCATGTGCCTCAGGAATGGAAGAAGGCATACGAAGCTGGTATGTTCACTGAATTCATGGAACAGCGTGCTGCAGGACATACCGCTCTTGACGGAAAGGTTTACAGATATGGACTTTTGGATTTGAAAAAAATAATTGAAGATAAAATTGCACATCTCGACTTTCTGAATGATCCGGATGCAACTGACAAGCAGGAGGAACTGCAGGCTATGTCTATTTCATGCGATGCAGCGATACTTTTTGCTGAACGCCATGCGGATTTGGCTGAAAAGATGGCTGAAACGGCGACTCCTGAGCGGGCAATTGAACTGAAACAGATAGCACAGATTTGCCGCTTTGTTCCCGCACATGCCCCAAGAACTTTCTGGGAGGCAATTCAGATGTATTGGTTCGTACATCTTGGCACCATAACGGAGTTAAATGGTTGGGATTCGATGAATCCCGGACATTTGGACCAGCATCTTGCTCCATTTTATTATAAGGATATTGCTGACGGCATTCTGACTCGTGACAAGGCAAAGGAACTCATGTCATGTTTCTTTATCAAGGTCAACAACCAGCCGGCTCCACCAAAAGTTGGCATTACCGCCAAGGAAAGCGGCACTTACAACGATTTTATGAATCTGAATATAGGCGGGGTGAAATCCGATGGCAGCAACGGCGTAAATGAAGTCTCCTACATAATGCTTGAGACTATCGAGGAGTTGCATTTGTTGCAGCCGGGTACTTCTATTCATATCAGTGTGTGTACTCCGGACCGTTTCCTGACTGAGGGGTGCAAAGTAATACGCCAAGGCTATGGATATCCGTCAATATTCAATCCTGATGTTTATGTTCAGGAACTGGTGCGTCAGGGCAAGTCGCTCACTGATGCACGTGAAGGCGGATGCAGCGGCTGTATTGAAGTCGGTGCATTCGGCAAGGAAGCATATATTCTGACAGGTTATCTTAATGTCCCCAAAATATTGGAAGTCACACTTCATAACGGCATCGACCCGGTATCAAAACAAAAAGTTGGAATCGAAACAGGTGACCCGCGTAATTTCAAATCCTTCGATGAACTATACGATGCTTTTCTGAAACAACTGCATTATCTGGTGGATTTGAAGGTACGTGTCAACAATTACATTGACCGCATGTTCGCAAAATATGCTCCTGCCACATTCCTTTCATTATGGATTGACGACTGCATTGCAAAGGGACGTGATTACTATAATGCTGGTCCACGCTACAATACAAACTATATCCAATGTACTGGTCTGGGTACAATCACTGACAGCCTTTGCAGCTTGAAGAAACACGTCTTTGAGGATAAGACCTATACAATGGACGAAATGATAAAAGCCTGCGACACCAATTTTGAAAACGCTGAACCGATGCGACAGTTCATATTGAATCATACTCCGTTCTTCGGAAACGATGATTCATACGCAGATGCTGTTGCAGTGAAGGTGTATGATGACCTTTACGATGCAATAGAGGGAAAGCCTAACACCCGCGGCGGTGTGTTTCATCTCAACATGCTTTCCACAACATGCCATGTGTATTTCGGAAAAGTAATGGAAGCCACTCCAAACGGAAGACTTGCCGGACGAGCGATATCCGATGGAACGTCACCGTCACACGGCGCTGATACTCATGGTCCTTCAGCAGTTGTGAAATCGCTTGGAAAACTCGATCAGGTTAAAAGTGGAGGTACGCTACTCAATCAGCGTTTCATGCCTTCACTTTTGAAGAAGGATGATGATGTCGCAAAGCTGTCACAGTTGGTTCGCACATATTTCGCTTTGGGTGGTCATCATATCCAGTTCAATGTCGTTGGTACGGAGACATTGCTTGAAGCTCAGAAATGTCCTGAGGAATACAGAGATTTGTTGGTACGAGTTGCAGGTTACAGCGACTACTTCAACGACATGAATCTTGACCTTCAGACCGATGTGATAATGAGAACAGAGCAGCAGGAATTATTCTAATAGACCGGCCATGAGCCTGATTTTCGATATTAAACGCTATGCCATCAACGATGGTCCGGGAATTCGCATAACAATTTTTTTTAAGGGATGCCCGCTTTCATGTGTGTGGTGTCATAATCCGGAAGGCATCAGTTCTGACAAGGAAAAACTTTATACCAGGAAGAAGTGTATCGGCTGTAAGATGTGTGTCAAATCGTGTCCGCAGCATGCATTGACTCTGACGGCTGATGGTGTGGTTACTGATAAAAGCCGCTGCATTCTGTGTGGTAAGTGCGAGGAGGTTTGCCCAACGAAGGCTATGGAGATTTCCGGACACGAATATCCAATCGATTATTATGTGGAACAGATTGAAAAAGAAATACCCTTCATGGACAAGTCTGGAGGGGGAGTGACTTTCTGTGGTGGCGAACCTTTAATGCACCATGAGTTTCTGTTGCAGTTGCTTGAACGATGTGGCAATATAGGTGTTCACCGTGCGGTTGACACAACGCTGTATGCACGCCCTGAAATTGTGATGCAGGTGAGAAACAGTTGTGAATTGTTTCTGGTCGATTTGAAGAGCATGGACAGCGATATACACAAGAAATTCACTGGAGTCCCCAACGAACTGATTTTGTCCAATTTGCGGATTATTGCTGAATCAGGTGCTGATTTCATAATACGTATCCCATTGATAGTCGGTGTAAATGCCGATGAGGACAACATCAGGAAGAGTGCGGATTTTTTGTCATCTTTGCCGTGGCAGCGTCGAACAGTCGAGTTGTTGAAGTATCATGACATCGGCAAAAATAAGCATGAAAAACTCGGAACACAATACAATCCTCAGGGATATTCTTTTTCAGCTCCCGATGACGAGTTACTTAGGCGATGTGCAGGTATCTTCGAAGCAAAAGAAATAAGGGTCAAATTCTAACTTGGAACTTGACCCTTAATCCTTAATCCTTTAGAAATAACACTTAAATGTGTCTTTATTTGTACAGATATCGTTTGATGCTCATCTTAGGTGTTTTTTCGAATGGTTTGTCAACCAATTCTACTGTGGCTATCTTGCTGTATGATGGCAATGTCTTGTTTGCACCTAATCTGATGGCGTTTGGTATGTCGGCAGCGTCTTCCTTACTTAGCAATGCCTTTGCGATTTCCTGTTGGTCGAGATAAACTAGGGCAACAAGTTTGCCGCCACGGTCAACGACTACGTTTTCGAGAACGTAAGGCTGATTGTTGACTATTGCTTCGACTTCCTCAGGATAGATGTTCTGTCCGTTGGCTGACAGGATGAGGTTCTTGATTCTGCCGCGGATGAAAATGTTGCCTTCTGCATCAATGATGCCAAGGTCACCGGTTTTCAGGAAGCCGTCATCTGTGAATGCTTCAGCGGTAGCCTCAGGATTCTTGTAGTAACCGAGACAGATGTTGTCACCTTTGGCCTGGATTTCACCTACAACATGCTGCTGGTCTTCTGAATCGATGCGAACTGTTGTGCAGTCAACGGCTTTGCCGCAGGAGCCGGGGACATATTGTGTATAGTGTTCGTAAGCGAGCAGAGGGTTGGCTTCAGTCATTCCGTAACCTACCAGATATGGGAATTTGATGCGAACCAGCCAGCGTTCCACTTCAGGATTCAGCGGAGCTCCGCCCATGATGAACTGTTGTACGTTTCCGCCAAATGCGTTGAGAAGGCCGTCACGAATTTTGTTGTACACAACATTGCGTAAACCCGGTATATTGCATATAAACTTAATCATTGGCTTTTCAACTTGTGGTTTTATCTTGGCTTTGAATATCTTTTCAATTACCAAAGGAACTGTAATGAGCAGATATGGCTTTACATCTGCAAATGCCTTAAGCAGTGCAGTTGGAGTAGGGGCCTTGCCTAACCAATAGATTGATGTTCCGTTACATACAGGATATATGAATTCTATAACCAAACCGTACATGTGTGCCATAGGCAGCATTGAGACCATCTTGTCGCCTGCAGGAACTTTACGTTGGCAGTAATCAACGGTTGCGCTGAAGTTTCTGTCAGTAAGCATTACGCCCTTTGGATTGCCTGTTGAACCTGATGTATAGTTAATCATTGCGAGCTTGTCGTAAGTTTTGTCTGGAAAAACCACATCATCAGCTTTATATCCGTTAGGATGTTTTTGCTGAAAATGGTTGTCCATATTGTCGAAAGCTGCTTTGATTTTGTCATCAGTGTAGTATATCAGTTGCCATGTGGCTGCATCAATTGCAAAACGGATTTTCGGT
>JAEEQW010000006.1 GCA_016285515.1 Bacteroidales bacterium
CGTGTTACGCACCCGTGCGCCGGTCGCCGCCACAGTATTGCTACCGCGCGATGCCCCTCGGCTTGCATGTGTTAGGCCTGCCGCTAGCGTTTATCCTGAGCCAGGATCAAACTCTTCATTGTATTATTTGTTTTTATTTATTTTCTCTGTCTCAAGGAATTGCTCTTTTACAGCCCCGCTCGCCTTCACGGACAACATCTCGCCGTCCACTCGCCGCAGCACCTACCGGCACCGCAGCCGGCTCGCAGGACCTCTTCTCAAACCACTAGGTCTTCTATTTTGTGCTTCATTCTTTCAAAGAACTTCATCCGATTACGAAACTGTTTGTCTCGTTTCAAATGCGGGTGCAAAAGTAGTATAATTTTCGATAGTGGTATCACCTGCTATGAAAAAATCTTGTTAAAGAATGTTAAAATATAATTGTTTGGTTATCAGCTATTTATTTGAAAAAATAATGGTAATAATAGCTTGAATATCCAAAATATTTATCACTCCATCACGGTTCACATCGGATTTCCCGATGCTAAAATGCTCAGGTGTTACGCCAATTATATAAGAACAAATCGAAATTATATCAATAACATCAACCGTACCGTCTTCATTTGCATCACCATAAAGGTAAAATTCATGCACACCTATATCTATTATATCGTCCAAAATTCTCGGATTGCCATAAAAGTCGAATTCAGGAAGATGCAGACCTGTAGTATCCTGTGTTCCTCCATTGATTGCCGGACTTGAAGACTGAAGATGGCAGTCACCATTGGGCAAATCCACGAACAGCGGATCTTCATCGCTCATTTCTTCATACAACTGAAGAAATTGCTCATTATAAATCTTCTCACGTCCAAATTCAACGATACCATATCTGAACGAAGGATGTGAATAAAGATCCCAGATGCAGATTTGTGAACTGTAAAGCGTATCGCCCGGTTTTTCTCCTGTGCTTTCCCATCGGTTACCCCAGAAAATACAGTTGTTGAATACAGGATAGGCTTCCCCGAAGAACTGGACTCCACCGCCACCGCCGCCCCAACAGGTATTATTTACGACAACGAAGTTGTTTATAATTGGAGAGGAGATTGCACATGCCATACCTCCTCCATAATGCACGACATGATTGTTACGGAGAATTGCATTCGACATAACCACATTAAGATGACTGCTACGCTGGATCCCAATACCACCGGCATTTGTTGAATGATTGTTTTCAATCAAAGCTCTGTCAAGCACCACACTGCAACTGTCGAAATTAACGGCGCCGCCATAGCAGTTCGGACAGTCATTGTCATGAAAGTACATGTCCCTCATCTCAACATCACAATTGATAAAGAACATGCCACCACCATACATGTAAAGACTGACAGCCTCATCATATATCCCAAGATTACCGTCAACCTCACAGTCATAAATATTAAAATTGGAATATTCGGCATACAATGCACCACCTTTAAATAATGTCAGATTGGATGTGAACCTGCAATGTCCAATGGTGACATCTTCAACATTGGAAAACCTGACAGCACCGCCAAAATAAGGGTCCTCAATCATTTTGCCGTAGCTGAAATCGCAATATTCGAGCACAATAGGCCCGGTACACTCCGAAAAGGTGATGCCAGCCCATCCACCATCGAAACGATGTATATCATGAAAGTTAGTAGTATCTGTCACCGTAAAGACGATGTGGTTATATTCTGTTCCAACAGCAGACAAATCACCGCCTACGATTATCTTGAAATAACCGTCGAAAATCACCTTGGCTCCTTCAACTATAGTCAGCGACATACCTTTAGGTACAGTGACATCATCGACCACTAAAACTGTATCCGCATCCCATATACCTGACTGTTCTTCCGAAACTTCAATGGTCCGGGCGGAAATCACAATTGATAATAAGAATAATAACAGAAACGATAAAACTTTTTTCATAGCCCTTATTTGTTTTTAATATATGTGTTTTTAAAAGAAGACACCTTTCCCACAGCAGATTTCAGAATATCATATTCATTGGTCGATTTTCTGATGCTTCCAGCATTTTTCTGAAAATAATTGACAAAGTCAACGAATTCATCCTCTGTCAGTCCATAATCATTGGTCATGACGTTTTTGAAGTCGGCAGAACGGATGTAATTATAAAAGGTTTCGGTACCTTTTTCAATTCTCTCAAGTTCTTCGATTTTCTTTTCGGATTTGTTTTCATTGGAATTGAAAAGACCGCTGATAAAGCCTTTAATAGTAATACCCATTCCGAAATAGTCGAGTCCCTGGTTGTATGTTTCACGTTTCCATACAAGGTCCACATTGTCATCAAGTTTCACTTTCGGAATTTCCTGCGTACCCTTTTCAACACCTTGAACATCAACCTTCTCCTTTTTTTCCACAGGAAGAATAACAACAGACTGGGTAAGAGGAACCACGACTTCATGGAGGACATACACAACAGGTTTCAACTCAAATACCAGGACTTTATCGTAATACTGACCGCAGGAAGCCACGTAAATGTCGCTTTTCCCATAATTTACTGATGAAAGATGAATTGTATCATTATCAGAAACATACAGTTCAAAATAACCGTTGAAATCCGAGACATCGGCATGATGTGAAGTGCTGTAAGCATGAACATCCCTTATTGGGTATCCGGTTTCAGAATCCTTCAGAATTCCACGGAAAACCTTATAGTCCTGTGACCATAACATCATGGGCGCAAATAAAATAAAAAAGAATAATATCTTCTTATTCAGCAGCGTCATCATCCACTAATTTATGAGCATAAATATTGCCGTTTCTCAGAATCTCATCCTCATTTTCTACCTTTCTGTTTTCCATTAGCACCTTGCCGTTGCATATCACAGTATCGACATCGTTGCCATTGCCCGAATAAACAATGTTGGAAATGAGATTGTAATTAGGTGTGAATGCGGGGGTATGCAAATCAAACAGCACAATATCAGCGAGATAACCTTCCTTGATGTCTCCAAGCTGCTTGTTCAGAATTATGCCACCGTTATGAGTTGCACACTTGAACATGTCAACCGCACTGCAGGCGGTAGGATCATCACGCCAGGCCTTTCCGATGAAAGACGCGACCTTCATAGTCTCAGTCATATCAAGGTTGTTTGAGGAGCTTACGCCATCAGTCCCCAAACCTACGGTAAGTCCCTTATCCTTCATCTCATGATATTTGAAATGGTATCCTGATGCAAGTTTCAAATTGGAATTCGGATTATGGACTATCTTAACATCATTGTCAGCAAGCATCTGCATTTCCTCATCGTCAAGCCACAGACAATGGGCTATAATAAGACGAGGTGACAGAAGTCCGATTCTGTTGAGATATCTGACAGGCGTAACACCGTATTGTTTTTTGCAATTATCGCATTCAAGGGGCGTTTCAGCCAAATGCATGTGAACAAGCAAGTCGTTGGCTTTGGAAAAATCCCTCAACCATTCAAGGATACGTGTTGAAACCGTATAGACAGCATGGGGTGCAAGTGTGAAAGTTGTCAATTCCGTATTCTGATATTTGTTGAATGAACTTTCCACTTCATGGACTGTTTCATTGAAAGTCTTTGTGTGGTCGGAATCGAGGATGACTTTGCCCTGAAAGGAGCGAATACCCATTTCTTCAGCTGCTTCCCTACCGGCTGAGAGATTCCAATACATATCGTTGAAACAAGTCGTGCCGGTCTTTATCATCTCAAGACAGGCAAGTTTCATGGCATGATAGACTATTTCGCTGGTCAGCTTGGCTTCGTAAGGCCAAATCTTGTCTGACAGCCACGGTTCAAGTTCCATATCATCACCAAAACCTCTGAAAACTGTCATTGCAGCATGGGTGTGACAATTGACAAATCCTGGAACGGCGGCTTTTTCAGTACCGTCTATAACTTTGTCAGCAACAACATTGATATTGGGAGCAATGGTTTTAATCTTATTGCCTTCAATCAGTATATCAGTTATATTATTGTACAATAATACATTTTTGATAAGTATGCTCATCTCTTAATATTTTACAGACAATTTTATATTAATAGCCCTACGAGTCAGATAATCAGGCACTCCACATTGATATCCTCTGATATCCGTCACCCATGTATATGAAATGGTATTGTATTTGTCAAGAACGTTCAGCACTTCGACTGTCAGCGACATGTCGCTTAATGCATCGAGGAAAGTGTGTGTTTTAACCTTATCGCTGACTATCTGCCAAGAAAGGCCGAGGTCGGCACGAAGATAGGAAGGATAACGGCGGGTATAGGACGATGAGAAAGGGCGCTTGTTTGGCGGCATTGCCGGCAGACCGGTGCCATACGTCAGATTAAGCTGCATTTTTATGTGAGGATAATTGGGGACGTAATCCTGCAAAAACAATGAAAACATAAACCGCTGGTCAGTAGGACGCGGATAATAGTCACTGATGACATTTCCGACACTGTCGATTTGGCGTTCCATGGTTTTCATAAGTGAAACGCTGACCCAGGAATCGACTCCCTTTACCATTTCACCGGTTAATTTAACATCGATGCCGGTCGCATAACCTTCGGCAAGCATGTCGGGGTAATATTGAATCAGCACATTATCAACAGTATATGGAATCAAATCATCCAAAAGCTTATAGTATGCTTCTGTTACAAACTTGAACGGGCGGTTCCAGATTCTGAGATTCCAATCGCATCCGGCGACAAAATGGATGGACTTCTGCGATTTAATATCGGTATGCAGGACACCATTTTCGTCTCGCATTTCACGATAGGAAGGCTGTTGGAAATAATAACCCGTTGAAAATCTGAAAAGCACATCCTTGCTCCATTTCTTCGGAATCAAAGAAAAAGTCAGACGCGGACTTACATCAAACTCCTTATTGACACTCAAATACGAAAATCTCAGTCCGTATGTAAGATTCATGTTGACCGAAGGAAGTTCAAACGACCACATATCCTGAGCGTATGCAGATGCCCTATGACAGTTAAGTGTGTTCTTCGCATTGGCTGAAGAATACATTGACAAAATGAATTCCGGCTGTTGTGAAGGGTCAGTAAAACCTATTGAGTCCGGTGTCGTTGGAATAGTATATCCCGCAGAATCAACGAGTTCCCATTCGCTCAGCACATCATAGACCGACTCATGACGATACTGGGCGCCAAAAGACAGATTATGATTACCATAAACAGTTGAATATTTGGCGTCTGCAGTATAGAATTGTGACTTATATCTATTGCGCGCATGTGACAGGAACGTACCGACACCCATGCTCTCGACCACATTGCCATAATCATCGGAACCCATATTGTTGTCGAGTTTCCCTATCCAATATTCACTCAACACATCATAATACTCGCTTTCAATGCTCTTATATCCCGAAAAAGTAAGACTTATATTACTGATTTTCTGTGGCTTGTATAATAACGACAATGCCGCCATGCCATTTCTGAAGACATCGTTTTCATTACCTTCCATATACATATACATCCTGTACGATTCCATAAGTGAACCAAAAGTGGTTTCTCTTGACTGCGGAACATAACTGTATTTGTTGCCGGAATAATTTCCGAGAAGGGAAATTTCCAATTTAGGGGAAACCGAATATGTCAGCAAAGTCTGAAAATCAGTGTAAGTCGGGTTATAATCACCTTTGGTATCCATAGTATTAATCAGATAAGCATTTGATTTATAACGGAATCCCACAAGATAGGTGAAGTTATCCAATTTATCTTCCACATGAATGGAGGAAGCCAGCAGACCTAAGGATAGAGAAGCGTGAAATTCGGTTGGTTTACGATAGGTGATATCCAGTACTGACGACATCTTGTCGCCATATTTAGGTTCAAAACCGCCGGCAGAAAATGATATCGACGATACCAAGTCGGAATTGACGAAGCTCAATCCCTCCTGTTGTCCGGAGCGTGTAAGAAACGGCTTGAAGATTTCGATACCATTGACATATATGATGTTCTCGTCGAAATTACCGCCTCTGACAGAATACTGTGAACTCAGCTCATTGACGGATGAAACGCCGGGCAAAGTTTTTATCACCGCACCGATATCATTTGACGCATTTGGTATCATTAAGGCAGCCTTGGCATTAATGCGGTCGAACGTGGTGTTTCGGATGGTTTCGTCTTCAATGACAATAGTTTCCAGGTCTTGTGAAGAAACGACCATGTGAATATCGAATTTCCTTGATTCGCCGGGTTTCAATTTCACATTGATATAAGCGTTTTTATATCCGATGAAGGAAGCGACCACCTGAATGGTGGTGTCTGCGGGCAGTGACAGTTCATAATAGCCTTTTTCGTCAGTTGTAGTGCCCGTTGTACCATTTTCCACACACACCACATTGACAAGCTGAAGCGGTTTGCCATTGTCGGTAACCCTGCCGTAGATTGTGCCTTGTTGGGCCTGGAGACGGCAACACAAAAACAGGCACAGGAAAATCAAAGTGCAGAATATGCTATTTTTCAATCCATTCATCATAGTCCCATCTTTGGATGTCCTTCTTCTTCTGTTCTTTCAAAGCCTTCTGCTCATCCTTGTCAACTTTGAAAGCGCCCGACTTCCATGCTTTGAAAAACTGCATCCAGGCAAAGACATTCAACAAAGGATTGGTTGGAACAGAGCCCATCTTATAATATTTGTCGGTCTGTTGGTTTATGTAATACTTGTAATTGGCAGACCCGTCATTGGCATACAACTTATAAGCCGAACTCAGTCCCGCTTTTTCAAGATTCTTCAGTCCTATTGTTATGTCATCGTCAGGAATATCCATGTGAACAAAGGCATCAGCGAACTCTTCCTTCGAAGGCCACGGATAGATAACGGTTTCTTCGAGGAAAATAGTATCTCTAAACATCAATTGAAAAAGAGAATATCTGTCATTCCTTATTGTATCTGGAATCACATAAGTTGCAGGCTTAAAGCCAACGGACGTGAAATCAACAGTATCACCGCGTTGGGCAACAAAAGAAAAGAAACCGCCAAGGTCGGATATGGTACCGTACTTATATCCCGTCCGGCTGTTAGTCAGAATAATTGTCGCAAACGGAACAGCATTCAGACTGTCAGCCATTACCACGATTCCGGAAAACTGTATGAATGTTGAATCAACCCCCAACACCTTTTGCTGACATGAAGCGATATTTGTGACCGACATCAAAGTCAGAAATAAGGTGCAAAATATTAACAGTCTTTTCTTCATCATATAAAAGGATAGAAATTACAAAAGTACAAAAAAATCCTCTAAAGCAGAGATTTTTTACTACTTTTGCAAAATTTTTGATAAATGAAAGAAGAAAAGATGAACTCTTTGCAGCAGAAGTTTGCAAAAAGTAAAGAAGAAGTTAATGAAGATTCCGCTAGTGATAGCCGAAACCATGAAGAAAGACGTGAACATTCACGCAGAAATGACACCATTTTGTCATCAGACGATTTCTCGATAGAGGAAAATGGTATTGAATACAAGCCAAAACGCAGATTCAATAAAGAATACAGCCACACAAGACGCGACAAGCATTCGCGCCATTACAATAATGAAGAGCGTGAAGACAGACCACGCAGATATAACGATGATGAACGTTCTCGCAGATACCGCGATGATGATGACAACTACGGGCGTCCCCGCAGATATCATGATGATGATGAGCACAACGGCCGCAGGTCATTCTACAGCAGAAACGACAATGAAAACCGTGAAGACAGCGATAACAGATACGGTCGCCGCTCCCGATACAACCATGATGAAAATGATGATGAACGCGGTAGAAGATTCAATAACCGTCACCAGCGCAATAATCGCAATGAACACGAAGGGGAACGTAACGAAAACCGCAAAAGCAGATACAACGATCGCAGCAGCAGACCAAGACGTGACGGCGAAGACTTTAGAAACCGCCCTCAGCGTTTCAGCAGCGCACGCAAATACATCCATGATGATTCATCAGATGCCGAAAAGTTAAGCTATGGTCCAAAGGTAGCCAGAGAAGATGACGGTATGATACGTCTCAACAAATACATCTCTGATTCCGGCTACTGCTCAAGAAGAGAAGCCGATGACTTGATTTCATCAGGAAGCGTCAAAGTTAACGGCAAAGTGGTAGATGTTCTTGGCACCAAAATAAACAGGACCGACAAAGTGCAAATCGGCAATGAGACACTGCACAGCGAAAAGCTGAAATATCTGCTCCTCAACAAGCCAAAGGGTTATATAACCACAATGGATGACCCGCAAAAGCGCAATACTGTCCTGCAGCTTATCGATGACGCATGCAGGGAAAGACTATTCCCGGTAGGCCGTCTTGACAGAAAAACATCAGGACTGCTGCTCTTCACCAATGACGGGGAACTCGCCAATAAGCTTATGCATCCAAAAGGCAACATCTCCAAAGTATATCATGTCGTTCTCGACAAGTCTCTCACAAGAGCCGACTTAGAAACAATAGCAAACGGTATCGAACTTGAAGACGGCTACATAAAGGTTGACTCCATAGCATACGCTGACCCCAACGACAAAAAAGAAATAGGTGTTGAAATCCATTCGGGACGCAACCACATCGTGAGAAGAATCTTCGAATCTTTGGGCTACACTGTGGTTAAACTTGACAGGACACTATATGCTGGTCTGACAAAAAAAGACCTCCCACGGGGTTCTTGGAGATTTCTAACCCAGCAGGAAGTCAATTTTCTGAAAATGTTATAATTTGAAAAAATAAATTATCTTTGCAGACGAAATAAAAAAGCCTTCTTAGCTCAGCTGGCAGAGCAATTCATTCGTAATGAATAGGTCTCCGGTTCGATCCCGGAAGAAGGCTCTTTCAATGTTACTTTTTCTCTGGAGCGGTTGAACTGCTCTTCTTTTCAGAACTGCGTGCTGAAGACGTGGCCTTAGTTGCAGTTGGCTCAGGCTTGTTAGTCGATGTTGAAGGAGCAGTAGTTATTGCGTTTTTATCCAATGATATTTTTTCTCCTTCCTTTACAATCGTACCACCCATGCCAAGTTTCTTGACTTCCTTGAGAATATCGGCTTCCTTGATCTTTGCAGGGTCATATACCACTGTAATCAAATGAGTGCTGACATCTGCCTTGACATCCTGAACGCCTTTTACAAACGCCATATTCTTTTCAATCTTTGCCTTGCAGTTGTTGCAATCAATGTCGGCTTGAATGAGAACTGTCTTCTCTCCTTTTTTCACCTTAACATCCTTTGAAGGGGCGGCGGTGACGGTTTTAGCATTGGCAGAAGTCGTGCTGTTGCCATTACTTTGAGCATTTGCTGATATTGTGCATGCCAAAACCATTGCAATAATTAAAAATAACTTTTTCATCTTTTATTTTTTTTAGTTTAATAAATTCATACAAACTAAATAAATATGCAAAAATCAAGCCAGACTAATCAAGAGTATATCTGAACCCCAAATAAACCTTTATTCCACTGATAGGTCCCCACACTCTCGATGAATCAAAATATTCCGAGAAAGGATTGTCGGCACAAACTATAGGATTTTCCTGTTTGTAATTGGTGAGATTCTCGCCGCCAAGATATATGCTCCATCTTCTGAAGTTCTTGGTAACCTGGGCATTCATAATGCAATACACCGGCGATGAATCCTCAAAATCGTATATCTCGGGATGTTCATCCGCATAATCCGGTACAGGAAGGCGTTGGTCGCCGTTGACCTGTAATGTGTAGTCGAAACGCCACTTGTTGAGACGTGTGCCATATGACAGATTAAGCAAACCCTTATATCTGTTGACCATAGGCTTTCTCTCAAGTACGCTGTTGCGCTCAGTGATATCGCCTACATATTCCGACACCTTTACATCCTGATACCTGAAGGCAAGCACAACGTCGAGACCTTTAAACAGCTCATAGTTTCCTTCAATTTGAAAGACATTGGAGAATGACCTGCCAGGAAGATTGTAAAAATAAACATATCTGTAGTCATTGTCCATATCTACTATCACCTGATTCTTGAAATGAGTGCGATAAGCCGAAAGATTAAGTGTCAGTTCTTTCTCATTTATATGGAAATAACGAGTGTAGTTGATACCATAATTCCAGGCCTCCTCCATCTTCAAATTATCAATAATAACAAGTTGTTTGGAGCTTGCAAGCAATGATGAGTTTTCAGAAAGGATATGAGCGGTTCTATAACCCTTTCCCACTGAAGCGCGGAACACATTGTGTTCATTGAGCGTATATCTGACGTGAAAACGGGGAGTCACAAAAAAACCGTAGTTGTTGTGATAATCACCACGAATTCCAACTATGACAATAGGCAGATTCTCCTTATGGAAAGTGTATTCAAAATAAGCGCCGGGAACACTTTCTGTCATAGTTAACACAGTGTCGTTCAGCACATTGCCTATTACAGGGGCCTCAGCGCCATCAACTGTGTTGATATGAAGATTTTCAACATAATCATCATAATAATAGCTCAGACCAGTAGAAAACGAATGAGCCTCATCGCCACCAATAATTCCCTGAAACACAGTGTTGAAATAGAAAGTCTTTTCAACAGCATCGTAAGTGTTCTTCCCATAAAAAGATGTCTGATTATGATATGCGCCTGACGATTTGAAGGCTATGTTGAAGTCATCATTGAACTCATGACCGCCCTTCAGCAAAGCTTCAAAACGTTTGGTCACGATATTGATACCATATAAGTCGCCGTTATTGGTATTTTTATAATAAGCCATCTGGCCGCCGGCACGATTTTCATACAATGCATTTAGTGCCATCTGAAGCATGGAGACAGCATCAATGCGGTATTTCCACTTGTTACGGATATTGATGGTGGACATCATCGGCATGTCAAGAAACCCGTCGCCGTTATCATCATGTTTCATCTGCATATAACCCGCATGAAGCATAAGGTTGGTGGAAAGATGCTTGTTGAACTTGACTCTTCCGACAAAGTTGCCTTCACACATCATCATGCTGTTGAACATACCGTTTATGGCAATTTTTTCCTCATCATCAGGATCTTTGGTGTTAGTGTTAATCTGTCCGGCAACGGCAGTGTAGCCGTCAACGACCGAAGAGCATCCTTTTGAAATCTGAATGGCCTTCATCCATGTTCCCGGAAGATACGACAGCCCGAAAGGCTGTGCCAATCCGTAAAGGTCAGGCACATTGTCAACCATCATCTGAGTATAAATTCCCGAAAGGCCCAGAAGCTGAATCTGCTTGGCTCCAGTAACCGCATCGCTGTAGCTGACATCCACCGAGGCATTGGTCTCAAAACTTTCACCGAGATTGCAGCACGCCGCCTTACAAAGTTCAGCTCCAGTGATTTCCTGAACCGAACGGGAGGCCATACGGTCGATATGTGCCGAAGGTTCACGACTCACAATCCTAACTTCCTTCAATTCCTTGTTAATGCGAAGAAATATCTCAATATCCTTCTGTTTCCTTTCTACAGAAATGGTATCTTTTTCAAATCCTATATAACTTATAACCAACTGTTTATAAGACTTGGACGGACGCCTCAACTCGAAATATCCTTCAGCATCGGTGGCAGTGCCCTCAGTTGTATTCACCCAGTAAACATTCACACCCGAAATCGGATTCTTTTCCGAATCGCCATCTTCATATACATGACCTGTGATATTCTGTCCAAATAACATGGCCGGACAGACAGCCAACAATATCAAAAATAATTTTTTCATACAATTCAAAATTTCCGTATCTGAATAATTGATAATAAATAATGAAGATATGCAGCATATCACCACATATCGTGCCCCGATGATATGAAACGTAAGACGTTTGCAACCAAAACGGGGATGTTTGCAATCAATTAACCGATGGGAAAAATCTTGGAATTATGGAAAATATTGACGATTTGCCTTGCGGTTCCGGCAAACAATACAGGTCGGAACGTTTTCATACGATCATTTCCGTCAATCAGGCGATTGAACAAACTGACGTTGAAGTTTTCTGAGTTGTTTAATACCGGCATGAAAATCTCAAAACAATCAGCAGTCACATTGAACTCATCAATAAAACTGCAATACTGGCATAGGATAAGATAAATGCTTGACAATGAGCATGTATGCGACTGCACATGACAGTTGTCATTGTTGTCGGACTCATAACTGTCATGGTCATCATAGTGGACACAGTGGACATCATGGATTCCATCTTCAAAGAAGGATATTTCCATTTCATTGTCAACGAAGCATATATGTTCATACAGATGCAGACCTGTGGAGAAGATCAGCAGCAGAACAATCATGATGACGGTGATTATGTCAGTTATCAGATGTTTCATTTGTGTATGCATGCCTTAGAATTGCAGCATAATTTTCTGCAATTAGGTTTGCAGCTGCAAAAATAGTAAATTTGCTGCAAATGTCAGTCGATAATTGACAAAAAACGTTTTGAAGAGCGTGTAGGTGCCTATTTGCGTAAGGCTGACAATCTCAAAAAGGGGGTTTCAGAAACTTACCTTTTCTACTCCTCCCATCACCATCCACGCTCTCAACAAAATACAAGCCCGAGGCCCATTCCGAAACATCAAGTGTGATATGAGAAACTCCATTAACCGAAAACGTCTTCTGCCCCAAAGCGTTGTAAACATTGATGAGCCCTGATTCTTCCATTTCAATTGTGATGGACGACACGGCAGGATTAGGATAAATCTTCAAGCCGTCGGGAACAAACTGACTCTCAACGATTCCAATGGGGTCAAAAGGGTCGTTGCCGTCAGTGAGCCAGTTGAGGCTGAAGTTGTAGAATACCGTCGAATAGCCCGAAGCACCCGCGTATTCTTCCTCAACATACAAACCGATTGTGCCGTCGGGAAGTACGCAGAGCGAAGAATAGGCCGAACTGTAGGGTACGATGCACTTGCTGACCGGCCAGGTCTCGCCCTCATCGTAACTCACATAGACCGTTACATCGGTACGCGAACTGCCGTAAGGCACCGAATGCAACAGTCGGTTGCGGTCGTGGCCTTGGTTTTCGGAGGAGAAACGAATCATGTCGCCGTTGCAGGCGGGTGCAATGATGTCGTACCAAGTAGAAGTGTTGGGTAGCCAAGTTTCGCCGCCGTCCTCGGAGATGTTGTACCAACGCCGTCCCGAATGGCGGATGCTCATCAGGATGCGACCATCCACTAATTCAGTTACTTTGGCCTCATCCCCGCCTACCGAGGCACGCCCCGACACATGCCAAGTCTCACCGTTGTCGTCGGAATAGACGGCATAGTTGTTGAGCGACTGCGCCGTCGTCTCACGAATTGCGGCAACAAACATGATGCGACCCGTAGAGGTACGCAGGCCGTTGCCAGAGCCGAAGAACGAGGCGCGCCAAGTGCGCTGCTCCTCATAGATACAGTCATCACCGAAGATGAAATGAGTGATGTCTTCAGGCTCAGTCCAAGTCTGGCCGTTGTCGTAACTCCTTGAGATATAGGAGCGAATCGGGTTGGAGGGCGTTGAGTTCCAAAGTCCCACACCACCCACAAAGCCCGCGATGAGGCCGTTGTCGTCGTTGCTCCAGGCCAAGGCACAGTCACCGAAACCATGGTTGACACCAGTGCCCAAGGCGATGGTGTAAGGCTCACTCCAAGTGTGACCTCCGTCGCAGCTGCGGTTGCACACGATGTCAATGTCTTGCGGCAGGTCGCCTTCGTTGTATTTGCGCTTGTCGGTGACGGCCACAATGCTTCCGTCCTTTGCCGTGATGACGGCAGGGATACGGTAATTCGTTGAATTGTAGTCACATGGCTGATAAATCAATTTATGTGCAAGGATGATTTCGCGACTGCCTGTGGGTGAAGGGTCGTCGAGTTCGTATGTTTCGTCTGCCGTCGTGATAGACTTCAACGAAGCATCGATGAAGTTGCCTTCGGTGGCGTTTTCGGCAACATGCGCCGCCACCCAAAGGTAGTTGGTGCCAGAAACCAGTTGTCCTCCGACGGGAATAGTTATATCTCCTGCCGCAGGATTGGCGTCTCCAATCAAAGTGGCGCCCTGCAGAGTACGCTCGTCGAAGAAATTGATGAGACCTGTCAAATAGACATTGATTCTCTCAATATCGTTTAAATCAGTGGTTCCTTCCAGATTGATGCGAAGTTCTTCAAGCCCAACCGAGGAATTGTCACCTCCAAAGTTCACGGTAGCCTTGAGAATCACATCGTTAGTATTGCCGCGACCCGTCTTACGGGTGTCTTGTGTCAACGTGACATTCAAGATTTCAACACCTCCAAAGTTGAAATTTACCATTTGCCCCTCGTGTCCATTACCTGAAAGGTCGGCTAAAAGGTTGCCGCTGATGTTCTCTGTGGAGAAGTCGTAGGCGGCCAAAAGTCCATCACGCATGGTTGCCGAGAGGTCATATATATTGCTGTTATTCAAGTCAATGGAGATTTCCTCCGCATTGAGGCCAATGTTGTAGAATCTCACATTGCCGAACGAGCCGTTGCAGAAGTTGTTGGCCTGACCGCCATTGTTGCCAGCTCCGATGAACACGTCGTGCGTGTTGGTGACAGCCCAGCCGCCGACCGAGGCGACCCAAGCGTCGCTAGTTTCACCGTTGTGGTAGATGCGGATTTCGTCGTTGGCGCGATCCACGACGAGTGCAAAGTGCATCCATTCACCTGCCGGCACCGTCACACCAGTATAGACCGACAGTGCGTGTCCCGTAGTTGAGGTGGGCGTATTGAGACCCAAAGACTGACCTACGTTACCCGTTCCAAAGAACTCATAACCACTGCGTTCGTCGCCAGAACCTTGTACCGACATGTCGCGTTTGCATACATAGCGCGGCGTTGATGTATATGTCTCGTTGCGTACCCATCCCGTGAGGGTGAAACTCGCGTCTGCGGCGATGTCGAAATCCTCGTGATGCGGGATGACCAAATACTGGTCGGTGCCGTTGAAGGTGATGAAATGGCTGGGCTGTGCGAAAACACTTGCCCCTATTGCCATCAAAGCAATGATGAGGGTGTATCTTTTTTTCATAGTATTTTGGATTTCCGTGAATTATTAGAAATTGTCAGGGGCAAAATTAAGATTATTCCGATGAATTTGCAACCATTTCTTTTTGCCAGCGAATTATGCCAGACACTATTACCATATAAATAAAAAAGGGATGGGTGTGCAAAAAAGGCTATCTTTGCACTCGAATACTATGACCATGTCCAACATCAACGATGAGCGAAAACTCAACGAGCGATATAAAATGATGACAGAGCAGCCCGTCAAACGGCTGATCCTCAAGATGGCCGTACCGACCATCATCAGTATGCTCGTGACAACCATTTACAATATGGTGGACTCGTTTTATGTGGGGCATCTAAGCACCGAAGCCGTGGCAGGCGTAGGTGTCTCTTTTGCTTTCATGGCTTTCATCAACGCTTGCGGTTTCTTCTTCGGTCACGGCTCCGGCAACTACATCTCGCGTGCCTTGGGGGCCAAGCAAGGGCAGAACGCAGGGCGCATGGCAGCCACAGGATTCTTTACGCCGTTGATTGTTGGTGCTGTTGCCGGTTGTATTTGCCTGATATTCATCTCACCTTTGTCGCGGGCGATGGGCGCCACCGAGAGCATCCTACCCTACGCCAACGACTACTTACGTTTCATCCTGATTGCCACACCTTTCATGATGTCGTCGCTGACACTCAACAACCAGCTGCGACTGCAAGGCAACGCTCGTTTCGGCATGATTGGCATCGCCTCGGGTGCCATCCTCAACATTATCCTCGACCCAATCTTCATCTTTGTGCTTGACATGGGTGTCAGCGGGGCTTCGCTGGCCACAGCGGTGAGCCAGTGCTTCGGTTGGTGCATCTTGCTTTGGAGTACCTCTCGACCAGGTAATGTCCATATCAAATTCAAGAATTTCATTCCTACCCTATACTATTACAAGGAAATCACGCGAGGCGGCTTGCCTTCGCTGGCGCGACAGGCCTTGTCGGTGGTGTCAACCATCAGTCTAAACCGCATGGCAGTGCACTATGCCTTGCCTGGCAACGAAGCCTCCACCGTGGCTGCATTCACCATAGTATCGCGTATCACAATGTTCTGCTTTGCCATCGTCATCGGGTTCGGACAAGGCTTCCAGCCTGTATGCGGCTATAACTACGGCGCTAAACTTTATGCGCGTGTCAAAGAGAGTTATATGTTTTGCATTACGATTACCACAGCGTTTCTGATTGTTTTAGGAGCAGTGGTTTACTTCTTTGCTCCCGACATCATCTCGTGGTTCCGTGGCGAAGACTCCGAACTCATCCGCGTGGGCAGTCAGGCTTTGCGCTGGCAGTGCATCGCTTTCCCGCTGATGGGCATGTGTACCGCAACAAACATGCTGTTCCAAAACATTGGCTACACTTGGCAGGCCACACTGCTTTCGATGTGCCGACAAGGCTTGTATTTCATGCCTGCGGTCTTAATCATGCCTTGGCTGTTTGGCATCACAGGTCTCGAAGCCGCACAAGCCGTCGCCGATATTTGCACCTTCTTGACCTCGTTGCCGTTTGCTATATGGATTATTAGGGAACTAACCGCGAAGTCACAGCAGAATGTGTGACCTTGCCATCCGTGTTCAGGTTCCTCCATAATGTCTTAAACTGAAAAAAGTTGACACTTTTGGGAGCAATACCGAAAGTGTCCATGAAGGCCTTCAAAAATCGTTTAGTGGACACTTTTTTATATCAAAATGTGTCTATGAAATAAAAAATGCATATATTTGCAGCGTAAAAACAGAATATTATGCAAGAGATAATTGGCAGAAAAACAGAGCGAAAAGAGCTTGACCGACTTTATGAATCGGGTAGGCCGGAGTTTGTGGCGGTTTATGGACGCCGGCGCGTAGGGAAAACTTTCCTTATCCGTGAGCATTTTGCAGGACGTTTCGCATTCTGCCACACGGCCATCTCGCCGGCAGATTTTCAGGGTCGGAAAACCGACTTGAAGAAAGAACAGTTGCGAGCGTTTTGTTTTAGTATTCAGCAGTTTGGCGGCGATTGGGACGAGATGCCCAACGATTGGTTTGAGGCTTTCGCCTGCCTTCGTTCGATGCTTGAACATCGGGGTGAAACGGGACGCAAGTTGGTCTTCATAGATGAACTTCCGTGGATGGATGTCACGCGGTCGGAGTTTGTGTCGGCGCTTGAGCATTTTTGGAACGGTTGGGGCGCCGGCCGGACTGATTTGATGCTTGTCGTTTGCGGCTCGGCGGCTTCTTGGATGAACGACAAAATCATCAACAATACGGGTGGACTTTATGGCCGCCTCACTTACGAAATGCATCTTTCACCGTTCAATTTGGCGGAATGTGAGCAGTTCTATCACTCGCGCGGCATCAGCATGGACCGTTACGACCAAGTGCAGAGTTATATGGTTTTTGGAGGTATCCCATATTACCTCAATTATCTCAAACCCTACAACAGCCTTTCTGAAAACATTGATAATCTGTTTTTTGCCAAAAACGGGCGGTTAGTGAAAGAATTTGAGCGGTTGTATAGCTCTTTGTATTCCCATTCGGAGAAATATGTGGAAATCGTGCGCTTGCTGTCCACCAAGCGGAGTGGTTTCACGCGAAAGGAAATCGCCGAAGGAACTTCGAACGCTTATAACGGAAGGCTTACCAAGATGCTACAATCGTTGGAAAAGAGTGATTTTATTGTCAGTTACACCTATTTTGGCGGCAGTGCGCGGGATGTCTATTACAAGTTGGTGGACAGGCTTTCGCTGTTCTTTCTATATTTCCTCGACGGGAAAAACCCAAGCAGGCAGGGCTTTTGGACAAAGAATTTACGCACGCCTGAACTGAACACTTGGCGTGGCTTGGCTTTTGAAGAGGTGTGTCTGCTTCATCAAGCACAAATCAAGAGAGCATTGGGATTTGGTGCGGTGGATGCCCCTGCTGCGCCTTGGATAAGCAAAACTGGAAACGCGCAAGTGGATTTGCTGTTCGACCGTAGCGACCGCGTGGTGAATCTGTGCGAAATGAAGTTCACTGCTGACATTCTCACCATAGATGCTGATTATGATGCCGAACTTCGCCAAAAAGTGGAACGCTTTGCGGAAGATACAGCTTGCAAAAAGTCCATTCACCTTTCTTTGGTAACCACTTACGGACTGACAAAAAACAAGTATTCAGGTCGTTTTCAATCAGTTGTGACGATAGACGAGCTTTTCAATGAGACTTAATGTGTGTGTGCTGTGCTGCTCTCAAAATAGTAGCCATCCCGAAAGAGGCAAAAATCTCAAAAATGTGTAAAATTGATGGTTGAAAAATCTCAAAAATGTGTATATTTGCCGTGTCAAAAATCTCAAAAATGTGCGAATAGTATGATGATGAAGAGGAAAATATACAGCCAACTCCTTGATTGGAAACGAAATAGGAGAGGCGAAGTGGCATTGCTCATTGAAGGGGCACGACGCATCGGAAAAAGTTACATTGTTGAAGAGTTCGGAAAACGCGAATACGATTCCTATCTGCTCATCGATTTCAGCAAGGCACCGCACATCGTCCGCGAGTGGTTTGACTTGTATCTGGAAGACCTTGACACCTTGTTTTTATATTTGAGCCAACGTTATCAAGTCAAGTTGTATCCCCGTAAATCATTAATTATCTTTGACGAAGTCCAACTTTGTCCGAGGGCAAGGGCAGCCATCAAGTTCTTGGTGGCGGATGGCCGTTATGATTACATAGAAACGGGTTCGCTTATGAGCATCAAGAAGAACACGCAGAGCATTGTGTTGCCCTCTGAAGAGCGCACTATCAAGATGTATCCCATGGATTTTGAGGAGTTTCTTTGGGCCACGGGAAACGACATGCTTATGGATCTTGTCCGCAAGATGTTCGAGCAGCGGAAGCCTATGGGGCAAATGTTTCATAGGCAGGTCATGGACTTGTTCCGCTTGTACATGATTGTTGGCGGTATGCCTCAAGCGGTTGTCAAGTATTTGGAATCCAAGGATTTTGGCGAAGTGGATGCCATTAAACGCGATGTTTTGGACATTTACCGCAACGACATTTTCAATTACGCCGGCGAGCAAGCCGACAAGGTAGTGAACATTTTTGACCAAATCCCTTCGCAATTGTCGAAGCACGAGAAGAAATTCCGTCTTTCCGCCTTGAAGCCTGGTGCACGATACCGTGATTGGAACAATGCTTTCTTTTGGTTGAAGGATGCCCGTGTCGCCAACATCTGCTACAATTCAACTGAACCGAATGTGGGTTTGAGGATGAATGAAAGCCGCACTACGCTCAAGTGCTATCTCAATGATACCGGGCTGCTTATCAGCCAAGCTTTCGATGAGCGAGGCATTGTGTCGTCGGAAATATACCAGAAGCTGTTGTTCGGAAAATTGGAGGCCAACATGGGCATGATTATGGAAAACGTTGTGGCCCAGATGCTGACTGCTGCCGGGTATAACCTCTATTTCTTCAGCAAGTCGTCGGAAAAGAAAGAGGAACGCATGGAAATCGATTTCCTGTTGCTGAAAAGCAAGGTGACCAGCCGGCACAACATCATCCCCATTGAGGTGAAAAGCGGCAAGAACTACACTTTGTCATCGCTTTCGAAACTGATTGGGACTTATTCGGAAAACATTACTTCTCCTATTGTGTTGCATGCCGCCGATTACAAACAAGAAAATGGAATCACATATTTGCCACTCTATATGACGCCACTGTTGTGAATGCTGCTCTCAAAATAAGGGTGGAAAAATGACATTTTCTTCGATGAGGAAGACAAAAACGTGGGGAGGGCAACGCACCCGATCTCATCCACCACTCCGATCGTGGCTGCCAGTTATTGCAGCGGTAATCACTTCAACGTGAACCCTTTGCCGTTCCATGCGAGCTTCTTCTGGGTGCCGTCGCTGAAGAAGACATCGATATCCTTGCCTTTCTGGGGCAGACGGAAGGTGACTTCTCCGCGTACTTCATCACCCAACCCGAGCAGTTCCTGGTCAATGAAATAGAGCTTCTGGGTAGCGTTGTCGTAAACGAAAACATACAAGCCGGTAAACTCGGTGAAGGCGGGCTTGCCGTTTAGTGTAACAATTACATTCTCGGCGAAAAGTTTGTGCTTTTTGTCGTCACAATTCCAATAGCACATCTCAGTGGCAGAGCTGTACCCCATCTCGTCTTCAGCGGTTTCAAAACAAACATACCCGTTCTTTGCATCGACAGTGACTTTCTCACCGTTTTCGAATGGCTCGTTTTTGCGGTATTTTTTCCACATGCCGTGCAAAAAACTTTGATGTTCGTCTTGCGGGTCGCTCAGATAGGTCGTCACAAAATTCTCGATGTTAGGGGTTTTAACGGTGCCAACGTCGCCGTTTTCCGTCAGGTTCTTAAATGGATCTTGCGCTTTTGCCACACTGGGAATGACAGACATCAGAAGCATGGCGGCAGCGGCCAAAATGATTGTGCGTGTTTTCATCTTCTTGAATTGTTAAGGTTATGAGTTGCAAATATAGTTTATTTTGAAAAACTTCGTAAATTTGGACTTCAAAATTACTTTTTGCAGATGAAGAACTATGTTGAAGAACTCCGATAGCGCGGAATGCTGGCCCAAATTATGCCAGGCACTGCCTATTATCACGATTTATTATTATTTTTGCAACAAAAACAAATACAATAACATCATGAGACTCTTATTAATCAGCAACTCCACCAACTTCGGGGAGACCTACCTTGCCTGGGCATGCAACCAAATCGAATTCTTCTGCCTGCAAAACAACCTCAATAAGGACAGTCGCATCATCTTCGTGCCTTTCGCCGGAGTCAACATCGCTGGGAAAGCCTATCCCGACAGCTATGACGCCTACGAGGCCCGCGTGCAGAAGGTGTTCAGCGAGAAATTCGGGTTCGATAACTTCAGCTCGGTGCATCACTATGATGATAAAGTGAAAGCCGTTCGTGAAGCCGACCTCATCGTGGTGGGCGGCGGCAACACTTTCCACCTGGTGGCGGAGATGCACAAATACGGCCTGATGGACGCCATCCGTGAGCGCGCCCTGGCTGGTATACCTTACATCGGATGGAGCGCCGGCAGCAACGTGGCCTGCCCAACGCTCTGCACCACCAACGACATGCCTATCGTGCAGCCGGCATCATTCAAGACCCTCAACTTGGTGCCGTTCCAGATCAATCCGCATTATCTCGACCCGCATCCGGAGATAGACAAGATGATTAAACACGGCGGCGAGACACGCCAAGACCGCATCAACGAATATCTCGCCGTGAACCAACAGATGGTGGTGGTGGGCTTGCGTGAAGCCACCTCGCTGTGGGTCACCGACGGCAAGATGATGCTTAAAGGCGGCAAGAAAATGATTGTGATGCAATACGGCAAGGAAGCTGTCGAGATCGAGCCAAACACCGATGTGACGTTCCTGCTCGGCAGCCCGATGGCCTAACGCGCCTTGTGCGGTAGCACGTCCCTGTGCCGAAGAAACTTGTGAATATCATGGTGGAATAAGGAATCTTTCAATTGTTCCAAAAATGTGTTTTCTTTGACTGAAAAATATCAGAAAATGTGATTTTTTGATTATTTTTGTAGCCGAAAATGTGATTTAACAATATGGAACTACTTGAAAGAAAGGTAGATAAGTTTCTTTATTTTCTTGCTTTCCTGTTGAAGCGGTTTTTGAGAGAGAAGTCAATTTCTCTTTAATCCGTTTCCGCAAGGGTCGTTGAACTGGTCGAAACGTCCGTGTACGTGTAAACCTTCCAAACATACACCCCATCAGGCCAATTGCCTGCATCAATCTACGTCATCCCTCAAATCAGCAAGACAAATTCTTCAATAACTCATTCCAAAATGCCATAATGGGATGATATTTTCATAGCCGTATTCTATGTCATCCTTCACGATGAAAGCGTCTTTGACCTGAGCGATTTGCTTCTTGCCTTTGTTCCTGCCGCCCACTTCGAATGTCATTCCATTAACAATGAAATCGGCGACCTTTGAAGCGAAAACCTTTTGATTGACTTGCATTTGCGAAAGGAAGAAAGTCTCCCGAAGGTTGCCGACATCGGGCTTTCCTTCCGAGAGAGCGTAGATGAGATTGGTGTTGCCCAAGTAGAGTTTTTCCAACTTACCGAAGTTTTTCATGCCGTCGTCCTGGTGCCTGAGCGACATGAGCAGTCTGGACTTCTCCAAATGGAAAGTCAAGTCAGCCACGGTGCCACGGTCGCACACCATGGCCGCACCGATTTCCGTGTAGTTGGGTTTGAAAGGCACGCTCTGCGAGATGATGAACAGCAACTGCTTGAGTTTCCGCGAGGTGGCGATGTTCATCTTTGCATAGGTCGGAATGTCATTTTCAACGGTCTGGTTGATTACGTTGTTGAGACGCGTCGCGTAGTCGGTCTCGTTCCAAAAAGGATAGTATCCAGTTTTGAGGTAGTCGTCGAACAAGGCCAATGGACGTTCTCCGGATGGGAAAGTCACTTTGTGGCGAACGATTTCCTCGAAGCTCACTGGCGGCAGGTCTATGCCTTTGGCCATGGCCAAAAACTCCCTGAACGATAGCCCTGCAAGGACATAGGTAATAACGCGGCGACTCAGGTCGGCTATGCCCTTGTACAAATCAAGGATGGACGAACCCGTGACAACCACTTGCAACTGAGGACAGTAGTCGTAAATCATCTTCAGTTCCGTTGACCATGAAGGGTATTTGTGGATTTCGTCAATGTATAGCCTTTGTCCGCCCTTGCGGTAGAACTCGTTGGCGGTATCAAAGAGTGAATGTTGCCCGAAATACACATTGTCCGCACTGAAATATAGGGTATGCTCAATGCCGTCCTGCTTGATTTTCTGAAGTATAAGCGTTGTCTTGCCCACGCCACGCTCGCCGAGTATGGCAATCATGCGGTTGTTCCAATTGATGCGGTAGTGCAGGTAGCGCCAGAAACCACTGGGTGTTTCGTCCAGTTTTGCGTAAAACAATTCATACAGCTTTTCCATGATTCCTCCTGATTAATGCCGCAAAATTACACAAAAAAATCAAATAGCGGAAATTTTTCCACGTTTTTTATAAATAACGAGGAATTTTTTTCTCAGTTTTAAATAATACTGACTTTCCCTGAAAAAGGTTGACAGATTTGGGTAACTTTCCCTGAAATGCCAAAACAAAAACCTTCAATTCCGCAAAAATCATGATATTTCGGGAATTTGATAAAAAACTTGTATATTCGCTTATCCAGATACCGATTTCAAAGTTGTCACCCTTGACAACATTGAAGAATTTCTGTTACCGCTTCAATAACTCATCCCAAAATGCCAAAGCGGGATGACGTTTTACTGTAGAGACACACGGCCGTGCATCTCTTCTTTTGCATTATAATTTACATGCAAGTTATAACAATCTAAAATTCAACTATTCAATGCTTTATTTCTTAAAAACGACACCATTTTTTCTTGGGTTTCGAAAATGGTTTTCAACTTCTTTTCGTACCGTTTTATGGAGGAATAATCCCTATTGAGGAGGATAGCTGCCTGTTTTTCGTCCATGCCAAGCAGATAAAGATGGCACAGGTTAACCAAAACAGTGTTGGTCTTCACCCCACGCTGCCTAAGAAAGATCTCGAATGAGCCAAAATATTGGGTGACTATGAAATCTAACTGTTGAAGTTGTGCATCTCTAAGGATGAGTTGGGGATAGTCCGATGGAGTGGCTGAGCGTTTGATATTTATACCATGAATTGAATGTATGATGTCTTGGCAAAGAGTCTCATTCAAGAATCGTTCATAGTCGTTCCATGCTTTGGTTTGAGATGAGTCATTGACAAGTGTTTTGTTTTCAATATGGTTTAGTTTCTTTTTGTTTTTGATGTAGAATAAAGCAATGACCAAAATGATGATGAGTAGTCCACTAGTCACTGTTATTACCAATCTAATATTCTTTTCTGTTCTCAGCTGATGCTGCCGCTCCAAAGTTTTTTGTCGGAAGGCATAATACAATTCGGTTAATTGGGATTTTATAGCACTTTGGTTTTCCTCTTGGTTTGCAAAAGGTATCAAGAAATTGGCATACTCTATAATTTCCGTGTCTCGACCTTGAGATTTACAAATTTCAACCTGCCATTCGGCAGCTTGCTTTTTGGATGCAATGCTTTGGGTTTCATGAAAAACTTTGTCTAAATGAATCCACGCGGAATCATACATGATTTCGTGAAAGAAAACTTCACCAATTGTCAAATGTCGTGACAAGCATTCTCTTTCGCTTTCTGACAGACTAATTAGTTTTTGTAATTGGAACAAAGCAGCTTCTTTTGAATTATCTTTTTTGTATGAAAGGTATGCGAGATGTGTTGCAAGATCTCTATATGTGATGTTGTCTGTGTCAGGCAGACAACTTAAGCCTTCCATGTAATACTTCCAGGCAGAATCATTATAGTTCATCATATCATATTGAGAACCTATTCTGTTCATTACCCATGCCTTATGCCACGGAGTGGCATCGTATTTCCTATAATACGAAAGAGAGCTCTGCCCGAAATAAATGGACTGCTCATGAAGATACAGGTCTGAAAACAAACTATTCAAATGCGTGTATGCCAAAGCCATGAATCGTGCCTTACGCCCCACCAAATCCTTTTCCTCAAATATTGCTTCCATGACCTCCAATGCCTTCATGTATTCCTTGCAGGCCTGTACCACACTGTCGTTTTCGTAATACTCCACACCATTAATATAATGTGCCCGCGCATCCAAAAACGCAATGTTTTGGACATTTTTGGCGGACGCACGCGGTGCGTACCTACGGCCGTCCGTCTTATATCCATCCGCTGCAACTATCGAATCAAAATAATCCACCGCTTTCAGCAGTTGCTCGCGGTTGCTCTGTTCGTAGTCGTTTTTATACAGCAATTCCGAAATCAGCATCTGGCAATAATGTTCCTCAAACTCATCCAAGCTGTCCGCCTCTGCGTTACCCGCAAACTCCAACATCACCGTCAAAGCACTATCTGGCCGCAGCCACATCAGCGAGTCAATTTCCTCTAAAGCCTCATGCACGGCAGTCCCACTCTGAGAGGGGGTGTCAGTCAGGACGGAGGAATCAGGAGAACCTCCACACCTCACCATCACAGCAAGCAGAAACCCCAATCCTAATATGTGCCACAAGCATTTCATGTTCGCAAAGTTAGTAATAATTCGTCAAACTCAATCAAAAATCTTCCCCTTTCAAAGGAGGTGGTCGCGGGCTGGGACACATGAAAAAACAACCGTTCCGTTGTTATCAAGCATCAAATTGCAGTATTTATAGTCATGTTTTGGCACTAAATATTCGTTTTAAACCAACATCTTCTGTGTAATAGAATTCACATCATCTGTATCAGGTGGCTCAAGGACTATTTCGAAAAATTTGTGAATCTATACTCCAACCCTATTTGTAAGTTTAATGACCTGTTATAGTTATGATAAATGAAACATGAAGACACGTTCATCCAAAAGTTTGAAAAAAGTCGTCTGCTGAACATTATTCCAATATTTGCCCCATATCCATAATTGTTTTCACCGAAGTAAGTATCAACTGTTTTTTTCTCCCCTTGTACACCCTGATAAGTAGAGGTCTTCTTATAGTCAACAAGTCTTGTCTCAAAAATTCCGGCCAATCCCGACAGACTGTAATGCTCGTTATTGATGAATTTATAACTGAATACTATTGGAATGGCAACATATTTGAACCTATACTCCACATTACCTTTTTGGGTTGAGTCATTAATATCAAAATCTTGTGAATAGGTGTTAGTCGAATAGGCTCCCCCGAAACTTATTTTAAATCTGTTAAAGTTGAATGCCGGCATCACTGCAACAGCATAATTGAAATAAAAATGATCGTGAGGAAAATCGATAATATAAAAGTATCCACCACATATTTCCACTGATGGATAAACTTTTTCAGACCATTCATTGAAATATCAGATTGACAGTCGCCACAATGTCAAGTATGTTTATAATGCCGTCATTGTTAACATCGGCATTTGTGAATTCAATGGATTCAATATCCGACATCATAAAAGATATTATACACTGAATATCATTAACATCGACTTTCATGTCTCCGTTTGCATCACCAGGCATTTCAGACGAATGACGGAACAGTCTATCCCTGTAGGCGAAAATACTTCCGTTGGACGATTGGAAAAGTCTGCTGATATTTATATCATATTCCATTCCGGAATTTATGTATTCCCACGTTTCTCCGTTATCAGATAAACGGTACACGCCAAACGGAGCAATATCCTTAAAGAATGTATTGTCAAAGGCGCCATATATATCATCTTCAGCGGTTATCATTATATCTATAAATATTCCAGGATACTGAGACACAATAACCTGCCACGACTGTCCGTTGTCATCGGATTTATACACTCCCTCAGATGATGAAAGAAAGATGACTCCCTGGGAATTACTTGCCGCACCTGTACCGTAAAAATAAATTTTGTTCAGACTCGTCGGCTCCCACGTCATACCATAATCGTACGACAGAAAGAAACCACCTTCGCCATTATATGAAAAAGTACACAATATTAACATGCCATTGACCTCATAAATTTTATAAGCATAGCCCGAAACCGGCACATTTAAATTCGTCCACGTATCACCGTAATCATGTGATATGTGTATTCCATACCAGTCAAGTCTTCCCACAATTATTACGCTGTCATTTGCATACAGGATCCCTTTATTAACCGGTATCTGTATGGTGTCCCAGATTAAAGCATCATCAGACGAATACAGCAGCTGATTCCCATGATTGACGTATATCACATCATTATCATCTATGTAAACATTTCCACAGGACACTGACATTCCTGTCAGATTCCATTCGTTTCCATTATTCGTCGATTTGTACAGACCATGATTTGTGGCGGCATACAGATTACCATTGGAAGTTCCGTCAATATTGACGAGATTGCAACTGTCCGGCAAGGCGATTTCCGTCCAGAAATTCTGTGACATGGCAAATGATGCTATACTCATCATTATTGCTATCATTGTAAACTTTTTCATAACTATAGTATTATTATTTTTTTATTTTTTTCTATTTTACCATTAATTTTAAGAATGCAAAAATACATTTTTTTCTGTAAATCATTTATTTCTATCTGATAATTTCCTGTATCTTTGATACCTTCAGCATAATGATGCACTACATTACCCAAAATATCATAAATAATAATATCCACATTACATTCATTACTAATATAATAATCTACCATTGTTAAACCATTTGATGGATTCGGGAAAACATTAATACTTGTTGCTTGTGTATCAACAATTAAAGTGTTCCCTTTAGGCTTATCAATGAAGGGTAATAAAGATAGCAGATGATTTCTGTTGTCAATAAAATGTTCAAAGTCACTTGGAATGTATTCAGGCATTGATGAAGTGTAACTAATAGTTTTTTCACCGTTTTCTATTCTCAGATATAAATTCTGTAAGTCAATAACTGCAAAAATACTGTCTTCTGTCGAAGATGGTGATGCCAGAATTGTTTCATACCAGTTAATTGCATCTTGCCAACGCTTCAAGAATTCATTACATTTATTGGCAAGTATTCCAGCAAGTTTTAATAAATGAATGTCTGTTATTCCTAAATAGTATTCCCTTAGCTGAGAATAATCACCGGCACATAATTCTTCTAAAAACAAAATCATTTTCATGGATGATAATGCATAGGAATTCTCTGGATATTGGGCAATAATCGCTTTAAACTCTTCATAAGCTGAAGAATAATCATTATTTTTAATTAAGTTTATGGCATCATAATACATTCCTTCAACGATATTTTCTGATTTACTTGGATTTTCAGGTATCCATACAGGTAGATAGTTGAAGTAAATGTAAGGGAAAATATCCTGCTGATTATTGAAATTATTACCCCAATAGTTGTTAGAAACATTATATATTGTTGTAGAATCAGGAGACAGTGTTTGGCTAAAATACAATAAAGGAATAGTATCATTGTCTTCATCTATGATCTTATTATATCTGAATGTAGCCGGAAAAGCATTGCTTGATACATATATTTCATAACTATCATTGTCTTTTATTTGCTGACCAGAAAGTAATGGACTTTGACTTCCTTGTACTGATACATTAGATATGTTTAGCATTCTGACACCAGTAACATTGTGATAAATATTATTGTCGGTTATAACACCTGAAGAATTATATAAATCTATTCCTCTTGTACAATTTGTGATTATATTATCTGATACTTCAGCTGGCAATGTGAGAGAATTTCCTGAATCATTGATGCTGACAGCTATTCGGCATCCTGATATTTCATTATTGTTGATCTTATAATAATCATAATTATCCACACTTATTCCATCTAAATTCACGTTGTTAATTTTGTTATTTACAAAGAAAACACTTTTGTTACTAACATTATCACATGGGATATTGTTAAAAGATATATATGAATTATTTAATGTTGTATTGGTTACCGAAGCGTTACAGCAAATGTTAACATGCCTGCAATTATTAAAAACACAGCTGTCAAAAGATACCAATTGTAAATTATTTGCATAAATGTTGCAATTATTGAAAATTGTTTTATTAAACAGAACATTAGATGAAGTATTTATGATAATATCCAGGGTATCGCTTTGTGATGATGCAAATATCACACTGTCACCTATAACAAAATCACCATTGATTATTATACGGTTATGTCCTTTTTTTGCAGTAATTGTATTATAACCCAATAAAGACAAACAACTGCCAGACTCAATAGTAATATTACTGTTGTACATATCCAAATTGGAATTGTTGTCAAATGTAACAGTTGTGCTGTCACTTACAATCGGATTAAAACGTGATATTTTATTGTTGTTGTATGATACATCAGCAGTAATAGGTGTCTCATGCTGCATTAAATCATATTCAATTGATAACTGAGTTTGGCTATTGTTTTCTATTACAACTCCTGAAACATTGCAAGGCAATTCAAACACTTCTCCCCATCTGTGGTCAACTAATGAAAGATTGTTTATTGTTCCTTCATACAAACCATGTATGTCAGATTCTCTAATATCAAAAAAAAGTTTTTTAACCTCAAACTGGCTATAAAAAGTATTGAGATCAATACCAATTTCTATGGGGTTTTCATCTATTCCATGGATTGGTAAATATCCACCATGATTATCAAATGTATATAAAAGAATCGTTGAGTCTGGCGATAAATCATTGCAATTATCTGAATATCCTATTGAAAATTCAAGAGCTCCACGGCCTGAGTGATACACGTTCAACTTCAATAATAATTCAGGTAAATATGTATCATGTACGTTTAACACTTGAAGCCTATGACCTATAATAGAACCAACATTATTTGTTAACAAACGATATGGCATATATACAAACCCATCATCATTATAGCTGGTTCCCCATGAATTTGCAACTTTTACGGCACCTATTTCCCATAAACTCATGCTGTCAGGTGGGTTAGTATAGACTCCATCTCCATTAAAATCATATTTGATACTGTCATTGTAGCCCACTATAGTCATTGCATGAGCGACATTAATATTTGTACCCCACCGTATAACAATATGTTTACCAGCATCATAACTATCCTCAGGTAGTATATCGTAAATTTCTGAATTATAATTTGCTTTACATAAGAAATATGCAAGACCACCTGATTCCTCACCTTGTGCATGGTCATTAAGCCAATGCTTTAAGGTATTCAACCCATTCGGAGTAGAGACGTCAATATAGGATAAACTATCTGCAACTTTATTGTTCAGTGCAAGATAATAATTATTATATCCTGTTTCCCAAACTTTATCTACACCTAAACCTATTGCATCTGGATTAATTAAATCTCCATATTCTTTAACACTTGGAACGCCAAATTCTTTTATTATTTTAATACCACCCAAAAAAGTGCTTCCATTTGAGCCACTACCCTGATTTAGAAAATTGTATGTAAAATGAGTAGGATATTGGTTTTGGGAATATGAAGCAGATAAATTTCTGATTCTGTCAACTTCATAGGTGAATATATATGCTATTCCTGCAGCTTGTGCACAACTGCCGTTCGTTTGGTGAAAAATAGGTCTAAACCATATTTTTTCTGAGTTATCTACCATAAAAGGTAGAGGAGTGGATTCAGCTATATTATTCAAAATCAATTGATTGATACCTTTTGTCTCATCAGGATAGTCTGCCAAAGTATCTATTCCGCCTGTCCACCATGGTTCACCATTTGGATTAGGATTACAATTAATAGCTTGCGCACTAATTGTAAAGTTTATGAAACAAAAACAAATAACAAATAACAATAGTTTAATAAGTTTTACCATGATATTTTTTTTATAATTAATACATCATATGAATTTGTACATCCATTTCATACATTATAGATTTTTTATTAATTAGTTACCGTAAATTCACCATAATACACGTCCCCATTGGAGAGTGTAAATGTAACAACATAATTGCCAGTGTTGGAAATGTTAATTTGCAAGCTGTTTGGAGTAAGCACCGAAAGGCTTTCCACAGAGGCACCAACAGACGTAGTAATTTCCAACACAACTTGGCCAATGTTTACAGAGAAATCCGCAGTGAACGTGTGACCGTTGATAGAAGCTTGGATGGTGGAACCTTTAGGAACACCTTGCACATGAGCCTCCTTAATTTGAATATGACTGTGTTCATCTGATAAAAATGCTTCATTAGCATCACACAATATTATTGGTATCATCAAGCCAAGCAGCAAAAAAATTTTTTTGATTTTTCTATATCGCATACGCATATTTTTTTATTCAAAAATATAGTGAAATCCAAAAAATAAGACAAAATAAATAGTTGCAAATTGTTGCAAGTTATAATAATCTAAAATTCAACTATTTATTATTTTATTTCTTAAAAACGACACCATTTTTTCTTGGGTTTCGAAAATGGTTTTCAACTTCTTTTCGTACCGTTTTATGGAAAAATAATCCCTATTGAGGAGGATAGCTGCCTGTTTTTCGTCCATGCCAAGCAGATAAAGATGGCACAGGTTAACCAAAGCAGTGTTGGTCTTCACCCAACACTGCCTAAGAAAGATCTCGAATGATCCAAAACATCCAATTGTTGATTATCGCCCATAATGTTGCCTGATTGCATGATTTGGCCCATGAGGCTGGTGATGTGGTATGCGGTTTGTTACTTACCCGCATCGTAAAGCCCTACACAACTGCATAACAACGCTATTCCTTCACCCACTTCCCCGTTTCCACAAAGGTTGTTGAGCTTGTCGAAACCGTTGAACCTGAAGTCCCTGACCTTGAGGTAGCTGAGCTTGTGGGCACTTCGACAGGCTCAGTGCCCACCATCACCTTCCAAACATACACCCCCGAAGGCCAATCTTCGGCATTAATCGCCGTCACATGCTCCGTGAGGGTTTGTCTGTGGATGAGCCTTCCATTCATGTCATACACCTCCACATGGGCCTTGCAGGGCCGCAACATTGTGACAGTCGTACGGATATTGAGCGTATTGCCACCCGGATTGGGATAAGCAACAGCCACTTTCAGGCCATTGTCGTGAGCCTCGTCAATGCCTACAAACGCTTCAGCGGAGAACTTCGTAAGAATGTAATGGTTGATGTTTGCGTTATCGAGTTCGTGGCAATATGAAAGCAGAAGTACTCCGCCGTCACGCGTAACGTAATACGAGTTGCAGTTGAGGTTGGTCCTTTCCTGATAAGGATAATACACCTCCTGCACCAACTCAAAATTGCGGTTCAGTTTCTCTATCATTATCCACGAATCATGGTTGCGCCACAGGCCACGATGCATTTGTCACCGTATGATTTTTCCTCGTCCGTTATTTTTGCGGCGTTTTTACTGGTATGGTAATGCACATAGCCAATCTCGTTGCTTACCATCTGGTCGTTGAAGGCATACGGGTCGCTGCCCCGGTCGCCCAGCGATATGCCTTTGTGTATGAGCATATTCCCATCAAAATCCATTTTGAAGAAAAACAACGAGTCCAAGGCATAATTGTTATACCTCGTCTGAGTTTTTGTGTAAGAACCAACAATGCATCCATCCTCCACAAAAGCGGAAGTCAGCTTTATTTTCGCCATACTGATATTGTAAGGGTGAAACGGTGTCGACTGATAATACGCCGCATTGTTCGTTGTATCGAGTGGAATCAAGTATTCCATGGAATCAATCATATTGAGGTCGTTGTCCATCTTATAGAAATACAGATACGCCTTGTCGGAGTAGTCGAGCACGAAATTGGCGCAATCAGGGTCTCGGTCAGGAAGGAAATGCCCCATAACAATGATGTTGTGGTCGGGGGCTTCTATGATGTATTGGTCATCAGAGCGGTACCCGAATCTCGACCAGCAAACCTCCTTTTGCAAAACGCCATCAGAAGAGAACTTCATCAGACCAGGATTCTCACTGTAGTTCCCGTTCACATTGTTGTTCCTCCAAGAAGCATTAACGATGATGTCGCCAGATTCAAACTCAGTAAGCGACTGCATGCAATTCGGCCGAATGGAATCATAACCGTCATATATTCTCACATATTCCCATTCTTGTGCTGCGGTCTTCATCCCTAATAGCAGAGCAAAAGCCAATAATGCAAATTGTAGTCTTGTTTTCATCATTTCATTTATTTCACAATAAATTTCACCGTCGCACTGTCAATGGTAAGGAGATACATGCCAACAGGCAAAGCCGAAACATCCAATTGTTGGTTATCGCCCATGAGGGTGCCTGATTGCAGGGTTTGGCCCATGAGGTTGGTGATGCGGTATGCGTTTTGTTGTAGAGACGCACGGCCGTGCGTCTCAATGCCGTGCATATCTACAAAAAGAACGCTATTGGTCGGGTTGGGATATACCATCAGTTTTGAAGCAGAAAATTCCTTTACATTTTCATAACCCATAGGACGAGGGATGGGAAAGCCTGCATTAATACCTTCGACATCTTCAACCCAAACACATTGCCCCATCGCACCTGCGTTCAACGCTTCGAGCAGGTCAGTGGTTCCGTGCAAAGTCTCATCAAGGATCCACGTTGTTGCCGTAGCGCCAGGGTTGAAAGCGCATGAATTCGGAATATGTACCCAACTATTGGAACCTATGTTGTAAACATACGTTGTAATTGATTCATTACCCGTCCAATAACAATCAATAATCAATGTATCACTAAAAATCGCAGGGACAATATGTCCATACCACTCACTCATTATGTTTGGATTAGAAGGCTTGATGATGGCTCCAGCGTTATACACATTACGTATGTACTCATCATGGAGTGGAGTGCTTGCTATTCCGCCCATTTGGATGAGGAGCGGGTCATCGCCAGTATAAACAGCGGTTAAATCTCCACGATTATAGCAATTGTAAATAGTTCCGTCGGCACCTGAAATGCCGCCCATCATAATTTCATCATCGTTGACACCTGTAAGTAACGCTGCATTGCCACAACATGACATAGTAGTGAATAAGGCTGTCCCGATGATGCCTCCCGTATTCATGCCACCCGTGATTTTACCCGATTCCTGATTGAAACAATATGTGATTTCACAATCACTTCCGCCTTGTCCCACCATGCCTCCGGCAGTACCTTCCGAAACAATTTCACCGTAATTGACACAGTTTTTGATGATAAAATCACCTTCACCTACGATGCCTCCGGCAAAAGTCCAACCATTTACATAACCATGATTCACACAATGGTCTATGACGAGATGACCGTTATCAATAATCGTTTTGCTGACAATTCCTCCACATCTTTCGTTTTCGCGGACTTTGGCATTGTTGACGCAGTTTTTGATGAAAACAGTGTCGGATTCACCGAGATCGACATCACAAAGACCGATGATTCCACCATTGGCTACAGCGCTGAAAATCTCAATAAGACCGTCCACAGTGCAATCCAGGACATTGGTGTTTTTCGCTTTGCCTATGAGAATTCCACCAATTGCAGAATATACGTATTCCTGCTCATATTCCAAAACTGTGGCATTTTCAAGACTTACATTTATTATCGTAGCATTTTCTGTAATTGCAAACAATCCAGAAGTCTTTTGTCCGTTTATATATAGCCCACTAATTACATGACCATCGCCATCAAATACACCTGTAAAAGTGCGGATACTGCCAATAGGAGTCCATAACAAAGAGTCGCCATCGTTTAAAATAATGTCGTCCGTTAGAACATAATAGGCATCGCCCCCTGAGCCGTCGTTGGTCTGCTGCGCAAGAAATGCCAATTGTTCCGCTGTAGCAATTTGGTAAGGATTACCTGATGTGCCGTTACCGCCATTGTATGATTCGGCTATAGAGCCGTCCCAAGGTATTTGTGCTGCGACCGTCATCCCGACTGCGAGCAAAACAAATAGAATAAAACACTTTTTCATTAGGAGTACTTTTTTGTCACAAAAATATAACAAAAAACCGCCAAAAATACCATTTCCATCGGCCAATCCACTATTTTCTTTAAAAACATTGTTGAATACCAACGGATTACAAAAAGTTTTTCCACAAAAAATTGGGGGAAATCCACCCGAAATCAGCCTACAAACTGTCTCCAAAGCACCTCAAACGAATCGACTTGCGTCTTCTTCTTGATGTTAGAACGGTATTTCGAGATGGTGTTCTCGCGCAGGTCGAGGATGTCGGCGATTTCCTTCATGCGGAAGGGAAAATATGAAAGCACGCAAACATCGAGCTCAGTCTCGTTCAAGTCTGGATGGGCGACCTTCAGTCGTACCAAGGCATCGGGGTAGGCCTCTTCGAACACTTCAAGGATGCGCTTGGCCTTGTTGTTAAATCGGTCGTTATAGATAGCCTCCGCCTTTATAAAAAGTGTCTCCAACGCCTTGGCTTCCAAAGTGCCTCGTGCTTCCTGCAAGTCACGTCGGATGACTTCGTGCTCTTGGTTCATCCTTCTGCGGTAGCGACGATGGTAAATGACAAAGGCAATGGCAGCCAACAGCAGCAATGCCACGACCACATAAACGAAATGCAACACCTTTGCCTTTTGAGTCGCTTTCTGCGCGCGTAAACCAGCCAAACGCGCATCGCGTTCAGTCTTGTATTGTTCATATTGCTTCACGGCCAACAGCCCATCGCTCACCCGCTCTGATTCAGCTTGCACGTATGAGGTTTGGAAACTCTGGCAAAATGCTGAACTATCAGCGTTTTGGTCTTCTTCATAGACCTGTGCCAAAAGCGACATGACGACTCCCTTCTCCACATCGTCACGCTCCATGTCCAAGATTTTCAGCAGATATGGTTTGGCCTCCGCCTTCCTGCCAGAGAAAAACAAATTCATTCCCATGCATACCGAATCGCCTTTGGAGTCTATGCCTCGCCGTACCTTGAAAGCGATAATTTCTCGCTGCACCTGCAAACAGGAGTCAATTTGGTTGTTGTCGAAATACAAACTGGACAAAAGATTTCGGGCACCAATGTAGTCCCAAACATTGTCGGAAACTGTGTCCAAATACGGGATTGACTGGTTCAAATGGAACTGCGCCGAATCATTTTCCTTAACTGTCTCGAAAGCACTTGCCAGCATCCATCCTGTACGAGCCATCCAAACGGTGTCATTGATGGCCTTTTGATAGTTTAACGCCCAACGCAACGCATCAATCTCAGCATTGTTCTCCATCTTACTTCCGAATATATGTGCCATCTGATAATAGGCCCGCGAGGCCAAAAGCATATCTTCAGCGGTCATGTCGTCTGGAACATACTCCAATTTTTCGGCCACTCGGATGAAATGCGGAAACGCCGCCAACAAACTGTCTTGACTCGAAAGCACAAATCCACTATCATATTGAATCTGAGCCTCTTGAAAATCCGCTTCCGAAGCATGTTGAACATTCCTTCCACAAGCAACCATTGCAAGCAGGAAACACAGGAGAATGATATTCAACAGGTGTTTTTTCATGGGTGCAAAGATAAATCAATTCAAAACAATTCCCTCTGATTTTTGATTGGTTTTTGACAAATAATTGGTATTTTTGCAAAATAAAAACTTTTAAAAATGGCAGAATCAGAAAACATTCCGAAAGGGTTACCGGAAAATGCCCACCGTGAACTGAAACCAGGTGAGACATACGAACCCATACTATCAAAAGACAAAAGATATAAAGAAGTTACAGTATGGTCTGTGACAATTGGCTTGCTGATGACCATATTGTTTTCAGCAGCTGCCGCCTATCTCGGCTTAAAGGTGGGACAGGTCTTTGAAGCGGCCATACCTATAGCGATTATAGCCATTGGTCTGTCGGGAGTTGCAAAGAAAATTGATGCGCTGTCTCAAAATGTCATCATACAGTCGATTGGCGGCTGCTCCGGTGGCGTGGTTGCCGGTGCAATATTCACATTGCCTGCTTTGTACATTCTGCAAGGCAAAGGCTACAGTATCAGCATCAATTACTGGCAGGTGTTTCTAAGCTCGCTGCTTGGCGGTGTTCTCGGAATTTTATTTCTAATACCTTTCAGAAGATATTTTGTGAAGGAACAACATGGAAAATATCCTTTCCCGGAAGCCACTGCCACCACACAGGTGCTTGTCAGCGGACAAAAGAAGGGTAAAGATTCGATGTTGCTGGTTATCAGTGGTTTGATAGGCGGATTGTACGATTTTATAGTTTCAACCTTCGGTTGGTGGAGTGAGACCATAACCACAAGGATGATAGGCTGGGGCAACACTCTTGCCAACAACGCAAAACTGATGTTCAAGGTCAACACCGGTGCTGCAGTCCTCGGATTGGGATACATCATCGGCCTCAAATATGCCTTCATCATCTGCTGCGGCTCGCTGTTAGTATGGTTCATCATCATCCCCGGCATGAACATCTTCTGGGGCAATCAGGTGATAGACCTTATGAACACAGGTATCACACAGACCATAGGTGAGATGTCACCCGAAGCAATTTTTTCAGGATATGCACGTCACATTGGCATCGGCGGCATCGCTATGGCCGGTCTCATCAGCATCATCAAATCATGGGGCGTAATCAAATCATCGGTCAAACTTGCCACAAATGAATTCAAAGGAAAGAAAAACACAGATATAACTGTTGACCGCACTGACAAAGACTTGTCCATGAAATTCATTGTCATGGGTATCATTGTGGTGCTCATCATCACATTTTTATTCTTCTGGTTCGGAGTAGTCCACAACGCAGGTCATGCCGTCATAGGCATTCTGGTTGTCGCTGTGATATCGTTCTTGTTCACTACTGTGGCTGCCAACGCAATTGCAATAGTAGGTTCAAACCCTGTCAGTGGAATGACGCTTATGACTCTGATACTTGCATCATTGGTGATGGTTGCTGCAGGACTTAGCGGTTCTGACGGAATGACGGCAACGCTGATAATAGGTGGGGTTGTTTGCACTGCTCTTGCAGTTGCAGGTGCTTTCATCACCGACCTGAAAGTCGGGTATTGGATAGGCACAACTCCGAGGAATCAGGAAATCTGGAAGTTTGTCGGTGTAATCGTTGCAGCCGCAACAGTTTCAGGCGTAATAATGGTATTGAACAAAGCATACGGATTCGTAGGTGACAGTGCTCTTGTGGCACCGCAGGCCAATGCGATGTCAGCGGTGATAGAACCGATGATGTCAGGCGGAAATGCACCATGGCTACTTTACGGCATAGGTGCAGCCATCGCACTGATTCTCACGCTGATAAAAGTTCCGGCTCTTCCATTTGCATTAGGTATGTTCATCCCTATCGACCTCAACATCCCTCTTCTTATAGGCGGAGCAATCGCATGGTACGTGAACACACGCAGCAAAAACGAAAAGCTCAACGCAGCACGCTACAACAGAGGCACACTCATCGCATCGGGCTTCATCGCCGGTGGCGCTCTCATGGGCGTTGTAAGCGCAATCCTCAAATTCGCCAACGTCAACCTCACAGCCATGACCGCATCGGGAGAACCTTTCTCCTCAACATCTCTTGCAGGACTTATCGCCCTGATAATGTACATAGCCCTCATCATATACATGATATGGGATTCAAAACGCGCTAAAATTGATGATTAATACATACAACATGGAAAAACTATTAGATAAATTTTTAAGATACATTTCGGTTGACACACAGTCGGACCCTGAGTCTGAAAGTCAGCCGAGCACACAGAAACAGTTCAACCTTCTCAACATGCTCCTTAACGAGCTGAAGGCAATGGGAATAGAAGCAACCCTTGACGAATATGGTTATGTTATGGCCTCCATCCCGTCAAACACCGGCAAAAACATTCCGCCTATAGGTTTCATTTCACACGTTGACACTTCGCCAGACGCTTCCGGAACCGACATCAAACCGCAGATTATCAAAAACTACGATGGCGGTGACATACTGCTCAACAAGGAGAAAAACCTGTCACTAAAAGTCTCGGAATTCCCCGAGATGGCACAGTATAAGGGACAAACGATGATTACCACCGACGGCAATACGCTTCTCGGTGCCGATGACAAAGGCGGTGTGGCAGCCATAATGTATGCGGCAGAATACATCATGGAACATCCTGATTTCAAGCATGGTGAGATTAAAATAGGCTTCACGCCCGATGAAGAGATAGGCCGCGGTGTGGCAAAGTTTGATGTCAAGAAATTCGGTGCAAAATATGCCTACACAATTGACGGCGGTGAAATCGGAGAACTCGAATATGAAAATTTCAACGCAGCAGCTGCAAAAGTCCACATCCAGGGCCGCAACATACACCCCGGATATGGCAAAGGCAAGATGATAAATGCAATTCTTGTGGCAATGGAACTCAACGGAATGCTCCCAGTGGAACAGCGTCCTGAATTCACTTGCGACTACGAAGGATTCATCCATATCATCAACTTTGCAGGAACTGTGGAGGAATCAACCATGCAATACATCATCCGTGACCACGACACCTCAAAATTCGAGGCAAAAAAGCAAATAATTGCCGATGCTGTCGATTTCATCAACAAAAAATACGGCAACATTGTAACACTGGAAATTAAGCACCAGTACAACAACATGCGCCAGCAGGTTGAACCGCATTACCAGATTATCGAAAAGGCAATAAAAGCCATGGAAATGGCAGGAATAAAGCCGAAAATCCAGCCTATCAGAGGAGGTACAGACGGAGCCAATCTGTCGTTTATGGGTCTTCCGTGTCCCAATATCTTTGCCGGAGGCCACAACTTCCACGGAAAAATGGAATACGTCCCTCTCGAAAGCATGGAAAAAGCTTCACAGGTCATACTCAACATCATCAAATTATTTACTGAATAACATGAAAAGACATCTTGTCACAATAATTGCCATAATCGCCGCATTGTGTATCACGGCATGCAACAACCAGCAGGGCAAAAAGAAAGAAACAACTGAAAAAGGGACTGTTTCAAACACAGCTGATAAGACGATGACTCCCGAGGAACAGGCTCGACACGATTCACAGATTTTCAGAGCAGCCGTTGACAATGAAATGAGGAAAATAGTTCCTAATATGAATACCAACAACGTTGTCATGGAAAATGCAAATGAAGTCTCCGACAATGACACCACCATATATGAACTCACCAACAAGCTTACAACATTCCCTCAGTTTCAGGGTGGAATGGACAAACTTCCCTTGTTCCTGCAGACACATCTCGTATATCCTCAATCAGCACAGGATATAAGGGCACAAGGAATTGTCAAGGTATGGTTTATCATAGAAAAAGACGGTTCCATAGGCAATGTCGGCATAGAGGAAGGATTCAACAAAGCCTGTGAAGAAGAGGCAATACGTGTCGTCAAGCTGTTTCCGAAATGGGAACCCGGCAAGGTCGGCAACAAACCCGTCCGTGTCAGAATGGTGCTTCCAATAAATTATTCAATCCAATTTCAATAAAATAATCAATTCATGTCAAACTTCATTTTTTTACAATCGACCGAAGCAATAGCCTCAGCACAAGCTGCCGCCGATTCTATAAAGAACAGCGGCGAAACTGCCATTAAAGCCCTTGGGTCAAAAAGTCCTGATGAGATTGTTTCATCCCTCACTGAATCGGCGATTCATTTCGGACTGAAGGTGCTTGCCGCCCTCGTTATTTTAGGTTTGGGGGCATGGATTATCAAAATGGTGCGCAAAGGGGTGCGCAAACGCATGGGCAAACGTAAGGAAAACGATTCTGCGCTGATATCATTCACCGACAGCCTTGTGTCCATAATTCTTTGGATTCTGCTTATATGCTCAACTATAGCCGCTTTGGGCATTAACACCACCGGCCTGGCTGCCCTTCTCGCTGCAGGTGGCATGGCAATAGGCATGGCTATGAGCGGAACTGTACAGAATTTCACCGGCGGAATCATGCTGCTCATCTTTAAGCCTTTCAAATCCGGTGACTTCATAGAGGCACAAGGATTCTCCGGCACCGTTAAAGAAATGAACATTGTGAGCACAAAAATCATCACCGTTGACAACAAGGAAATCATCATCCCAAACGGTGCCCTTTTCAACGGCACCATCAATAACTACTCATCACAGACGCTGCGACGTGTGGATTGGGGTGTTGACGTGTCATACGGCTCTGACAGTGAGGCTGTCAAAAAGGAAATCATGCAGATACTCATTGCCGACAAGAGAGTGCTTGACTCTTCCACATCAGGGGCACAGGATCCCTTCATTGCACTTGCCGCCATGAAGGAGAGCAGCATAGAATACACCGTGCGCGCCTGGGTCAAATCGTCCGACTATTGGGGTGTAAAGTTCGATATCAACGATGCCATATACACTACCCTTCCTAAGAAGGGAATATCCTTCCCATTCCCTCAGTTGGACGTTCACATGATAAAGGAATCATAAATTTTGCGATAATTGCGATGCAATTAAATTATTTATTGTACATTTGCAGCGCAAAACAAATCCGCAAAGCCCGAGTGGCGGAATAGGTAGACGCGACGGTCTCAAAAACCGTTGAGGTAACTCGTGCCGGTTCGATTCCGGCCTCGGGTACATAAAAAATGGCAAAGTATCTTATTGTAGGTCTGGGTAATCCAGGGGAAGAATATGAACGTTCACGCCATAACATCGGATGGATGGTGGCAGACGAACTCACCAAAGATGTTGCCGAACCCTTTACTGCCGAACGCTATGGATTTGTAAGAACCATGCGCTACAAAGGCAGAATCCTGATAGTCCTCAAACCCACAACTTTCATGAACCTCAGCGGCAAAGCCGTCAGATATTGGTTGGATAAGGAGAATATCCCTTTGGAAAACCTTCTCGTTATCTCTGACGACCTTGACCTCGACTTGGGCAGAATAAGAATCAAAACCAAAGGCAGCGGTGGCTCACACAACGGTCTGAATAATATCATTGAAACACTTAACACACAGCAGTTCAGTCGTATGCGTTTTGGAATAGGACACGATTTCAACTATGGCGAACAGATAGATTATGTCCTTGGAAAAATTTCAGACGAAGAAATGAAAAACAATATCCAGCCACGCCTCGAAATCGCAGCAGAAGCCATAAAAAGTTTCGTGACAGCAGGTCCCAGTTTCACCATGTCAAACTTCAACAACAAATAATTAATTTCTTTAATCATGTCAACAAAAACCAAAATATACTTGCCGCTCATCATTGTATGCTCAATCATTGCAGGTCTGTTTCTTGCAACCTACATCATGCCTGTGGGAAACTTGCCTCAACAAAACAATACAGAACAAGGCACCGCAAGATTCAACAAACTCATTAATCTTCTCGATGCCAAATACGTCGATTCTGTTGACAACTACGAACTTGAAGCAATAGCAATGGAAAAGATGCTTGATGAACTTGACCCGCATTCGGTTTATCTCAACTCCAAAGACCTGAAATCGAGCGATGAGGCTATGCAAGGCAATTTCGAAGGCATCGGTGTGCAGTTCAGAATCGAAGAAGACACTATTTTCATCGTTCAGACCATACAAGGCGGCCCTTCTGAAAAAGTGGGAATAAGAGCCGGTGACAGGATAGTTAAAGTCAACGACAGTATAGTTGCAGGAGTAGGTATCAAAAACGAAGACGTCCAGCATTTGCTCAAAGGTCCGAAAGGAACCGAGGTCAATGTTGGAATTGTTCGCCGCGGCATCACAGACACACTCTACTACAATATCGTCAGAAATGTAATTCCCAACACGAGCGTCGATATAGCATATATGATTGATGACTCCACCGGTTTCATCAAGATTTCATCCTTTTCAATGACAACATCGCAGGAATTCAGCGAGGCCCTCTCCAGACTGAAATTCTTAGGGATGACCAATTTAATCCTTGATTTGCGATACAACGGCGGAGGTTTGCTGAAGTCTGCAATTGAAGTCTCGTCACAATTTCTGAAGAAGAATTCTCTCATTGTTTTCACCGAAGGCCTCAACTCTCCGCGTGTTAACGGTGTAGCTCTCAGCAAAGGCAAATTCCTTGACGGAAATCTTGTAATTCTTGTCAATGAGGCATCAGCCTCGGCAAGTGAAATCGTAGCCGGTGCAATACAAGACCACGACAGAGGTGTCATCGTGGGAAGAACAACTTTCGGAAAAGGTCTCGTCCAAGAACAAATGCAGCTTGACGACAGCTCTGCCGTCCGCATCACGGTAGCAAGATACCACACCCCAAGCGGCAGATGTATCCAACGCTCATACGCAAACGGCAAGGAAAAATATTATGAGGAATACTACGAACGCTACCTGTCGGGTGAACTTGAATTTGCCGACAGCATTCATACTGTGGATACCACCAAACAATATTTTACCGACAATGGCAGAATCGTTTATGGCGGAGGCGGTATCACCCCTGATGTCTTCGTACCAATCGAAGACTACAAAGACAATGATTTCTACTACCAAATCATCAATAAATCTGTCATTTTCAAATACGCTTTCAACTACACCGACAGCAATCGTGATATGCTGATGAAACAATTTCCCACTGCAAAAGATTTTATCAACAAATTTACGGTAACTCCAAAAATGATGAATGACATTTTAGAAGAAGCCGAAAAGAATAACATCACAATAAATACCACTGAATATCAAGAAGTTAAAAAAGAAATAGCTATACTTACAAAATCTTATATCGGAAGAAATCTTTTCGATTACGAAGGTTTTTATCCTGTTTATAATTCCATGGACAAGGAGGTAAAAAAGGCTGTGGAAGTCATACATAATGGCAATTATTAATATATTTGCAAAAATAAAAATATGATAAATATGAAAAAGTACTTAGCAGAAATGTTCGGAACCATGGTATTGGTTCTTTTGGGATGCGGTACAGCCGTCAGTTTGAATTGCGGCATCGACCCTGCATCAGTAATCGGCACAGCATGTGCTTTCGGTCTTGCAGTAGTAGCCATGGCTTACACCATCGGCAATATTTCAGGATGTCACATTAACCCTGCAATCACGCTTGGTTGCTGGATTGCCAAACGCATCAGCGGCAAAGATGCCATAATGTATATGGTATTCCAATGCATTGGAGCCTTCATTGGTTCTGCAATTTTGTATCTGATGGTCTCCATGCTTGGAGCCGAAGGCACAACAACTGGTGCAAATGTATGCTCGGAAGGACCTGTAACAGGAATGATTATCGAGATTTTCCTGACATGCGTGTTTGTCCTCGTAGTTCTCGGTACAACCGACTCCAAGAAAGGAGCAGGTAACCTTGCCGGTCTCGCCATCGGTATTTCATTAATAGTAGTTCATTTGGTAGGCATTCACTATACAGGTACGTCAGTTAACCCTGCACGTTCACTCGCTCCTGCCGTTTTCGAAGGCGGTGAAGCTCTGAAACAGGTGTGGGCTTACATTGTCGGTCCTTTCATCGGTGCTGTTCTTGCTGCACTCATTTGGTGTCTGATTGGCAATGAACCTGCTAAAAAATAATTTACATTTTCTTTCCCAATGTATTAGAATTATGGTGAGAGTGTCTGATGATGCTCTCACTTTTTATTTTATAAATCGTTATCAATCAATATTATCATTATGAAAAAAACTTTACTTTTATGTTTAATAGCTGTGACTTGCACCGCATTGTCATCATGCAGAAATGAAAACAAAAACGTGGAAACAAACTTATTGCTAAAACCATTCGACACTCCATACGGTGTTCCGCCTTTCGACAAAATCAAAAACAGTGACTTTCTGCCTGCATTTCAATTTGGCATCGACCAACAAAATGCTGAAATAGAAGCCATTATCAACAATACTGACACTCCGGATTTTGAAAATACAATCTGGGCTTTCGACAAGTCGGGTGAAGACCTCAACAGAATAACCTCAACTTTCATGGCTCTTTTTGAGAATCATTGCACTCAAGAAATTCAGCAGCTTGCTGAAACCATATTTCCAATGCTCTCACAACATGAAGACAACATCACCATGAACGACCAACTGTTTCAGAAGATAAAAAGCGTTTACGACAATCGTGAAAAGCTCAATCTTGACAGTGACCAGATGATGGTAGTCAACAAATATTATGAGGATTTCGTAAGAAATGGTGCCAATTTAAGTGCTGAAGACAAAGAGCAACTTAAAAAAGTCAACTTACAATTGTCATCACTCTTCCTGAAATTCAGCAGCAACCTTCTTGCAGAGACAAACAATTTCAAACTTTATATTGACAATCCTGAAGACCTTTCCGGTCTTTCCAAGGAAATTATCGACCAAGCTGCTCTTGCCGCTGAAAATGACGGAAACAAGGGCAAATGGCTGTTTTCTCCGACATTCACTTCCATGCTTCCTTTCCTTCAGTTTTCCGACAGAAGAGATTTGAGGGAAAAACTCTATCGCGGTTATTTCATGCGCGGTCTCAACAATAACGCCAACGACAATCGCGAGACAGTTGACAGCATCGTCAATCTTCGTGTACGCAAGGCACATCTCCTTGGTTACAATTCATTCGGACAATATCAGATTGCAGAAAATATGGCCAAAGATGCAGATGTAGCATATAATTTCATACTTGATATTTACAATCAGGCTCTCAAGGTTGCCAAAAACGAAGTCGTTGAAATGCAAAAGATTATCAAAAAAGAAGGTGGCAAATTCAAACTTGCATCCTGGGATTGGTGGTACTATGCGGAGAAGGTCCGCAAAGCCAAATATAACCTTGACGAAAACGAACTTAAGCCTTATTTCAAACTCGAAAATGTCAGAGACGGCATGTTTCTTCTGACCAATAAGCTCTATGGCCTTAAATTTGAGAAACTTGAAGATATTCCGACTTATTTCCCTGATGTTGAAGTTTTCAAAGTCACCGAAGCCAACAATGACTTAGTTGGTCTCATCTACCTCGACTACTATCCGCGTCCGGAAAAAGGTCAGGGAGCATGGTGCGAAAGTCTCAGAGTCGGTACTGACGACATCAATGGCAAAAGAGTCTATCCTATTGCCACAATAACATGCAACTTCCCCAAACCAACAGCAGACGCTCCTTCATTGCTGTCCTTTGACGAGGCCGAAACTCTGTTCCATGAATTTGGTCATGCCGTTCAGAATCTCTTCTCATACAACAAATATTCACGTATAAGCGGCAATTTCCCTCGCGACATGGTTGAGCTTCCATCACAGATTATGGAAAACTGGTGCAGCGAGCCTGAAATGCTTCGTCTTTATGCACGCCATTATCAGACAAATGAAGTCATTCCTGACGAACTTATCAACAAAATCGTAAAAAGCAGCACTTTCAATACAGGCTTCAACACCACAGAACTGCTTGCCGCTTCACTTCTCGACCTCAAATGGCATGCAAAGACAACTGAAAAGACCGAAGATGTGGTTAAATTCGAAAGTGACTGCATGAAAGAAATCCATCTGATTGATGAAATCCTGCCACGTTACCGTTCTACTTACTTCAAACATATTTTCGACGGTGACGGCTATGCAGCAGGTTACTATGTCTATACATGGGCTGAAGTTCTTGACAAGGATGCATTCCAGGCATTCAAGGAAACGGGCGACATATTCAACAAAGAAATAGCAGCCAAATTCCGTAACTATGTATTAACCAACATCGGACAGGATGAACCAATGGCTCAATACGTCAAATTCAGAGGAAAAGAACCATCCAACGAACCATATTTACGCGCAAGGGGATTAAAATAGCCTTATGACAACCAATATCATAATTTCCAATCAAACCAACCCGTACCTCAATTTGGCGGTTGAAAACCACCTGTTGAAAACCAACAACAGGGACACCATTTCCATGTTTCTATGGAAAAACAGGCATACGGTGGTTATTGGAGCCAATCAGAACCCCTTTTCTGAATGTGATTTAGACAAACTCATCGGTGACGGCGGGTTTCTTGCCCGCCGCAATACCGGTGGCGGTGCCGTTTATCACGACCTCGGCAACATCAATTTTTCTTTTGTCGCACACCAATCAAACTTCAACATACTCAAACATTTCTCCGTAATACAGAATGCGCTTCGCGATTATGGATTGGAAACGTCCATTTCCGGTCGCAACGACTTGACTTTCGAGGGCAGGAAATTTTCAGGCAATGCCTTCAGCAACAGCAAATCAAACTGTCTTCACCATGGAACCCTGCTGATAAAATCTGATATGGAAAAAATAAGCAGATACCTCATCGTCAAACCTGTAAAACTTATGAAACACGGTGTCAAGTCAGTTGCCAATCGCATAATCAACCTGTCGGAAGTCGCCAATATCACTTCCGACAACATAATGCCCCATCTTATAGATGCCTTCGAAAATATCTATGAAAGCAAGGCAAACATCCTTGATTTCGAAGAACTGAGCAATATTCCCGAAGTGCAAAGGACAAGCGACTTATATGGCTCCGAAAAATTTCTATACGGAAAATGGCGCAGTTTCAACGCCAATTATTCTTTTCAATATGACTGGGGCAACGTGGAGATAGCCATGACCATAGATGAAAAAAAGGCTGTCATCACTTCGATTGAAATCGCTTCCGACAGCCTGTATCCTGATGCTATAAATCACACCTGTGAACTTCTCACCGGTGCAAGCATCCTAACCCCACCTTCCACCGACAACGCAATAATCAGGGATATTATCAAATCCTTATACGAAAATTAACTATTTGCGTACCAGTTTATACATAAACGGTTTGGCATTCACGCTCTTGACAGACACAATATAAATGCCCGGATTCCATGATGCCACATCTATTTTCTCCTTGTCGGATTCTGCCTGTCTTACCAAAACCTGCTGACCGATAACATCATAGACCACAATCTGTTCAAGGTTTTCACCTTTGACGACAAAATATGAATCTGCAGGGTTAGGATAAACCATGATATTATTGGTTATATCCGCAATGCCATCGAATACTTTTACTTGAGAGTCAATCATTTCCGATTCACAGCCATTAACATTATAATATGCTGTAACACCATAATAATAATTACCGCCAGGAACGTTTCTGTCAGTATAGGTATTCGAATTTATTGGTGATTCCGTAAGGAGATTGCCATCTCTGTAAATATAATATCTGGCTCCATCGGCAGCCAGATCCCATGTCATGGTAACCGTATTTGGGACGGTAGCGTCAAGTTCGAGAGAAGAAGGCATAACACAGACAGCATCAACCAAAATCGTTGCCATTTCCGAATAGCAACCATAATTGTAAACTACCCTTACTCCATATTCCGATTCTTCATCATTCGACTGTATTGAATAAGATGTAATGTTATCCGGCACAGATTCGATAAAATAGCCATCCTGATAAATTTGAAAGCCCGTAACTGACTGCACATTAGGTTTGTTCCATGAAAGTATCACATTGTCGGGATTCACCACAGCACTGAGATTACCAACTGGTTCAAACAATGAATGGTCGGTATAATTGAAAGTCTGTGAGAAATAGCCGCCACTTACTCCCTCATTATTGTAAGGTGTGACGCTCCAAGTATAACTTCTGTAATCCAAGTTGTCAACTTCCACTTCATTTTCATCGGTGATAAACTCTCTTGAATAATAGTTGCCACCCTCCATATACGACAATGATAAAAGATAATGGTCACCAGTTGCGTCCCATGAAAAAGTGACTGTATTGTCGCAATTATCGGTCGCCTTCATGTTAGTGACATTAACATCACATGAGGAAGTAGGAATATTATCAATTATCAGACGGCATCCCATTGCACCATAACCGGTTACTGGAACGACATCGTTATTTTCATCAATAAAATATGACATCACATCAGTCTCATCATAGCATAAATCGGAAGTTCCGGTGATCGGTTCAATCATCAGGAGATAGGTTCCGAATTGTGGAAAGCGGAGATATGGCAGTATAATATTCCCAAAACCGCCAATCATATCACTATTTTTGGAGATTTCGTATGTGAAGAATGGAAGTGTCAGGTTAGGTTCAGACCCGTTGAATATATTATCGGCTGTCTGATAAAAATAAAATGAAACCTTAAATTTGTCCCCAACGTGTGACGATTGTGAGAAAGCAAGCTGTATTCCATTGATTACATGAGTTTTGGATGGGATGGCAAACAGATTGCCTATCATCCCACTATTGCTGTAGCCAGCGGAAAACGAGTTAACGGAATCGACAGCGTAGATATTCTCAGTTATGACTTTTATTTCAGAAGCATAATTGTCAGATGGATTCTGATCAATCGAATCCATAACTATTTCGTAAGATACAAGGTTGGTACCCATCACAAAATTGAGCAAAGAAGGAATGCCTACCACATCAGATGCGGAGCCAGGGGAGATTTCAACAGGGGTTGTCTGGCCGATAAGAGAATTATTGACAAATGCCTTAAGATAAGCGTTATGGGCAATATTTCTGCCGTTATTATGAATGATGCACTGATAGAACGACAATTCAGGAGTAATCTGTTCGAAATACTCTTGAAGTTTGGCATTAAGCGCATCTATCTGAGACAAAGGGATTTGGACAAAGTTGAAGACTCCATCGAAAGGAATTGTAGGTTCAATGGTGATATCATTATCAAGGTTTGAAATAATTTCAATGCCGTCAACAGCAAATACGCCGCCGTCAAATCCAGTAACAACCCAGGCGAACCTCATATTTGTTCCCGCATAGCTTGCCAAATCCACGTACCTGTGTTTCCATTGATATCCCGAGAATTGAGGAGTGTTATTGGCATCCCACATTTGGGTCCAGTTAGTTCCACCATCGTTTGAAATCATGAATTTAATGGTTGCGCCAGGATTTCCACTGCCACCGACAGGTAATTTGCTCCAATTGAACATCGCATAAAACGACATCAGGGAATTCTGAGGAATATAAATCAATGGTGACACAAGCCATTCATCCTGTTCCGGGCCGCTTTCAGCGACAGGAACTATAGCGGAGTAAAGACTGTTCTCATCTATTGTTGAGAAATTGACCTCACCATTACCTTGTATCCAAGTGGCCGTACTGTTGGTAGTTGTGATTGTCCATTCATCAGGAGGAAAAACATAGTCAAATCCTTCGGAAACTACGACAGTCCTGGTATTCTGAGCAAACGTAACTGTTGCAAAGAGAGAAATCAAACTTAATAATAATATCTTTTTCATTGATAATTGTAATAAATAATAAACGATTCTACAGCAGTCATTATTATACTTATCCAAAACAAACAGAGAAAAAAAAGGGGAGACTAAAATCCCCCCTTTTTTAATTAATATGTGTTATGATTATTTACTAACGATAACACGTTTCTGAATAGCGTTACCATCATTGTTAATGATGTTGAAGATATAAACGCCTGATGACATATCAGAAGTGGAAACTGTTATTGAGTTAGCATCCACGCTTATATTTCTTACAACCTGACCAAGACTGTTGTAGATAGTAATACTGTTCATGTTTTCACATTCAATAGTTACATCACCAGCAGTTGGGTTAGGATAAACATTAACACTGATGTTGAAATCATCAATACCTGTTTCTACAGCTACGTTAACTGTGCTTGGCAGTGATTCTGAACCATCAGGGCAAACTTCAGTAACTGTGTAGGAATAAGTACCGGAAGGAATGTTTACATAATCAACATAGGTTGTACCAGCATATTGTGAAGCGATAAGTTCACCTTGTCTGTAGATGTTATAAACCTGACCATCGATGAAGTCAAGAGGTTTATCCCATGTAAGGGTTACATTTGGCTGACCACCAGCATTATCGTATACGGCTCTGAGGTTCTCAACTGGGAATCCGCCGCAAGCGAATGAACCGCTGAATGGGTTGGAGAGATTAGATTCAACTCCATCGAAGCATACAACTGAGATATTGTAAACATAATCATCGTAAGAATTGATACCACTATCAACGTAAGTAGGTTGATCAACAGAAGCGATCTTCACATTGTTCCTGTAAACATTGTATGTAAATGTACCATTTGTAGGAGCTGTCCAGTATAATGTCACTGTACCATCATTAAAGTTGAAAGCACCATAGAGGTCTGTAACAGCTGGGCATTCAGGAGCAACGGAGCTCTGGCAATCTGATGCTGAGTAGTAAGCGTAACCATACTGAGCCTTTACACAGTATTCATAGATACCGTAATCAGGAGTGTCAGTATAAGTCAGGACTTCAGCAGCAACTGTTGCAACAACTTCGCTGTTTCTTGTGATGACGTAACCTGTCAAATCACCATACTTGTCATTAGGAGCACCCCAAGTCATCACAATGTCACCACCATTAGGTACAGCTGTGAAATTCTTAGGAGCGTTAAGAGAAATCTGGAATTCTTCATTTGCAGGGATTGAAGAGCCTTGAGCATAATTAACTACAACAGTAATTGTCTGAAGGGCAACTTCATCTACTGAGCCGAAGAACTGAGGATCAACAACTGTTACAGGATTATCAACAACGCCTGATACTGTGTAAGAAACTGCACCTGGCATTGCTGGCCATGTAGCTAAGAATGACAAGTTTTCATTGTCAACTGAGATATAAGTTACAGGCGGGAAGATTTCAGCAACAGTGATTGACTTGCAGACTGGTTGTGATACTACATAATTGTTATTTGATGCAAGATAAGAAACTGTAATACAATAGTTATAAGTTGTATTGCCATTTTCTATATAATCAGTGTATGTAGTCTCGTTAATATTATAAATGTCAGCGAGATAAGCACCGTTTCTTGTAATTGTGTAGTAAACGAAGTCATTGTATGTATCAAGAGGAGCATTCCATGTAAGAGTTAATTCTTCGAAATTCTGACTTACATTCAAGTTAGAAATTTCATTAACGTCATTAATGAATGTGCTTGAAGTACGATCTGAAGTACCGTATTCGTAAATAGCCTCAACTGAAACAGTGTGAACATCTTCGGTAGCAAGTTTGCAGATATAGCTCATATCTGATGTCATTCCTACCTTAACATTATCAATGTAAACATTGTAGTATTCAACTGCCAAAGGATAAGCAACCTGCCATGAAACGTCAGCTGTCATGTTGACAACGATAGGTTGGTTAAGAATTACAGCTGGGAACATAGCACCCTGTTCGATAGTGATTGGGTGGCAGATTTCATCTGTAGAAACGATACCCTGAGGACCGTACTCTATAGTGATACAATATGTATATGCGCCAGGAACTGTAAGATAGTCAGTGAATGTGGTGTCATTGATATTATAGATATCGATAGGTGATGAACCACCGGTAATATGATATCTGTAGAAGTCATTGAATCTGTCACTTGGACATGGATCCCAAGTTAATTCAACAATATTAAGAGATGGATTAGATACTCTGAAGTTGTGAATTTCATTGACTTCGATATCAACGTAATCTGTAACAAAATCTGACATACCGTTTGCATAAACTGCAGCTACACCGATTATATAAGTATCTTCTTCAACGAACTTGATAGTTGCGGTAGTTTCTGTAGTGTTGAGTGTAATGTAAGAATTATTACCCTGAACAGCAGATACGATATAGTATAATGGGTCTGAACCTGCGGTTGGTACCCAAGTTACAACAGCTGTCAAGTTTTCATGGTCAATATCCATTGAAACTACAGGATACAAACCATCTTCAACGAAGTGAGCTGTAAATACGCGGTCGTTTGTGATATAGAATGAATATTGAGTGCCGAAAGCAACTACGTTACCGTTTTCATCGGTCCAACTTACGAATTCATAACCGTCATTAACTGTTGCTGTTAATGTTACAAATTCATTTAAGAGATATGTACCGGCACCAGCTACTGTACCACCTTCTACAGGATCAACGTTTATAGTTACAGTGTGGTATTCGATAGCGAAGTGAGCTGTAAATGTACGGTCGCTTGTAATATTGAATGAATATTGAGCACCGGAAGCAACTACGTTGCCAGCTTCATCTGTCCAGTTCACAAATTGGTAATCACCGTTAGGAGTTGCTGTCAATGTTACTAATTCATCTAAGAGATATGTACCAGCACCGGTTACTGTACCACCGTCTGCAGGATCAACATTCAAAGTTACTGTGTAGTACTCGATAGCGAAGTGAGCTGTAAATGTGCGGTCGCTTGTAATATAGAATGAATATTGAGGACCGAAAGCAACTACGTTGCCAGCTTCATCTGTCCAGTTCACAAATTGGTAATCACCGTTAGGAGTTGCTGTTAATGTTACCATGTCATTGTAAATATATGTACCAGCACCGGTTACTGTACCACCGTCTGCAGGGTCAACAGTTACAGTTACAGTGTAAGAGTCCATAGCGAAGTGAGCAACAAGAGTTCTGTTTACGGTTGCTATGAATGTGTAAGTGTCATCAGTTGAAATTTCAGCACCATTTTCTGTCCAGTTAATGAAGTAATATCCAGGGAATGGGTAAGCTATCAAATTAACTGTAGAACCTACGATGTAAGAACCAGCACCTGAAACAACACCATATTCTTCAGGATCAGCTGAAGCTGTGATAGTGATTGATTCAATGCTGAACTGAGCCATCAACCAAACGTTATCATTAACAGTGAAAGAATAAGTTGCATCAGAAGAGATAAGAGCACCAGCTGAATACCAACCATCGAATGAGTAGTTTTCAGCAGGAACAGCTGTCAGGGTTGCAACGTCACCGCAATTGTAAGGGTTGGAAACACCTGTAATAGTACCGCCCTCTGTTGGGTTGACCCAAGCAGTGACTGTATATGAAGCCTGAGTGAAGTGTGCAAAAATGGTTATGTCTTCTGCAGCAATGAATGAGTAAGGATTATCGTAACTGAGGATATTACCGTTAGCATCAGCCCAATATTCAAAGGTATAGCAATCATCTGCAATTGCAAAAAGCTGAACCATATCACCAACATGGTAGAGGCCACCGCCTATAACGATACCGCCTGTTGAATAAGTGGAAACTTCAATGTTAACCGTTGTTACAGTGAAATTAGCATTTAATACACAATCTTCAACAACTGTGAATGAGAAGGAGTTATCACCTGAAACTATATTACCTTCGTTATTTGTCCAATAATTGAAAGTATAGCCATCATTTGCAGTAGCTGTAACGGTTGCTATGTCATGCTGTGTATAAACACCACCGCCAGTTACTGTACCAGCTTCTGCTGGGATAGCATTTACTATAACTGTATATTCTGCTAATTCATCAACTGTGATGAGGCCAGGGAATGGAGCGTATGAATAAAGGATATTACCAACCATACCACTCAAAACACTGTTTGTGATTGGGAGGAGATAGTAACCTTCTTCTGGAGCTGTTACACCAAATGTGCAAATCACACCGTTTTCACCTGAAATTGCTGTAGGAGGAATTGAATATCCGAGAATTCTCAGAACATTGTTATCGATAACGCTGGCAACAATATAGAAGTTGCTGTTTGTTCTGTCTGTAACTACAGCTGAACCGTCAACGTATGTCAGTTCACCGAGTTCGATATCGAACTGGAATCCATAAACATCATCAACAGGATTATTCAAGCTTACTGGAACTGTAATTTCTTCAGTTGCATAGCCGAACAGGTTCTGAGGAATTGACAGAGTGTTTACTGATGAGAAGTAAGCTACCAAATCACGGTCTTCTGTAGCTGTGAATGACAATACTGGAGACTCTGAAATGGAAATGTTGTTTTCCATCCAGTACATGAATGCATAACCCATAGCAGGAGTTGCTATGAGTGTAACCACGTCACCATAGCTATAAACACCGCCACCCAATACTGAGCCACCATCAACAGGATCAGCAGCTACTGTAATTGTAACGTCCAGTACGAAGTTAGCGATTAAAGTACGGCTCTCAACTACAACGAATGTGTAAGAATTATCTAAACTGATTACATTGTCAAAATCATCTGTCCAATTTACAAATGTGTAACCTTCAGCAGCAGTAGCTGTCAAAGTAACGATATCACCAGTCTCATAAACACCGGCACCGGTAATAGTACCACCTTCAGCAGGATTTGCGATTGCATTAATAACATATTCCTGCATTGCACCTACGATAACGAGACCTGACAGAGGAGCGTATGAATAAAGGATATTACCTGCTTCATCACTCAAAACGTCATTTGTGATTGGGAGGAGGTAATTACCTTCTGCAGATGGCATTACATCAAATGTGCAGATGTCACCATAAGTTCCTGAAACAGGTGTTGGAGGAATTGAATATCCGAGAACTCTCAGGACATTGCCATCGATAACGGTAGCAACAATATAGAAGTTGCTGCTTGTTCTGTCTGCAACTGTAGCTGATCCTTCAACGTATGTCAGATCACCGAGTTCGATATCGAACTGGAAGCCGTAAACATTATCGATAGGATTATCGAGATATACAGGGACTGTTACAGGTTTGTCAACATAACCGATGAGGTTGGTTGGTATTGACAAAGTATTTATTGATGAGAAATAAGCAACTAAATTGAGGTCTTCGACAGCTGTGAATGACCAGAAAGCATCTGTTGAAACAATCTCATTGTCCTTCAGCCACCATCTGAATGCATAACCTTCAGCTGGGATAGCATTGACAATAACTTCGCTGCCGTATGGATAAACGCCACCGCCTGTTACTGTACCACCTTCTGTAGGATTTGCAGTAACTGTGATGTTGACTGATGAGAAATTAGCAACAAATGAATGGTTTGCAGTAGCAACAAATGTCCATGAAGCATCTGTTGTTATTTCTGCACCGTTTTCTGTCCAGTTAATGAATGCGTAACCTTCAGCAGGGAATGCTGTCATTGTAACAGCAGCACCAATTGCGTAAACGCCAGCACCGGTTACAGTACCACCTTCAGCAGGATTTGCAACAGCTTCAACAGTAACACCGGAAATAGTGAGAGTACCATCAACTGTAGTAACGTTGTAGAGACCACCATCTACGTTTGACAGAACTGCACCATCAAGTGTCAAAGGATATACTCCGTTTTCGGCAGCCTGGAACTGGATTAAGCAGACAGGACCGTCAACACCGTCAATTTGTGCTGGTGGAATAGAATAGTCAAGAACTCTCAGAACATTGTCACTAATAGGCATTGCCATGATAATATGTGAATCGGAAAGTCTGTATGTCTTTTCAATTCCAACATAAGTCAATCCCTCAGGAATAGTTACATCAAACTGGAAGCCGTAAACAACATCATTTGTGTTGTGCAAGTTTATTGGAACGTCTGTTACAACACCAGGAAGACCTGTTACACTTTCAACACTGATAACATTGTTATTGGCGAAGTTTGCAACAAGATTTCTGTCAGAAACCAAAGTGAATGAATAAGTCTTATCTGCTGAAACTTCAACTCCGTTTTCTGTCCAATTTACGAATGTGTAATCATTTTCATCAAAAGAAACTGCAGTCAGAGTAACAACATCACCGTAGTAATAAGGATTGTCAAGACCCATAACCAAGCCATGACCTTCTGGATTTACTGTTACATTCACATAATAAGTATTGTGTAAGAAGTAAGCGACGAGGTCGCGGTCTTCAGTAGCAGTGAATTCATACAGTGCGTTTCTTGAAACTATATTTCCATCTTCTATCCAGCAGACGAATGAATAACCGATTTCAGGAGAAGCGCTAACTGCGACTGTTGCGCCGTAGATATATGCGCCACCACCTGTTACTGTACCGCCTTCTTCAGGGATAGCTGAAACTGTAATGTTAATCTGAGAAACAGAAAGTGTTCCATCTACGGTTGTCACATGGTACAAACTGCCATCGATACCTGAAATAGCTGCTGTTGTTGCATCAATGTTCATTGGATAATCACCTGTCTCTGCTGCAACAACTTGAATAGTACAAATAGGACCTTCAGTTCCGAAAATTGCCTCTGGAGGCATTGCATAATCAAGGATTCTGATTACATTGCTCTTTCCATCAATAGGCATTCCCATGATGACGTGTGCTTCGGAAAGTCTGTCTGACTTTTCTACACCAACAAAAGTAAGACCATCAGGAAGAGTTATATCAAACTGGAAGCCATAAACAACATCATTATGATTAGTCAAATCAACAGGAATATTGACTACAGTGTTTGGAAGAGCTTCCACATCTTCAACTACGAGGTAGTTATTGTAAACGAAGTTTGCAACAAGATTTCTGTCGGATGTTACTGTAAATGAATAAGTTTCATCTTTTGAAACGATTACGCCATCTTCTGTCCATGAAATAAATGCATAATCATCGGAAGGTACTATTGCAGTCAAAGTGGCAACATCACCATAATGATATGGATTGTCAACACCGCTGATTGTACCGAAACCTTCAGGATTTACATTTGCAGTGATATAATAATCAATGAGTTCGAAGTTAGCAACGAGGTTGCGGTCTACAGTAGCAGTAAATTCATACTGTGCGTTTCCTGTAACTATACTGCCATTTTCTGTCCAGTAGAGGAATGAATAACCGATTGCAGGATAAGCGTTAACTACAACTGTTGTGCCATAGATATATGCACCGCCACCTGTTACTGTACCACCTTCTTCAGGAAGAGCAGAAACTGTAATGTTAACCTGAGAAACAGAAAGTGTTCCGTTTACGGTTGTCAAATGGAACAGACTGCCATCGATACCTGAAATAGCTGCTGTTGTTGCATCAACGTTCATTGGATAATCACCTGTCTCTGTTGCAACAACTTGAATAGTACAAATAGCACCTTCAGTTCCTGAAATAGCCTCTGGAGGCATTGCATAATCAAGGATTCTGATTACATTGCCAGCAATAGGCATTGCCATGAGGATGTGTGATTCGGAAAGTCTGTCTGACTTTTCTACACCAACAAAAGTAAGACCGTCAGGAATAGTTATATCAAACTGGAAGCCATAGACGACATCATTATGATTAATCAAATTAACAGGAATATCGACTAAAACGTTTGGAAGAGATTCAACATCTTCAACTACGAGGAAGTTATTGTAAACGAAGTTAGCAACAATAACCATGTCGGATGTTACTGTAAATGAATAAGTCTCATCTTGTGAAACAACCACTCCATTTTCAGTCCATGCATCAAATGCGTATTCATCGGAAGCTGGTGTTGCAGTCAAAGTGGCAACATCACCATAATGATAAGGATTGTCAACGCCGCTGATTGTACCGAAACCATCAGGATTTACAATTGCAGTGATATAATAATCAACGAGTTCGAAGCAAGCAACAAAGCTGCGGTCGAGACCTGCTGCAAATATGTAAGGATTGTCGGTATATTCAGTCTCTCCTTCTTTCCAATATAAGAAAGCATAGCCTATATTAGGAGTAGCAGTAAGAGTAACTGTTTCACCTATATAATATACACCGTTGCCTGTGAAAGTACCACCGTCAATAGGATCAGCTGTCACGAAGATATTGACATCTTCGATAGTCAGAAGACCGTCAACAGTTTCGCTATAAAGTACATTACCCATCATGTCGGTTAAAACTTCATTCTGAATAGCAAGGGTGAAAGTGCCTTCAACAGGAGCTGTGACATCAAATGTACAGATTGCACCGTCAGTGCCTGCCAATGGAACAGGTGGCATTGAATAGTCGATGACTCTCAGTACGTTGCCTGATATAACTTCTGCTGAAATATGGTGACTGTCATCATCTCTGTCAGTCAGGGCAATAGAGCCATAAACGTATGTCATATCACCCAGTGGAATATCGAACTGGAAGCCATAAACCAAATCAACATCATTGTCGAGATCAACATTGATTGTTGCAGGCTGATCCACATGACCCATTAATGTTGTTGGAATAGACAGGACATTGACACCGATGAAATGAGCCACAAGATTTCTGTTACCTCTGACAGTGAAAGTGTAGATTGCATCGTCGGAAACAACCAAACCGTTTTCTGTCCAGTTGGTAAACATATATCCGTCAGCTGGTGTAGCGGTCAGGACTGCTGTTTCAAAGTGATTATATGCACCTTCGCCAGTCACGACACCACCTTCAGCAGGATTAGCTGTTACACTAATATAATAGGTATTGAGTGACATAACAGCAATCAGTACGCGGTCAGCACCTGCTATGAATGTATATTCAGGTGTTGAAGCAACGATAACTCCGTTTTCCAACCAGTCAACAAATGTATAACCCTCGTTAGGTGTTACGGTAACTGTAACTTGTTCTCCTGTGAAATATACGCCTGTACCGGTAGTAACACCGCCTTCCATAGGAACTGTGACAGCTTCGATATTAACGTCATCGATAGCCAGTTCTCCATCGCGTGTCTCACAATAGAGAATATTTCCGTACAAATCGGAAAGAACAGGATCTGTAATAGTCAGTGGGAATACTTCCTCAGAGTGGGCTACAATCTCTAAAGTAACGATAGCACCATCAGTTCCTGGAACAGCTGTAGGAGGCATTGAATAGCCGACTATTCTCAGAGTATTGTTTTCATAAAGGGTTGTGTTAACAACGAAATTTTCATTAGTTCTGTCAGTAACAGCTAATGAGCCATCAACATATTCGAGTTCACCAAGAGGAATGTCGAATTGGAATGCATAAACATCATCAATGTAATTATGCAGATTGATAGCAATTTCCACGTTATTTTCACTATGAGCCACATAGTTGCCTATCCAAAGGACATTCAAAGGAAGGAAGTTGGCAACCAAGTTACGGTTTCCGGTAACGATGAAACTGTACTCTTCATCATTTGAAACTTCCACTCCATCTTCAGTCCAGTTGATGAATGCATATTCAGGAGCATGAACTGCTGTAAGCAGAGCTGTCTGTCCGTTGAGATATGTACCATAACCAGCAACCGAACCACCTTCAGCAGGATTAACTGTTGCGTTTATAATATATTGTTCAGTGCCGGAGATAACGACATTGATACCAACAGGGATTGCATAATATTGATCAGAGTAAACAGCATATACCTGGAAATAATAGCTGCCTGCAGGATATATATTAATATAGGTATTGGTTTCAGAAGTGTAAGTCTCGTCATTTACCGTAATCATGTAACCTGTAAGACCTTCCTGTGTAGGAGCGTCCCATGTCAAAGTGATTTGGCCGTCACTTGTTGTGCTGGCAACGAGATTTGCGATAGGTTCAAGACCAACGTATGCGGAAGTGGCAACAGGTACTGATACACAACCATCAACATAGTTGGCAACAACTTCATAGTCATAGGAATTATAGAATTCCACGTCAAAGTCAGCATACTCTGTACCTGTTGTGGTGTATGAAGCTATTAACACATCTGAATATGGAACATATTTGTTGATTGTATAATATTCAATCAAATGAGTTGTAAAAGGAGCTGTCCATGCGACATTTACCATCTTGACATTTAAAACTCCCTGAGCAGCTGTCAGTTCGGTAACAGGATAGCCGCATTCAACAGGAAGGTTTATAATGCTTGTGCAAAAATCTTCGCTGGCACAACCATCATAAACTGCATTAACGCAGAAATGATAGTCACCTGCTTCCATACCGCTGAGTGTGTACTCTGTCAGTTCTGTGAAAGCAACTTTGACACAAGTTCCGGCATTATCGTTAAAGCATCTTACTTCATAACCCAAAACATTAGGATTTACTGGAGCGGTCCAATAAACAGCTATTGTTCTTTCTTCAGGGTTAGCCATGCCATAGATGTTGGAAATATTATTGTCATCATCAACGCAGAAATACAAAGTGATATTTTTCTCTACCACTCTTGAATCGCATAAAACACCGTTATCGTTATGGGCAACAACGATGCCATAAGTATAAGTATGAGTTACATGTGGCAAATCGGCATCAACGTAAGTGAAGATACCACCATCAACTTGAGCAATTTCAACATTATCGCGGTAGATTATATAATGGTCAACCGTTTCAACGTTAGGAATTGACTTGGAAGCGATCACGTTAGCAGGCTTATAGACATTCATGTTGTCGATAGGCTCGATATCGCCCCAGCCCTTCTGACCGTCTTCGTTAGGATAATCGACCACAGCACAGATATACCAGCTGATAGGAGCTGAGTGGCTGTTTTCATATACATAGTCGAACTCAACACCATCGAGGGAAATGAGGTTACTATAACCGTTAACGGCACCTTCCTCTGTAAATCTCAGAGTACTCAAGTTTTCACCTGTAGCCTTGACTGCTATAATAAGATCCTGAGTTTTGTCAATTTCTGTTCCAACAGAAACATAGTTAAAGGCGTCAGCAACTGCATCGGTAACCGTATATGAGTTAACGCGAGTGGCTGTAAAATCGCCTGAAGCCGGACCATTAGGGTCAGCTGTATAAACATCGACCTGATAATGGACACCTGTTGTTACAGTAGGGATGAACTTTACTTTTTCCAAAGTGAAAGGATAATCCGCTGTACTTGGGTATTCTGCAAGGACGCTTGCAGGAATTCTGAAAGCCATCCACAGAACGTTATCAGCCAATGTTCCTATTTCATTTGCTGGAGAGCCTTCGTAGTACTTGATTTCACTACTTGTAGGCAACTGCCAGTTCAGAGTGACATCATCATAATCTGCTGTCACTTCGAATTGTGAGACCGGACGACATTCGGTTCCCTGTGCCTGCGCAAAGAATGGAATCAGGCACATCACACTTAAGATTAATAAAATTTTTTTCATAAATTTGAATTTTATTGATTATTACTTTATTTTTCTAACCATTTAATATTCAATAATATAGCACGCCACTCGAACGCATAGTGCCCTACACGCCCAAGCATTGTACTTTATCTTGCAAATATATAATAAATTTGCGAAATACCGTATCTTATTGGATTTTTTTTAACCGATTGTTAATAACTTTTTCTAAAATCAACCAACTTGTTGATTTCCAATATAATTACACGTGAAACATTGCTATTTGATTGAACAATATGAAGACAATTTTTCTTGGTTTCACTGTAAATTTTTTCGTAAGATAGTTTTTCTATAATATTTCTAAAATCGCTCTCATTTGAGATACTAAATCCCCCTTTGGAGTCCACCAGCATTACCGCTTCATTATATTTGAGGTATTTCGGTCCGAAAATAACCGGTATCCCATATACAACAGCCTCAAGAGTGTTGTGAATACCTTTGCCGAAACCTCCGCCCACATAGGCTATGTCGGCATATCTGTACAGATATGCAAGTTTGCCTATGCAATCAATCACCATCACTTTGTTCCCATAATCATAACCGGTCTCATACTGGGAATAATACACAACATTGCCGTCAAACAGTCTGCTGATTCTTTCCAAATTGTCCCGGTCAATCAGGTGAGGTGCCAATATTATTCTGTAATCGGCAAGGGCATCCATTGAATTGTGAATGATGGCCTCATCCGGTTCCCAAGAGCTGCCTGCTATGAACACCTTGCCGTCACCCTTGAAATCACTGACTTTTTCATCAACGAAATCTGAATTGGCTATTTCAACCACCCTGTCGAATCTGGTATCACCAGTAACCGACACATTCTCAATTGAAATACTGTTGAGAAGCCGCTTTGACTCTTCGTTCTGGACAAAGAAACGAGTTACCTTCCTTAACGTTTTCACCGCCGGATACCCATACCATTTGAAGAAATACTGGCTTTCCCGGAAGATGCTTGAAACGAAAAACTGCGGAATATTCCTGTCATACATGATTTTGATAAAATTAAACCAAAAGTCATATTTGCAGAAAATGGCACACACCGGTTTTACAATGTCAAGGAAACGGCTGGCGTTTCTCCTGGTATCCGCAGGCAGATAGGCATAATAATCCACTTCCCCAATATTCCTTCTATGGTTAAATCCTGAAGGAGAAAAGAAAGTGACGAGGACTTTATTGTTTGGATGTTGTCGTTTCAAGCTGATTATCAACGGTATTGCCTGCTCATACTCCCCAAGGGAAGCACAATGGAACCATACAATACCATCACCATGTTCAATCGTTTCAAGCAAGGCAAAAAGTCCTTTGCGGCCATTAACCCATTCCTTGGCTTTCTGATTAAACGGAGCTGACAAATGTATAAGAGCTGAATATATCTTAATGAGCAGGTTATACATTTTTAGTAGTAATAGTAGTCTTTAGGTGTTTTCGGATACAACGGCAACAACCATCCGACCTTGATTCCAACGTATAAGTCGTGTTTCCAGGACTTGTCTGAAGACATGGTGTCGAAATTGTATGGGCGGATGTTTCTTGTATAGCCATATACCGCTTCAAGTGCACCGTAAAAGTTGAAAAGTGTGTTATCAGCAAAGTTGATGAAACCAAACTGAGCACCAGCCGAAGGCCCGACTGATAACCTGTCGTACCCTTTTTTATAATCGGATGACAATTCGGGCACATCGTCTTCGAAGACATCTATTCTTATCTTATGAGTCATAAGGCCCAGCCCGCCGGTAAAGAAAAGACCCGAATTGGGGTTCAGGGATTTGATTGGATAGAGTCTGCCCATTCTGAGAAGTATCTGATGCCCCCTTTCATATAGAGTGACTATGGCTTCCTGACCGCTTCTGTTGATAATATACCCTGAAGATGCATAAAGATATTTGAGCAGCTCTGTCTGATTCTTCACAACATTGCCGAAAACATAACCCCAGTCTATCCCTATCATCAGATTGGTATTTGTTTTATAGGAAAATCCGCCGCCAATAGTCGAATTGACACCAAACCATTCGGTCTGTGCACCAAGCGGAACCTGAAAAGAATATGCAACTTTTACAAACGGAATGTTTATGCATGAATCCGCAACACTCTGACAATTACCATGCTGACCAGACATTACCACCGGCAGCAGCAATATGATGACACTAATATTCCGTATAAATTTTATCATTCCGCAAAAGTAGTTAAAAAAAACGGTTATTTGTTTTTTATTTCTATTTTTGCAATCCTCAAAATAAATTTTTTTCAAAAGCGATTATATGACAACTATAACGATATACTACATAGTCTTTATCCAAGCCCTGTTCACAACAATTATTTTATATAATCTGAAGAACAAATCATCTTCAACGAATTTGCTTGTGGCACTAATCGCATGGGCTTCTTTGCACATATTATTCAATATATTACGGTACTCCTATCCTGATTCGTTTTCCAGATTCATGCCTTTGGAACCGTTCGTTTTTGCCATCGGACCGCTTATGCTGCTGTATCTGAGAGCAACTCTCAGGAAAATTCCTGTTACTTCCACTGTGAATATTCTGCATTTCATACCTTATATTTTCTTTTTTTCACTGTCGTTGCTGTATCAGGACAAACCCTTCGTCTTCAGGATACAAGGATTCAAAAATACCAACATCAGTGTGGCTATGCTGATTATCTACTGTGTGTTTTCATACATTTCAATATTCATATATTCTATTTTATGTTGGACTAACATCAACAAGGCCAAAAAGAACATTGAAGACTTCTATTCATACGAGAAATCAAAGAAACTCATATACTGGTTCAGGCTGCTTACAATAACAATGTTCATCATGTACACCATCCCCACATTGTTGGGAATAATGAGCGTAATCAGTCAGAACGACACATTTGACACATCAATAATCATAACAATAGGTTACGGATTAATATGTTATATGACAGTTTATTTCATGATAAAATCACCGGAGGTTTTCACTGGTGACGAAACTGAAAACCCTTGGGAACTGAGCACTTCCGCAAAAAAAGTCTCATACGGCAAATCACAGCTTCCAAAGGAAATGCTGGACAAATGCATTGAGAAGCTGAAAGCTTTGATGGACAACGACAAAATATACCTTGATCCGGATCTAAGTCTCGATGAAGTGGCGAAAAAGATAGGAGTTCCAAGGCATCATATAACTCAGGCACTAAGAGTGGTCTTAAACAAAAACTTCTATTTGTTCCTCAACGAATACCGTATCAATGAATTCAAAAAGAGAGCCATAGACCCGAAATATGACAAGAATACCATTATCAGCCTGGCTTTTGATTCGGGATTCAGTTCCAAATCATCCTTTAATGACATATTCAAAAAATTCACAGGACAGACACCTACAGAATATGTTGAACAAGCCAAGATGAAGGCCAAAAGCCAAATATAAGGCTAAGGCAAGCTGCGAAGATATGGACCGGAAGTACGACAGGCTTATGAAAGATGGTGGATGATGGTCAGAACCATCATGAAGATTCCGGAAGAAAACAATGGAATGCTTACAGTCTTTGGGCTATTGGATTTCAATCCCAAGAATAACCCTAACACTCCAAAAACAACTGCAAAGGCTAAGAAACATAAAGCGACTATGAGAGCATCCTTGCTTGACATGTAACACCCAATTGACGCAAGCATTACGTCAAGTCCGAAAGTAATTGTGGAAAGAAGCAGATTGTTTTTGTTGTCAGTGTAGAAAATAATGACATACTGTTTCCACTTGAAGGCTTTATATATTATCAGAGCTGCTGCAAAAACTATTAAAATCCAATACATATAGCTTATGTCGGCAATGAGGTTGATAACAACTGCCAACAATATGCCGAGCATTGCAAAGACAAACATTGTAACACTTGACAGGATTGAGAAGTTCAGCATTTTTCTTCTTGGCAGATTACGATTCATGCCGACAATCATGCCTACAGTCATAGGCAGAAGTGCCAAAGCCAGGAAAACAGCTACAACAAACCACATAGTCTTTCGACGTTTTGCATGGTTGCCTGTGAGCCCATGTGACCTATTCTGAAAACTTTACCTGCAAGTTTACCATAGTTGCCGCCAACCACAAGACCTCTTTCCCTGAGATGCCTGTCCCATTCAGTCCATGTGTATCCTTCCGGAACATAGGCTGCGGTAACAGTAACAGCGGAAAAAGAATCGTTTTTCGGGAATAGTCTGTATCCCTTATTTTTCAGATTTTCAATAACATAACGTGCACATTGTGCATGTCTTGCAAAAACGTTTTCAAGACCTTCGTCAAGAATGTTCATTGTTGACTTATATATCTGTGCGACATTTACCCAACTTGGGGTGTAAGGGAAAAAGCCTGTTTTTGCAGAATTCTTGAAGTCAAGGAACGAATCATATCCGCAATACTTCACATCTTCGATAATTTCCCATGCAGCGGAGCTGACCGAGGCAAAGCAGGAATTAGGCGGAGCGCTGATTGCCTTTTGGGCACCGCCGAGGCATATGTCGATATTGTTTTTGTCAACGTCAACAGGAGCCCCACCCAAAGCAGATACCGCATCGACGTATAAAAGGGGGATGCCGTATTTTTTCTTCAGCTGACCTATGACTGAGATATCATTCATTATGCCGCTTGGGGTTTCACACTGCACAGCGGTAATCATCTTAGGTCTGAACTCTTTGATATTCTGTTCGATAACATCATAATCATCAAAAGAGCAATCGTATGGAAATTCGACAATTCTGACATTGCATCCGATACTTTCGGCCATAGGCTTCATGCCTTCTCCAAAAAGTCCGGTGGAAATACAAAGAACCCGGTCATTTTTTTTCAAACAGCTTTTCAGACCGCCCCAAAGGGCAAGCATACCCTCTCCCGTCAATATCAGCACATCATTTTCAGTTCCGTACAGTGTTTGCAGGTTGGAAACGCATTTGTTGTACAGTTCTAAAAATTCAGGTTCCACATCAGCGGAACCGAAATCTGCAGCAGCAATACCTAAAACATTTTCCGGGACCTTAGTTGGCCCCGGAAAATATGAATTCGGATATATTATCATTCCTAAATCAGATTGATATCCTGTTATTTAACTGGTTCAAGTTTAACAGTGAAGTGACGCATGATAGGAGCCTCCCAGATGATTTTCACACCGTGGGTGACGGATTCTCTTCTGTCATAAACGTTCTTCAGTGCAGCTGCTATGACATCCATGTGGCTATTAGTGTAAACACGGCGTGGGATAGCAAGACGCAGGAAATCGTTGCCGCCGAATCTGTTCTCACGGGTTACAGGATCACGGTCAGCGAGGAGATATCCTATTTCGCAGCCACGGATACCAGCTTCAAGATAAAGCAGGATGGTGAGAGTCTGTGCAGGGAATTCTTCCTTAGGGACATGAGTCAGAACCTTAGGAGCATCGATAAACAGGCCATGTCCGCCGGCAGGACGCTGGTAAGGGATGCCATATTCGTCGAGTTTGGCTGCGAGATACTGAACCTGTTTGATTCTGCTTTCGAGATTCACGAATTCAGTATTCTCCTCAAGACCGATTGCTACAGCTTCCATATCACGACCATTCATGCCGCCGTATGTGGCATAGCCTTCGTAGATGATACCATTGATTTTGGCATGTTCATACCAGTCTTCCACATTGGTGGCAATAAAGCCGCCCATATTCACCACAGCGTCCTTCTTGGCACTCATTGTCATAGCATCACCATAAGAAAACATTTCCTTACAAATTTCCTTAATAGTTTTGTTTTCGTAGCCTGCTTCACGTGTTTTGATGAAGTATGCATTTTCGGCAAAACGTGCTGAATCAAAGAGAATCTTCTTGCCATACTTGTCGGCAAGTTTGCGGACTGCCTTTATGTTTTCCATTGAAACAGGCTGACCACCGGCTGAGTTGTTGGTTATAGTGATAAGGATAAAAGGAACCTTGTCAGCATATTTTTCAAGAGCCTCTGAAAGTTTTTCAATATTAATGTTGCCCTTGAAAGGATATTCGAGCTGTGAGTTCTTTGATTCCTCAACGGTACAGTCAATAGCAGTTGCCTTACGTGACTCGATATGTCCCTTGGTGGTGTCGAATGGCGAATTGCCTACGACAACAGCTCCCGGAGTGATGAGATAGCTGAAAAGGACATTTTCAGCAGCTCTGCCCTGGTGTGTCGGGGTGATATACTTGAATCCTGTGATTTTTGTGATTACATCAGCCATGTGGTAGAATGATCTTGCTCCTGCATAACTTTCATCACCCATCATCATTCCTGCCCACTGGCGGTCACTCATGGCATTGGTGCCGGAATCGGTCAGTAAGTCAATATAAACCTGCTCCGCTTTAAGCTGGAATACATTGTAATTAGCTTCTTTAATCCATTTTTCACGTTCTTCACGGGTACTTACGTGAATAGGTTCAACCATTTTGATTCTCCATGGTTCTGAATAAGGTAATTTCATGTCTTATTGTTTTTAATGTCTATTTGAATAATACTTTAAAATAATTTGCAAAGTTAATAATTTATGTTGAATTGGGATTACAATCCCTATTAATAATTTTCCTCACTTAAATCACTGTAACTCTGAATATTATAAGACTGCAGAATGAGTCGTTTCAGTTCATCGATATTAATTCTATTGACTGCCGAAATGAAAACACAGGGGGTATTTTCCTTGGCAAACCACATGTTTTTGAGGTTTTCGAGAGAATGTTCGCCCACAAGGGCGTCAATTTTGTTGAAAACGAGTATTGTGGATTTGTTTGCCGCACCGATGTCATTAAGAGTCTTTTTCACAGTTTCTATCTGCTGTTCATAGTCGGGATGGGAAATATCGACCACATGGAGAAGCAAGTCAGACTCACGCACCTCATTGAGGGTTGATTTGAATGATTCTATCAGCATTGTTGGAAGTTTTCTGATAAAGCCCACCGTATCAGACAGAAGGAAAGGGTTATTTTCGATGACCAATTTGCGGACAGTGGTATCGAGGGTGGCGAAGAGTTTGTTTTCGGCAAGGATGTCAGACTTGGTAAGGAGGTTAAGCAAGGTTGATTTGCCGACATTGGTATAGCCTACGAGGGCTATGCGGTGCATGCCTTTTCTGTTTGTACGTTGTACAGACTGTTGCACATCAATCTTTTTAAGCTGTTCCTTGAGCAGAGAGATTTTATTACGCAGGATACGTCTGTCGGTTTCGATTTCAGTTTCACCAGGACCTCTCATGCCGATGCCACCTCTCTGACGTTCGAGGTGGGTCCACATGCCGGCAAGTCGCGGCAGCATATACTGGCATTGGGCAAGCTCCACCTGGATTTTTGCATTGGCAGTCTGAGCATGTGCAGCAAAGATATCGAGGATAAGGCTTGTGCGGTCAAGTATGCGACACTGCAGTTCCTGTTCGAGATTGCGTATCTGTGCCGGGGACAGTTCATCATCGAAGATTACCATATCAGCCTCACTATTTTCAACCAACTGTTTTAATTCAAGTACTTTACCGGTACCAATATAAGTTTTGGAACTCGGTACATCAAGTTGTTGGCATAGGCGGCCAACTTCAACACCGCCTGCCGTTTCGAGAAGGAAAGACAGTTCATCAAGATATTCATTAACTTGTCCGGCTGTTTGGTCTCGTGTTATAACACTGACGAGGACAGCTTTTTCCTGTACAGGTGTATTGTCTATCATTTTAAATTCAAAGTTCTGGTTACTGTTCGCAATTCTTTTGACAATTCTTTTTCCTTACCGCCGGTAAGTTCGTTCAATTTTGCATGGAACCCGGCCTGATGGTTTTTATGGATGGTATGTGTAAGTTCATGCAGGAGAATAAAGTCAATAAGATTTTCAGGCAGAAGCATAGTGTAGATGCTGATGGATATTCTGTTGTCGAAGCTGCAGGAGCCCCAGCGTGTACGTGCAGTGCTCAATCTCAGAGAAGCAAACGGAAGATTGTTCTTCTCCGACAGTTCTGTTATTCGTGCCGGAATATAGCCATAGGCCTCATCAGCAAGTTTCCGGAGTTCTTCGTATGAAAAAGATTTCTTAGGCGGTTGGTTGTGTTTCTCTGCTTGTTTTGAAAGAATCCAATTTTTGTTATTCATCACAAAATTGACAGCAGTCCTCCAGCTGCCGTACAATGGAACAGTCACCGTTACAGTTCCTTTGCTGTCAACTTTTATCCTATAGTTTTTCGCACGATGATTCTTATGGAATGTAACTTCGCCTATATCAGTGAATTGTATGACTTTATCTGTATTGAACATATCAGAAAAAAAGCCAGCCGTTGAACAACGACCAGCTTCGGCTATTAAGAGGTGACGAGCAGAATCGAACTGCTGTAGACGGTTTTGCAGACCGTTGCCTAGCCACTCGGCCACGACACCTTAATTATGGATTGCAAAGATAATACATTTTTTGTATTCCGTTGCAATTTAGAAAAAATTTTTTCACCATGAATATAGAGACGGGACGCACCCGTCTCTACATTACTATTTGTATGCTTCAATGAGGAGGTTTAATATTTTGATAGCACACTCCGGAATTTTTGAGCCAGGGCCGAAAATAGCCATAGCACCTGCATCATAGAGGAACTGATAATCCTGTGGAGGTATGACACCGCCTACGATGACCATGATATCACCTCTTCCGAGTTTGTTAAGTTCTTCTATAACCTTAGGAACCAATGTCTTATGTCCGGCTGCGAGGCTTGATACACCGAGAACGTGGACATCATTTTCGACTGCCTCACGTGCAGCTTCCTCAGGAGTCTGGAACAAAGGACCCATATCGACGTCGAAGCCTATGTCGGCGTAACCTGTAGCCACAACCTTGGCACCTCTGTCGTGTCCGTCCTGTCCCATTTTAGCAATCATAATACGAGGCTGACGGCCGACCATCTTAGCAAACTTATCGGCGAGAGCCTGAGCTTCTTTAAATTTTTCGTCATCCTTCGATTCTGAAGAATAAACGCCTGATATTGAACGAATCACAGCTTTATATCTACCAAATACTTTTTCACATGCTAAAGAAATTTCACCTAAAGACGCACGTTTTTTTGCGGCATCGACGCTAAGTTCGAGAAGATTTCCTTCGCCCGTTTCACAGCAACGGGTAATGGCATTGAGAGCAGCTTCCACTTCATCATTGTTTCTGTTCGCTCTTAGTTCTGCAAGACGGCGAATCTGCGCCTCCCTGACGGCAGTGTTGTCAACTTCAAGGGTTTCGATAGGGGTTTCCTTTTCGAGGCGATATTTGTTAACACCGATAATAGTGGTGTTACCCGTATCAATTTTAGCCTGTTTACGGGCTGAAGCCTCTTCGATACGCATTTTCGGGATACCTGTTTCGATAGCCTTGACCATGCCGCCAAGTTCCTCAACCTCCTGAATATGTTTCCATGCCTTATGGGCGATTTCATTAGTCAGTGATTCAACATAATACGAACCTGCCCATGGGTCAACGCTGCGGCAGACATTGGTTTCCTCCTGAATGTATATCTGTGTGTTACGTGCTATACGTGCGCTGAAATCAGTTGGAAGAGCGAGAGCCTCATCGAGAGCATTGGTGTGCAGTGACTGTGTATGGCCGAGGGCAGCGCCCATAGCTTCGATGCAGGTACGTGCGACGTTGTTGAACGGATCCTGTTCGGTAAGGCTCCATCCGGAAGTCTGGCAGTGAGTTCTCAGTGCCATTGACTTTGGATTTTTAGGATTGAATTGACTTACGATTTTTGCCCAAAGCATTCTTGCGGCACGCATCTTGGCGATTTCCATGAAATGGTTCATGCCAATGGCCCAGAAGAATGACAAGCGCGGTGCGAAGTCATCTATGCTCATTCCGGCATTGATACCAGTTCTGATATATTCAAGCCCGTCGGCAAGAGTGTATGCCAATTCTATGTCAGCAGTAGCACCGGCTTCCTGCATGTGATAACCGGAAATACTGATACTGTTGAACTTAGGCATCTTCTGCGATGTGAACTGGAATATGTCACCAATGATTCTCATTGATGGTGCAGGAGGATAAATATAGGTGTTTCTGACCATAAACTCCTTGAGGATGTCGTTCTGGATAGTACCCTGTAACTGTTCAAGAGGCACGCCCTGTTCCATGCCTGCAACGATATAGAATGCAAGGACTGGAAGGACTGCGCCGTTCATGGTCATTGACACCGACATCTTGTCGAGAGGTATCTGGTCGAAGAGTATCTTCATATCGAGGATGGAATCGACTGCAACACCAGCCTTTCCAACATCGCCTATTACGCGCGGATGGTCGGAGTCATAGCCTCTGTGTGTTGCGAGGTCAAAGGCGATGGACAAGCCCTTCTGACCTGCTGCAAGGTTGCGGCGATAGAAGGCATTTGATTCCTCAGCAGTGGAGAAGCCTGCATATTGACGGATAGTCCACGGACGCATCACATACATTGTGGAATAAGGGCCTCTGAGGAACGGAGCTACGCCAGCTGCATAGTTGAGATGTTCCATGCCTTCAAGGTCAGCCCTTGAGAAATCGCGTTTTATGTCTATCAGTTCATCCGTCAACCAGGAAGCATCCGCCTTACTCGTTGCGGTATGTCCGTTAATGTTCTTTATGTCAAGATTATTATAATTCGGTTGCATGGCTTTACTATTTGATGATTAATTTTTGAAAATTGGAAAGACTTTCAAGGAGATTGGTCCTCACATGAATAAAGTGTTGTATTCCGGCAGCAGTAAGTTTGTCCATACAATCAACAGGATTGCCTGCGACCACAACTATAGTACTGTCTTTCAGTCCGTCATATATTTCAGGAGCAATATTTCCATACTCTTCATCGGAACTGCAGATTACCACTATTTCAGCTTTTGACTGTTTTGCGGCCTCAACGCCTGCTTCGATGGTCTGGAAACCGTTGTTGCTGATAATCTTATAGCCTGCACAGCCGAAGAAATTGGAGGCAAAGCCGGCACGGGCGATACGCATTGCGAGGTTGCCGTAGGTAAAGAGGAATACACTCGGACGATGGCCGGATTCCTTTGTATAGAGCTCTGTCTGCAGTCTGAGGCGTTCAAAAGGCTCAGTGCCTCTGTAAGGCTGCAATGTACGGAACTTGGGCGCCATGTCCCCACATTCACAGCATGACGTTTCTTCCTTTTCCTCATCGCTGCAGCCGCATGACTTCTTGACTTCATCGAAATCAATGGTTTCGGTAATGTTAGGATACTGGTTGACGCCAACGAAATTCTCTCTTCTTGTGGCAACGGCTTTGTCGCGTTTTTCACAAGATTCAGAAATGATATCCTGGATATAGTTAGATTTGAAACACTGGATGAAACCACCCTTCCCGATTATTTCCAAAAATTGGTTCCAAACCTTTTCGATAAGCTGTTCTGTAATGGATTCGATATAGTAGGACCCGGCAGCAGGGTCAGTAACGTGGGCAAAATGTGATTCCTCCTTCAGCAAAAGCTGCTGATTGCGTGCAATACGTAAAGCAAATTCATCATTGACCATGGTAACGAAATTAAAAGGAACCACTGTCAGTGAATCTATACCACCGATAACGGAAGACATTGATTCTGTGGTAGTTCTGAGCATATTCACATACGGGTCATATAATGTCTTGTTCCACATCGAAGTAACGGCGTGGATGAATACGCCACAGCAGTCTCTGTTCTTAGGTGAATAGGCATTGACCATTTCGCCCCAGATATAACGGGCTGTTCTGAGCTTTGCAATCTCAAAGAAATAATTGGAACCTATGCTCACCTGCAGTTTCAGTTTTGGAACTATCTTGTCAATAGTTTCACCTGCTTCAGTCAGGAAGTCAAGGACATCGGCAAATTCGGCGAGGCCGAAAGAAAGTTCATCAACGAGGAAAGACCCGCAGTTGCCAAAATATGAGGCATTAATAACCCCTACCTTCATGTTTGGGTACTCGGCACTTTCTTTGATGAGATTATGAAGTGTATCAATACCGTCCATATAACTGCCGCCTTCGGACACGAAATCAAAGAAAGGATCATATTCAATATTGAAATTTGCAGAATCCGATTTAATATTCATGTCTTTCATATAAGCCTTGAGAAGGCCAAACAAAGCCATAACATTGGTGGTATTACACATCAAGTTGACAGACGTGACCGGTTTCAGTTCCTTCAAAAGCTGAAGGAAGAGTTCATCACCGACAGGTGCGGTGCGTTTCGTGAAGTCGTAACCCACGGATTCAACACCGTTGTTAACTGCAAGTGACACAAGTCTTTGCAGCTGTTTCACATCGCAATCGTCAGCAATAACAAAATCCTGTCTTACATTCCAATTCGAACCGTTGCTTTTGGCATAAGGAAAAGTGCCGTTGTCATTGAGATGAGTGATGGATTTGATGTCATCGGCTCTGTAGTAAGGGCGGACATTGATGTGTTCATTTGTTTTCCAAACAAGTTTCTTGTCATAGTCAGCCCCTTTTAAATCCTTGATAATAGCGCTTTCCCATTCTTCGGTTGTTACTGGAGGAAACTGGGCGAAAAGTTTATCGTCATTCATTATATATAGTTATTAATTTGTTCAAATTAAATCATTTGCAAAAATAATATTTTTTTTTAAAAGAATAAATTGTTTTCTGTACCTTTGCAGAATCAAATATTGAAAAACAATTATCTATTTAAAACAATGATTATGAAGAAGTTAACAATCTTATTATTATCACTATTGGTATGTATAGGCACATTATATTCCCAAAATGGCGGAAAGAATGTTGCCAAGGAGTGTGTTCTTTTTGAATTATTCACCGGAGTCAATTGTCCGTACTGCCCTGCAGCGGCAAACGGAGTGATGCAGATGCTTGATGAAGGGTTTCAGATAGCACCTGTAGCATTTCACACAAGTGCATTTTCAACAGCAGAATTTTATACATCTGAAACCAATGCCCGTGCAAATTACTATAGTATAACAAGTTACCCAACCCTCAAGGCTGACGGTATAAAGACTTTATCCGGTGGCGGCGGTGCAAGTGAGAATATGTACAGCTATTATGTGCCCCTTTACAATCAGCGCATCAACCAGCCGGCATATTTCAATATCGGCCTTTCATGTTCAAGTCCTGTTGGCACGCAATATACTGTAACATGTACCGTGAATGAAATAGAAGAATGCCCATCTGACAATCTCAAAGTTTATATTGTACTGACACAGAATCATATACAAAGAAGTTGGCAAGGTATGTCAGAACTCAATTTCGTTGTAAGGGATATGATTCCAAATCAGAACGGAACAGCATATTCAGGCGGTGATATCACCATAACCGAGACTTTTGACATGGGCGAATACCCAAAGGAAGACTGTTATCTTACAGCATGGGTACAGAACGCAAGTACAAAAGAAGTCTATCAAGCAGTGAAATTATCCCTCAATTACCCTGATTATGAATATGATGTGTCTGTGAAGTCGGCTTTCGACGTGACAAAATACAACTGTTCCGGAACGACCGGCGCAACCGTAGTTGTAAAAAACAACGGCTCAGTGCCGATTACCTCATTTGATGTTGTGGTTTATGCCAACGGCAATGAAGTAGCGCGTGAATCATGGAGCGGTGACGCAATTGAATTTACCGAGACCGCCCTTGTAAACCTGCCGTCATTTGACGTCAATGGCGCTTCACAGATTACAATATCCGCCATAAATCCAAACGGACATGAAGATGAAAATGAACTGAACGGCAAAACCATCACCTTTGAAGACCCGATTGATGCCGCCGAATACATCATTCTCGCATTGAGAACTGATTCAAATTTCGAGGAAACATCTGTTGAATGGATAAATATGGGTACCGGCGTAGTTGAAGAAACTATTACATACAACGCGGCTAACAAGATGTATATCAACAATTTGTACTTCACGGACAATTCCTGCTACAGACTTGCGATTTATGATTCCGGTAATGATGGCCTTTCGACATATTTCACAATATACAACAAGGATGAAGTAAGTCTGTTCAACGGACAGCCAAAAATAAATCCGTTTTATTCTGTAATGGCAATTGAGTTTAATCCAACCTCATTAGGCATTGTCGAAAACTCTGACAATGGAGTTACAGTATTTCCAAATCCGAGCAACGGCATAGTAAATATTACTACAGGACGTGACTTTAACAAGGTTGAAATCTATGACCTGACAGGACGTATGATATACAGCAACCCGCAGGCTGAAAACGGTGAAATATCGTTAGGCAATCTCGAAGACGGTGTATATATGATGAAGGTGAATGACGACACTGTTCAAAAAATTGTCATCAAACGTTAAGACACCACAACTCATTGATATACAAACACTATTATACTTAAAAGGGACGGTTTAATGCCGTCCCTTTTGTGTTTTTAATTATTATTTCAATTATAATTTCATCCTTTGAGCGATAACGGACGGAATGTTGTCGATGGCAATTCTGTCCTGACTCATCGTATCCCTCTCACGGATTGTTACCGTATTATCTTCAAGCGTCTGATAATCTACTGTAATACAATACGGTGTGCCAATAGCATCCTGACGGCGGTAACGCTTTCCGATGGCGTCCTTCTCATCATACTGGCACATATACTGATATTTAAGCATGTCCATTATTTCACGTGCTTTCTCCGGCAGACCATCCTTCTTTACAAGCGGGAGAACAGCGGCTTTCATTGGAGCGAGCAATGGAGGGAATTTGAGGACAGTACGTGTGGAACCGTCGGTAAGAGTCTCCTCTGTATAAGCATGCGACAGAACGGTCAGGAACATACGGTCAACACCGATGGAGGTTTCAATGACGTATGGCACATAACTTTCATTAGTCTCAGAATCAAAATATTGTATCTTCTTGCCTGAGAATTTTGCATGCTGTGACAAGTCGAAATCAGTACGTGAGTGGATACCTTCGACTTCCTTGAAACCGAATGGGAATTTGAATTCGATGTCGGTTGCGGCATTTGCATAGTGGGCAAGTTTTTCGTGGTCGTGGTAACGGTAATTATCTTCACCCATACCGAGGGCAAGATGCCATTTCAGACGTTTTTCTTTCCAGTATTTGAACCATTCGATTTCGGTTCCCGGTTTGCAGAAGAACTGCATCTCCATCTGCTCGAACTCTCTCATTCTGAAGATGAACTGACGTGCGACGATTTCATTGCGGAATGCCTTGCCTATCTGTGCTATGCCGAACGGAATCTTCATACGACCGCTTTTCTGGACGTTGAGGAAATTGACGAAAATACCCTGAGCCGTCTCAGGACGCAGATACAGCAGCGAAGCGTCCTCGTTGACTGAGCCTATCTGCGTTGAGAACATCAGGTTAAACTGACGCACATCTGTCCAATTGCACGTTCCTGAAATCGGGCAGACAATCTTAAGGTCAACTATAAGCTGACGGAGTGCAGCCAAATCATTGTCATTCAAAGCATTAGTCATCTTTGTCTTGATGTCGTTGATTTCGCTGATATATTTCATCACCCTTTCATTGGTGGTCTTATATTTTTCTTCATCGAAGGCATCTCCGAAGCGTTTTTTTGCCTTTTCGACTTCCTTATTGACTTTATCCTCAATCTTGGCAATATGGTCTTCTATAAGGACATCGGCGCGGTAACGTTTCTTTGAGTCCTTGTTGTCGATAAGAGGGTCATTGAAAGCGTCAACATGGCCTGAAGCCTTCCATATTGTAGGATGCATGAATATTGCAGAGTCAATGCCGACTATGTTTTCATTGTACTGAACCATTTCCCTCCACCAATACTGTTTGATGTTGTTCTTCAGTTCTATGCCCATCTGACCGTAATCATAGACTGCGCTGAGTCCGTCATAAATGTCGCTTGACGGGAATATGAAACCATATTCCTTGCAGTGAGCGACTAAAAGCTTGAAAAAATCTTCTTTTTTTATCATATCATTAATTTTAAATTTTCCGATAATATGAATTTCCCGATGTCATAACATTAATCTGATAATCAATGCTGTCAAAATTCAACTGCAAAAGTAGTCTATTTAATTGAAAAATAATTGCTACCTTCGCAAAAATTAAAATAACAATCATAAGACCATTATAAAATGTACACCGACAACAATTTCGCTGTGATAATGGCTGGCGGCATCGGGTCGAGATTTTGGCCTATGAGCCGCACTCACAAGCCCAAACAATTCATTGACATATTAGGTACAGGAGAGACTCTTATCCAACAGACATTCAACAGACTGCACAAACTTTGTCCATACGAGAACATCTTAGTGGTTACAAATTCCATATACCGTGATCTTGTGGCACAGCAATTGCCGGAAATGCCTGCAGAAAACATCTTGTGCGAACCCTGTCGTCGCAACACGGCACCATGTATCTGCTACGCATACAACAAGATAGCCCTCAAAAACCCAAACGCCCGAATGATTGTCGCTCCTTCCGACCACATCATCATGAAAGAGGATATATTCGTTGATGTTGCAGAATACGCACTTGAAAGCTCATCAAAGAGTGACTGTCTTATCACCATCGGCATATTACCTTCACGCCCCGACACAGGCTATGGATACATTAAAATTGACAATGACGGCAGCCACAAACTTAATGAAAGGATTGATAAGGTACTGGCATTTAAAGAGAAGCCAGATCTTGAAACTGCAAAGATGTTTCTTGCCGATGGCAGTTATGTATGGAACTCAGGCATCTTCATCTGGTCGGTAGAGTCCATCAGAAAAGCATTTGTCAGATATCTTCCCGACATTGATGAGGCTTTTGCCAAAGGTGTGGGGTTGTACAACACTGAAAATGAGACAGACTTCGTCAACAGAACATACGAGGCATGTCGCAACATATCCATAGATTTCGGTGTAATGGAACACGCCAACAACGTGTATGTCTGTCGTTGTGATTTAGGTTGGTCGGACTTAGGCACGTGGGTGTCATTGTTTGAAAATTCGCCAAAAAATGCCGACAACAACGTAATCAAGGGCAATGTAACAGCTTTCGATTCAAAGAACTGCATTATAAGAGCTCCCGAAGGGAAACAGGTAGCGGTACTTGGGATCAAAGATTTGATTATCATTGACGAAGGAGATGTTTTGCTGATTTGCGACAAAAGCAAGGAACAACAGATAAAAGATGTTGTAAGTGCTGTTTCGACAAAATAGACGGCTGAACGTAATTTTAATTATTCACTAAACTAATGTAAAATTAACCTAATACTATTTAAAAATGAAAAAATCAGTTTTTGCCCTCGTATGCCTCATCGGCGCGATTTTCTTCACATCATGCAACACCTCGAAGTTTTTCAGCCAAAAAGCATCCGACATCCAGCCGATTGCTCTGGTTGAGTCCTATTCCTACATCACGGATGCGGTCGGTGACTTTTCCACCTACTATCTTCCAGATGCCTCCCGCTTCAACCAATTGCTGATCACCGACATTGTGACCTCGCTCGGAATGCCAATCAAAAAGACTGTGACCGTGGATTTTGACGCTGAACACAAGGGCTCCAAATTGGATTCTTGGATGTACAATCTGGTTGATATTTCGGCAAACAAAGCTCAGCATCTGATCGTTCCCGATGAAATACGCAACGCTGTCCGCAATAGCGGTTGCCGTTACGGCCTGCTAATCACCGATGTAGGCTATTCCAAGAATGCAAATCAATTGGCTTTGGAAGAGGGAATTGAAGTTGGCATGAGGATAGCGGATTTCATATTCAACAACAGCGTTGAATTTTCAAAAGAAACCGAAGCCTATCTTAACGGCGTGTACGCTTTGGTTTTCGACAGCCAAACTGGCGAGGCGGTATGGTACGGAAGCAGACCCAGACGCTACGAATACAATCCACTCGACCGTCAGAGCCTGACAAAGCAGTTGACAAGTCTTTTTAAGGATTTCCAATAATTGTGTTGCTTTTGCCACCCGCCGCACGGATAGCACCCAAGCAATGTATTCTGACCACCCATGACTACGCGGTTGCTGTCGTGTAGCAATCCCGCATACAACGGCTCATGAACCACGCCGAGAAAAACCGTTCTCAGGCGTGACCATGCAACTCTACTGATAATAAATCCTCTTAATTCTCTGCGACAGGGTTGATATGATTTCGTACGGAATTGTATGGGCGGCAGCGGCCAATTTCGAAAGAGGCGCATGCTCACCGAAAATTTCCACCTCGTCACCCTCTTCAACTCCCATACCGGTGACATCGGCAAAACACATGTCCATGCATACCCTTCCAACTATCGGAGCATATCTGCGCCTGATATATACCTCAACCCCACTGTTCGATAATGACAAGAAAAAACCATCAGCATAGCCTATTGGCAGTATGGCAATTTCAGAATCGCGCTGCGCTGTCCATGTCTGCCCGTAACCTACCCCCTCGCCTTTTGGCACTTTACGTACCTGCGATACCACTGCCTTCAACTTTAATGCAGGCTGCAAATTCATAATTCTGTTCAGGTTTTCTTCAGCACCGTAAAGACCAATTCCAAGCCTTACCATATCAAACTGATAATCAGTGAACAACGCAATACCATACGAGTTCAGGATGTGCTTTATGGTCCTATACCCTATTCCGCTTTCAATCTGCATCGACATAGATTCGAACCTGTGAATCTGACCCATTGTGAAATCATATCGGTCGGCCATGTCGGCACAGGCAAGATGCGAGAAAATTGAACTTACGTGAATATATTCAGAATTATCTTTCAACGTCTGCAGCAATTCGGGTATCTGCTCTTCGGTAAAACCCAAACGGTGCATCCCAGTATCGACTTTCACGTGAATATTCAGTCTGTCTCCCGGATTGTTCAACTGGCGCGCAAGTTCGCATATTCTCTTTAGCTTGCGGATGCTGTAAACTTCAGGTTCCAAGTGAAATTTTATCATGGCACTCAATGCCGATGTCCCTGGATTCATCACCACTATCGGCAAAGTGATACCTGCCTGGCGCAGTTCAATACCTTCGTCAACTATGGCAACAGCAAGATAATCAACCTTTTGCGACTGTAAGATTGATGCTATTTCCACACTGCCGCTGCCATACGAGAATGCCTTGACCATAACGAGAAGTTTAGTCTGCGGTTTGACTTTATTGCGGACAATGCTCAGGTTATTGAGGATGGTATCGACATTTATCTCAAGCACTGTGTCGTGTTCCTTTTGCTGCAATATGTTGCCGATTCTTTCAAAATGGAAGTTTCGTGCTCCTTTCAGAAGGACAGCCTGATTGATGAAAAGTGCAGAATTAAAGCGATTTATAAAATCATCGGTGCTCAGATAACAATAAGACTGACAATTGAATTTGTCGGCGTAAGTGGTTATTTTGGTACCGACAAGAAATATCTGGTTTATGTCGTGATTGTTGATAATATCGGCGACTTCGTTGTAAAGCACGTCATCCGATTCTTCGCTTTCGACAAAATCGGAAACAATTACCGACCTGGATGGAAGCCTGTTCTGCTGCATAAGCTCGCCTACGGCAATCTGGAAAGACTTAATATCGAGACTGTAACTGTCGTTGATAATCAGGCTGTTGTTGATACCATCCTTGAGCTCAAGACGCATTTCAAGAGGGACAATTTCAGATAGGCGTTTCTCAAGATTGGGAATGTTGTATATGAAAAAGTCTATGAATGCGAGGCAATGGGAGATGTTTTCCACCGATGCAGGGTTGCCAAAAAGATTGGCAAAATCCTTGATTTTCTCTTTGGAGTATTCCGGACTCCAGCCAATAAGCCTCTTGTTAGGATAAGCCTTTTCAAGAGCCTGTTTAATATTATGATAATCAGAACTATAGAAGATGACCTCAGAGTTTTTGAACAGTTTTATCTTTTCCTCTGTCATTTCAGCTGCAGACTCGAAGTTCTGCAAATGGGCTGTGCCTATGTTGGTGATGATACCCATAGTGGGTCGTATCATTTTCTCAAGGCGTTCCATTTCGCCTTTCTGGGAAATTCCAGCTTCGATTATTCCCAACTGCGCATGCAAGGGGAGTCCGAGAATTGACAAGGCAACGCCTATTTGGGAGTTGAAACTTTTCGGACTGCGATATACATTCATTTCAGGGGTAAGAAGCTGATACAGCCATTCCTTGACGATGGTTTTGCCATTGCTGCCGGTGATTCCGAGAATCGGATAATCAATGTGACTACGGTAATTCGCAGCCAAGGTTTGAAGTGCAATTACGGCATCAACGACAACTATTACATTAGCCTCATCAATGATATTTTCAGGGATAAGGTCCGTTTCCGTCACGATGAAATTTCTCACGCCTTTGGCGAAAAGGCCTTCGATGTATTTGTGACCGTTATCTTTGTCGGTTTTGATGGCAAAGAAAAGAGTCTTGACGCTATTTCCGAGCAAACGGCTGTCGATGAGGAATTCCTCTATCACGCTGTTTTTAACCGGTGACATCGTTGTTCCGTCAACGACTTCGATGATATTGTTTATATTGAATTGGGTGTTTGACATATCATTATGAATATCAAATGCAAACTTTAGATTTGCAAGCGCAAAAATAAACAAAAAAAATGTATTATTTTTGCCGCCGCAAAATATTGAAAATTAATTAATAATGAACTTTGAAGAATTAGGATTGCGACCGGAACTGTTGAAGGCAGTGGAGAAATTGGGATTTGTTGAACCTATGCCCATACAGGAACAAGTCATCCCATATATTCTGAACGAAAATACTGATTTGGTGGGACTTGCGCAAACTGGAACCGGCAAGACGGCTGCTTTCGGACTGCCTATCCTCAACATGATAGACGTCAACGAAAAGAAGATTCAGGCACTTGTCCTGTCTCCCACACGTGAACTTTGCATACAAATAGCCAACGACTTGAAACACTATGCCGAATTCATTCCGCAAATAAAAGTGGTTCCGGTCTATGGCGGTGAGAACATTGTGACCCAGTTCAAGGAACTCGATGTGACACCGCAGATTCTGGTTGCCACTCCAGGACGTCTGATAGACCTCATCGAAAGGAAAAAAGTGTCGCTTTCAGAGATAAAATATCTCGTCCTCGACGAGGCTGACGAAATGCTCAACATGGGATTCATCGAAGACATAGAGACTATCCTCCAGGGAGTTCCTGAAGACAGACGCACACTGCTGTTTTCAGCGACTATGCCTGCAGAAATCGCCGACATCGCTAAGAAATACATGAAAAACTATCATGAAATTTCAGTCGGAATCCGTAACTCCGGCGCCGAAAATGTGGAACATTTCTACTACATGGTCAAAGCTCAGAACAGATATCTTGCACTGAAACGCATCGTTGACATCAACCCGGACATTTATGGCATAGTTTTCTGCCGCACACGTCAGGAAACCAAAGAAGTGGCCGACAAGCTGATGCAGGACGGCTATAACGCCGATGCCCTTCACGGTGACTTAAGCCAGGCACAGCGCGATTATGTGATGAACCGTTTCAGAATCCACAATCTTCAGCTGCTCGTTGCAACCGATGTGGCGGCACGCGGTCTCGATGTCAGCGACCTTACACACATCATCAACTATAACCTCCCCGATGAAAACGAGGTCTATATCCACCGCAGCGGTCGTACAGGACGTGCTGGCAAACAGGGTGTCTCAATCTCAATCATACACGTAAAGGAACTGCACAAAATAAAGGCTTTGGAAAAAATCACCAAAAAGCAGTTCACAAGACTTATGGTTCCTAACGGACTGGAAATCTGCAAGAAACAATTGTTCCACCTAATCGATAAGATGGAAAACGTCCAGATCAACGACGAACAGATAGACGTGTTCCTGCCGCACATCTACAAAAAACTCGGATATCTGACCAAAGAAGACATCATAAACCGTTTCGTCTCATTGGAATTCAACCGTTTTCTCGATTACTACAAGGACGCTCAGGACATCAATATCGAAGACAGGCCGTCACGCAACAAGCGCAGCAAGGATGACAGAAACAACAGGAACGATGACGACAGACGCTCCAAAGCCAACGACAGCCGACGCGATGACAACTATAAGGAAAACAGAAACAGCCGACGCGGAAGAAATGACGACGGAGACTATCCTGAACGCGGAACAAAAGTCCGCATGAAAATCAACTTCGGCGGCAGCAGCGACAAAGTCACCCCCAAAAACCTCCTCGGGCTCATCAACTCCACTACTGACGACCGCTCCATCAGCATCACCAACATCGAGATAACCGATAAATTTTCGTTCTTTGACGTTTATGCCGACCAGGCATACAAACTCATCGATGCCTTCGAAAGTCAGCCCAGAAAGGGCTATTATGTGGATTTAGTGAACAATGACAAACTATATGGCAAGAAGCAGAAACGTGAAAAGCAGGAATACGACAGGAGAGCGGAGCACAAACGCAAGGAACGCAAGAAATCAGACAAAAATAAAGGGAAAAGACGCTCAGGACGACGCAGCGACAAAAAATAATCCCGAACTATAAAAATACTCATTTTTAGGTATTGTAAGGCGACAATGGCAAGCATATTTTTGCCGATTATTATCAGATTTATTAAAAAATAAGATAAAAATATGCTATTGTCTGAATTACAGACCGGTGAAGAAGGTGTGGTTATCCGTGTGGCTGGTCACGGACACTTCCGCAAACGTATCATAGAGATGGGGTTTGTCAAAGGTGTGAAGGTTAAAAGTATCCTCAACGCCCCTCTCAACGACCCGATAAAATATCGTATTATGAATTTTGAGGTCTCACTGCGTCGCAACGATGCCTCAAAAGTTGAAATAGTGACATTGGAAGAGGCCGAAGAATGGCTTAAAAAAGATATAATTGAACAGCCGCCTCTGCCATGTGACGATCGCCCTGCAGTGGAACGACTCGCTGAAATACGCACACATACCATCAATGTGGCTTTGGTCGGAAACCCGAACTGCGGCAAGACAAGTATCTTCAACATAGCAGCACACGCTCACGAACATGTAGGCAACTACAGCGGAGTCACTGTGGACGAAAAAGTAGGCACATTCCAATACGGCGGCTATACCTTCAACCTCACCGACCTTCCTGGAACCTACAGCCTCAGCGCATACAGTCCTGAAGAACTATACGTCCGCAAACATCTCATCGAAAAGATGCCCGACATCATCCTGAATGTCGTTGACGGAAGCAATCTGGAACGCAACCTTTACCTCACCACTCAGCTCATAGACATGGACATTACCATAGTGATGGCTCTCAATATGTACGACGAACTGAAAAAAAGCGGTGACAAACTCGATATAGAACAACTTTCCACGCTGCTTGGAATGCCCATCGTTCATACAACCGGCCGAAACGGTGAAGGCATAAACAAACTTTTCGACACCATCATTGAAGTATTTGAAGGCAAAAGCACACAGGTACGTCACATCCACGTCAACCACGGCACCGAACTGGAACGCCGCATAGACACTCTCCGGACCGAACTATACAATCACGGTTTCAGCGATGAACTGTCAACGCGTTTCCTCAGCATCAAGCTCCTCGAAAACGACAGCCAACTGGAACAATACGCCAAGATGAAGGATGACGACGGCAGTATCAAGAAACTGCGTGACGAACTTGCAGAAGAATATCAGAAGAAAAACAATATAGACATCGAAAGTGCCATAACCGATGCAAAATACGGTTTCATTCGTGGTGCTATTGCAGAGGTGTATCAGAAAAACACGAAGAGCAACCCGCACAGTCTCACCGACAAGATAGATGTCCTGGTAACCAACAAATGGCTGGGTTATCCTTTATTCCTCATATTTATTTTCATAACTTTCTTCTTCACCTTTGCCATAGGCCAGTATCCTATGAACTGGATAGACATGCTGTTTTCGTGGCTCGGCGACACTGTAAGCAATGCCATGCCGGACGGGCCGTTGCGCAGTCTCATTGTTGACGGAATAATTAGCGGAGTGGGCAGTGTCATTGTCTTCCTGCCCAACATACTCATATTATATTTGTTCATATCATTTATGGAAGACAGCGGTTACATGGCGCGTGCTGCCTTTATCATGGATAAGCTTATGCATAAGATGGGACTGCACGGCAAGAGTTTCATCCCTATGATAATGGGATTCGGCTGCAATGTCCCTGCAATCATGGCAACACGCACCATTGAAGACCGCAAAAGCCGCTTGCTTACAATGCTTATAATACCTATGATGAGCTGTTCGGCACGAATACCCACCTACTTGATACTTGTGGGTGCCTTCTTCGACCGTCATGCTGCACTTATCCTTACGGGACTGTATGCCTTCGGTATGGTTATGTCAATCGTAATGGCAAAACTTTTCAGCAAATATTTCGTCAAGGGCGAAAGCCTGCCTTTCGTAATGGAACTGCCTCCGTACCGTATGCCTACTTCCAAAGCCGTATTAAGACACACCTGGGAAAAAGGCAAGGAGTATCTCAAGAAGATGGCAACCATCATCCTTGCAGCTTCCATCATAATCTGGGCACTCGGATATTTCCCTAATCACAATCGCTACGACACAGCCAAAGAACAGATGGAAAACTCCTATCTCGGCAATATAGGCAAAGTCATAGAACCTGTCATGAAACCTTGCGGATTTGACTGGAGACAAAGCGTGTCCCTGCTTGCCGGAACCGCAGCCAAAGAAGTCGTGGCATCAACTATGGGCGTCCTTTACGCAAGCGCTGAAGAAGAAGCCATCATCGAAGAAGAAGGCTTTGAAAGCGATGAAGGAAGTCTCCGCATTTCACAACTTGTACGCAACAACATGACACCACTTTCGGCAGCAAGCATGCTTATCTTCATACTGCTGTACATGCCGTGCTTTTCAACCATAATAGCCATCAAGAATGAAAGCGGAAAATGGAAATGGGCTCTCTTTACCGTATGTTACACAATACTTTTGGCTTGGATAGTCAGCACGATATTCTATCAGATAGGAATGCTGATCATTTAAATCTTACCCCACTTCAAATCCACGATACGATATGGGAAATTTTTCTTCATATCGGTTGCGTTGGGACATGACTGGCGATGAACCTTGATTTCTCCAGTAGTTGAAAAGAAACCAAACACCTCCTCGCCACACTGGATATTTTCACAGCATTTAGTCGGAATACCTCTAATTCGCCTGTCGTCTGCAACTGTAAACAGAGCCATATTTCCTTTTATGCCCGCAGCAGACTGTTTTTCGGCCTTCTGAGGCTGTTCAGGCGGCAATACAAGGTCTTTGTCAAGAATGTCCTTATTGTCAAGATATGCCTTTATTTTGAGTGTATTCAGCTTCTCCGTGGCAACGTCATAGAAGAGCTCCATACCGAACTTGTAGCCGAAATTCACTATAATGTCATTGAAATTCTCCTCGAAGTCGTATTTCCAGTTTTTGAATTTGCGTTTGAGAATTTCCTTGCCTTCATCAACTTTCTCCTGATAAGCCTCATCAAGACTTTTGCGTATGTTATATTTGGCTTTGGTGGTAACGGCAATGTTCATCCAGTCGATAGCGGGATGCTGCGTTTTGGAGGTGATGATACTGATGGTTTCACCATTCTGGATTTTGTAGTCTTTACCTTTATTGATGCCGCCTTCAATGCGTTTTACCACCTTACCGTTGACTTTTTCAATCACCTGCTTACCGTTGACGATGCCGCCGACACATCTATTGCCTATCTGAGAATGAATCTCATACGCAAAATCGAGAATCGTTGAGCCTGCCGGCATACGACGCAGCTCCTTGTCAGGCGTGAATACGAAAATGTCCTCCTTTTCGTTGTTAGGCTTAAATTCTTCGATAACGTAACTTATTGTCTTACCGTCTTCTTCAAGAGCACTTCTGACTTGTTCAAGCCATTTTTCAGCTGAAATGGAAGTGCTGATTTTTTCCTTGTAATGCCAATGGGAGGCAAGACCGTATTCGGCAATATGGTCCATTCTTTTGGAACGTATCTGTAGCTCAACGTTGGTTTTATCGTCAAGTATAAGAGTAATATGAAGCGACTCGTAGCCATTTTCCCGCGGTTTCGACACCCAGTCGCGCGTTCTGGAAATCATCGGCGTGTATTTTTCGGTGACCAATGCATATATGTTCCAGCATTCGGAACGTTCCATATTGGCCTTGACCTCCTCCTTTCTGGACCTTTCCTCCAACAACTCCTTCTGACGTTGTTTCGAAGATTTCATAATCTTCATAACATCTTTCCTCAACTTTTCGAGTTCACGACGACGCTCTTCCGTAGTGGCTGGATTGTCAAGCTCTTTAAATTCATCGGCTATTATCTGTCTGTCATCAATCTCTTTTCTTATTTTTGCATCTATTTCCTTGATTTCTTCATCTATCTCACTTTCAGGCAATTCGAAAACAACCCTTACGGCAAACAAATCATATATTTCCTCAAAAGAAACCTTTTTGTTCTCTATTTTATTCCAGATTGAATAAGGCGACTTAACCCTGTATTTTATCTTAAAATTGTAATGATTGTCATCGAGGATTTGCTTAATGCTGCTGACGAAAGACTTGAGTTTGTCCGAATTCAGCTCCAACTGCTCATTGCGTATTTTGTCTATTCTGTCGTATTCGGCCTTGTTGAAGTATCGGAAAGCACGGTTAAGCAGCTCAGTGTAAATGTTGTAAAGACCTATTCTGTGGGCAAGAGGAGCATACAGGTCGTTGACCTCAGTGCAGAATCTTTCCTGAAGTTCAGACGGAAACAGCATTATTTCACGCATTGAGACGAGACGATCCACGAGACATATCATCAGCACACGGATATCTGCACTGATATTGAAAAGCATCTTACGGAAATATTCGGCATTCATATCAAGGTGGTTGATTTGAAGACTGAAAATCTTCCGTAGTTTTTCAATCAACTCCACAGTGCTTTTGGAAATCCATTCTTTGTTCTGCAAGATAACACTTTCATCGCAATACATGAGAAGTGAAGCCACGACAGAATAACTGTCGATTTGGATTTCTTTGAGCAGAATTATAGCAACCTTGAGACTATGCTGATAAGGGTCTATCTTTATTCCCTCACCGCTGAAATTATAATTGGCTGCATATCTGCTGCTTAAATCACTGGCTTTTTTTATTGTCTCTATGTATTCCTCAGAAAATTTTTCCTCTGATACAGAAAATAATATGTCCTTTAATTCCTCTGTTGTCTTCATAACACAAGGTTATATGAAGGCTTTAGCTATTTTTTTTCCAACTGTCCTTAAGTCCTACCGTCTTATTGAAAACTGGTTTGTCCGAAGTTGAATATTTGTCAAGACAGAAATAACCAAGTCTCTGGAACTGGTAACCAATACCCTTCTGAGCGTTCTTCAAGGAAGGTTCGAGTTTGCAGTTCGACATGACATGGATTGAGTCAGGATTGATAAATTCGAGGAAATCTTTGTCCTTATGACCTGCAGGATCAGGGTCGGTGAACAGGCGGTCGTAAATTCTGACTTCAGCATCTATGGCGTGCTGTGCCGACACCCAATGTAGAGTTCCTTTAACCTTTCTGTTTGCCTGCGGCATACCGCTCTTGGTTTCAGCATCATACGTGCAATGGATTACTGTTATGTTGCCATCGGCATCTTTTTCGTATGAAGTGCATTTTATGATATATGCGCTCTTGAGGCGGACTTCCCTGTCTGGACCGAGGCGGAAGAAATTCTTCGGTGGCTCTTCCATGAAATCATCCCTTTCAATATACAATTCCTTGGTGAACGGAAGTTCTCTTGTTCCAGCTTCCGGATCTTCAGGATTGTTTTCAGTGGTGATATATTCGACCATACCATCAGGATAGTTGTCGATGACGAGTTTTACCGGATCGAGTACAGCCATCACACGCGGAGCTTTTTTATTGAGGTCTTCCCTGACGGAATATTCGAGGAGGCTCATTTCGATGACATTGTCACGTTTTTCAACGCCGACTTTCTCCATGAAATTTCTGATGGATTCAGGTGTATAGCCTCTTCTTCTGATACCGGCGATTGTCGGCATACGCGGGTCGTCCCAACCATCAACATAGTGTTCATTGACGAGAGTAAGAAGCTTACGTTTGCTCATAACCGTATAACTGAGGTTGAAGCGGGCAAATTCACGCTGTTTGTTTCGCATCGTGCCTTCTGTATAGACCTGGTCAAGGAACCAATCGTAAAGCGGACGGTGAATTTCAAATTCGAGAGTGCAGAACGAGTGGGTTATACCTTCAATGTAATCAGATTGACCATGAGCCCAGTCATACATAGGATAGATACACCATTTGTCACCTGTTCTGTGGTGTGTGACATGCATGATACGGTACATGACCGGATCGCGCATGTGCATGTTCGGCGATGCCATGTCAATCTTGGCACGGAGCACCTTCTCACCATCCTTGAACTCACCGTCCCTCATTCTCCTGAATAGATCAAGGTTTTCTTCCACACTTCTGTTGCGGTAAGGACTTTCGATACCAGGAGCAGTCGGATCCTTAGGATTGCTGCGCTGTTTGCTGATTTCTTCAGCCGACTGGTCATCAACGTATGCCTTTCCTTTCCTTATCATTTCCTCAGCCCATTCATACAACTGGTCGAAATAATTGGATGCATAAAACTCCCTGTCGCCCCAGTCAAAACCGAGCCAATGGATATCTTCCTTGATGGAATTGATATACTCAACCTCTTCCTTAGAAGGATTGGTGTCATCAAAACGCAGATTGGTTTTGCCATGGTACTTTTTTGCGAGACCGAAATTCAGGCAGATTGACTTGGCATGTCCAATGTGCAGATAACCATTAGGTTCCGGCGGAAAACGTGTGAGAATAGTGTTGTGATATTCAGGTTTTTTGAGGTCTTCCTCTATTATTTGTTCCAAGAAATTCAACGATTTCTTTTCTTCAATTTCATTATTGACAGTTTCCATAACTGATAGTTTTTTATATATAACTTATTTATTGTTGGCTTTATTTTGTGCCTCCTGTTCCTTTCTTTCCTTTTCTTTAAGAATCTCGTACTGCTCAGAGAAACTCTTATTGGCAAATACAGGCAGTTCCAGCCAGTCATCAAGCTGGCCTGTAAGATGCTTCAATTTCTTATCCTTCGACATAATACCCTTCCTGTCGAGTTTCTTCCTCTTTGACAGATGCTTCTGAAGACCTGTTATGAAATCCTTATCATTCTGTGAGCAATAATTCTTATCGACAATAGTCTGACGTACCTGCACAATCAGTGAAGGAAAATCAATGTTCACAGGACATGCTTCAGAACACTTTCCGCAGAGCGTGCATAAAAACGGAAGAAAATGATAATTGTCGAGTGATTTGGTCATAGGATTGAAAATCAATCCAATAGGACCAGGGAAGGCGCTGGAATACAGCGTACCCGTACCGCACCTGTAAACCGGACAAACATTCATGCAGGCACCGCAGTTGATGCAACGCAATGCAGTACTCATGTTATTGTCATTGAGCAAGGATATTCTTTTGCTTGAAGTAATTATTACGTAAGTTTCGGAAGGTTCCCCATCGAAAGTGAGACCATTGGAACCAGAAATAATATTGCAATATACCGGCAACTTTTGTCCGTAAGCGTATGAACTATACATCGGAACAAGTGTCTCCAAATCCGCAATATTTGCAATAATCTGATTGATTGAAGCAATGAATATCCGCGTTTTAGCATAAAGCTGAGCTTTTTGAAATGCCCCTTCGTTGTCAATTACGACAACAGAACCGGTATCGGCGGCCAAAAAGTTGACTCCGGAAATAAATACATCGGCATTCTTCATCTTTATGTCGTTATCAGCTCGTATCTCACTGATTAACAAAGGTATAGTGGCACTGTCATCTCCACCGTAATTCTTCGACAACTGCTGAATGATATCCTCACTGTTACAATTGATGGCTGGAAAAGCAGGATGCTGGTCAGTGTTTTTCACATAATCAATATCGGCAGCTATATTGTCAATATTAAGTTCACTGACATCATCGACCTTCTTGCCCACAGAGGCCTTTATTCCGATATCATCAAGGATGTTGTTGCTGTTTATGACCACATTCTTTGCCTTTTTGTCTTTGATGATTTTCAAAACAGTATTGCATACATCATTGTTATTCATTGAAAAACATACATATCCACCATTCTTTTTGAATCCTGTTTCAAAATCAAAAGCGATTCTATCAATAGTGTAAAGCGACTTGTCGATTATAGCAGTGGTCTTTTCTTTGGCACTTTCCACATCGGAAAACTGGTCAAGACTTTTGTCATGATTTTCTTCCCAATTATGTATATTGTTGGCAAGCTTTGTTTTCTGGTCTACATTAGAACAAAGTTGTTCGGATCTTTGGAGTAAATCAAAATATAAGTCACTCATAATTAAAAATTATAGGGAATGATTAATATTAATTTTTTCAATCCTTCTCTGATGGCGTCCGCCTTCAAAAGAAGTGGAAAAGAAAGTTTCCACTATCTCAAGTGCATATTCCTTTTCTATAAAACGGGCAGGAAGAATGACTATATTGGCATCATTATGCTGACGGGCAAGACGGGCGATATCCACATTCCAACACAAAGCCGCACGCACATCGGGATATTTGTTGGCAGTCATCGACATGCCGTTTCCAGTACCACATATCAATATTCCTTTCATAAGTTCACCATTGCTGACCCTTAAAGCCAACTGATGTGCAAAATCAGGATAATCGACACTTTCAGCACTTTTCGTTCCAAAATCAATAAACTCAATTTCTTTCGACATGTTCTTTTTCAAATATTCCTTCAACTCATATCCTGCATGGTCGGATGCTATTCCAATCATAAACTTTCTCTTTTCCATCATCTCAAAGCGAATTTTGCTTGTTTCATAGTCGCAACTTGCATTGTCAACAATTATTCCTGCAACATTTTCCATAATTGATATTAATAGTTAAAAATTTTACAAAAATAATCAATAATCGGTGATTTACAATTATAGACTATTAAAAAAACTGCACGCTAATTTTTCTGTTCATTTTTTTGTTAACTCTGATGTTGATTTGTGTTGATATTTTGTTAACGGTGTTAATTACTTTTATTTTTGAACAGAATTAAACAATTATGAACAGTTTTTTCAAAAGCGTTTTTAACGTTGATAACAGAAAAATCTGTTAACCGTTAATTCTGTTGATAATTTTTTCATCCAAAAATTCTGTTTGGTTTTCAAAAGGTTATTTCATTTTTAAAAAAAAGAAATTAACAATCGTATTATTCCCCATTGGTGACAATTTTGTTATCAACAATATTAACATGACTACTATTCCGAACAAATTTTTTTTAAAAAAAAATCTTATTTAATAATAAAGTGGCAAGATGTTGATAACTTTGCAAAGTTATTTAAAATTGTATCATGTAAATGAAAAAGACTATACTTTTTTTATTATTTGTAGTTATTTCGTATTTTGCTTATAATCAAGATATTGGTTCTGACTTTGTCCAGTTTTACTATCCTAATGGCAAGGTTGTTTCAAGTGAAGGATTCATGGTTGACGGCAAGCCTGACGGGTATTGGAAGTCGTATTATGAAAACGGAAACCTGAAATCTGAAGGCAACAGAAAGAATTTTCTTCTTGACGGTGAATGGAAATTTTATAAAGAGGACGGTTCCATAAGCCAATTGATAACTTATTCGGAAGGAAAAAAGAATGGTAAGAGGATTACATATACTTCTGAATATGTTTTGGAGGAAAACTTTTACGATGATACAAAAGAAGGAATGTCATACATTTATGATATTGACAATCATTTGGTTTCATCCGTTAATTTTTCGAACGGCGTTGAAAACGGCATTAAAAAGGAATTTGCGGAAGATGGAAGAATCATTCGTATTACTGATTACAACAAGGGCTTTATAATTTCGAGTGAATGGATAAACAGGATGGACGGCAGTGGCAGAAAGCAGGGAAAATGGCTGACATTTCATGATAATGGCAATATCGCGACAGAGTCATTTTATTTGAATGACAAACTTAACGGTTATGTGAAACATTATGATGAAAATGGAAAACTGACCGATATTGAAAAATATGATAGCGGCAAAAAGGAAGAGTTGGCAAAGGATGAAGTAAAGGCTGATGTTAGAAAAGAATATCATCCTAACGGAAAAATCAAGACTATAGCAACTTACAAAAACGGATTGCCGGAAGGCATCAGACGTGAATATGATGAAAAAGGGAATATCAGTGGTTCGTATGTTTTTGAGAATGGCAAAATTGTGAGTGAAGGAATTATAGACGAACAACTTACGAGACATGGTCCATGGAAAGACTACTATAGTAATGGAAATGTTAAGGCGGAAGGAAAATACAACAATGGTTTGAGAGTCGGTCAGTGGTCATTTTACAATATTGACGGCAATATTGAGCAGGAGGGTGAATACGATGACAAAGGACGTTATACGGGTCAATGGATTTTTTACTATCCCTCAGGCAATATCTTAAAAGAAGAAACGTATATGGAAGGCAAGGAATACGGCATGTATGTTGAATATTCCGATGAAGGAATGATAATAGTCCAGGGCAATTACAATTATGGAATGAAGGAAGGCAAATGGACATATTCCATTAATGGCATTGTGGAAACGGGTGAATATCTGAATGACAAGAAAGACGGTTACTGGACTATAGCGTTCGATGACGGAGCAATGCTTGAAGAGGGAAATTTTATTGAGGATAATCCTGACGGGGAATACAGATGGTACTATACTACCGGTGCTGCTGCCGGAAAGATATGTCTTATAGGCAGATACATCAACGGGCAGCGTAATGGAGACTGGATTTATTTTGACGAGGAAGGAAACATTGATTTAATTGTGACTTACAATGATGGAGACGAAGTTGAATAATGACGAATATTTTATGAAAATTGCCTTGTTAGAGGCTAAAAAGGCCTTTGATGAGGGAGAAATACCTATAGGTGCAGTAGTCGTCTATAAGGACAAGATATTGGCGCGGGCGCATAATCAGACCGAATTGCTCAATGATTGTACGGCTCATGCTGAAATGCTCTGCATTACCGGTGCCATGAATGAAGCTGGAACAAAATATCTCAGGAATTGTACACTTTATGTCACCCTTGAACCTTGTGTGATGTGTGCCGGTGCGTTGAACTGGGCTCAGATAGGGCGTCTTGTCTATGCAGCATCGGATGTCAAATGCGGGTATTCACAGACAGGAGACCTGCTGCATAAATCAACGGTTGTGGAACACGGTATTATGGCTTCGGAAGCCGAATCATTGCTGAAGAAGTTTTTCAGGAAACTGAGGGAAAAATAACCGGCAGTACAATTTCAAATTCTGCACCGGGTTCCTGCCTGTCAACGAGACTTATGGTGCCGTTCATGTTTTCTATAATATTCTTTACAATTGCGAGACCGAGTCCTGCTCCACTCGACTTTGTGGTGAAATTTGGTGCGAATATCTTTTCTTTGTTTTCTTCACTGACACCAGGTCCGTTGTCAATAATTCTGATTGATATGTTATTGTTTGGAAGACAGTTGCTTATTAATTTAATTTCAAAATTTCCATCGTCTGCATGTTCAGTGCCTTGGTATGCCTGAATTGCATTTCTGATTATGTTGTGGAAGACACGTGACATGAGATTTGAATCTCCGTAAATCATTATGTTGTCTTTGTCATATTTATAGCTGATATTGATGCCAGACTGACTGTAGAAGTCAAAAATCTGTTTTATCAATGTGCTGAGGTTCAGTTCCTTCTTGTTTTCCACGGGCATTTTTGCGAAACTGCTGAATGCCGTTGCGATGTCGGAAAGATTGTCTATTTCGGCAATCATTGAAGATTTGTATTTTTCGAATTGGGTGTCGAAATTTTCATTTTTTTCCTTCCACATCTTATATATGAATTGTGTGGATAGTTTCATTGGCGTGAGAGGATTTTTAATCTCGTGTGCGACTTGTCGTGCCATCTCGCGCCATGCGCTTTCCCTTTCGGATTTTGCAAGCAGTTCTGCACTTTTGTGCAGTTCATCGACCTTTTTGTTGTATATTTCCACGAGTGCACCGATTTCATCATTCGAATTGAAATCAAGTTTGATGTTTTCGTTTTCCTGCAGATTGAGATTTGCAAGGCTGTCCTGGAGTTTTTCAAGGGGCAATGTTATCTTGCTGGTTATCATATACGCAATAATCATAGTCAGAATCACTATAATCAGGAAAACGTTGATGAACGACGTGATATAATCTGAAATTTCTTTTTTGAGTTCAGTTTGCTTTACGAAGTATGGAACGTTGATTACATAAAGATCACTGTGTTTGTCAACGAAAACTATATATGATGACATGAATCTGTACTTCCCTATGGTTTCTTCGCAGATAAACCTGTTGTTTTTGCGCAGACTTGCCTTTGCAACCGGATTTATGAGGTTTGATGTCAGGTTGTTGTTGAACATTTCCTCGTTTGATGTGCAATACAGGTAACCGTCTTCATCGTAAATATTGATGTCGAGAAAGTTGGTATATGACAGGTCTTTAATTATAGCTGTCACTATTTCCTGTGAGCATGTGTCCAAGTTGTTTGTAATCATATTGATGTCTTTGCAAAGCGAATAGGTTTTTTCCTGGATTGCCCTCAAGTTCTTCTCATTGTTCATTTTTACAATGAGATAAATGGAAAGGATGCCGATAAGGGTAAAAGTGGCAATGATGACAGTTATGACATAGGCCTGAAATTTGTTGTTCAGTGTATTATTTGTGATTTGCCTGTTGCTGTATAGTACAAAGTGAATCACAATCAGCACGAGGAAAAAGCCAATCAGAAGAATTGACAGAGGGAACAGATATAAATTTGATATTTTGTAAGGTCGTGAAATCACAATGGTGTTACCTTCACTGTTGTAGAAGGTAAAATGTTTGTAATGCTTTGATTTTGTATATTTTACGTTAGCATTGAACAGATTGTTGTCGTAGTATATTGGATATGTGAAACTGCCGATGTTTCTTATGAGTTCGTTGTTTTGGTAAATGGCGATTGAAGTTTGCAGCACATTTATCTGAAAGTTGTAGCTTTCATCGGTTGACAGGAGTTCCGGGTAGCCGCTTCCCTCGAGGTTGTATTTGGAGGCAAGACTTAGCCACAAATTGTAGTTGTCGGTTTTTATCAGCGACAGCAGATAAGGTATTCCCACGATGTCGTTTATGAACCAGATATTATCGTATATGAGAGTTCCTTCCGAGTCAATCAGTGATCGGAAGTATTCGTTGCTGTTGATGGAGAGAGTGTCATTATTGACTGTAAAAGATGATGTTGTGTCTGCAATCACGTATTTGATGTGGAAATTCTGCCATCGTTTTTCACTGAAGGTTGCTTCCAATGTTTCGTTGAACTGTTGTGATTCCCCATTGTCAAGCAGATTGTTGATATCGATATTGTAAGTTGTGGAATCATGTTTCAATTGTTCGATTTTTTCATGTAAATCATTTTCAATCAAATCGTTACGTGTGAATATGTTACGTTGTGACAGTCGATATGCCATCTGAGTCTCGCGACTGTCATTTGCCAGGTTGAAGATGATTGTAATGATAGTGGAAACAATGATGATAATAGGAAGCTGGTATTTTGGCATTAGTCTGATGGTCTTTTCGTGGTTGAGCATCAGGGATATGGAGATGCAGAGCAGCACAGTGGTTATCATCAGAATAAACATTGAAAATGATATTGTTACCGACCTGCTGTCAATGTTTGACAAATCGAAAAAATGGATTGCCAAGTTGCTGTTTTTTATCCCATTGTAAATGCTGATGCATGCTATTCCTGCCAATGCACCTATTGAGACGAAGGCGATGACTCTCTGAAATGTGTTTTTTATTTCATGCTTGGATTTAAAGCAGTACAACAGTATGAAGAAGGCAAACACCATTGCGTAAGTGGCCGTTATCAGAAGATTGCCGCAGCTGTCGATACATATTCCCTCATTGAAATATTCGTTTGAGAAGAGGTTTTGGTTTTTGAAAATAACATTTGAGATAAAATAGAAGACAAATCTCACTGCGGTAAGCGAAACAATTTCGAGGAACAAAAATGTGTGCTTGTTGCTGAAGGTTGTTCTGCTGAAAAGGAAAAATGAAATCAGTATTGCAATATAAACGGCAGTAAGGATGAAAATTATGTTTGAAAACAGTGATGTGAACTCTATTCCGGAGTCTGTTTTTTTGATGGAAAACAGAGGTTTGCCGTTCGAAGTCCTGACAATGTTCTCATCATTGTTTTCGAACTTGAAGTTCGGGTACAGGTTAGAGCTGACTTTGTAAATGTCGGTAAAGCCGTTATGCAGATATTTGTTTTCTACGTTATAGATGTTTGATATGGGCAGAAGCAGTACAAGGTAATCGGCGGAGTCTATGTTGTATATTTTACTGTAAACGAAAGAGTTGTTTGTCTCATAGATGGGTGATGAACTTAATATTGGTGAGATGTGCCATGGATAGTTGCTGTTGTTGTTTGACCAGTATGAAATATTGTAGTTTGTATAAAACAGGGTTGTGAAATACTCTTCCGGCATTGATTCCAGGTATGCGTTTATATTTGTATCCTCCGAAGAGATGATGCCGTTGTAAAAGCTGTCAGCATCTTCATCGAATTTTGCAATGATTTTTTCTATTCTGTTTGCAGTTGCCCTGACTGCCGTTTGCCGGTTATTGGTTATGAGGATGAAAACAATACAGACTGTGAGGATTAATCCGGTTGTGACAAGCAGGATTTTGCTCAGTGGATTCGGTCTCATATTATTTGCTGTGGTGTTCATTGCCTGTTTTAGGATATTTTTGTATTCACTTGATTATCAGTGGTGTATTGAAAATGTTCCACGTGGAACCATATTAAATTCCGAGTACTATCATCAGTGCGGCTATGTCGGAAGGAGACACGCCGGGTATGCGGGATGCCTGACCTATGGTTGATGGTTTTATCCTTGACAGCTTTTCACGTGATTCGTATGAAATGGAAGTTATGGCCATATAGTCAATGGTGTTTTTCAGATGTATTCTGTCCATTGAGTTGAGCCTGTCGGCCATGATTTCCTCTTTGTTGATATATCCTTTGTATTTGATTTGTATTTCTGTTTCTTCCAAAGTTTCATCGTCTATCTTGTTTCCGATGATGAAATTCTGGAGTCCGACGGAGAAATTTTTTAATGTTCCGATATTGACATCAGGGCGGAGAATTATCTTTGACAACCTGGTGCTTTCGTTGACAGGACCCGACAGTAATGTTGAAAGATAAGGGTTGGCTTCGTCTTGGGTTATGTTAGTCTCTTCAAGATATGTGCTCAGCCTTTTTATCTTGTCAATCTTTTCCTCTACCCTATTGTATCGTTTGTCATCGGCGAGGCCTATATGGTGTGACAATGGTGTAAGTCTTATGTCAGCATTGTCCTGGCGAAGCAGAATCCTGTGTTCGGCACGTGAGGTGAACATACGGTACGGTTCGTCAACACCCTTGGTTATAAGATCGTCAATGAGCACACCGATATACGCCTCGGAACGGGACAGGACTATCGGCTCTTCATTGCGGATTTTTCTTACGGCGTTGATGCCGGCCATAAGACCTTGACATGCTGCCTCCTCATATCCGGTGGTCCCGTTTATCTGTCCGGTGAAGTAAAGATTGGATATCTGTTTTGTCTCAAGCGTGCTTTTCAACTGTGTGGGCTGGAAAAAGTCATATTCGATGGCATATCCGGGCTTCATGAATTTGGCATGTTCGAAACCTGCCATCTTACGGATGGCCCTGTATTGTATCTCTTCCGGAAGAGATGAGGAGAATCCGTTGAGATAAACTTCAATATTGTTGAATCCCTCAGGCTCTACGAAAATAGGATGCTGGGTCTTTTCGGCAAATCTGTTCAGCTTATCTTCAATTGAGGGACAGTATCTCGGTCCTTTGCCTTTTATGCGTCCTTGGAACATTGGTGAACGGTCAAACCCCTCCTTCAGGATGTTATGCACTTCTGGCGAGGTGTGGGCAATATAGCATTTGCGTTGTTTGGAAATGTCAAGAAATTGCGTCTCGTCAGAGAAGCTGAATTTTCCGGGGACATCGTCAAAAGGCTGCTCAATTAGCGCCGAATAGTCTATGGTTCTGCCGTCGATTCTGACAGGTGTGCCGGTTTTCAGCTTTTCTACGGTGAAGCCGAGTGACAGCAGCTGGTCACTTATGCCGACAGAATTTTGCTCTCCGAGCCTGCCTCCTGCGAATGACACTTCTCCAATATGGATTCTGCCATTCAGGAAGGTTCCGTTGGCAAGTATTACGGCTTTGGCATAAACCGACTTCCCCATGGCTGTTCTGATGCCTTTTACAGTGTCGTCTTCGATGATAAGACTTTTGGCATCATCCTGAATGAAATCAAGATTCTTCATTGAGTCAAGCACATTGAGCCATTCGAGGGTGAACAGTCTCTTGTCGTTTTGGGAACGTGGACTCCACATCGCAGGACCCTTTGACCGGTTCAGCATCTTGAACTGCAGCATCGAGCGGTCAGCGACTATTCCCGTGTATCCTCCCATAGCGTCGATTTCCCTGACTATCTGGCCTTTTGCTATGCCGCCTATTGCCGGATTGCATGACATCCTGGCGACACTCTCCCTGTTCAGTGTTACCATCAAAGTCTTGGCACCGAGATTCGATGCCGCACACGCAGCTTCGCATCCGGCATGACCCGCTCCAACCACTATTATGTCATATTGGCTTTCCATTTCACTTTTGTTCCACGTGGAACATCTTTATGTATTTCTCTTGTTTCTCAATCATTATGCTCTTCTCATCCTCGTCTCTCTTGTCTTCATAACCGCATAAATGCAGAGTGCCGTGAACCATTATCCTGAATAATTCCTCCTGAACATGGCAGCCGTATGTCTTTGCGTTCTCCCTCACCCTGTCGATGCTGATGTAAACATCCCCGAAAACATCCTTTTCCTTTTCGTTGTACGGAAATGTTATGGTATCGGTGTCAGTGTCATGTCCGAGATATTTTTCATTCAATGACAGCATGGTGCTCTCATCGGTGAGAATTATATTGATGGCAACGAGCCGCTTCTTCTCGGCTTTTACGACTTTGTAAAGGGCTTCTTTGATTTTCAGGATGTTTCTGACACGATATTGGACTGTGTCATCGCTGCAAATTATGATGTTCTTTCTGTATTCGACTTCCATTTTTATTGCTTTTTGAGTTCATATCTGTATTTGTCCACTCTCTGTCTGTAGAAATTGTTGAGGCTTGGCGGAACAGTGTGCAGTTTGTCATCAAACTTGTCACCCTTGTTTTCAGGATTGAAAATTTCTTCTGGGGAAGGTCTGTCGAAAACTTTGCCTTCCTTCGATTGTCTCTGATTGTCCTGTTCACGCTGCTTCTGCGCCTTTTCCGATTGGAGCAGCCGCGTCATGATTTCTTCCTGGCGTTTCATCATTTCATCAGTGAGACGCTTGTTGATCAGGTCAATCTCATTCTGCTCCATGGCGTCAATGGCTTTCTGCAAGTCACCGTCGAGGCTTTGCCCTTCACTGCGTAACTCCTGCTGAAGCTGTTCAAGCTGCCTTCTGATTGCCTCCTGCTCCATTGCCATTTTTGCAAACTGTTCACTGTTTCCCATCTGTCCTTCTTTTCCGGAATTTTTGCTCTTTCCCTGATTCTCTTTCATCTCTTCCATCTGTTTCTTGAGCTGTTCCTGCAGGTCTTTCATGGTCTGCATGCTCGCTTTCCCACTGTTTCCGCTCTTGGGCTTCTTCCCATTGGAACAGGATGACATATTCGACATCTGCTGGTCCATTTCGTCTAAACTTTCAGATATCATCAGGGCAAACTTGTTCAGCGAACTCATCGTCTGTTGAAGATTCTTCGATGCCTGTGAGACATTTCTGTTGGTGAGACTTGTCGTTGCCTGCTTCGATACGTCTTTAAGCTCTTTTAATTCGTTGAAAATGAACTGGCTTATCTGGAAATTTCTTTTGGCTATCGCTGTAAGTGTATCCTCTGTCATCGCCAACTGCTTGTTGATGTCGTTCTGTTTGTGGATAATCTCGACATATTTCGGATTTCCAACTTTAACTTTTTTTAACTCGTCAATCAGTTGCTCTTCACTGAAAGAAAGGTGTACCACATTCTGGAGCAGTCTGCGCACTGATTCCTCGTCTTCTGCTGCCTGAGCATACATCGAATCATCAAACTGCTGTTGCATTTTTTGGGCCATGTTCTTCATCTTGTTGCCCGCATTATCCTGATTTTTAGAGGCATCCTTCTTTTTCTTCCCCAATTTTTCACTTGCCTCCTGCATCTCTTTCTTTATCTCATCGCTTTCCGGGTCATCGAAATCAATGTCGAATTTATCTTCCAGTTCTTCATTCATCTGGTCAAGCTTCTTGATGTCTTCCATGACTTTGTCAAATTCTTCGTTCAGCTTCTCCTGTTCCTTTTCGATGCCTTCAAGGTCATCTTTGTCGGCTTCTTTGGTCTTTTCAGACAATTCCATCTGTTTGTTGGCAAGACTGTCAAGATCACTCATTGTTTTTTCAAATTCCTGTTGGAATTCGAGATTTTTATAAAGCTCAAGAGTCTGATCCAATTGTTTTTCAAGGTCTTCATAGGACTGTTCAAATTCACGCAGCTGATTGTCGAGGTTGTCTTTGTTGAAGTTCTCCAGCATCTTCTGCATTTCTTCCAGCATCTTCTTCATGTCCTCGGTTAGAATTTTGTCATACAGCTCCTCAAGCTTTTGTTGTTTGTCCAATATGCTCTCACTGAATTCGTTATATTGGTTTTGATTGTAGTTGTTAATCTGAAGTTCTTCCTGTTGCCGCTCCATGTTTTCAATCAGCTTTTGCTGTTCTTGAAGCATGTTTTCGAGTTTCTCCTTGTCCTGGAATGTCAGGTTTTCCTTCTCTTTGAGTTCACGCAGAAAATCATCGATTTGTTGTTGGATATCATTGATTTTATCCATTGAATTGTCAAGGTTTTCCTTGAATTCTTCGCTCATCTTCTCGCTCATTTCGTCCATTTCGTCTGCATTCATTCTGCGGAATGTCATGACCTGTGTGGTTGAGCATTTGTGGCCCCTCGCCTCATCGTTGTCACAGACTTCGAAGTAGTATTCGATGCTTTCTCCGGGAAGAATTCCTAATTCGTTGATGCTCGTGCGCCAGTAAAACCGCTGCATGGTGTTTTGCTTGTCAAATGGAATATCCATACTCCGGTAATTTCCTGAATTGTCGTCCTGGATTCTGTAGTAGAATTTCAACGATGAAAAACCGTAATCATCGGATATGGTGCCGCTGAAGAAAAAGTCTCTGTTCATAAGACTGTCGCGGGCTTCCATAACTTGAATGTCTGGAGACAAATCATTGATAATCTGAATGGTATATTTCAGAGTGTCTTTACTGAAAAGATGTTCGTTAAAGGCTACTATTGATATTTCATCATCGGAAGAGAACCTTGAACTCATGGTGAAATGGTCAGACTTTTTTCTGCTGTCATTTCGCAATGTGTCTTTGCCATTTCCCTTGATGACTACAAGTCCGTCGGCATCTTTGGTTGAGAAATCCCAGTTTCCGACTGTTCCATACAGGATTTTGATTATCCCTGTATTTTCAATGGTTTCGTCTTTTTTGTTCGTATATTTCGGATAATGGAGGTCAAGGTTGAATCCCAAAAGAGCCGGCTGTGGAAATACATTGACCTCATAAGTGTCGGACGTGATGTTCTCACTTGAAGCGTAAAACTTTAGATTGTCATGCAAACTCTTGAACGTATATGAAAAAAGGGAATCATTTTCTTTCGTCATGTACGTGGAGGAAATGTTTGATTTTTTCCCGTTATTGAAGTTAATGGTCACATTATCGGGTTTTTTGTCGCCGATAGTGTAGAAATAGACTGTATAATCTTTATTCTGAACGACATTCAGGTCTTCATTTTTGAGGATGAAATGAAACGGCAGGGGTTTTTCGTATTCGGTGTTATAGTTGATGATTCTTTCCGCCGGCTGTTTGATAACAGATGGTTTTGCTATCAGCACTGCAAAGAAGACAAGGATTACCGGAGCAACATATTTCAAGTATTTGAGCGCTGATTTGAAACTTACTGCCTTTGAGAAATTGAAGGGAGACAAATTGTCGGTTTTTTGGTTTATACTTGCGACAATCAGGTCGTTGTTGTCGAGCGAAGTGTCCTGCATCTGCTCGAGTTCCAAGTAGTTGAGCAGCTTGTCCTTGATGTCCGGGAAGTATTTTCCGATAATATTGGCTGCCTGCCGGTAAGAGATAACTTTCCCTAAACGGAGCATTCTTAATAGCGGAAGCAGAATAAAGTATATGAAGATTATCGCGCAGATGCCGATTACCGACCAGAAAAGAATCTTCCTTCCGGTTACGTTCATCCATGCGAAATATTCTATTAGAACACTTACGAGCAGGAGCAGCAACAGTATTCCCGTTAGCAGTATAAATCCTGTAAGTATTTGGTTTGTATAGTATTTTCGGATGAATTTATCAATTTTATTCCTAATGATATTCATGTGATATTCCCGCTTGTTAAGAGTTTAGCCTGCAAAGATAGATATTATAAATAAAATATCTGCAAAAAATATTCCATTTGAAAAATTCAGTATAATTTTGCAAAGAATAACTGACGGGTAGTATTTTCATGAAAACTGACATTTTTCAAAATCGTAAGTATCTTATAATCGGATTTATAGCTATTTGCTTCATAGTTATATTAATCCGTCTTTTCACTATGCAGATACTTACCACCAAGTATAGAGATCTTGCCAGGAATAATGCAATAAAGAATTTGGTCGTATATCCTGCGAGAGGTGAAATGTATGACCGTACGGGCAAGCTGATGGTCAGCAACAACATTGTCTATGATGTTTTGATTACGCCTAAATACATTGATTCCACTTTCGATGTCATCAAATTCTGCAATCTCATAAACATGGATACTTCCACGTTCAATGAGAAACTTGAAAAATGCCGCAGATACTCGAGATACAAGGCATCAGTCATTGCCACTCAGATATCGAAGGAGGACTTTTTGTCTGCGCAGGAGCTTCTGTATCAGTTTCCGGGCATTTATTACGTTTCCCGTACAGTCCGTCAATATCCGTTTTCCAACGGAGCCCATATTCTTGGTGATGTGGGCGAGGTGGATGCAAATTTTCTTGAAAAGCATAAGGATTACAGTTTGGGCGATTATCATGGTGTCAGAGGGCTGGAGTTCACATACGAAAAATATCTCAAGGGTCAGAAGGGCTTCCGTGCCATCATTGTCAATTCAGCCAATGTTGAGGTGGGCCCTTACAATGATGGGAAAGACGATGTTGAGGCGATTCAGGGTGCAGATTTGATTCTTGAAATCGATAATGACCTGCAATGTTATGGTGAAAAGCTGATGGCCAACAAGAGAGGCAGCATTGTAGCCATAGACCCTAACACCGGCGGAATTCTCGCCATGGTTTCAGCTCCGGGATTCGACCCCAACATGCTGGTAGGCAGGGAACGTTCCCAAAACTATCTCAAACTACTCCATGATTCCGTTCAGAAACCAATGATAAACCGTGCGGTTTCGGGCGTTTATCCTCCAGGTTCGACTTTCAAGACATTCAACGGACTGGTTGCGCTTCAGACTGGAGTGATTGATGAATACACCCAGTTCACCTGCAACGGTCCTGCTTCCTCCCCAATCAAATGCACCCACAACCATCAGACTCCCCTTTCTGTTGTCCCTGCTTTGCGGGAATCATGCAACCCTTTCTTCCGCAAGGCTTTTGAAGAGATTATTTCCCATTATAAAAATCCTGAAACAGGACTTTCAGTATGGAATGGATTTGCCCATAAATTCGGATTCGGAGTCAAATTCAACACCGATATCTTTTCCGAAAATCCAGGCATGATTCCGGATACCACTTTTTACAACAAGTGGTATGGCAAAGGCGGATGGAAATCATCTACAATCCGTTCATTGTCAATAGGTCAGGGGGAAATACAGGTTACTCCTATCCAACTTGCCAACCTTGCTGCCACCATAGGCAATGAAGGCACATATATAAAACCTCATCTCGTAAAAGCCATTATCGATCATACTTCTAACGATACGATTTATCCTTACTCCAATGAAGTTGTAACCACAGGTATTGAAAAACGGCATTTTGATACTGTGAAGCGGGGTATGCGACAGATGGCGTCGATGACGGGTTCACGTGTTTATCTTGATATTCCGGGTGTTGAGGTCTGTGGCAAAACAGGAACAGCACAGAACTCAGGGAAAAACCACGCTCTGTTTATATCCTTTGCTCCGATGTACAATCCTAAGATAGCTGTTGCTGTCATAGTCGAAAACTCAGGCTATGGTGCCACTTTCGCAGTTCCTGTAGCCGCAATGATGATTGAGCATTATCTCAATGATTCGATTGACTCCAGCCGTCAGTGGATTGAAAAACGAGTTTTGGAAACAACCACTATTGAATAATCATTACGTCAAAATCAAAATACCATGGCCGACAAGAGAAATTCAGTTTTTGCAAGTATTGACTGGTTTGCAGTATTCCTTTACATCGTATTGGTTGTAACTGGTATTCTCACAATTTTTTCGTCGAAATATTCCGGAGATGCGACCAGTGTTTTGTCATCGGGCACAATGAGCCGCAGTCAGGCTGTTTATGCTGCCATTTCGCTTGTGATCGCCTTGTTGATACTTCTTCTTGAAGGCAGCTGGTTCCAGCGTTTCGCCTACCCTGTCTATGGGTTGACAATGCTGATGTTGGCAGCCGTTCTCGTTGTGGGTGTTGAGATTTCCGGTGCAAAATCATGGATAAATCTCGGCAGTTTCAGCATTCAGCCTTCTGAGTTCGCCAAGTTCGGCACGGCGTTGGCAGTCTCGAAATATGTCAGCAGCAAGGGCTTTTATGGTCAGGGTTTTATGAAACAACTGCCTGTTTTTTTGTTTATTCTGCTTTCAATTGCTCTGATTATGCTCGAACCGGATGCCGGGTCGGCAATAGTGTTCCTGTCTTTTGTCATTCCACTGTTCAGGGAAGGCTTTTCAATGACTTTGGTAATTGCCATTTTGTATCTTATCGCTGTCTCGGTGATAGCCCTTCTTGTTGACAAATACATTATGATAGCCGTTATTTTTGCATTGTTGCTGATTGGATATGTCATTTTCCGTAAAAATAAAGGAATACTGCTGACAATCATAATAATATTCATCGTTTCAGTAGGATGGATTTTTGCTGAACAATGGGCTTTTGACAATATTCTTGAACAGCATCAGCGCGACCGTATCATGGTCACTCTCGGAAAAATTGAAGACAATAGGGGAGTCGGCTACAATCTTTATCAGTCAAAAATTGCCATTGGCTCGGGGCACTGGGTCGGAAAGGGTTTTCTCCAAGGCACACAGACTAAGATGGATTTTGTGCCAGAACAGCATACTGATTTCATTTTCTGCACTTTGGCGGAAGAAACAGGCTTTTTGGGCAGTTTTCTGCTTATGGCTGTCTATTTCACTTTATTAATCAAACTTATTTTTATGGCTGAACGGCAGCGATCGCCTTTCAGCAGAATCTATGGGTATTGCGTGGTTGGAATCCTGTTTTTCCATGTATTCATCAATATTGCCATGACAATAGGATTGATGCCGGTTATCGGCATCCCGTTGCCATTTGTCAGTTACGGCGGTTCGTCTCTGCTCGCAACCACAATACTGCTTTTCATTTTTATAAAACTTGATGCTTACAGGTACAGCATCTTATCGTGATTCAATTTAAATAAAAATATTACTTTTGTGCAAAATTTTTGAGATATGCTTAGAACTCATACTTGTGGTGAACTTAGAATCACCGATGTCAACAAAGAAGTGATTTTATGCGGATGGGTAAAGAAAGTCCGCAAACTTGGCGGAATGCTGTTTATCGACCTCCGTGACAGATACGGCGTCACCCAGCTCGCCTTAAATTTTGAAACTCAATCCCATCTTTTTGATGTGGCTGATTCCCTCGGCAGGGAATATGTCATTAAAGTCAAGGGCATGGTTGCCGAACGTTCGAACAAAAATGCCAATATGCCTACCGGTGACATTGAAATAATTGTTTCCGATATCGAAATACTCAACACTTCAAAAGTACCGCCTTTTACCATTGAGGACGATACCGATGGCGGTGATGAACTTAGAATGAAATATCGTTATCTTGACATCCGCCGTGATTGTGTTAAAAATAACCTTATCTTGCGTCACAAAGTTGTCCATGAAGTTCGTAACTACCTCAGTGACCGTAACTTCCTTGAAGTGGAGACTCCATTTCTCATTAAGTCAACTCCTGAAGGTGCCCGTGACTTCGTTGTCCCTTCACGTATGAACCAGGGACAGTTTTACGCTTTGCCGCAGTCACCGCAGCAGTTCAAACAGCTTCTCATGGTCGCCGGCATAGACCGTTATTTCCAGATTGTGAAATGCTTCAGGGATGAAGACCTCCGCGCCGACCGTCAGCCTGAATTTACCCAAATCGACTGCGAAATGTCGTTTGTAGAGCAGAATGATGTCTTAGAGATGTTTGAAGGTATGATGAAACACGTGTTCAAGGTTGTTCGCGGCATTGAATTCGACTATGATTTTCCACGTATGACGTGGGCTGATGCCATGAAATATTATGGCAGCGACAAGCCTGATATCCGCTTCGGTATGAAATTCGTGGAACTCACTGATATTGTGAAGACAAGCACTTTCAGCGTCTTCAACGATGCCAAGGCTGTAATAGCAATCGCTGCTCCCGGCTGTGCCGAATATACCCGCAAGGAACTTGACGGTTTGACTGAATTTGTAAAACGTCCGCAGACGGGCGCCAAGGGACTTGTTTATGTGAAATGCAACGCTGACGGCACCTTCAAGTCTTCGGTTGACAAGTTCTATTCACAGGAAGACCTCGCAACATGGGCAAAGACCGTTGGTGCAAATCCTGGTGATTTGATACTGGTTCTCAGTGGTGATGACATTATGAAAGTCCGCAAGCAGATGAACGACCTTCGTCTTGAAATGGGCAACAGGCTTGGACTGCGTCCTCATGATACGTACGCACCGCTTTGGGTTGTCGATTTTCCGCTCTTTGAATGGAGCGAGGAAGAACAGCGCTATATGTCTATGCATCACCCGTTTACATGTCCGAAAATTGAAGATCTCGACAGACTTGAAACAGATCCGGGTTCCGTAAATGCGTATGCTTACGATATGGTCATGAACGGTGTTGAACTCGGCGGTGGCTCAATCCGTATCCATGACAGGGAACTGCAGAACAGAATGTTCCGTGCCCTTGGTCTTGATGATGCAACTGCACAGCGCAAGTTCGGATGCCTTCTCGGTGCTTTTGAATACGGCGCTCCACCACACGCAGGTCTCGCCTTCGGCCTTGACAGGGTGTGCGCTATGATTGTCGGTCAGGACTCAATCCGCGATTTTATTGCATTCCCGAAAAACAACTCCGGAAGAGACCTTATGGACGGCTCACCTACGGAAATCTCTCAGGAGCAACTCGACGAATTATGTCTGCAGGTTGTCAGGAAATAGGTTCATTTCCTCTGTGAAATCACCACTCCTACAATCACTATCAACATACCTATCAGCTTCGTCCAGGCAAAACTCTCCTGGCCGATGGCTATTCCGGCAATAAGTGAAAATATCGGTATTGTATTGTTGAAGATGCATGTTTGGGAAGCACCTATGCGCTTAACACCCAGACTGTAAAACATATATGCAAATGTTGAGCAGCATATCCCAAGTGTCAGAATGGGCCATATTAAATCCCATCCCCAATTGAGGTTTCTGAGCATTGAAAAATGAAATCCGCTGCTTGGAATCATATTCTGGATGACAAGCAAGATGACAAAATAGACCAGTCCGAAAAGATTTTGCCAGACGGTAACCGTGAGAGCGCTGTAATTGTCAACTATTTTAACTAAAAGCAGGGTATAGACTATCGCTGTGAATACGGCTCCTGAAAGGAACAATATGCCTTTCAGACTGCCGCTTACAGCCTCGCCTCCAATGAGCATAATCGCGATTCCGATGAATGACATGACTACACCTGTCAGGATATTTTTTTTCAGTTTCTCTTTATAGACTATAGCCATCCCGAAAGGTATGAACAGCGGAATGGTGGCGATGTCAACAGAAGCGAAACTGCCTGACACATATTGTACGCCCGAGGTCTCGAAAAGGTGATATACAAAAGGTTCCGTGAATGCGAGGATAAGGAACCATTTCAGGTCTGCTTTGCGTATCGGTTCCAGTTTCTTGGTGAGTGACAGAATCGGAATCGTTACGGCTGTAGCCAAGGCTAACCGCAACGCAACAAGCAGTGTCACAGACATTTGTGGTTCCACAATAAAGACCTGTTTGGTGAGGATGAAGCTGACTCCCCAGAAAGCGGATGAAAGAATAAGCAGGAAATATGTAATCGGTAATTGCTTTTTCATATTGAAATGTTCAGTTCAGAATCATTGACAATATCTCTAACGATTGGATTTTGCCAATTTCAGGAATATGGTACTGAAAAAATCTGATGATATACTCGGTTATAGCCCTGCGTTGCGAACCATTACGGGAATAATCGAGTCTTTCGTTGACGTTCAGCCTTTTAGCATTTAAAATATAACTTACATATTCTGCGGGGATAAAATTGGAATGCGAAGGCAGTGTCTGGCACCAGACGTTGTTTTGCATGTCGTAAAAACAGTAGGTGCCGGTGGTTGGCTCCGGAAAGTTTATTCCTAAGTATCCGGCTAAATGTGTAAGGAAAATTATATGATAGTCGGACGATGTATGCACTTCGGAATCGAGCGTTATCAGCGATTGCATTATGTAGTCGAACAATTCTTTGGAATGTTCGCCTTCTTTAATGCACTTGCTTAGAAACTCATTGACAAACATAAAAATGCAGTTTTTCGTCATTATGGCTGGATAGCTGTTTATGGTGGTGTAATTGTATATGGGATTGACTTCGCTGATGTGGAATAAGTCGGAAAACTTGTTACGGCCAGTCACCATTTCCACTATGGCGAGATTCTGCAGAGAATACTTGTTGACTTTTGAATTTTTTCGGGTTATGCCTCGGACAAGGCATGAAATCAGCCCCAATTCACGTGTGTATATTCTTACGATGCTGCTGTTATCCGAATACGGAATACTTTTTAATACAATCCCTTGTGTTTTAACAGCTTCCATTTATTTGATGAAAAGTATTTTCGTCACTGCACGTTCTTTTCCGCTGCTGTTGGTTGCAAATACGATATAAACACCTGATGAGGCTCTGTTTCCGTTAGGAAGATTGCCATCCCATGTTATCATTCCGCCATTGGACTGCTGTGAATAGACAACTCTCCCTGCCATATCCACGATTTTCACGAATGCATCCTCAACAAGTCCGGTAACCCCTATAGTACCTGTATATTCAGGTCTTACAGGATTAGGGAATGCGTAGATTCCAGTGTTGTCGTCCGACGGCTCGGAAGATTCACCTTTATAAGAGCAGATACCGTTGGATGTGCTGATGAACACTTCACCATCGTAGTTTACACTTATTGCGGTGATATTGTTTGACAGCAGACATGAGTTTTCCTTTGTGAAGTGGTTGTACTGGGTGGTTCCGTTGCCGCTGATATAATAAACACCCGATGATGCAGTGCCTATCCATTTGTTGTTGCCGAAATCGACAGCAATGGCTGTAACACTCTCACTTTCAAGCAACGGGCGTATTGTCCCATCATATTCCACCAGTATTTCCTGAGCATCAAAACTGCCGCCTTCGAAGATGTTTTTAGGGTTGTATATGACTTTTAGTCCAAGGTCGGAGCCTATCCATACTTCACCGTCGTAGTCAACGGCGATGGATGAAATCTGGCCGCTCAGAGCACCATTTCCTACAGAGTTGGTGAGAATCTTATATTTGTCGTCACTCGGATCTTTTGGAGTGCCGCCATCATTCATGACGTAGATTGAAGCATAGCTCCTTGTCTTAAGCCATTTGCTTCCGTAATGGTCAATGACTATGGATGAAACTTCTGCATTGTTGACATTGGAGAAAAGCCCTCCGTTTGAGGCGTTTGCCCATGTTCCATCGGCCAAAAGCACATTGAGGACCCCCGAACCGAGAGAATGAGTGACCCACAAATTGTTGTCATCATCAAAAACGATTCCCCCGCAGCGGACATATTCATCGGAATATCCTGCGGGCGCAAGCATAGGACTGTTGCTTCCGTTGAAAACATTGACAACTTCACCGTTGTTGACTTCGATAAGTCCGTGAAAATATGATGCTATGAATACCCTGTTGGGATTGCGCGGATCTACAGCCACATCAGTAAAATCGGAAAAGTCCGCGAATTCAGGAATGTCTGACGAGGAGTGTGTTTTCCAGTCATAATCCTCGAAAACGCTGTATTTTGCATCACTATACAAAGGAACCCATGACAGATTGTACCCTCCTGGAACAGCATACATCTTTTTGCCTTCCTTTATAAGATTGAAGGCCTGCGAAACTTCAGGTCCTGACGGTTTTATGCTGTAGCCTTTCCATGGGTCTGTGCATTCCACAAGTCCGAAACGGCTGTCGGCAACCCAAAGGGATTTTCCGTCCTTAACTGTTTCAACAGGATTGGGAGCTCCGTTTTCATCCCAATATTGCCAATAGTTTTCGATATATTCCAAATTGCTGTTGTAAGTCTTGATGTCATACAAACATGTGATTACCAGAGTGTCTTCTGAAACCGATATGTCATTGACGGCATCAACCTGTTGGTTTTCGCTGAAATATCTCCAGTTGCTGCCATTGAAAACGAGTAGGGTGTCGCTGTTGAAAGCGGTGGATCTGACATTGGCTATCAGATTCGAATAGAAATATTCCACTTCATTGAATACCGAAGTTGCGTGAGGCATATCCTCAATCTTATGCCAGTTCACAAAATTCGACAGATTGTCACCGGCATTTGCGATATACAGACCATTGTCGGTTGCAGCAATAAATGATTGAATGTTATCCATGTACGCAAAATCAAGCACGTTGACGTATGTGCCGTTGCTGCCGATGTAGTAAGTGTCTGCAACTTCACGCTTCAGGAGGTCGATGACCACGATACCGAAACCGCAACTCAAATAAGCGTATCTGTCTTTGACTAATATTTTGTTGATGGTCTTGTTGCCTACGATGTTGCTCCTGTAAATGTCATTCATGTTGTATATTTTCCCGTCAACCAGCAAATCCAAGTTGGCATTGGAATAAGCTATCAGCAGCGTGTTGTACTTGTTGCTGTACCTGATACATGTGATGCCTATGTCGGACAGGTAGTTTATTTTGGAATAGATATCTATCAGTCCCGTGGCCTTGTTGTAGGAAAAAAGGCTGAATTTCGATGCGGCATATACGGTTCCGTTGTAGTCGGACGCCACCGAAGTCATTGCATTGTATGGGAAATGACCGCGCCAGTTGCCTATACTTACAGTCTCTTGTGCAGTGGCTGCAAAAAATACTGTTAGAATTGACAGGGTTATTAATATTCTTTTCATATCCGGCTTTTTATCTTAGTTCTGTGAATAATAGAGAGTTATTTCAACATTGCCGTTGAATTGTTTCATCGGCGGATTATATTTCCTTATGGTTACAGATGCCTCCTTTATTGCAGGGAAATCATTTACAACGGCATCCATGATTTTTCTTGCGAGGTGTTCCAGCAGGTTCACCGGCTCCGAAAACACCCTGACTATTAGCGTATGGACTTGGGAATAGTCAATGGTGTCGGAGATGTCGTCACTGATTTCGCTTTCTGATGTGTCGAATTTCATGACGAAATCGATGGAATATTCAGTTCCGACTTTCCTTTCCTCCGGCAGGCAGCCGTGGTATCCCCATAGTTTTATGTCGCGTAATGCTATTGAATTTCTGCTCATTGAGACGTCAGTATTTCTTAATATATTCTGCAAAAGTACTATTTTTTGGGTAATAATTAACCTTATTTGAAAAATTAGTAATATGTTTGCAGTTTAAATTTATGTATAGGAAACATTATGGCGATATTTTTTAAGAGAAATAACCTGAGGAAGCTGAATTGGATTTCGATTTTCAAGGTGCAGGGTGCTCTTTTGCTTTTGGAAGGTGCTTTGATGCTTTTGACAATGACAGTCTGTGCAATATATGATGACAGGTCACTTGATTTGTCTCATCTTTATAATCCTCAATATGGTTTCACCGCATTGTTCGTCTCTGCAATGATTGTCATTGCGGTAGGTATAATCCCGTTTGTTTTCTATAATGAAAAGGTCAGGTTTCTTGGAAAACGCGAAGGTGTTTTGATTATTGTCATGGGATGGTTGACAATAACATTAGGCGGTTGCCTTCCGTTTTTGTTAAGTGGTGTGACTTCCAATTTTACAGATGCTTTCTTTGAATCCATGTCGGGGTTTACAACTACCGGTGCATCTGTCATCGATGATTTGGAATCCATTTCCCGCGGTATCCTTTTCTTGCGAAGCGTGATTGCATGGATTGGCGGTATGGGAATCATAATAATCATCATGTTCGTTGCTATGATTCCATCTCTTAGTATTAGCGGCTTTATGATTAATACAGTTGAATCCACAGGTGTCTTAAAAACCCATCCTCGTCTCAAAGAAACTGTAAGAGGCGTGTTAGCTGTCTATCTGGCTTTGACAGTTTTATGCGCCTTTGCCCTGTATTTGTGCGGATTGTCACCTTACGATGCCATTGCGCATTCATTAACAACCATATCCACCTGCGGTTTTTCCACGTTTAATTCAAGCTTGATGTTGTTTACCCCTTCAATGCAATATGTGATTATTTTCTTTATGATAATATCTTCTATGAGTTTCAATTCCCTGTACTTCATTTTGTCGTTCAAATTCAAAAAGAAGAATCTTATCTCCGAAGAAAGTAAGGCGTTTCTGATTATTATCGCAGTGGCGACACTCTATATCTTTGTCTCATTGATGTTGTCGCAATACAATAGCGGTGACTCGGCGTCAAAGGTCTTCAGGGATTCATTAATGGAGGTGGTATGTGCTTTGACCACAACCGGTTTCGTTTCGGTCAATTATGTTTTGTGGCCTTCACATATATGGTTCGTCCTGTTCCTGTTGTTCTTTGTCGGAGGCTGTTCCGGCTCCACGGCAGGAGGTGTTAAAATAGGGCGTCATATCATACTTGTGAAGAACTCTTTCACTGAAATGAAACGCCTGATTCATCCGCAGGCTGTAATGCCGGTCAGATACAATAGGGAAGCGGTCCCTCAAAGTACTATATACAGTATCCATGCATTCTTTATCCTCTATATCCTTGTGTTCGTTGCCGGAGCTATTGCCTTTGCAATGATGGGATTGGATTTCGAGACCTCTATCGGTATTTCAATTGCTTCCCTTGCCAACATCGGACCCAGTATCGGTGCAATAGGACCTGACAGCACATACTCTTTCCTGCCTGACATCGGCAAATGGCTTTCTGTGATTTTGCAGTTTTTGGGACGTCTCGAATTGTTTATCATCCTAATTATTTTCAATAAATCATTTTGGGTCAAATAAAAATAATTATTTTTGCAGATTATGAATCAGGAGGAAAAATTCACACATAGGCGGCTTGTATCTTCTTATAGGGGAGTGATTATAAGTATCAGTGTCATGCTGTATCTTCTCGGTCTGCTGCTTGTTTTTATCGGCAATACCAACTCGTTGCTTAACAACGTGAAGGAAAATATCGGTATTGAAGTCATTGTCAAGGATTTGTATGATGAGGATGAACTGAGATTCAACATACGACAGCTATATCTCAAACCTTTCACAAAACAGGTGATTCTCACTACCAATGAAGAGGCTGCAAAAGACCTTGCAGACAAACTTGACGAGGATTTCGTGGGTTTTATCGGTTACAATCCCCTGCCTACAAGTTTCGAGCTGAAAGTGCATTCGGAGTATGCAAATCCCGACAGTCTGAAAATGATTGAATCGTATCTCAGCAGCCAGAAATATGTCAAGTCTGTCTCCACTCAGGAGCAGATTATCCGAAGACTTAACAATTCCCGGAAAAGCACAAGCTCCATTCTTTTCGGTTTTGTCCTTATCATGGTTCTGATTGTAATCGTAATCATACATAGCACTATGAAGCTGACCGTGTTTGCCAACAGAAACATAATCAAAACCATGCAGACCATAGGAGCCACGACAAGTTTCATCAGAATGCCTTATATAAGAAAAAGCCTTTATCAGGCGATACTTGGCGCAACATTTGCAGTGATAGCACTAATGCTGACTCTTTTAATAATGGTCAAGTTCATGTATTCCGATTTCGAAATTCTGCTCCGCATGAAAGACATTATCGGTATAGTTGTGATAATTTATGTTTTCGGACTGGTTATCACGCTCTTCACTTCTGTTTTCGCTATAAACAAGTATTTGGATATTAGGAAAAAAATATTGTATTAATATGAAAGACAACAAATTAAGTAAACCTGATTTTGTTTTCGGCAAGAAAAACTATATAATCTTTTTTATAGGCCTGGCCCTCATGTTGATAGGTTATATTCTTATGACGGGTGGCGGCTCGGACAACCCTGAAGTGTTCAACGAAAAGATGTTTGACTTCAGAAGGCTCACACTGTCGCCTTTATGCATATTGGTCGGTATTGTCTTTGAAATATTTGCTATTTTTTACAAATCGAAAAATAAAGAACAATGAGTTGGTGGCAGGCTTTGTTATTGGGGCTTATTCAAGGATTGACGGAATTTTTGCCGGTCAGCAGCTCCGGTCATCTCGAGTTGGGGAAGGCCCTATTGAATGTTGATATTACAGAGAATCTCCTTTTTACCGTGGTTGTCCATATTGCTACGGTTTTGAGTACCATTTTTGTCTTCAGAAAGGAAATAGGCAAACTGTTCGTTGGATTTTTTTCAAAAGGGAAAAATGACGAAAAATCTTTTGTTTGGAAACTGTTGCTTTCGGCAGTACCTGTTGCAATAGTCGGCTTCCTGTTTAAGGATTATGTGGATGAATTGTTTGACGGAAGAATAATTCTCGTGGGATGTATGCTTCTTGTCACGGCTGCATTTCTTACAATCAGTTATTTCGTGAAGAAAGGGGATAGGGAAATCAACTGGCTTGACGCTCTGATTATAGGTGTGGGGCAGGCAGTTGCCGTGATGCCGGGTCTTTCACGTTCAGGCACCACCATCGCTACAGGCATGATGATAGGCAACAAGCCGTCAGTCCTTGCAAAGTTTTCATTCCTCATGGTCATAATTCCAGTTCTCGGTGAAATGTTTCTCGATTTGGTTGGGGGAGATATAGCCACAGCTGTAGGTTCGATTGGCACTATCCCTTTGTTGGTCGGCTTTCTCGCCGCTTTCTTGTCTGGACTGTTTGCGTGCAAGTGGATGATAAGAATCGTTTCTAAAGGCAAATTGATATGGTTTGCCGTATATTGCGTTGTAATTGGCATCATTGCAATCATCTGTGGATTATAACATGACAGACAATCCTGACTTCGAGAGAGGTGAAATCCTGCTCTTCGACAAGCCATACCATTGGTCGTCCTTTGATGTGGTGAACAAAGTGCGCATTTCCATAAAGCATTATTGTCACAAAAAGATAAAGGTGGGTCATGCCGGTACGCTTGATCCGCTTGCAACCGGTCTCGTCATAGTTTGTACCGGTGCTTATACCAAGCGCATTGAAGAAGTGCAGGGCGAAGACAAGGAATATACAGGGACATTCACTCTCGGTGCAACCCGTCCCTCTTTTGACAAGGAGTCGGAAATTGACAATGTGTTCGATTATTCTCATGTGACGTCCGATGACATAATCAAAGCCGCTTCTGAATTTGTGGGTGAACAGATGCAGGTCCCGCCTGTGTTTTCAGCCATCAAGATAGAAGGGGTGCGTGCCTATAAGTTCGCCCGCAGCAATGATGCTGAAATTGAAAAAAGAATGCAGCCCCGCAGAATCAGAATCAATGAGTTTGAAATAACCGGAATCAACTTGCCTGACGTGAATTTCCGAATTCTCTGCAGTAAGGGCACATACATTCGCTCCCTTGCCCGCGACTTCGGACAGAAGCTCGGCTGCGGTGCATACCTTGAGGAACTCCGTCGTACCGCAATAGGAAAGTTCCGCGTGGAGGATGCGTATGACGTGTTTGAATTTGATGAAATTCTGAATTCAAAAAATAATTCTTGACAAACTACAAGATTTGTATTACTTTTGCAACCCATTTTGGGCACAATTTTTTCGAATGTTTTTCAGAGTTAAAAGATTACTGGTCAACAACATACATATATGAAACTATCACAATTCAAATTCAATTTACCCGAAAACCTTATCGCTCTTGAGCCAACTTATTACAGGGATGAGGCTCGACTCATGGTCTTAGACAGAAAAAAACAGACAATCGAACATAAACTGTTTAAGGATATTGTCGATTATTTTGAAGACGGCGATTTGCTCTTACTCAATGACACAAAGGTTTTTCCTGCCATGCTCGAAGGAGAGAAGGAAAAAACAAGAGTTAAAATCAAAGTTTTACTGCTCAGAGAGTTAAACTCTGAAACAAGATTGTGGGATGTCCTTGTGGACCCTGCCCGTAAAATAAGAATTGGAAACAAGTTGTATTTCGGTGAAAATGACGATTTGGTGGCAGAGGTCATCGACAACACGACGTCAAGGGGTAGAACCATACGTTTCCTTTTTGACATGCCGTATGACCAATTCAAAAAAACTCTCTATGGCTTTGGCAAAACCCCAATTCCCGAACTGCTTCTGAAATATCGTGAAGTCAAACCTGAGGATGCCGACTGGTATCAGACTATCTTTGCCAAGAGTGAAGGCTCCGTCGTGGCTCCTTTCACAGGTCTGCATTTCACCCGTGAACTCCTCAAACGTCTTGAGATAATAGGAGCTGACATCGCTACAGTCACTCTTCACTGCGGTCTCGGCAATTTCCGAAGAATTGATGTTGAAGACCTTACCAAACACAAGTCGGATTCGGAGGAATTCAGGGTCTCACGTGAGGTTGTTGAAAAGATTAACAACACAAAAAATAACAGGCATAATATTTTTGCCGCCGGCACTTCCGTCATGAAATCCCTCGAATCGGCAAGCACCATAGAAGGGCTTCTGAAACCTTACGATGGCTGGACAAACAAATTCATTTTCCCGCCGTACAATTTTTCCGTAGCCAACAGGCTGATAACCAATTTCCAGATGCCATGTTCCCCAATGCTTATGATGACATGTGCTTTCGGTGGCTACGACTTTGTCATGCACGCTTATAAAGTGGCCGTAGAGGAAGGCTACAAATTCTTTGCATACGGAGATGCTATGCTTATTATTTAACTAATTGAAATATTGTAATATAAATGGAAAAATATAAAATAAAAGACATAACCCTTGCCGACTGGGGGCGCAAGGAAATAGAGGCTTCGGAATATGAAATGCCGGGTCTGATGGCTCTCAGGGAAAAATATTCCAAACAACAGCCTTTGAAAGGTGCCCGCATAACCGGCTCCCTCCACATGACGATACAGACGGCCGTCCTGATAGAGACACTAAAATCTCTCGGTGCTGAAATCCGCTGGGCAAGCTGCAACATATTCTCAACCCAGGATCATGCAGCTGCTGCAATCGCCAAAAATGGTGTCAGCGTTTTTGCATGGAAAGGTGAGACTTTGGAGGATTACTGGCAGTGCACTCTTAAAGCCCTGTCATTTCCCGATGGTCTCGGTCCTAACCTGATAGTTGATGACGGCGGTGATGCCACCCTGTTGATTCATTGGGGTTACAAACTTGAGGAAAATAAGGGTGAATGGGATGATACTGGGCTTAATAAAGAGGAATCAGTCATACTCGGCCTTTTAAAGGAAACATATAAAACCGACCCTGACAAGTGGCACAGAATGGTCAAGGATATCCGAGGCGTTTCGGAAGAGACCACCACTGGCGTGCATCGCCTCTACAAGATGGCTGAAAACAAAAGCCTTCTGTTCCCTGCAATCAATGTGAACGATTCAGTTACAAAATCGAAGTTCGACAACTTTTATGGTTGCCGTGAATCTCTCGCTGACGGCATAAAGCGTGCAACCGACATCATGCTTGCGGGTAAGGTGGTTGTGGTCTGCGGCTATGGTGACGTGGGAAAGGGTTGCGCTCAGTCGATGAGATCCTACGGCGCACGCGTCATAGTCACTGAAATAGATCCAATCTGCGCACTCCAGGCAGCAATGGAAGGTTACGAAGTGACCACCATTGAAGAGGCTGTCAAGGAAGGTAATATTTTTGTCACCTGTACCGGTAACTGCGATGTTATCACCATAGACACGATGGTTAGGATGAAAAATGAGGCAATAGTCTGCAATATCGGTCATTTCGACAATGAAATACAAGTGGACAGACTCGAAAATTATCCTGGTATCAAAAAAGTAAACATCAAACCGCAGGTTGACAAGTTCATATTTCCTGACGGACACAGCATCTACCTTCTCGCTGAAGGTCGTCTCGTCAATCTCGGCTGTGCTACCGGCCATGCATCATTTGTCATGAGCAATTCATTTACAAATCAGACACTTGCACAAATGGAGCTTTGGAATAAACACCATGAAACCGGTGTTTACATGCTGCCTAAGTATCTTGATGAAGAAGTTGCACGTCTTCATCTTGGCAAACTCGGCGTCAAACTTACAAAACTGACACAGAAACAGGCTGACTACATTGGCGTTACCGTGGAAGGACCTTTCAAACCGGATTATTATCGTTATTAAGCAATTCATTGGCTGTATTGTAATTTATTGTTTGTCAATGTGTTATGAATAAATTGCAAATATTTTCCGTGATTATGGCGTTGTTGCTGCTGTCGTCCTGCAGACAGGTTGATTACGGTGAAATTCCGGAGGTGGTGACATTCCAACGCTCGTATGACCTTAATCTGACTTCAAATCGCGACCTGTGGAGTGTCAACGGTTCAATCCTTGATGAAACGGTCGGTTACAAAGGGATAATAGTCTTCCGCCAGAAAATCGAGGGTGCCCATGATGATTTTGTGGCATACGAAAGAGCCTGTCCCAACGACTGTGTCTCTGCGGGCGGGAAAGTGTCATGGGAGCAGTGGATACTGATACCGCAGTGTGACCAATGCGGTGCCCAGTTTTTGATTTTGTACGGTGGCGAAGGATGGCCAATTGATGACAAGCAGCCCACCAACTGTCCGCTCAAACAATATGACACATATTTCGATGGCAGGTATGTCATAGTCAGTCACTAAAATTATTTATCAACATATTGGGATATTTTTTCAACAGTATGATTGAAAAAATATCCCTTTTTTTATTGTTATTTTTTGATATTTTATAAAATTTTTTGTTCAGATACAAGGATTTTTTTATAATAACAATAGGATTAAGAATGGATGTTTATAAAAAAATGAATTTATAAAGTCTTAAAAATTAAAAAGTTGAACTGATCAGAAGGTGCAATAGGGAAGAATTATTAAATTTTTTTAAAAAAAACATGAACTTTACCTTATTAAAAGGTAAAATTTACTTAAATTTGCAAATTATTACATTCGTGTAAAATGTGTGTATTATGCAAATTAATAAATAAATAAAATTATATGGTATGGTAAAAAAATTACTCTCTTCAATTGGACTATTGCTTGTATTAAGTATTGGTTTGATGGGTCAAACAGGTACCATTAAGGGTACTGTTATTGACAAAGACACAAAGGAACCTATTCCATTCGCAAATGTTGTTGCGCAGGTTGACGGAATTCAGAAGGGTGGATGTGCCACTGACTTTGATGGTAACTTCACCATCAAGCCTCTGGAGCCTGGCAATTATACATTGGTTGCACAATTTGTGGGTTACAAGACCTTTCAGATGAATGGAGTGCATGTTTCTGCCGATGTTATCACATTCCAGAACATCACAATGAGTTCTGGTGCTGTGGGCCTTAACGAAGTTGAGGTCGTCGAGTATGAGGTACCGCTTATCAGTAAGGATAAAACCCAGAGTGGTGGTACCGTTACATCAGAAGAAATCGAAAAGATGCCTGAAAAGACTATCGCTGCTGTAGCTTCTACAGTCGGTGGCGTGTTCTCACGTGATGGTGAGGTCGGTAGTATCCGTGGCCAGCGTTCTTCAGGTACCGTCTATTACATTGACGGTATCAAGGTCACCGGTACAACTTCACTTCCACAGTCGGCTTATGACCAGATTTCAGTCATCCTCGGTGGTATCCCTGCTCAGTATGGTGATGCTACCGGTGGTATTATTTCCGCTACAACCAAGGGCCCGAGCCGTGTCTTCGGTATGGGCGTTGAGCTCCAGTCTTCCGGTTTGGGTCAGGGCAAAGGCCTTGATGCTTACGGTTACAACAGACTTGGTATCAACCTCAACGGACCTTTGATTCAGAGCAAGAATCCTGAAAAACCTGGTGCTATCCTCGGTTACTTCATCGCAGGCGACTTTATCTATCAGGTGGATAACAGACCTACGGCTAAGGGTACCTACATCGCTACAGATGAATATCTTGACTATCTGACCAAAAATCCTATCAGATTATCGGATGAGGGTACTGGCGTTTGGAATGAAGCCTGCTTCACCACAGAGGATGACTTGGTTTGGGTTAAACAAAACCTCAACACCCCTAGGTTTGAAGTTGCTGTTTCTGCAAAGCTCGACGTCAAGACATCTGATATGACCAACCTCAGTTTCGGCGGTAGCTTCAACTATCAGAACTACAGGGGGTTCAGTTTTGCAAATTCAATGTTCAATTATAATAAGAACATTCAGTATCTTACTAACACATGGCGTGTCTTCGGTCGTTTCACCCAGCGTTTCAGATCAAGTGAAGATGCTCTCCTGAAGAATGTCTTCTATGAAATTCAGGCCGACTACACTCAATATCATTACAAAAATCAGGATTTTGATTTTAGGGATGACCTCTTCTCATACGGATATATAGGTCAATACAACACCTACAAATCAAAAAGATACGAGATGTCCACCATTGACATAGACGGTAAAGATGTAAATGCTTTGGTATATACAGGTTATGTTGACGATTCCGTCACATTTACACCTGGCACCAAGAATGTAGTTCTTGCAAACTATATGTCAAAGTATTACGATTTGTTTGAGGGTGATGTCAACTACTATTCAGATGACAATGCCATAGTTGCGGCAAGTGGTCTTCTCAACGGCTATTCTCCTTCTTCAGTGTATAGCCTTTGGGGTACTCTCGGTACAGTACAGTCAGGCTACTATATAGCCAACAACCAGCAGGTAGGTGTAAGTTTCAAGGCTTCCGGCGATATAGGCGGCCACGCTCTCCAGTTCGGTTTCCAGTTTGAGCAGAAAATCAATTCTTACTTCAGCGCAGCCACCACTTCTTTGTGGACTTTGATGAGAAGTAGAGTCAACTCACATATCACCGAACTTGACACCGAGAACCCTATTCCTTTGGTTGACGAAAACGGAGTTTTCCTCGGAGTTGTTGATTACAATTATCTGTACAGTTCCACTTCACAGAGTTCTTTTGACTATGAACTCAGAAAGATGTTGAATCTTCCTGTTGACGGCACTGAATGGATAGACGTCGATTCATACGATCCTATTAACAATACGATGAACTATTACGATGAAAGCGGCAATTATCAGGTGGCAGGTCTGAACGGCAAACTCAATCTTTCCATGTTCTCTCCTGACGAATTGCTCAACGATGGTGGTCAATATGTCGCTTATGCGGGTTATGACGCATACGGTAACAGACTGACTTACAATCCGACTATTGATGACTTTTTCCAGGATACATTATCCAATGGCAAGTATTCAAGGACCATCGGTTCCATCCGTCCTGTATATGGTGCGTTATTCCTTCAGGATGTGTTCTCTTTCAGAGACCTCGTATTTAATATAGGTGTACGTGTTGACAGATATGATGCCAACCAGGCAGTCCTCAAGGATGATTACCTTATCACTTCCCGTGCATATACAGTTGCTGATTACAAATCAGGCGTTGCATCAGGTAACCTTAATAATATAGGTAATGTTCCTTCAAATATGGGTGATGATTATATTGTTTATGTCAATACAATCAACGATCCTACCCAGATTCTCGGTTACCGTGACGGAAGCACATGGTATGACTCAGACGGTACATATACCTCCGACCCTGAGACAGTTCTTGATGCCGGCAACGGAATATCACCTTATCTGACTAATCCTGAAAACAGCAATACAGTTACTGCTGACGTTTTCACCGATTATAAACCACAGATCAACGTTATGCCTCGTATATCATTCTCATTCCCAATTTCGGATGAGGCTCTGTTCTTTGCACACTATGATATTCTGACACAGCGTCCTACATCTTATAATACGTTGTCATTGACTGACTATTACTTCCTTTCAACGACAGCATCACCTACGGTTAACAATCCTAATCTGAAACCTGAAACCACAATCGACTATGAAGTCGGTTTCCAGCAGAAGCTGACCAACACCTCTTCATTGTCACTTTCAGCTTTCTATCGTGAAATCCGTGATCAGATTTGTATTTACCGTGTTACCGGTGCTTATCCTAAGACATATTACACATACGATAACCTTGACTTTGGTACAGTTAAAGGTCTGACCGCAACATTCGATTTGCGCAGAACAAGAAACATCAGACTTAAAGCCAGCTACACCTTGCAGTTTGCAAACGGTACAGGCTCTGACCCTGATGCTGCAAGGTCAGTTGTCACCTCAGGTCAGCCTAACCTCCGTACTCTGTCACCTCTGGACGAAGACCAGAGACACAGACTGTCTTTGAATCTCGACTACCGTTTCTCTGACGGTAAGGACTACAATGGTCCTGTCACTGTCAGAAAGACGAAAGACGGTCAGGAAAAACATATCAACTGGCTCGAGAATACTGGTCTTAACATCGTTTTCAGCGGTGGTTCCGGTACTCCTTATACAAGGTCCAGCAAGGTTTATCCTATCACAACTTCCAACAGAGTCATCGATGGTTCCATCAATGGTTCGAGAATGCCTGCATTCTGGAGAACCGACATCATTCTTGACAGAGATTTCTATCTCACAAACAAGACTAAAAAGGATGGTTCAAGAGAATCTTATCTGAACGTTTACTTACAGATTCTGAACTTGTTCAATGCACATAATATCGTAGATGTTTATGATGCGACAGGTAATCCGGATGATGATGGTTATCTGACAGCAGACGAATGGCAGACTGAAATCAGCCAGCAGCTCAATGTCGATTCTTATAGGATGTTATATCAGATGAGAGTTGATACTCCGGGTAACTATTCAGGTCCAAGACTTATTCGTTTAGGCGTAAGTTATAATTTTTAGTTTATTAGAAGGAGATTTAATATGAGAAAAAATTATATAAATATGAAAAAAATAGCTTGTCTGTTTTTAACATTTGCTTTGTTCTCATTCTTTACTACCGCCAACTGCGAAGAAGCCAAAGGAAGAAAACAAGGTAAATCGGAAAACGAAATCAAATCAAATTCAGCAGGTTGTGCACCTGGTGCTAATTATAAATATCTTCAAGTCAACAACGTAAGTTGTAGAATTAACACCGGTGGTGATATGTGGTGGGACTTTGAAAACCCGCAGTATGAAATCCCTGCCGGATCAAGTAAAACATCAATGTTCTCGGGTTCCCTCTGGATTGGTGGCGTGGATGCCAACCAGGTTCTGAAGGTCGCTGCCGTCAAATATCGTCAGGGTCCTACTTTCAACGGAGGTAATGACTATTGGCCAGGTCCTCTGTATGTTAAGAACAGCCCTAATCCTCAGGAAGGTATCACAATATCCGAAGTCGATGCTGCCACCTGTCTGAAATATGACAAACTGTTCTTCATGTCTCAGGAAATGGTTAATGACTTCCTCGCAAATTGTGACCCGGAAACAGGTTACTATGATGCTTCAATTGACGATGATTACAATATTCCTGATGAAATCCTCAATTGGCCTGCTCATCCGGATATGACCGACTCAAAGTCACAGTATCAGAGCTATTACCTTGCTCCTTTCTATGACAATGACCATGATGGCAATTACGACCCTTACAAGGGCGATTACCCTTATTATGATTTGAGCAACATTCTCTGCTCTTCAAACTATGCCGGTGACCCGACATTCGTTCCAGCAACCACTATGGAAGGCAATGGTATCCAGGTTGACCAGTGTATCAAGGGTGATGAAACCCTGTGGTGGGTGTTTAATGACAAAGGTAACATCCACACTGAAAGTTTCGGTGATGCCACCGGTTTCGAAATCAGAGGTCAGGCTTTCGGTTTCGCTTCCAATGACGAAATCAATAACATGACTTTCTATTCATACGAAATCATCAACCGTTCTTCTTATACATTGACTAACACTTACTTCAGCCAGTGGGTTGATACCGACCTCGGTTACAGCTACGATGACTATGTGGGATGTGATGTCCTCCGTGGTCTCGGATATTGCTACAACGGTAAGGACGTTGATGGTAGCGGTCAGTACAATGCTTATGGCTCACAGCCTCCTGCAATCGGTGTTGACTTCTTCCAGGGTCCTTATCTTGATCCTGATGGTTATGACAACCCTGCATTCTACGGCGACGGTCTCCTCGGCCCTGCTTACAATGCACAAAATACTGCCAATGAAAACCTTGACTGTTCTATCGTTGCCCAGAATGGCCAGATGATTAATTTCACATACGGTAACGGTCCTAAGGTAGGTCCAAAGACAGGAAGATTTCTTGTCAGAGCAGAGGCTATAAACGGTGTCAACTTCGGTAATGGTATAGTTGACGATGAACGTTTCGGTATGAGACGTTTCGTTTATCACGTTAACACAAGCGGTAACTATAACAGTGACCCTAAATACGCTGCAGATTACTACAATTTGCTGAGAGGTATTTGGAATGATAACACAAAAATGAAATATGGTGGCAACGGACACATCAGTTCAGGTGCTGAAGATATTGACGCTGACTTCATGTTCCCTGGTGACTCCGATCCTTGTTGGTGGGGTACCAATGGTGTTAAGCCGGCTAATCCTGAATGGACTGAAGAAACTGCCAACAATACTCCGTATGACCGTCGTTTCATGCAGTCAGCAGGTCCTTTCACCCTTCGTCCAGGTATGGTCAACTACATCACCGTTGGTATTCCTTGGGCAAGAGCCACTTCCGGCGGCCCTGGCATCAACGGCTCAGTAAAACTTCTCCGTACAGTCGATGACAAATGTCAGGCTCTGTTCGACAACTGCTTCTCTGTTGTCAACGGTCCTAATGCTCCGGATTTGACTATCCTTGAACTTGAAAACGAATTGGTGTTCTACATCTCCAACAGAGAGTCTAACGATTCAGGCAACAACTTCGGTGAAAGTTATTCAGAGGTTGACCCTTACATCGAATCAGTCGGCTACAGCAGAGATTCTTCAACATACAAATTCGAAGGCTATATCGTGTATCAGCTTATTGACAATGAAGCCAGCATTTCTGATATAGGTGATGAATCCAAGATTCGTCAGGTTTTCCAGTGCGATATCACCAACGGCGTTTCAAAGATTGTCAACTATACTTATGATTCCAATCTCGACGCCAACGTTCCAACTATGATGGTCAATGGCGCAGATGAAGGTATTTCCCATACTTTCAAACTTACAACTGATGCATTCGACAATACTACGCTTGTTAACCACAAGTCATATTATTTCACAGCTATTGCATACGGTTATAATATGTATAAGAAGTATTCCGACCAGCTTTCAGAACATGATGAAAACTGCGGCCTTGACGGTCAGACTAAGGCTTTCCTTTCCGGTAGAAAGAACATCAAGACCTATGAGGCAATACCTCACAAACCTATGGGCGGTATTATAGTTAACTCAACATACGGTGACCAGCCGGCTATCAAACGTGTTCAAGGTCATGGTAATGGCGGTCTCATCCTCAATGTCGATGATAAAACTGTTGAAACAATCCTTGCCAAGGAGCCTATCAAATATCAGCTCAATGACGATGGTACCCTGATGCTTGTCGATACAATCATCAATAAGGAAACCTATCCTTCCGCCATCCTTAAGGACAATGATTATGCAATGGGAACTGACAAGTATCCAATCGCATACGAAATGCAATACCAAAGGAACTACAGCCCTCTGAACATCAAGGTTATAGATCCTCTTAACGTAGTCAATACCACATACGAACTCAAGTTTGATCCATTCACTTACGCAACAAAGCACAATGTTTCCAATTCATCTACTGTAGGTGTTGCGGATACAGCGGGCATGGAAGTGTGCACATGGCAACTTCACGATATTGACAACGATATCACCTACTATTCTGACACCTCATTGGTTTTCAAATATGAACAGTTGTTCCTGGATTTGGGTCTTTCTGTTACACTTGAACAGACATTCTTCAACAAATACTATACTGTCGGCACTTATCAGGGTGCAAGTTCAGAAGTGGCTGAAAAGGCTATTTTGGTGGGAACAAGTAAAAACGGTCTTCTTTATTCAGGTATAACTTATGCCGACAGTACAAAGAAATGGCTGTCAGGTGTCAGGGATATTGATGAATCAGGTGCATACAACTGGATACGTTCCGGTGAGTCAACCGATAACACCGCACCTGAAAACAACGACTGGAACCTGAGTATTGGTGGTAATGGTACACCTATTGGTCTTGCATGGGACCCAGGAAGTGCGTACGAAGGCATTCTCAACGGTACATGGGCACCATACTGTATGGCAGCTTATTCAACTCAGCATGATGTGGCTCCTGCCTATAATTCAACATCCAAGTCACTGTCACCGATGGAATCATTGTACAGCGTTGATGTTGTATTCACATCTGACAAGTCCAAATGGACACGTTGTCCTGTCATCGAAATGTGCTCCGATGCTTCACTTTCAGAAGGAAATGTTGGAAAATACAGGGTAAGAGACGGCTGGTCAGTTGACAAGAATGGCAACACCATCTCTGAAGCTGCAAAGGCTCAGTATCTTGCCGGCAACTACACTCCTAACTATGATGACCCTGAGGCTCCTGACTACATCAGTGCCAAGGGTATGGGCTGGTTCCCAGGTTATGCTATTAACATTGAAACCGGTGAAAGACTTAACATGATGTTTGGTGAAGACTCCTGGCTGATTGGTGAAAACGGACGTGATATGAAATGGAATCCGACACCAAATCAGGTTCTGGGAATGTATCAGCCAATTTCACAATATGCAGATCCTCCTACATCAGCAATCCTCTTTGGCGGTAAACACTACGTCTATGTGATGGGAAGCAGAACAGCTGTCTTCGGAAACACTCCTAACCCGTTATTCGACTGCCCGGCTTACGATGCAGGTCTGTTTATCTACGATGCTCTGACAAGAACAGAAGGCTTGCCAAACGTTCTCATCGATCAGAAACGTCAATGTGTTTATGCAGCTGCAATGTATGTATCAATTCCATTGATTAATCAACGTTATTATGATGCAGCACAGTCATATCTTGATAACACTGCTACAGTATCCATAAGAGTCAACAGACCTTACCAGAGATACTTTACAGATGAAACTATCAATGATCCTACTGCTGACAACAATTACTATTATCCTGTTTACTCTTTCACAACCGATGGTATGGCTGCTGAAAGAAACAACAAGGAAATGCTTGTTACAGAGCTTGATGACATCAACATTGTTCCAAATCCTTACTACGGACTTGGTGATTATGATGCCAACCAGCTTGAAAACAATGTAAGAATTGTCAATCTGCCTCAAACATGTACTATTAAGATTTTCAATATTAGTGGTCAGCTTATCCGTTCATTCTCAAAGTCCAGTGATGAATCATATCAGCAATGGGATTTGAAGAACGAGCACAACATTCCTATCGCAAGTGGTATTTACATCATTTACGTGGATGTTCCGGGTGTTGGTTCAAAGACTTTGAAGTGGATGGGTCAGATACGTCCTACCGACTTAAATACCTTCTAATATTCAGTGTTTTATGTTAAATGTTAAAATTATCAATGATGAAACAAATATATAGAAATTGTATTGCTGCTTTATTAGTAGTGTTAATGATGTTTCCGATGTCTCTTCAGGCCGGAAACAAGGATCGTGTCGGTGAAGCAGGTGCATCAGAACTTTTAATAAATCCATGGTCACAGACCTCCGGCTGGGGCAACTGCAATTCAGGCCTCGTCCGCGGTATTGAAAGCACATTCTCCAATATTGCAGGTGCTGCTTTTACTAAAGGTACCGATGTGGGCTTTACCTATACAAATTATATGAACAACCTTAATCTTATGGCCGCTGCCCTTTCACAACAGCTCGGGAGTGCCGGTGTCTTGAGTCTTTACTTCTCCAACCTTTCTATCGGTGAAGTGTATTACACCTCTGAGGACCAGCCGGAACCAACAGGCGCAACTTTTTCACCTAATCTCCTGAATGTCGGACTCGGTTTTTCAAGATTGTTCTCCAACAGTATCTCCGCAGGTATTCTGGTTAAACTCATCAGTGAGTCAATACCTAACCTTTCAGCTACCGGTGTTGCATTTGATATTGGTATTCAGTATGTTACAGGACGTCACGAGAACATCAAATTCGGTATCACCTTAAGAAACTGGGGTCCATCAATGAAATATTCAGGCGATGGTTTCTCAATTCGTACAACCCTCTCAGGCAAAGGTGAAAACCAGTTCACTCTTATGGTACGTCCTAATGCGTTTGAGCTTCCTTCACAACTGCTCATCGGCGGCGGCTACGACTTCCTGTTCGAAGGTAACTATCGTCTTACCCTCGCAGCAACCTTCGTATCCAATGCGTTCTCAAAAGACCAGTTCGTCGGCGGACTTGAATTCTCATTCAAGGACTACCTCATTATCAGAGGCGGATACACCTATGAAAATGGTATCACAAGTGCTGCAAACCGTGAAACCATCTACACAGGCCCAAGCTGCGGCGCAACAGTCCATATTCCTGTAAACAAAGAACAGCATACAGGTTTCGATATCGACTATAGCTACAGATTCACCAACCCGTTCGGTGGTATTCATTCTGTTGGCGTAAAATTAGATTTCTAATTTATAGTTAGGAACGAATTTTAATGAAAGAACCCTTTCTTAGGGTTCTTTCTTTTTGTATTTTATTACTATCATTTATTGCAAAATATTTGTGTTATGGCTAAAGTAAAATATTTCACAGAAGAAGGTTTGAATAAACTAAAAGCTGAACTGCAGCATCTTATAACCGTAGAAAGACCGGCTGTTGCCCGACAGATTTCAGAGGCCCGCGACAAAGGCGACCTTTCCGAAAATGCCGAATATGACGCCGCCAAGGATGCACAGGGCATGCTCGAATATAAAATCGCCAAATTACAGGAAGATCTCGCATGTGCCCGTATTATTGACGAATCCAAAATCGACACCTCAAAAGTGCTGATACTCTCCAAAGTGAAACTCCTCAACCTCCAGAATAATAAGGAGGTCTCATACACGATCGTTCCGGAAAACGAAGCAAACTTCAAACTGGGCAAGATTTCCATCTCTTCACCTATCGCCAAAGGCCTGCTTGGAAAATCCGTTGACGAAACAGTGGAAATTAAGGTGCCTGCCGGAATCATGAAATATAAGATTCTCGAGATATCACGATAATTTATTAATATTCAAATATTTAATTCAATGTCAACTCTATTCACCAAAATAATCAATGGCGAAATACCTTCCTACAAGGTTGCCGAAAATGAGAATTATTATGCCTTTCTTGACATCAATCCGCTTGCGAAAGGCCATACTCTCGTGGTTCCAAAACTTGAAAAAGACTATATATTTGACTTGGATGACAAGACATATTCCGGATTGTTCCTTTTCGCAAAAAAAGTTGCAATAGCCATCAAAAAAGCTATCCCTTGTCAGAAGGTCGGCATAGCCGTCATCGGTCTCGATGTGAACCATGTTCATGTCCACCTTGTTCCGATGAATGAGTCCGGTGACCTCGACTTCTCTCGTAAAAAATTGTCACTCAATGCAATGGAATTCGAGGAAATCGCCAATTCAATAAGTGAACAGTTATGAACATCATAGCCGTATATGGTAAGGAAATCAATGATAATCACTTGGATAACCTGCAGATGATTATCTCCCGTATCGAGAAGGAGAATTTCCGGGTGGCTGTTTATTCGGATTTCTTTGAAAAGATTTCCGGCAAAATAACTTTTGTCTCGGAACCATTGGTCTTCGGCCAGGAAGATGACATGGTCCGCGATGCGAAATTCCTTTTCTCAGTCGGCGGTGACGGCACCATGCTCGACACCGTTCATATCATCAAGGATACGGCAGTCCCTGTCTTAGGCTTCAATTTTGGCAGAATGGGTTTCCTTTCCATTGTACGCAGCGATTTTATCGAGAACACACTTGACCAGATTTTCACGGGCAGATATGAAATTGAACACAGGAGTCTGATAAAAGTCGAATGTGGCACCGATGCCTTCAAAAACTGCAACTATGCCCTCAACGAAATCTGCTTCTCCAGGCATTACCCATATTCGATGCTGTCACTCAAAATCTGGGTCAATGACTTGTATTTCAACACTTATTGGTCAGACGGCCTGATACTTGCAACACCAACGGGATCAACCGCTTATTCCTTGTCCTGCGGCGGACCGATTCTTTATCCCGATACTAAAAGTTTCGTGATAAGTCCTATGGCATCACACAATTTAACAGCCCGTTCTTTCGTTATTCCCGATGACAGTAAGATAACTGTTCGTGTCGAATGTCGTGAACCGGACTTCTGTGTGAATGTTGACTCCGCTGCACGCTTCTTCAAAAGCAACAGTTCTTTTACCGTCCGGAAAAATGACTTTGACTTCAATTTGGTACGGCCGTATAGTGAAAATTTCTTAAAAACCATACGCGAAAAATTAAATTGGGGGTTAGATGTTAGGAATTAATTGAGCATTTATTAATTTTGCAATTTTATGCAGATGAAGAAGTTGTGTTTGGTAATATTGAGTGTTGTCACGCTTGGCGTCAGCAACGGTTATTCTCAGAGGAGAAACGATTTCGGTTTTGTAGGCGGAGGCAGTTATTATCTCGGTGAATTGAACCCGGGGACGCAGTTCGCAAATGTCCACGCCTCATTTGGGGCCTATTACAGGCGGAATTTCGGACAACGGCTGTCTGCACGTCTTTCAGCCAATTATGCCTCTATATCGGGAAAAGACACCAAAAAAAGCATTTTTGGCAAGGAGCTTGGATATGCTCCACGCAAAGGTGAGTTCAAGTCGACATTGGTTGATGTCAGTGCAACTTTGGAAATCAACTTCTTGAATTATTTCATTGGTGCATCAAGGTATTTCTGGACGCCTTACATGGTTTTGGGAGCAGGAGGCATCTATCAGCTCTCCCTTTCGGGTTCGTTCGTGGGCGAAGACCCTTCTAATTTATACGTCATAACTAATGATGATATTCAAAGACGGAAATGGCCCGAACATTCAACTGACACAATTATGACGAAATCTGGGAAAATCACACCCAATCTAAACTTCGGTTTCGGCTTCAAATATTCTGTTTCCGACCGTATCGGTTTATTTGCCGAGTGGGTGATGCACAAGACTTTCATTGACTGGCTTGATGGTTTTTATTTTGATAAAAAATATATTGGGGCAGATCCTGGTTCATGGAATAAAGATAACAGAATCGACTATGCACACATCTGTGATGTTTCAACCAAAGACTGGTACTCGTTTTTCCAGTTGGGTATCTGCTTTGCTTTCAATTTAAGTAATAAGAATGATTGTTATGATCATTTGCGCAAATAACAGATTATGAGTGATATGAAAAGGACCCCGACACATGTCGGAATAATAATGGACGGTAACGGCAGATGGGCTACAAAACGCCACGAGTCACGCAGTTACGGGCACGAACATGGTGCCGATATTGTCCATGATATTATCGATGCAAGCCTTACGAGAGGTGTCAAATATCTTACGCTGTACACTTTTTCCACCGAAAACAAGAATCGTCCCAAGGACGAAGTTGATTCGCTGTTCCATCTTGTCGTAACCACAATCAACAAGAATATGCCTGACCTTATGGAGAAAAGGGTGAGAGTCAGGGTGATAGGTGATTTGAATGCCATCGATCAGTTTGTGGTTGATTGTTTCAACTGGTGTATGGAAGAGACTAAGGATAATGATGCCATGGAACTCATTATTGCTATGAACTATTCCTCCCGTGACGAAATAAGCAGGATGGTCCGGACTGTTGCACAGGAAGTCAAAGATGGCAAAGCTGACGTTTCCGACATTGATGAGAAGTTCATTTCAAACCATCTTGACACTAGGGATTTCCCTGATCCGGACCTGATTATCAGAACCGGCGGTGAATTCCGTCTGAGCAATTTTATGATGTGGCAGGCTTCATATTCGGAATTGTATTTTACAGACATCTTGTGGCCGGACTTCACCCCCGCAGAGCTGAATGCCGCAATTGATGAATATATGAATCGCGAAAGACGTTTCGGCAAAGTGTCCAACAATGAATAAAACCAATTGCTGATGAATAAAAAATTATACCTATTCCTGTTTTTACTGGTGATTTGTGTTGGGAACGCATACTCTCAGGTAAGTTTCTCCAATACGGGGAGGGATATAAGTTATTCATCTCCAAAAAAATATAAAATCGGAGGAATCACAATTTCCGGAGTGGAATTTCTTGATGAAAATGTCCTCAAGATGCTTTCCGGCCTGCGGGTGGGACAAGTGGTTGAAGTTCCGGGTGAGGAAATCACCAAGGCAGTCAAAAACCTCTGGAAACAAGGTCTTTTTGAAGATGTCTCCATCACTGTCACATCAATTGTTGACGATCAGATATTTCTCGACATTTATCTCGCAGAACGCCCGCGCCTTTCCAAATTCGCATTCAAGGGAATCAGCAAGAGCGATGTCGATGACATCCGTGACGAAATCAACATCACACGTGGCGATGTCGTGACAGATAACATGCTTATCCGTGTCACCAACAGGATAAAGTCCTTTTACATGAAAAAAGGCTATTACAATGTTGATGTGGATATTAAGCAAATTCCGGATACCACCGAGATCAACTCTCTGAGTCTCATGATAGATATCAATAAAAACCGCAAGGTTAAGATTCAGAGCATTAATATTACAGGTAATGACCATCTCAGCGATGCTGCCATCAAAAACACTTTCAAGGAAACCAAGCAAAAGGGCCATTTCACGATTATCGATAATATGGACACGCTTTTTATGTCAACCTTGAAGGCAGCAAGAAGCCTTGATCTTGGAGACATTTTTTACAATGTGTATAACTACGGTGTTGACAATGCAAGCATACGATTGTTCAAGTCCTCGAAATTTGTCAGGGACAAATGGGATGAGGACAAACTGCTCCTGGTGAACAAGTATAACACTCTTGGTTACAGGGATTTCAAGATTTTGAATGACACTGTTTACTTTACTCCCGATGGTCAAAGTCTGATGCTTGACATTGACCTCGATGAAGGAAGCAAATATTATTTCCGAAACATCACTTGGGTCGGAAACACCAAATATTCATCGGATTACCTCAATCAGATTCTTAAAATCAAGAAGGGTGATGTGTATAATCAGAAGGAGCTTGAGACGAACCTCAATTACAACATGACCGGCATGGACGTCAGTTCGCTTTACATGGATGACGGTTATCTCTATTTCCGTGTGAATCCGGTGGAGGTGAGAGTAGAGAACGATTCCATTGATATGGAGATACAGATAATCGAAGGAACTCAGGCGTCGGTCAATAAAGTTAAGATCTTCGGAAACACTAAAACAAATGACAATGTGGCACTTAGAGACGTGAGGTCTCTCCCTGGAAACTTGTTCAGCAGGTCGGAGATTATTCGTTCTCAGAGAGAGCTTGCGTCATTGGGATATTTCAATGCGGAGACCATTAATCCGGAGGTTGAGCAGAACATGACCGACGGTTCGATTGACCTCAAATACACTGTGGAAGAGACCTCTTCCGACCAATTGGAACTTTCGGGAGGTTATGCCTACGGAAGAATCATCGGTACGGTAGGTGTGAAGTTTTCCAATTTCTCCATGAGAAATCTTTTCAACAAAGATGCATGGAAGCCTGTCCCTTCGGGAGACGGACAGACCTTGAGTCTGCATCTTCAGACATACGGCGTTGGGTATATCAGTGGAAGTGTTTCATTTACAGAACCTTGGCTCGGTGGCAAGAAGCCTAACGCTTTCAGTACGACTTATTATTATTCACATTATACCAACGGATATTCAAAAACCAGCACTTATTATGGCAGTTTTGATCAGCATGGCCTGATTTTTGGATTAGGAAGAAGATTAGAGTGGCCGGATGATTTCTTCACTCTGTATCAGTCTATAAATATGATTAGATATTCATTGGTAAACTACACGGGTATTTTTGCGTTTGACGAGGCGGGCAACGGCGATTACTATAATTTCAATTATGGTATAACGCTGGCGCGTAATTCCACCGACCAGATATTTTATCCGCGCAGGGGCTCCGACATATCTCTCGGGGTAAGGATCACTCCTCCGTATTCTCTCTTTAATCCTCATACTGCAGCGGAATACAGCGAGATGTCAACAAACGACCGTTACAGATGGATTGAATATCACAAATGGGATTTCAAGGCTGCCTGGTATCAGCAGATAGCAGGTGACCTTGTGCTTATGGTAAGAGCCAAGTTTGGTGTGTTGGGATGTTACAACAAGACATTGGGAATCACACCTTTTGAAAGATATTTCCTTGGCGGTGACGGTATCAGCACCTACAACAATTTCGATGGTCGTGAAATAATTGGTTTCAGGGGTTATGCCAACGAATCGCTTACACCTGACCATTACATTGACAACGATGTGGGCGGTACTGTCTATAACAAAAACACAGTGGAATTGAGATACCCTCTGTCTCTCAACCCGACTGCAGTCATTTATGCACTGATGTTCATAGAAACAGGTAATTGCTGGGCAACATTCAAGAGTGTCAATCCTTTTGATCTGTATCGTTCGGCAGGCGTGGGTGTACGAATCTATATGCCGATGTTCGGTTTGCTGGGTCTTGACTGGGGTTATGGCTTCGATAATGTTCCAGGCGATCCAAGTGCCAACGGCAGTCAGTTCCATTTCTCCATTAACGGTTCAATTGATTAATTATTAACAATTTAAAAATATTTGAAAATGAAAAGACAAATTTTAATTATCCTCGCATTACTTGCAGGTGTGTTCAGTGTACAGGCTCAAAAATTCGCTTTCGTTGATACAGATTACATTTTGTCGAAGATTCCTGAATATAATGACGCACAGGCTCAGATTGACGATCTCTCGGCGCAATGGCAGAACGAGATGGAGGCTATTTATGCGGAAGTCAATAACTTATATCAGGAATATCAGGCAAAAAAGGCTATCTATCCTGAAGAAGTACGTGCAAAGAAAGAAGCTGAAATTTTGGCTAAGGAAAAGGAAATCAAAAACTTCCAAAAGAACAAATTCGGCACTGACGGTGAACTTTACAAAAAGCGTACTGAACTTGTAAAGCCGATTCAGGAGAAGGTGTTCACTGCCATCCAGGATATTGCCGAAAAGGAAAATTATGCGGTCGTTCTCAACAAGGCTGAAGGCGTTTCAATCATTTATTCCAATTCCAAGTATGACATCAGTGATGATGTGCTTGACAAATTAGGGTATTCCTATTAAAGAATATTTTCTGACAATTAATTAGATTATTGTCTATAAATTTGTACCTTTGCAAATTGTTTTGGAAATATAAATTTTTAATAAAAAGTTAAAGAATGAAAAAGTTATTGGTAGTTGTATTAGCACTGTTTTGTTGTTTTGGCTTCACTGATGTGAATGCACAGAAGTCAGTAAAGATTGGCCATATCGACAGTGAGTCTTTGTTTGCCATGATGCCGGGAAGAGATTCAATTCAGCAGGCGTTGCAGGATTATTATGGGACACTTGAAAAGCAAATGGTCGCAATGCAACAGGAATATCAGTCTAAGGTTACTGATTTTCAGCAAAATGAAGCAAGCATGTCGGACATTATCAAGGAGACGAAGGTAAGGGAGATTTCCGATTTGCAGAACAGATTAGAGGAATTCCAGCAATTGGCACAGCAACGTTTGCAGGAGAAGCAGACAGAGCTTACGCAGCCTATAGTTGACAAGATAAAAGCTGCCGTCGCTGCCGTTGCCAAAGAAAACGGATATTCTTACATTTTTGATTATAGTGAACAGTCAGTACAGACGCTTCTATATGCCGAACCGACAGACGACATATTGCCGTTGGTGAAGGCTAAATTAGGACTAAAATAGTTTTAGACTTTTCATGTTGCAAAGAGTATCAAGGGCCAACCGAGATACTCTTTTAGTTTTATAAAAATAAAAAATACAGTTATGACTAAAGACAAAGGTAATGTTGTAGTGTTGGAAGACGTGGTTGTCAAGTTTGCAGGCGATTCAGGTGATGGCATGCAGCTTGCCGGCACGTTGTTCTCGGATAACACAGCTCTTGTCGGTGAAGATTTCGTCACATTTCCGGATTATCCGGCTGAAATCAGAGCACCACACAACACGGTAGCCGGTGTTTCCGGTTTCCAGATTCATTTCGGTTCCAAGGCAGTCATTTCATCGGGCGACCGCGCCGATGTCCTCGTTGCCATGAATCCTGCTTCATTGAAATCCAATATGCCTAATGTGAAAAGAGGCGGCACAATTATTGTTGATGCCGATACTTTCGTTGGCGACGCCATTACCAAGGCCGGTTACACCGAAAACCCTCTCACAAACGATTCTCTTCTTGATTATCACGTTATTGCAGCTCCGATCACTTCTATGACAAGAGAGGCTCAGAAGGAACTGAATGTTGATGTCAAGAATGCTGACAAATGCAGAAACATCTATGCATTGGGTATTGTTTATTTCCTCTTCCACCGCGATTTGGACCCAACAGTCAAATATTTCGAGAAGAAATTTGCAAAGAAGCCGGAATTCATCGAGACCAACAAGAGAGTTCTGGTTGCAGGATACACCTACGCTGAAAGTGTAAGTGCAAATGCAACAACATTCATAGTTGACAAATATCCGCTCAGCAAAGGTAGATATCGCTATATTACAGGTAATCTCGCAACATCTTGGGGCTTCCTCGCAGCAGCAGAGAAATCCGGGTTGCAGTTGTATCAAGGGTCTTATCCTATCACTCCTGCCACCGACATACTTGTGGAGCTTGAAGGCCGCCGTGACTTAGGCGTAAAGGCTTATCAGGCAGAAGACGAAATAGCCGGAATCACATCCGCTATCGGTGCCGCTTATGCCGGCGCTCTCGCTATCACCACCACAAGTGGTCCGGGACTGTCACTTAAAAGTGAGGCATTGGGACTGGCCGTTATGACAGAGTTGCCTATCGTTATCGTCGATGTCCAACGCGGCGGCCCTTCAACAGGACTTCCTACAAAGACTGAACAATCCGACCTCAACCAGGCTCTATATGGCAGAAACGGCGAATGTCCGATACCTGTTATAGCTGCTTCAATGCCAGGCAACTGCTTCAGATTTGCTTACGAGGCTTCCAAAATCGCTGTCGAGCACATGACCCCTGTCATCCTGCTTACCGACGGTTACATCGCCAACGGCACCGAAGTTATCAAAATACCTAAGGTTGCCGACCTTCCGGATTTCAACATTCCATACGCAAAACCAAACGACCCTGACTATGCCCCTTACAGAAGAGACGAAACGACTTTCGTCCCTGAATGGGCTATCCCGGGTATGGAAGGCCTTCGCCACAGAGTCGGCGGACTTGAAAAGGAAAACATCTCCGGCGCAGTCAGCACAGCTCCTGACAACCATGAACTGATGTGCAACTACAGAAGAAAGAAAGTTGAATACATCGTTAATTGCATTGGTGACCAGGAGGTTATAGGTGACCAGGAGGGTGACATGCTGATAATAGGCTGGGGCGGCACTTATGGCGCACTCCGCAATTCTCTCGATGAAATAAGAAAAGAATGTCCAGGGAAGAAAATCGGCCTTGCCCAATTCAACTATATCAATCCTCTGCCAAAGAATACTGAGGATATCTTTAAGAAATTCAAGAAGTTAATCGTCTGCGAGCTCAACTTTGGCCAGTTTGCAAATTATCTTCGCACTCAATTCGAAGGCTATCATTTCGACCAGTATAACAAAGTGAAAGGTCAGCCGTTTATGGTATCAGAACTTGTTGATGCTTACAAAAAATTAATGGAGGAATAACTATGGCAAATATATTCAATCTCACAAAAGAAGATTTCGCAAGTGACCAGATGGTAAAGTGGTGCCCGGGCTGCGGCGACCATGCCATCCTTGCTGCTCTCAGAAAGGTTTTACCTCAAGCCGGCAAAAAGAAGGAAGACATACTCGTTGTCTCAGGTATCGGCTGCTCATCAAGAGCCCCTTACTACGTAAACACGTATGGTATGCACTGCATCCACGGCAGAGCTTTGCCTATCGCTTCCGGTGCAAAAATAGCAAACCCTAACCTGAGCGTGTGGGTTACAACAGGTGACGGCGACAGCCTCGCTATTGGCGGCAACCATTTCATCCACTGCCTCCGTCGTAATATGGACATTAAGGTCATACTCTTCAACAACCAGATATATGGTCTTACCAAAGGTCAGTATTCACCTACCAGCCCCTTCGGAAAAGTCACTAAGACATCCCCTATGGGAACCATTGAAGACCCGTTCAATCCAGGCGAACTCGCTATCGGTGCAGGCGGCACCTTCTTCGCCCGTTCATTCGACATTTCTATGCCTATTATGGACGAAATCCTCCTCGCAGCTGCCGAACATACTGGCACGGCTCTCGTGGAAGTGCTCCAGAACTGCATGATTTACAATAACGGCGCCCATAGCTACTATACCGATAAAGAATCACGTGCCGACAGAATAATCCACGTGGAAGACGGAAAACCTATGCTTTTCGGCAAAGATATGAATAAGGGAATCCGCCTCAACAAGGAAACAAACCAACTCGAAGTGGTCACTCTCGGCGAAAACGGTGTCACAATAGATGATATCCTTGTCCATAATCCACACCAGACCAACAGAGGCCTCCAATTGATGATTGCTCAAATGAAAGGCCCTGATTTCCCAATAGCTGTCGGTGTTATCAGAGACATCAGCAAACCTTGTTACAGTGAATTGATGCTGCAACAGATCGAGACAGCAAAAGCACATACCAAGTTCAAATGTGTTGACGACCTGCTCAATTCAGGCAACACTTGGGACGTTGAATAACAACCGATGAAAATCGGTCGTATAGTATTATTTATTTTTACAGTAATATTGTTACTGGCTGCAATGTGCGCCTTCTTCCCGCAAGAAGGCGTACATTGTTTTAATGTCACACTGCGTTTCCCGTCGTTGGAAAAAGTGCTGACGCGACATGATAATACCAACTTTGACACTTTCCAAACAGATGATGCCGGCGGGATACTTCCCGAAATGAAGGAAGACAGTGCCTTTATGGCCGTCTTCAATGATTCAATCATGCGGATTGCCGACAGTGCAGAACTGCAGTCCGTTACCGATATTATGAAATGTTCCGAACATCAACTGAAATTAAACGACAGCTTTCTTTATCTGCCTGAAAATCAGTTGAATTATTTCGACAAATTCTTTGCTTCAGCCGAAAAGTCCAAGACTGAAGGAAGGACTGTAAGAGTGCTTCATTACGGTGATTCGCAGATAGAACTTGACAGAATAAGCTGTGTCCTTCGCGAATATTTTCAGGAACTGTTCGGCGGCATGGGACCGGGACTTCTGCCGTTGTCCCAGACTGTTCCGACATACTCGGTAACCCAAGGGGTTACAGGTGATTTTACCAAATATGTTGCCTATGGTGAAGGCGGACGCGATGCCTTCCACAACTACGGCATTATGGGCAAAAGATTTCATATTGCTGATTCTGTGACTTTTACGGCACTCGGCAATGAGGCCAATCCCAATAAGCATGTCAGATATTTTTCAGATGTGAAACTGCTTTTCAACGATTGCAATGGCGATTTTACCGCGACATTGTCGAATGACGATGAAAGTTATTCTGAAAAATATATATCGGACACGACAGGACTTGATATGTTCGAGTGGAATACAGGTTATCCGATTAATTCCATGACACTCACTCTCAAAGGTGAGGCGGACATATACGGAATCATGCTTGACGGCAGTTATGGGGTAAGTGTTGACAACATTCCGATGAGGGGTTCGTCGGGGATGGTTTACACCCTTATTGACCGCAGGCAGTTGCGCGATTCCTATCTGATGGCCAATGTCGGACTGATAATCATGCAATTTGGCGGTAATTCGGTCCCGTTATTTTGTGACACAACTTCAGTCAGAACGTTCGTCAGCAATATGTTGCGACAAGTACAGTATGTTCAGAGCATAAATCCCCAATGTCGGATTCTGTTTGTCGGACCTTCAGACATGTCAAAGAATGACGGAGGTGAAATGGTGACATATCCGCTGTTGCCGTTTGCCATTGACTGTCTGCGCAATGCGTTGGTTTCCAACGGTGTGGCATTTTGGGATATGTACAGGATGATGGGTGGGAGAAATTCCATGGTGAAATGGGTTGGAGCCGGGCTTGCCGGAGACGATTACATTCATTTCACCAATGCCGGGGCAGAAAAAGTCGGTAAAGCCATGATAAATTCATTTTCAATACTTTACGAATTATTTTTGTCACGAAAGCATTGCGATTTCAACAGAGACACCTTGTCATCCCGAAGCTACTTTCAAACTGACAGCATTTTAAATAACAAATAACAGATATACAGAGTGTTATTGCAGAATTTGAAAATATTTTTCGAGACATTGTTCTCCTTCGACAGCAAATATCCGTTGCTTTTCACCCAATTTTATTTTTGGGCGTTCTTTGCGATTGTGTTTGCCATTTTCAGTCTGCTGCGAAACAAGATATTGCTGCGAAACGCTTATTTGTTTTTTGTAAGCCTTTTCTTTTACTACAAGACATCGGGTCTTTTTGTGCTGATGCTTGTATTTACAGTGCTTTACGGCTATTTCATAGCGCGGCGCATTGACCGTCTGAAGAGTCGCGGGTGGCGTAAGTTTTATATGATACTCGGTGTGGTGCTGAATCTGTCGGTTCTGGCATATTTCAAATATGCGTATTTCTTCACCGATGTGTATAACTCGCTGTTTCACTGCAATGTGGAAGTTGTAAATTATCTTGCCAGATGGACCAACGAGTTCATCGGCAGGGATTATTTCGATTGCAGCAAGATACTCCTGCCGGTTGGTATTTCCTTTTTCACTTTCCAGAATATCAGTTACATAGTTGACGTTTACAAGAATAAGATTCATCATGTCGGCAACATTCTTGACTTTGGTTTTTACCTGACGTTTTTCCCACAGCTTGTGTCAGGGCCTATTGTCAGGGCAGAACAGTTTATTCCGCAGATACACAAGAAATATTTCCTGTCGCGGAAACAGTTCGGCATTGCCGTTTTCTGGATTCTCAACGGTCTGCTGAAGAAGATAATCCTCAGCGATTATATTGCAGTCAACTTTGTGAACAGGGTGTTCACCAATCCGCTGTTTTTCACCGGTTTTGAGAATCTCATGTCTTTGTTTGTCTATTCATTGCAGGTGTATGCCGACTTTTCCGGATACACTGACATGGCTACCGGTATGGCGATGCTGATGGGGTTTTATCTGCCGAAGAATTTCGATTCACCTTATAAGTCAGCCAACCCTGGTGAATTCTGGAAAAGATGGCACATCTCATTGTCCTCGTGGTTAAAGGATTATCTTTACATTCCGCTCGGCGGCAACAGAAAAGGCAATGTCAGGACCGGCATCAACATCATGATAACCATGCTGTTGGGAGGTCTTTGGCATGGGGCAAGCTGGAATTTCGTCATTTGGGGCGGGTTGAATGGCATCGGCATTTTAATTTACAAGCGTTGGCGTTTCATAACCGATGGCACTAAGACTATGGCAACGTTATTGTTGTTTGCCATCATGCTGATGTTGGACTATTTGTATGATTTGCCCCTTTTCAGGATAGGGATTGTTTGGTCGGGGGTTATATTTGTCGGCACGTTCATAGAGAGCATATATCGTGTGTTTGTTGGGGATAGGCATTCAAACCGTATTGGTAAAGTGGCGTCATGGCTGTCGAAAGCGTGGAATGTGTTTTTGACGTTCATATTCATATCGTTCACGAGATTGTTTTTCAGGAGCAGTTCAAATTTGAGTCCGGCAGAGGAGAGTGTGCATGCGTGGCGCACCGCGAAGGAGATGGTGTCGATGATAGGTGGCCAGTGGCATTTTGAGCAGATACCGCAGATACTGTATGCGCATCGTTTTGTGTTCATATTGTTTGTGACAGGGATGATAATCCATTGGTTGCCTGAGAAGTATAAACGGTGGTATCGCTTGAATTTTGCCATGTTGCCGATGTGGGTGATGGTTTTGGTTGCAGTATTGGTGGTGTTTGTGGTGTATCAGTTCATAACAGCGGAGGTGCAGCCGTTTGTCTATTTTCAGTTTTAAGTCCTGAAAGGACGGAATATTGTAGGCAGGGGTGTGAGGGCAGGCGTGCCACGTGCGGCCGCTGTAATCTCGAATTTGACCAATATTGATTATAGGAGGATTACGTATGTATGGGACAAATATGGGTGTTTTAAGTTTGCTGTTTTACAAGCAGAAAGTCAGCAGATGGTAATTCCGTCAGATATTGAGTTGCTTTACTTCATCGATCTCTTTGATTAACTGTTCTGTTGTTGGCAGATACAGTTGATATTTGCTGGCTAATATTGTGGAGTTGTCTTCGGGCAGAGCCATCTTTACCACGGTATCGTTCTTGTCTGAGCAAAGAAGTATGCCTATGGTCGGATTCTCGTCTTCCTGTTTTTCGCAGCGGTCATAGTAATTCACGTACATCTGTAATTGTCCCAAGTCCTGATGTGTCAGTTTGCCTGTCTTCAACTCTACCACAACGAAGCAGCGAAGCAACCGGTTATAGAATACCAAGTCTGCAAAGAACTCGTCATCTTCAAGAAGTATGCGCTTTTGTCTGGCTACGAATGAGAAACCTTTTCCCATTTCAAGTAAGAACTCTGCAATATGAGAAATAATGGCACTCTCCAAATCCTTCTCGTAGTATGCCGCCTTTCGTTCCAATCCCAGGAACTCCAACACCATCGGATCTTTGATTACTTCCGTGGGTGATTCAGGAATTTTTTGATTGCGGGCCACTGCCAGGACTTTTTCTTTTTCATTGCTGAGTAAGAGTCGTTCGTACAGCATAGAATTAATCTGCCGCTCCGTCTCTCTGGCAGTCCATCCTCCATTCACCGATTCCAGTTCATAATATTCCCGCTTGTCGGGGTCTTCAATCTGAATTAGCCTTCGATATTGACTCCAGTTTAATTGCGAACGCAGTGTGTTCGCAATTGGGTAAGTCCTATAAAACTGCCGACTCTGCTCCAGTTGCCTGACACCAAATCCACTGCCGTATTCAGGCTCCAACTCTTTTGCAAGATTCTTGATAAGGTACGTTCCATAGTCTGCTCGTTCTTTACCATGCTGCTCTTCTTCTACTATTCGTTTACCGATATTCCAATACATCTGCACACGATTGAAGTTCACACTGCGAATCGCAGCTGAACGCGCATTGTCAATGATTGTCCGAATCTCACCTACAAAAGTCTCTTGATTCGTCAATGAATTATTCTTTTCTATTTCGTTTGCCATGTTCATATTTTGTTTGCAAAGTTACACTTTTTTATTTATATCGTATTCAG
>JAEEQW010000017.1 GCA_016285515.1 Bacteroidales bacterium
CCTTCCGAACTTTTCACCGTGACCGAGGACGCAAGTTATGTGGCAAATTTCGAGTTGAACAGCTACACCATCACAGCAACTGCCTACCCGACAGATGGCGGTACTGTGACCGGAACAGGCACATACAACCATGGTGCGACAGCAACATTGACCGCAACTGCAAACACCGGCTACACCTTTATCAACTGGACAAAGAACGGCACGGTCGTCTCAACCAATCTAGCCTACAGTTTCACAGTGACTGAGGACGCAAGTTTTGTGGCCAACTTTGAACTGAACAGCTACACCATCACAGCCACCGCCAATCCGGTTGAAGGAGGTAGTGTAACCGGAGCAGGCACCTACAACCACGGCGCGACAGCAATATTGACAGCCACTGCCAACACCGGCTACACCTTCATAAACTGGACTAATAACGGCACTGTCGTCTCAACCAATCCAGCCTACAGTTTCACTGTGACTGAAGACGCAAGTTTTGTGGCCAACTTTGAGTTGAACAGCTACACCATCACAGCCACTGCCAATCCGACAGAAGGTGGCACTGTGACCGGTGCAGGCACATACAACCACGGCGCAACAGCAACGATTGTTGCAATTGCCAATGTTGGGTACACATTCATCAACTGGATGAAGAACGGCACTGTGGTCTCGACCAATCCGACATACAGTTTCATAGTGACTGAGAACACAAGTTATGTGGCCAACTTTGAGCTGAACAGTTACACTATCACAGCCACGGCAAACCCGATAGAAGGTGGTACTGTGACCGGAGCAGGCACCTACAACCACGGTGCGACAGCAACCCTGATGTCCACCGCCAACTCCGGCTACAACTTCATCAACTGGACAAAGAACGGCACAGTCGTCTCGACCAATCCGACATACAGTTTCACCGTGACCGAGGACGCAAGCTATGTGGCCAACTTTGAGTTGAACAGCTACACCATTTCCGTATCGGCCAACCCGAGCAACGGTGGCAGCATAAGCGGAGGAGGCAATTATAATTATGGCGCTACCTGCACCTTGACAGCCATAACCAACGAGGGCTACACGTTCTTATATTGGACAGAAAATGAAACAGTAGTTTCAACTGATGCAACGTTTTCATTTGTCGTTACAGTAGAACGCAACCTCGTTGCCAACTTCACAATCAACACATACAATGTGACAGTAGCAGCAAATCCGTCTGAAGGTGGTATAGTTACAGGGGCAGGCACTTACGACTATGGCACTTCAGTAACTGTTGCTGCGACTGTTAATGTTGGTTACACATTCAATAACTGGACTGAAGATGGTCAAGTGGTTTCCACAGATGAATCCTATACTTTCACTATCACCAATGACCATGATTTTGTTGCCAACTTCACAATCAACACCTATAATGTGACAGTAGTTGCCAACCCAGTTGAAGGCGGTACAGTCACGGGCGCTGGAACTTACGACTACGGCAGCACCTGCACCTTGACAGCCACAGCCAACACCGGCTACACATTCATCAACTGGACAAAGCACGGCAGAGTCGTCTCGACCAATTCCACATACAGTTTCACCGTGACTAGGAACGCAAGTTATGTGGCCAACTTTGAGTTAAACATCTATACCCTCACTGTCACTGCCAATCCTGTTGAAGGTGGTACTATGACAGGAGCAGGCACCTACAACCACGGCACTTCAGTAACTATTGCTGCAACTGCTAATGTTGGTTATTCTTTCAATAACTGGACTGAAGATGGCATAATAGTTTCTACAGATGAATCCTATACTTTCACAATCACCGATGACCATGATTTCATCGCCAATTTTACATTAAACACTTACGATGTGACAGTAGCTGCCAATCCGGTTGAAGGCGGTACAGTTACAGGCGGAGGAACTTACGACCATGGCAGCACCTGCACCTTGACAGCCATAGCCAATACCGGCTACGCATTCATCAAGTGGACAAAAGACGGCACAGTCGTCTCGACCAACCCGACCTATAGTTTCACCGTGACCGAAGACGTTGACTTAGTGGTCAACTTTAAACTGCCTGGTGATGCCAATGGAGATGGAATAGTGGATGCTCTTGACATCGTTGTCATCGTTAATCATATCTTTGGTGCAACCCCTGAAGAATTTGTCTTTGACAACGCCGATGTAAACGGAGACGGAGTTGTCGATGCTTTGGATATTGTTATCATCGTTAATATTATATTCAGCAAAAAAAGTTAACAAGGCAGTCGAAGGACTCCTATAATCAAATATTGCTGTCCGCATGGGTTGGTCTTTGCGGCTCTTAATGTTTGGATCTAACAAAAACACCATCACGAAGGTAGAGACGCATCGAATGCGTCCGCACGAAAATGGTTTCGTTATGGCGGACACACGCGGTGTGTCCCCACAGGATTATTCATTACGTAATGATTTCACTGGATTCACCGTAACCGCCCTTAATAAGTGTAAGGTGAGTGTCAATATCTTTCATAGTCTTCATTGCTTTCAATCCTTGGCACATCGTCCATTATGCAGGTCGATCGAGAACATCGTATTCTCATGCCGAAGCTCAAAAAAAACACTTTTGGCGTCATTTCGGCTACGGATTTAAATATTATTTGTTACCTTTGTAACCGATAACAAACACGTTTTTTATTGCCTTTCCAGGAGTAAAAAAATAAAGAAAACACAATCATTAAATATACAACAAAATGAGATTAAATAATATACAACTGAAAAGAGCGGTGAGTGTCGTCCTGTTTTTCATGCTGTTGAGTGCAGTGGGGTTGACGAAAGCTTTGGGGTTCACTGTGGACAACCTCAACTACTCAGTTAATGCTGATGGAGTTTCAGTAACAGTAATCGGCCACGTAGATGGCACGGCGGCCACCGGTGAACTTGTGATTCCCGAAACGATTACTTACAACGAATCGACTTACTCTGTCACCGCAATTGGCGAATATTCCTTCTACTACTGCACTGAATTCACAGGGAACTTGGTTATCCCTAATTCCGTATTAGTAATAGGTGATGACGCCTTCTCCGGCTGCTCTGGATTCACTGGGAACTTGACCATTGGCAGCTCCGTGACCTCAATAGGCCATTATGCCTTCAAGAACTGCACTGGATTCACTAGGAACTTGGTTATCCCTAATTCCGTGACCACAATCGGCGTTGAAGCCTTCCGGAACTGCACTGGATTCACTGGGGACTTGGTTATACCGAATTCCGTGACATCAATAGGCTATTACGCCTTCTACCAATGCACAGGTTTCGCTGGGAACTTGGTTATCCCCAATTCCGTGACATCAATAGGCAGTGGTGCCTTCTCCGGCTGCTCTGGATTCACTGGAAACTTGGTTATCCCCAATTCCGTGACAGAAATTAGCGACTGGACCTTCGCCGGCTGCTCTGGACTCACAGGGAACTTGGTTATTCCCAATTTAGTGACCACAATAGGCAGTTATGCCTTCACCGGCTGCTATGGATTCACTGGGAACTTGACCATTGGCAGCTCCGTGACAGCAATAGGCTCTGAAGCCTTCTCCCTCTGCTCTGGATTCACTGGAAACTTGGTTATCCCTAATTCCGTATTAGTAATAGGTGAGGGCGCCTTCCACGGATGCACGGGATTCACTGGGAGCCTGGTTATCCCCAATTCCGTGACAGAAATTGGCGACTGGGCCTTCGCCGGTTGCTCTAGATTCACTGGAAACTTGGTTATCCCCAATTCCATGACATCAATAGGAGAACACACCTTCCAAAGTTGCTCTGGATTCACTGGGAGCCTGGTTATCCCCAATTCCGTGACAACAATCGGCTATAGTGCCTTCGAATACTGCAATGGATTCACTGGGAACTTGGTTATCCCCAATTCCGTGACCTCAATAGGCTATAGTGCCTTCGAATACTGCAATGGATTCACTGGGAACTTGGTTATCCCCAATTCCGTGACCTCAATAGGCTATAGTGCCTTCTACGAATGCACTGGCTTTTCCTCTGTGGAGTACTATGCACCGAACTGTGCTGACGCATTATCATCATATCCTCCGTTCCAAAACTGTGGCGGCACGCTCACCATCGGCGAGAATGTGGAGCGCATTCCAGCCAATATGTTCCGTTCGGCAGCGTTCCCCCAAATTTTAAGCCAAGCTGAAATTCCACCAACCGTAGGAACAAATGCCTTTTATGGCATTGACCACGACATCCCAGTTTACGTGCCTTGTGGCACGTTGAGCGACTACCAAAATGCCAGGGGCTGGAACGAGTTCAACAACATATTCGAATGCATCTACACAGAGATTACGGCTACGGTCACACCAGCCAACAGTGGTACAGTAACCGGGGCAGGCACCTACGAAATGGGTACCACCTGCACCTTGACAGCCATAGCCAACGAGGGCTACACCTTTATTAATTGGAAGGAAAACAGTGAGGTGGTTTCCACTGAGCTTGAATATTCATTCACCGTAACGGGCGACAGGGACCTGGTAGCCAACTTTGTGGATGGCTCACTGTGTAGCCTAACCATTGAGATGTACGACTCCTACGGTGACGGATGGAACGGCAACAAACTGACCGTCAGCGACGACCTTGGCGGCTACAACGAAATCACCTTGAACAGCGGTTCATCGGGCAACACCACCCTGCTCGTACCCAACGGCAGCCATATCACCCTCGGCTGGATTATGGGCGACTATACTTCCGAGTGCAGCTTCAACATTCGCTACGCCAACGGCGACCTCATCTATCACGGCGAGGACATGAGTTCAGATTTTTCCTTTGAGTTCGACATGGTTTGCGTGGAAATGCCTGCCACGATGTTCATCATCAGTGCCATTGCCGAACCAGTAGAGGGTGGCACAGTGAACGGTGCCGGCACTTACGAAATGGGTACCATCTGTACCTTGACAGCCATAAACAACGAGGGCTACACATTCTTATATTGGACAGAAGATGAAACAGTAGTTTCAACTGATGCAACGTTTTCATTTGTCGTTACTGTAGAACGCAACCTCGTTGCCAATTTCACATTAAACACTTACGATGTGACAGTAACTGCCAATCCGATTGAAGGTGGTACAGTTACAGGCGAAGGCACTTACTACCACGGAGCGACAGCAACCCTAATGGCTACTGCTAATACCAGCTACACCTTCATCAACTGGACAAATAACGGCACAGCCGTATCAACCAACACGACCTACAGTTTCACCGTGACCGAAGATGCAAGTTATGTGGCCAATTTTGAGTTGAACAGGTACACCATCACAGCCACTGCCAACCCGATAGAGGGCGGCAACGTTATCGGCACAGGCACCTACAACCACGGTGCAACAGCAACCCTGATGGCCGCTGCCAATACCGGCTACGCATTCATCAAGTGGACAAAAGACGGCACTGTCGTCTCGACCAACCCGACCTATAGTTTCACCGTGACCGAAGATGTTGACTTAGTGGCCAACTTTAAACTGCCTGGTGATGCCAATGGAGATGGAATAGTGGATGCACTTGACATCGTAGTCATCGTCAATCATATCTTTGGTTTACCCACCGAAGTATTTATCTTTGACAATGCCGATGTAAACGGAGACGGAGTTGTCGATGCTTTGGATATTGTTATCATCGTTAATATTATTTTCAGCAAAAATAGCTAACAAGGCAGTCGAAGACCTCCTATAATCAAATAGAAGTACAGAGTAAACCCAATTATTACGAAAAAGGTGACCAACGTGGTCACCCTTTTTTGCGCGCCTGTCACAAAATCCGACAAAACTGGTTAGAACGCCGCCACCATTTTCCTGATTTCGCGGATGTGGCGACTAATCTTACTGTCGCTTCGGGCAACTTGAAGGTTATAGTCGGCTTGCATCTGAATCCACAATTGTGCATCAATGCCCAGAACGGCTTCCAAATACAAAGCGTATTCTATTGACACAGGACGTTTGCCGTTGAGGATTTCGTTTAAAACAGAATACGAAACCCCCATTTGCTGCGCCAATTGTTTCTGCGAAACACCCCTATATTCAATTTCCTCTTTAAGCAGCGTACCAGGATGCACTGGTTCCGATGGCATCATATTATTTGCGACCATCTGAGGATCAATATCTTTCATAGTATTCATTGCTCTTCATTTATTATGGTTTGACAATTCCAAAACATTGCAAATAGTCACCAAAGGTTCTTTGTCCGTATTTACCGTGAACTCTATCCGATATTTATCGTTGACACGTATCGAAGAGATACTGGTTTTGTCGCCGCTCAACACCTCGTAATTCAGCGATTTAATCTGATAAAGTGTTTCAATCCTTGGAGCATCAACCAAGATTTTGATCCTTTGTTGATACCTTTTGACAACATCTGGCTGAAACCAATGTTTCTTGTCACAGGTCTTACCTTGGGTGTATAATTCTTTCAAATATGTCTTCTCAAAAATGACTTTCACGTTGCAAATATACACATTACATTTAAATAATTCGCAAAATGTCGAATTGTTTTTCTAAAAAAGAATGTTGCTGAGAACGCCCACGCCGAATGCATCGCTAATTGCCGATAATCTCACATAACTTCTCGCCGTTGCGCACATCATCATACAGGTCGGAAAGAATTGCGGAACGCTTTTCTATCTTGCTTCTGTCGAAATCAGTGTTGAACAACTGCATTATCTTAGCCTTCATTTCCTCCTTAGTGTCAGCTATTTCACAGACTTCACCCAATCCTGTCCCCGAAACCATCTTGGAGTTGACGAGGACATGCCTGCCCCGATAAAGCACATTCAGCAATTTCAACTTCAGTCCGGTTGCCTGGGCAGTATAAAGTATGTTTATCTGAGCATCCGAAATCAACTGATGCATCTTTTCATCGTCCGGACTGTCAATTATCAAAATGTTGGAGTATTTTTTTGCCGCATTCACTATCAATGCATCAGGATTCAATCCAGCAATGACAAAAGGTATGTCCAGTCCGCCCAAACAATCAATAAGATAAAGGGCTGCCAACACATTCTCCTCCACGGAAAGATTGCCATGATAAAGGATATAATCGCCCCTACCCTCCTTCGAAACCACTTCGCTGTTGCCATGAAAACTCGGCAGATATATCACCTTATTGCCAGGGAATTTCCTCTGAAGATATTCCGTATCACTCTTGGAAACAGCAATAATACAGTCGGCATGGCGGATTTGCTTCTGATACAACCTGAGTTTCAGACTTTCAAGAAGATAAAATGTCTTCTTTCGGATGTTATTTGTCGATTTGAAAAGATGGTAATAATATTCGTGTTCTATATTACTTTCACGATATATTTTAAGCCTGTTTCTAAGTCGCTCATCATCAAGGTAATAACAACAATGAAGACCCTCAAATATAATCGGATAGTCATCTTTCAGGAGATCATCAACGAGTTCCGGGGAAATTCTGCTCTGTACAATATAAGGCCGCAGTCGCAAAGTGCTGGTGAAACCGGTATTGCGTCTGTAATACTTCACTGAGACACAAAACTTATCCAGTTCATGGTCAGGTTGCCTGTCATACTGAAAACAATGCAGATAGATTTTAACGCCGGCTGAATGCAGGGCCTTCAGCTTATAGAACACATCAATGACCCCGCCGAAATTAGCCGGAAGCGGAATGGAGAACGACACTATATGCACTGACAAACTGTTATTCAAAACGGCTAAAAATTAGATTTGCGAAGATAGCATTTTTTTTGTGAAAAGAATTATCTTTGCAGTATGAGTTTATTGACACACAACAAAAATTTAAAGGGGAACAACACCTTTGGAATAGAGGTTATTGCAAGTCATTTTGCCGAAGTGGCGAATGACATTGAAATAAGGCAGCTCACTGACAGTTATTATTATAACAAATGCAAGCACCTGATTCTTGGTATGGGGGCGAACATCCTGTTCACATCAGATTTCGACGGATTGGTCATAAAGTCAAACATCAATCACATTGAAATCGAGAAGGAAGACCAGCATTTCGTTCACGTGAAGGTCGGTTCGGGTGTCGTATGGAACGATTTTGTACATTATGCACTGGAGCACAACTGGTATGGCATTGAAAATCTGGTAGATATACCCGGACTTTGCGGTGGTGCTGTTGTGCAGAACATTGGAGCCTACGGAGTCGAGATATCCAGTGTGGTGGAAAAGGTAAGAGCCTACCGCATGGACCCTCCACGTTCTTACATAGAACTGTCAAAAGATGAATGCAAATTCAGCTACAGACATTCCATCTTCAAAGAACCCGACTACAGTAACAGATATTTCATCACTGAAATCACGTTCAAACTGCCAAAAGATTTTATTCCCAACATTGAATATAAAGGTGTAAAACAAGCATTGGCGGAATGCAGAATCGGCAATCCGACCGCCAAAGGCGTGGCTCATGCCATTTCATACCTCAGACAAAGCAAGCTGCCCGACTACCACAAAATCGGCAGTGCCGGCAGTTTCTTCAAAAATCCTATTGTCGTTTATGAAGACTACAAGGACATCATAGGAAAATACAATCTGACGACATATCCTGTCAATGAGGAGGTTTGCAAACTGTCGGCGGCACAGCTTATAGAACTTGCAGGTTTCAAAGGAAGACGTAACGGTGATGCCGGGGTTTACAGCAAACACTCGCTTATATTATGCAATTACGGCAATGCGACAGGAGAAAATCTTTTTCAGCTTGCATTACAAATAGTTGAGCAAGTCAATTATATGTTTGGGATAAAGCTCACGCCGGAAGTGATAGTATGGTAAAAAACGAATCAAATGGTAACTAACGAACAAATAATCAATATATTAAAACAAGAGGCAGTTCCAGCGCTCGGATGTACGGAGCCGGTCGCTTGTGCTTTTGCATGTGCAAAGTCTAAGGAAATTCTCGGTACCGTTCCTGAGAAAATAACAGTAGAAGTAAGCGGAAACATTCTTAAAAACGGAATGGGAGTCGGCATCCCGGGCACGGGGATGACAGGTCTTCCAATAGCTGCGGCATTAGGTGCCATCTGCGGAAAGACAGAATACGGTCTTGAAGTTCTTAAAGATGGCACTAAAGGCGATAATCTGGAGAAAGCCAAGAAGATGCTCAGCGACAATGCTGTACACATCGCCTTATGCAAAAATGCACCTGACATCCTCTATTCCAAGGCAACCTGCACTCACGACAAGGATTCCGTGACTGTGGAAATTCAAAAATCACATACAAACATCGTTAGAATCACCAAAAACAACGAAGTGATTTTTAAAAAGGAAATTGTCAGCGAATCAGACAGTGATGAAGTCCGTGCCGAAACGACCATCAGAAGAATTTGGGATTTCGTCCATGAGATTGACGTAAAAGAGATTGAATTTCTATTGAAAGGTGCCGAAATGAACCGCGAAATATCAAATGAAGGCATCAAGAACTCATACGGCTATCAGATTGGAAGAACTATGCTGAAGGGTTCTGACAAAGGACTTGTCGATGAAGGACTGCTGAACAAGGCTTTGATAATGGCCACTGCTGCATCCGATGCAAGGATGGACGGATGTCCGAAGCCAGTGATGACCAATTCGGGGAGTGGCAATCAGGGCATCACAGTATATCTGCCTGTAGTTGCTGCCGCCGACCACCTCGGCTCATCGCAGGAACAATTGGCGAGAGCACTGGCGCTCAGCAACTTGGTGGCATGTCACATTCATTTCTTCGTGGGACACCTGTCAGCTTTGTGCGGCATAAGCATAGCAGCAACCGGTGCAGCATGCGGAATCACCTACCTCATGGGAGGTAACTACAATAAGATTTTAAACACCATAAAAACCATGACTTCCGATTTGACCGGCATGATATGCGATGGCGCGAAGAAAGGCTGTGCGCTGAAAGTGTATTCTGGCGTTTCTGCTGCAGTTCAGGCTGCCATGCTCTCAATGAACGACATCATCACCGCCAACGATGGAATTGTGGAAGACGACATCGAAACAACAATCAAGAACATCGGCAAAATAGGTTCAAAAGGCATGGAAAACACCGACAAGATGATAATCGACATCATGCGCTGCAAGACGGAATAACATTAATGCAAAAATTTCCGCTCATAAACAGTCGTGTTTCCGCACTTGTCTGTCACTTCTATTCTCAGTAAATTAGTGCCTTTTACAGCATGAGAGTCAAAATCGTATATCAGCACATCGTTTTTGGCATCATAATCCATGATTATCCACTCACCGTTCAACGTAGGAATATATTTGGAGATGCCTGATTTGTCATCTTTGATTATCACCCTCAGCTGTCTGACGCCGGTAAGGTCTGTTACAGCATCATCCTTTAACTTGCCACATGAAACCGAAGGCTTTTCAGTGTCAGCCATTACTGCAAAGTTACCAAAACCATAGACTGAAAAGTTAATCCATCCATCAACAACCTTACCAATAATCGGAGACCAGCCTGTGCTGGTTTCGGACCCCACATAAAGCTGTTCAGGCTTATAACCGTTTGTTTTCTTAGGGTCAAGTTTTATTGAGACAGAAATCTTTTTAAATGATGCAAGTGTCTTGTCTCCAATATGATATACTGGCGAAAGCAATCTTTCATCCTTCGAATTGGTGGTATAAACATCAAAGTCAATATTATCGAAAAGCGCATATCTGTCGGCCGAAACCTTGAGATAATCTGTTTCAATTTTATTGCTTTCATAGAATTTGAAATGGTATTCACTGTCATCATTTATGACTGCGTGTTCTCTTTCATCCCTTCTGATTTTAAACTCCACCTTCGATGTGTTGTCATAGCAATCACTGACAACGAAAGTCACCGTATGCACTTTATCGTCGGTAATCTGCACCAGTCCGTTATGTCCGGTAGGTTTCAGCAGCATGGAATTGTTATTCGGTTCAAAATACGTTTTATAGTATCTCGTTTTTTTAGTCTGATATGTAGGATAGTCAATTATACTGTTCACACATCTTCCCTGAAAAAATGAAGTCGAGTCAGTCTGATAATGGAAAATCAAGTCGGAATCAAAATAGCATTTCACAAAATAAATACCATTACGGTTGCTAATGTTGTCCATAAGGTCAAAGGTTCTCACACCGAAATACACCTTGTCCTGAACCAGAATAGTCGAGGTATCGGCAAGGTTGTGCTTGTAGCAGTCGCCGTTGACGTCTCTGAACAGAGGTTTATTGTGACCATTGACGAAAGATTTCCCATTATATGGGAAAACGGCTATGCTGTTGATGCAGGGGCATCTGCCATCATTGACAACAAGGAAATTGAATTTTAAAGGATTGACAGGATATTCAGTATCAGTTTCACGTATTTCGAAATGCAGATGCGGACCGCCGGAGCCGCCGGAATTACCCGAAAGAGCAATAAAATCTCCCTGATTCACAACAAATTGGTCAGGTTTGAGTGAAATGTCGATAGCAAAACTTTTCTTTGAAAACTGGACATCTCTGACATATTGGGCAATATCCTTTCTGAAGGACTGCAGGTGAGCATAGACTGTAGTATAGCCATTTGGATGAGCGATATAAAGGGCTTTTCCGTAACCAGTGGGACTGACTACAATTCTTGCCACATAACCTGAAGCGGCGGAATATACTCTTTTCCCTTCCACCCCATCGGTCTTGATGTCAACTCCGGTGTGAAAATGTCCGGCACGCAGTTCGCCGAAAGTTCCGGACAAAAACGATTGCCCCTCAACAGGAGGCTGGAAATCAACCTTCTGCTGAGCGGCAATGTATCCGAAACTCAGGAACAGGCAAAAGAAAAGAAGAATTCTTTTTACCATAGTCGATGAGTCAATATGATATTATTTCCAGAAAGGAGTTTTGGTGACCTTTGCCTTGAGTTGTTTGCCTCTGATATTGATAAACACTTCGTTTCCGAATTTGCAGTAAGGTTCGTCAATATATGCCATGCCGAGACCAACCTTGAGAGAAGGTGACATGGTTCCCGAGGTTACCTGACCTATAACCTTGCCGTTTTCATCACATACTTCACAGTGCTGGCGTGGAATACCTCTTTCTTCCAGAACAAAGCCTCTCAGACGTCTCTTTACGCCATTGGCTTTTAGAGCTTCCATCTTGTCTCTGTCAACAAAATCGTTATTGTCAACAAATTTGATTATCCAGCCAAGACCGGCTTCAACAGGACTTGTTGTATCATCGATGTCGTTGCCGTAGAGACAGAAACCTGATTCGAGACGGAGGGTATCACGGGCGCCGAGACCTATAGGTTTAATGCCGAATTCTTCACCGGCTTCAAAAACTGCCTTCCAAAGTTTCGGAGCAAACTCATTCTTTGCATATATCTCGCATCCGCCTGAGCCTGTATAACCCGTAGTTGACAGGATAACATCATCCACACCTGCAAAAGTCAAAGTTTTGAAAGTATAATAGACCATGTCTTCAATAGGTTCGGATGTCAGCTTCTGCATTGCCTTCAGAGCTAAAGGACCCTGGATTGCAAGCTGGCAGTATTCGTCTGATGCATTCACGAGATCCTTGCCTGGGACAATATTGAACTCTGCTGCGTGTGATGCGCACCAGTTATAGTCTTTATCTATATTTGCCGCATTGACAACAAGGAAATACAATTCTTCATTAAAGCGATATACCAGGAGGTCGTCAACAATACCGCCTCTGCCATTAGGCAGACATGAATATTGAACTTTTCCGTCAAAAAGGTCATAAACGTTATTGGTTGTAAGGTGTTGTACGAAAGCAGCTGCATTAGGGCCTTTCACCCAAAATTCGCCCATGTGCGAAACGTCAAACACACCTACTCCTTTACGTACTGTTTCATGTTCGATATTGATGCCCTCGAACTGAACTGGCATCAAGAAACCTGCAAACGGCACCATTCTGCCACCTGCTTTTTCTACCAACTCCTTGAATGCGGTAGTTTTTAATTCAGTGTTTTCCATATCCTATCAATTTATAATTATTAAACATCAAGATTGCAAAAATAATTATTTCTTATAAAAATTTAAAATTTTTTAATCAATTTCCTTTTCCCATTGCCGCAAGCACCTTCTCAAGTTTCATTCCACGAGAGCCCTTCAACAGCACCAGACAGTTTCTCAGGGGATGTTCCGCAAGAAACGCCAATGTCTCATCTGTCGTTTTGAAGGTATTGAAATTCCGCCCAACTGCAGAAAAGTATTCTCCCACGAGATAAACTTCCCTCAGATGCATCTGTCCGAGTTTTTCCACAATGCCGGAATGCTCTTTCAGGGTATTCTCGCCAAGTTCGAACATATCACCGAGAATCACGACCTTATTGTCAGCATCTATCTTGCCGAATGAATCCAGAGCCGCAGCCATGCTCGAAGGATTGGCATTATACGCGTCAGAGATGAATGTGACATCCCCGTATTTAATCACCTGAGAACGGTTATTGGATGAATTGTACGACACAAGGAAATCGTTAATCTGGCTTGTATTCACATCAAAATAAGCGGCAACGCAGGCAGCGGCAAGCATATTGGTATAATTGTACTGACCATACATACTGCTTTGGACATGATAGAGCGGCATTGACTCATACCTCCAGTCAAACTTAACGTTGATGCTGCTGTTATCAGGTGTCCCACAACAATTCACATGAAATGACTTTTGAGGCGAACCATAGAATATCACATTTGAATCGGGTTTGTTCCTCATAAGCACCTCTGAATCGGAGTTGACAAACACAATACCATGTTTTGCTGCCACATGTCTATACAAAGCTGTCTTAGTCTCAATTATGGTTTCCACATTGCCGAAACCTTCGAGATGAGCCACACCTATCGAAGTAATAATGCCGTAATCCGGGTCTGAAATACCGCACAACTGCTGAATTTCGTGAGGATGGTTGGCTCCCATTTCAACCACAACGAACTGGGCATCCCTTTCATCCACCGACAACAGGGTCAGCGGCACTCCGATATGGTTATTAAGATTGCCATGCGTGAAATAAGTTTTATATTTGAGCGAAAGTGCACCGGAGACAAGTTCTTTGGTCGTAGTCTTACCATTGGTGCCGGTAATGCCTATCACAGGACACTGGAAGTGAGAGCGATGAATTCTTGCAAGTTCCTGTAAAAAAGAAAGGCAGTCATCTACCAAGTAGTAACTGCCGTTATCTATAAAGTAATTTTTATCATCAACGACTGCAATTGAAGCTCCCTTTTCAAGTGCAGAAGCGGCAAAAGAGTTTCCGTTGAATGAATCGCCGGACAAAGAAAAAAAGATAGAACCTTTTTCAATTGTCCTGCTATCAGTAGATATCTTTCTATATTTCAAGAAGATATCATTATAAAAAGATTCTATCTTTGACATCTTCGAAATAAACTATTTTTTATCTTTTAGACTTAGTATTAGAAGCGCCTGTCTTATCCATAGCACATCTGAAACCTATGTAATTTGTAGCCACATCCTGGTGCATGTATCTTCTTACGCTCGGACTGAGGTAATAAGCAGGGTCAACCCATGAACCGCCTTTATAAACGCGGGTCTCATCGGAAATAAGGGTACGCTGTCCGTAAGCGTACATCTTGTTGCTTTGTGCCTCGCCGGTGACTGTGGTATCAACATTAATCCAGTCGGCATTGTCAATCTGTGACAGTGCGTCACCGTCAAGATAGTTGATATTGTCGGCCTTACGATAGTTTCTTCTGGTTTTGTTTTCCTCGATGGTAACATTTTCATATCTCACGTTGCCGAGTTCATCTCTTTCTACGAGATTGCCGTCAGCATCTCTTACCTGTTTCTGGAAAACGTTGCCACGGAAAGGATTAAGGTCTGCCATATCCTCGAATGAGGAAGCACGATAGACATCCATAACCCATTCAGCCACGTTGCCTGCCATATTGTAAAGACCGAAGTCATTAGGTTCGTATGATCTGACAGGAGCCGGATACATGGAACCGTCATCGAGAGCTCCTGCAACGCCCATATAGTCACCGCTATTGGAGCGGAAATTGGCTTTAAGAGTCCCCATCTTCTTACCGTCATTATTACGGATTGCAGTTCCGTCCCAAGGATAGATTCTGCGTTCCACAACATTGTTTTTGTAACTGTCACCGATAAGTCCGTATGCTGCATATTCCCATTCAGCCTCAGTCGGAAGACGATAGCTTGGAAGCAGTATTCCGTCTTCCCATCTTACTGATCTTTCACCGGTTCCATTTGGATTGTTGTCAACGAGATTCTTGTTGACATTACCTATATAAAGTTGTGCGAGATAAGCGTCCGTTGTGAAATGGTCTTCGCTTGTCTGTGCAGGGTCATGGTTGAGTATGCCTTCATTGACAAGAATCTGTTCATTCACACGGTCGGTACGCCATGCGCAATAATCCTTGGCCTGTGTCCATGAAACACCCACAACAGGATATTCTCTGTATGAAGGGTGACGGAGATAGTTTGTCACCATAGGCTCGTTATATCCCAAACGCGCACGCCAGACAAGGGTATCAGGGAGTGCTCTGCGGCAGACCTCAGGATGATCGGCACCGTAAATGCGCTGCAGCCAGTATAGATATTCGAGATAATCCACATTGGCGACTTCAGTTTCATCCATATAAAAAGAAGCCACAGTGACTCTTCTTGGTGTATTGTCGTTCTCTCCTAAAATATTATCACTGAGCTGACCCATCGTGAAGGTTCCACCTTCGATAAATACCAAACCTGGACCGGAAGCCTGTTCCTTGTAATTGTCAGCAACAAAGAAACCGCCATTTTCGGAACTGTTGTATTTCCATCCTGTTGACGAGGAATATCCGTTTTTAGAAGAGCCCTTTCTTGTTGAACATCCTGCAATAATCAAAGTGCATAAAACCAAACACAGAACAGAGATGACTGTTTTTTTCATTTTATTCATTGTTATTAATTTTTTTCTTGTCAAACTATAATATTTTTTATTAAACTCAAAATTACCTTATTTTATTGTGCATTCACCATCTTTTTCTATTCCGGTAGCCGTTATCATAGCCGCCGAAACAATATACGACGGAAATTTCATGGGCTCCGTGAGTTTTCACGCCAACTCCTCCGAACACGATATCGTAGGAATAGCGCAAATCAACACCCATCATTGTTATTCCACCTATAAGTGTCAGAGAATGAATATTTTTCATCATTTCATTGGTTAAATTGGCATTATAACCAGCTCCAACTTCAAAACTCTGATACCTCACCACGGCACCTATATTCAGAAGGCTGTAACCATTCTGGCGTATAAACACCGCCGACGGTGAAACAACAAAATCATCAGAATCCAAATTGAAATTGGCTCCAGTCGAAACCACATACCTCACTGGGTTGTCGGCCTGGAGAGTGACGTGATCGGCACTTACCCCAACGTAAAAGACATCTTCCATGCAGAAACTGAATCCTACTGAAAAGTCAGGTTTTACAATGGTGGAGTCACCTACCGATTGATGATTATCACTCCAATTGTCAGGCAACGTTGCTTTGCTGCCTAAAAACTGGTTGATATTCAGTCCACCACCAATTCCAGCTCTCACGAAAAACTCATCCGCAACTTGCAGGTTATACGCATAATAAAGCTTAATATCGTAGTAATTCTGAATCTTACTCGGCCAATATGCTATAACCTGGACTCCCACCCCGCTCTTCGCTGCCTCCAGATTCTGATCAAAGCATAAATTCATTGTCTGCAGACCTCCCATAGAAGGCCATTGATTCCGATAATTCAAAGCCAAACGTGAACCTTCACAATTTCCTGCAAGAGAAGGGTTAAGGTACATCTGACAAGAATGATTCTGCGAGAAGCAAACATCCTGGGCACCCACCATCTGCGAGAAAACCATTAAAGTCACAACCATGACTATCTTCTTCATTGACATAAATTTCGCTTTGCAAAAATACAATTATTCCTATAATAAAACATCTTGTTTAACGTTATTTTTTTACTTAATATTGCACCAAATTTCAACAGATGGACAAAAAAACACTGCCTATAATCATATTTCTGATTCTCAGCAATTTATGCTTTAGTCAAACTCCGTTGCACAATTCTGTTCTTGCTTCAGGGGACTGGTATAAACTCCATGTTCAGGAAGATGGTATTTACAAAATAACTTATCAAGAATTAAATAATCTTGGCATCAATGTCAATTCCATTGACCCAAGGACACTGAAAATATATGGCAACGGCGGCAGAATGCTGCCGGAGAACACTTCCGATGAAAGATATGACGACCTGCACGAGGTTCCAATCACCGTTTATGGCGAAGAGGACGGTTCCTTCGACTCAGGCGACTACATACTGTTTTATGGGGATGGTCCCGATGAATGGCATTGGAGTGAAAAACGTGAGATGTACCTGTTTAAGCGCAACATATATTCAAGAAGTTCCGGCTATTTTCTGACATACGGCGGAAAACAGGGACGCAGAATGTCATACAAAGAAGAAAAAAACATCTCAGCTGAACAGCTGATAACAAGTTATGTTGACTGTCAGGCAATCGAGCAAGCCACAGTACATCTGACAAAATCAGGAAGACGCTGGTTCGGTGACCGCTATGAGTCCACCACAAAATATGACTATACATTTTCATTCCCTGAATTGAAATCAGATGAGAAAATCCTATTTGCATACGCCGTTGCAGCAAGGGCAACGGCAACCTCATATTTCACAGTAACAACCGATAATTTCACCAAAACACATTCATTCAGGTCTGTCGGAACTTCGCTGAGCTCCGCATACGCTTTTGAAACGGACATTTTCGACTCATTTGAACCTGAATCTTCCAATATCACTGTTAACATCAAATACACTCGTCCAAACAACGGTGCCATAGGATGGATGCGCTACATCTATCTCAACGCATTCTGTCAGTTGAAATTCAATTCGGGCACATTATTCTTCCGTTATCCTACTGCACGAATCAACTCACAAAATTGCGAATTTCACATCCAGACAGGTGTCAACAACGTTATTATAGCCGACATAACCGACCCCGCCGAACCAATGCTTGTCAATTACACCTACGACGGCTCCACCCTGTCGTTCACAGATATCCTTGATGAAGAAAAGGAATATGTATGCTTCGATGGTACAAATGTGAAATCAGTTACCTTTGAAGGGAAAATAGCCAACCAGAACATCCACGGAATGAGTGTTCCTGAAATGGTCATAATATATCATGAGGATTTTTACGATGCAGCCCAGCTGCTGCGCAATTTTCACACAGAACAGGGCCTGAAGACATATCTTATTAACATTAAAGATATTTACAATGAGTTCTCATCAGGTGTACAGGATATATGTGCCATTAGAGACATGATGCGCTACTGGTATAAAAATGCTGAAGGGGATTTATGCCCCAAATACCTTCTTTTAGTCGGTGACGCCTCATACGACCCTCTCGACAGACTGAACAACAACACCAATTTTATCCCAATCTTTCAGTCTGAAGAGACATTGTTGCCAAGCTATTCATACAATTCCGATGACTTCTACGGTTTTCTCAGCGATGGTGAAGGCAATTTTGAAAGTGACGACCTGCTCGATATTTCAGTGGGCAGACTACCGGTACAGACTGAGAAATCGGCACTTGAAGTCGTAAACAAAATTCTCCATTATGCCAACAACTCATCGGAACAAAAAGGTGACTGGCGGAACATAGTCACCTTGGTATGCGATGATGCTGACAACACTGGTTCAGGTTACGAGACACGTCACTTGGACGCAGCAGAAAAATATGCATCCATAATCGAAAACAACCATAAAGCATTTAAAACCAACAAGATATATGCGGGAGCATATCCACAGGTCACAGCTGCCGGCGGACAGCGCTACCCTGAAGTTAATGATGCCATCAATGCAAGAATGGAACAGGGAACGCTGGTCTTCGGCTATAACGGCCATGGCGGTGAGCTCTGTCTCGCACTCGAACAGATAGTCTCAATCGCTGATATCAACAGCTGGTCGAATTACGACAGACTTTCCTTCATGGTTACCGCAACTTGCGAGTTCTCTCGTTTTGATGACCCTGCCAGGACTTCTGCAGGCGAACTGGTATTGCTTAACCCTAAAGGCGGTTCATTCAGTATGCTGACAACATCAAGACTTACCGACGCATCCACCAACTACTACTTCTGCAGCATCCTTTACGAAAACATGTTCAAGAAGAAATCCGACGGCTCCTACCCTACTGTCGGGGAATTCGTAATGGAATCCAAAAACACCTATATTCTCAACGGACATTCATTTCTCAATATAACGCCATACGCCATCCTCGGTGATCCGGCAATACCAATTAATTACCCGAAATATAATTCAGTGGAAATCAACAAAATAAACATTGACGGATTGGAGACCGACACCATCAGGGCTTTATCTCTCATAGAAATCGAAGGACAAGTGAATGGTGATGACGGCAACATCCTTTCCAGCTTCAACGGCATGATCTACCCTGAATTCAGAGACAAACAGATATCGACAAGCACATTGGGTAATGATGGTGCACCAATACAATATTTCTCTATCGACAAGAGTATTCTTTATAAAGGTAAAGCCGCCGTCAACAACGGCAAATTCAAAATATCATTCATCACACCGAAAGATATAGCCTATAACTTTGGAAAAGGCAAGGCAAACTTCTATTTCACTGATGATGACATCGACGGTAACGGATATTTTGAGAATTACATTGTGGGGGGCAGCAGCAATTCATTCATTGAGGATAACGACGGACCTCAAATAAATATGTATATCAACGACGTATCATTCAAAGACGGTGACATGACCAATGAAAATCCGACCATTTATGCCACTATATATGACAAATCAGGCATCAACACAACGGGCAACGGAATCGGTCATGACCTGATAGCAACAATTGATGATGACAGTGAACGCACATATATTCTGAACACATACTTTGAAGCCAACATGGACTCCTACCAGAAAGGGACCATTTCATATCCGCTTTTCAATCTTGACGAAGGTCCGCACAGACTGTATCTTAGGGCATGGGACGTGTGTAACAACTCTTCAAGTGCAGAATTGAATTTCGTAGTGGTCAACTCAGAACAGATAAAACTGGCAGAACTCGTCAACTATCCTAATCCTTTCTCCGATGAAACCACATTCGCACTAAAGCATAATCAGGCAGGCCAGACCCTAAGCATTGAACTTTACATCTATTCAATCAACGGTAAGCTGATTAACAGGTTTACATCCACCATAAATTCCACCGAATTCTACGATGAAGTCTATAGATGGAACGGCGAAAACATTAACGGCACTAAGGTTTCACAGGGAATATATGTTTATAAAGTTGTCATAACCAACGAAGACGGTACGACAAACTATTCATCAGGCAAACTCATAAAACTATAATCAATGAAGCTATTCAGATTATTGATATACAACATATTACTACTATTATGCACCAATATTGCCGCACAGACGACATATCATTTTGACATTGACTGGCAAGAGCGTGAACCCGAACCGTTGTCTTGTTATACACAACGGATTTCCCTGAACGACAATCAAGTGAAAGCCAATGCGGAAATCAAGAATATTAAGTCCATCGACTGTGAGTCAAGCGACAGTTACAACTTCATAACAAATTACGACATAAAATTCAAATGCGGCTACGGATGTTATAATGGCAAATCGGTTTGTGACATCAGCATTATCCCGTATTATTTGGATTCAATCACAAACCAGCCCAAACTTGTAGTCAGCTTTGATGTGACAATCACCACAAAGCCAAAGGAAAGGATGGCTTTATCAAAGGATGACAATGCTTCCATACTCAAAACAGGGTTCTGGTACAAATTCAATGTATATGAATCCGGAATCTATACATTGACGGCATCCGACTTGGAAGAAATAGGCATAAACACTGCCAATCTGAATACTTCCAGCATAAAGATACATGCTAAAAAAGGCTTTGTGCTTGATGAAACCATCGGCAACACATTTGCAGAAAACCCTCCGCAGATACCTATCATTGTAAAAGATAACAACAACGACAATATCTTCAATGATGAAGACCAAATCATATTTTACATTGAAGGCCCTCATGCATGGAGTTACGACACATTGAAAATTGTCTATTACCTGAACTATAACCATTATACCGATACAGCTTCTTTCTTCCTCACAATCAATGATTTTGAAGAGCAGAAACTCATGCCTTCAAACACTGAATATTCAGAATTCGCCGGAGAAATCCTCAACGTTACACAGAAGAAGTTCTTCAAGGAAGAATTTGATAATCTGGCTGAATCCGGAAGGCAATGGGTGGGCGAAAAGTTCAGTTATCCCGATTCAATTTATAGGGTTCCATTCAACTTTGAAGTCAATGAAGTATCTGACGACATGGCTGCACACGCACATGTCAAATTCACTGTGGCAGTCAATTCCAATTCCACGAGCACGCTTTATCCGCTCATCAACGGCATATCTCCAGGCACAAGCAAAATCAGAATTACAAGAGTGATAGATGCCCATAATAAAGCTAACGAAAAATCCGGGACTTTCGACTTCAAATGCCTGACAAAGAAAACTGATGTGGATATTGTCCTTTCAAACGAATCCACACAATGGGACTGCTGGGTATGTGGTGTGGAGACAAATTTAAGGAGCAAGCCGACCTACATCGGCGAGCAATTCGCCTTTTCAGACCCTTACAGCGGCAATGAGGCAATTGTCAGATTCAGTATCAGCCAATCGCCTGACAATCTTCAGGTCATGAATATCACGAATCCTGTTTCACCTGTCAGAATAAACAGACTCGACGGTTTCGAGAATTTCACTTTTGATTACAGAAACAGCAGCTATGCTCCAGAAGAGTTTATCGCTTACGATGACAGTAATCTTTTAAAACCTGTCTTTGCAGGGAGAGTTGAAAACCAGGACCTGTTATCATCGCCATTAAACATTGATTATCTTGTACTTACCCCACAATGTCTTTATTCAGAAGCGGAATTGTTTGCACAATTTCATGAAAAGTACGACGGATACACTTACAAAATTGCAACCATAGAACAAATATTCAATGAATATACGTGTGGACAGCAGGATATGACCGCGATAAGAGAATACATAAGATGGATTTATGAAAAGACAAATCACAAATATCCAAGATTTGTTCAGATTATTGGCGGCACATCATACGATTACAAAAACATTGCCATAGAAACCAAAAACATGTTTCCCACATTCGAATGCGAAGAATCATTTGATGAGACCGACAGTTTCGGCAGTGATGACTATTTCGTGATGATGGACTACGGAGAAGGATTTGACGGCGAAGGCATACCGGATATCCCATTGGGAAGGCTGCCGTTTGACAACCATGAAGAACTCGAACGCATGTATGACAAAATAAGCCATTACGTAACCACAAGAAGCTATCCTGATGGTTTATGGAGGCACAGATACGTACTTTCAGCCGATGATGACAGCCGGACCTATTTAAAATACATGGAAGAAGCCGGAAAGAAAATAGATTCCAGCGACAATATGCTGATTTCTAACAAGGTATATCTTGATGCGTTCAAGCAGGAAAGGACTCTTACCGGCCAGAGCAGTCCTGAGGCTACTAAAGCGCTGGTCAATGCCTTCAACAAAGGTGCATTGGTGATTTCCTATTTCGGTCATGGCAGCAAACTCGGCTGGGCTGCAGAGAACCTGCTGAACGTGCCTGCCATTCAGCAGATTGACAATTACGACCGAATGCCTGTAATCGTTGCATCCACCTGCGAGTTCTTCCAATTTGATTCACCAGGACTGACTCCCGCAGGTCTGCAGCTGCTCGGCCATTCAAAAGGCGGGACTATCAGTATCATCTCCACCTCCCGACTGAGTCTCACGGATATCAACCGTCAGTTTCTCCAGCACTATACCGATTACATAAATGCTGATTCTCTTAGAAATGACGCCTCGATAGGTAAAATCTTCCTCAGCGGCAAACAACTCCAATCAACATATTCACGCAACATACTTCTCTTCGGTGATCCTGCACTCAAATTAAACTATCCTGATTTTCAAGCCATCATAGACACTATCAACGGATTACCCGCCTCCGAATTCTTCAATTCCGGCAAAGAAATATCGGCACTCGAACTAATGAATTTTAAAGGTTCAATTTTGAATGGAGACCGACAGCAGACTATGAACGGCTATCTCGAATATCAGCTTTTCGACAAGCCTTCGGAATACTACACTCTCAACAATGAAGGAGCAGGAACAAATTATTTTACCGTTTACGATGACATTTTGGTCAGAGGCAAAGCAAAGATTTCAGACGGGAAATTTGAAATCTCATTCAGAATGCCACAAGACCTCAGCCATTCAGACGGCTCGTTGAAACTCGATATGTATGCCTATGACACAATAATAGAAAATGTTGCAGGCGGCTGTCTTACAGGTCTTCACACCTCAGATTACACTGACAGCTTCAGTGATAACGAAGGTCCGAAAGTCACAGGATACATCAACTCCAGACTATTCGAAAATAACGATATCGTCCCAAAACAATCAGTTCTTTATCTCCACATTGAGGATGAATCCGGAATAAGCTGTACCGACCGCATAATCGGCAAAGACATTTATCTTACAATCGACAATAATGGCACCAAGGTCGTACTGAATTCATATTTCACACCTACTGCCGATGACTACAAACAAGGCGATGTCAAATACCCTATGCCCACTCTCGAAACAGGTGATTACACAGCCACAGTCAGAGTATATGACTTGTGTGACAATTACACGGATTTATCGCTCAATTTCAAGGTTGCCGACAAGGTAATACCAAAGATTGCAGAAGTCCGCAACGAACCAAATCCAGTCAGCACACACACCGACTTCCGTTTCATTCATAACATGTCGGGCAATAAAGTCAGTGTCAATATCGAAATTTTCGACAGCAATTTCAAATTGGTAAAAGTCATCAAACGTGAAAATGTCTCCTGCATAGCTGGCAACGATATTGTAATACATTGCGGTTCCAGTGAATTAGGAGGACTGGCAAACGGTTTGTATGCTTATAGAATGACTGTCACATCCGAGACAGGGCACTATGTTTCAGCAAGTAGTAAAATGTTAATATCAAAATAATAATCTCTAAAACAATATTTTGAGAAAAACCACGTTAGTATTGATAAGTTTTTGTATTTTTGCAACTTAATTTAAAAAAAGAATTTTTAACTAAAAAACAGAATAAAATTATGTTTATGAAATCTATTAAGTTCATGACATGCGCATTGGTAATCGCAGGCATTTTCGGGACATTTAACGCTCAGGCACAGAAATTTCGTATAAAAGGATATAACACTGTATCAACTGCCGTTACATTTCTAACTGTTTCTCCGGATTCAAGAAGCGGCGCTTTGGGTGATATGGGAGTGGCCTTCACACCGGATGCGAACTCAATGCACTACAATCCGGCAAAATATGCTTTCATCGGCCTCAAAGCCGGTGCAGACCCTACTCAATATGACAGCTATTTAAATCAGAAACTCGGCATTGCACTTAACTATTCACCATGGATGCGTCAATTAAGCCCTGACATTAATCTTTTCAACGTCGGTGCTTACTATAAAATCGATGACAAGTCAACAGTTGCCGCAACAATGACCTATTTTTCAATGGGTGAAATCGGATTCACAGATGAAAATGGATATGATTTGGGTACTTATAAACCATACGAATTTGCCATTGATGCGACCTACTCGCGCAAATTCTCAGAAAAAATATCCGGTGCAGTAGCTGGCCGTTTCATTTGTTCCGACCTTACCCAGGGTGTGGATGTTGCAGGAAAAGGCACAAAGGCCGGTATTTCCGGTGCAGCCGACATCGCAATGTACTACGTTGATCCAATAAGACTTGGCAGCAAAGACGGCACTTTCTCTTTCGGTGTCAACATCTCAAACATCGGTTCTAAAATATCATATTATGCCGACAAGTCAGATAAGGAATTCATACCAACCACACTGCGTCTCGGACCGACATTAAGCGTCAACCTTGACGATTTCAACAACCTGACATTTGGCGTTGAATTAACCAAATTTCTGGTTCCTACAACTCCTATTTCTGAAATGCATATCGGCGACTCCATTGTCACTTACAAATACGGCTGGGACGAAACCGCATTTGCTCATTATGGACTAAATGACAACGTTTCAACTATTATGGGTATGATTCAGTCATTCTATGATGCTCCGGGAGAATCCATTGTCAGCGACACATTGGTTCATATTGGAAAATTCCGTGAAGAGCTGTCAGAAATAAATCTTGCTGCCGGAATTGAGTACACTTACAACAACTTGCTCTTCCTCCGCGCAGGCTACTTCTATGAAGCACCTCGTAAAGGTGACCGTCAGTTCGTTTCCCTCGGTGCAGGTCTCAAATACAACATCTTCTCAATAGATGTTTCATACCTCATTTCAACGACCAATCAAAATCCATTGGGCAACACACTTCGTTTCTCATTGTGTCTTAATTTCGCAGGGAAAGAATAACTTTGATGGATTTCCGAATAGGATTTGGCAACGATATACACCGACTGGTTGAATCCCGCAGGCTAATCATCGGTGGAATAGAAATACCTTTTGAAAAAGGCTGTTTGGGGCACTCCGATGGAGATGCCCTTTTCCATGCCATAACAGACGCCATCCTCGGTGCCCTTGCCCTCCGTGACATAGGTTGGCTATTCCCTGACACATCCAAGGAATTCAAAGACATTGACAGCGCAATACTGCTGAGGAAAGTAATGGATATGTGCCACGAAAGAGGATACAGAATCAACAATCTGGATTCCACCGTTATACTTCAACGTCCCAAACTGGCTTCATATATCGAAAAAATCAGGACAAATATTTCTGAAATTACCGATACACCGAAACCAAACATATCCGTAAAAGCCAAAACCAATGAAGGATTAGGCTACATCGGCAACAGCGATGCCATAGCCGCATACTGCGTGGTAACTCTTATCCGCAGCACCGATGACGAATGACAAAAGAGGAATTCATACGACAAGTCAACGCAAACTTCGGCCACACACCAACTTCTGACCAGGAACTCTGTCTGAATGATGTTGTCGGATATTTGGCAGACAGACAGGAAAAGCGTGTCCACATCATCAACGGTTACGCTGGCTCAGGCAAAACCTCTTTAGTTGCAGCCATAGTCAAAACACTATATTCCAACAATGCCCGTACAGTGCTTCTCGCGCCGACAGGCCGTGCCGCCAAAGTGTTGTCAAATTACTGCAACGCTCCAGCCTACACAATCCACAAATACATCTACAACACTTTCCAGGATGAATACGGCAACTTTAAAATCACACTGTCCAAACGACAAAGTCCGAACACCATATATTTCATAGATGAGGCTTCAATGATTGCTGACGGAACAAAATACGGCGAAAATCATTATTCAGAGCGCAATCTTCTTGAAGACATAATTTCATTTGTTTTGGGAAAAACAGGCTGCAAACTCATATTTATCGGTGACACCGCACAACTTCCGCCAGTGGGATTCACCGACAGTCCCGCACTTGTACCCAAAACATTTACCGAATCGTACCATATTGATGCAAGCATATCAACATTGACCCAGGTGGTGCGTCAGATTGATGACTCCCCCATCCTCACTAACGCAACGTTCATTCGTAACAAACTGCTTAACAAAGACTTCTCACAGCCATTTTTCAACACCATCGAAAAAGGCAAATTCACCGGTCTTGACACTTTTGACTTCGAAGAAACGCTGAACAGTTGTTTCGGCAACAGAAACACCAGCAATGAATCGGTAATATTATGCAGGAGCAACCGGCAGGCGAATATGTACAATAATGCCTTGAGAAGCAGAATTTTATATTACGATTCACTACTTGTATCCGGTGAACGCCTGATGGTTATCAAAAACAACTACTACTGGACTGACAGCGAGAGCAAAGAGTCGCTGTTCATCGCCAACGGCGAAATGATTGAAATCCAGCATATACGCAAAATAGAGGAAATATACGGCTTTACATTTGCACATACCACTGTCATTCTCCCAGACATTCCCGATTCTCCGTCCCTTGACGTAATCCTTATGCTTGACACTCTCGACATAGAAACCGCATCGTTGCCATACGAGAGAAAAAACGAATTATACCAGAATATTCTCGAAGACCATATAGGGGAAATCCACAATAAAGCAGAACGCAACCGTCTCATACGCAACAATCCTTATTACAACGCATTACAAGTCAAATACGGTTATGCACTGACTTGTCACAAGGCACAGGGCGGTCAGTGGGACAACGTCTTTATCGACAAAGGCTTTCTGAAGGAAGAAGACATCAATGAGGATTTTTTCAGGTGGTTATACACCGCCGTCACACGTGGAGTGAAACGGGAATATCTGATAAAATTCTAAATAATTGCTTAATTCATAACTCTGACTCTATCCTGTATCTCCAGTAATTGTGCGGATCTGCAGGATTGTTGATACGTTCCTCCTCCGGCAGACAAGAAGGGAATGTATCAAGATTTGCCGCCAACCAGTCCTGTATCGGAAGAATGGTCAGCATTGCCGGTGAATCAACGTGATGACGGATTATTTCGGAAATAATCTCAGGAGTGCATTCACTTGGAGCCTCACCTGAATATCCCAAGAAATCATTATAATATTTTTGAACCAGTTTTCTGTCTTCCTGCCACCAGCCTCTGAGCGTTGAGGTGTCGTGAGAGCCTGTGGTACAGACACTCAAATACGGATAATCTGCAGGATTACCGTAATCTTTTCCCAAAGTCTTGGGCATACGTTGTATATCAAGCGTCAAAATATGCAGGTTATGAAGCACTTCAGGAACACAGTCCGGTATCATTCCCAAATCTTCGGCACAGCACAGCATATCAGTGCATGATACCAGTTCAGTCAGTTTACTGTAGGCTTTCTGCTTCCAGAATTCGTTGTGACGATGATAAAAGAAATCATTGTATATGCAGTCGAAAGCCTCTTTCTGAGCTTTTGGAAGAGTATTATACAACTGTGTTGTCTTTGCCGCAATGTAGGGATGGAACCTGTTTTTCACCTTTGTGTCTTCCATGAAAAGCATATCTGTACCCAATGGATTCGCATGAATTCCGGCATCGAAATGGAATCCAGCCACTTCCATTTCTTCAACAGTTAGAGGCAATGCGGGAGAAAAATGCCCCATAAGCCCCTTTGTCTGACCTGAAGGAATCTCCCAAATACGGAAGAATCCCAGCACATGGTCGATACGGTATGCATCGAAATATTCAGCCATCTTTGCAAGACGATTTTTCCACCACTTGTAACCGTCAGCTGCCATGTTGTCCCAGTTATAAGTCGGAAACCCCCAATTCTGCCCATCTTCAGAGAAAAAATCAGGCGGAGCACCAGCTTGTCCGTCAAGATTGAAATAATGAGGATACATCCAAGTTTCCACGCTGTCATGAATTACTCCTATTGGAATGTCGCCTTTCAGTGCCACCCCATGCGCATGTGCATAAGTATATGCCTCACGGAGCTGGCTGTCAAGCATAAACTGAATGAAATAATAATATTTCATCTGCATACCATATTCTTCAGACAATTCCAGCATTTCGGGAATTGTCTGATTATATGTCGAAAATTCTTCCCAACAACAATAATTTGTAGTCCCATATTTATCACGCAGAACACAGAATGCAGCGTATGGCTTGAGCCATACCGAATTCCGTTCAAAAAACAATTTATACTTCTGCGATTTTAACACTCTCCTAGCGTCACGTTCAAACAAACGTCTGGTATAATCCGCCTTCAGTTTATAAACTGTATCATAATCAACGTATTGTTGGTATGTTTCATTCCTCATCTCTGCAATATGCAAATACATCGGATTCAACGCCATCACTGAAATAGGTGCGTATGGATACGAATCATGCCATGTTTTTGATGAGGTTGTATCATTGACGGGTAACAGTTGGATAAAACTAAGTCCTTGACTGACAGCCCAATCGACCAGTTTTTTAATATCCAAGAAATCACCTATTCCGCAGTCGTTTTTGCTTCTAAGCGAAAAAACAGGAACAGCCACACCCTTATATTTCGGCTTTCCATAATTAAATCTCAAAGACGCGAGTTCTACTGTAACAGTCTCGTTATCAGCAATAGAAGGCAATTGTATTATATGATTTTCACCATTTTCCCATTCAATATCATCACCATGTTTTCGTATAATTTTAAATTCGATATGATTGGGAAGATTTACCGCATTAATATTGGTACTCCATCGACATCCGAAATTAGAGCACATCAATTTTGCCTTTGATACATCCCAACAGCCAAGTTCCTCACAGTTGCCACTTACAAGCAAAGTTTCATCTTCCCGAATCTGAATTGCGGTAACCCTGATAATCAGTTCATTATAATACGCTCCAGCTTCAGTTGGGGAATCATCATGGTGAAAGAAAACTTTAGTGAAAGGAGCCGTCATAAACGGAGAGTTGTCATCATTGCCCTGCCATTCATCATGAAATGTTATTTTTCTTTCATTTTCAGGAAGATGTACAACTCTATAATCACCGGACTCATGTATTTCTGTATTATTGGCATTTCGCAGGAAATACCTATATCTTATGGTCTTCTGTTCAGGATAAGGCACTTCCGCTTTCCACCAGCCGTTATCCTCATAGTCCATCCGAATAATTTCATCATTCAGGATGAGACACATATTCTGTCCGAAGACAGTGTGGAAATTAATAAAAAAATGCATCATAAATCTTTTATTTTCCATAGAATAACCCAAAGACTTATGATGCATTTCTTAAAAAATATCAGACAATTATTTTACTATGACATCAAAAGTTTTACCTTGTTTGTCACAAATTACACAATTGCTGAGTGTAATAACATGATTGGCAATGTTTTTCTTGGCTTTCAGCTTAAAGCTAACTAAAGCTCCACTGTTACCGGAAATATCAGTGCCAGGCATGGAATAGCACAACACTCTCAGAAAGTTGCCATTTTCAACGGCTTTAGCGACGATTATATGTTTGTCGCTAAGTCTTGAAGACTTAGTTTCCGAACCGTCAACGAATGAGTATTTGTCACCGAGGACCACATCAAACTGATAACCGCTGACAGCCTGAACGTTGGACAGGTTGACAGTGACATCTATTGTAGAGCCGCTGACATTTGTGACCTGAGCCGAAATAACGTTTTTGCCGTTTGTTTGGTTATTCTGCTGATTCTGTCCCTGATTATTTGTCTGACCACTCTGAGACTGGTTGTTAGAGGAAGAGACATTTGTACTGTTGCACATGGTAGTGCCAAGTATAATTGCCAATCCCATCAGTGCAATAAAAAGTTTGTTTTTCATTATTATTTGTTGTAAATAATGTTAATAATAGCAAAAATGTCAAGAACATTGACCTCACCGTCGTCATTCACATCTGCTGCATAGAATACAAAAGGATAAGGATTCTGTTCAAGCAGATAAGACACTACTGTCTGTATATCGTTAACATTAACGAGATTATCGCTGTTAGCATCACCTGGCAGAGCCTGATAAGCAAGGAATAAGCATTCCTCCAAAGGTTCTGAGTATGAAGATGCATTATAACGGATTTCAAGATAATAGCAATATTCGCCATTTTCAAGGTCATAGTCGGTATATGTATGTTCGAACAGAATGTTAGCCAGGAACTGCCCATTTCTGTAAAGGACGTATGTGACATTTTCAGGACCTTCCCAAGTAATTTCAATGTCGTTGGTGAAAGGTGTGAGTGTCATTTCAGTAGGTGGTTCAAGGATTTGAGCTCCGCCACCTAATGCACAATTGAAATCAAAACTATATGTTTCACCTTCCATGTCAAGCAGTTCAATTGAAACAGGGACAGCCTGATTAGGTGTTGCGTCAGCACTCAGAGTGACATTGTAATGTGCATATCTTGTCACATCGTAGAAAAGGTTTCCGAAGAATCTGTTATTTGTGTTTATCGTCAGATTCTCGTAGTTTGTCGTCAGTGTGCCATAAACGCTTGGTGCAGTTCTGTTTCCGTCATTTGCGACATAAACATAAATGTCAGCAGTTTCACCTGGGTCAAGCCTACCGTTTCCGTTACCTTCGCCGTCATCTACAACCACTCCAGCAAATGTTATTATGGAGCCGTATGTCATGAGTTTGAATGAGGACTTGGACAGACTCTGGCCTTCAATTTCAGCCTCAATGGTAAAATTAATGTTTCTCTTTGGAATAGCATCTTCTGAGATTTCAAAAGTGAAAGCATGATTAACACATACGGTGTCATGAGGACCGAAACCTGAGAAAACAGTCACAGAATCTATCAAGGTAACATATTCACTCTTTGTGGAAAGAGTTACAGTAGCTTCACCAAGAGGAGTATTTGTAGAGTTATACAGATACATATTAAGTGATACCGTTTCGCCAGGATTAAGTTGGTGGTCATTGTTTCCCTCAGCATCATCAACATACGCATAGTGGAATTTGACTGGGCCTGTTGTTATCTCATCTACCGCGGCCATCGCATCGATACGGCAGCTTCCTGTGACATTGCTCTTTGTAGCACTCAGTGGGACACCAGTAGTCTCAAGTATTTCATCTACTTCTGCAGGTGTAAGATCGTTATTCTTCGAGAGCATTAAGCACATTACACCCGCAACGCATGGTGTTGCCATTGATGTACCACTCATGGTTGTATAGCCAGTAGTTCCGGAATAGTTTAATGATACAATATTAACGCCAGGAGCGCTGACATCAGGACGTATCAGACCAATTCCAGGATTATATGGATAGTCCTCAAAACCAGGAATTGACTGCCATGTTACAGGACCATGGGATGTAAAGTAAGCAGGGGAATCATCATAATCAACAGCGCCTACACAAACAACGCAGGATGTACCGCCAATAAGCGTCTGATCAGGATGCAGCCAAGGTGGTGGACAGTTACCAGGGACACGTACATTATTAGGCACAGGGAATTGCCACATAGAAGAACCCTCATTGCCAGCTGCGATAGCAGCAACGACACCAGCTTCAAGAGCATTGTTACAAGTGTTTCTGAAAGCTACTCTTTCGGATTGGTTACCGCCGCCTGCAAAACCCAATGACATGCTGAAAAGGTCAGCACCGTGCTCCACTGCAAACTCGATGCCACCAGTAATTTGTGCCAAGCTACCGTTACCGCTGGAATTCAAAACCTTAACACACATAAGCGTTGCATCAGGAGCCATACCTGTTTGAGTTCCTGCCGTACCGTCACCGCAGACAGTACCAGCACAGTGAGTGCCATGACCATAGTCATCCATAGGATTGTCGTCATTATTGACACAATCCCAGCCATGATGAGGAAATTCGGGACCACCATCCCACAAATGGTCGGCGAGATCAAGATGGTTATAGTTGACACCAGTATCAATAACGGCAACTACCACACCTTCTCCTGTATATCCGGCTTCCCAAACATCATCAGCATTAACCTGAGTAATGTTTTGAGTCAGACTCTTAGTACCTTCGGCAGGTACAGGTATCTCATCATCAAAAAGCATATACTGTTCCCTATTGAAACCTATAATCAAAATATCATCATTCAAAGCAAGTTCTTCGATAACGTCCTTTGTCACCTCACAAGTAATCATATTGGCAATCCAAAAAGATTTTACGTTCTCTACTGAATATGCTTTGCTCAGATTCTTGATTTCATCCAGTACAGATGACTGGGTTGCTTCAGAGAAACTCTTGAGTTCGTTCACAACGAAGTTCCTCTTTTCAGCCTTAGTAGTGTAAACACTTGCTTTGCGACGCATTTCCTGCTGGTCGTACTGTGCTTTCATAATAATGTTCACACTGATTAGTTCATTACTGCCGCGAACTGACATTTCTTCGCGCAGTTCCTTTTCAATGACATCGGTCACAACCTCAGTCTGGCTGAAGCCGCAAAGGCCGAAAGTCATCAAAACCACTAACGATAATAATAATTTCCTCATAATTAATTAAACTTAATATATTTATAAAATTCTTTCCGGATTATCCTTAATAAATCTGTCCCATGACTTTTTGGAACTCATCATAGGAACTCCGCTAAGATTATAAGCATGACACAGTGCAATAGCGGTGGCATCCATGTCATCATATTTCGACTTTTCAACAAAAGGAATATTAAGAATCTTCGACACCATGTAGGCAACCTGCTGCTTTGCCGCATTTCCATTGCCAGTGATGACTTTCTTCACATTCTTGGGAGGATATTCCCATATCTGACAATTATGCGCAATGGCAAATCCTATACAGCAGCCCAACACCCTGCCCAGTTTCAACATAGACTGAGGATCTTTGCCATATACAGGAATTTCAATTGCCATTTCGTCTATATCGTATGTTTCAAACAACGATGAAAGAAATCTATAAATCCTTTTGTTTTTCTCAATCTGGTCCTCCAAATCATGCAGGTCGAGAATGCCATTGGTATAGACCGTATATTTTGCACTTTCCTTGCGGAGAACACTATACCCGAAATTCAATGTCCCGGTATCAATGCCAAGGATTGTCTTGTTTAATGATTTCTGATTCGTTATCATAGCGGTCTAAACATTTATAATTCTATAAACCAATTCCTTAATAAGTTCCCCCTGAGTTGTGGAATTATTGTCCACACCCTTTCCTTTCACATCATACTCTTCAAGCAGAAGAAATATTGCCGATATTGATTTTGGGGGATAATTCGAAGCTGCAGCTGAATAGTCTCTGAGAAAAAAAGGATTAATACCGAGGGCTTTCGACAGTGTGGCACTTGACCTGTCATGGATGAAATGATATTTCATCAGCTTGGCGAAGAAACCGTACAGTACGCTGGTTATCATCGGCAGAGGTCCAGCTTTCTCATTATCGGCAAAATACAACGCTATCTGCATAGCCTTGCGCTCATTCTTTGAGCCAATGGCATTCTGAAGTTCAAACACGTTGAAATCCTTGCTTATTCCCACATGTTTTTCTATGTCGGATTCATCAATAGAACTCTTGTTAGGCAAAGCAATGAAGAGTTTTTCCAATTCATTTGATATTTTCTGGAGGTCGGTTCCAAGATAGCTTCCCAAAAGCAGTGCTGCCCTTGGATTCATGCTGTAACCTTTATTGTGACAATACCCGATTATCCAGTCGGGAATTTGATTGTCGTAAAACTTAGGTGTTTCAAAGAAAACGGTTTTCGACTTGATTTTCTTTGAAAATGAGGTTCGTCCATCAAGTTTGTTGTACTTGAAACACAAAACAAGCAAAGTCGATGGTGTGGGATTGTCAATATAGGATTCGAGCTGTTCAATTTTCTTGATATTCTGCGCTTCCTTTATGACCATCACCTGATAAGTTGACATCATCGGATACTGTCGTGCCTGATGGATAATATCCTGAGGTTTAACATCATAGCCATACTGCACTACAAGATTAAAGTCACGTTCCGATTCGTCAAGCACTTCATTCTCGAACATATCGCTTATACGGTCAATATAATACGGCTGTTCACCTGACAGAAAATAAACCGGACTGAAATTCCTGTTTTTTATGCTTGTGACTATTTCCTCAAACTTCATTATTAGAATTTCAAATGTTTAACAGCTATACCGTTAGTAATCAAGTGCATAAGCGAATCTCTGCCTATTTTCACATGTTCGGTGACAAATTTATCAGTGACGGCCCGATCACTTGCTTCGGTTTTGATACCCTCCTCAACCATAGGTTTGTCGGAAATCAGCAGCAGAGCACCTGTCGGAATGGAATTGTAAAAACCGACTGAGAAGAGTGTTGCCGTTTCCATATCGACTGCCATGACCTTTATCCTACGCAGATATTCCTTGAAATTCTCATCATGTTCCCAAACTCTGCGGTTTGTGGTATATACAGTTCCTGTCCAATAGTCTCTTCCATAATCAGTAATGGTTTGAGAGATTGCCTTCTGAAGGCTAAATGCCGGAAGACTTGGAACCTCAGGAGGAAAATAGTCGTTTGAAGTGCCTTCTCCTCGGATGGCAGCAAGCGGAAGTATTAAATCGCCAACCTTATTCTGAGCCTTAACACCCCCTGTCTTTCCTAAGAAAAGCACAGCCTTGGGATGAATGGCTGTAAGCAAATCCATGATGGTTGCTGCATTTGGACTGCCCATACCGAAGTTGATCATAGTTATGTTGTCTTCAGTGACATTAGGCATGGTTTTGTCAAGGCCTCTTATATAGGCATTATATTCCTGTGCAAAAATTTCCACATATTTCTGAAAATTTGTCAATAAGATATATTCACCGAACTTATCCAACGGTGTTCCTGTATATCTGACTAACCAATTGGCAACTATTTCTTCCTTAGTTTTCATTAAACACACTTAGATTAAGAAATGCAAATATAACTTGTTTTTATAAATTATATAAATAATAATAAAGTTTTTTTCTCATTCACACAAAATCGCAAATCTATATACTTAGTTGAGCCATACGAAGATAAGATTCGCCTGCATTCAGGATTACAGGTATGAGTCAGATACTGAATATTTAGACGACAAATCAGGATGAATTCTGAAGCCGTCTGACAATTTTCAGGCCCAAAAAATTCAAAGATGACCATAAAAATAGTAACTTTGCAGTTTTAATAAACTGCTGATGATATATCCGAACTCGTTTGAACAAAAAATAGGATTTGACCACATAAGACAACAGATCACCAGTCTGTGCATAACTTCAGGAGGCAGGAAGATTGTTAATTACATGTCATTTTCAGATGACTGCATTGACATTGAAAGAATGCTGTCGGAAACAGAAGAAATGAGACTGCTGTTACTTTCCCGTTCCGAATTTCATTTCAATGAATTTCCGGAATGCATTCATGACATTGTAAGAATAAGTGAAGAAGGTTCTATAATTGAGCAGCATACTCTTGCCGACCTGAAAATGGAAATGATGGTTTTCCAGGACTGCATAAAGTTCTTCAATGCCAACAGGACAGATTTTCCACTACTTTACAGTCTTTGGAGCCATGACCTTGACACGCATGCAATAATACAACAGATAATCAGAATCATCGATGATGCAGGAGAAATACGCAGCAATGCCTCCGACAAATTGTTTGAGATACGTCAACAGATTGTCCGTGAGCAAAAACGTGCCGAAAAACAGATTGCCATAATCATGAAATCGGCGAAGGCTTCCGGTATCGTCAAGGAAAACAGCGAGATAAGCATCCGTGACGGACGTGCAGTCATACCAATACCTGCAGCAAACAAACGCATGATGCGCGGTTTCATCCACGATTCATCTTCAACCGGTCAAACCCTTTATGTCGAACCTGATGAGATATTCGAAATCAACAACAACATCCGCGAACTTGAAAGTGAAGAAAAACAGGAAATTGTAAGTATTCTGCGTGATTTTACAATCTTGCTGCGCCCTGAAATCCCATCTATAATCAACATGGACAACTACCTGTCGTACATTGATTTTCTGCGTGCCAAGGCCAATTATGCACTTTCAGTCTCCGCCTTCAAGCCCATACTGAGCAACATACCTTGCATTCATTTAATCAGGGCACAACACCCTATTCTGCTTCAGTCACTCCAACGCCAAAACCGCCAAATAGTACCTTTGAACATACAGCTTGATGAAAAGAACAGAATACTTGTGATTTCAGGACCTAATGCCGGCGGCAAATCCATCGCGCTCAAAACCGTGGCATTGCTCCAATATATGCTGCAATGCGGATTGCTCGTCCCTGCCAATGAGAATTCCGAGATGGGCATCTTCAGAAACATCTTCATCGACATAGGCGATGAACAATCCATTGAGAATGACCTGAGCACATACACATCTCATCTCAACAACATGAAATTCTTCATCGAAAATGCTGACCATTCCACACTGATACTAATCGATGAAATCGGAAGCGGAACCGAGCCTCAACTTGGCGGCGCCATTGCCGAAGCTACTCTCGAACAACTATGCGAACTCGGTGCAAAAGGTGTCGTAACAACCCACTATGCCAGCATCAAGCAACTTGCCAGCAAAAAGGAAGGTCTCTTCAACGGTGCAATGCTGTTCGACAAGAAAGAAATCAAACCGCTGTTTCAACTGGCAATCGGAAGACCAGGCAGTTCATACACTTTTGAAATCGCACGCCGTGTAGGATTTCCTTCGGAACTGCTCGACAAAGCCGCAGCAAAATCGGAAGCTTCGGCACAAGCAAACTACGACCAGATGCTCGAAGAACTCGAAATAGAAAAGCAACAGATTGAAAAAGAAAAAGAGGAACTGCGAGTTGCCGATGATTTCCTGAAGGAAATAATCGACAAATACACCAAACAGCTGAAGCAACTCGACGAGTCGAAAAAAGACATAATCAAAAAAGCCAAGGCAGAGGCTTCAGATATAATTAACAACTCCAACCGACTCATTGAGAACACAATACGCGAAATCAAAGAAGCTCAGGCTGAAAAGGAAAAGACCAGAAGAATCAGGGAAAAATTTGAAAAGCAACAAAAAGAAGCCCTGACTGATGCAAATGAGACAGAAAATGTCGGCGACAGCCCTATTCCCATCCAGCAAAACGTAAAAATCCCCAACAAGATTCGCAAAAAACTATCTGAAATCAACAAGACCGAAAGGGAAAAACAGCTGCTTAAAGATGACAAAATCAAGGAAATAGCTCAGGATACATCAATTGCCGACAGGAACAGGAAATTCGAAAAAATGAAAAATGATTTTCCAGATAAAGCCAAATTATCTTCGCAAAAGACGACAGGACAAAAAGACACATTTGAAGTCGGTAGTCTCGTCACCGCCTACAGTTCCGAAACAGTCGGAGAAATCGTGGAAATAAAGGGGAATGAAGCGAAAGTCATGTTCGACAATCTCGCCATGTCGGTCAAGCTCGAAGACCTGCATCTTCACCAAGGGGCAAAGCCGGTACACAGAAGCAACAACAATAATTTCAATTCGTTTGTCCAGGAGCTCAATGAAAAAGCCTATACTTTCACCACAACCATCGATGTCAGGGGATTGCGTGCCGATGAGGCATTGTACGAAATCGAACACTATATGGATGATGTGATAATGTTAAGCATCCGCAGTTTCAGCATATTGCACGGACGTGGAAACGGCGTGCTCCGCAAACTGATACGCGACTATCTGTCCAAGATTCCAGATGTTGCCTATTTCAAAGATGCGTCAATCCAAAATGGCGGTGACGGCATCACCGAAGTGAGGATGAAATTCAACGAAGGTGAAGAGGTGGAAGCAGAAGAAACCCAGAATTAATTCGAGTACAACAACTTGATATACTTATCATTACCTGTACGACGCAGAATGTCAATGATGGCTTTGCGGTTCTCGGGGAGATACCAGAAGAGAAACAGACGCTGCACATCCTTGTCCTCTATTCTCTTCGCCGAAAATACCTTCTCACCGGTCATAGGATTGATGCCGGTATAATACATGGTTGTTGCAAGTGTCATCGGAGTCGGCGTGAAACTTTGAACCTGTTCAGGCTTGTAGTTGATTTTTTTGGTTTCAACGGCAAGCTGTGCCATATCTGCCACATTGCAGCCCGGATGTGAGGAGATGAAATAAGGAATCAACTGATAATTCTTTTGGTGTTTCTTACACACTTTGTCGAAGAATGCCTTGAACTTGTAGAAACACGTAAATGCTGGCTTACGCATTAGTTTGAGCACATCAGGCGAACAATGTTCAGGGGCAACCTTAAGTCTGCCACCAGTATGCTTGACTATTATTTCCTCGGCATATCTCAAGGTACTGTACTGCACAGCCTTCGACTGGTCGTGAGGGAAAAACATATCATAGCGGATTCCGCTACCGATGAAAATATTCTTTACATTTCTGACCTTTGCCACCGAATTGTAAATATTAAGCGCAGGCGCATGGTCGAAATTAAGATTGTTGCATATTTCAGGATAAATGCAGCTATGACGTGCACATTTCTTACACAGTTCCTGATTGTTGCCGTGCATCATGTACATATTAGCCGACGGTCCTCCCAAGTCTGAAATTGTACCGCCAAAATCAGGCATAGATGCCACCTTTTCAGCTTCCTTCAAAATAGATTTCTTGGACCTGCTGACAATGAACTTCCCCTGATGCATGGAAATGGTGCAGAAACTGCAACCGCCAAAACAACCTCTGTGAATATTAATGGAATTGTGAATCATATTATAGGCAGGTATTTCCCCCTTCTTAGCGTATTTAGGATGCGGCAGCCTTGTAAACGGCAACTCATATACCGCATCAAGTTCTTCAGTTGTCATTGGAGGGTTTGTCGGATTGACAATCATATACTTATCATCAACTTCCTCTATCAACACTTTAGGGAAAAACTTGTTGGATTCTGTTTCAATGATTCTGAAATTCTCGGCATAATCCTTCTTGCTTACAGAAACCGCCTTGTTCGAATTCAGCATGATAAACTCGTCCTTATCAAGATTGTCAATATTATCCGAAAGATAGCCAATCTGGTTGATACCACTGAGCAGACTATGATACACACTGTTCTTAAGAAGTGCCTCACTACCGTAGTTGATTGCATGATTCACCAAGTCAGTAATGGGTTTTTCGCCCATTCCATATACGAGTATATCCGCACCGCTTTCAACGAGAATAGGTTTCATAAGTTTGTCAGACCAATAGTCGTAATGTGTGAAACGTCGCATTGACGCTTCAATTCCGCCGAGGATAACAGGCACATCGGGATAGAGCTTTTTCAATATTTTCGAATAGACTATAGAAGCATAGTCAGGGCGGGCACCCGGACGACCTCCTGGGGTGTATGCATCATCAGAACGCAAACGTTTGTTGGCAGTATAACGGTTAATCATAGAATCCATAGTACCAGCCGAAACACCGAAAAACAAACGGGGTCTGCCGAATTTTTTAAAATCGCGCAAATCGTCCTGCCAATTGGGCTGCGGTACTATCGCCACCCTGCAGCCAAGATTCTCTACGACACGCGCTAACACGGCAGTACCGAAGGATGGATGGTCAATATACGCATCTCCCGATATGAAAACAACATCAACATAATCCCAACCCAAAGCCTCAGCTTCCTTTTTGGTAATAGGCAGAAATTTCAGGTCCATACTTGAACACTAATAATAAAAACAGATATTCGACAACAGTTCAATTCCTGTTTTCATGCATTCCTCGTTAGGATTGAAAGACGGAGAATGGAGTTTTCCACTTCCGTAAGACCCGCAGCCAAGTCGAATCATACAGGAAGGAATTATATTGGAATAATAAGCAAAGTCATCGGATGTCATACGTCTTGGAATAGATACAATATCCTGAGAATCAAGCATCATGGAAGAAATAGTCTTCACTTTCTCCACCACACCGTGATTGTTGAACAATGTGGGATAACCATCAATTATGTTCAATTCAATGACACAATTATATTGCGACTGCAGTTCGTCTGCAATTTCCTGGATTTTGGTCTTTATAAAAGTTCTGTCACCGTCGTTGAATGTGCGGATAGTACCCTGCATTGTAACATAGTCAGGGGTAATATTGGTTGCACCGTCTGCAATGAAATCTCCGATTACTGCGACATGAGGATTACCGGATAGTTCCATATCGCTTAATTCCTTGATTTTAAGCACTAATCGTGAAGCCACTATTATAGGGTCAATGTTATGTTCGGCAATTGCAGCATGACCGCCTTTGCCGATGACCTTCAAGTGCATCTCATCGCTGGAAGCCATAAAAGGTCCGTCAAATATTCCGATTTGACCTGTTTTAAGTTCAGGCGACAGATGTAATGCAAAAGCAGCCATCGGGTTAATCCCGTTTAAAACTCCGTTGTCGATGAAACATTTGGCACCGCCAGGCAGTACTTCTTCTGCAGGCTGGAAGAGAAATCTGATATTGAAAGCAGGGATATATCTGAAGTCAGGTGAATTGATGATGCAGGCAGTGGCAAGAAGAATGGCGGCATGCATATCATGGCCACAGGAATGCATGACACCCTCTTTGGTTGACGAATATGACAATTGTGTATTCTCATGTATCGGAAGAGCGTCAATGTCGGCACGAAACACGAGTGTAGGACGATTGGCATCAACAACAAAATCAGCAACAAATCCTGTGCTGTTACGGAATCGTGTAATCATCCATCCTTTAGGGAACTGGTTTATAAGATATTCTGTGGTCTCTTCCTCATGAAACGACAACTCCGGATAAGCATGCAGCTGTCTCCTTACCGGAACAGCAACCTGTTCATATACATCCTTTATTGCATTTTTCAATTCTATATTGTCAATCATTTTCACCTCCTAATATATTTTCTGCCTTGTAACTATTTCAATTTTATTGCTTTCATTCAACGCATGATCCTTAATACTGACAATGTATTTCACAGTGTCAACATCATTAAATCTGTTGATGCCGACAGTATCGTAAATTGTTCCGGAAATGGCTTTGTCATTGCCTTCCGGTGTAAGCACAGGTATTCTTCCGTTAAAATTGACTGTGTCACCGCTATCATTGATATAACTTTTCCATTGTCCATCGTGCATTTCAAAATATTCAATAAACAAATTATAATCATACGGGTACTCAGTCTCGGTATCATCCAAGCCTATGTCGCCGTCACCGTCAGTGAATGAGAAAACTATGACTCCTTTTTGCGGGATTGAATCCTTATCTATAAGCAACTGATACTCAACAAATTCAATCTGCGGCTCATCGGGATATTCAGGCCATTGATGACACCCGGCAAGCAAAAGAAGCATGATTACAGTCAATGATGTTGTCTTTAAACTCTTCATATAGTTTTCTCCTCTTTCCTTTCCAACTATTCCGGATTTCCGGTATAAATAATTTTGGATGTTGACCTACGCCCATCAGTATACAACATAACAAGCTGATAGACAGCGCTATTCTTTGACGATGGTGTCCACGAATATCTTGTAATATCCTGACTGACCGAAATTTTATCCACCAATTTTCCGGACATGTCGAATATCATAAGCGTACCCTCACCTTCCACACTGATATTGAAGGCATAGTTGGACGGATTAGGATAAACGCTGATTTTAGCCTCAAAATTTCTGATGCCGTAGTGTGTGGAATCCTCAACAGCAAAAGCATATTCGCCCGACTGCAAACCATCTACTATAAGGTCTCCTACAGTATATGAACCATTCTGGGTCGTTGGAACAATATGCCATTTCTCAGTAGGTTTGGAACGGTACATCAACAACGGATAATTGGTTCCGTCAAGCAGGTCACTGTCGTTCGATGCCATAGCATAATTGAAGAAACCCTTTGCTTCATTGTTTTCTCCGAAATTGATGACGTCAACTTTCCAATGGTGCACACTTGAAAGTCGGTAGCCGCTGAGTGTGTCATCGTTCGGTGCCACAAGATAATGGGTTGTATGACAATAAATTGAATCTGAAACATTGTCAACATATATCTTGAAATTAGTATTCTTGAAATTGGTCTGTCCGGTTTTTGTCAACACCTTATATCCATCGAACTTTGCATCATACGACCTATGGAAATAGTCAACATATACAGCAACCGGCTCGAAACCGAGAGCGAAAGTATTGCTTCCTTTGAAGTCTTTAAAACTCATTCTGTATTCCTCAGTATTCAGATTTTTGTCCATAAAAACAATATTCACCCTATTGTCTTCCGTGTACTGGGTTCTATGATGGAGTTTCTGTTCCACATAAACGGTGGCAAAATATCCACCTCCAAACGGTTCCACGATGCAAGAGTCTATCACGTAAGCCGATGCACCTGGCTGGAACACGAAATTGTTGAAACAACTTGTCAGGTTCACTCCTGAAGCCTCAGATAGTTCTCTGCACAAATCATAAGATGTCATGAAAGAATATTTATTTTTGGCAAGCATTGCAGCAACAGCAGGGAAAAACACGTCATCGCCGAGATAGTCACGCAAAGCCTGAACCACCATGGCTCCCTTGTCGTATGCACTTACGCCGTAGGTATTCGTCTGAGGAATATTGTTGATGGCGTAATAGTCTCCATCCTGTGAACTCGTATGAGCTTTCATCAAAGCATTAAATCTATAGTTGTCAAGTTCTTCCACAAATTTTTTTCTTCCATAGAGTTCCTCCATGTAGTAAATCTGCGCAAACGACGCCCAACCTTCATTTATCCACATGTCCTCAGCACTGGCACAAGTGACGAGATTGCCGAACCACGAATGAAACAGTTCGTGTGCATACAGCGATTCGGAAGACAGGTCATTTGTGAAAGCTGAATTAGGAAAGCTGATATTGTTCTGATGTTCCATAGCGCCGAGTGAAGTGCCGGTATATCCTATTCTTTCGAAATAATAAGGTCCGAATTTTTCCTCAAAAAATGCAGCAATTCTATGGATATTCTGAAACATCACTGCAATTTTGGCCGTATCGACCGCTCTCACGTAATAAGTGATTGGAATATCGCGGTTCTGCAGGTCGGAATGGTACGTATCCTCAACAAGTTCATACGGACCGACTGCGAAACTTGCATTATATGCGACAAGAGGCAATTCAGTCGCCCAATGATAGGTGAATGTTCCGTTGTCGTTTTCAGTAACATCTTTCAACAGGCCACCACACACACCCTTACAACCTTCCGGGACAGTGATATAATATTCGAAGGCCGCCTTATCACTAAACTTATCGATACACGGGAACCAGCTTCTCGCAAGATTATGGGGAATCGAATACAGGCCAACACCAAGATTATAGACATAATTTCCGCTCCAGTGAACGCCTCCCCAATCCTCGTGGTAAGGCTGACCATGATACATGGTTGTAATCTCGAAATCCTGTCCTGCAGCTATGCCTTCCGGAAGAGTGATAATGACAGACGAATCGGTCTGATTAAAATCAGCCAATTCAACACCGACAAGTACTCTGTCAACAACCAAGTTGATGATATCCAATTCAATACCACTTGGATTGTTGACAAGCGACCTACACGTCATTTCAGTGATACCGCTCAACGTCTGATTCGTAAAATCGAAATCCGACAAACGGATAACATACTTCTGGGCATCAAAGGAATCACTTCCTGGAAGGTCCTTCAACTGTCCGTACATGATGGCCGGCACAGTCAAAGCCATGAAAGACAGCAGAATATGCAATAATATTTTTTTCATCTTAATATATTAATAAGTTATTTTCTGACAATAGCCTTGAGAACAGCACCCACAATTGAGTCTGAATCAAGATGATAAGCCTTCAGCAACTCATCAGGGGTACCGCTTTGCCCCCATTCGTCCATGACAGCGACAGCCTCCATAGGAACCGGATTGTGACGGATTACAGCCTGCGCAACCGAATCGAAAAGACCGCCGTTGAGTTGATGTTCTTCAGCAGTAACAGCACAACCCGTCTTCATCACGGATTTGATAATAGCCTCAACATCAAGAGGTTTGATTGTATGGATGTTGATGACTTCAGCCGAAATTCCGCGTTCCTCAAGTTTTTCACAGGCCACGAGAGCTTCCCATACGAGATGGCCTGTGGCGAAAATGGAGACATCCTTACCTTCGTTGAGCAATTGAGCCTTACCTATTACAAATTCCATATCGGGAGTTGTAAACACAGGACGTTTAGGACGTCCGAAACGGAGATATGTCGGGCCGACATGTTTGGCTGCAGCCACAGTAGCCTGTATATTCTGTTGATAATCACAAGGTACGATTACAGTCATGCCAGGCAGCATCTTCATAAGGCCGATGTCCTCTAAAGTCTGGTGTGTCGCACCATCCTCACCGAGGGTGACTCCCGCATGAGAAGCGCATATTTTCACATTTTTGTTGGAATATGCCACACATTGGCGTATCTGGTCATAGACGCGGGCTGTCGCGAAATTTGCAAATGTACCAGCAAACGGGATTTTTCCCGCTGTTGCGAGTCCGGCAGCAACATCAATCATATTTGCCTCAGCGATTCCGCATTCATAGAATCTGTCAGGAAAAGCCTTTGCAAAGGAATCCATCTTCACTGAACCTTTAAGGTCGGCTGTCAAAGCCACAACACGTTCATCTGCCTGTCCAGCCTGAAGCAATCCAACTCCGAAACCTGAACGTGTGTCTTTATTGTCTAATATTTTATATGATTTCATCATCAAATAATTTAAGGTTGAACAATAGATTAATAGTCGCCCAATGTTTCAGGCAGTTGTTTCAATGCAGCGGACAGTTGTTCGTCATTAAGAGCCGTACCATGCCATTTGCAGTCGTCAAGCATAAAATCCACACCGAAGCCCATAGTCGTATGCAGGAGAATCATTACAGGTTTCCCGTTGAAAAGCATACTTTTAGCTTTTTTGAGTGTGGTCAATATCTCACTGATATTGTTGCCATTACATTCAAGCACAATCCACCCGAAAGATTCCCACTTGGCTTTAAGGTCACCAAGTGACACCACCTGCTCCACTCTTCCATCTATCTGTAGATGGTTATAATCAACAGCAGAAATAAGGTTATCGACATTCTTGGCAGCAGCAAACATCGCAGCCTCCCAAATCTGGCCCTCTTGCAGTTCGCCGTCACCATGAAGTGTATAGACGATACTTTTATCACCATCGAGTTTCTTTGCAAGAGCATGTCCTATCGCCACCGACAAGCCCTGTCCAAGTGAGCCGGATGCCATTCTGATTCCTGGCAGTCCGTGAGAAATCGACGGATGTCCCTGCAGTCTTGAGCCGAATTTACGAAGTGTGGCAAGTTCGGACACAGGATAATACCCTCTTCTTGCCAACACGCTGTATAATGCAGGACAGACATGACCATTGGAAAGGTAGAAAACATCTTCATTTTCCCCTTTCATTGTAAATTTTTCAGGATTGACATTCATTTCAGAAAAATACAGACTGACAATATAGTCCGTACAACTCAATGAGCCGCCTGGATGTCCTGAACCGGCACCATTAATCATACGGAGCACGTCCCGTCTGACTTGCATTGCGACACTATTTAATTCATTCACATTCATATCGTTATTTATTTGTTTTTCATATTTGGCATTCTATGTTCTAACCTTATCTTGCAGCATCGGCACAAAGTTGAATTTCCCTTTTATGGTCTTAATGCTGTCTGTCTCCGATAGTTTTTCCACCACCGTCATCGCCTGGGTGCCATCGTCACAATTAACCGGAACTACCATCTTTCCCCCTATTTTAAGTTGTTGGAAAAGAGCGTCGGGAATCTCAGGTGCGGCAGCCGTAATAATGATTCTGTCGAAAGGTCCGAATGAAGGCAGGCCTTTATAGCCGTCGCCGAACTTACAACGTACTTTTGGGGCTATTTCAGCAAGCAATTTTTTAGCCTTCAGATAAAGTTCCCTATAGCGTTCTATTGTGAAGACCTTCGCCCCCATTTTGTCCAACACGGCAGCCTGATAACCGGAGCCTGTGCCTATCTCAAGCACTTTAACGTTAGGTTTCACATCGAGCAGATACGATTGAATAGCAACCGTACTCGGTTGTGAAATTGTCTGTCCGCAGCCGATTGAGAACGGTTCATCCTCATACGCATAGTTGGCAAACATCGGTTCAAAGAAGAACTGGCGCGGCACGGCACCAATAGCACGAAGGACATTCTCATCAGCTATCTCCTTCTCTCTCAGTTTCTCCACCATCTGACGCCTCTGACCTTGATATTGGAATGTATCTTCCATAGTTTTCAGACATTTTATTCTCGGCAAAGATAATATATTTTATATTCAATTATTTTTCTATTTTTGCAAAATTTTTTTTAAATGTTAAGAATAGGAATACTCGGGGTTGGCTACCTCGGTAAAATACATATAAATTGCATCCGTCAAATCAAAGATTTCGAGCTCATCGGCTTCTACGACACAAATTCAGATATCAGTGAAAAGGTCTCCAACGAACTGAATATCAAAGCTTTCAAAGATATTGACGAACTTATTGACTCCGTTGATGTGGTTGATATTGTGACATCAACCACAAGTCATTTCCAATGCGCCGTCAAGTCCATTGAAAAAGGCAAACATATCTTCATCGAAAAACCGGTCGTAGCAACATACGAAGAAGCATGCAAACTCCAGGAAATAGCATCTCATACAAACTCAAAAATCCAGGTAGGTCATGTCGAACGCTTTAATCCGGCTTTCATTGCAGCTGACAAATTTATCGAAAACCCGATATTTATCGAAGTTCACAGACTTGCGCCATACAATGTCAGAGGTGCAGACGTACCCGTGACACTGGACATGATGATTCACGACATTGACATTCTGCTCCACATTGTGAATTCCAAAATCAAACATATTAGTGCATGCGGACTGCCTATAGTAAGCAAAACCCCCGACATCACTAATGCCAGAATTGAATTTGAAAACGGTGCAGCAGCCAACCTGACAGCCAGCAGGCTGTCACTCAAGAAAATACGCAAATGCAGAATTTATCAGCCAAATGGATATATAATCATTGACTATCTACAACAAATTGCCGAAATGGTATCTTTTACCGATGACATCGATTACAAGGATCCATTCGCAATGATTGTCAATGGTGTGGAAGGTTATGACACCCCACGACAATTCAATTTCTCTAAACTTGACATAACAAAGAACAATGCCATCGAAACCGAACTGAGATGTTTCTACAATTCTATAGTAACTGATTCAGTACCAATAGTTAACCTCGATGACGGACTTAAAGCATTCAACATCGCCATTACGATAAACAACCTTGTTGAAAACTTTATTGGCAACAATTAATTATTTCCATAATAAATTAATTAGTCTATCGTTAAAAATACGTATGAAGAAATTTTACAATATATTCCTATATATATTATTACCATTTGTATTTGCCCTGACATCTTGCGAAGAATACGTAAATGATGGGATTCCTTCATTTATACAGATTGACTCAGTAAATTTCAGAATAACCAATCCGTCAGTTCAGGGCAGCGCTTCATCAAACATCTCTGATGTATGGGTATATATTGACAATCAACATGTTGGCGTATATGAACTTCCGGCATTCTTTCCTGTATTATTTGCAGGCGAACACACACTAATCCTCCGTCCGGGCATTAAGGTCAACGGCATTGCAGGCACAAGAATGTACTACCCTTTCTACTCACGGGATACAATAGCTATAAACTTAATACAGGACAGCGTTTTACAGCTCAATGGCGACAAAACGCCTATATTTACATATACCCCACAGGCAGACTTCGCATGGACTGAGAATTTCGAGGATTATCAGAGCGATCTGGTTAAGACAACAAAAAGCAACACTATTGTCCATATATACAGTGGCGAAAATCTCGAACCGAAATATGGCGGCAACGTTTGCGGTCAGATACTTATTCAAGACAGCACCACCTTCTTCGAAGTATATAACAGCGAAAAGCTGACATGCCTCCCTGCTGGTGACGGCAGCAGCATTTATCTTGAAATGGATTTCAAATGCGATACCGTAATGACCGTCGGCATATACGCCTACTACGATGCCAGCGCTAATATAGTCCAAGTTCCCATCATGCGAGTCAACCCTACCGACAAATGGAAAAAAATCTATATCTATCTGACTAATTCAATCTCACAATATTTTCTCGCTGACTCCTTCAGAGTTTACATCTCAGGAGGAAGTGTAGCAGACTCAATCACTGAAAGAAAAGAGTTTTATATTGACAATCTTAAACTCATCTATTAAACCTTTACTTTAAAAATGAGCAAAAAAAGAAAAATCCAGCAGTTGAAATGCATCACCACCGACTATGTCGCATCAATGATTGCATGGGCAGCTTTTTTCTTCCTTCGCAAAAGTACTGAAATAGATGCAAATACAAATCTTTTCAGCACCGTTGTCAATGACCATACCTTTTGGATTGGTGTACTGCTTATACCTCTGTTTTGGATTGTGATTTATTTTCTCGTGGATGACTATCGAAAACCTTTCAGAAAATCGCGTATCCAGGAAATAGGCAAATCCACAATCGTAGTGCTTATCGGTTCCGTTATACTTTTTTTCCTTGTCATTCTTGACGACAATGTCGTTGACTACAGGGGCTATTACAAGTATTTCTTCCAACTGTTTATGTGCCAGTTCGTTATGACAATTACATCAAGACTTATTGTAACGTCACTTACTCTAAAACGCATAAGAGAGAAAAAAGAAGGGTTCAAGACCCTTATGGTTGGAAGTAACGGCAACGCAATCAACACATACAGAGAGCTTAACAAAAAAAACAACCTCTCAGGCAATCTGTTCGTTGGGTTTGTTAACGTCGGCGAATACGAGCATTACTCATTGGACAAAGAACTGACACATCTAGGAGACTACAATGACATCCCCAAGTTGATAAAGGAATATGAAATTGAGGAAGTCATCATTGCCATTGAGCAATCTGAAATGAGCATTGTTCAGTCAATCATAGCCATTCTTGAAGATGCCGATGTGATAATAAAAATCAAGCCATTAGTTCAAGACATCCTGCTCGGTGCTGTCAAGACATCAGGCATTTTCAACGTCCCGATGATTGAAATCACCCCCACCCCGATGCCGATATGGCAGCAGGTCATCAAACGTTTTATAGACATTCTGATTTCAATGCTGGCAATCATAATTGGTTTACCCGTTTATATCTTTGCCGCAATATGCGTGCATAAGTCTTCCCCTGGTCCGATTTTCTACTCGCAGGAAAGAATCGGAATTCATGGCAAACCGTTTAAAATGCTAAAGTTCCGCTCAATGTATGTTGATGCTGAGAACAATGGGCCACAACTGTCATCAAAAGATGACCCGCGCATCACACCATGGGGCAGAATCATGAGAAAATACAGAATAGATGAGCTTCCACAGTTTTTCACAGTGATAATCGGCAAAATGAGTCTCGTGGGGCCACGTCCGGAACGCCAGTACTACATAGACCAGATAACTCAGCGTGCCCCATATTATCGTCTGCTGCTCAGAATCAAACCTGGCATCACCAGTTGGGGACAAGTGAAATACGGCTATGCCGAAAATGTTGACGAAATGATTGAGCGTCTGCCTTACGACCTGCTATACATTGAAAACATGTCGCTTGCCATGGATTTGAAAATCCTGATATACACTGTAAAAATAGTTTTTGAAGGCCGCGGTGAATAATTATGATGCGAATTGACATACTTACTCTGTTTCCCGGGATGTTCGACGGTCCGTTCGATGTTTCAATGATAAAAAGGGCTCAGGAGCGCAAACTCGTTGAAATACATATACATAACATCAGAGACTATTCCACTGACAAACATCATCGCGTAGATGACTATGCCTATGGCCCTGGAGCCGGCATGGTGATGATGATTCAGCCTATAGCCGACCTCATTGAGAAACTTAAGTCGGAAAGGCATTACGATGAAATCATCTTCACGACTCCCGACGGTACCATGTTTAATCAGAAGATAGCCAACAATCTGTCACTCAAAGGCAACATCATCATCCTATGCGGTCATTACAAGGGGATTGACCAACGGTTGCGCGAAAAATATTTCACAATGGAGCTGTCGGTCGGCGACTATGTCCTCACGGGCGGTGAACTCGCGTCAATGATAATAAGTGATGCTGTGATAAGGCTTATTCCCGGCGTACTCAACGATGAGACCAGTGCCCTTTCAGATTCATTTCAGGACAATCTCCTGTCTCCCCCTGTCTATACTCGTCCTGAAGTTTATGACGGCGTGAAAGTGCCGTCCATTCTACTTTCCGGCAATGACAGAGCCATCGAGGAATGGAGATACGAACAAGCTCTTGAAAAGACCAAAAGACTTCGTCCCGACCTGCTTAAAGACGAATAGTTTGCCAACATTTGCCACATGTTGATATGTCGGTAATAAATTTCTATTTTTTCATTGTATATATACAAGAAAATAACTACTTTTGCAGATTAAAGAAAAATCTAACAAAAGATACAATAAAAATTTAAAATTATGGCAAAAATTAAATCACTTGCTGACCTTAGAAACATGAAGTCAGACTTACAAGCTAAAATTAAGCTTAGAGAGAATGCCAACAATCCTGAATCTATGGTTCAGATTAAAGTTGGTATGGCTACCAGTGGTATTGCATCAGGAGCCAAGGAAGTCTTCAACTATCTGAGTGAAGAACTTGCAAAGCGCGACATAGATGCAGTAGTTACTCAAACTGGAGACATGGGGTACAGTTATGCGGAGCCGACCATTGAGGTCACACTCCCTGGCAAGGAACCTATTGTTTTTGGTTACGTCAACATCGCTAAAGCAGATGAAATCATTGAAAAATACATTAAAAACGGGGAACTCGTCGAAGGCATCATCCCTGTAAACTACAGAAAAGTCGAATAATTAACCACTATCAATAATGGCAAAATACAAATATAACGTATTGGTTTG
>JAEEQW010000007.1 GCA_016285515.1 Bacteroidales bacterium
ATCATCAGATTGTTGGGTCTAACTCTAATTGCCACATCGACTATTCCTGGAGACGATATAGGTTCATGCACCTCGAATTTTACCCTGCCGTTTGCCTTTTCACCAGGAATCATTGGAACTATGCTGATATACTTTCCTTTGAAATCGACTTCTTTTCTGCCGACTACGAGGTCAACAGCTATATCATCCACAGACAATTCATTTATTTTCAGCTCAATAGACATTTCAAGCACATCACCGACCTTAAAAGTTTTAATATCAGGGTCAGGTATAACGATTGAGTTGGCGACAATTTCGTTCCATGCAGATCTCATTTTTTTCTTCCATGCGGCATATTTGATAGCCATCCTGTAATTGTCAGCCTTAATATTTTCAAAGCGTTCAGCCAGTTTATAGTAGAACTTATTCTGATAATCAGTCAGTTGACGTTTCATCGTATAATGCGGTGAAATCAATGCAAACGAATTCTTGATATATTCGACCCAGTCAACAGGTACACCTTCCGGATTTCTGTTTTCATAGAAAAGTTGTGTGATGTCGTTTTCAAAAAGATGATATATGATTTCCGAGTCAAGCACATCCTGATAACTCTGGTTGCTGTATGTTCTATGTTGAGGCAGTGCCCAGCCGGCACCTTTCCTATATCCTTCAGCCCACCATCCGTCGAGGACGGAAAGGTTGACCACCCCGTTCATGACAGCCTTCTCACCACTGGTTCCGGATGCCTCAAGCGGACGTGTCGGTGTATTAAGCCATATATCAGCACCCTGTACAAGTTTCTTGGCGATTTCCATATCATAATTCTCCACAAAAACTATCTTGCCGACGAATTCCGGACGGCGTGAAACCTCGATAATCATCCTTATCAAATCTTTTCCGGCCTGGTCAGCAGGATGTGCCTTGCCTGCAAAAATGAACTGAACAGGATGGGTTTCTGAATTGACAATGGCTTTCAGACGGTCAAGGTTTTTGAAAAGCAGATGCGCGCGTTTGTATGTTGCGAAACGTCTTGCGAAACACACAGTAAGTTTGTTTTCGCTGAGAGTTTCAACAGTCTTCATTATTATCTTAGGATCTTCCTGACGACCGGTCATTTCTTTCTCAAGACGTTTCTTCAGCGTGTCAATCAGCGATTTGCGCAATTCCTGGCGGATGTCCCATATTTCCTTGTCCGGCACCTGATAAATCTTTTCCCAATACTTCGGATTCATTTGGTCATTGAGAAATTCCTCGCCGAAATATTTCTTATGCAGATTATACCACTTTTCGGCAACCCATGAAGGGTAATGCACGCCGTTAGTGACATAATCCATATATAACTCATTGGTATAGTATCCTTTATAAAGGTCAATGAACATATCTTTTGTAACATCGCCGTGGATTTTACTGACTCCGTTGACTTCCTGAGCCGTATGAATAGCGAGCACACTCATGGAAAACTTTTCATTTGAATTAGGAGTGAATTTGCCAAGGTTCATCAGTCGTTCCCATGAGCAGTTGAGCAGAGAGGAATATTGTGACAGATAAGTTCTTACGAGGTCTTCAGTGAATGCGTCATGACCTGCAGGAACAGGGGTGTGCGTAGTGAACAACGTAGAGGAACGCACTATTTCCAGAGCCTCATCGAACAGGAATTTACGTTCATCGACATATTCGCGAAGTCTTTCCAGTCCTGCGAAAGCAGCATGACCTTCGTTAAGGTGATAGACAGTCGGATTAAGACCAATCTTACGCAACAGGCGGATACCTCCTATACCAAGGAGAATTTCCTGTTTTATTCTGTTTTCCCAATTGCCACCATATAGGTGGTATGTGACGGAACGGTCTATATCCCAGTTAGATTCCATGTCAGTATCAAGCAGATACAGAGGAATTCTGCCCACATCCACACGCCATACCTTAGCGGTAAGATTCCTGGCAGGGAAGGCAATCTGCACCTTTACCCAGTCATCATTTTCATCGCGGACAGGGATAATAGGCAGATGTGTGAATTTTTGCGGAATATCGGTTGCAATCTGGTCTCCCGAAGGCGACATCGACTGTTTGAAATATCCATAACGATACAGTAAGCCAATACCGACCGCATCGACATTAGAATCACTCATTTCCTTAAGATAATCACCAGCAAGCATACCGAGTCCGCCGGAGAAAATCTTCAATGTGTTATGGATGCCGTATTCCATGCTGAAATAAGCCACACTCGGCTTTGACTTGTTGACAGCATCGTTCATATATGCCTGGAATCTGTCATAAACATCCTTCAGTCTCTGCTTGAAATCCCCATCATTCTCAAGCGCGATGATGTCGTTCTGACTTAAACTTTCGAGGAGCGAAATAGGATTGTGTTCATTTATCTCCCAAGAATCCGGATTAATTGAGGCGAACAAATTCTCGGCATCCTTGTTCCACGACCACCAAAGGTTCATGCTCAATGCACGCAGAGGTTTAAGGATGTCCGGCAATGATTGCCTGACATAAACCTTCCGCCATGTAGGAGACGCTGAAACAGCTATCGATTTGGTTATCTGACGATAATCCCGTTTTTTATCCTTATATAAATCCTCACGCATCTTGGTGTTGTCCAAGGCCTTCTGGTATGCATCGAAATAATTACTAATCAGCGTATCCCATAGGAATTTCTCTGAAAGTCCAAAGGCATTATTCCTGACATGCAGCAACTTTTCATCGTCATAACCGACAAAACTCTGCAAAATGCCTGTAAGTGCCAGTGTTGCAGCATGATAGTTGTCGTCATCTCTCTCAAGTACCGCCACTCCGTCATCTATACCATGTGAATATTGTCTCACATACTGGCCGAATCCTGCCAATGATGAAGTCACACTCGGCACGGCAAAGGCAATGCTTTCAAGAGGAGTATATCCGTAAGGTTCGTAATATGAGGGGAATACCGTCAAATCGCTTCCCGCGAGAAGATAATAATAGTTGACATTGAAAATACCATCGTTGCCGTTAAGGTATGTCGGAACATCGATGACCTTAACCTTGCAATTGTCATCGTTAGTAAGTCCTTTTCTCTTCAGATTACTGATGATAGCATCGTTTTCGGCATTATGGATATTATGTGTAAGATATTGACTGTGAGACAAATCATCCCCAGGGTTGATAACATTTGCCGGTACACAGACCATTACAATAACGTCCCTGTCAATATTATTGTTCAGTTCTGCGAGAGCATCAATCAGTATATCAATACCTTTATTATGATATTCATATCTTCCGGAAGTTATGATGACTGGTGTAGCATTGTCGAACTTGCGTGAGAACATGGTTTCGGCAACCTTGAAAATGCACTTTCTGCCTTTTTTTCGCATGGAATTGCAGTCGTCCATATTGTGAGCGAATTCTCTGATAAATCCATTAGGCTGGATGAGATCGGCGGCGCGTCCGTAAAACGACTGGGCTTCCTTAGAAGTGATGTCACTCACAGTTGTGAAGACATCGCAAAGTTGGACAGAGAGTTTTTCCAAAGAATATTTTGCCCTGATATTCAATCTGTTGGCTATATCTGTAGCATCATAATACGACAGATTTTTATAGAGTTCCATACCATTGCTTGCAATGCATCTTCCTATCATTGTAGCATGAGTTGTAAAGATTGTCCCCACCTGTGGGACTTTGTCCTTGAGATACAGGATGCCCATACCCGACATCCATTCGTGGAATTGTGCCTGGATGGTATCGGTGCCGGAGATATGGTATGTGTAAAAGCTTTCTATGATTTTTCCGGCGGCATAGCCGAACATGGCGGGTTCGATGTAATCCCATTGTCCGGATATGGAGTCGAGTTTGTATTTTTCCCAATACTCGGCAAATATGTTATTTCTTTCAGAGAAATACTGTTTGAAATTGACAAGGATGACTACGGGATTGCCCGGGACGAGCCACCGGCCGATTCTGAAAGAGAGTCCGCTGGAACGAGCCTCGCTTGCCCAGCTGCTATACAGACTGTTATCTTCCTTGAAGCCAGGGGTTTTGGAAGTTTCCATCCACACATCCGGTCCGATGTAGATATGGGAGTCACCGAATGTTTTATATAGTTTTTCAGATTTTGTAGAGAGGACTGTATAGATTCCTCCGACTTTATTGCATATTTCCCAACTAATCTCAAAGAGGTAGTCAGGATGGAATGAAATTTTAGGCATATTGAAAAAAATTTGTGCAAAGATAATGATTTTACCTCACTTATAATTCAATTATTTTCTTGTTTTTCGTTGCCTGTCATTTTCCCGGTTTCAGGTATATAATCCGCCATAAATTCGTCATGCAAAACCTGATTGATGGCTGGCATCTCACAAATAAACATATAAAAAAATCCCGCCATCGCTGACGGGATTTCGGCGCTGTAGGGCTGTCGTACCACGGCAGCCGCATTACCAATTTGCCTGTAGGGCTGTCGTACCACGGCAGCCGCTGTTCACAACGATTACAGAGCGGCTGCCACAGTAGGAATGCACCGCGTGCGTCCGAATCACCACGTGCGTCCGCAAATGGTTTTGCCGTGTTACGCGGACATGCCGTGTGCGGCTGCCACAATGTGACAGCCCTAAAGCATCCTCTCCGACATCCGTGTTGAACTTGCCGACGAGTTCGACCGCAACTTCCAGCGCGAGGCATTCTTCAGCAAACCCTGGAATCCGAAAGCACCGCAAGGACTGAAACTTCGGGTGCTCAAAATTTTATCATCGATGAAGGCAATATCTTGTCCACGATGACATATTCACATTCAATATGGGAAAACGTCAACAGCCATCTCTATCTGGAATGAAACAAAATTTTCCCTCACAATTAGCGCACCAACTTTGCATGTTTCGGAAAAACAATATATCTTTGCAATCGGATTTTGGTTTATAACCGTATGGGACAGTTGGCTTTCTTGAAGACGTTCATTCTTGTTGCCATTCCACTTGACGCGAATGACAACCGTCGTCATGTCCATGTGTTCCGCCAAAAGCAACGCCATCAAAAATCGGCTGCCAAGATTTGGATTGAGTCAAACGGCAAGAAATGTATTGAGATTGAGGAATCAACCCTTTCGGCCAAAGAAAACAAAATGCTGATTGATGCCATCGACCGGCATTGGGAATACATCAACGAACAGATTACGATTACATTCCGCGGTGAAAAAACAAAACCGATTAATATTGAAGACTAAAAAAATAGGAGGATATTGACATGTGTAAGATTCCAAACGTAAGCTTAGGCATAAAGGATCTGGACTTTACTGCCCGTCGTGGCATGTTCATCGCCCGCTTGACTGATGGCCGTGAAATTGTTGTTCCTGTTTCGTTGTTTCCCGACATCAAACAAATGTCAATCAAAGAACGCAACGAATGGATGATTCTGGATGACCAGTATTTCACCTTTGAACACATGAGCCGCGTTTACTCCATTCTCGATCTGCTCCGGGTAGTGTAAAACATATTAGCGATGTAGCACCTCGATGGGTGGTACCAATGAATTCGTAGTAATCGTTTCGCTACAAAATTAGCATCCCTTCGGGATGCACCGTGTGCGGCTGCCACAATGTGACAGCCCTACAGCCCATGGTCATCCCATCAATGCCAAAGTCAGCGGCGAATAATCAGGAAAAAGATTGAAGTCTGCTGCAAGGACATCTTTGTATGATTTTTTTATTATTTTTGCTGAAAAATTTTATACCCTATGAAACCAATAAGACAAATCATCCTCATCTTTTCATTATTGCTTCTGTCGTGCACAACGCTGCGTGCACAAACCGAAACCTTTGAATGGCAAGGCGTGATGCGGCAATACAACATGCACATACCAGCCCAACATGCCGACTGCATGCCTGTGATGTTCTTCCTTCACGGACTGGGCGACAACCTCACACACCTTGAACAGGAATTTAACTTTACGCAACTTGCCGATGATTTTGGCTGGGCCATTGTTCTGCCACAAGCACTCAACCTCGGCATCGGCAACATGTGGAACGTTCCCGGAATTGGCTCAGGTAATGTGGACGATGAGGGATTCATTATGACCTTGCTCGACACTCTGACAGTCCGCCATAATCTCAACCCCGACAGCGTCTTCTTCACAGGCTTCTCCATGGGCGGATTCATGACACACATGCTGGCCATCAAACAAGGCAACCGCATCACTGCATGCGCACCCGTCAGCGGACTGATTACGACTCCGCTCGCCAGTCTGACTCCTGTCGCACCTGTCAGAATGCTGCACATCCACGGCACTAATGACAACGTGGTAGGCTACAACGGCTCCTCCATCGTCTTCGGCTCAAAGCTCGGCCTCAGCGTGGACGAAATCATCAACTACTGGCAGAACGCCAACGGCTGCAGCGGTGAACCTCAAATCGACTCCCTACCCGACACACACAACGATGGACTACGTTTTGTGCGCTATTCATACAATTGCGACACTGACCTGCAACACCTCAAGGTAATCGGCGGCACTCACACATGGTATTTCAGCGGACATGATGTCGGTTATTTGCAGATAATCCACGATTTCTTCACAGGTGACAATTTCCTGTCCATTTTTGAAGACCACGACCGCGTTCCCATACGCATTACCCCCAATCCCACCGATGGAGTAATCAGTGTGGAGTCGGAACACTCTACTGAGGTGACTTTATTTGATATGCATGGACGCATGATACTCCAGCGCCATTTGGATGCCGGTGTCTCCCAGTTGGATCTCAGGCACCTTCCTTCAGGCATATACACCCTTCGCACACAAATCGGGGAAACAATGAAAGTAATTATTAATTAAGAAGTAGCTTCTTATTCTGTGACATAATATAAAACATAAAATTATGAAAAAAATAGCGTTATTGATTATCTGTTTAGTTTGGACATCCCTGACCCATGCACAGATTGGAAGTCTGATTCAAAGGGCAGCAAGAAGTACGGTCAACAAAACCGTAGATAATGTTATAGACAAAACGACAGATGCTGCATCGGACTCCATTGCCAATGCAATCACAAGGGAAATAGAAAAAAATCATTCCACATCAACCACAAAGGAAAGCGAAGAGGCCACTTCCGAAGGTTATCAAACAGTCGGAGAGGTTATGATGGCTTTGCCCGAACTTCCCACAGTACAACAGTTAGTAAGCTACAAGACCGCTGAATTTGGCTCGCAAGAATTCAAAATGCTTACCAGTCCGGTAACAGCTTTTAACGGCAAGGCAGCCATGCTCTCCATACAAGCTGCGAATATTGCATGTCAGAATGTGGATTCAACACAAGCCGCAGACTGGGTATATAAGAATACCGAAGCTGTCACAGGGTTGTCAAAAGAGGAAATTGACGAATTATCCACCATGTCGGAAGAAGAGCAGCAGGAATACCTTCAGAATCATTACAAGCAGGGAACTGCTGAGGAGGCCATGCTGAAAAATGCCGAGGAGGCTTCCAAATACCTTGAACCACTGCAGCCGCAAATCGACCGCTGGGATGCTGTCAATGCCAAAGTAGATGAACTCTATGAACAAACGGATGCAAAAATCAAAGTGATTTACAATAAATACGAGTCCCAGTTAGAAAAGACATCTGATGCCGCACGCAATAAAATTCTGCTGAAATATTATTCCGAAATAGCACCAATGCAAAGGGAAGCAGTACAAAAGGCACTTGAGTGTCGCTTGAAGGAGCAGCTTCCAATTGCAGAGGAAATTGAAAATGAAATGGTGAAAATAAGAATGACTCACCAGGATATGATTTCCGTGTTGCTTAATTACCCGCAACTAACTTCCATCTATTATTTTGGAGAGATAACCCGTTTGCTCGATATTCCGGAGTTTTCAGGACAATAACATAATCCAAGAGGAACACCTGGCATTGCCACAATGCAGAGACAGGGCATGTTTTGTAGAGGAAAAGAAGGTGAAGAAGAAAATATTTGTTTCAAAATAAATATTTTGCATTAATTTTGCAGAAATAAAAGTTTTTGGAAATAATAATTTAAGCTATCATACATAAAATGAAAAAACTGTTATTAGTATTATTTGCAGCTCTCAGCATGACTGTCGCTGCAAACGCACAGAGCACCGGTGCTGCCGGCAAACATTTGCCATCTGTAAACATTAAAACTATCGATGGCAAATCATTCAATACCAAGGATATAAAAAATGACGGCAAGCCAATCATAGTCAGCTTTTGGGCTTTATGGTGCAAAAATTGTATAAAGGAACTTAATGCTTTCAACGAAGTATATGACGACTGGGCAGAAGAAACCGGCGTCAAAATTTACGCAGTATCAATCGACGATGCACAAAGAAACGCTAACGCAAAAGCTTTTGCCAATTCCAAAGGCTGGGAGTTTGAAATACTCTCCGACTCAAATCAGGATTTCAAAAGAGCCATGAATGTGGGAGACATCCCTCATCTTTTCATCCTGAACGGCAAAGGAGAAATAGTATGGCAGCACACCTCTTATAGCGAAGGCGGTGAAGATGAAGTTTACGAGATTCTCAAAAAAGTGGCAAAAGGTGAAAAAATAAAATAACCACATGAATTTCAAACGTTTATTATTGTCGGTCTTGCTCATAGGGGCAACATCGGCACTCTTCGCACAGAATTTTTACGAAAACGCCAGCATAAGCGGCAGTCTCAAATATGACGGTCAGTTGTATGTTCCGGATGATGCCATGGGCATCCCCGACTCGACGCTGACAAAACATTTCGGAATGAACGCCTTCGGGGAATTGGACTATACAGTTGGCAATTTCCGTGCAGGCATGAGATACGAAATGTACACTCCGCCACTCAACGGCTTCGACGAAAAGTCAAAAGGTTACGGCATACCATTCTTCTACGCCAACTACGCCAACAAATTCTTCGATGTTACAATAGGTGACTTCTACGAACAGTTCGGCAGCGGACTTACACTGCGCAGCTACCAGGAATGGAACCTCGGTTACGACAATGCCATACGCGGTGCCAAGGTAATCATAATGCCATATAAGGGCATAAGGTTAAAAGCCTTGACAGGCTATCAGAGATGGTTTTGGAATGAATATGTCGATATATCAAAATACACCGACAGGGGCTTAGTGTCCGGTTTCGACGGCGACATCCTTTTCAATGATGTCTTCAACTGGACTTCCGAAACACACATAACTCTCGGCGGAAGTTTCGTTACCAAACACGAAAAATGCACTGCAACCAAATACCTCAATGACACGCTTTATGAGCTCAAAATGCCGACAGACGTTGCAGCATGGAGCGGTCGAATGAATATCACCCGCGGTGGTTTTGGCCTTTACGGCGAATATGCCTATAAAATCAACAATCCGTCGGTAATGAACGATTACTCCTACAATCCAGGACAGGCTCTCTTCGTAACCGCATCCTACTCGACGAAAGGTTTCGGAGTGACACTTGCCGCCAAGAGAATCGACAACATGTACTTCAAATCGACATATACCACCAGCGACAACGCAATGGACATCAACTTCATACCGCCTCTGAGCAAGCAGCATCACTACAGCCTGCCTTCACTCTACCCTTACGCTTCACAGCCTAACGGTGAGATGTCACTCAAAGGCAATGTCATCTACACGATTCCAAAGAAGACCAAAATCGGTGGCAAATATGGAATGTCAATTGAGGCCGACTTCACAATCATATATGACACAAAGAAGATAGTAATCGATGAATTCCACTATGAATCACCGTTCTTCCAGGTCGGCGACAACGAACTTTTCAGAGACTTCAACGTTATCGTCACCAAGAAATTCAGCAAGAGTTGGAAGGCCATCTTCACATATATAAATCTTTACTACGACAAAGACAGAGTTGAAGGTCACACGATAGGCGAATACGGTGTTGTAAATGCGAACATCGGAATCGCAGATGTAACGTGGAAAATCAATTCCGATAACAGTCTGCGTTTCGAAGGCCAGGCCCTTTTCGTTGGCAAAAATGACGATGGAATCAAGCAGGATCGTGGTGACTGGGCAACCCTCACATTGGAATACACCCTTCACAACCAGTGGTTCCTGACTGTTTTGGATGAATGGAACTACGGCAATCCTGAAAAAAGCCAGAGACTTCATTATTATTATGCCTCAATCGGTTTCATTAAAAATGCAACCCGTATCGCACTATCATACGGACGTCAGCGTGAAGGTCTGCTTTGCGTCGGCGGCGTATGCAGATACGTTCCGGCTGCATCAGGAGCATCAATATCAATCAGCACTTCATTCTAATATATTAAAAAACAGTGTCTTATGAAAAAAACATTATATCTTCTCCCTTTATTATTAATATTATGTTTTTCAGCGTGCGAGATTATTGATCCAGATGATATCTTGACGCCGATAACAGCTGACACTACAACCTACAACGATCAGCGGATAATCCTCCTTGAGGAATATACCGGCAACATGTGTCCGAACTGCCCTGATGCTGCAGTGGAAGTTGAAAAACTGATGAAGATGTATCCCAACAGAATAGTGGTGATAGCCATCCATTCAGGCGTTTTTGCCAGACCTATCCCGACAAGGGGCTACACTGCCGATTTCAGAACAACTGTCGGTGATTCACTGACAAACCATTATGGCGTAACTGCATATCCTAACGGCATCATCAACCGAGCTTTGACAAACGGCACATATCTGCATGGCTACGGCGAATGGGAATCAATAATCGGCGGACTGGTTGCCGACACAACCCCTGCCAATGCCAGCATAACAATCAACGTCACTCCGAATGCTGACGACAGCAGTTACAATGTCATCGTCAACACTGTCACAAAACAATACGGAAGTCTGAAATTATGTGTTTATGTTACTGAAGACAATCTAGTCTGCCAGCAGGCATACGGTCAGGAGACCATTCCTGATTACAATCATGGCCACGTGCTGAGATGTTCTCTCAACAATACATGGGGAGAAACAATAGGCAATGAGTCCAACAAAGCTTACAACTTGTCTGTTGCCGGAACCGGCTGGAATCCTGATAATTTGAATATTGTGGCATTCATCTATGATGAAACCAACGGAACAGTTATTCAGACGAAACAGGTTAGATGCCCCGCATTATAACCGCCAGGATTGAACCCAAGCCATACTAATCCTTTTTTCCGCACAACAAGCGATAATCGCAATATTTGCAATGCTTATCGTTTGTCGTACCCTCAAACGGCTTTTCCGGATTAAAAAGCTCTTCATTCAGAAAGTCCGACAATTTCTTCTTGAATTCATCGGCACAATCCCTGAAATCAATAAGCATGTCTTGACCAAAAATGATGCGGGCATCATAACTTTCGGCATCATTGCACTGCTTGATGAATATTATTGAAGGCATTATGTGCGCATCATCAGCCCATCTGATTTCAGGATACTGAACTGTTTTGCCTTCCATCTCTTCCTTGATTGCCTGCGAATACAGAAATGTCTGAAGCACATACTTCGGCATCTTGTTCTTTTCCACATCGTACAAGTCATCTATGGATGCAATCTTGGCATCATCCGATTGTTTCCCTCCAGTCTTGTAATCCACAATGCGAATGGCAGGTCCCGTTCCCTTATAGTTTTCAATATAATCCAACCTGTCAATGATTCCGCCAATAAACAAGTCATGTTCTTCCTCTTGCAGATTAACTTTCATAATGGAATAATGAAACTTCTCCATCTGCAAAATACGAAATGGAGACAATTTCTTGTCAATCTCTACAAGTCGTTGCAGATATTCCACTATAACCTTACGAGCAATGACAAGTTCTCCAACATAATCATTGACTTCGGAGCCTTCACAATCAAATATTTCCTTCCTAAACGCCTCATCCACAGACAAATCGACAAGTCCTTGTTTCACCTGCTGTTCCAACAGCTCTTCGGTTATCCGACAATCCGGTGAACCATCTGTAATCTTCGTATAAAAATATTGTGCTGCGGAATGAAACACAGTGCCGAACTGATTTGGCTGTATGGTGGAACTGATTTCATCCTTGACACGCATTTTTGCAACATTTCTGAAATAAAACTGAAGAGGACAGTTAAGATAATTATTGATTGACGACAATGACAATAGCCGGATAGCTTTCTGTTTCGTATCCATTTCCACATCAGAAGACTGTTTTTCATAGACTTTGCCGTTTGCCGAATATAATATGTCTTTAAGAATTTCATTAGTTTTCCCAATCTTCTGAATCTGAGATTCCGCAAAACTATTTTCCGTGCTGAAATCCAGATGCGAAGTCTTTATGTCAAAATCCGTTTCTGCCAGCAGTTGACGCATAAAACGCGACATCTCGCACTGTCCCATGTCACTACTCGAAATAGGGAACATAAGTGTGATATGTTTGGCACGTTGCAGCAGACGGAAAAAGATGTAAGCATAAATGTTGACCTGTTCCTGTTCGGTAGTCAGTCCGAACGGTTGGCGAAGGCAATACGGCACGAGTGAATTGCTTTGGGCACGTTTAGGCAGAATACCATCGTTGGCGGAAAGCAACAGAATGTTGTCGAAGTCGAGGGAACGAGTTTCTAACACGCCCATCACCTGAAGTCCTTCCAACGGCTCCCCATGAAACGGTACGGACTGACTCCTGAGTACCTGCTCAAGAAGACGACATGTGAGTTTACGGCCAAAATCAAAATTCATGCTGCGCAACTTTTCAATCGCAAGGTGTGTACGATACAGTGCCTCAGCATACAAAGCGAAATAAGGATTGGTCTCATTTTCATTATTGTCATCGGACCCAGCAGCCGAATCAGCATCGGGGTCGATACTGGAATCCGCATCCGCTTTAGCTTCATATTCATCACTATATCCGTTGAAATTCTCAAATGATGCCAAAACATTCTGGTCAAGATAATCGAGCATGGATTTGCCGTCATCGCCTGCAACGACCTTATTCCACAACGTGTCATCCTTCACGGTGAAAGGATGGTTTCGGGTCTTATTGTAAAATGAATAATAAAAAAACCGGTTTACGGGTTCATCATCCGATAATGGTTGCTGTGCCGCCGCATACTGTGTATCCTTGGACGGCCGCACACCTTTCAGTTGCAAATCAGACAAAGCGATGATATAACTCAGCACGGGAGTATCGCTCAGTTTATATCCCATAGTAATGTTGATTTTGTCATCAGTAAGCACCTCAAGCACCTGGGGAAGCATCGACTCATCGGCAAGGATTACCGCTGTCTTGGTCAAGTCAGATTTATCCTCATGCTGCGTAATCCACTGTGGGACATAACGCGATTGTGCATTAACAGAGTCAGTTTTAATATACTGAATATCAACATTATATTGTACATTGTCTATTGATGGCTTATAGGAATTGGGCATTGTCTTCAAATATTCCCGGATGAACTTGCCGGAATCATAAATCAGATGCGCCAAACCTTCCGAATCGGCAGTAAGTCTATCATCATAATCCCAATAAAACAACGCAGAGGCACGAGAGTTCACCTCGTCAATGAGTTTGTGTTCCACTTTCGTCAACACGTTGAATCCGACGAAAATATATGTTTTGTCAACATTTAGCCTGTCAAGGTGATTTTCGACCACATCACGATAAAGCGCGCCTTTATACATCAGGCTGTCCTTCTTCAAGGTTTCTTTAAGTGAAGAGTATATTTCAGGCATAGCACGCCAAAGTTTGATAAAGCGTTCCTTTGCCTTTTCCTTTTCATCAATTGAGAAATTTCTGAAATAGGTTTTCAATGCTGTTATCTGATCTTCACTCAAAAAATCTGAGGTGGCTGAAAGCTGATTCCAATCCTCCATATATTTGAATAGCTGTTTCACATCAACCATCTGATTGTCAATATCATCAAGATCGTTCATGATAACCTCCCCCCAACCATAGAAATCATCTATAGTTTCATTGGAATTTAAGGCTTTGCAATAACAGTCATACAGTTTGCAAACGCAAGTTATCGGATCAATTTGCGTGTATGGGGAAAGGCTGAGGAACAGTTCGCTGATTGTCTGATACTGAGGCGCCCATACCGGTTTGTCGCTAATTCCGGCCAATTCCCGATTCAGAAACAAACTTGCACGCTTGTTAGGAAACACCATAACCACATTGGTCATATCATTTTGGAAACGGCTATACATATCCCTTGCCACTTCCTTGAGAAAACTGCTGTTACTCATTGTTAACTCCTTTCACGTTCTGAATCTGATTGTCATCCAAAAACCACAGATATCCAGTTATTGCTTTGTCTGGGAACATTTGATGCATCAGCCTCATATAGCCATAAACTTGTCTCTGATAACTCCTCCATTGCGATTTATTTGCCTTTACCGATTCAAAAGCTGTAAACTTGAAATCCACAACGACAATCTGCTTCCCGTCCTTGCTAATCATCACGCGGTCAGGACGATGGACTGCAAGTTTATCACTCTCCTTACTGAGTATGTTCTGCTCATTATAAACGACATATTTATCACTGAACCAATCCATTACAACATCCGAGCGAATTCCTGTTTCAAACAAATGGCGAAAATGTTTCTCCTGTTCTTCGGTCAGTTCCTCTTCCTGACGACATCTGCGGATTGCAGAATCCAAGTCCTCAGAAGTCATAATATTGCAAAGGATTTTATGATACAACGAGCCAAGGTTCATCCTCATGTAATTGCCATTGTCATCCTTACTGCAACCGAATTCCCGGGAATCCATACTTTGTCGGAATACAGGCGTGAACATCCTGTCACCAATAGAACAGTGTATCGTTTTCTTCAGATTCTCCTCTGCATTATCATCCTCGAATTTGGGTTCCATACGACTCTCTGCCGCATCTCGCCCTTGGATTGTCTGTGGTTTTTCAGAAGATAAGATACTGTCATATTCAGGCGGACGATTTTGGTTGTCAAATATGTACGTCAAAGATTTTACATCCTTGTAAATTGGTTTGCACGACGATGACAAGACTGAATTCAGAGCCTGACTTATCGGAGAAGACGTTGTCAAATCACTTTTTTTGTCATATCCCCAAATGAAGAGTCCTTTTTTTGCTCGCGTACAACCCACATAAAGCAGATTTATCGCATCCATCATCGTCTGACGCGTTTCTTCCTTCAGTTCATCGGCAAAAATCGAATCAGAAACCATGCTTGTGGAGCCGAAGTCAATTGGAAGCACCGAAATATCCTGATATGGCTCACCTTTCCCCGCAGTTGGAATCCAATAGATAGAATCCAGCCGGAACCTGCACATCTCCGTATCACATTCAGGCATAAACACATAGTCAAAGGCAAGACCTTTTGACTTGTGAATGGTCATAATCTGAAGTGCGTTCTTGTCTGTAGTCGTAATTGCATCACTTGAGAGTGTTTTGTCCCAATAGTCGAGAAATGAAACCGTGTCGGCAGCATATTTATGTGAATAAGTCATCACCTTGTCAAGAAAAGCCAAAATGTACTCCGACTGGTTAGGGATTTCGTCAAGTTTCATACCTTTCACAAGCCTTTCATTCAACTCATACAGCGGCAATTTTCTAAGAGAATCCACATTATTAATTAGAATTTCCGGGAGCAGTTCATCTGACTTGGTGATTTTGGCAAAGATATCATCATCCTTCATTGTTTTATGAAGAATATCCTTCTGATAATGAAAGGCAAGATACGACTTGGAAACGAAGTCGTCTGAATCGTTCATGTAGCGCAGTGCCGCAATAATCATCTGTACAGCCGTTGACGACTTAAATTGGAAAGCATCCGCCGAAACGAGTTTTATGGACTGGGTCTCACCTTCACTGAACGCATCAATAATTTTGCCGGAAGTTTTGTTGTTGCGGACAAGAACTGTCATCTTACTGTAAGGTATGTTTTTCTCTTGATGTAAATAGAGCACCTGTCGGCGTAAATCGTCATAATGATTATTTTCGAAATCGGCCTCTGATTTATAGATTTTCACATACACATGACCTTGCGGAGCTTTGTCCGACTTCTCGGCAGGCAAAAGCTGACGCACCTCACTATACGCATCGGCAATCTGGTTGTCCCCAAAGTCCGACACATAGTCCATCAGACTTGCCAAACTTGGAAATACATAGTTATTGAAAGCAACAATAATGTTATCGCTGCGGAAATTATATATGAGATTTTTTGCAGAAATCTGATTGGAAAATTCATCGCGTTTCCCCATATTTTCAAGAATATGCCAGTCACCGTTACGCCAGCGGTAGATGCTTTGTTTCACATCCCCCACTATAAGATTCTGACGGTTGTTGCCGAGAAGTTCTATCAGCAACGGCCTGAAATTATTCCACTGCTGCCACGATGTATCCTGAAACTCATCCATCATCAGGTGATTGAGCATAGGACCTATCTTTTCGAAGACAAACTCCGTGTTACCCTCACCATTCATCAAATCGTTAAGCAGCGTACCTGTCTGTGACAGCAGAAGTTGCTGATTTTCAGTATTTATTTCATTAACTTCGTTATCAATGGAAGAAAGAAGTCCGAGTTGGTGGATATTTTTCTGTACAAGTTTGGCACTATTGTAACGAATCAGAATTTCAGAATAATCGTCATAAAAATCCCGGATTATACTGCACAATGCGGTTGCCAGGTTAATTGCCACAACATCATTAAGATAAGAGCTTTTCAGCATCTTTTCAGGAGGTTTGATGCCAGTTGCGTATGCCGGAATCGTTTTCCCTATAGCATTGAGCTGTCTCGCATTATCAATTCCGGACTTAATCCATCCCAGTTCCCTGCCATTAAATAATTTATTGTAAATCAATGAATTATCATCAAGAAACTTCAAAACATTTTCAGAGATTGTCTTAATATTCTTTTCGCAAGTGTTTTTTATGGCGAACAGCTTATCGCGCATATCCTCTATCAGCTTGGGGTCATCCTCAAGTTCCTTCTGTAACCTCCTGCTATTCTGGCGATAGACCTCCTTACCGAGTTGATTGGAGAAAGTCTGTAGCAAGTCCGTTATGCTCCATTGAGCTCCTTCATCCACCCTATCACCGACAAAATCCAAAATGCGTTTCTTGAGTTTATCCGATTTTTCATCCTTGTCAGGGGTAAGTGATGAAATAAGCCTTTCCACGGCCATTTTGCGCACCTCATCATCATTGATTTCAGTACGGATATTTGCCGGAAGACCGAGTTCGTGTGCAACACCGTTCAGCACACTCTGGAAAAAGGAATCGATGGTGGTGACTTTAAATTGGTCGTAATTATGCAGTATTTCAAGCAATATTTTTTTTGCGTGTTGGCTGTATCCGTCAATTTCCTCCTCTGTGAAAGAAGCCATACTGTCATTTTTTATTATCTCAGCGATCTTCTTCAGATAGCTGTTAACGTCTTTAGAACGTTCGCAGGCAGACTGGTTTTTATCATGGATAACGGCAATATTGTAAAGAGTGCCAAGGATACGGTCCTTCATTTCACCCGTAGCCTTCACGGTAAAAGTAACTGCAAGGATATGCCTGTATTCGTTTGGTGAATTGGCTTTGAGCAACATTGCGATATATTCAGCCACCAAAGTGAATGTCTTTCCCGAGCCCGCAGACGACCTGTAAACGGTCAGTGGCTTTGTATTTGTAATCATATTATTATTCAGGGTAAACTTTATTTTTTATTAATTGCCTTTAGGTATTCTGCCGTTTTTTTATCAAACAGTCTCGTAATAAGTTCATCTTCAAACAATTGCTGTGGAGTAACAGAAGAAAACCGACTTTCCTTGTCGAAAATCCAGAGTTTTTCGGCAGTATGTATTGCCATTTCGAGATTGTGAGTGGAGAGCAGCACACCCTTATTCTGTTTTTGGGTCATATCGAAAAGAAGTTCCATCATCTCAATGCGCGACTGATAGTCGAGAAACGCCATAGGTTCATCCATGACGACATAAGGGGTCTGTTGTGCCAAAGACTTGGCAATCATGGTTTTCTGTTTTTCCCCATCACTAATCATGTTGAACATGGAATTGCTTATCTTTCTGATGCCAATGATGTCGATAGCTTCATCCACGATTTTATAATCGGAATCCTTAAGACTGCCAAACATTCCCGAATAAGGGTACCTGCCAAAAGCGACCACATCTCTGACTGTAAAGTTTTCTATCGTAGGAGCATTCGACTTCACCACACTTATCAATGATGAAATGCTCTTCTCGTTCAAGTTGCTGCTATCCTGACCTTCTATACTGACATTTCCGGAAACAGGTTTCTGGAATCCGCATAAAGTCTTTATCAGCGTGGATTTGCCGGAGCCATTCGGACCAATCAGCAAGACGAGTTCCCCTCTGTCGAGTGTCGCATTTATGCCTTCCGACACGACACGTTTCACCTTCCTGCCCGACAGGTAGCCTATTTTCAAGTCTTTAAGTTCTATCATCTCAAATTCTTAACTGAAGGTTGAAACAGAATCCATATCAGTATCGGGGCGCCAATGATGGAAGTGATGACGTTCACAGGCAATGCACCATCGATGCCGGGGATACGGGAAATCACAAGACACAGCAAGGCGAACAGGCCGCCCCAGAGTATGCTGAACGGCAAGACTATACGGTGATCGGATTTCTTAAGAGAGAATCTCACGATGTGAGGAATTGCAAGTCCGATAAAGCCTATAGGTCCGCAATAAGCAGTGACAACCGCTATCAGCAGACTGGAAATCAATATGATGAGAGTACGTGACCTATAGACATTCACCCCGATATTCTCAGCATATTCATCACCAAGGAGTATTGCATTAAGAGGTTTTATCATAAGAAAACAAGCGATTATAAGCAGCAATATTACAGAGAAATAAAACGGAACCATCGACTGCGGAACGCTGGAAAAGCTTCCCATACCCCAAAGGACGTACGAATAGAGGCTTTCCTTCATGCTGAAGAATTCAATGACCGAGATTACGGCGGAAGAAATGAACGAAGTCATAAGTCCCACTATCAGGACAACAAGCTTATTGGATATTTTTGTTGAAATATACAGTAAAATCAAAATGATAGGCAATGCACCGAGAAATGAAGACAGTGCAATCCACAGCTGGCGCGACAATCCTGCTGAAGCGACCATAGTCGGTGTGGCACCGATTATCAGCAGACATACTGCCACGCCGAGATTGGCACCGGAACTGATGCCCAATACCGAAGGATCGGCAAGCGGATTGCTGAACAATGTCTGCAACAAAAGACCTGAAACTGACAATGCAGCCCCCGTCAGCAGTGCCGTCAGCGTCATATTCAACCTCGAAGAGATTATGATATGCTTCAACTCAGGCAGTTCCGCCTTTCCTGAAAGGAACCGCAACATTTCCTCCATAGAAATTCCGACATTGCCTATAAAAATATTGACAACAACAGCAGCGAATAGAGCTATTATTGAAACAGATCCGATTATCCAATATGCACTGTTGTGTTTATTATCCATTTGATGTCAATTATTACAACCTAACTTACGATGACTGTAAAGGCCGCCGGCTCTTTACAGTCAATTGTATCCTTATCGGCTAAATCTTAGCACTATACTCCCGCTTACCGAAAATTGCAGTACCGATTCTAATCATAGTACTACCCTCTTCAATCGCAATTTTGTAATCATGCGACATGCCCATCGACAATTCCCTGAACTGTTCGTCTTCAGGATAGAATTGTTTCTTTATCTCGTAGAAATATGACTTCAGATTCTTAAACTCGTTTCTCACCTGATTTTCATCGTCAACAAAAGAAGCCATTCCCATAACGCCCCTGATTCTCACATTGTTGAGTGAATGGAAAGTGTCAGACTTAAGAAACTCAATGGCTTCATCAAAGTTAAAACCTTGTTTGGATGTCTCAGTGGCGATATGAAACTCGATAAGACAGTCCATAATTTTATTCAGTTTTTTCGCCTCGGCATTAATGCCCAATAGCAGTTCCGGAGAGCTGATGCTGTGTATCATAAAAGCACACGGAACCACATACTTTATCTTGTTTGACTGTAAATTGCCGATAAAATGCCATCTTACATCATCTGGCAACAAAGGGAACTTGTCACGCAATTCCTGAGGTCTGTTCTCACCGAAATCGCGTTGTCCCGCGGAATAAGCCTCCTGCAGTTTTTCTATGGATTGAAATTTAGATACTGCTATCAATCTTACTGTCGGCGGTATCGAGTTCTTTATTGTCAACAGATTGTCTTTCAGCATTTTGTTTTTCAATATTTCTAATTTTGATATCGAGTGAAACTATCATGGCAACATAAAGCCAGAAAGGTACGGCAGCCTTATCAATATCGAGGAAGTTGTTCATAAAGCCATGAGTGTAATACGTCACGAAGGCAAGCATACAGAACAGAACTATATGCCTGTCATTTTGGTCTTTTGCATGCGTATAGACACGTCCTCCTGTTGCAAATATTGAAATCATCAGTGCAAACACGAGAATAAGCCCCGGCAAACCCTGTTCTGACAACGGTCCGAAATATTCGCTGTGACAGTTACCCACATCACCGGCATTGGTACTGATGATAGTTTCTTCCCTCGCACGTTGGAAAGGCGCATACACAAACTGATAAGTTCCTGGTCCCCAGCCAACTACAGGGCGTTCTTCAAACATCCTTATTGCACACGACCAACGATTTATACGCTCAAGATTTGACGCATCGGATGAGATGTTGGTCATTGACTTTATGTGGTCAACGAAATTCTGACTCGATTCAGTGTTGTTTCTCTGCATGGAGATTAAAATCTGGTCTTCGAAGGCGAAGAACAGACCAATGAGGCATGCGACTATGACAACTGCATATTTGAACTTGATTTTCAAAAGGAATGCAAGGGCCACAAGCAATGCCATAACAGCACTTATCCATGCTGCACGCGTGAACGACAGGTATGTGGCTATGACGAAAAGCACTAACAGCACCAAGGCAGCCATCCTTTTAAGAAGTGAATATTCCAAGCTCATCAGGTAATAGACGATGAACGGAATCATAAACACCAGCATGGCACCATAACAAGTATGTTCAGGGAAGAACGGAAACATCACCCAGAGTCCCGACTTGGCTGAGAATCCATGCATTGCGTGGTTGATGATTGTGTATATAATCACTATGGTAAAGGCAATTACGTATGCCCAGTTATACTTTATAATATTCTTCTGATTCTCCTTGAAAATGCGTATTGCCACGAAATAACAGGGAATGACAAACCACAGCCTTGCAGCAAGATACTTGAATGAAACCACAGGCATCGAACTGGTTATGGAACAGACAAACATCCAGAAAAGAACTATGAAAATGCATATTGTCACCGGATGTGAAATAATGTCCTTGTCAATCTTTCCGTCAAAGCACATCTTGAAGATGAACATGAGCACAAAGAGTATCAGCATGATTTCATCAGGAATGCCGATTGAGATGCCGAATTCAGTCCCGATAAGATTCACCGACAGAGGAACACTGAATACAATAATCAGCATAACATCCTTCAGGGCAAAGAAATACAGGCATACTGTTATCAAGGCGACAGGCACCAACAGAGGCACCCATGCCAAATCCTTGATGATACAGAAGACTATCAGCACCAAGAAGGCCAAACAGGCGCCATAGACACCAAGTATTTTCTGTTTTTTGCTCATTGTTCAGACACTATTCCTTCTTCCTGCCAGAGACATTTTCAGCGATAAGAAATCCCAAATACGACAGGAAAAACATTCCGATTCCTGCAAAAACGACTATCACCCACCTGATAGGCAACGCTTTCTTGTCAGCAGGATATGGATTAGAAATCATATTTGAATATGTGTAATTTCGCGCTGCATTGCTGATTGCATACATGTACTGCTCTTGAACGAAACTCTTGGTCTCACCGGCAGAATACAGTTCGATTATGGCGTCAATATATTCAGGATCCGAAATAAGATTGATGCCAGTAGTTGAACGCTTTTCCTTTATTTCCGCAAGACGTCTGGAAAGGGAATCAATCTGACCGTTGATATTATTAACCATCACCATGGTATTAGGTACGACCTCCTGAAATTTTTGCTTCTGCGCTCTACGAATCTTATTATCCGTCAATGAAATAATCGAATTTACAATATTACAGGCAACTTGCGGGTCCTTATCGAAAACTGTAATCTGAACCGCATCATATACAGTCTGCTCACAGCGGATATTCCTGCCATATTCATACATCATATCAGCATAACAGTGAGGCGCATCCTTCGATATTCCATAATGCCCATACAAATCGTACATCTGGATAATGGAATCCTTGATGTCCTGGCCTGAAAGCCACTGCATATATTGCTCTGTCTCACTTTCTTCGGAATACGGTGAAATATTCGACGGATACAATGTGGCCTGTGATTTGAACCTCGGAGTAATGAAAGCAGGGCCCGAAAAGATGATTCCCGCAATAATTCCAATCACAGTCAGAATTATCAAATGTAACTTGTATTTCCAGAATACATTGAGCATCTTGTCAGCCGCAAAAAAGTTGTCGTTCATATCTGTGTTTCTTTTTGTCATTTTATCATCATTATTTTGAGTATTATTTTCAATTTCATTAACTATAACTTCCGATTTGTTTGAACTATTAATTCATAAGCTGTCACGTCGTTCGTCAAGCTTCTTTTTACCTTTGTCAGTATTTTCGGTTTCCCGTTTCTCCTGCAGCTTGTCGGGCCTTGGATTTTTCTTGGCTTTATTGGCTTCTTCCTCCCTTTCACGCTGTATTTCACCAGGAACACGTTCCATGAAAATTATCACGAACACTGCGAAAATGAAAACCGCAAGCATCGACAGCAGCACGATGAGCCATCTGATAGGATACGACTTGCGTTCAGCCTTATAGGCATGTGAAACTATAAATTTCTGTGGGAGAATCTGTTCCGCATCGACCTTGGCCTCATCGTATTTAGCCTTTATTTCGCTAAGCTGAAGCTTGTCATATTCAAGCTGGTCACGAAGAGAAACGTATGGAGTGCCGTATTTTGCAAGGATTTCAACCTGTTCCTGCAAATCCTTTATTGCTCTCTTGTCACCTTTGGCGATAACAATGGCGAGCTGTTCATTCACCATCTCCGACTGGGTTTCATAGTCATTTACCCCGAGAGAACGCAAAACAGCAAGTGAATCCTCCATCTCCCGTATGTCATTGACTTTGTCAAGATAAGCTTTTTCAACAATTTTAAATGCCTGCATTGCCCTGTCCTTCTGCATTTCATTGCAGGTTGAATCATATATTTCGCCAATGGTGTTGGCTATATCTGCAGCCATCTGCGGATCCTTGTCCAAAACCGTAACCGAAACTGCCGAAAATTCGGTCCTCTTACATTTTATGTTCTTCTTGTACGAATCATTAAGTTTCGTATATTTGTATTTGGAATTGGCATACCCATAGTGATTGATCAAATCAAACCTTTCAATTATCTTGTCTCTGATTCTTGTCGAGTTTAAAATCTGCAACATCTGGTCAATCTGCTCATCCTCGCCGTACTGAAGAATATCCTGTTTGATATTGACCTGCTCAGTAAGCAACGACTTTGAGATTGAATTACTTGAGGACGGAAACAAAATCAACTGTGATTTGTATTTCGGTTCAATGAAAAGCGGTGATGAAACTATCGCTGCAACTGCTGCTGTAATTAACAACAAAATTATCAGTTTCTTACGATGTTTGTAAATCAACCTGAACAGGTAGGTTGAATCAAATCTGCTGTCTGTATCCATTTACTTGAGTTATTTCATAAAATAAGTTGCGAAAATAATCAAAATTTACGATAACTCTGTTTTTTTTCTCAAATATTAAATAATGAACCGATTGATATCGCCTATTATGCCTTCCATTCCCAATTTTTCTTCAAGTCAGAACAGTCTTCGCCTAAGCCACACAGAACAAACGTCAGATGAAGCATTTGCGGAACACCTATTTCTTTTTGACAAGCTGTATCAATTCCCGAACATCGAAAACTCTGAATATTATTGCAATTATTACACCGACAAAAAGATGGACCAAACACTTCACATACCAGCTGATGCCAAGTTTGGTGATACAAAAACCGGCTATGAAAATCAGCACCAGAAATGCGAGCGAAGAAATAATGTAATTCATTAACTTCCTGTCAACTGTCACATGGAAAACATTTTTTGAAACAATAATCTGACAAATCACGACAAAAGCCTGAGTTATCACGCCTGTATATGCAGCACCAACAGCGCCGTACCTCGGAATTAGTATGACATTGAGCAACACGTTGACTGTCAGTCCACATAAAGAAATTATATTCAAGTGTTTCAAACTACCATTGGCAGTAAGCAGAGTACCGAACACATATCCAAACGACATGCTTGGGAAACAGTACATAAGCACTCTGAAAACCTTTGCTGAACAATCAATTTCCACATCGTACATCAAATCCATGATTTCAAATCCGTAGTACATGCACATAGTTGAGATTGTGAACGAAAAGCACATCAGGATTCCAAATGCGGTTTTTGTTATCCCGCCCACATTTTCTTTCGATTTCAGCATCCTCGAATAAAGAGGGAGCAGAAGCACGGCGAACAGATAAGAGAAGTTATTCATAGCATCCAGCACTCGCGATGAATGGGCATATATGCCGACTTGTTCGCTACCCATGGTGCCGGATATCATCTGTTTCATCATCACAGTGTCTATTTTGTTGTAGCAAGACATCAGAAGAGTGAGCAATGCAAAAGGGAAACTCTTCTTCAGAATGAGCAGGAACAAAGCCTTGTTGAACTTAGGCTTTCTGAAGCCCGCATCCTTCACCACAATCAAAAAAGCCACGATAGCGGTTATTACGTACGACAATGTCTGCGCGTATGCGAACCATTCAATGGAAAATCTGCCCTGAAAGTATTTTGCATAAAGCATTATCAGACAGAACAATATCATTAGCACCCTGTCCAATACCGACACAAAACTGTCGGTCACAAAATGCAGCAGTCCGGAAATGTTTGAACGCAGATAAAGTATGAAGGAGAGCAGGAACTGGTTGAATGCCAACACTCCAAGCAATCGCAGCTGCCTTACGTCGTAATGCATGAATAATGCGAGGACGAATGCCACGACAAGATACAACACACCCAGCATAATCCTTATCATCACAATAGGCGGAAAATATTTCCCGAGCAAATGGCTGTTCTGCGCGATATTTCTGTTGTTGAAGTTGGTTATCCCCATATCGAGGATAATGTTTATCACGTATGTAAAGTTGAAAATTGCAAGATAAATCCCATATTCGCTAAGACCGACCACCCTCTGCACGTTCATGTCTATAAAGAACACATAGAACGGCTTTATGAGCAGGTTCAGAAAAAGCAGCAATATGAGATTAAGAATGAATTTCCTTTGCATGTACTGTTTATAACTAATTTGCAAAAGTATGCAAAAAAAACGGGCAAAATCTGAAAAAGCCGTTAATTTTGCAAAAAAACAACAATGAACATTCTTCTTATCGGTTCAGGCGGTCGTGAACACGCAATAGCCTATAAAATAGCACAAAGCAAACATCTCGACAAATTATACATAGCCCCCGGCAACGGCGGCACGGCATCTCTCGGTACAAACGTGGACATCAGTGTCTCTGATTTTCCGGCAATCAGCGATTTTATCGTCAGCAACAGTATTGACATGCTTGTGGTCGGGCCTGAGGTTCCGCTTGCCGACGGCATTGTTGACTATCTGAAGGACAACTGCAAAAACAAGTCACTGAAAATAATCGGTCCGACTGCTGCAGGCGCGACCATCGAAAGCAGCAAGGAATTCGCCAAAAGGTTCATGAACGCTCACGGCATACCTACTGCAAAGCACAAAGCATTCTCGGCCAACAACATTGATGAAGGGTACAGATTTTTAGAAAGCATCAAACCGCCATACGTGCTCAAGGCAGACGGTCTCGCCGCAGGCAAAGGCGTCCTCATCCTCAACGACCTTGAGGAAGCCAAGACACAACTTCACGAAATGCTTTGCAACAACAAGTTCGGGACATCAGGTGCCACGGTCATCATAGAAGATTTTCTCAAAGGCATAGAGCTTTCCGTTTTCATTCTCACTGACGGATGCCACTACGTCCTGCTGCCTGAAGCCAAAGACTATAAACGTATCGGTGAACACGACACCGGACTCAACACAGGCGGGATGGGTTCAATTTCCCCAGTTCCTTTTGCCGACAAAACATTCATGGACAAAGTCGAGAACCGCATCATCAAACCGACAATCAACGGCCTGATCGATGAAGGCATCAAATATGTGGGATTCATCTTCTTCGGCTTAATCAATTGCGGCGGGGACCCTTACGTTATCGAGTATAACTGCAGAATGGGCGACCCTGAAACGGAATCGGTGTTCCCCCGTATCAACAACGACATTCTCGAACTGTTCAGTGCCGCCGCCGACAAACGTCTCGATGAAATGACTATGGACATTTCTCCAGATTCGGTTGCAACCGTTATGCTCGTTTCAAAAGGCTATCCGGAAAAATATCCGAAAGGCATGCCGATTTCTTTTGACAATCCTGACAAAGACGACATAATATTTCATGCAGGCACGAAATACGATGCAGACAACCACCTTGTCGCCAACGGAGGACGTGTGATTACAGCCACAGCAAGAGGCCACAACATGACAGAGGCATTCGGCAACGCTTACAAACTTGCCGACAAGATTTATTTCGACAACAAATATTTCCGCAAAGACCTCGGCACCGACCTGACAAACCTGAAATAACATGTTAGTAAAACCATTCCGAAACACATTTCCAATACATTACGTCGTTTTTTTCGTATTATCCATAATATATCAGTTGCCCATGCTACTGAATATCAAATTCCTGCATATCAGTGCCCCAAGCGACAAATCGCTTTTCTGGAATTGGATTTCATCAGGGAACAACATTGTCATTTCCATTGTGGCGATGGTAATTCTTCTACTATGCGTTTTCTTGACAATAGTGACATCTCAGAACAATTCTCTGATTACCAAAACATCATCGTTGCCGGCAGCGGTTTTCATCTTCCTGTCTGGGTTCAGGATGCTGACTCCTGAAATGTTTGCAGCAGTGCTGATTTTCTTATGCCTGTACAGAATAATGGAAACCGTAAACGAACATGCATACCGTGAAATGGATTTTCTATCCGCCGGCACTATGGTCGGGCTGGCATGTCTTCTGACGCCAAATGCCTTATACTACATTTTCATTATTCTGATTTCAATGTTCATTCTCAGAATTACCAATATCAGATACATTTTCTTAATCATCCTTGGTTTCGGACTGCCGATGTTTTTCTATGCGATAGCTCTGACTGTTACCGGTCAGCTGGCACTTTTCATACCTTCACTGACACCTGACTACTCTTTCGCAAACATAGCAATCACAAGCCTCTCGAGCCATGGTGAAAACACCTATTATATTCTGTATCTTGCAATAGCCATTATAGCAATACTGATGACATTTCCTAAAATACCGTCAATGACGCTTTCATTGCGCGAAAAATATCTGATAATCATTTTTTCGGCATTAATTGCCCTTGCAAGTTCATTTTTCACCAACAACTGCACTTCATTCCTTCTTTTGTCGGTGCCTCCTATGACATTCATACTGTCGTTTTTCCTGTCGGAAATCAAACCATTTTGGGAAACGCTCCTGTCACTTTTAATCCTTATGCTGCCATTATTTCTTTTCCTGTAATAAATGCTATATCAATTTGAAGGTTACAAAATCATAGCGGGATGTGACGAAGCCGGCCGCGGCTGTCTTGCCGGTCCAGTCTATGCGGCTGCAGTCATATTACCTGAAGATGTTGAAATAGAATGCATTAACGATTCAAAGCAACTTTCGGCAAAAAAAAGATATCAGTTAAGGGATATAATAGAAAGCAAGGCTATCACATATGCCGTGGCATCATGCAGCAACGTTGAAATCGATGAAATAAACATTCTGAATGCTTCCATACTCGCAATGCACCGCGCAATAGACAAACTAAGGCAAAAGCCTGACACACTTCTCATTGACGGCAACAGATTCAAGCCATACAAAGATATTCCGCACCATTGCATAGTAAAAGGTGACGCCACCTACGGGCAGATAGCTGCCGCATCAATACTTGCCAAAACATACCGTGACGATTTCATGATAGAAATCGGCAAGGAATTTCCCCAGTATCACTGGGAAAAGAACAAAGGCTACCCCACCGCCGAACATGCCGAAGCCATCTTAAAATTCGGCTTCTCAAAATACCACAGAAAGACTTTTTCCGTTCCAACGCAAATAAATCTTTTCTGAAAAGCGTTTTTTTATTACTTTTGTAAGTTTTAATTATCAGTCCGATGAAATCCAAAAAGAGCAAATTAATACTACTAATTGCAACGCTGGTAGTCGCATTGTCATTAGTTGCAGTTGTACTTTTCAACATTAACAGAAACAAGCCGATAGCATTACCGAACATTTTGCCTCTCAACAACATACAGATGATATTCGTATCCAATACGCTTGACAACATGAATACCGCCATGAGCATCGGTAACATATCTGACAGGTTAGGCAAAAACATAAACGATTTCAATTCCATAAGGAGTGCTCTGAATTATATTCAAAAAGACTCGGCAAGTTACAGCAAGTTCGCATCAGTACCTATATATATATCCACTTATACAGACGGGGCATGGCTGATAATCCTTGAAACCAACAATACGCCAAGTGTTTCATCAAATGTCAACACAGGGCGCAGCGAAGGATATTTCTACATTGCACCACGAAACGCATCACACAAAATCGGGACTGACATCAACAACAACCTTTTGTCTGCAAGCGAAAAGAGGCAGATTACCGACATTCTTCTGTCACATGATGAACATTCGGACATATACATTATTGAAAAGCTGAATACAAAAGATGCAGCATGGGTTTGCCACGACGTCTATTTCTTCGATGACCTGCAGGTGGTTTCATTCTACAATAACTATGCGGTCACCACAAAGTTGCTGAAGGACAATGCTTCATTGTTCATCCAGTCATTCAGAAACTGCAATGCCACATACAGGATAGCCAACGAAAACAACTTGTCAACCACATGGCTCACATCGCAATACATTGCAGCTGAGGAGCTTCCTCCAATTGTTGAAGAAGAGACGCCTCCTGCAAAAGAGAAAAAGCCGGCACCTGTTGAAGAGAAAAAAGCTGAAACTGAGACATCGACACCTGAAACGCCGGCTCCACCGGTAATCGCCGATGCAATATTCGCTGCACCGTCTGACATTGTTTCCGGTCCATTTGCAGTCAACAGTCACCGCGATGCAGGCGGTATCATCATCCAGACAGCCGACAACACCCTGTACTGTCTCGATTCCAACGGCACTCAGAAATGGAAGGTGAATCTCGACTCCAAAATTATCGGCGAAATAACCGAAGTTGACTGGTACAAAAACAAGAAAATACAGTACATGTTCAACACCGCCACACGACTTTACATAGTTGATGTCCTCGGCAATTTCGTAAAGAAGTTTCCGTTGTCCCTCCCTGTCAAAGCTCAGAATCAGATTGCAGTCCAAGAAACCAGTGACAGCGATTTTGCAATTTACTACAACGGCATTGATAACGCATTCTATTATCTGAAATTCAACAACAATGATCTGACCATCCAGAAGAAAAACGACGGAATCGGCCATGTTTCACAACCTTACACAATTCTGTACGAGAAGAGCACACCTTACGTTATAGTTCAGAAGGATGACAACACCATGCAGATATACAAAGCAAACGGAACTCTGCAAGCCAACGTTGACAACAAGGTGAAAAACAATCCGAACTCACCTGTCTATAACAACTCACTTAATGCAAAGGGAGCCTTCTTGACTGGCAGTGAGGACGGAACCCTTGCCTATATTAATAAAAACGGCACTATCACCACCACCAGTCTGCTCGGCAAGGCAAGACCAGCAGTAATGTATTTTGACGATAATTCCGCACAGGGTAAAGACTTCTTCTTTATCTCAAGCAAAAAAATCGAAGGGATGACAGCACTGAAAAAACAGCTTTTCTCCTCTGACCTTGACGTGAGTAACATTACAAAGACGAGCATTACCGATTACAACGGACAAGTGGTCTTTGTCATTTTCTCATCATCCGAACATACCGCTGACGTAGTGAGATACTACAAGAATGGAAAAGTATTAAAGAACTCCTATCCTACAAGTTCAATGCCTGCTGCAAATGATAAGGATGTATTTATGGCCGACGGCAAATATGTTGTAAAAAAATAACCTTACAATGTTGCAGGTACTAAGGCACAAATACAGAATTGACGCATGTGACATTGATTTCACCGAACATCTCTGTTACAATTCAGTATTCAAGATATTTCAGGAGTTATGGACTGACTTCAACTCCTGCAATGGCAAAGACAACTTCAACATCCGCGATGACTACGGGGCATTCTGGATTGTAACCCGCTATATGGCAAACATTTACGAACTCCCCAAATATCATGATTTCATTGATGCTGAAATATGGGTTGTCGATCGCCAGAACTTGCGCCTACTACTCGGAATTCAGGCAAAAATGGAAGACCGTATATTCTTTGAAGGCAAGATTGAAGCATGCGCCCTCAGCCTCATCGACCAGAGCATCTGCACTCTCGACGAAATCGAGTATCCACTTGCCTCCGAAATCGTCAGCATACAGCCGGACTACAAATGCGGCAGATTCACACGGATAATGAAAGACACCACTGCCGAAGACTTCATTTATCAGAGGAAAATACGTGCCTGCGACATTGATATGTCAAGACACACAAACAATCTGGCATATCTTCCGATACTCCTCAACGCCAAACCCACCTCGTTCTACTTGCACAACCCTTTGAAATACATCGAGATACACTATATTCTTCAAAGTCACGAAGGTGACGACCTCAATATTGCAGTTTACGATGACCATGCCGGCAACATGGTGTTTTCCGCCAAGAATTCCGAAGGGAAATACGTAACCAAGATTATTGCTAAATACTAAATAAAATTACTATTTTTGCAGTTTACCATACCACGGATGATATCAAATGGAAAAAATTAAAAACATAATCATAGAAAAGCTGCAGCAGTTCTTCAAAGATGCAGGCTTTTCAAAGGCTGTCCTCGGGATGTCGGGCGGAATCGATTCCGCTTTAGTTCTGGCTCTTGCAGTCGAGGCTCTCGGCAAAGACAATGTTCTTCCGGTTCTCATGCCATCAAAATTCTCAACTGACCATTCGGTGAACGATGCGCTTGAAATGGTGAAAAATGTCGAAACCGACCATTTCATAATTCCAATAAACGACATTTACGAAATTGTAAACCAAAGTCTTGAACCTGTATTCCAGGGTGCACCATTCGATGTGACAGAAGAGAACATCCAGGCACGTATCAGGGGTGTGATTCTGATGGCCATATCAAACAAACAGCACAGACTGTTGCTCAACACCTCCAACAAGAGCGAATTGTGCATGGGCTATGGCACTCTCTACGGCGATTTGTGCGGCAGCATCTCGGTCATCGGCGACCTGTACAAGACACAGGTATATTCACTCGCCCGTTACATCAACAAAGATAAGGAAATCATTCCTGTCAATATCATAAACAAGGCCCCGTCGGCTGAACTGCATCCGGGACAGAAGGATTCGGACTCACTGCCGCCTTACGACATTCTCGACCCTATCCTCAAAGCATACGTTGATGATAAGATGCCACCGGAAGAAATCATAGCCAAAGGCTATGACGCAGAATACGTAAACCGTGCCGTAAAACTATACAAAGGCAGTCGTTTCAAAGCAGCACAGCTGCCCCCTGTCTTGAAAATCGACCTATAGAATCAATATAAAACAAATATGAAAAAGATCTACACAATCATCGCAATATTACTTGCGATTTTAACAACCGGCAACGCAATATGCCAGAAAAGCCAAAACTATTGGGACTTCGACAAATGGGGCGAAGTCTATTTCTCATTTCAGACCGACAATGCCAAGGATTTGCAGGCACTGTCACGCATCATTTCCATTGACAAATATGACAACGGGACAGTGATTGCATACGCCAACGAACGGACTTTCAACGAGTTCCTGCAGTTCGGCTATGAACCGACCATACTTCTCCACCCTTCCATGGTATTTCCTGAAGAAGAATTCAAAATGTACACCCTCGACCAATTTAATGCCAAGGAAACATACGAATGGGATTCTTACCCAACTTATCCGGCATACGTTGCAATGATGGATGAATTTCAGACAGATTATCCATCAATATGCACCACTATCCGCCTCGCACCAACTGTTCAGAACAGGGAGTTAATCATCTGCAAACTAACAAGTGCGAACAATCCTACGACAAAGACGAGAGTACTGCTGACAAGTTCAATGCACGGTGACGAGACTACAGGTATCGTTCTTCTTTTGAGAATGATTGATTACCTGTGCACACACTATGGAACCGACCCTCGCATCACCGGATTCCTTGACAATGCAGAAATCTGGATATGCCCTATGGCTAATCCTGACGGAACATATCACGGCGGAAACAATACTGTCTTCGGCTCTCAGAGATACAACGGCAACAACTGCGACCTCAACCGTAACTACAAGGATGATGCATTCGGAGACCACCCTGACGGTAACGTATGGCAGCCTGAAACCATAGCATTCATGAATCTTGTGGATACAGTCCAGTTCACTATAAGCTTCAACTACCACGGTGGAGCAGAAGTCTGCAACTATCCATGGGACAACAAGAGTCCACTTCATGCTGACAATGCATGGTGGGTACTGATATGCCGTGAATATGCTGATACAGCCCACGTTTACAACAGCAGCTATATGACCTACCTTCAGAACGGTATCACCAACGGTTACCAATGGTACACCATCACCGGCAGCCGTCAGGATAATGCAAACGCATTCCATAATCTGAAGGAAGTCACAATTGAAATAAGCAATACCAAGACATTACCTGCCTCACAACTGCCAAACCATTGGAACTGGAATTACCGTTCGGTGCTTAACTTCATTCAGGAAGCATTATATGGTATCCACGGAACAGTCACCGATGCAGAAACCGGCAACCCTATCAATGACTGCCAAATTTTCATTGAAGGCCACGACACAAACGGTTCACACTCAATGTCAGACCCTTACGGCTACTACGCCCGTCCAATCAAAGGCGGCACATATAATGTCACTTACATGGCTTTAGGTTATGAACCTGTAACTATCCCTATAACCATTTCAGATTTTCAGACTGTTGTTCAGGATGTCCAGCTGACTTACACAGGAATGACAGTATCATTTGAGGCAGATGCTACAAACGTTTCACTTGGCGGCACCGTTAATTTCACAAACAGCACCTACTCTCAAGACCCGATAACATCATATTATTGGGAATTTCCTGGCGGTACCCCTTCAACAAGCACCGAAGAAAATCCTTCCGTGGTATATTCCTCAGAAGGCACTTTTGACGTAACTCTCACAGTTACAAGTGAATCAGAGACCGCAACTCTTACCAAGGAAAACTATATCACCGTCACCAACATGTATCTTATGCAGACAGGCACTTTCACAACCTGCAGTGGCATGTTCTTCGATGACGGCGGTCCTTCCGGCAACTACGGCAACCAGAAGAACTACACCATCACCTTTACTCCAAGCACCCCAGGAGCACAGATGTCAGTCACCTTCGAATCATTCCATTTAGAGAACAACTATGACTTTCTGTTCATCTACGACGGTCCTAACACATCATCACCATCTTTGGGAACATACTCCGGCACCAGCAGTCCAGGCACCAAGACCTCAACCGCTGAAGACGGCTCTCTCACATTCAAGTTCACATCCGATTATTCCGTGACTTACGACGGCTGGTCAGCAGTACTCTCCTGCATCGGCGGAAATCCTTGCGTCGCCCCACAGATTTCAGGCACATTCGATTTAGTCGGCACAGAAGCTACAGTCTTCCTCTCATGGGAAGAAGTCGCAGGCTCATCCGGCTACAAAATATATCGCAACGATGTACTACTCGGCTCAACCACGAGTGCCTCTTTTGAAGATACAGACCTCATCTCCGGCAACCAATACTGCTATACTGTGAAATCCATCTGCGAAGACGGCGATACAGAGCCTTCAAACCAAGTATGCTTCAACTATCTGCTCGGTGATGCCAATGATGACGGTACCGTCAATGTTTCAGACATCATGACATTGATAAACTATCTGATGAACGGAAATCCGGACAATATAGTATTGCCTAACGCTGATGTCAATCAAGATGGGGTGTTCAATGTAATCGATGTCGTATGCATAGTAAACATCATAACTTCCGGAAGTTATATCCCTAACCAATGTAACAATTCCGATGATTCCGCAGTCTATACGATAAAGAATGGCGTTCTTTACCTCAACACCACAAAACCACTCAGTGGCATTCAGTTCACATTCAAACTCAACGGCAGCGGGGAACCTGAATTATTGCAGCCTATGAACAATTTTGAAACCAATGCCGCACTCAATTCTGAAGGCCAATATGTCGTAATAGCTTACGGAATGGACAATGTAAAGCTCGACAACGGCGAATATGCTATTATGAACGTTGCTGAAGCGACAATAGTTTCAGCAGTGTTCTGCGACCCATTTGGTTGCAAGGTTAATCCTGTTGACGGCAACACATTAGGCATTGAAGATTATTCTGTAACTGCATCACAGCCCTACCCTTCACCATTCAGTAATGAACTTACTATTCCATATATCGTAAATGAAGCAGCCAACAACGTTGAGTTTGTTATCACATCCATCAGCGGTAAAGTGGTCACTGTCATTTCCGCCGATGCCACAGCAGGAAGCCACAAGGTCACGTGGAATCCGGAAGGCATAGCTGATGGCATGTATATCATAACATTACGTGTTGACGGATCAGACATATATCACTCGAAGGTTATCCTTCAAAAATAATTTTATAGTTTTTTTATACAAGGGCACCTAATCGTGCCCTATTTTTTTATTATGAGAAAGGTCATCTTCACCATATTATCAGTACTGCTGTCAGTTGTGGCAACCAGTCAGGACATTGATTTTGAGCTAAAACCAGTTGATATTTCTAATCATAATCCTAAAATTTATCGTATTAATAAATTAAACGAGGAATTAAAGATATACAGGAGGTATTCGAATGAAACAGAATTTCAACTTATTGCCACGAAAATATTTATTTCAGATAATGATCCTTTCGTGGACGAATCTATTTCAGTTTGTTATGGTTATGACCTAGACGAATCAGACAACAATATATACTATTATATCACGAATAACGACAGTACAAGTTTTTCTCGTGAAAAAGGAGGAAACTTTGGTGATTCAAATCATCCTGAATTGCCGAAACTAACATATTTGGACATAGACAACAACAATCTTGTCCTCCATTGGGAACCGTCAAATTCCGATGACATTCAATATTACGAACTGTGCAGATTTAATTCATCAGGTAACATTCCCATCAAACGTTATTACGGATACGAGTCCCCAATCATAATAGCTGAAAATATATGCGGCAACGTTGATTCCATTGATTCCCCATACATCATTTTAGCATATGACTTTTGCGGTAATCCCTCCAAAATAGGACCAGATCCTACGAATACGAAAAAACTCTACCCTCCGATTCTGGAAAGTGTAGAATATGACAACTGCAACACGCTTACATTCAAATGGAGCAAAAACAGGTCTTTGAACGGTGAAATCACAGGCTGCCAAATACAATACAAATTAGACGAAACTGCTCAGGAAATAAAAGAGATTGAAATTCCATTGCAGTACGTTGACACCACAGAAACAGATTTCCAAATTTACAGATTAAAAGTTTCAGAGTATCAAGAGTTAAGCAATAACAACTCCCTATATTTCAGAATAAGAACCACCAATGGACAAGACCTCTCCTCGAACACGTGCTGGGTCGGGCCCATCTCTATCGGTAAGATTCCTGAAGCCCCCGACTTCTCCATAGTTTCTGTCATTACCAATTCAAACAACTCTAACAATAGTATAACACTTAGAATAACAGACAATAGCTCTAATCCTATTTCCGGCAGAAAATACATATTAACAAGAGATTACGGCGGCAGCACTCAAGAAATCTGGTCAAAAAATGATGACGAAATACCGAGTCGTTTCACAACAACTTTTACCGATGATATCTCCAACACCAACAGTTATATAAAATACAGACTATCAGTAGTATATAAATGCAATAACGATACGCTCGGAGAAACCTGTTTCAATTCAATATATCTTGATACCAGTGGTAACGACACCGAAATAGCACTGTCATGGAATAGCATTTCAACTGACCAATACGATGACATAACTTATAATGTTGTAAGAACATATAACGGTGAAGAATATTCAGAAGACGTACAAAACAATACAACATATACTGAGGATCTGTCATTCATCGATCCGAATTCATTCAAGCCGGTAAAATGGCATGTGGAAGCAATTAATAATGGCAATATAATAGCAGTTTCCAATACTATCACGCTCGAAAACTCAGGTGATTTGTTAATGCCAGATGCCTTCATTCCCGACAGTGAGCACGAAATCAACAGATTCTTCGGGCCGATGAATAAATTTGACGAAAATAATATAAAGAAATACACACTTCGAATATTCAACAATACCGGCACTCTCATCTGGTCAACAGATAATTATTCCTATGATGACCTGGAAATATCACGCTGGAATGGAAATGATTTCCGGGGACAACCATGTGTACGCGGCACTTACATCTACGAGGTGTATGTGGAATTAGATGAAAATATTACGCGCACTGCGAGAGGCACCGTAACACTCATCAGAAATAATTGACATACATATTTAAAAAAACACTATCTTTGCAAAATTTTAATCAAACCAAAATGATATCTCAATCAACACAATCCGATAAATTTGCAGGCAAGGGACTGACTTTCGATGATGTGCTCCTTGTTCCTGCATATTCCGACATTCTCCCCAATCAAGTTGACACCACTACGAAATTCAGCAGAAACATCACTCTCAACATTCCAGTTGTCTCCGCTGCCATGGACACAGTGACAGAGTCAACGATGGCTATTGCAATGGCTCAGGAAGGCGGCATAGGCGTCATTCATAAAAACATGAGCATTGAAAATCAGGCAAATGAAGTCAAAAAAGTCAAACGTGCTGAAAACGGAATGATTATCAATCCAGTGACCATCCATCCTGAGGCAACTGTCCGTGACGCTCTCAGCATCATGAGTGACAACAAGATAGGTGGCATTCCTGTAGTTAACGACAATGGTACTCTGATAGGCATTGTCACCAACAGGGACTTGCGTTTCGAAAGAGACATGAACAAAATGGTTTCCGCAGTCATGACCCAGGCCGACAAGCTGATAACCACAACAGAGTTCACCGATTTCATAAAAGCAGCCGACATTCTTCAGGATCACAAGATAGAAAAGCTGCCTGTAGTGGACAAGAACTTCAAGCTGATTGGACTGATAACATACAAAGACATAATAAAAATCAAGGAACGCCCGAATGCCTGCAAGGATTCATTGGGACGTCTTCGCGTTGCAGCTGCAGTCGGCACAGCCAAGGACACACTTGAAAGAGTTGCGGCATTGGTCGAAAACAATGTCGATGCCCTCATTATTGACACTGCACACGGGCATTCAAAGCATGTAATTGAAGTAGTAAAGCAAATAAGAAGCAAATACACCGACATAGATATCATTGTCGGCAACATAGCCACCGGAGATGCCGCACGTGATTTGGCGCGTTTGGACATTGACGGCATAAAGGTAGGCATGGGACCTGGTTCCATCTGCACCACACGTATCATCGCCGGCATCGGTGTACCGCAGCTCACTGCAATCATGGACACCACCAACGCCATCAAAGGCAGCGGAATCCCTATCATTGCCGACGGCGGCATCCGCTATACCGGTGACATCACCAAGGCAATTGCAGCAGGCGCAGATTCCATTATGGCAGGTTCAATGTTTGCCGGCGTGGAAGAATCACCAGGCGAGACTATCATCCTCGAAGGCAGAAAATACAAGACATACCGTGGAATGGGCTCTCTCGAAGCCATGCAGCAAGGCTCTAAGGACAGATATTTCCAGGAAAATGTCAACGAAACCAGAAAGCTCGTCCCTGAAGGCATTTCCGGCAGAGTGCCTTACAAAGGTTTCCTCTCGGAAGTCATCCTCCAGATTGTCGGCGGACTTCGTGCAGGCATGGGCTACACCGGCTCACGCAACATAGCCGAACTGCAAAAAGCAAAATTCATAGAAATAACATCTTCCGGCATGAATGAAAGTCATCCACATGACATCTACATTACCCGTGAAGCTCCTAACTATTCAAGATAACATGAAAATCAAACACTTACTGCTGGCAGCAATTCTGCTGTCAATTTCAGCATCAGTCTCTGCTCAGACCATAGTTACCATTGCCGGAGAAGAAATCCCGACCGACGATTTCGTGGCAATGTATAAGAAAAACACCATAAATGATAAAGACAAGATTAGCGTTGACGAATACATGCAGCTGTTTATCAACTTCAAGCTGAAGGTCAAAGAGGCAGAAGAATCAGGCTTGGACAAAAGTCCTTCCTTTGTTGATGAACTCAACGGCTACAGAGACCAGCTCGCAAAACCTTATCTCGTTGATAGCGCTGCAAATGAAAGACTCGTGGAAGAAGCATACGAAAACTCAAAATATGACATTCGCGCAAGTCACATTCTCGTCAATCTTGACAAAAACGCCTTCGGCAAAGATACGGTGGCAGCATGGAACAAAATCATGGAACTCCGCGACAGGGCACTCAAAGGCGAAGACTTCAACGAGCTTGCCTTCAAGTATTCCGATGACCCTTCTGCGAGAGACCGTGAATACCAGGGTCGCAGATATCCTGCGAACAAAGGGGATTTAGGCTATTTCACCGCCTTCAACATGATATATCCTTTCGAGCACGTCGCATTTCAGACTAAAGTGGGCGAAGTGTCAATGCCTGTCAGAACAAACTATGGCTATCACATAATCTACGTTACCGACCGCCAGCCTGCTATGGGCAAGTGCACCGTTTCGCACATTCTTCTCAGAGTTCCTGAGAATCACACCCATAAGGACTCTGTCCAGGTAATGAGTTATGCAACAAGCATTTATGACTCGATAATGAACGGAATGACATTTGAAGAGGCAGCCAAGAAATACTCCGAAGACAAATCATCTTCCGAAGATGGCGGCAGACTCATTCCTTTCACCTGCAACCAGATTGAATCAAACTTCATTGAAGCAATAACAAAACTCAACAATCCTGGCGATGTTTCCAAGCCTTTCTTCTCCATCTACGGATGCCATATCGTGAAGCTCACAAGCAAAGAAGGCTTTGGCACATACGATGCAGAAATCGACAAAATCAGGCACAAAGTTGCGCAAAGCGACAGAATGGCACTGGAGGTCAAATCATTATGCGACAAACTGCGCACAAAATATAACTTTAAGGAAAATGTGGATAATCTGGAGAATTTCATCCCTACAATCCTTGAAAACTTCGACAGCCTCAATTCCCTTGAAGTTGCAAATGACAAGGTGCTGTTCTCCTGTGACGGCAAATCATTCCGCCAAAGCGATTTTGTAAAGTATATCGACAAAGTAAAAGACCAAAACACTGAAAAGAGCAGTGCATCCGTCAGGACATTATACAGCAATTATGTAAATGACTGCCTGCTCAACATTGAAAAGGACGGACTTGCTAAGCAATATCCCGAATATCGTCTTTTGCTGCAGGAATACCACGATGGCATATTGCTTTTCGACATCAACGAAGAGAAGATTTGGAACAAATCCACAACCGACACAGTAGGTCTGAAAAACTACTATAACAACAACAGGACACGTTATTTCTGGAAAGACCGTGCAAAAGCCACACAATTCAAGATAATCGATCCTGCCGCTGAAGCACAGGTCAGGAAACTCGTCAAGAAGAAAACTGAAGACAGAGAGATTGTGAAGATTGTCAATGACAAATCAAAGTCTTTCAGAATCATGATGGATACAGGAACATACGAATTCGGCTCCAACGTCGTCATTGACGCCGTTCCTCACAAGAAAGGTCTGTCAAAGCTCGTAACCGTTGACGGCAACAACTATTTGGTGAGAATTTATGAAATCCTTCCCGCCGGCTTCAAGTCTTTCGACGAATGCAAAGGAATGGTAATATCTGATTATCAGGACTATCTGGAAAAGGAATGGATAAAGGAACTGAGGAACAAATATCAGGTCGAAATAAACCAAAGCGAACTGAACAAATTAAGATAATGTTGTATGAAGAGTTGTTTCATACTTCCTGCTGCATTGATTATCATGATGACAGTTGCCTGTTCACATGCTGACCACAAAGAAGAGGTTCCTGTCGCAAGAGTATATAAGCATTATCTATACCTGTCAGATTTCGAGGATATTTTCCCGGAGGGTGTGACTCCCCAAGACAGCGTCCAACTTGCAAAATCGTATATTGCATCCTGGGTCCGGAACCAAGTGACACTGCATACCGCCGAAAAAAACCTCAATGCTGATGACATGAAGCAGGTAGATGAACTAATCGACAACTACCGACAGTCGCTGATACTTTATCACTACAACAATCATGTAATCGATTCAAAGGGGAAAATCACAGTTTCCAACGCTGAAATAGAGTCGTACTATGACCACTATCCAAGCAATTTCACACTGTCGGAATGCATAATCAAGACCAAATACCTGATTATTCCCGCCAGCAACAACACAAAAAGCAATTTCTTCAAGAAATATCTAACGTCCAAAGATTCGCTTGACATAGATGAACTGGTAAAATTTTCAAACGACTTCGCCATTAATTCCAGTTTTGACGAAAACTGGCATACACTTGATTATGTCAACGACATATTACCTGGCAATCAACAGATTACAGAAAACCAAATTGCCAATGGCAAGACATTCTTCGACATCAACAACGACATCAACAGATATATTGTTTATATCGCTGATTATATCCCTTCCGGTAATATTTCACCACTCGATTACGTTAAAGACAATATCCACAACATAATCATCAACAAAAAGAAGAAACAGATTGTAGAGGACAATGATGAAATGTTGTACAAAGATGCTCTTGATAACAACAATATTGAAATATATTAGTCACATGAAACTTAACAAAATCGCGACAATCATCTTAACATGTTGTTTATCAACAACATGTATTGCCCAAAGCAGCAACCCAGTTGTTGAAGAGGTCATAGGTATTGTCGGTTCAGAAATAGTACTCCTGTCGGACGTGGAGACGGCTTATCTCCAATACAGTCCTCAGATGCCATCAATAACGAGGTGTGATATTTTTGATGAGCTTCTGTTCCAGAAACTGCTGTTGACGCAGGCAGAGTTAGATTCAGTAACCGTCAGCGACTCGCAGGTTGACATGGAACTGGAGAACCGTATAAGGTATTTTGTCCAGCAGTTCGGCTCCAAAGAGAAACTGGAAGACTTCTACGGGAAGACACTTGATGACATTCGTACAGACTTCAGGGAAGCTATTGCCGACCAACTTCTTGCCGAAACAGTCAAAGGCAAAATCACAGCAAATGTGAAAGTTACGCCTACCGAGGTCAAACAGTACTACAACTCGCTTTCATGGGAACAAATCCCGGAAGTGCCCACACAGTACGAAATCGGACAGATAGTGAAAATGCCAAAAGTCGGAAGCAAAGAACTCGATGACGCCTATAAGAAGATTTCCGAAATACGACAGAGAATAATCAACGGTGAAGATTTCGCGACAATGGCAATCCTGTACTCCGAGGACAAAGGTTCAGCATCACAAGGCGGGTCCATCGGTACTGTGGGCAGAGGAGACACCTACACCGAATTCGAGGCAGCGGCATTTTCATTGAAGAATGGTGAAATCTCCGATATAGTCAAAACCCAGGCCGGTTACCACATCATCAAAATGATATCAAGGAAAGGGGATTACATTGACGTGATTCACATACTCATCCGTCCAAAAGTGTCTCCATACGAACTTGCATCAGCAAAAGCCTATCTCGACTCTGTATATAACGTCATGATTTCAGATACCACCATGAAATTTGAAGATGCAGCCAAGAAGTTTTCCGATGAAGGCCAGAACAGTGGCGGTATTTTATCCAATCCATACACAGGCTCAACGTATTTCGATGCACAGCAACTCGGAAGCATGGACCCGTCATTATTCTTCGCCATAGACAAGATGGAGGTGGGAACCTTTTCAAAACCAATGCCTTATCAGAATTCAGAAGGCAATGACGCCTATAGGATAATCTACCTCAAATCGAGGACAACCCCACACAAAGCCACACTTGAAACAGACTACAGTTTGGTGAAATCGCTTGCCGAGAATGAGAAAAACAACGAAGCCATCGCCAGTTATGTAAAGGAAAAGGCCGCTCAAACCTACGTTATGATTAAAGACAGATACAAAGACTGCAACATACTAAAAAAATGGATTTCAAACGAATAATAATGAATCAAAACAGATATGGAAAAAAACAACATAGAAAACTTTAACGAATTTGTCGCCGGATACAAGAAACTGAAAACCGAAATAGGCAGGACTATTGTCGGACAGGAAAAGGTTATTGACGATGTTCTTATAGCAATTTTCAGCAAAGGGCACGGACTGCTCGTTGGTGTTCCTGGGTTAGCAAAAACACTGTTAATCAGCACAATAGCCAACGCATTAGACCTTTCATTCAACAGAATTCAGTTTACGCCCGACCTTATGCCATCGGACATTGTGGGTTCCGAAATACTTGACAAGGACAGAGAGTTCAAGTTTATAAAGGGACCTGTTTTCAGCAACATCATCCTCGCCGATGAAATCAACCGTACTCCTCCAAAGACACAATCGGCGCTTCTTGAAGCCATGCAGGAAAAGCAGGTCACTGCCAACGGACACAACTTCAAACTTGACGAACCGTTTTTCGTCTTGGCAACCCAGAACCCTATCGAACAGGAAGGCACATACCCGCTTCCTGAGGCGCAGCTCGACCGTTTCATGTTCAACATAGTGCTTGACTACCCTTCCATAGAAGAAGAAATCAACATTGTGAAAAACACCACTGCAGGCGAACTTCCAAAGACCAACAAAGTCATGACCAAGGAAGAAATTCTGAGATATCAGGACCTCGTCAGACAGATACCTGTTCCGGAGAATATATACAAATACGCTGTTCAGCTGACATGCAGGACGCGTCCTGGCACACCCAACGCATCTGAAGTCGCCAACAAATATCTGTCATGGGGTGCAGGTCCAAGAGCCTCACAAAACCTCATTCTCGGTGCGAAATGCCATGCTGCCATCAATGGCAAGTTCTCTCCTGACATAGAAGATGTCAACGCAGTGGCAAAAACCATCCTCCGTCACAGAGTGGTCAAGAATTACAAAGCTGAGGCTGAAGGCATCACGCAGGATTATATCATCGAACAAATGCTCGACTAAACATGAAGCTTTGGACCGACAACATAGTGAAAATCTACAAAACCCGTGCTGTTGTCAACCACGTGTCAATCAACGTTCAACAGGGTGAGATAGTAGGATTGCTGGGGCCAAACGGTGCTGGTAAGACTACAAGTTTCTATATGATTGTCGGCATTATCAAACCATTGGAAGGCAAGGTGTATCTTGATGACAAGGATATAACTGCGCTACCCATGTACGAGCGTGCCAAACTTGGCATAGGCTATCTGCCGCAGGAAGTTTCAGTCTTCAGAAATCTAAGCACTGAAGACAACATCCGCTGCGTGCTTCAGTTCACCAAACTCAGCAAGAGACAGCAAGAAGAAAGACTTGAGTCACTGTTAGACGAATTCGGTCTTACCAACGTGCGAAAGACTAAAGGGATCTCGCTGTCTGGCGGGGAGCGCCGAAGAACAGAAATAGCCCGTGCCCTCGCAATGGACCCGAAATTCATTCTCCTCGATGAACCTTTCGCCGGCGTTGACCCAATTGCCGTTGAAGACATCCAGAACATAGTCCGTCATCTCACCGACCGCAATATCGGTGTACTTATTACCGACCACAATGTCCATGAAACACTTACTATCACAAATCGTGCTTATCTGCTTTTTGAGGGAAAAGTCCTTAAAACAGGCACTGCTGAAGAACTCGCCGCCGATGAAATGGTAAGAAAAGTCTATCTCGGACAGAATTTCGAGCTTAGATAAACGTCTGGAAAGCCTTTATTCTTAACATTTTATGATTTTTTTTCATAAATATCTGTAAAGATAATAATATTTCAGAAAAAAACATTACTTTTGCAAATTGAAATTATCACTGCGGGGTGGAGCAGTGGTAGCTCGTTGGGCTCATAACCCAAAGGTCACAGGTTCGAGTCCTGTCCCCGCTACAATTTGAAGGACGAAATTAATCGTCCTTTTTTTTTCTACAAACAATAAGTCAACGCAATGGAACACAAAGCCGGATTTGTCAACATAATCGGGAAGCCCAATGCCGGGAAGTCAACACTTATGAACGCCTTGGTCGGTGAGAATCTTTCAATTATAACCAGCAAGGCACAGACCACCAGACACCGTATCATGGGTATAGTCAACGGCGAAGACTTCCAAATAGTTTATTCCGATACTCCCGGAATCATCAATCCGTCATACAAACTGCAGAAATCAATGATGAATTTCGTGGAAGGGGCTTTTACCGATGCTGACATTTTCCTGCTGATAATCGATCCGACTGACGACTCGGACTATTCATCAATAATCACCAAAATCAAAAAGTTCAAAAGCCCGGTGGTTGTGGTTATCAACAAGATAGACCTGCTGAACGAACAGCTTGTATCCCAGCATGTTGACAAATGGTTGGAGATTTTTCCCGACTCACCTATCATACCGGCATCGGCACTGCACAAATTCAACCTTACACCGATTTTCAACGAAATAATGGACAGGTTGCCTGTCAACCCGCCATATTATCCGAAAGACGAACTTACAGACCGGCCGGTCAGATTCTTCGTTAGCGAAATAGTCCGCGAAAAAATACTGCTGCAGTACAAGCAGGAAATTCCTTATTCCTGTGAAGTGGTTGTCACTGATTATCAGGAAGGAAACAGTCTTGACAAAATCAGGGCTGTGATATATGTGACACACGAATCACAAAAAGGCATTATAATCGGCAAAGGCGGCAGCGCACTCAAACGTCTCGGTACTGAGGCGCGCAAGGAAATAGAGGATTTCATCCAGAAAAAAGTGTATCTTGAACTGTTTGTGAAAGTCATGAAAGACTGGCGCGATGACTACAACAGTCTGAGACAGTTCGGATACGAATAATAACCACTATCAAATCAGAAACACATGTCAAACATATTAGCAATTGTCGGACGACCAAACGTCGGGAAATCGACATTATTCAACAGACTCGTAGGCTCACGCACGGCAATAGTCGATTCTGTAAGCGGTGTCACCCGTGACCGCCATTATGGAAAATCAGAATGGATAGGCTACAGTTTCTCCGTCATAGACACAGGAGGCTACGTTATAGGTTCCGATGATGTATTTGAATCGGAGATAAGCAAACAGGTGGTTCTTGCCATTGAGGAAGCAGATGTCATACTGTTCATGGTGGATGTCAACGAAGGTCTCAACGCCATGGACGAGGATGTGGCAGCGCTGTTGCGCAAGAGCAACAAACCGGTTATAGTCGCATGCAACAAGGCAGACAGCAGTGAAAAATACTTCCAAGGAGGCGATTTCTATGCATTAGGACTTGGCGAAGTATTCCCGATTTCAGCAATGACAGGCACAGGCACAGGCGAACTCCTCGACGAAATAGTGAAATATTTCACCAAGGAAGAAGAGGAAGAGGATGTTGACTTGCCAAGATTTGCAGTAGTAGGCCGCCCTAATGTGGGCAAATCATCGATTATTAACGCCTTTCTCGGCAACGACCGCAATATAGTGACACCTGTCGCCGGCACTACCAGAGACTCAATCTACACAAAATACAACAACTTCGGCTTCGAATTCTACCTCGTTGACACTGCAGGTGTAAGAAAAAAATCCAAAATCAACGAAGACATAGAGTTCTACTCCGTAATGCGCTCCATAAAGACCATTGAGAACAGCGATGTGTGCATACTCATGATTGATGCGACACAAGGCATAGAAGCTCAGGATCTCAACATCTTCAGCCTCATCCAACGCAACAACAAAGGTGTGGTCGTAGTAGTCAACAAATGGGATTTAATCGAGAAAGACAGCAACACTCACCTGCACTACAGAGAAATGGTCGCTGACAAAATCGCACCATTTAACGATGTGCCTATTATCTTCACTTCCGTATTAAACAAACAGCGCATTTACAACGTAATAGAGACTGCCATCAAAGTTTACGAAAACAAAACCCGGAAAATACCGACATCAAAGCTGAACGATGTCATGCTGCCTATCGTCAAGGAGACACCGCCACCGGTATATAAAGGCAAGACCATAAAAATCAAATATATCACACAACTGAAGAAGGACTACCCTGTTTTCATCTTCTTCTGCAATCTGCCACAGTACATAAAAGACCCCTACAAACGCTACATTGAGAACAAGTTGCGTCAGAATTTTGATTTCAAGGGGGTTCCGATGACGCTTTATTTCAGGGAGAAGTAATACTAATACAGGTCCTTCAACCTATCGATTTCCCTGCGTTCCTTTTTAGTTGGACGGCCTGTTCCACGGTCTCGCCGTTCCATATTCATCATGCGGACAAATTCAACTTTGTCATATTCCTCCTGGGGTGTCAGGTCCTCCATGTATTGAGGGACAACTTTGGCACCCACACGGTTTTCAAGAATATCAACGACCTTCACGGTCCTCCACAACGGTGGCTGATGAACCTTGATTATATCCCCCACTTTGACTGCCCGGGAAGGCTTAACATTCACATCGTCAATTGTGACTTTTCCACCGCTGCATGCCTCAGCTGACAATGTCCGAGTCTTGTACAGCCGCACACACCATAACCATTTGTCTATTCTCACTGATTTGTCCATAGTTTATGTCAATTATCTCCTGTCAATGTCGCTCACTTAGTAATCAACTTGTAATAAACCCCACCATCACGTCCTTCGCGGGCTAAGATAAAATCATTCAATACGACATCAGGCTCAAGGATGCCGGTAGTGTAATAGCCACTGCCGGTTGGATTGCACGCTATCACCTTACCTTCACGTACAGACCTGAATTTATCGTAATACTGGTTGGACGACCTCACATAATCAAGCGTGATTGCCATATCGGCATCACAGTCGGTGACAAAACGCCAGTACTCCACTGTCATCCCCTGTTTTAAAGCCTCTTCCGGTGACACAGCAAAACTACCGTTGTGTATGTCATCCTTCCAAACATATTCAAAGCCTGCATCCCTGAAAAATGCGGTGACATAACTCTGCCCACCTGCGGCATACCAATATCCGTTATATTCACTTGCATCAAGAATCTGTGGTTTGTCAGCATCATCTATATCACTACATATCAGACTGTTATATTTTTTTATAATAGAATCCGAAATTGACAGCGCAATATCTTCCCTGTCCATCAGGAAGCCAAAAAGTCTAATCCATTCCATACGACCAAGCGGTGTGTTTTCAAGATACTCCAACACCGGAATCACCTTTATCCCGGCTGAATTTATAGTAGAGAAATCGGCATGCTGATACTCGCTCGTAAACAGAAAATCCGGATTCAGGTCCAAGATAACCTCTGTCTTTGTGCCGGCACCGAGAGTTATTACCTTCACATTATTCCTGTCTATTTTGTTCAAAATGTCGGAGCCCCGGAACGTATTGGAATCCGGAATGCCAATCATATTGCCAATGCAGCCTATTCTGTCATAGAATGCTATGTGGGTTATCGAAAAGCAGCAGGCAGTATTGGAGTCCTTAATATCATCTTTTTTCAGCTCCACTCTTGAGATGACTTGAGTTGTATCAGAAGGATTTCTGACGATAAGAGTATAGTCGCCGGAAGATGATTTTGCAACATAGAAGCCTTTTGCATATTCGGGATAAAGATATATCTCGCCATCATTTTTGAAATGATTTTTGTTCACACATGATGTAATCAGTGAAAACATAAGCATTAATGCGATCAGAGTCTTAATCTTCATAAGATTTTTCATAAAAAGAATCTCCAATAAAAAAAACACATCTGCAAAAATACAAAATTCAAAATAAAAAGTTAACTTTGTAATTTAATATTCAAACATAAAAATATTCTTATGAGTTACATACACTTCGACAAAGATTCAATGGTAAACCTGTCATATTCTCTCAACAAGGAGTTGCTGCGCACCAACAAGGAAGGCGGCTATGGCAGCACCACACTGATAGGATGCAACACAAGCAGGTATCACGGACTTCTCGTAGTTCCGCAGCCGACCATCGACGGTGATAACCACGTGTTACTTTCCTCATTGGAAGAATCTGTAATACAGCACGGAGAAGAGTTTCAGCTTTCAGTACATCAGTATAATGACGACTACTTCTATCCGAAAGGACACAAATATATAAATGAGGTTACCTGTGATCCGATTCCGTCGATAACATACTGTGTGGGAGGTGTTGTCCTGAAAAAGGAACGCATCAACTCATCGATAGGTTTCAGGATGATGGTCCGTTACACTCTCATTGACGCTCATTCAGCGACCACGTTGAAGATAAGGCCTCTGCTGGCATTTCGCAACCGTCATGTGCTAACGCACTGCAACAATGATGTTGACACGAATTATGAAGTCATCCGCAATGGCATCAGATGCAGGATGTATCCCAATTATTCATTCCTGAACATACAGTTAAACAAGTCAAATGAATATCAGCATGCGCCTGACTGGTACTACAACTTCGAGTATGCCAAAGACAGGGAGCGCGGCTACGATTATCACGAAGATTTATACACTCCGGGATATTTTATGGTAAACATGCAGGTTGGGCAGAGTATTATCATCTCCATTGCCACAGAGGAAAGCAATCCGACCACCCTGACACGTCTTTTCAACAGCGAGGTTGCACGACGCATTCCGCGCGACAGTTTTAAGGGATGTCTCCTCAATGCCGCCCAACAATTTATCATCAGAGAAAACGGCTCTTACAGGGTCATTGCAGGGTATCCGTGGTTAGGCGTCATTCCGCGCGACACGTTTCTCGCCCTTCCAGGGCTGACTCTGACACAGGGAAAGCCCGACATATTCCGCAATGTCATTGATGGCATGATCAAAGACATGAACGGACCGTTCTTCAACTTTTACAACAACATACATTCAGCACCGGTTCCTTCAGCCGACGCTTCACTGTGGCTGCTTTGGTGCCTGAACCAATATGCTGACAAAGTTCAAGACGGCAAAAAATTCGTCTGGAGACACTGGGGCAAAACCATTAAAAAGATACTCACAGCATACCGTGACGGCACTGACAACGAAATATATGCCAATGAAGACGGTCTGCTTCATCAGGGACGACACGGACTCGCCCTCACTTGGATGAACTCGATAGTCAACAGCAAACCTGTCTCACCGAGAACCGGTTATGCTGTCGAAATCAACGCTCTGTGGTATAATGCGATATGCTTTGCAGTTGACCTCGCCACAACATGCAATGATAAAACTTTCGTAAAGGAATGGGGCGATTACGCCGAGAAAGTCGGCAAATCCTTTGTCAAGGAATTCTGGGATGAAGACAAAGGCTATCTCTGCGATTATTTCGAGGCAGGCGAAGAGAAGAACTGGAAAATCCGTCCTAATATGCTGATAGCAATAGGATTGCAGCATTCACCCCTTGACTATCTGCAGAAATCCAAAATATTCAATATAGTTAATGACGAACTGCGGACACCTCACGGGATACGCACACTGTCACCACGTCACGAGGAATTCGTTCCGGTATGCAGTGGTGACCACAATACACGCGGACTGACAATGCATCAAGGCTCAGCTTATCCTTGGCTGCTGATGTTCTATGCCGAATATATCAAGATGACGTTGGACAAGGAACGCGCTGTCACTTATTTCAAGAAAATCATCAGCGACTTTGAATCGGAAATGATGGAAGACGGCATAGGCACTCTGTCACAGATGTATGACGGAAATCCTCCATATACCGGCAGAGGGACCATCTCTCATGCCACAAGCGTTGCCGCACTTCTGCTCATTGCAGACAATCTGGACTAATAATTTCACAAAATAAACACACTGGTAAAATGAAAGTATTAATGTTGGGATGGGAATTCCCCCCTCATATAACAGGCGGTCTCGGAACTGCCTGCTATGGAATGGCTAAAGGTCTGAAAGCCAAAGGTGCGGATGTTATCTTTGTAACACCCAAAGCGTATGGCGACGAAGACAGAACGGTGGCTGATATTGTCAACGCCAGCGATGTCGAAGTCGACATATACGAAAAGGAATACAGAGATGTCATCAACTCAATGACTTATATTGAAGTTGACTCCAGCCTTATTCCATACGCAGGTCCTGAAGAATATGAGAAATACTACGAAAAAATCAACAAAGACACTGTTGCACATGATAAACCGGTCTTTTCACGGAAATATCAGTTTGCAGGCGGCTATGGAAAAACCCTATACGAAGAGGTGGCACGCTATGCCATTGTCGTCGCCAAGATAGCAACAATGTACGATTTCGACATCATACACGCCCACGACTGGTTGACCTACTCTGCAGGCATTGCAGCCAAGAGAGTCTCAGGCAAACCCCTCGTCTGTCACATCCATGCCACCGAATTCGACCGCTCCGGTGACAACATCAATACCATAGTTTATGACCTCGAACGCAGCGGCATGATGAACGCCGACCGCGTAATCGCAGTCAGCAACCTAACAGCAAATACAGTCATCAACAAATATGGCATTGACGCCTCAAAGGTCTTCACAGTCCACAATGCCATCACCACAAGCCCGACCGACGTCTCCAAATTCAAGAAAAACTTCGACACCAAGTTCGTGACATTCCTCGGACGTCTCACCTATCAGAAAGGGCCTGAATATTTCATTGATGCAGCCAAACTCATTCTCCAACGCGACAAAGACATTCATTTCGTCATGGCCGGCACTGGTGACATGATGCCAGGTTTAGTGAAATACGTCGCAAAACTTGGCATTTCCGACAACTTCCATTTCACAGGATTTTTAAAGGGAGAACAGGTTGACAGAATGTTCGCAATGAGCGACGTATTTGTAATGCCTTCAGTATCAGAGCCTTTTGGGCTCGTACCGCTTGAAGCCATGAGTCTCAACGTACCAGTCGTCATCTCCAAACAGTCGGGCGTCTCCGAAGTCCTCGAACACGCTCTCAAAGTGGATTTCTGGGACGTCAATGCAATGACCGACTGCATCTATGCTCTGCTCCATTACGACACACTCAGTGAAATGTACAAAAAATACGGCAAAATTGAAATCGATAACATGAAATGGGAAAATGCCGCAGAAAAAATAATTAACGTTTACAATAGCATTTTAAAATAAACTATCACTATGAAACCTATATGCCTTTTCTTTCAAGTACACCAACCAATAAGACTACGCACATACAGATTCTTTGACATCGGAGTCAACCACGACTACTACAACGATTATCTCAACAAGATGACTGTGACCAAAGTCGGCGCCCAATGCTATATTCCCATGAACAATCTGCTCATGAGACTTATTGATGAATTCGGTGACAACGTTAAAATAAGCCTGTCAATATCCGGCACAACCATCGAACAGATGAAATGGTTCGCCCCGGATGTTCTTGAGAGTTTCCAGAAACTCGTCAAAACCGGCAACGTTGAACTTCTGTCACAACCATATAATTTTTCATTCTCTTCCATTATCAACAAAAAGCTTTTCATGGAACAGGTGAAGATGGAAAACAAACTCATCAAGGAGACATTCGGAATAAAGCCTAAAGCGTTCAAAAACACACAATTGCTTTATAATGACGATCTTACGGAACAGATTCTGAAGCTGGGTTATGACACCGCCATCATCGAAGGCGCACGACACATCCTCGGATGGAAACCTGCTGAAAATGTATATTACAGCGCCTCCAATCCGAAACTCAAACTCCTGACAAGAACCTGCGGACTCTGCGATGACATATCATTCCGCTTCGGCAATAAAAACTGGAATGAGTGGCCGCTTACCGCCGAAAAATTCATGGACTGGGTCAACCGGTGCCTCATAAAAGGCAAATGCCTTACCCTTGCACTCGAATACGAAACATTCGGCGACTACTATTCCACTGACACCGGCATTCTGGATTTCATAGAGGATTTTATCCGCCGCATCATCAGCAACGACCAAATGTTCATGGCAACTCCTTCAGAAATAACCAAACTCATAGCCCCTGCCGCACCACTCAACGTTCCGTACAACATGACATGGGCCGATGAGGAAAAGGACACCTCAGCATGGCTTGGCAACGAACTTCAGACAGAAGCATTCCACAAACTCTATGACCTCACCGACAAAGTGGCAAAATGCGAAGACCCTGAAATCAAAAAGGATTTCCTGTTCATTCAATCTGTTGACAATCTGCTATATATGTGCACAAAACTTTTCGTCATCAAAGATGCCATTCAACATCAGAACTCACCGTACAATTCCCCATACGATGCATTCATCAATTTCATGAACGTGGTGAATGACCTGAAATTGAGAGTTGAAGAACGATAATCGATAGACGATAAACGATAGACGAAGAACGAAGAACGAAAGACGATAAACGAAGGACGAGAACTATGATTAGAATAAAAACGTACCGGGCTGTGGAGGTTTATTTCGATGGCAAGCTCAACGACACAACGGATGAATACCTTTATTCCGAAATGGTAAATGATGACAACGGGAACCTGCTTTCTGAAAATCATTATGACACCGAAGGCGAAATGAATTACGAATACAAGGCTGAATATAATGACAAAAACCAGATTGTAAGCGAATTGCGCATAGAAGACGGCGAAGTAATCGACAATTCCAAATACACTTACGAAGGTGATAATCTCATAGAAGAACGACATCTCTACGAAGAAGGATTCGAGGAGCGCATCGTCAACGAATACGATTCCAACGGTCTAAGAATCAGACAAATATCATACGATACAGATAATGAGATAACCGAGAAACTCGTCTATACTTACGATGGGAAAAACCTCGTCAACATAGAATATGAGGATGAAGACTGTAAAAAGTCTCCATACCAGCAGAACGAATACGACAATGCCGGCAACGTCACAAAGGTTCTTTACACAAACCTTGAAGGCAATGTGTTGGAAACTGATAACACCTACGATGAAAAGAACCGTCTGACTAAAACAATATCATACAACGAATACAAGCGCATCGACAGCATAGAGGAAAACGAATACAACGACAAAGACTTGATTGTAAGGACTGTACGTAAAGAGCGTGATAGAACAATAACCTTTGATTACAAATATAATGAAATCGACCGTATCAGTCATTTCAGCATCACCGACAACAAAGGTAACGTTTTACAATCGGCTGACAGGGAATACGAAAATGGTCTCATAGCGCGTTCCGTAACCACCACCATCGCCCCTGAACTGCAGCGCAAAGAAATTGAGACAGTGAGATACAAATACGAAGAAATATGAAAAGACAATTACTATTAATAGCCATCACCACACTGCTTTCGACCGCAGCAGTTGCCCAACCGAAATGCTATTGGGTTTTCCTTACAGACAAGAACAACACAGAGTTCGATCCATACACATATTTCGACAGCAAGGCCATCGAACGTTACGAAAAATGCGGTGCATCGCTGTACGACATCAGCAACTATCCTCTCAACCGGAACTACACCGATGAAATCAGCAGCTTGTCGGAAGAAGTGGTCGGCGAATCACGCTGGCTAAACGCAATGGGTATCATGGCAACTGATGAAAACATCGAAATCATCCGCAAGTTGAGTTTCGTCAAAAATGTTGAAGAAATCAGTTCCGACTACATTCTCGCATCCAATGAAACATATAATGCCGACATTGAAGAAGAGCTGGAAATCCTTGCTGACAAAGGAATCCTTACCAACCAGGTCATCCGTTTGGGCGGACAGCATTTTATTGACAAGGGCATTGATGGGAAAGGACTTCGTATAGCAGTCTTTGACGGTGGGTTCCCATACGTGGACAAGCACGTGGCATTTCAGCATCTGCGTGACAATAATCAAATTATTAGCACATATAATTTCCCGAACCATCGCGAGGATGTCTATGGCTGGAACTCTCACGGCACCATGGTGCTGAGTTGCATTGCAGGCATCAAGGACGGCAAAAAATTGGGGTTGGCAACAGGAGCGGAGTTTTTGCTCGCCCGTACTGAAGTAAACGCTGAACCCTTCAAAGAGGAAGTTTGGTGGGAACAGGCAGTGGAATGGGCTGACAAGAACGGTGCTGACCTCATCAACAGTTCATTAGGCTATGGCAAGGAACGTCACTATACTAAAGACATGGACGGCACATCATACGTTGCAAAAGCCGCCAACATGGCTGCACGCAAAGGAATCCTCGTCTGTTGCTCAGCCGGAAATGAAGGCGACGTCAAATGGGCGACAATTGTTACTCCAAGCGATGCCGACAGTGTACTCTGTGTGGGTGGCATAATATCTTCCCTGAAAGAATACAGGCATATTTCGTTCAGTTCTTACGGGCCAAGCGCCGATGGCAGAATAAAGCCTAACGTCTGCGCCTTCGGACACGCAAAAGTCGCCAGCCCAAACGGCAGATTCACCGAAGCCGATGGAACATCTTTCTCAAGTCCGCTGACTACAGGATTCTGCGCCTGTGCATGGCAAACACGTCCGAACCTCACAGCAATGGAAATGAAGACAGAAGTCGAGAAATCAGGCGACCTATACCCTTACTACGACTACGCTTTCGGCTACGGCGTTCCCCAGGCAGCATACTTTACCGGTGACTACACCCAGCCACAACGCACATTCAATCTTATCGACAATAACGAAAGCATAACCATCCATTTTCTGAACGATGAAGGTCCGAATGAAGTCTTCATGAACGTTGAAGGCGAAAACGGAATTCTGCTCGGATATTACCAACTCATCACCGAGGATTACAGCGACATATCCTACAGCAAAAAAGAACTCGGCAACGGAAAGAAAATCAATGTTTCATACAACGGTTTTTACGATTCCTGCCCTATCAGCAACAATAGCACGGAAAACGTGAAACTTTCAAGAAAAGACAATGCAATATATGCGTTACGCAACGACAACACGTTTCCACCAAAATCTGACAGCAACAAGCATATAACTTTTTTCTTCAGATACGGATATAATCTGCCCAATGCAACATGGGATGGTTACAGCAGAAATATAGCTTTCGGGGAACGGAACTATGTAGGCGGCAAACGGTATCAGTTCGCATACGCCTTTGCTTTCGATTTCTATAAATATACGAGCAAAAGCTTAACCAATGCCAAAACCCAGATTAACACCTCCAACTTCGAATTGGAACTGCTGAATCATTTCATAATTGTTCCTAAAGGCTTTTATTTGGATTTAGGTGCATACGGTTCAGTTACCTTGAGTCGAAAAGAAAAGTTTATTATGTCACCACCCGACGGCGATGATCCAGCCATACCTTACAAAGGCGATGTTATTGTCACCTACAAAAAATTCAAAGACATCAATTGGTATCAATATGGTGTCATTGCTCGTGCCAGCTATGATTTTGGAGAACTTCTCACATTATCAGTATTTGGGACATACCGCCTGTCAAAAATCATCAAAAATCAGAGCATTCTTCTTAATACAAACGTCGATCCTTCGCCATGGAGCATAGGCATTGAGTTAGAATTCGGTTTGTAACAAGCAAGGGAACAAAAAGTTGAAAAATAAAAACGTCAAAAAACAAACATTATGGATAGAAGAGATTTTCTTAAAACATCGTTGACCACCATAGCAGTGGCAACTGCCACAAGGCTGACAGGTGCTGACAGCATCCGGAAGGCATTGATCGAATACCAGCAATATTTCGGCAAGGACGTTGAAACAGGCGGGAAACTTGGCTTCGGACTAATGCGTCTGCCTAAGAAAAACGGCGAAATAGATCTCGAGGAAACCAAGATGATGGTTGACATTTTCCTCAATTCGGGATTCACTTATTTTGACACCGCATTCGTATATAACGGCTCGGAGGAAGCAGCAAGGGAAGCACTCGTAAAACGCCACCCGCGTAACAAATACACCCTCGCCACCAAACTAAATGTCCGTAAAGCCTCATCCGAAGAAGAGGCAAAAAACCAAATCAACATAAGCCTTGAACGCTTGGGAACCGATTATATCGACTACTATCTGCTCCACTCCATCATGGCCAACAACTACCAGAAATATAACGACTACCATCTCTGGGAGTATGTGAGAGAGTTGAAACAAAAAGGAATAATCAGACATTACGGTTTTTCATATCATGATGGTCCGGAACTTCTCGACAGAATACTCACCGAGCACAGTGACGTTGAATTCGTACAACTCCAAATCAATTACGCTGACTGGGATGACCCTGAAATACAATCGAGAGCGAACTATGAAGTTGCCCGCAAACACGGAAAACAGATTGTAATAATGGAACCTATCAAGGGTGGCAAGCTTGCCAATCCTCCGGAAAAAGTGTGCGACATCTTCAAGGCCGTTAATCCAACCGCATCGTATGCTTCATGGGCTATCCGCTACTGTGCATCACTTGACGGGATACTTTCCGTCCTTTCAGGAATGTCAACTTTCGGTCAGATGATGGACAATGTCAGTTATATGAAGAACTTCAAGCCGCTCAATGAAAGCGAAATGACGGCAATCATCGAAGCGCGCAAAGAATTCAGCAAATCAGAGGAAATCCCTTGCACAGCGTGCCATTACTGTGTCCCAGGTTGCCCGAAGGAAATAGCCATTCCTGACATGTTCAAAATCATGAACCGTCGCACCTCCACCGGCCTGCTTGAACAAACATCCGCTGACTACAAGAAACTGACAGCAGGCAAAAGCAGTGCTGCCGACTGCATCAAATGTGGACAGTGCGAAAAGATTTGTCCTCAGCATATCAAAATAATCAGCGAACTTGAGAAAATCTCAAAAACATTTATATAGATTAGCATAACGCACTCATATTCAACAACATGAAAGAAACAAAAAAAGAAGGTCAGTTCCATATAGCCAAACTGGAACAATGGCTGATGCTTTGTACATGTATTTTAATGATGATGGCTGTCGCAATCAACCGCGACAGCAAACTCTTCGGACATCGGATTGGTCAACAGCAGGATGTTGCAGCAGCTACTGTTGAGACTTCCGACATCATCCGAATGTCGGGCGACACTATTGTAGTCAATACAACATACTTGGGTAAAGACATACAGGGCTACAACGGTCCGATACCATTGGAGGTCTATATCCTCAATGACAAAGTCGTAGATGTAAAAGCTCTTGATAACATTGAAACTCCGCATTTCTTCTCAAGAGCTTACGAAGGATTGAAGGACAAATGGACCGGAATGTCAGTATCAAAAGCTTCCAAACTGGAAGTCGATGGTGTATCCGGTGCGACATTCTCCTCGAATGCCATAATAAAAAACGTACATTTGGCACTCAATCACGTGCAAGCATCAACTGTCACAAAAACCGGATCTGATTTTTCAACGCTTATGAAACCGAAGTTCATCATCGGTCTCATAGTCGTGCTGATGGCAGCAATTCTGCCACTTTTCATCAAAAACAAATGGTACGCAATCATCCAAATGCTACTCAATATCGGAGTACTCGGAATCTGGTGCGGCACATTTGTCTCTTACACATCAATGGTAACCTTCCTTTCTGGCGGATTCCACTGGGCATATCTGATACTTATAATTATGATAATCGTAGCATTCATATACCCTCTCTTTGGCAAGAAGCAGTATTACTGCACGAATATTTGTCCATTCGGCGCACTGCAGCAGTTAATGGGTTATTGTTCAAAGAAAAAAATCAAGATGAACGTCAAGCTTATCAAAGGATTGGAGTGGTTCAGACAGATATTGTGGGCAGTTCTCATGCTCTGCCTATGGTTAGGCGTATTCTTCGAATGGATGGATTACGAATTGTTCACGGCATTTCTGTTCCAGAGTGCATCACCGATAATAATCGCCTGTGCAATAGTCATTGCATTACTGTCGATTTTCATTTCACGGCCATACTGCCGTTTCATCTGTCCTACCGGCACGCTCATAAAAACCTCAGAATTAAGCAAATAAACACTTTTATACAAAACAAGACAATTCAAAGTAAAATGAAAAAGACAAGTATCTTATGTATTATATTAGCGGCAGCAGTGGTTCTGCTCTGCGCAAAACTGGCTTTAAACAACAGCAAAAGCCAAGCAAACCAGGATAATGTGACAAATATTGAAGACGCAACATACAACAGCATTATGACACGCACTTCAATACGCAAATTCCAGGACAAAGCCATAGAAAGTGACAAAATCGAGAAACTGCTGAGAGCCGGAATGGCTGCGCCAACTGCTGTAAACAAACAGCCGTGGCATTTTGTTGTCATTACAGATGCCAATATCATGAAAAATGTCTCACGGCAAGGCGAAGGCGCACCGTTAGGAATTGCTGTCTGCGGTGACATGGACAAGGCATTGGGAGGCGAAGCACGTGATTTCTGGGTACAAGACGCATCGGCAGCAACTGAAAACATTCTGTTGGCAGCACATGCCATGGGACTTGGAGCGGTCTGGACGGGCGTTTACCCGATAATGAACCGCTGCACCGAGGTGGCTGAAACTCTTCAGCTTCCAGAAAACATCATTCCGCTGAATATCATCATAATCGGCTACCCTGCTGAAGAGCCGGCTGTCAAAGACAAATGGAACACCGCAAACATTTCCTACAACGTTTACGGCGGAAAGAGATAATATTCAGTAGAGACGCACTGCCGTGCGTCTCTACCCTCACGGAACAAAGGTTAGTGCTGACGCGCGGAGCGCACTGCCCGGACGGATTGACCGTAGTAGCGGCTGTAGCTGCCCATGTCGTAGTAGCCCGAATAGAAGTATAAGTACCACGCGTAGTACGGAGGGCCCATGTAGAGCGAACTCGACCAGTAGTAGCCGTACGAGCCAACGTAGTTGAGATAGCCGCCCCAACGGTAGCCCGCAGCGGGCAGGAAGAGACTCTGTCCGTTTTTCTTCGAGGTAAACAGGTAACCTTTTTTGCCGTTTTGTGTCGTCCATGTACTAGTGGTGTTGTTCTTCAACTCCTCCCACTCCTCATCGGTGGGCATGCGCCATTCATCGCCCCAATTGGCAGTGGCAGCATCGTCCTCTGATAGCAGATTGGTCAGACCGTCACTTCCAGTGTATTGGGTAACGTTACTGCCGTCATCATACTTGTAGGTACTCCAGTAATAAACGGTCTTCGGTTGGATCTCACCCCATGCAAAATAGTCGCCATACTCCTCTGGTGAATTTGCCCCCACATTGCAGGTGGCCCACAAGGTGCCGCTGGGCAGGCCGAGATCAACATACTCGTGAGTGTCTTGGGCAAAAACACGGCCACCCATCATCAGCAGCGCAGCCACGACAATCAAATTAATAGTCCTCTTCAATTTTCTTTTTTCCGGCTTCCAGTTCCCAAAAGCGCAGGAACATCCATTATGTCCTGATAAGTTACAAACATAGAAGCGTGGTACTGACTATGACACTACAATCATAACGCTTCAATAAAACGGTTCAAAACAGATTGCATAGATAATAAAATTGCCAAATCGTGTCCCGTGTTCCACCATCGAACCCCGCTGGGGTTACATATCACAGGCAGTGTAAACCCCTGATTACGGTGATGTGCCGGCAACATCCACAAACCCCGCAGGGGTGACATATCACAGACAGGGGTGCAAACCCCTGATTACGGTGATGTGCCGGCAACATACACAAACCCCGTAGGGGTGGCACAATTTATGCACCGTGGAAACGGTATTCCTGACCGATTTTGCTGGTGAGTTTTGTAAAGAGGATTTCAAGAAGATCCTTTGAAACATCGAGAGCGTGCATGAGGAGTCTGTCGGAGAATTCCTGAAGCATTTCCGTAGCACGGATTGGCTGGTTGTTATCATACAGACGCTGGAATTCGATTTCCATTTCTGCCTGACGCTGGTCATTCTCACGTTCAAGTTGACCATATACCTCCTTGATGATTGGAGCGCAATTGTTGTAATCCATCATGCCAAGTACCATAACCTTGCGGAAAGTCCAATAAGCGGAATCCGAAGTTGAATATGTCTCACCAATCATATAAGGTTCAGGATAATCTGTAACCCCCTGATATAAAGGCAGGAACAGTCCCAAGTCAGCCATACCCATTGCCATATAGTCCAGACAGCCGATTTCCTTTGGCAGCCAAGGTCTTACCTGCAGAATATGAGTGTTGATGGTTCTGAAGATGGAGACAGGACGATAAGGCTCCTTAGGATTTGAATGGAGATACGGATCATGTTGCGTACCATCGTAATGGTAACGGAAAGCATTACGTATATCAGTTACAGTCAGCAACTTGTCAGCAGTCTGATATACCGGGTAATCGTTTACCTTCACATTGGTCTTCACTGAAGGAGTGAACAGTTTCTGCAGAGCCCATACACGTGGATAGTTGTAAGTTTTGTCATTATCACTTTCAAGGCTGTAGGCTGTATGGAAGTCGAAATTGTCCTCGTTACACAGTCCGTTTTTGACGGCAAATTCGATTAAGTCTTTAGAAGCCAAATAATTGTGTTTATCCTTAGGTTCATATTTGCGGTAACGGCTCTGATTGCCTGACACGAAATATTTATCTTCAGGCATGCGGCATGCAAGCCAGCGGTGTCCGCCTGCATTTTCGAGATACCATGTTTCCTTCTGGTCCATGAATGCTATACCGAAACCTTCGGCGCTGCCGTATTTTTCAATTAGGGCTCCAAGGCGTTTCACACCATTGCGGGCACTATCAATGTAAGGCAAAACGATATTGAAGATACTGTTTTCAGCCACACCGCTTTCAACGTATGGGTCAATTGCGAGGACTTTCTCGTTGGAAAAGATAGTCTCTGTGGCACTCATTCCCACACCAAGTTCATTGAAACCGGCTTCTCCCCAGTGACCCGGAAGATAAGGTCTTTCGAGAGCGGAATAAGCCAATCTGACCTTTGGCAAATCATCGCAATAGAAAGGGCTGTCGAAAGCCTCAAATTCAGTTGGACCGTTTTCTTCGTGAGGATAATACATCAAAGTTGTTGCCTTATTTTCCTTAGCGTCGTCGGAACGAGCATAGATACGTGAGCCGTCGGCCATCATCTTGCTGCCGACCATAATTGTTGTGCAGGCGCTTTCCTGCTCATTTTTCGAATATTTCTTCATAGTATTGGATTGATAAAGATTATTTCAGAAATTTAAAGTTCAAAGGTATAATTTTTTTTGATTTTGTAATTCCAATTTTTAAGGCAGAGGTGCTGTTATTATAATGTTTTTTAGAGGATATTCATAAAAATTAAAGGAAAAGATATTTTGCAATGAAAAGGGCGGTGAAAATCCACATGGCGGTGCTGATTTTTTTGAACTTGCCGCACAGTGCATTTATCACCACGTATGAGATCATGCCTATAAGAATACCATCACTTATACTGTAAGCGAACGGCATCAATATAATAGTAAGGAAGGCAGGGATTGACTCAGAAAAGTCATTAAGGTCAAGGTCTTTGATTGGATCCAACATCATCAGTCCCACTATAACGAGTGCTGCGGTGGTGGCTGAACTTGGAATACCGAGGAATATAGGGGCAAAGAACAGAGAAATTGCAAAGCAGCATGCCGTTGTGAATGAAGTTAGTCCGGAACGTCCGCCCGCTCCCACTCCGGCGGCACTTTCCACATATACGGCATCTGTACTTGTGCCAAAACATGCACTGGCTATAGTTCCAATCGAATCAGCCATAAAAGCCTTACCTATGTTATTGATATGACCGTTAGCGTCAACTTCACCAGCTTTCTGTGAAACCCCGATGATGGTTCCTATTGTGTCAAACATATCAATAAACAGGAATGTGAAGACCACGACGAGCATATCCAATGACAGCACGTCATGCCACTGAAACTTACAGAAAATCGGAGCAATTGAAGGCGGTGTGCGAACCACTCCGTCAAATGTAGTGAGAGCGCCACGCATCACTTCGCCAGTTGCGGCATCAGTAATCTGCCATACCGGAATCATGCCTATCAGTGCAGTTGCAATAATGCCGATAAGAATGTTACCAGGCACCTTGAGGACAAGAAGTACGGAGGTAACCGCAAAACCTATGACTGCCAACAGGGCTGGTCCGTGAAATATGTCACCGAGTGTAATGAAAGTGCTATCGTTTGCAACAATAACACTACCGTTCTTAAGTCCTATCAATGCAATGAAAAGACCAATTCCGGCACTGATAGCATTTCGCAGAGAAAAAGGAATCGCATCGACGATGATAGTTCTGACGTTAGTCAGAGTAAGAATGACGAAAAGAATACCTTCGATGAATACTGCCGTCAACGCAAACTGCCACGAATGCCCCATGCCGAGGCAGACCGTATAAACGAAAAAAGCGTTCAGTCCCATCCCGGGTGCCAGTGCAAAAGGTTTCTTGGCATATAAGGACATGACAAGCGTACCGACTATGGCGGACAGTGCTGTTGCCGTGAAGACGGAGTTCGTTGGCATGCCGAATCTTTCCAATGTCGTGAATATTTCAGGGTTTACAGCAAGGATATAGGCCATAGCCAAGAAAGTTGTGATACCAGCAATAATTTCGGTTTTCACCTTCATCGTTTTGGTATCGAATCCGAATAGCTTTTGTAATATCATAAGTTTCCTATTTAATTCTCTGCAAATTTAGCCGATATTTCAAAAAAAGAATTACTTTTGCTATTATTAATAATAAGAGTCCATATCAAACGTCTAATATATGAAGACAAGCACAGTTATGAAACGGTTGCCGATATTTGCAGTTACGGTTATCATATCGCTTGCAGCAATTTCATCATTAAACACATCACAAGCACAGACAACGAACAAGAAAGACCGTCCGAAAGTGGCAGTAGTACTTAGCGGAGGAGGTGCAAAAGGCAGTGCCCATGTGGGTGCGCTGAAGGTGATAGAAGAGATGGGGGTACCTGTGGACATGGTGGTCGGCACAAGTATGGGCTCACTTGTAAGCGGCATATACAGTGTCGGTTACAGTGCCAATGAAATAGACTCTATTATAAAATTGCAGAACTGGAGTCAGATTATATATGACAGAAACGAGCCCAGCAAACGAAGCATTGTAGAGCGCCAGGATGACAACAGATATTTCTTCAACCTGGCATTTCAGAATCTCAGAAAAATGCAGCGTAGCCGTCAGGGAATTATTCTCGGCAATTATCTTAACAATTTGTTTACGGAAATCACAATGGGTTATCATGACAGCATTTCTTTCGATTCGTTGCCGATACCATTTGCATGTGTTGCAGTCAACATCATTGATGACAGTCAGGTAAACCTTCGCAGCGGTCATCTCGCGACCGCAATGCGTGCCAGCATGAGCATTCCGGGTGTGTTTTCCCCTGTGACTATAGGAGACATGGTTTTGGTTGACGGCGGACTTAAGGACAATTTCCCTGTAGATTTGGCCAAGGAAATGGGAGCCGATATCATCATCGGCGTCAGTGTCAGAGAGCGTCCAGCATGGACAGCAAATACTATCAACACCACCTTTGATGTACTGTCAGGCATTTTTAGCAGTGTCACTCTCAATAACTTCGACAAGCATGTAAATGAATGTGACGTATATATCCACATTGATGTCAGCGGATATGAAGCTCTCAGTTTCAATGAAGCCGCCATCGACACTTTAATCAGACGCGGCTACGAAGCTTCAGCCGCTCACAGGGACGAACTTAGCCAGATAGTCGAGCGTGTGGGAGGGCCGATAACTATGGAAGAACGACCTCACCACAAACCTTTTTCAAAGGATGAACCTCTGCTTATCAACAAAATAACCACAACAAACGTATCGGATAACGAAAGGAAACTGATTAATTGGCGTTTCAAAGGCTTCAGCGATGACACTTTAGAACTATCATTCACTCAGATTGAAGATATAATGTATGCCATGCGATACGGGCTGTATTACAACAAGGCGGAATTTAGATTGCACCAGAATCCCGACAGCAGCTACAACCTACTTATTACCACAGAGGGACGGCAGGCAGCAAAAGTATTCTTTGGAGCGCACTACGACAATATAACAAACGTGTCGGCAGAGCTATACGGTGTAATACCCTTCCGAAAACTGATGATGAATCTGGAACCTACGATACACTTCGGAACACGCTTCGACGGGAAACTTGCACTGACATGGCTTTTAAAGCCATACGGCAAACTGACACTTTCGTACATGTACCAACATAACATGTTTGACGTTTACGAATACGGTAATTATTTCTATCATTTCATATATGCACTTAATCAAGTTGACTTTGGAATCAAGGATTTTGGAACCCGAAACTTCAATGTAAGTGCCTTTGCACGCTGGGACTATATCCCGAATTTCACACAGGCATATCACATCACATACAAATACAACAATATTTCCTACCATGCAAAAATTAAATTCTGCAACCTTGATGAGCCTTTCCTTGGGACAAAGGGCATTGATGTAGGTGCAGAAATGGGGGCATATACAGACAATGGATATCAGATGGAAGGAAACGCCCCGTTGCACATTCTGTCAGCACATCTGAAAGCGACAATCCCTATTGGCAAGTCAAAACATTTTTTCATTGAGCCAGCCATTTATGGACGTTTTATGAACGATTTCGGTCACCCTGATGAATCCGAGGAATACTATCTGCCACCTCTTTACCTTGCAAACTATATAGGCAGCCCCTTTGCAGGTCTTGTCATGGAACAGCAGTTGCCATACATCGGCACAATACGTCCCGAGATAGCCGGACCAAGCATTTCAATCGGAATACTCACACTCCGATACAAATGGCGTGAGAAACACAATGTCATGCTCAGCTCTTCGGTAAGCTTCGGCAATTACAATAACTTAGTGCATTATTTTAATAATAACACTCTGCGTGCAATGTTTCAAAACACACCAGATTACGGCTTCGCAGCAAGCTATTTCAACAAAACAATTATCGGGCCTATGGGTGTCACGGTTGGCTACAATACCCTTACCAACAAGCCAACAATATTTATCTCGTTAGGGTATCAGCTATAACTGTCAACTTTTGAACATCTAACAACTAAAATAATTTTCGTGTCTGTTTTTTGAAGCTGGTACAGAGCGATAGCGCATCCCGACGCAAAATAATTTTCGTTCTTTGAAATGATGAAGGCTGATGATATGGAAAAAAAGTGTATTTTTGCAAAGTGAAACTTTAATATATTCGGATAATTTAAAGTATAAGCTTATGATTTCAAGGATATTCCAAATGCAAGACGCTGAAACAGAGAGTGTTTTCTTTTTTGGAGCGCGTCAGACAGGAAAAACGACTTTTTTGAAACAAAAGTTTCCGCAAGTCCGCTATTATGACCTGTTGAAAAGCGACGAATTTGAACGTTTGAGCCGGACTCCGTCCCTGTTGAGGGAGGAACTAAAAGACTGCGCAGAAGACGAATTAATCATTATCGACGAAATTCAGAAGCTGCCTGTGCTTCTCGATGAAGTGCACTGGCTGATGGTGAATTGCGGCCTGCGGTTTGTACTTACAGGCTCCAGTGCGAGGAAGTTGCGCCGAGGTGGGGTGAACCTTTTGGGCGGAAGGGCGTTGCTGAACAACTTCTACCCGCTTGTCAGTGCCGAAATCCCCGATTTTGACATCGACAGGGCCGTGAACAACGGCATGATTCCGCGTCATTATCTCGTTGGAGATGCCTCGAAACGACTGCGCGGTTATGTAGGAAACTACTTGCAGACCGAGATTGTGGAAGAGGCCCGGATACGCAACCTGTCCACGTTCAACCGTTTTTTGGAAGCCGCCGCGCTCTCGTCGGGCGAGATGTTGGTTTACAACAACGTGGCAGCCGACTGCGGAGTGAGTTCCGTTACAGTGAAGTCGTACTTCGAGCTCTTGGTTGACACGCTCTTCGGCTATCTCATTCCTGCCTATACCAAAACCGTGAAACGCAAGTTGATACAGGCACCGAAATTCTACATGTTCGATGTCGGCGTGACCAATCACCTGCTGAAACGCTCCCATCTGCAACCGGGTTCTCCCGAATACGGACACGCACTCGAACAGCTGCTGGTGCAAGAACTGATGGCTTATTTTGGCTACCAACAACGGGAGAATGAAATCAGTTATTGGAGGACGGGGAGTGGCATAGAAGTCGATGTGGTTTTGGGCGATGCGGCCGTTGGCATAGAAATCAAGTCAAGTAGCGAGGTGAAGCCTCACCAGCTGCGGGGATTGCGCTCTTTCGGACAAGATTATCCCCAAGCCCGCCTGATGGTCGTCTCGCTCGACAAGTATCGTAGGCGGGTTGACAATATCGAAATCGTCCCTGTCAGTGAATTTCTTTCCGACCTTTGGAGCGGGAAGGTTTTCTGATAGGTCCGCAATTCTACAAAGTAATGTCGTTTTATCTGTGTTTTTGCAAAGTGAAACTTTAAATTATTCGGATAAATTAAAGTGACGGTTTAGAATATCAGCCTTCATTGTTTCGTTGAATACAGAAAAACGTAACACGCATAAAAAATACCACCTGAAAATCAAAAAATAATATTTATCTTTGCCCTGTTGTATTTTCAGATTTTGTTTAACCGACTTCGCATGGTCTGAAAGTAAGCCGCAAAAAATTAAAAATAGAAGTCCACATATTTTATATTACCATGAAACGAATTTTAATCATTTCATCAGTTTTTGTTTTTATCGTCATTTCAAAGCTGACACAGGCTCAGGATGCCATCTCTTTCTCGGCTCAGGGCGGATTCTATGATAATAGCTTCGAACTGTCGCTTAGCTGTGAAAATCCCGAAAATCAAATTTATTACACAACTAATGGGGCAACCCCTACCGATTCATCGTTTCTATATACCGGCCCACTGATGTTGGATACTACGATGTATTCACATTCAGAATTTTACAACATCAGAACCTGTCCCGGTGATTTTGAAATTCTTGATTCAATACAAAGAATTATCACCATCAGGGCGGCAGCTTTTGACACATTAGGCAATTGCGTAAGCGACATACATACAAACAGTTATATCATTAAGTCCTTGGGATGCGAACACACCTTGCCTGTGGTTTCGATATGTATAGATTCTCTGTCACTTTTTGACTATTATACCGGAATATTTGTCCCTGGAGTTTACTGGGATGAAAACGACCCGGATTGGACCGGAAACTATTATCAGTCAGGAGATGAGTGGGAACGTGAAATGAATATTGAATTCTACGAAACCGACAACACGGGCTTCAACCAGAATGCCGGACTCCGCACCCATGGCGGAAATTCACGCAGAGAACGGCAAAAAGGCATGAAAATTTATGCCCGCAAAGAATATGGCAAAAAGAATTTCAAATATAAAATGTTTGAAGATAAAGACATAACATCCTTCAAGAGATTCGTCTTTAAACCTTTCGTATGTTCTTGGACCGACAGCGGAATACAGGATTATGTATGCTGTCATCTGGCTTCAAATCTCAACATCGACTGCATTGCCACACGTCCTGTTGTCATGTATATCAACGGCGAATACTATGGCGTTTATTTCATTCAGGAAAGAATCGACAAAAACTACCTGGAAGAGAACTTTGACGTAGATGGAGATGACTGCAATATGATGGACAACTGGTTCGGGGATATCAACGAAGGTGACAACACGCAATTTCTGTCACTGATTGACTGGGTATATGAAGCCGACCTTAGTGACACCAGCAGTTATAATTATATGTGCGACAAAATTAACATCGATAACTTTATAGATTACCAGATTTTTGAAATTTTCATTGCAAACCTTGACTGGCCCGCCAACAACATGAGATGCTGGCAAAAGGATGACAATGGAGAATGGAGATGGATTTTCTATGACGGTGATGCAGGAATGATTGACCTGAAATTCGATGCTTTCACAAATGCTTTATATAATGATTCCACTCCCGGAACATGGCCATCCTCCAACACCCAGTCCACACTATTCCTGAGAAAACTGATTGAAAACGACACATTTAAAGTCAATTTCATAAACCGATTCAATAATCTGCTTTCCACAACATTTCAGTACGATTCCATAAGTCCTTATATCGCAGAATGTTCTGGTTTGATTGAAAATGAAATTCAAGGGCAGTTGTACAGATTCAACAAGCCGGCAAGTTACGACTCATGGCTTGATGCAATAGATGACACCTATAATTTCATACAATCGAGAGCTAAAGACGTAAGCGAGCAGATTATCGAACTCTGGGGCGGAATCAGCGACAAGCAACTTTTCAGATTCAAATGCTATCCAAACCCGTCTTCAAATTCATTCAACATCCTGTATGACAACATTTCCGATGAAAAATCCACAACGCTTGCAATATACGACATTTCAGGCCAATGCGTTTTCACCAAGACTGTATCATGCAACTTTGGGTTGAACATTATGAGTGTTGACACTGAACTTCCAGACGGTATATACTTCATCCAATTTGGCAACAGCTACCTGAAGCATATCATCCAATAAAATAATTTACTTGAAATACTTTAACATAATATCGTAAACGATAAATAGATGTACGAACAGTTGGGTCTTGAGAACCAAAATTGTTTCAGGTTCTACACCATATCCAGGTTGATTATCCGTCAATACCAGCCAATACTCTTGAAGCATGGGCTTACATATCCCCAGTATTTAGTTCTCATGGTCCTTTGGGAAAAAGACCGGCAGCCGGTAAACGACATCGCAAAGCGACTTTATCTCGAGACGAATACCGTCACCCCGCTGTTGAAGCGGATGGAAGCCCTCAAAATCGTTACGCGCCGTAAAGACAAGAATGACGGCAGGGTTGTAGTCGTAAGTCTGACCGAAAAGGGGAAATACTTGACTTCCCATGCAATCAGTTTGCAGGACAGACTCCAGGAACCGACGAGGAAATCACAGAGTTCTGCACTCTCAAATACGACACCAAGTTTCCGCAATTTAAGAAAATCGACGTTAATGGCGAAACAGCAACCGAGCTATTCAAATATCTCAAAAGCCAAAAGACTTTCGAAGGTTTCGGAAAAGGTGTAAAAGCAGCAGCAATGAGCGCAATGCTGAAGACAATAGACAAAGACTACAAAAACAACTCCGAAATCAAATGGAATTTCACAAAGTTCCTCATTGACCGTTCAGGCAATGTCGTGGCACGTTTCGAACCCACCCACAACATGAATGACGTGGAGAAGCAAGTCGAGTCCTTACTTTAATTTCAAATATACCGGCTCAACGTTTCATCTGGCACGACGAACTTTGGCAATAATTTTCACGGTAGTGTCATATCCTAACGGTGAATCCAGTGAAATCATTAAGTAATGAATAACCCTGCGGCGGACACACGCAGTATGTCCGCCGCAAAGGACAAACCCGAATCCCGCCATACCGCAGGCATCCTTTATTGAAAGAGACAGGCTTTGGTTGCCTTTCAATTGCGCTGCTTGTACGGCGAGATGCTTGAAGTAAAAATAAAACTTTCTCCCTCGATTGCGCCCAAGTGTTGGGCAAAACAGACGATAAGATTGGCGAAGACGAATTCAAGAGATTAATGGAGGTACAAAGGAAAGATGTGGAGCGACAATCAATCATGCATTTCGTAGGAAATACGACTTTCATGTGTTGTTTTAGCGTGTTATAGAAACGGTGCTACACCTCTATCTTGTCACATTTCTCGATTGAAACACACTCAATACTACCACAATGTATTTCGCCGCCGTTGCCGTCCATACCGAACACACACCATCCAGGAACACTTTCCTGCTCATATATCTCGATACCGCCTAAAGGAAGCATGTTACCATCTAACGAAATATCGTTTACCATTGAGAAATGAAGTTTAACGGTATGCCCTTCCCCATAATACGGAAGCCACAATTGCATAAATAGGTTGTCTGGAACGATGCGTATTTCATCCACTTCAGCGTCATGAAATGCGCACTCCGTCAGATAGTCAAATCCAAAATACTCATTTATCTTTTCGAAACCCGATAAGTATTTCTCTGCGTTCTTATGTATCATAATGTACCCATTAATTGAGACCGCAAACCTTAGATTTGCAGCGTGATTTTCTGCAAGCAGGTTTGCAAACGCAAAAATAGTAAATTTGCAACAACTAAGTACGAACTTTTTTGTTCACTCTGCAAAGGTTTGGGCGAAAAAGTGAAAAAAGTGGAAATTTCAGTAGTCTTGTCTACCGAATTGGTTTCAATGTCCTTCCAAGCCTCGTAAAAACGGCGCATCAGCTTGATATTCTCTTCGGAAAATCCTTTCAAGCCAGGCATTTCTGATTTCAATTGCTTGCTGATTCTAGCAATAGCACCTGTCCCCCAATAGCCATCGCGCGAGTGCTCCGAGATATAGCAACCAATACCATAGTAAAGCGACAACTGCTCGTGGTTGACCATCTGTGCCGCCCTTGCCTGACTTTTCAGTATGGCAGCCTTGATGGACTGTACAGTTTCCCTGATGTCCATCGCAACCGAATTATCGTCTTTTATGTTTATGTCTTTATCGCTCATGATTCTATGAGAAAAGCAAAAACGCTTTATATCAATATGTTATTTAATCAGTTGTATTCTCTATTTCATTATCAGTTTGGTTATTATTCTGGGTTATATTTGACAGCAAACCTTAGATTTGCAGCGTGATTGTCTGCGGACCAGGAATGTGAGAGCAAAAATAGTAAATTTGCGTGAAAGATAATAAAAAACTATTGCTGTACGATAAAATGTGTACATTACTTTAATTTCAAATATACCAGCTCAACGTTTTATCTGGCACGACGAACTTTGGCAATAATTTTCTTTGCCGATGACCTGAGTTCGTCAGACTTGACAAGCATTTCTTGGGCACGTGCCATCATTTCGCTCATTTTGCCAGGCTGTTTTTCCTTATGTTTAATGGCTATCTTCTGTGGCGGCATGACACGAATATAGCCGTTTTCTTCAAGCACCTTCACGGTAGTGTCATATCCTATCTGAAATAATATATCGACCTTTTTCATGTCATACGCATTGTAAGCTGCAGTGTCCATATCGATAAAAATATCAGCCTGCGTCGAATCAATCATAGAATTGGACAGGAACATTAGGGAACTCGAACGCATGGCAATACTTACAATGTTATCCTTGTATGGAACTGTTCCAGCATGGTGCAAATTAAGTGCTATCACCTTTTCGCATTTGTCGCGAAGTGGAATCACAGGGAGGTTCATAAGCACGCCCCCGTCAAGGTAATGCAAGTCACCGATTTTGAATGGCTGGAAAATAATGGGAATAGAGCATGAAGCCACAATACGCGGGACAATTTCACCCCTGTTGAAATATTCCACCTTACCGTTTTCAATACAGGTTGCAACAGCGACAGTCTCAATAGGCAAATCCTCAAAGTTTTCAAAGGGTATGATTTTACGAAGATGTTTCTCCAACGGTTTCGAATCAAACAGTCCGCCTTTAGGTCGCATTATGCCCAGCAGTTCCCTGAAATCAAGAGAAGAGAAGACATTGACCATTTCGATAGGCTCTATTCCTGCCGCATAAAAAGTCGCAACTATGCTACCCACGCTTGTTCCTGCCACCATGTCGGCCTTGATGCCGAATTCATGCATAGCCTGAAGTGCGCCACAATGGGATGCCCCCTTCACTCCCCCACCGCTGAAAGCAAATCCTATTTTGTGTTTGTTCATATTGTATAATTAAAAAAATAGTGGTATTATAGCGTATGGCCACAATACCACTAAATACAAGACATAACTATTGTATTATTATTTCTTGAATAAGGAAATGATGAACAGCAGCAGACATGCGCCCAATACTGATACAAGAATCTGCCATCCTAAACCGCCGCCATTGCTGAAGCCAAGAATTCTGGTAAGCCAGCCACCCAAGAAGCCGCCGACGATACCTACAATAATATTACCCAACAGACCGAATCCGCCACCTTTCATTATGAGTCCTGCCAACCATCCTGCAGCAGCACCAATTAAAATGAATATTAAAATCTCCATAATCGATTTTTTTTTGGTTAAACAATTTTTGAACGAGCAAAGATATATAATTTTTACTGATATTCATAGAAAATGTATATCTTTGTTATCCAATTCCTATAATAAAATGAAGAAACAGTTAATCATAACAATTGCCGTAATCTTATCAATATTCAGCACTTACGCACAAGAGACAAAACTCACAAACTATGTTAGGCCACTGACCGGAACATCCGGATTCGGGAATGTCTATCCAGGCTCCCAGATACCTTTCGGCGGAATACAAATAAGCCCCGACACCGATTTTGACGACTACGATGCGGCTGCAGGTTACAAATATGACCATAACACTATTCTCGGATTCAGCCTAACACATCTTAGCGGAACCGGAATCCCCGACTTGGGTGATTTTCTGTTCGTTCCGGGAACAGGTGAAATTCATTTAAATCCAGGAGCAGCTGATAATCCTGACGATGGCTACAGGTCACATTACAGTCACGACCAAGAATGGGCATCACCAAATTATTATGCGGTATATCTCAGTGATTATGGGGTAAAAGCCGAAATGACATCCGGCCTGAGAAGCGGAATATTGAGATTTACCTATCCGGAATCTGACAGTTCCTTTATTATGATTGACATGGATCACACATTATACCAGAAATGTGCATGGAGCAACATCCGCATCGAAGATGAACACACAATTACAGGGTATAAACTTGTAAAGGGATGGGGACCGGAACGTCATGTGTATTTCACGGCGGTATTTTCCAAGCCACTTACTGACTGCGGAATAATGCAGGACAGCATTCCTGTGATATATAACACAAACCGTTTCAGAAGCAGTAACGAGGCTTGGGGCAAAAATCTCAGATTCTGGCTCCGCTTTTCAACAAAGGAAAATGAAACCGTCACAGTAAAAGTTGCAGTGTCTGCTGTCAGCACCGAAGGCGCCAAACTGAATATCACCGAATTGAACGGAAAGGATTTCGACATTCTAAGAAATGAAGGTGAAAAACTGTGGGAAAAACAACTTTCAAAATTCAAAGTTGAAGGGACAAAGGAGCAAAAAGAGACATTCTACACATCAGTATATCACTCATTTCTGCATCCATTCATATTTCAGGATATGGACAGAAAATACAGGGAACTTGACAAAAACATCGGCACGGCAGAAAATTTCACCAACTATACTGTTTTCTCTTTATGGGACACCTACCGTGCATTACATCCGCTTTTCAATTTGGTACAGAGGGAGGTCAATGCAAACATAATTAACTCAATGCTTGCACATTACGACAAGAGTGTTGAGAAAATGCTTCCTATATGGTCGTTCTATGGCAATGAAACATGGTGCATGATTGGTTACCATGCAGTATCAGTGATTGCCGATGCAATAATGAAAGACGTTGAGGGGTTTGACTACGAGCGAGCTTATGAAGCCATGAAAACAACCGCCACCAACCCCCATTACGACTGCCTTCCAGAATATTCCGAATTAGGATGGGTACCATTTGACAAGGAAAAGGAATCGGTATCAAAGACTTTGGAATACGCATACGATGACTACTGTATAGCACAGGTCGCCAAGAAACTTGGCAAGGACGATGATTATCAGTATTTCATGAAGAGAGCCATGTCGTATAAGAACCTCATTGACCCCGACACGAAATATATGCGCGGACGTGACAGCAACGGAAACTTTCGAGTACCTTTTTCACCGATAGCATATCAGGGACCGGGATCCGTAAACGGATGGGGCGACATAACTGAAGGATTCACAATGCAATACACATGGTATGTACCGCATGACATTGAAGGATATATCAACATTGCAGGGGAAAAAATGCTGATCTCCAGATTGGATTCAATGTTTGTGACCAAAATGTCTGACAACATTCCCGGAGCACACGACATACAAGGACGTATCGGAGCATATTGGCACGGAAACGAACCTTGCCATCAGATACTTTACTTTTACAACCATCTCCGCCAGCCATGGAAATGCCAGGAAAAACTGCGATATATTATGGATACCTTTTACGGCAATCAGCCTGATGCCCTGAGCGGAAATGACGACTGCGGACAGATGTCGGCATGGTATATTTTCAATGCAATGGGCTTTTATCCAGTCGCTCCTTCAAGCAATGTCTATGATCTCGGCTCACCGGGACTCCCGGCAGTGGACATGGAAATGAGCAACGGCAAACACTTGAAGGTGACAACCGAAAACTGGTCGAAAGAAAACATATATGTCAAGACATTCTATCTGAACGGCAAGAAACATGACAGTTCATTCATAAGATATGAAGACATCAAGGACGGGGCAGAGCTGCATTTTGTGATGAGCAAAACCCCAAACCGCAAAAGAGCAACTAAAAAGTAATTTTCATCAGCCAAAAACCTTCACAACAATTCCATAATGAGTGTCTTCATTTATGGGACAAAGTGACTCAAAGCCGGAAACCCAACGCCCATCCCTGCAAACAAGAGGATATTCTCTTTTCATCATATCAACAAAATCAGACAGCTCTCCCCTGTTTTTACGATATACAAACGACATCTCACCAGTTGAACTGTCACATATTTTCTTCTGAAATATCGAGTGTGAAACCACTCCCATAGTCATTCTGAGATTGATTTCCACCATCGGGTTAAGTTTGACCTTCCCATCATCATAAACGAACATATCAACACCTAAAAATCCCTCGTAATATTCAGCAATATTTTCCCGAATAAAATCAATCAGAAGACCTTTCACTTCATCAACAAGTTCGTAATCAACCAATTGACAGATATGATTTATTATTTTGTCATCTGAGGCAAGGATATTCTTTTTGTAAGAAAAACCATCTGTTTCAAAAAGTGAATATCCATAAAACTCGACATTATGTGCCGAATCACAGTAAAATTCCATTGCGAAATTACTGATTACATTGTACAGCGGTTCACCAAGCAACATTCCCTGTTTCAAAAGCACTTTATTAATTCTGTTCGATGTAGCACTCGTAAGATGCTCATGTACAATGATATGTCCGCGTCCATTGCATGAGTAAGGCTCTTTAAGAATTACATTTCCATACTCTCCTGCAAACTTCCTAATCATATCCATATCTGTTAACATTGCTGCCGGACAAGGCAAAACCTCAGGCGTTCGACTGTTGTCAAGTATATACTGCATCCCTATTGAAGACATCCTACGATGTGAAAGTTCCCGGATTTTATCCATCTGGGAGTCAGAAGGCAGAAATTTTGAATCAATGCCGCTATTCTTCAGTCTTTTAATAATGGCTTTGTCCCAGCCCCATGGAACGACCTGTGTAACTGATGAGATATCAGCACATTGTTGAAACACAATGCCAGAATCAAACGGATAATAAGCCGCAAACAGGGCACAATCATCAGCAAACTGCAATGCCGACTCAAGAGCCACATAATTACTGTCGTTATTGGCTATCGCATAGTCATGCTCGGGATTAAAGACAAGGAGTTTCAACTGTTTGAAAATTAATTATATGCATGTATTCCACCGAGGATAAAGTTCACGCCGAAATATGTGATGAGAATGCTGAGAAATGCAATGATGCAGTAGAAATGGAAGAACCTTGTATTGCGGAAGCAAGGCAGAAGCTTGCCGTGCAAAGGAGCAGCATAGACAAACATCGTTATCAATGCCCATACCTCCTTTGGATCCCAGCTCCAATAGTTACCCCAGCTGATATTTGCCCAGACAGCACCGATGAAGATGCCAATGGTAAGCAATGCCACAGCAGGATACAACATGATAAGAGAGAGATGCTGCAGTTTCTCCCCCCCGACTTTGGAAAACACTCCCACCACACCGTTGAGAAGAACCAGGAACAGCAATGCGTATGCTATCATAATAACTGTGACATGGAGCGTCAGAAGAGGGGATAAAAGCACCGGCATAAGATTGGTGACCGGTGGAACAGGTGCTTTCATCATTGGAAGCATAAGGGAAAGACCCGCAACAAGCATACCAAATGGTATTGCAAGGTCGTATTTACGTGTCATTATCAACGAAATGACACATGCACACAGCGCAAGAAAAACCATACTGTCGTAACTTCCGGCAAGAGGAATGTGACCGCCTGATATCCATCTCAAAATGAAAATGGAAGCAAGAAACAGTCCCAACAATGCCAGCCAAACTATGCCAATTACACGCATCACTTTGTTCATCTTTTTCTCCTTTTTCACATTTAGAATGAAAATCACGAAGAGCGCCATTCCCAAAATCACACTTAAAACAGTCATGATTTTACCAAATGAAAGTCTGTTATAAAGTTGTTCAGCGTTTAGTTGCGCTGATGAAGGCAATGCACATTCGCCGTTTGTCATCTGATATTTTCGCATCTTCTGCATTACGTTGTCAAGTTCGTCATAATCGCCCTTGACAATTAGTTCATTGCAGAAGCTGAGCTGTTTGCGAATAAATATATATTCATCTCCTATTATATCTTCAGGGAGGGCATCATTCTGAGAATACCAAGTGATGGCACACTTGCCTTCAGCCTTACTTGCACTGTCGGCGTGAGGATACATTTTCAGCAGTTGTCTCGTATATATCTTTTCAACAAGTCGGTATTTTTCGATGGCAGCACGGAAGTTCTTATCCTTCATCAGATATGTGGAAGTATCATTTTCAACATTATACACAAATTCCTCAAGTTGTTGTAAGGTGGCATAGCGGCCGTCAAGGTTCATATAACGACGAACATTGTCTCCTTTTATTTTAAAGACAGGTTCGCGCCTCCATTGGTCAATATTGAAAATGAAACCGCTAAGCACTTGTTCAGCATTAAGCCCCTCATAATGTGTACTGCCACAAACCGTATTGGTAAAATCATTTGCGAGAGTCCGCATCGGACAGACACGTCCCTTATACGAAACGAGGACTTTGCCCATTTCATGAGCACTTTTCTTTGGCAAAGTACGTGGCGCTGCAAAAGCCGATGTGGCAAAGAACAGCAGCAGAATTACTGTAACTGTCTTGCTCCCTGATGACAGCAACATTCTGAACTGTCCATTCTTTTCGAAAAACATCGAGACAAGTGCAATCAACAACAACACATACCCCGTGTAAGTTATCGCAATACCCCACGGATCATATGACACCTGCAAAGTGCTGCCCCCTTCACCGTCATAGTCCGACTGATAGAAGCGGTATCCTTTGTGTTTCAATATGTTGTTCATGGAAATAACTTCATCATAAGAAGTCCCGTCTTTGTCGGTGACAATCACTTCACTGACAAAATCCATCGGCATCATTCCGCCAGGATATGTCTCCACCGTAAATTGTGACAGTTTGATGCTGAAAGGCAAAGCAATTTTATCTGCCGGATCCTTGTCACTTTTGAAACAGCTGTAAGTCACACCAGGTTTCATTTCCAACACACCTGATTGACTGAAGAGATGCGTGGTCATGGCACCGATGAGGATTATCAGCAGTGAACTGTGAAGCAAAAACACCACAGGGCGTTTCCATGCCTTATTCCGGACAGCGACAATCACTGCCGCCACAGCGACTGCCACCCAAATCAAAATCATCCACGGCGCATGATAAAAATGCATCTGCGCGTAAGCCGGCCCTTTAAATTTTTCAACAAAAGTAGCCGCCGCAAGAAATCCAATAAGCAAAATTACAAATAGAGATAATAATTTTTTCATTTAAACAAGCATAATTTAATATAACGGAAAAAGTCATAAGTTATTGTCATTATTATTATTTTTGCAGGTTAATAGTTTTATTATGTATCAGATCATAATTGCCTTATTAATTCCGTTTGCAGGCACAGTCATCGGTTCGGCATTTGTTTTCCTTATGAAGGATGAAATCCCTGCGAAAGTACAGAAGACTTTGTTGGGATTTGCTTCAGGGGTAATGGTTGCCGCCTCGGTCTGGTCGCTGATAATTCCGAGCATAAATATGTGCGAATCGATGGGCAAGCTGTCGGTTATGCCTGCATCAATAGGATTTCTGCTCGGCATGGGTTTCCTTCTCATCATTGATATGGCAACGCCTCATCTTCATATCGGCAACGCTGGTCCCGAAGGTCCGCGTTCCAATCTGTCAAAAACCGCCATGCTCATCCTCGCAATTACGATCCACAACTTCCCTGAAGGCATGGCTGTCGGCATGGTGATAGCCGGATACCTGCAGGGAGGCATCAACATTTCGATTTCGGCAGTCATTGCTATGGCGATAGGTATAGCCATCCAGAACATTCCTGAAGGAGCCATTGTCTCGATGCCCATGAAAGCAGCCGGAAACAGTCGCAGACGCTCATTTTTTATCGGCAGCCTCAGCGGAGCGGTAGAGCCGGTAGGTGCCATTCTCGTAATGCTTCTTGCGAGCATTCTAACCCCGTTATTGCCTTACATGCTTGCATTCGCCGCAGGTGCCATGATATACGTAGTCATAGAAGAACTGATACCCGAAGCTTCAGAAGGCGAACACAGCAACTGGAATACTATTGGTTTTGCAATAGGTTTCGTCCTGATGATGATACTTGATGTGATAATTTAAAATTTGTTACCTTTGCACATTATAATTAATAGATCTGAAAAGACATGAAAAGATTTTTAAATAGATTTTTCCTTATTCTTGCATTATCGGCTTGTTATTTTAACCTCAACGCCCAATCAGAAACTGTTCTTGACCGCAGCACCCACCCGGAATATTTTTACCTTACGGTGGATGAAGTGCTTGACGGCACATATCTGATACCGGCCCCACCACAACCGGGCACCATTTCATTCGAAATTGATGAGGAACGATACATTTGGGGAAAGATGATGCGCAACGACACTGCCCGTGCCAATCTTGCCATCAGAGATGCCGACTATACAACTGTTGGTGTTGCCAAAGCATTAAGTCAGGCTTTTGGATGCACCATCAGCGCCGAAAATACGCCTGAGTTATTCAAACTGATGGACAACATGAGTGGGGACGTAAACTATCTGTGTTCACTAAAAGCGAAAAACTACTATAAACGTATGCGTCCTTTCGTCTTATACGACGAGCCTACTCTGACTCCAGATGATGAGATATTTCTGCGCGACAACGGCTCCTACCCTTCCGGCCACACCATTATCGCCTGGGCTAATGCTCTCGTCCTCGCGGAAATCAATCCTGAACGTCAGACCGAAATCCTGCAACGCGGATATGACATGGGAACAAGTCGCGTAATCTGCGGCGTACACTGGCAAAGCGATGTTGACTATGGGAGGGTTCTTGCAACCACAATCGTTGCTCGTCTGCATGCAAATGAGGAATTCCAAAAGCAACTGCAACTTGCAAAACAAGAGTTCGCGACAAAGCATTCATCTATTAAACCAACAAGCGTACAATCACTCACAGAGGGACAATCCCAAACTGTCAATGATCATCGCACCAAACCTAACAGATACTACCTCACAACAGATGAAGTCCTAAACGGAACATTACTTCTCCCTGAACCGCCACAGCCGGGCTCATTAGCCTTCAAGCGAGACGTGGCACGTTACAAATGGGGTAAGATGATGCGCAACGACACTGCCCGTGCCAATCTTGCCATCAGAGATGCAGACCTCAGCCCCGACGACCTTGCCAAACATTTCAGCAATGCATACGGAATGGTCATCAATGCCGATAACACACCTGAACTATACAAACTGCTGACTAATATGAGAGGCGACTGCAGCCTCTGCACACGTCAGGCAAAAAACTATTACATGCGCATGCGTCCTTTCGCTCTGTTCGATGAGCCAACCCTGACTCCTAAAGATGAAAAGAAACTGAGAGCCAACGGCTCCTACCCTTCCGGACACACTGTCACCGCATGGACTTACGCTCTTGTCCTCGCAGAAATCAATCCTGCACATCAGACTGAAATATTTCAACGCGGCTACGACATGGGAACAAGTCGCGTGATCTGCGGCGTACACTGGCAAAGCGATGTTGACAATGGCCGTATTCTGGCATCAACTATTGTCGCACGCCTGCATGCCAACACCGAATTTCAGCAACAAATGGAGAAAGCCAAGAAAGAATTTAGCGAAATACAGAACAAAGCCAACAAAAAAACTAAAAGCTCAAAAAAGAAGGTGGCAGTCGGAAAATAAAGACAAATTACAAATAACAGACAGACCTATGCAAAACAAACAATTGACGCAAGATAAACAGAAAAAGTACGAAACATTGTTGCAACAATTGAAATCATTGCTGCAAGACGAGACAAACACGATCGCTATATTGTCTGAGACATGCGCCATCATACATGATATCATGGATTTTTTCTGGGTCGGTTTCTATCTTGTGGAAGGAGATGAGTTAGTATTGGGACCATTTCAAGGCAGCGTTGCATGTCTGAGGATAAAAAAAGGTCGCGGAGTCTGCGGCTCAGCTTGGCAACAGCAGAAAACCATCATTGTCCCCGACGTCGAAAAATTTGAAGGACACATTGCATGCAGCAATCTGTCACGTTCCGAGATAGTAGTTCCCATATTCAAAATAAGCAATGGCACTGAAACCGATTGCCGACCGGAAATACTCGGTGTCCTCGACATCGACAGCACGGAAATCGGCACATTCGATGAAATCGATGCCAAGTATCTGGAAGAGATAATCAATACCATCACACATTTGTGACAGATAACATATCGGAAAGTGACATGTTTTAGCCATGACACTTTCCGTAAACAAGTTGATTCACATCAAATTACAAATCTCTGATATCCCAGAATTTGTATGAAATATCATTATCATACACATCGGTGTTTTCGATTCGTTTGACGAATTTCACAACCTGGATGGTAAGAGGCAACACCATGATTTCATAAAGCGTCTTAGCTGTTACCTGCAATATCATAAGTTTAAACAATTCATTGACTGGCATCAGTCCGCCGAAAGCCAACGGGAAAAATATCAACGAATCAGAACCTTCGCCTGCAAGCGTCGAAAGAACCGCACGTAAGGAAAACCGTTTCCCATTGTCACGGAGTTTCATCTTACTCATGACATAAGCGTTGATAAAACTTCCCACAAGAAAAGCAGCAAGGCTTGCCACAGCAATACGAGGTGCCAGACCGAACACGAATCTGAAAGCCTCATCACCTTCCCAAAAAGCAGCAGATGGAAGCGCTATGGCAATATTACACAAAATAATCACAAGAAAATTCATCATAAATCCCAGCCAAATAACCAGCCTGGTCTTTTTGAATCCCCAAATCTCTGAAATGCAGTCGTTGATAATGTAACTGATTGGGAATACAATGAACCCGCCGGTTAAGGAGAACTTACCGATTTGAATTATCTTAGTTTCTAATAGATTACTGGTTATCAGGCAAGTACAAAATACAATGCCCATAATCATAAATGACAAAGGAACAGTTTTTTTTCTCATAATCTAGTTTTAATTATAACGGGAGGTTTTCTAGTACTCCCTCTATTATTTTTCAGGCTGCAAAAATACCACATTTTTTGTATTTTTGTCAACTGATGAATTTGTAAAATCAGTTAACTTTTATGGGGCTCACCTTCAACATCAAAAATCTTGTCTTGACAGTCTGCACCGTCATAATGACATCTGCACTGTTGGCACAGCAGACCAGCAGTGACAGTCTGTCGTTACAAAACAGACTTACAATTCACGATTCGCATAAAATGAATGTGTATGATTTTGCAGTTCCGGCAGCTGTTTTCGGAGTATCCGCATGGTCTGTCTACAATCCGTGGCTCATTGAGCAGCGAAATGATTTCCAGGTTTTATTTTCTGCGCATACCCACAAAACCCATATCGATGACTACATTCAATATCTGCCGACAGTCTCATTATATGTGCTCAATCTGGCTAACGTCAAAGGTGTTCACAACTTCAAGGACAGGACAATAATTCTTGCTATATCAGCGGCCACAATGGAATTATGCATTTATTCCATGAAAGCAATCATGAAGGAACCGCGACCCGACAACGGTTCCACCAAGTCATTTCCTTCGGGACATACCGCCACGGCTTTCATGGGAGCTGAGCTCCTATTCAGGGAATATCGCGACAGCTATCCCTGGATAGGAATAATAGGTTACGGGGTGGCAACAGCGACTGGATTTCTGAGAATATACAACAACCGTCATTGGGTAAACGATGTGCTGGCCGGTGCTGCGATAGGCATAATGAGTACCCGGTTCGCATATTGGATTTATCCGAAAATCTTCCGCGACACTTCTCACTCACCATCAATTGTCTGCATGCCGTTTTACAATGGCGCCGGACTTAATTTGGCAGTTTTCTTTTAATTTACGGAAACTCTCTTCTGAATTTCAGATGTTTCCCAAATGCACGAATGTCAGTTTCTCGCTGGCGATGATGGCCAACCGCCTCATCACACTGATATCAGTAGCCGGTCTGTCATAATTATAATGAGGAAAATACCGCGTGATATGAAGTGGAATATCCTTATTAATCTCTGCGATAAACTTTGATATTCCTTTCATGGTTTCCTCATCGTCACTGAAACCTGGGACAATAAGTGTTGTAACCTCCACATGACATGATGCCGCTCCAAGTCGTATAGTCTCAAGCACTGTCTGCAAGTCACCGCCCAACTTGCGATATCCGCTTTCAGAAAAACATTTCAAATCTATATTCATAGCATCTATGAGTGGCAGCAACGGTTTGAGATACTCTTCAGTAATCATCCCATTAGTCACGATGACAGTCTTCAGGTTATTATTACGAGCGAGACGGGATGTTTCGACAACGAATTCATAGTTCGTCAACATTTCGTTGTAAGTGAATGCAATGCCGATGTTTCCGCGAGGAATAAGACTGACTGCAATATTGACGACCTGCTCTGGAGTCACTTTCTCGGTATCAATATCCTTGGTTGTGGAAATATCATAATTCTGACAAAACGGACATCGCATATTACATCCATAACTTCCAATTGAAAAAATCATTGAACCCGGAAAGAAATGATAAAGTGGCTTCTTCTCAATCGGGTCAAGAGCGGCAGCTGTCAGTCTTCCATAAGCGGTACAGACGATGTTCCCGCTGACATTCGTTCTTGCAAGGCACAAGCCGGATTTTCCTTCGGCAATGTTGCAGTGATGAGGACAAAGTTTACATTCGGTCATTTTACATTAACTGCGCGACTATCAATCCACTATGGTCGTACAATTGCAAAGATAAATCAAATTCTGACAATTACCTGTTATCATATCTTATTTTTTATTTACCTTTGCACAAAAATACAACTTAAAACCGATGTGCTTGATGGGATATAACTAAGCAAAAGAAACCATGCAAACGTACATGCTTATCGTGATAATTGCATTAGTGGTAATAATCTTTATCCTGAGCGGATTCAAGGTAGTAAGGCCCACTCACCGCGCATTGATAGAGAGATTGGGAAAATACCATAGTTTTGCACATCCCGGACTACACTGGATAATACCAATAATCGACAAAATGTACAGGGTAAACGTCACCGAACAGATGGTTGATGCCGAGCCGCAGGAAATCATCACCAACGATAACCTGAATGCAAGTGTTGACGCACAGATTTATTTCAAAGTCATCGACACGGAAGAAGGCGTAAAAAGCTCGTTGTACAATGTAAACAATTACCAGTATCAGATAGTGAATCTTGCAAGAACGACTTTGCGTAACATCATAGGCACTCTCACCCTCAAATCCGCCAACAGCGAAAGAGGCAGAATTAACACCGAACTTCACCAGATTCTTTCCGAAGAGACGCAGAAATGGGGAATCAGCATTGTACGCGCCGAACTGAAGCAGATTGATCCGCCACCAGATGTACAGGAAACCATGAACAAAGTCGTCAAGGCTGAAAATGAAAAAATTTCCGCTATTGACTTTGCAACTGCTGCCGAGACAACCGCTGACGGTACAAAACGTGCTAAAATCAAGGAAGCCGAAGGTTTGCGACAGTCAATGATATTAAAGGCAGAAGGTGAAGCCGAGTCGATACGTTTAGTCAATGAGGCCGCACAGAAGTATTTTATTGGAAACGCACAGATTCTCAGAAAGATAGAAGCAGTCGAAAACTCATTGAGAAACAATGCGAAGATAGTTCTTCCATCCGATTCCGAGCTTGTCAACGTCATAGGCGACATGGCTGGCGTATTGCCTCTGAAGAAGGTTGAAGAGAAAAAATAACGTTGCAGAATCTTGAAAGAAAGCCAAAACCACGAAGCATTAGAACTTGCCAATGAGGCAGGCAAGATACTCCTTGAAAACGGGGCGCAGATTTCGAGGGTTGAAGACACCATGCAGAGAATAGCCCGTCATTATGGTGCCGACAACGGAAACTTTTTCGTCCTTTCCAACGGCATCATAGCAACAGGCGAAGGCTACTCCAAAGCCCAGTATATTCCCCTTCGAAGCGCAAGTCTCGACAAGGTGGTTGAAGTAAATCAGATTTCACGTGACGTGGCAGACAAGAACTTATCCCTGTCACAACTTCGTGAAAGGTTAACCGCCATCAGAAACATGAAGCCTAAACCCAAATGGGAACAGATACTGGGCAGTGCTTTCGGTGCCGGATTCTTCTCAATGATATTCGGCGGCAGTCTATACGACAGTCTGGTCTCTTTCGTGGCCGGACTGCTGCTATACGTCTTTATAGTCTATGTCGGGAACAAGTACTTGAGCCGTATCTTTGTAAACATCAGCGGTGGTTTCATTGCGGCAGCCATCTGTATTCTGGCATATCATTTTGGAGCAGGTGACAATCTCGGCAATATGATTATCGGTGCCATCATTCCGCTGGTACCGGGAATACCCTTTACCAACGGCATAAGAGATATTGCCAACGAGGACTATTTAGCGGGCATCACACGACTATTAGACGCCTTCATGATATTTCTGTGCATAGCGTTAGGGGTCATTTTCGCCTTTCTGGTTGATGGAGTCATAATGGACGGAATAATACCGCTCAATGGGATGTCAACTGATGCTGTTACAGCAAAAATATGGTGGCAACTTGCAGCGGCATTTTTCGGAACTGCAGCATTCTCCATTTTATTTGGGACTCCGCGCAAACATTACCTTTACTGCGGTCTTGCCGGTGCCATGGGATGGTTGGTGTATCTTTCAGCTTTTCGTCTTGGATGCTCACCTGCCGAAGCGACAGTCTTTGGCTCCATGGCGGTCCTGATAGTGTCTCGCGTTTTTGCTGTATTACGCCGCTGCCCTGTGACAGTGTTTCTAATCTGTGGCATTTTCCCGCTCGTTCCGGGCGGCGGTCTTTTCTGGACTTCATACTTTCTCGTTGCAGGTCAGACACACCGTGCGTTATCAAGTGGTTTTTTGTCCATCAAAATCACAGTTGCCATAGCCTTTGGTATAGTTATAGTTGAAGAGATAATGCGACATTTGCCATATTTGAGCAAATCGAAGTAAACAGGAAAGAGGCAGAACTAAAAAAGGCGGATTCATTGAGAAAATCAATAAAGCCGCCTTTTTTTCAATTATGGGAACAGACTATCTGGATGCCCATTCGATAAGGTCAACAACTCTGTTGGAATAACCCCATTCGTTGTCATACCATGAAATAACTTTCACTGTATTGCCCAATACCATTGTTGACAAAGCGTCAAATATTGATGAATGGGTGTCATGAATGATATCGCATGAAACGATAGGATCTTCGGTATATGAGAGGATGCCTTTCATCGGACCTTCAGCAGCCTTCTTCATGGCAGCGTTGATTTCTTCCTTTGTAGCAGGTTTCTTCAATGTTGCAACCAAGTCGCAAATTGAGCCTGTTGGTGTAGGAACTCTCATTGCCATACCATCGAGTTTCCCCTTCAATGAAGGAATAACTTTACCGACAGCCTTAGCGGCACCTGTTGTTGTTGGGATGATGGAAACAGCTGCAGAGCGAGCTCTTCTCAAATCGCTGTGAGGAGCATCAAGTATCTTCTGGTCATTGGTATATGAGTGTACCGTTGTCATAAAACCAACTTCAATACCGAAATTGTCCTCAAGTACTTTAGCCACAGGAGCTATGCAATTGGTTGTGCAGGAAGCGTTAGAAATGCACAGGTCAGTTGGGCGAAGAGCGTCTTGGTTGACACCCATGACAATCATATTGTCAATTTCGTCTTTTGCAGGAACTGTGAGGATAACCTTCTTTGCACCAGCCTTCAGATGGTCGCCATAGCCGCCTTTTTCGGTCTCTCTTTTTGTGAATACGCCAGTTGACTCTATGACTATATCAGGAGTGCAAGGCCATTTGATTGTCAGCGGGGATCTTTCTGTAAATACAGGAATAGACTTACCGTTCACAATGATAGCATCATCAGAGCAGTCAACTTCACCGTTAAACTTTCCCTGTGTTGAATCGTACTTCAGCAGATGTGCGAGAACCTTTGTACTTGTTAAATCGTTAATACCGATAATTTCGATGTTTGGTCTTTCCAAAGCAATCTTGAAAACGTTTCTACCGATACGGCCGAATCCGTTAATACCAACTTTAATTTTTGTCATGACTAAAAAATGAATTAAATGTTATTTTTGAATTAATATTTATTTTACAATGCCAAGAAGTTCAACCTCAAAAAGGAGGATTGAGTTAGGAGGAATAGAGCCAAGGTCACGGCTGCCGTAACCGAGTTCAGGTGGGATGACGAATTCATATTTTGAACCCACAGGCATAAGCTGGAGACCTTCCTGCCAACCAGGAATAACGCCATTTACAGGAAATTCTGCTGGTTTGCCTCTGTCATAAGAACTGTCGAACTTTGTTCCATCGGTCAATGTACCTGTATAATGAACTTTAACCGTACTATTAGCTTTAGGCTTATCACCTCTTCCCTGTCTGATTACGCGGTATTGTAATCCGCTTTCTGTTGTTATCATACCTTCTTTAGTTTTATTGTTTGCCAAATATTCTGCGTTATTATCCTTTGCTGCTGCTTCTAATTCTGCTTCCGATGCCATCTGTGCAGCTCTCACTTCCTCTGAATAAGCATCAATTATTGAAGATGCTTCAGTTGGGTCCAAAGCAACTTTTTTGCCTTTAAGCGATGCTTCAACACCATAGTAGAACATATCCTTGTCGAATCCACAAGGCATATCCGCGAAACCATTCTGAGCATTATCTGCGGAAAATGTTCCCATTGCAGCGCTGATGTCCTTCTTATCGTAGTCAACGCCAGGAGTCAATTTTGTCTGTCCGGTTTCGTCCTTAACCATATCATTGTACTTTGGGAAGAATTCTGACATAACCTTCTCGGCATCTTCAAGTGACATGTACTTACCCTTTGAAAACATATAATTCTTGAAATTGTCAAGAAAAACATCATAATCAACTTCAGGGAGTTCTGAAAGCGCAGACTTATATGAATCGCCCCAATAAACGCCCCAAGCATAATTAACTGAATCAGCCTTGTTTTCTAATTTAACATTAGCCTTGTTGTGACAAGATTGCAATGATAATCCTATTCCCAGAATTACCAAAATAAGGATTGAACATGATTTTTTCATTTTTGATATTTTTTTATATTAATTTTTCCGATAATTTGTTTCTGCAAAGATACTCCAAATTTTCAAATTAGTTAATCAAAAAAACACTATATTTGCAGAATTATGAAAAACATTAGAAATTTCTGCATTATAGCACATATTGACCACGGTAAGAGTACATTAGCCGACCGTATGCTTGAAATCACAGGAACCGTCAAGGGGAAGGAACTTCAAAATCAGACGCTTGACGACATGGATTTGGAGCGTGAACGCGGCATCACAATCAAGAGCCATGCCATTCAGATGCGCTATGAGTATAAAGGCGAAACATATATTCTCAACCTCATCGACACCCCAGGACATGTTGATTTTTCATACGAAGTCAGCCGTTCCATCGCTGCCTGCGAAGGTGCCATCCTCGTTGTCGATGCCACACAGGGCATTCAGGCCCAAACCATTGCCAACCTATACAAAGCTATAGATAACAATCTCGAAATCATCCCCGTGATGAACAAAATGGACATGACCAATGCCATGCCCGATGAGGTGGAAGACGAAATCGTGGACCTGATAGGATGCGACAGAACCGACATCCTCCGTGTAAGTGCCAAGACCGGTGAAGGCGTGAAGGCAATCCTTGATGCAATAGTGGAAAAAATACCATGTCCGAAGGGAGACCCTAATGCACCGTTGCAGATGCTCATCTTCGACTCTCTCTTCAACCCGTTCAGGGGAATCATCACATACTGCCGCATCATGAATGGCACACTGCATACCAACGACTTGTGCAAATTTATGAGCACTGATCATGAATACAATGCCGAGGAAATAGGCATAATGCGGCTACAACGCTTCCCTACCGATACCTTAAGCGCAGGCGATGTGGGGTACATTATTTCAGGAATAAAGGATTCAACTGAAGTGAAAGTCGGTGATACGGTCACCCTTGTCAAAAATCCGTGCGACAAGCCAATCGAAGGTTTTGAGGAAGTGAAGCCGATGCTTTTCGCAGGCATATACCCTACCGATGCCGACAAATATGAAGAGCTGCGTTCTTCCCTTGAAAAATTGAAACTCAACGATGCCAGCATTTATTTTGAGCCGGAATCTTCAGCAGCACTTGGCTTCGGTTTCAGATGCGGCTTCCTCGGACTGCTACACATGGAAGTCGTTCAGGAACGCCTCGACCGCGAATTCGATATGGATGTCATAACCACCGTCCCCAATGTCAACTACAAGGCTTATCTGACCAATGACAAAGTAATTGACGTCTATAACCCTTCCGGACTGCCTGAGTCCACTACAATTGAACATATAGAAGAACCTTTCATCGTGGCCGAAATCATCACCACTGCTGAGTTCATAGGTCCAATTATGACACTCTGCATCGAGAAACGCGGCACCGTGAAAGACCAGGTTTATCTTACCGACACACGCGTCGAGCTAACCTTCGACATGCCTCTCGGCGAAATAATCTTCGACTTCTACGACAAACTCAAAAGCATATCAAGAGGCTATGCCTCACTTGACTACCACATTTCCGACTACCATCCGGCAAAACTCGTGAAACTTGACATACTCCTCAACGGCGAAATGGTTGATGCTCTCTCATCCCTCATCAATGAAAGCCATGCTTACGCCTTTGGCAGAAGGATGTGCGAAAAGCTGAAGGAACTCATTCCGCGTCAGCAGTTTGAAATCGCAATTCAAGCTGCAATCGGCTCCAAAATCATTGCCCGCGAAACCGTCAAGCCCGTCCGTAAGGATGTCACCTCAAAATGCTATGGCGGCGATATAACCCGTAAAAGAAAACTTCTTGAAAAGCAGAAACAAGGCAAAAAGAGAATGCGTCAGATAGGCAACGTAGAAGTGCCACAATCTGCCTTCCTTGCTGTGCTGAAATTAGATTAACAATATGTCATCTTACTGATTATGCGACTGTTAGTACTTACATCCAGAGTTTCCTATCCGATAGAAAAAGGCGACAAACTGCGTGCCTTCAATTTTATCAGAGAACTCTCAAAGTACTATGACATATTTCTGTTTTCCATTGATGAAGCAAAATCTTCCGAGGAAAGCCTGAACGTTTTAAGACAATACTGCAAAGACATCAGGATTTTCCCTATTTCAAAAGGCAGAATTCTGATGAATCTCGCAAGGACCATGTTTCAGAAAATACCGTTCCAGGTAGGCTACTACACTTCAAAAAAAAGCATCGACGCTTTCAGACAATATTATGATGAAGTCAAGCCTGACCATATCTTCTGCCAGTTGCTGCGCGTCACCGAACATGTTAAAGACATTGACATTCCCAAAACCATTGACATTCAGGACACCATGTCTGTCAACATTGCCAGAAGCGCCAAGAAAGTCAACATATTCCGACGTCCTTTCTACAATATTGAAGTATTAAGGATGAAACGGTATGAACACGACATTTTCAGCATTTATGACAACAAGATAATCATTTCCGATGCCGACCGCAAGCTGTATCCACATCCAAACAAAGAACAGATATCCATTGTTCCCAATGGCGTGGATTTCAGCTACTTCAAACCGAAAGATGACATAATCAAAGACATTGATGTAGTCTTCACAGGCAATATGGGCTACACTCCCAACATCGACGCCTCAGAGTTTTTAATCAAAAAAATCCTGCCGATTGTAAAATCTGAAAAACCTGATGTCAAAATTGCTATTGTCGGTGCAAATCCATCGCATAAACTAATGAAACTGCAGAGTGACAATGTGGTTGTAACAGGCTGGGTCAACGATATGCGGGACTACTATATGCGTGCAAAGGTTTTCATAGCACCGATGCGCATTGGCACCGGACTTCAGAACAAACTGCTCGAAGCCATGGCAATGCATCTGCCATGCATAACCACTCCGCTCGCCAACAACTCACTCAAAGCCGCCGACAACACTGAGATATTAATCGGCGACGATGCCAACTCACTTGCCAACAACATAATACGACTACTCAACGATAATAACCTCGCCCAACAGATAGCCGACAACGGCTGCCAATTTGTCCACAGAACCTACAATTGGCAAAACGTCGGGCAAACTATTAATCACCTTATTGCAGAGACGCAACATGACGCATCTCTCCATACAAAAACACAAATATGACGAAACCATCAATACCAAAAGGAACTCGCGATTTCTCACCGGAAACGATGATAAAACGCAACTACATTTTCGACACCATAAAATCAATATTCAACTTATACGGCTATAAACCGTTAGAGACGCCTTCAATGGAGAACTTGTCAACCTTGATGGGCAAATACGGTGACGAAGGGGACAAGCTTCTATTCAAAATACTCAACTCCGGTGACTTTCTGGCAAGTACTACCGATGAAGACAAAACTTCATCAATAAAACTGATGCACAAGATTTCCGAAAAAGGGCTGAGATATGACCTTACAGTCCCGTTCGCAAGATATGTCACAATGTACCGCAACGATATCATATTCCCTTTCAAACGCTATCAGATGCAACCGGTATGGCGTGCCGACCGTCCTCAGAAAGGTCGCTACAGAGAATTCTACCAGTGCGATGTGGATGTAATCGGAACCACTTCAATGCTTAACGAAACGGAACTGATTATGATGATTAACGATGTGTTTAAAGCATTGAAAATAAATATCATAATCAAACTTAACAATAGAAAGATTCTGAGCGGGATAGCTTCTTTTATCGGATACAGTGACAAACTTACCGACATCACCGTTGCCATTGACAAAATGGATAAAATCGGTTACGACAACGTAATCGCAGAACTGAAGGACAAAGGCATTGGAGATGAAGGAATAAACAAACTTACACCTATCTTAACCCTTACAGGTGACAACAGGACCAAACTTGCCTCACTGAAAGAAATTCTGAAAGACAATGAAGAAGGCTTAAAGGGTATTGAGGAAACAGAAGCCATATTCAGTCTGCTCGAAGATTGTCCAAACGCCACGGCTCAGCTTGACCTCGACCTCACTCTTGCTCGCGGCCTGAACTACTATACTGGTGCCATCATCGAGGTGAAATCCGCTGATACAGTTATTGGTAGCATCTGTGGGGGCGGACGTTATGACAACCTTACCTCGATATTCGGTCTGCCGGACGTTTCCGGAGTAGGTGTGTCATTCGGGGCGGAACGCATCTTCGATGTCATGAACGAGCTCAACCTGTTCCCTGAAAAAAGCACACAAACCACACAGGTGCTTTTCGTCAACCTCGGCGACAAGGAAGCAAGATATTGCCTGCCATTAATCAGCAAGCTACGTAATGAAGGCATCAACTCCGAATTGTATCCTGATTCCGTAAAATTCAGGAAACAAATGGAATACGCCAATAAACGCGGAATACCGTTTGTCGTCATCGCCGGCGAAGACGAAATCACAAATAACTGTGTGTCAGTGAAAGACATGATTAAAGGTGAACAGAACACCATCAGCAAAGATGAAATCCTTTCACTGCTGATAAAAAACAACTAACTATCAAATATGGAAAAACAACGTGAAAATTTCGGCTCAAAATTCGGAGTTATAGCAGCGGCAGCCGGTTCGGCAGTCGGATTAGGAAACATTTACCGTTTCCCCTGCGAAGCCGGCGAAAATGGCGGAGGTGCTTTTCTCATCGTCTATCTTCTGATAATAGTATTTCTCGGCATTCCGCTTATGCTGTCGGAATTTATTATCGGAAGACGCTCACATCGGAACACAGTCGGTGCATTCAAGACCCTTGCTCCAAAATCCGCATGGCCTATAGTCGGATTCGTTGGCGTAATCAGTTCTTTCTTAATCCTGGCATTCTATTCGACAATTGCCGGATGGACTCTCGAATGCATCTACAAGTCACTGATTAATTTCTATCACGGGAAAAGCATCTCCGAAATAGAACAAGGTATGACCACCTTCAACAATTCCTTCAGGCCTTTCATTTGGCAGACATTGTTTATTATCCTTACTGCATTTATTGTACTGAGAGGTATTGAGAAGGGCATTGAGAAATACGCGAAAGTGCTGATGCCCATGTTGTTTGTAATCCTTATCATATTGTGTGTCAAGTCACTGACCCTGCCAAACGCAACAGAGGGCTTGAAGTTTTTCTTCAAACCCGACTTCAGCAAGATAACGCCGGAAGTTTGTATCAGCGCATTGGGGCAAGCCTTTTTTTCGCTTAGTGTAGGAATGGGAGTACAGATAACATACGGCTCATATATCAATAAAAAAGATAACCTTCTGACATCCTCCACCTCCGTGGTTATGACCGACACATTAGTTGCAATTCTTGCCGGAATAACGATATTTCCTGCAGCCTTCGCAATGGGAATAAGTCCGAAAGCCGGTGCCGGTCTCGCATTCAACACTTTACCGCTGATATTCAATCAGATGGCAGGCGGTTACATATTTTGTCTGATTTTCTTCATACTACTTGCCATTGCCGCACTGACATCAACAATTTCCCTGCTTGAGGCCTCAGTAGCATATTTCGTGGAAGAACACGCCATCAAACGAAAAAAAGCAACAATATGGTGTGCCATAGGAGCACTGGTTGTCGGATTGTTTGCAACGCTCAGCCTGAAAGACAACTCGAATCTTGTTATCGGGAATATGTCTTTCTTCAACATCCTTGACAATCTTACCGCTAACATTCTTATGCCTGTTGGCGGGCTGCTGATTACAATTTTCATCGGCTGGAAACTAAAGAAAACCGCATTCATTGACGAACTCACAAATCAAGGCACAACGAAAATAGCGCTCAAAAACATTATCTTCTTCATTACAAAATACATTGCGCCGCTTGCTATTGTGACTATAATAGTCGGACGGCTTGTATTTAACATCAAATAAGACACAACGCTGTTCGCCCCACCCGCCTTCGTAGTAAAAACATCGTCATAAACGCCGACATAGCGTCAGCCGTCAAGAACGCCCGATGAATTCTGACCAATTTAAGAAAATAGACCGCACATCATAGTTTTGCGCTGTCTCAAAAGCATGGGTTTCAATATTCTTTACCAACTCAGGATTTTCAGCTAATCTGACTATCGATTCAGCCATTTCTTCAGGTTTGTCGGCAATCACTATATCGTGACCATCGGCAACAGATATACCTTCAGCACCGACAGATGTAGTAACTATCGCTTTCGACATGGTCAGCCCTTCAATTATTTTGACACGCACACCACTGCCAGAAAGCAAAGGCACTATCATTATTCCATTGGAGCGCATAAATTCATGGGCATCAGCCACTTCTCCAACCACAACCACATTTTCGAGATGACTGTCAATCAGCGACTGCGGCATATTTCGGCCTGCAACATAAAATTTCAGCTGTGGCATTTTCTGATGGACAAGCGGCCACACCTGCGAAAGAAACCACTCCAGACCTTCCTTGTTGGGTATCCAGTCCATCGCACCGATATAGAAAAGCGAATCCGGCTCCGGCATTATATCATTATGAAGCGGAATGTTTTGAATATCAAGTCCGAATGGAACGACATTAACACAAACAGGATGTTTTCCAACAGACTTCACAATATCAAGCGGATGCAACTGAAAACGAGGTTTATTCTGCAACTTCTCCCTAAACCATTGAGCATCGACCTCAGAAATGGCAGATATGCAGTCAGGAGCATGTATCACATTCAGTTCATAATTTTCAAGAGTTGAAGCCACATGATCATATAACAGTTTCTTTATGGGATTAGCAGCTGCATTCCGAAGTCGTTTCCAAATCAGGTTTTCAACGTTATGAGTCCTTAAATCCACTATGGCATCAGAATATTCACGAACAGTATCGACATAAGGCATCATAAAAATGGATTCTATTCTTACCACATCAAATTTGGTTTCCTTGAGTATTTCGACAAGACGTTTCTTGTACTCAGCTGATATAAAACGGGTTATGTGCGGTGAACGGCCATTCAGATAAGTTGCAAGAAACGACCACGGCTTCACTGTCATATCCATAAACACATTCTCATAATGAGTCTTTTCCCTATATTCTTCCGGAATATCTTCAACATTGACAAAGTTCTTTTTGGAATTGACAGCCAAAACCTTAACATACCATCCACGTCTCACAGCTTCCTTTATGAAAACATTCATACACAGGCAGCCGCCATCTTTTTCGGGATATGGATTCTTATTGCATAAAAACAGTATGTTCATTTCCGTTTCATTTTTTTGAAAAAGCCAACAACTTTCAAATATATTTTCACCCAATAGTCCTTGTCAACCACAGGCGCATCGGCAGCAGCCTTAGCTGTCAGGAACAATCCAATCGGAAGCACAATGATATTTGCAAGCCAGATGCCTATTATAGGGCTCATGGTTCCTTCAAGTGCAGATTTCTGACCCGAGGTGAGAATAATATAGTACAATATGAATATGACAACCGCAACAACAAGCGGAAAGCCAAGTCCCCCCTTACGAATTATCGCTCCCAAAGGAGCTCCTACCAAAAACAGCACCAGACAAGCAACTGCAATTGCATAACGGTATTGTTCTTCACTCTGATGACGGGCATTTATCGTCCTTTCATATTCCAATGTGTTGTATCTGAGTTCAGCAGTCTGCTTGTCAGACTTGGCTTTATCCAAAGCAGCATGCTTTATCGACATCTTGTCTATACTGTCAGGGATATTCTCCCAAACAGGACTTTTGAGGAAACCATATATGGCATCATCTATGTTTCTTACCACATTGGTGGTATCCTTTATTGCTTCGAAACAATTAGTGGCAAGTTCCATGTAGCTGTCTTCTCTTCTGGAGAGCACACTATCGTGATACCTGATTTTCTCTTTCAAATCGCGGCGCACCAAATTTTTATAGTTGTTGCTGTATAATGATTCATCAGTCTGGTTCATATCAAACTGCGACATATCAAATCGCATTTCACTGACTTCAAAATGGAGCCGTTTGAAAGGATAATCCTTCATTTTGTTGGCACCGTAAGAGTCATCATACGAATAGCCATTATGCAATGTCAGTATCAAAGTGCTTGTAGTGGTATCAATGTCCATAGTTCCCCATTCGGCTAAAGTCAACATTTTATTCGGTGCATTGCCCTTATGCGAATAAATCATGATTCCGCGCACTGTCCTGTCATCCGGTTCCTTTTTGTCAATACGGATCATATATCCGTCCAGCCCTGAATAATAAACACCTTCCTCAAGATTGAATGTCAGTTTTTTCTGTCTTACATCAAAAAAAACCGACTGGAACTTCAAGTTCGTCTTTGGCAATATCTGTTGACAGAAATACACTGACAGACAGCTGACAAGCAAGGCAAACATAATCAGTGGGGCAAATATCCTGTTAAGTGATATTCCTGAAGACTTCAAGGCGACAAGTTCATAACGTTCCCCCAAGTTGCCGAATGTAATCAGCGATGACAGCAGAATACCTATTGGGAGAGCCATTGGAACGAAGGTGGTCGCAGCATACAATGTCAACTTTGTGATAACCGGCAATCCAAGACCTTTTCCAACCAGCTCATCGAAATATTTCCAAAAAAACTGCATCAGAAGAATGAAGTCTCCTATTACGAAAGTCAAGATGAAAGGCCCTATATAAGTCTTAAGCAAAAATCTATCAAGACGTTTTATCACTATCCATTTTTTTGCAAAGTTACATTTTTTTTCTCAAAACGGCATTTATCGCAAAAAAATGTTATCTTTGTAATTTTGAATTGATTTTTTATAAAATTTTTAAACTTTTTCTATATGAGAAGAGTAGTTATTACCGGTATTGGAGCTTTGACCCCTATTGGGAATAATGTTGTCGATTATTGGAACAATCTTAAGAATGGAGTATCAGGAATCGATTTCATAAAGTCTATTGCAGATGACAGGATTGAAGTGAAGTTGGATGCAGAGTTAAAGAATTATGATCCCATTGCAATGGGGCTTGAACCACAAACAGTAAGAAGGACTGACAAATTCACACAATATGCCATGATAGCCGCACGCGAAGCATGGAATGACAGCAAATTGGAAATAGAGCCTGAAAGATTGGGTGTATATATTGGTACAGGTGTGGGAGGCTTATGGACAATCATTTCAGAAAACAACAAAATGAGGGATGAAGGTCCAAAGTGGGTATCACCTTTTCTTATTCCAAGCATTATCTGTAACATAGCAAGTTCAAACGTAGCCATAGACCTTCATGCACAAGGGCCCAACATACCCATTGTCTGTGCATGTGCCACAAGTGGGATATCAATAGGAGAAGCCTACTATGCCATACTCGCCGGAAGAGCGGATGCCATTATTGCCGGAGGAACTGAGGCGCCTATGACAGAAATAGCCTTTGCGGGTTTTGCAAATTGTAAGGCGCTTACAAAATCCACAGACATAAATGCCGCCTCTTTGCCATTCGACAAAAGGCGGAGCGGTTTCATCATGGGAGAAGGTGCCGGCGTACTCGTCCTCGAAGAATATGAACATGCAAAGGCACGCAATGCCAAAATATATGCTGAAATATGCGGTTACGGAACCACCTGTGATGCTAACCACATCACTGCCCCCATTGCCGACGGCTCTATAATTGCAGGAGCCATCAAACAGGCTGTAACACAAGCACATATATCCTCCGATGACGTATTGTATGTAAATGCACACGGCACAGGTACGGTTATGAACGACGTTGCTGAGACCAAAGCCCTAAAGCTCGCTCTCGGTGAAGAAGCAGCTTACAAAGCGCACATCAGTTCCAACAAATCCATGATTGGGCATCTGCTCGGTGCCGCTGGGGCAGTGGAACTGATTGCCACAGCATTAACTGTGTACGAAGGCATAATACCTCCAACTATTAATCTGAACGAGCCGGATCCGGAATGCGACCTCGACTATACACCAAACAAGGCTCAGAAAGCCGACATAACTCTTGCTATATCAAACTCATTCGGCTTTGGCGGCCAAAATGCCTGCCTCGCAATTAGAAAAATTTAGACATTCAATTAAATGGATTTATTACTAAACAAAAACGCTATAATTACGGGTGCCGCCCGCGGCATCGGCAAAGCAATTGCCATGAAGTTCGCCTCTGAAGGCGCCAATGTGGCTATCATTGACATCGCTCCTGATGATATACTCAATGAAACCGTAAATGAAATATCCGGATTCAACATCGTATGCAAAGGATATAATGCTGACGTCACCAATGCCCAACAAGTTGAAACCATAATAAATGAAATTGTCAAGGATTTCGGAAAAATTGATATCCTCGTCAATAATGCAGGTATCACCCGTGACAACCTTCTGATTCGCATGAAGGAAGAAGACTGGGACAAAGTCATAAACGTCAACCTGAAATCGGTTTTTGTCATGAGCAAAGCCATACAGCCGTTCATGATTCATCAACGCAGCGGCACAATCATCAACATCAGTTCGGTGGTCGGTATCGCCGGAAACGCCGGTCAGACCAATTATTCGGCATCAAAAGCCGGAATTATCGGCTTCACAAAATCATTGGCAAAAGAAATAGGCTCCAGAAACATCCGATGCAATGCCATCGCACCGGGATTTGTGGAAACTGAAATGACAAAGCAACTACCTGAAGAAACCATAAAGCAATACACGCAGATAATTCCACTCAAACGTCCTGCAAAACCTGAAGATATTGCCAACGCTGCAGTATTCCTCGCTTCAGATATGTCATCATATATAACCGGACAAGTCATCCACGTCTGTGGAGGAATGCTAACATAATGATAGCAATAGAATCGAATCCTTTAAGCATCATCGCATGCGCCGCCATTGCCATCCTTCTAACGGCAATACTTTACTGGCGCAACAAATCAGAAGCGGAATTAAGCAAGCCCGTGAAATTCCTGCTCGCTGCCCTTCGCTGCCTGGCCCTGTTCCTTACACTTATTCTCTTTCTGAACATTCTCTTCACAAAGACAATAAGCCGCACCTCCAAACAGCTGGTTGTCTGCGCAATAGACAATTCCAAGTCAATGGTGCTCGCCAATGATTCAGCTGACGTCAGAAACTTCTTCACAAAATCCTATCCTGATTTCAAATCAAATCTCAATAAGCACTTCACAACCAAATATTTTCTGTTCGGCAATACTGTGTCAGAAGACGTAACCGATGAAAACGCGATAAGTTTCAACGACATAAACACCAACATTTCCTCAATTTTCAGCTACACGGGAACTCTGTATGGCAATTCTGACGTAAATGCGGCTGTAATTTTTACCGATGGCATTTCAACAACCGGCATCAATCCTGTAATAGCTTCTGAATCTGTAACTTATCCAATATATATTGTCGCCACCGGAGATACGACTTCGAGAAACGACATTGCAATTACCAATATAAGGTATAACAAAACCGCCTACCTAAAAGGCAAATGTGTATTTGAAATCAGCATGAAAGCCAACGGCTACAACAATAAAGAAGCAATGCTTCAGATTTACGACAATGGCAGCCTGATTTCCTCAAAGAAACTTAACATTAACGCAAATCCTTATTATTCAACATTTAACATCGATTTAGAACCCACAAGCAAAGGCAAACACTTCTATAAATTTATCATAGTCCGCACTGATGACGATTTTATCCCTGACAATAACGAAAAGACTTGCGTTGTGGAAGTCATTGAAGGGAAGAAGCATGTCAGACTTATCAGCAATGGTGCTCATCCTGACCTCGGTGCAATTAACAAGGCCCTTGCGAACAACGATTCATACGAAATTGAAAACTGCCTGTTTGAAGAGCTTGACATCAGCACCATCGGCGACAAAGACATTTTAGTGATGGTAAATCTGCCCGACGTTTCGTTGAAGTCCACCCAGCTTTTCGAAAAAATAAACAGGGAAAACATACCGTACCTTTTGGAAATAGGTTCAAAGACAAGCCTCAGCACTCTGACCAAAGTGATTCCAGACTGTCGTATCGACAACCCGAAAAATCTTTCCGAAGAGGCCTATCCTGTTTACATGGAGTCTTTCAGTTCCTTCACCGTGAGCAATGAACTCATCTCCGATTTCAGCAATTTTTCACCACTGACGTCACCGTTCGGTTCTTACGAACTGCCGACTTACGCCGATGTCATGCTAAATCAGAAAATCAACAATGTTAGCACTAACAGGCCTCTTTTAGCAACTGTCAAAGAACGTGACCGCAGGACAGCTTATATCTTCGGAGAAGGTATCTGGCAATGGCGAATCAGAGACTTTGTAGCCAACAGCAGCTTTAATGCCTTTGACGACATGGTCAACAACCTGGTGTATTTCCTGTCACTCTCCGAAACCTTCAAACATTTCCAGATTGACTTAAACAACGACTTTTATCAGAATGAGCCGATTAAAGTTATGGCCAAACTTTACAACGACAGCTATGAACTTGTAAATGATGCTGACGTTCAGTTTGTCATAACCAATGATGAAGGGACAGAATACCCCTACTATCTTTCCAAAACATCCGACGGTTCCTATATGCTTGAAATCAACAATATGCCTGCAGGACATTATGAATGGAAAGCTTCCACTGGCTCGGAACATGCCGAAGGAGCATTCAACATTTCTGTTTCAGACCCAGAGCACATTGACCTTCAGGCACGTATCAATGATTTACAGCAGATTGCGGACAAAACTGGTGGTAAGGTCTTCAAACTTAATGAGACAGATGAATTATTCGATATTCTGAAATCAAATATTAACGAACCAAAAACTTATAACTATCAAGTTAATAAAAAGCCTAAAGACTTTTTACCCGTTCTTCTGGCAATCATTGCCTTACTTGCTGCTGAATGGATAATAAGAAGACGGATGGGAATCTATTGATGAAGAGACGGCATTATTTCATGCCGCGTTCCAGTTTAATGTGTTCGTACGCCTCTTGAATCTTTATGAATTTTTCCTGGGCAGCCTTCTGGGCTTCCTCACCCAAATATGAGACCTTGTCAGGATGATGCTTGACAGCCATCGACTTGTATGCCTTCCTGACTTCCTCATCGGTTGCATCACGCGTAATCCCAAGTACGGAATAATAATCCACTGTTTCCTTTACTACGAACATGGCTTTTATGGACTCAAAATCAGCAGTGGAAAGTCCTATATACTGTGCTATGAGCTGCAGCAAATCCAATTCTGCAGCAGCAATTGAATTGTCGGCATTTGCAACACCGAACAGATATTGCAGCAACAGCCGCTTGGAGGGCATATTCATATTTCTGTTAATCTGCCGACAGACATCATATATGTTGATATCCTGTTTCAGAACACCTTGCAATATCTTGATATTGGCAATCGCTGCATCCTCGCCGAACTGTTTGACAAAAAACCGTTTTACATAATTCAATTCTGAACGCATCACAGCACCGTCAACTTTCATGATTGCAGCCGACAACACGATGATACTCATGTCAAAATCACCTATAGTGGTCTTTGATTTGCTTCCGCTGTAACCACTGCCAGTTCTATTATTTCCGCCATAACTCCAGCCGCCGCCTTGTCTCGTATTGTCACTGCCGGTCCATGAACTGTCATCATCTTCATCTTGAGTCAGACTATTTTTTTTATCAAAAATTGATTCAAGTACCACACCTATGATAGCACCGATTGGTCCCCCCAACGTCCAGCCCAAAGTTGCTAATAATAACTTACGGATAAAACTCATTTGTAATTCAATTATTTTTGCAGTGCAAAGATAAAGTTATTAATCAAATTGTAATAAATTTGCAATAAAAATAACCATATGAAAATTCTGATAATAAACGGTCCAAACCTAAACCTTACAGGACAACGAGAGGTGAAAATCTATGGCACAACCTCATTTGGCGACTACATACAGATGTTGCGGAAGAAGTATTCCGACATTACTATCGACTATTTCCAGACTAATGTCGAAGGTGAAATAATCAACAGACTGCATGAAGCGGACGAAAATTACGATGGCATAATTCTCAACTGCGGAGGTTACTCCCACACTTCCATTGCAATCGCCGATGCAATTGCAGCAATTAAAACCACAGTTATCGAAGTGCATATCTCCAATGTGTTTAGCAGGGAATTCTACCGTCAGAATATGATAACAGCTTCTAAAGCAACAGGACTTATCAGCGGCCTCGGCCTCAGCTCTTACGAAACCGCTTTGCTTTACCTGAAAGACGTAGCAACCAGTGGCATTTAGTTCATCAGACACCTAAAGGGGAGATTAATATTATGACCATAGGAAGCATTAGAAAAACCATATTTTTAATAACAATAATGACCATTATGAACAACGGATGTAAAGGCCAGACTCCATCCAGTGGAAAGGTTAGTTATGACAAAGTCAGACCGATGGCTGTTGCCGACCATTTTTACCCATCAGACAAGACCACTCTAAGCAATTGGTTTTCAAAGTGGAAAACTGAATATTCAAAAGGAAACGGCAACAAGAGAGCTGAAGCCATGTCTCCATCAAACGTACTTCAGGCAATCATAGTTCCACATGCCGGCTACGTTTTCAGCGGTTCCACAGCAATGGCGGCAATCAGCTGTATTGACACCACACGCAAATACGACCACATCTTCCTTCTCGGTCCAAGCCATCACGTATGGCTTAACGGTGCATCCGTCAATAATGCATTCGATGCCTACCAAACACCATTCGGACCGGTACCCGTTGACCGCAGTCTCGGCGACACACTGATAGCCAAAAACAAATATTTCAGTTACCGCGCCGATGCTCACAGCAGTGAGCACTGTCTCGAAGTACAGCTGCCAATGCTCAAATGGATCTACAAAGACAATATGCCGCCAATCGTACCAATCATCATATCTTCCGACAGTCTGAATATATTGCGCAGCATCGCACAGACCTTGCAGCCATGGTTCAACGAGCGTAACCTGTTCATCATCAGCAGCGACTTTTCGCACTACCCTTCCTACAAGGATGCCAATATGGTGGACAGCCTTACTGCCAAAGCAATAATGACAGGCAGTGTCGAGAGATTTATTGGCCAACTACATGCAAATGCTGCCAAGAACATCCACAATCTTTCCACAAGTGCATGCGGTGAAATGGCAATAGTGGTACTGCTATCCATGATGGAGGCAGCCACTGGCAACACATTTGACATTGAACACCTACAATACTGCAATTCAGGTGATTCACAATATGGAGACTATGATCAGGTCGTAGGCTACAACGCTCTTGCGGTCACAATTAAAAATGACATGAAAAACACCAGTTTCACATTGACAGAAGACAACAAAAAGACATTGCTCAAACTGGCTCGTGCCACTATCAGTAATGCATTGGGAATAAAAGCCGACATCCCTAAGATGGAATCCTGGGCTACCGTCAGATGCGGTGCCTTCGTCACTCTGACCATTGATGACAACCTGCGTGGATGTATCGGACATTTCGGTGAAGACACGAAACTATGGGATGTGGTAAAAGAAATGGCTCTCTCAGCCGCATTCAACGACCCACGGTTCTACCCTCTTTCAAAAGATGAACTCAGCAGCGTGAACATTGAAATATCAGTGCTTACACCGCTTAAACGCATCAAAAGCATAGATGAATTCCAACTCCACCGCGATGGAATCTTCATAAAAAAAGACGGCTACAGCGGAACTTATCTTCCACAAGTTGCCGATGAAGTCCCATGGTCAAAAGAAGAATTCATCAGTCATTGTGCCCACGACAAAGCGGGAATAGGTTGGGATGGTTGGAAAGATGCAGAACTATACACCTATCAGGCGATAATATTTCACGAATAAACCACCTATTTCATCACGTATGCGTCACGTGCATTTTTGAGAGCAATAGTCATACCGGCTCTCAAACTTAAATTCTTGGATTTATTGTCCATACGTATCTTATAAATGAACAATATCATTATAATCAAAGTAAGGACAGCGCCAAAAATTAAGGCCAGATTTCTGTTCTGCATTCCAAACATCAATGGTGAAATGAAAATATAACTTGAGCAGACAAATGTCATAAAAACAGCCGGTATCGCACTGACATTCATCAGCCTGTTATTATAATGCAGCCATGCTGTGATTGTCCATAGTGTAAACACCGCAAGCGTTTGGTTCAGCCAAGCAAAGTAACTCCACATAGTCTGGAAAGGCAGGAGTAAAATAATTATAAGACTAAGTATAAATACCGGAAGCGCCACCATTATTCTGTTCATACTCTTGGTCTGACTGATTTTCAGAAGATCGGAGAAAATAAGTCTTGCACTTCTGAAAGCAGTGTCACCCGAAGTTATGGCGCATGCAATAATGCCTAATGTCACCAGTGCTGCAAGGGTTTTGCCCAATGTGGAATTTGCGATGGTTGTGACCAAAAGTGCAGCAGAACCGTTATATTGTGCAATTGCACCATTAAGGCCCTGAACACTTCCCCAGAAAGCCATGCCGATAGCCGCCCATACGAGAGCAATGATACTTTCAGAAATCATCGCACCATAGAAAATGCCTCTCGCCTGTTTCTCATTACTGATACAACGCGCCATCAAAGGTGACTGTGTCGCATGAAATCCTGACAGGGCGCCACAGGCAATTGTGGTGAAAAGCATAGGAAATATCGGCAAATTGCTGGCATTCATATTCTGTAATGTTGTAAGTTCCGGTATCTTCGCCCCATAACCTTCGAAGAATAATGCATATAACATTCCTAATGCCATTATCAGCAGCAAAATGCCGAAAACAGGATACAGATTTCCAATAATCTTATCTATTGGCAAAATAGTGGCAACAATGTAATAAACAAATATACATGCAAGAATTATGAGAAGGCCATTTGTGTAAATTCCAGCACTATTGTCAATTGCCACTTTTGTGAAAAACGGATTTTCAAAATGAATCAGATTATTGATAAGCACTGCAGGCTGCGACATAAACACTGCACCAACCATTATCATCAGTAGGCCCGTAAAAAGACTCATCATAAGTTTAGTGTTCTTGCCAAGATACAGATTGGCAAGCTGATGCAGGCTGCAGCCGTTGTTTTTCAGGGACATATAACCTGACAGGAAGTCATGCATTGCACCCATGAAAATACCGCCAAGCGTAATCCAAAGGAAAGCCACAGGTCCATACGCCGCTCCCAATATTGCACCGAATATTGGTCCAAGTCCGGCAATGTTCAACAATTGTATCAGAAATATTTTCCAACGTGGAAGAGGAATGTAGTCAACGCCGTCATAACTGACTTTTGAAGGGACTTCGGTGTTGTCTTTTACACCGATAATTCTTTCCAGAAATTTACCATAGGTAAAATATGCTGTTATAAGTAAAGCAAGACAAATTAGAAATGTTATCATTTTAATCCGAATTTATCCTGCAAAAATAAGGAAAAAATGAGGATTTGCCAAAAAAGCAAATATTATTTGAAAATAATATTTATGAAACGATATTTAAAAGGGAAGCGGAGAAAAAGGGATTCGAACCCCTGGTACCCGAAGGTACAACAGTTTTCAAGACTGCCGCAATCGACCACTCTGCCATTTCTCCGTGATTTGCGCTGCAAAAGTACAACTTTTTTTTTATTGGAGACTATTTTCTGAAAAATATTTATCTTTGCATGAATAATTTTTTTCTAAAATGCATAAAATACAAATAACATTGCTTCTGATATTCGCTGCGGTGATGGCTAATTGTCAGAGTCTTACAGTAAACTTCAACTACGGCTGCTTCAGTACGGCCGATGGTGAAACATATCTGGAAACATACCTTATGATTCCTCAAAATGAGCTTAAACAAGTGAAAACAGCTGACGGACACTTCAATTCCGCCGCTCAGGTCACCATGATATTCAAAGACAATAATGTAATCAGCGACTTTCTGAAATATGAACTGACAGGCATTCCAACCAGTGACACCTTGAATATCACAAACAATATCATTGACCAACAGCGCATCTTCCTGAAAAATTCCTCCTATTTGCTGGAACTCACCGTCAAGGATAAGAATGACACCACAAAAATCGTCAAAGGAGACGTCGTTTTCAGCATGGGACTTCCGAAAGATGTGGTCAGTTCTTCAACAATCTGTTTCATCGACACATATTCCAAATCCAATAACAAATCAATGATAACACGAGGCGGATATGACATGATACCTTATTTTTCAACATATTTCCCGGAAACACGCGACAAACTTACCTACTACAATGAAATTTACAATATCGACAAATTTCTCGGAGAAAATAGCCGCATGGCAATCATGTCTTATATCGAAAGCTATGAAAACGCAGGTCACATCATTGAAGGCTCAAACAAAATCCAAGTGGATTATGCCAAACCTGTGACATGTTTACTCAACAATATAAACATCAAAACATTACCTACAGGAAACTATTGGCTGGTTATCAGCGTACTTGATGAAAGCGGCAAGGAAGTTATAAAGACAAAAAAATTCTTCCAACGTTACAATCCTGAATATGAACTCAGCGAAAACATGATTTCAGCGATTAATCTGACCAATTCCTTTGCCAGCAAATTCACCAGTGTTGACACACTGCGTTCAATCATTCACTCCATGATGCCTAAAGCCACTTTGAGTGAACGTCCTTTCATCAACAAAGTTGACACCGTCACCAATATTGAAATAATGCAGCAGTTCATATCCATGTTCTGGTCGGAACGTGATGAACTTGCTCCCGAGCAGGCATTCAACAATTACATGGGTGAAGTCAAAAAGGTCAATGCAACCTACGGCAATGTATTCAGAAAAGGCTACGACACCGACCGCGGCCGTATCTACCTGCAGTATGGGCCACCTAACCATAAGGAAAACAATGTAATACCCGCAAGCACTATCCCTTACGAGATATGGCAATACTACGAAATTGCAGGCCAGCGCGACAAAAGGTTCGTTTTCGCCACACATGATGCCGCAATCAAAGACTACGACCTTGTTCATTCCGATGTCATAGGCGAGATACACAACCCAAAATGGCAGTTCGACTTGTATCACAACGCCCCAATTATCAACGATGACACCGAATACGAAGAAATATGGGGCCAACATTTACAACGCACTTTCGACAATCCATACTAAAATGCGCGTTGCTGTAGTCATTCTCAACTGGAACGGCAAAAAATTCCTCGAACAGTTTCTCCCAAAAGTGATTGGAACATGTACAGGAATTGCCGATGTCGTAATCGCTGACAACGCTTCCACCGATGACTCGGTAACATTCATCTCATCATCATTTCCGACAGTAAGAACCATTATATTTGACCGTAACTGGGGATTTGCCGAAGGATACAACAAAGCGCTGCAACAGCTCACCACATACGAATACTATGTCCTCTTAAATTCTGATATAGAAGTCACTTCAAACTGGATTCAGCCTGTCATAGAATTTATGGACAAAAACGCAGACTATGCTGCCTGCCAACCGAAACTGCTCTCGTATTATGAGCGTGACAAATTCGAATACGCAGGAGCCGCAGGCGGTTTTATCGACCATCTGGGATATCCTTTCTGCAGAGGCAGAATTTTTCAGAACATAGAAACCGACAACGGACAATACAACAATTATGCCGAAATATTCTGGGCAACAGGCGCATGCATGTTCGTAAGAGCCAATGCCTTCTGGCAAGTCGGAGGACTTGATGGCGATTTCTTTGCTCACATGGAGGAAATAGACCTGTGCTGGAGGCTGAAAAACAACAACTACAAAATCGGATATTGCCCTGATTCTGTGGTATATCACATAGGTGGTGGAACCTTACCCAAAAGCTCATCGCGGAAGACCTACCTGAACATGCGCAACAACATCATTATGCTTTACAAAAATCTCCCCGACGGCAAAGTCTGCACCGTACTTTTCACACGTTGGTTTCTGGATGTTGTTGCTTCCATTAAATTCCTTGTCGATGGCGGTTTCAGTGACTTATGGGCTGTAATTCGCGGACACCTGTATTTTATCAGACATTTCCGCAGCATCAAAGCAAAACGCAAAGCAATAAAACACGCCCACGTCACTAATATATACAAGAAATCAATTGTGATAAAACACTATCTCTGCAGGATAAAGATATTCAGTGAGTTAAGCAACAAAGACTTTACTCGTTAGTCACCGGAACCACATCCTTGGCAAGTCCATAGTTCAATTTCTTCAGCTCTTTTCCTAACGAATCGTAGAAAATCCACTCTCCGACTCGTTCGCCATGCTTATAGTCACCTATAATATACAGTTCCCCGTTTTCGTGATATACCCTTCTGGTGCCTTCTGCATAACCATCCTTATAATTACCGCGGCTCCATATTCTGCCATTACGATACCACGCAGTCCATTCACCGTCCCGCGCTCCGTTCTTATGACGACCTTCTATCTTCTTTGTGCCATCATTATAATATTGGACTTCCCGACAATTCGTACTGTCAGTGCCTGAATAATAAAACACGAGTTTGGGCTGCCTCTTTTCATTTCCATCCAATAAGTTGGAACCATTATCATAATATTCAGCGACATGAGCCGTTTCACTGTCACATGAAACAAAAGCTACAGTTATCATTAAAACACTTATTATCAGAATTTTAATTCTTTTCATTTTTAATTCCAATTAAAAATTAATCTTTTACCATTCGGCGTACCCACGATGGAATTTCCATCATACACCATACACCCGTTTACAAATGTATATCTAATCTTTGAAGTAAAAACAGTTCCGTCATAAGGAGACCATCCACACTTATAATAATAATTGCCGCGTGTCACCTGAGTTTCAGAATGCAGGTCCACAACAGTCAGGTCAGCAGCATAGCCTTCCCTCACAAAACCTCTGTTGTGAATTTTGTAACATATTGCAGGATTATGGGACATCCATACAGGAATCATCTCAAGTTTGAATATTCCATTCTTTGACATTTCCAGCATTGCAAGCAGGGAATGTTGGATTGAAGGCATACCCGAAGGTGCCTGATAATAAGGGCGCATCTTCTCATCCAGAGTATGAGGCGCATGATCAGTACCTATGGTGTCTATCAAACCCTCTGCCAGAGCCTGCCGCAAAGCGAGTTTGTCAGATTCACCCTTTATTGCAGGATTGCATTTTATCAGATTCGACTTGGTTGCATAATCCCTCTCATCGTACCAGAGATGATTGACTGTAACCTCAGCTGTAATTCTTTTATCCTGAATTAATTCCGGTGAAAACAAAGACAATTCTTTCTCAGTGGTGACATGAAGAACATGAAGTCTTGAATTATGCATTTTAGCGAGTTCAACTATTTTCTTGGAGGCATTGAAGCATACCTCCGAGTTGCGAATAAACGGATGCACTGAAGCATCAGGGTTGTCGCCATATAATTTCCTTGCAATCTGCAAATTCTGACGTATAAGCTCCTCATCCTCGGAATGCACCGCAATCAGTATAGGAGACTCGGCAAATATTCTGTCAAGCACAGCCTCATCATCAGTCAGCATATTGCCTGTAGAAGAGCCGACAAACACCTTGATTCCGGGTACCAAATGTGGATTTACAGACTTTATTTCAACAATATTGTCATTTGTAGCACCAAGATAAAATCCGTAATTGGCATAGCACCTGCCTTCGGCATAACGGTATTTTTCTTCAACAAGCTGATTCGTGGTCGTCTGTGGATTCGTATTTGGCATATCCATAAAAGAAGTCACTCCGCCTGCAACGGCAGCTCGGCTTTCAGATTCCATATCAGCCTTATAAGTAAACCCAGGGTCACGGAAATGCACATGCTCGTCAATAACACCAGGAAACAGATAAAGTCCCGTCAGGTCTATTTCTGTGGCCCCCGGCTTACCTGAGAGCGACAACGTGCTGTCAATTCCGGTGATTATCCCGTCTGAGATATGGATATTGGCAACAAATTGCCTTCCTTCATTTACGACAAATGCATTACGAAGCAGAAAATCCATAATGCAGTTTCTTGATATTTCTGAAAGTAAGGTTAATCACACCGAATACAGCCTCACCGAAAATGCTGCCACTCATCTTTGACGTGCCTTCGGTTCTGTCATAGAAGATAATAGGCACTTCCTTGATTTTTCCGCCAAGTTTCCATACCGTATATTTCATTTCAATCTGGAAAGCATAGCCGGTAAACTTAATATTGTCGAAATTGATGGCACGCAAAGCGCGGGATGTATAGCACATAAAGCCCGCTGTCGTATCCCTGACTGGAATTCTTGTTACAATTCTGACGTACTTGGAGGCATAATACGACAGCAGAATACGTTTCATGGGCCAGTTGACAACGTTCACACCGCTGACATATCTTGACCCTATAGCCACATCATTGCCTTCTTCAGCACAAGCACGATACAGTCTTATCAGATCATCCGGATTATGTGAAAAGTCGGCATCCATCTCGAAAATGTAATCATAATTCTGTTCCAGCGCCCACTTGAAACCAAGAATATATGCCGTACCCAAGCCCAGTTTCCCTTCACGTTCCCTGATAAAAAGACGTTCAGGGAATTCCTCCATTAATTTCTTCACGATTCCAGCCGTCCCGTCAGGAGAATTGTCATCGACAATAAGAATGTTGAATTCGCCTTCTTTCTGAAATACAGTGCGAATAATCTTCTCAATGTTCTCCTTCTCGTTATAGGTAGGTATAATCACAAGCTTTCTATCCATAATTCCGAATTTTATCTTTTGAAATAATCTACAAAAATAATCAAAAAAATAATTTTCAGCCAAATTATCATGCTTAAATACTATCTTTTAACTATCTTTGCAAGATTATATCTATACAACGATAAAACGGATAAATAATATATATTTCAGTAATAAATAAAACATTTTAAGAAAAATGAAACGCGACGAAAAAGTATTTGAAGTCATTCAAAAAGAAAGAGAACGCCAGACTAATGGCATTGAGCTGATTGCATCCGAGAACTTTGTCAGTGACCAGGTTCTTGAAGCAATGGGTTCTGTTATGACAAACAAGTATGCTGAAGGATATCCTGGAGCAAGGTATTATGGTGGTTGTCAGAATGTTGACATCACTGAAAACATTGCCATTGACAGGGCGAAGGAGCTGTATGGAGCCGAATGGGTTAACATTCAGCCTCACAGCGGCGCACAGGCAAACATGGCTGTATTGCTTGCATGCCTGGAGCCTGGAGACACATTCATGGGCCTGGATCTGTCACATGGCGGTCACCTGTCACACGGCTCACCTGTCAACTCCTCAGGTATTCTTTACAAACCGGTTGGATACATGGTTGACGAAAAGACAGGAAGAGTTGATTATGACGCTTTCGAGAAACTCGCTCTTGAAACAAAGCCAAAACTTATAATCTGCGGTGCATCAGCATATTCACGTGACTGGGATTACAAGCGTATGAGAGAAGTTGCCGACAAAATTGGAGCCATCCTCATGGCCGATATTTCACACCCTTCAGGACTTATCGCAAGAGGTCTCCTCAACGACCCTATGCCTTACTGCCACATCGTAACCACAACAACCCACAAGACACTGAGAGGTCCTCGTGGCGGTATGATTCTCATAGGCCACGATTTCGACAACCCTTACGGCAAGGTCACAAAGAAAGGTGTCATCCGCAAAATGTCATCACTGCTTGATTCAGCTGTCTTCCCTGGCGTTCAGGGCGGTCCATTAGAACACGTTATCGCAGCTAAGGCTGTCGCTCTCGGTGAAGCTCTTTCCGATGACTACAAAACTTATGTTGAACAAGTCAAGAAGAATGCAAAGGTTATGTGCGACGAATTCATCCGCAAGGGTTATGGCGTCGTATCAGGCGGCACCGACAATCACCTGATGCTCATCGACCTTCGCAAGAACTTCCCGCTGGTTACAGGTAAGATGGTTGAAAACACTCTCGTCAGAGCCGACATCACTGTCAACAAGAACATGGTTCCATTCGACTCACGCACACCATTCCAGACATCCGGTCTGCGCATAGGCACCCCTGCAATCACCACACGTGGCCTCAAGGAAGCCGATATGCCTGTCATCGTCGATATGATTGACAATGTCATCAGCAACATCAAACCTGACGGCAACCAATGCACCATTGATGAGGATGTCATCATCGAAACCCGCAAAAAGGTCAACGCAATGATGTCACCACGTCCATTATTCGCTTGGTAACCAACAAAAATGCAAAGACGCAGCATACTATTGTCAAATTATGGTATGCCGCGTCTTTTCCTTAATCACTAAAGAATAAGAAATATGTCAACCCTTCTCATTCTATCTCTGGCACCAGTCGCAATCATAGCATTTTACATCTATAACCGCGACCTGTATGACAAGGAACCTGCAAAGCTCCTCCTGAGAGGTTTGCTATGGGGTGCTCTCGTCTGTTTCCCAGCGTCATCTATTGAAAAGTTTCTCGTCCAATTCAACAGTTCGCCTTTTTACGAGGCTTTTGTAGTTGCAGGTTTCACGGAAGAAATGCTCAAATATCTCGCACTGTATTTTCTTATATGGAAAAACGAGGAATTCAACGAAAAATTCGACGGAATAGTTTATGGCGTATATGTGGCTCTTGGTTTTGCCGGACTGGAAAACATACTGTATGTAATGGAAGGCGGGCTTGGTACAGCAATAACGAGAGCAGTAACTGCAGTCCCAGCACACGCAATATTCGGATTGACAATGGGTTATTACTTTGGTATGGCAAAATTTGACGAAACAAACCGTACCTCTTATATAATCAAGTCAATCATAATCCCTATCATACTTCACGGATTATATGACTATTGCCTGATGACAAGTTACACATGGCTGACAGCATTATTCATACCATACGTAATATTCCTGTGGATTCATGCTTTCAAAAAACTCAAATCTGTGGAACAGGCCCCTCTTGACGAGAACGAGGACGAGGATGACAATTACAATTATAGAGGTCAGAAGTGGATTATAAAGCCATAACATTATGAAAAGAATCAACTGGCGACGTATATTACTGAACAAGTACTTCATTCTGACACTTGTATTTGCCCTTTTAATCATATTTTTCGACAAATACAACCTATTGAAGCTTCATAAGATGAACAAGGAACTAAGGGGTATGCAGGAACAACTCGACAAATACAACGAAGAATACGAAAAAGACAGCATAACCCTTGAAAGGCTGAAAAACGACCCGAAATTCCGAGAGGAATACGCACGTGAACATTATTTCATGAAGAAGAAAAACGAAGAGGTGTATATCATCCAATCCCCTGACGAATGACCTGTAGGGATAGGCCATCATCCCCCAATATGTAAATCATCATTTACCGGAATGTGCAATACTATAACCATTGCTATCACATCAATACGGGTCAACGTCAATAACTAACATAACACCTTTGTATTGCGGTTTCATCAAAAAGGCAGTATAGATATCAACAAATTTCGATTTTAATGCGGCGAAATTCTTATTCCGCTCGATTTTTATCATTATATCCTTGATATACACATTATTGACACGAGGAATGGAGCCATATTCCGGTCCAAGCACTCTGTCACCTAATTCCTGACGGAGCAACGATGCAAAAACCTTTGATGCCTCATTGACAACCGCAGGATCCTTATGTTTTACCTTCACATTTATCAACCTGTACAGCGGTGGATACTTATGCGCTTGACGTTCAATAATCTGGCTGTAATACATTTTTTCATAATCATTATCCACAGTATAAACTATGGCGGAATGATATGGTGAAAAAGTCTGAATGATAACCTTGCCACGGTCTTTTTTTCTCCCTGCCCTACCGCTGACCTGCGTCAGTTCCTGAAAAGCTCTTTCAAAAGCCCTGAAATCAGGGTAATACAACAATGTGTCGGCATTGACAACAGCTACAAGCAATATGTTCTCAAAATCCAACCCTTTGGTAATCATCTGAGTACCGACAAGAATATCTATCTTTCCTGAAGTAAACTCACTGATAATCTCATTAAAGGCATTTTTCCGTCTTGTGGTGTCAAGGTCCATCCTTTTTATTACGGCATCGGGGAACAAAGTCTGAAGATCCTCTTCAACCTTTTCAGTCCCAAAGCCTTTCATCACAAGATTTGTACTGTGACAGCGCGGACAGGCACCCGGTATCTCGGTATGGTAGCCGCAATAATGGCAGCGCATCTGATTGAACACCTTATGATATATTAGCGACACATCACAGTTCATGCAAGTAGGAACCCATCCGCAGACCTCACACTCCAGTCTCAGCGAAAAACCGCGTCTGTTCTGGAACACCAGCACCTGACGCTTTGCATCCAATGCAGCCTGTATGGCATCAATCAACTCTACTGAATAATTGTCAGCCTTTATTCTGTCGAAACGCTTTTCATCCTTCATGTCAACGACACGGATTTCGGGAGTCGTCAAGCCGCCATAACGTTCCTTCAGCGTTACAAGTCCATACTTGTTATTCTTGGCATTATAATACGACTCAATGGAAGGTGTTGCTGAGCCCAGCACAACTTTGGAATTATACAATCCTGCCAAATATACCGCACAATCCCTCGCATTATAACGTGGAGAAAATTCATTTTGCTTGTACGAATAATCATGTTCATCGTCAACTATAATCAGACCCAGGTTGTTGAAAGGCAGAAAAATAGAGGAACGTGTACCGACAATTATATTGCATCCCTCATCAAAATCAGCATTGTTGTCAAGCACTGAATTCCATATTTCCACCTTCTCATTATGATTGAATTTGGAATGAAGTACCCCGACCCGATGTCCGAAGTAATTGACAGTGCGGGCGACAATCTGAGTAGTCAGAGCAATGTCGGGAAGAAGAAGCAGCACCTGTTTTTTATTTTTAACAGCCTCCTCTATCAGTTTGAAATATATTTCAGTCTTGCCGCTCGAAGTCACACCATGAAGCAATATCACATTCTTATCCACCATACCAGTTTTAATCTCCTCAAGGGCAAGGCTCTGCGCATCAGTAAGTTGCAGATTGTCAATGCAATCAGAAGCATCACTCTTCTCTATCCTGTCAACTTTGCGTTTGGATATTGTGATTACATTCTTCTTCACTAAAGCATTTGCAATGGCTCTGTCGCATTTCACTTCATTCTGAATCAATTTGAGAGGTATTGACGGAAACTGGTCGGACTGAGCACCTGCACACTTAAAATATGCAAGCATAAATTCCATCTGCCTGTAGGAACGCTTTTCAAGCGAATTGAAAAGTTCGTTCATCGCTGTATCATTGCGGAAGGGCTCATTGATTTCCACAACATCCTCATATTTCGGACGATACGGATTCTTTATTTCCTCGACAAAATCCACCACCCCAGATGAGACCAATGACTGAATGAATTTATACACATTATTCACATCTATTATCGACTCAACCTGCTTAATCGTGAGCTTCTTATTTTCATTCAAGGCGTCAAGAAGATTATAGACTCTGTCGTCAAATCCGTCAACCTCACCAAGAAAATCCGGATTGACCGTAATATAAGTCTCACTGGAAATTTTGAACAAGGAAGGCAATGCGATATTCATCACATCTCCGATATTAGCTATGTAATATGATGATATCCAGCGCCACAGCGACAATTGGATTTCTGACACTATAGGTCTTTCATCAATGACGTAAAGGATGGATTTCAGCACATAACCAAACTCCATGTCGGGAGAATCGAAGACTCTGACTACGACACCGGAATAATACTTCTTTTTGCCGAACGGTACTATAACCCTGACGCCAACTCTCAGCTTATCAGCCAAATCTTCCGGAACCTGGTAAGTGAAGGTCTCCTGCAGAGGCAACGGGAGCAGTATCTCGGCACATTTCATATTCAATACATCCTATACCCCATGAACCTGCATTCAAGAGGGCCGTTGAAGAGCTTTCTTTTTGACGAAGCATGAAGTCCGATAGAATCAACTGCATCCTTGTCGGAAGATATAACCCAACAAGAAAAACCGTTGAAATGATGTTTGAACGTATCACCGATAAGTTTGTACAAATCAGTCAGATTTTCTTTGTCAGTACGGACACCATACGGAGGGTTGGTGATAATATATCCATCACTGATTTCAGGGAAACAGTCACCAAAAGCATACTGTTCAACTTTGATAAAATCGGAAAATCCGGCATTTTTTATATTGGCATTGGCATAATTCACTGCTTTGTCGGAAATATCCGAGCCAATGATTGGCGGCGCATCATAAATAATCTTCGACTTGGCTTCTTCAACTATTTCATTGAAAACTGCCCTGTTATAAGATTTCAATTTCTGAAATGCAAAAAAGTCACGATAAAGTCCCGGGGCAACATTCATGGCAATCATTGCGCCTTCGACAAGTATTGTACCAGAACCGCAGAATGGATCATACAACGGGACATTCTTGGGCCATCCGCTAAGATAAATCATGCCTGCTGCAAGCACCTCATTGAGAGGTGACGATACCGCACATACCTTATACCCTCTCTTGAACAGAGGCAGTCCGGAAGTATTAAGGTACAGACTGAACTTGTCGCGATAAATATGAACATTCACCATCACATTAGGATTTTCCTTGTCAACAGAAGGCCTAACGCCAAAAGTGTCTCTCAGCTGGTCAACAATCGCATCTTTAACCTTCAGGGATGCATACAAAGAATTGTCGATAAACGGACATTGGTTGACTATTGCATTGACACAGAATGAGTCGTATGGACGAAAATATTTCTCCCAAATGACATCCATCACCAAATCGTAAATGTCATCAGATGAATTCACAATGCCCGTGTTTAATTCCACAAGAATCTGCAAGGCAGTTCTGCAATACATGTTAGTTCTGTACATTATGGTTCTGTCGCCTTCAAAAGAGACTGCACGGGTGAGGATATGAGTATTTTCTGCACCCAATTCAATCAATTCATTTTCAAGCACTTCCTCAAGTCCAGAAAATGTAGTCGCAATATATTTATATTCGAGATTCATTTTTTATGATTAATTATTCAATTTTCATATTCCTTGTCCACTCATCAATAATTTCATATTTGCTGAAGAACTCCTTGGCGATAACCTTTATTATGGTATAAGCCGGTATTGCTATGAGCATTCCCAAAACACCCGCAAAGCTGCCAGCGATAAGAATCACAAGGAATATTTCCAGAGGATGTATATGCAGACTCCTTGAAAATATTGTCGGTTGCAAGAAAAAGTTATCTATCCAATTTGACACGATGAATACTGCAGCAATCAGTACTCCATGGATAATCAGGCTGTTATCTACAATTCCGCCGCCAAGTTTGGAGGCTATGCCAATGATGACCGCCAGGACAGTGGCTATCAACGGTCCCACGTATGGGATAACATTGAGACAAGCCCCCATAAGTGCAAGCGGCAATGCACCATTCACTCCTATGATTGACAATCCAATGCTTTCAAGAACAAACATCCCCAATATATCCAGAAGAAGGCCTATGATATATTTGCTCAAGAATCTTCCGACATGACCGACAGCAGTTACCATCCTTTCATGATTTCCCTCGCTTACAAAAAGTAGAACTATTTTGATAAACAAGTCGTCTTCCTTCAAAAAGAAAAATGATATGAAAATGATGGAGAAAGCTGACACGAAAAAACCGCCTAAGGAACTGATGGCACTGGATATAAATGAAGTCACCGATGAAGCATTGATAATGGATGTCAGATGATTTCCTATAACCTTCAGCAAGTCATCATCCGTTCCTATTAGCTTCAGACGTCTCAGCACATCAGTCACCTTGTGTATGGGTTCTTCAAGATAAGTCATTATATTTTGGATGTTTATCGATGAAATAACATCCACCTGTCTGACAAACAAAGGAACAAAAAGCATGATTATCAGGATTAGAACCACCATCATCAGCACCAATGTGATGATAGCTGCCAACCCTGGAGACACATATTTGGTTTTGGATATCTTTCTTTTTCTGAGGAAACTGACTATTGGAGATCCAATGCTGGAAATTACGGCAGCAATTAGGACATACCATACAACAAAAGTGAATTTAAAGACCAAAAGTGCAAGTATTGCCAATGAAATGGCTATTCCAACATATTTAACAACTTTCTTATCATCAAGCATATATATAATCAATTAACTATCAATTGGATCTAAATATATTATCTGTTCCCGGCATGAAACCATACTCAAAAAATCAATAGTTTCTACGTGCCAGTTTATTACAGTATTCAACAAGCTGTTTCTTGTTTTCAGACGAAATATCAATATCTTTCATGATTTTGTCAGCTTTGGCATAATAGTCATCAACAAGATTATATGTATATGCCTTGACATCCAATTTATCAAATAGAGCAGTCACCTTTCTGATTTTGTCATCGGGATTCATGTCAGTGGAGCAATACACCGTTTTGAGTTCCTTTCTTGTTGCAGAATCAGCAACTTCAAGGGCTTTGAGATAGACGTATGTCTTCTTGCAGCACAGGATATCTCCGCCAGGTTTTTTGCCAAAAGTTTTCTCATCAGCATAAACGTCAAGCAAGTCGTCCATCAGTTGAAATGCCATGCCCACATTGCATCCATATTCATAAATCCTGTTCTGTTCAGCCTCATTCTTGCATGCTATTATCGCACCTATCTTCATCGCTGCACCTATCAGAACAGCCGTTTTAAGATATATCATATTCAGATAATCATTGATAGGAACATCATCAATATTCTCAAAATCAGCATCATATTGCTGTCCTTCATAAACTTTGATTGACATGTCGATAAAAGTGTCCGTTAACACTCTCATAAACTCCGATTTCGTCTTAAAGATATATTTGATGGCAAGGGCACACATGGCATCTCCCGAAAGAATGGCAATATTCGAGTTCCACTTATGGTAAACTGTCGGATTACCGCGTCTTAGCACAGCTCTATCCATTATATCATCATGCAGTAAGGTGAAATTATGAAATAATTCTATACCCATAGCAGGATACATGGCATCATCCAAATTGCCGCCGTATGCCTGATTCGTAAGCAACAAAAGAGTTGGGCGAATTCTCTTTCCGCCCTGATTCATTGCATAAATTATTGGTTCATATAGATTTGCAGGACCTTTAACAAGTTTCATTGTCGGTGATAAATTATCCAATTGTGTTATATGATAATTTACTAAATCCAAAAGTTCCTTACTGCTTTTCATTTGTAATGTATTTTCTGCAAATATAATAATTTTATTTAATTAGATTCGCTCTGACTTTGCATTTCTTCACTTTGCGAGATTGAGTCTTCCCATTGTTCAACGAGCCGGTCCAGTTCATTTTTCAGCACACCATAATTCTCAAACACTTTGGAATCAGCCTTTCCGCTATTCATTAATATTTCAACGTCTTTCATTTCGGATTCCTTCTTTTCGATAAGCTGTTCAAGTTCTGCTATTTTTTTCTGAAGTCTCTTCTTCTGACGTTCCGTTTCCTTCTGCATTTCATACTGCAGACGGTTTGCAGAAACTGTCGTATTACCCTGTTTTGCAATCATTTTGGAGACAATAGCCTGTTGCTTTTTTCTTAATAGCATTGCCTCATCAATGTTGCTTACTTTGTTATGTTCGAGATATTCTTCTATTCCGCCGCTATATTGTTTGATTGTATGATTATGGAAATCGAACACCCTTGTGCTCAATCCGGACAGAAAATCCCTGTCATGGGAAACTATTATCATTGTTCCGCCGAAATGCAGAAGAGCGTTTTTGAGAATATCCTTCGAAATCATGTCAAGATGATTGGTGGGTTCATCCATTATCAGCAGATTGAAAGGATTCAGCAACATACAGGCAATGGCAAGACGCGACCTTTCGCCGCCTGACAAGATGGAAACCTTTTTGTCGAGGTCATCGGTTTTAAACAGGAAACATCCGAGAATGCCGCGAACTTTTGTCCTGTACTCTCCTGTTGCTATATCATCTATAGTCTGAAACACTGTTTTGTTCGGGTCCAGCAAATCCGCCTGATTTTGCGCAAAATAACCGATATTGACATTATGCCCTATCTTGAGGGAACCTTCAAACGGGATGTCACCGGTGACAGCTTTCACCAAAGTGGATTTCCCCTCGCCGTTTTTTCCAACAAACGCAACAGATTCCCCTCTTAGGATATCGAATTCGAGATTACGGAAAACGTTCTTTTCGCCATAACTTTTTGACAGGTTCCTGGCCTCCAACACGACTTTTCCGCTTGGCGGAGCAGGAAGGAACTGGAATGTTATTGCAGAAGTATCCTTCACCTCAACTTCCACCTCCTTAATTTTTTCAAGTCGGATCAATCGTGACTGAACCTGTTTGGCTTTTGTGGCCTTATATCTGAACCGGTCCACAAACTGCTGAATCTGAGCTATTTCCCTATTCTGTTTTTCCTGAAGGTTGAGTTCTGATTCAATCATTTCATCCTTCCATTTCTCAAACTTTGAGTAACAGCCATTGAAATCATATACTTTCGCTGCAGAAATTTCAATCGTTCTGGTACAAATATTATCGAGAAATATACGGTCATGTGACACAACAATCACAATTCCTTTGTATAGCAACAAGTACTCCTCCAGCCAACGGATACTGTCTATATCGAGATGATTTGTTGGTTCGTCGAGGAGAATGACATCCGGCCTGGAAATAAGAATCTTGGCAAGTTCCACTCGCATTTTCCAGCCACCGCTGAGTTCACTGATATGACGATGGAAATCGGAACGTTCGAAGCCCAGTCCAAGCAATGTCTTTTCCACCAGTTCATCGTATCTGATGGAATCCAACATCTGAAGTCTGTCAGAAACCTTCTCTATATCAATAAGATATTTATTATATACATCATCTTTATATTCAGTAAGATTGGCTAATTTGTCATTCAGTTCCTCATATTTCTTTCTGAGCTCGATTATTTCAGGGACGGCATTCATAGCCTCTTCGAGAAGAATGCCATTGTTAAGTGTTGACATGTCCTGTTCCAGAAATCCTATTACACTGTCCTTAGGAATGGAGACAGAGCCACCTTCAGGTTGGATTTTTCCTGAAATAATGTTGAGCAATGTGGTTTTTCCCGAGCCGTTCTTACCTACAATGCCGACTTTTTCGCCACTATGGATATGTACCGAAATGTTGTCAAAAAGATTGACTCCGGTATAATGGTGAGACAGGTTTACTATGGCAATCATCTAATTATCAAGCACTTATTCTATGAATATCGTTTCCTTTCTGTCAGGCCCCACTGAAATCACATTGATTTTCGTTTTGAGATAATCTTCGATAAATGACAGATAATTCTTGAAATTCTTAGGCAGACCAATATAGCCTCCAGCTGCCGACAAATCAGTTTTCCAACCTTCAATCTGGTCATAATGCGGTACCAAGCCGTCAAGCATCAGACTATAAGGATAGTCAATCAGTTGTTTGCCATAAAGATAATATGAAGTGCATGCCTTAATGGTATCAAATTGATTGAGCACGTCAGGTTTTGTGATAATCAAATCAGTAACGCCATTAATCATAATGGAATATTTGAGTTGTACAAGGTCAATCCAACCACAACGTCTCGGACGTCCTGTGGTAGCCCCGTACTCACCGCCTTTCAGTCGCAGCATTTCACCTGTTTCATTATCCTGTTCAGTCGGGAACGGTCCTGCACCGACACGAGTGCAGTATGCCTTGGCAATACCGAATATTTTGCCTATTCTGTTTGGCGGAACGCCCAAGCCAAGACATACTCCTGAGGAGATACTGCTCGAAGAAGTCACAAACGGATAGGTTCCAAAATCCACATCAAGCATAGTTCCTTGTGCCCCCTCGGCCAAAACTGTCTTACCCTCATCAAGAAGATGGTTTATATAGCATTCGCAATCGATAAGCTGCAAAGACTTAAGATATTCTATGGCGGCAAGCCATTCTTTCTCATATTCTTCCAAAGTCATATTTTCGATGCGGAAGGAGCAACAGTCAAAACCATACGACTTGGCAATATCAAGATGCTGTTTTTTCAAAGCTTCATATTTTGACTGAAAAGCCTCATCCTTAATATCACCGACTCTCAATCCCAAACGAGCCACCTTGTCGGTATATGCAGGGCCGATGCCCTTAAGGGTACTGCCTATTTTATTGGCACCCTTGCTGCTTTCATAGACGGCATCAAGCATACGGTGTGTCGGAAGGATGAGATGGGCACGTTTTGCAATGAGAAGACGGTCCTCGAACTTCACGCTCAAATTATGCAGGTCATCACATTCATGTTTGAAAATATAAGGGTCTATAACGACTCCGCTTCCTATTATATTCAACTTGTCACTGTGAAAAATTCCTGACGGTATCAAGTGCAGAACATGGGTCAGATTGCCAATCTTAAGGGTATGTCCTGCATTGGCGCCACCATGAAATCTTGCAATCACGTCATATTTTTCAGAAAGAAAATCGACCACTTTTCCCTTGCCTTCATCTCCCCATTGGAGTCCCAACAAAACATCTACTTTGTTATCATTCATTTTCTATTCCTTCTTTTTATTTTTACAATACAATACGATATTACAGTTTATTATATCCACATCGTAATTTTTTTCAACATCTTTAAATATTTTATCAAAACGTTTATCATCAAATTTTACAATCTCTTTAGTTTCAAGATTATACAAATGATAATGAGAGTCCCCATCATTTTTCATAACAAACTCGTACAAGATATCCTTATTAGGAAACTGGTATTTCATAACGAAGCCGCAATCGATAAGAAGAGACAATGTGTTGTACAGCGTGGCACGACTGACGCGGAACCTGCTTTTTTTCATCTTATTATACAACTGATCTATGTCGAAATGCCCATTCATATTATAAGCCTGTTCGAGGATGGTAAATCTGTCCAGTGTCTTTCTTTTATTATTATCCTCCAAATACTTAGTGAATTTTGCTTTCACATAGTCATAACTTCCCAATGATTTTTTTCTCATCTGTTTGTTTGAAAAATTACAAGTTACAAAAGTAGTAAAAAAAAGCGTGATTATCTTAACATTTTCTTAATTTTGCAATTTTAATTCAACAGGCAAATTTTATCAAAATATTAATGTTATGTATAAGATAGAAAGACATCCGATTTTAACCATTCCAGACAATGGTGAAGTGACATTCAGATACAACGGGAAAGAGGTGACTGCCCCCAAGGGAATTTCCATTGCAGCAGCCTTACATCAGGCAGGCTATCCCATTCACAGTCACAGTATTGAAGGCAGGGAACGAAGCGTAATGTGCGGCATAGGCAAATGTGGTGCCTGCGAGATGCTCGTTGACGGACAAGTGACAAGAATCTGCTCGACTATCGTTGACAACATAAAGGAAGTCATGGAAATACCAAAAGGATACCAACCGGAAGGCAACATTCCTGACTTGCAGAAACCATTCAAAATTCATAAGACCACTGTTGCCATCATCGGTGCCGGTCCAGCAGGTCTTGCAGCCCGTGAAATCCTCAATCAAAACAATATCAGCAATATAGTAATTGACAATCACGACACCATCGGTGGTCAATTCGTTATGCAGACTCATCAGTTCTTCTTTTTCGAAGAGCAACAGAAATACGGCGGAATGCGTGGTTTCGACATTGCAAAGACTCTTGCCGGTGACAATCACGACGGAATCATTCTCTCAACTGTTGTCTGGGACATACTCGAAGGCAAACGTTTGGCTCTCAAGAACCTGACAACCAAAGAAATATCATTTGTTGAATCCGATTATCTGCTTATTTCCACAGGTGCGCTGCCTTTTATGCCGTCATTTGAAAATGACGATTTGCCAGGAGTATATACAGCCGCAGTCTTCCAGAAAATGATGAACTATGAACGGACTCTTCTCGGCAAGAGCATTCTCACAGTCGGTGCAGGCAATATCGGATATCTTACATCATATCAGGCAATGCAGGCAGGTGCGAAAGTCAAAGCCATCATAGAAGCCATGCCTCATGAAGGCGGCTTTCCTGTTCAGGCCAACAGAGTCCGTCGTCTTGGCATCCCTGTCATGACATCACACACCCTGCTGAAAGCCATACCAAATGACAAACACGACGGTATAGTCGGAGCAATCATAGCAGAATGCGAAAACTTCAAGCCGATACCCGGAACAGAAAGATTAGTTGACGGCATTGACGTAATCAACATCTGCACAGGTCTGCGCCCTGACAACAATCTCCTCACCAAAGGCAACATCGTCTTCGGAAAATCCTGTGTGGGAGCCGGTGACGTATTGAGAATCGGTGAAGGCACAAGCGCTGTCCTCCGCGGAAAACAGGCCGCATACGAAATCATGCAGATGATGAACGTAAGATTCGATTACGACTCATATCTCAAACTGTCAAGAGATTACATCGACTCACAGCAGCATCCTGTAAGAGTTCTCGAAAACGTCACACTTCCTTCAAAGGAGAGAATGATAGAGAAACCTTTTGTAATCACTGACTGTATCTACGGTTTTGCGTGCAATCCATGCACATTTGCATGTCCGCATAAAGCTATAACAAAGCCCACGACACACTCTGTTCCAACAGTTGACTACAACAAATGTATAGGCTGTATGAGCTGCGTCAACCATTGCCCAGGCCTCGCAATCTTCGGCTACAACATTCCAAAAGACTTGGTCTATCTTCCATTCGAATACGAAGCCAACGAAAAGAGCGAAGTCTTTCTCGTTGACAACAACGGCAAGAATGTGGGCAAAGGTATCATCGAAAAGATTATTAAAGGCAAGAACAAGACTAATGTCGCATGGGTTAAGTCTTTAGACCTCCATGGCGAAGACTTGATAAAAGCAAGAGGTTTCATCCTCAAAGAAAATTATCCGGCTCCTATTGACCTGAAAAAGCCAGGAACGACACCTGAAGGCAAATCATACATTTGTTTCTGCGAAGACATAGACATGGACAAAGTCATGAAGGTTGTCGGTGAAAGAAAGTCAATTACAATTCAGGAAATAAAACATACCACAAGAATCGGCATGGGAGTCTGCAGAGGTTCGAGATGTATTCCTCGTCTGCGTCAGCTGCTGCATGCAAAGGGAGTTGAACTTGTTAACGATCCGACACCACGTGCTCCTATGGGAAGCCATATATGCATGGGTGAAGTCATGTCAAAAGCAACTCAGGACCAATACATTATAAAGCCAAGTGAGTTAAAGAAGGTAAGAGCCAAGGTTTTAATTGCCGGTGGAGGTATGGCCGGAAGCTCCGCTTTCAGATATTTCGCGGAAGCAGGTTTCAACCCTATCCTTATCAACAACGAACCGGGAAGCTCATGGAGATGCATCGCTGGCGGTCGTCCTTCCTTCAGTATGCCTGAACTGGCTGATATTGCAGTACATAACCACGAACTGTTCAAAAAGCTTCAAGAACAATCAAATATCGACTACCATCTTATTGAATATGTGACATTCGCACACAATGAGGAAACCTACAACAACTTGGTTGAATCAGAGAAATGGTCGAATGCGCACATGATTGAGCCTAAGGATTTCGCAAAGGAGATTTCACCGCTCATCAACCCTGACCTTGGCAAAACATACATGGCAGCCCAGATATGCAAAGACTGTTGGCAGGCAACACCCGGCAAGACCATTGACTTACTGAGAAAAATAGGTGTGGCAAACGGCGGCACACTGAAAGAAAACGCAAAACTCATCGATCTAAGTAAAGACGGTGAATTGTTTGTCGCTCTTGTTCAGAATGCCGATAGGACATACACCGAATATACAGTTGACCATTTCGTAAATGCTTTGGGTATCAGTGCTGATGTCTTCGCAAAGAAAATCGGTGTATATACAGGATTCTTCCCTATCAAGCATCAGGCATTCATCACACGTCGTCTGCCTCTCATCGGTGTCAACGGCAACCAGCTCGGCATGTTAATTGATCGTCGCAACTACAAGGGATTCATCGCCGTTTATGGACAGCAGCTCAGAGAGACGGGGCAGATTATCATCTGTGCTTCTCCGGCAGTTGACTCACTGCAGGCCAACAAGGACCTCAAGTACAACTCCAAGGATTTCCTTGAAGTTGCAAACGAAGTCTTCATCAACTGGATACCTAAGCTTGCAAGTGTCAGCATCCAGTCATCCTGGGCCGGTTATTACACCGAACCGAGAATGGTTGTCGATCCGTCCAAGGGCTTGTTGGTAGGTTTGAAAGGACATGGTTTCATGTTGTCGCAGTATCTTGCAAAATGTTATGTTGATGCATATCTCGGCAAACAGATTCCAAGTTATTTCGAACGCCTGAAGGTTGAAGGTGACGGAATGGAAGAAAATGCATTCAAATAATTTGAAAAGGCTAAATAACTTTGAAGGGGCGGGATTAAAACAAATTCCGCCCCTTTCATTTGAATTAAAAATATTACCTTTGCATAATCAATTTTTGGCAAAAAATGAATATTGCAATCGTTGGAACCGGATACGTAGGTCTTGTAAGCGGAACATGTTTCGCCGAGATGGGTAACAATGTTACCTGCATTGATGTTGACGGGGAAAAAATAAAAAAACTGAAAGCCGGCATTGTTCCGATATATGAACCCGAACTTGAAAACCTCGTAAAACGTAACGTCGAATACGGAAGATTGAAATTTACTACCGATCTATCGGAAGTGCTGGACAGTGTCGAACTCGTTTTCACTGCAGTAGGCACCCCTCCCGATGAGGATGGCTCCGCCGACCTGAAATATGTTCTTGCTGTTGCTCGTCAGTTCGGACAACACATCAAAAAATACACGATACTTGTAAACAAATCAACGGTTCCTGTTGGCACCGCCAAGAAAGTTAAGGCAGTAATCCAAGAAGAGCTTGGAAAGCGTGGGGAAAAAATAGAATTCGACGTTGCATCCAATCCTGAATTCCTTAAGGAAGGCAACGCCATAAAGGATTTCATGAGTCCTGACCGCGTAGTTATTGGAACCGAAAGCAAACGTGCAGAGGAAGTCCTCACGAAACTTTACAAGCCATTTTTACTACAGAATTTCCGCGTGATTTTCATGGACATTCCTTCCGCCGAAATGACCAAATATGCAGCAAATGCCATGCTGGCAACCCGCATTTCCTTTATGAACGACATAGCAAATCTGTGCGAAAGAGTCGGAGCCAACGTGGAAAATGTCAGAAACGGTATCGGTTCGGATACACGTATCGGCAAAAAGTTCCTGTATGCCGGCTGCGGATATGGTGGCTCATGCTTCCCAAAGGACGTCAAAGCTCTTATACACAGCGGAATTGAAAACGATTACCACATGGAGGTCATTGAGGCCGTTGAACGTGTCAACGAACGTCAGAAAAGCCTCGTCTTCGACAAACTGCGTAAAGAAATCCCTGAGCTCAAAGGCAAGACTGTCGCTGTTCTCGGACTTTCATTCAAACCCGAAACCGACGATATGCGTGAAGCCACTGCATTAGTGGTAATTGACAAGCTGCTCAAAGCCAATGCCAATGTTAGAGTATTCGACCCTGTCGCAATGGATGAATGCAAAAGAAGGTTAGGTGACACCGTCACATATTGCAAGGATGTTTATGATGCCTCCTCTGGTGCTGATGCGTTTCTGCTACTGACTGAATGGCGTCAGTTCCGTATGGTCAGCTGGGACGTCATCAAGAAGGTCATGAAAGGAAATGTCGTAGTGGACGGAAGAAACATATACGATAAAGAAGAACTCGAAAAAATCGGCTTCAGATATCAGTGTATCGGCAAATAGAATATTCCGTCGGGTCGGTAACTCCCGCAATTTCAAACGCTTCGCGCCGCTCCCTGCATGTGCCGCACTTTCCGCAGTGTTTCTCACCGCCTTTATAACAGGAATAAGTGTGGGAATAGTCAATTCCAAGCTTTGCACCTATCCTCACGATGTCAGCTTTTGTCATGTCGGTGAATGGTGCATCCAATGAAATATGCTCGTATGTGCCGTTTTTTATCGCCTCGCCCATCGCATTTATAAACCCAGGACGACAGTCGGGATAGACAGCATGGTCACCTGTATGGTTAGCAATGCAGACTGTGTGCAATCCCCTCGTTTCAGCAAGGCCGGCTGCCACTGAAAGCATGATGCCATTGCGGAACGGAACCACCGTCGATTTCTGGTTGTCTTCGTTATAGTTACCTTCCGGAATCGAATCAGCACCCTGCAAAAGTGATGATGTGAAATAATCCTTCATGAAGTCAAGTCTTATTATAAGATGCTCAACACCAAGTTTATTAGTATGCCATCTGGCACATTCTATCTCCCTTACGGAATGGTTGCTTCCATAATCAAAGGTGACAGCAAGAGCTATGCTCTCAATGCGGTGATACAACAGCGTCACACTGTCAAGTCCGCCCGACAAAACGATAATACTGTCTCTCATTTTCAGCGGTTATTGGTTTCTGAAATTAGCCAACATCCTTTCATGTTGCAGTTGCTTGTGTTCCTCGTCAGCGTAGCTTGCAAACGGATAAATGGAAATTCCTCCCCTCGGATTGAAAATTCCTATCACCTCCAAGTATCTTGGATTCATCAGCTTCACGAGGTCATCCTTGATAATGTTCACACAGTCTTCGTGAAAAGCGCCATGATTACGGAAAGAAAACAGATAAAGTTTCAGACTTTTGCTTTCGACCATCAGCTCTCTCGGGATGTAGTTTATGATTATCTTGGCGAAGTCAGGCTGTCCGGTTTTAGGGCAAAGCGCAGTGAATTCCGGACAGTTGAAAGTAACAAGGTACTCATTGTCCTGATGCTTGTTGACAAAGGTTTCAAGCACACTCGGATTGTATTCGAACTCATACTTGGTCTCCTTGCTGCCAAGCAACGTCACACCGTTTAATTCTTCTTCTGTTCTGGGCATAATTTTAATGTCTTATATTGCAAATGCGGCGACAAAGATATAATTTTTTTCCATATCAAACCACTTGTCAATGACCATCTGCATGGCTGATATACCACTGATGGGAGACAACATAAACTATAATCTGAATTCATTCAGCACCTTGTAATATGCACCTGTTGGTCGCAGGAAGCTCTGATAATATATGATTTTGTCAACATTGACGTGCAGATACGTCTTCTGTTCGATAGTATTGTAAATCCGCTGGAAATAATCTTTGTCATCCAATTTCTTTATGCGACAGATTGTGATATGCGGCACAAAATGCTGACTGTCACGCATATATCCGAGATTATCGAAAGCATCAAGCACATCATCTTCAAGTTCACCCAGTTCTTTGGGAGTATTGTTCATACCCAGCCAGAGTACCCGAGGATTATATCTGCTGCCGAAAATGCCCGTATGGTCGAAATCCATGGAAAAGGGTTTATGGCGTGCGGCGACTTTCTGAACCTGTTCGACTATTTCAGGTATCTCGTCATCGGGTGTGTCGCCGACGAACTTCAGGGTGAGATGTATCTGGTCTGTCCTACACCAGTTAATCCAATCATGTTGAAGGTTGCTCTGCAAACGTTGCACTAATGCAGGATATTCTGTTCCAGGATTTATCGGTATGGCTAAAAATGTTCGTTTCATTTTATTTGCTTCAATTTTTTTACAAATGTTTCAATTAGCAAAAATAACAAAATTGGTTTACTTGCCAAGTGTAAAATTATTTTACACCACTGTAAAGAATCTTTACACTTTTTACAATGGCTAATTTTATAAAATACTATATATCAATGCTTTACCATTTTGGCACAACGATTGTTAGGCTAAATGCATATTTAATACTTATATGATGAAAGTTAAACATACCTTTTTCATTTCAATGATATTGGGCATAGTGGCTTTGAATCATGTCAAGGCCCAGGACACTGCCACAATGAACCTCAAGGAATGTATGCGCTATGCCGTGGAGCATTCCACCAAGATACGCATCCAGCAGGCCGACATTCGCGACGCTCAAATCGACCGCCGCGATGCCATTCTCGCCGCTTTTACTCCGTCTGTGAGCGGCAGCAGTTCCGCCTCTTCCAGTTTTGGACGAAGCCTCGACCCCGAGACGAACACTTATAGTGTCATCACCTCGTTCTATAATGGCTATAGTGTCTCGGCAGGAATAGACCTCTTCAACGGATTTCAGGCCGTCAACAACTTGAAAATCACAAAGACGGCACAGGAAATGGGCTTCACGAGGGAACAGCAGTTGGAAGACCAAATCTGCCTCGCCACGATGGAGGCATACTGCAATGTGTTGTATTACACAGAGATGGAGAAAGCGCTGCAAGCACAAGTAGCCACAGCGGAGAAGTCCGTGCAACTTGCCACAAAGCAAGAGCAATTGGGCCAGAAATCCCACGCCGATGTGGTGCAGGTACAGAGTGACCTCGTCGAAAGGCAATACCAACTGACGAATTGCAGCAACCGTCTCAAAGATGCCCTCATCACCCTGAAAGATGTGATGTTTTGGCCTATCGAAACACCTTTGAAAATTGACGAATCGTTTTCGCGGCTGTCATACCATGGCAGCCTGATAATCAACGATTCTTTGTCACGGCTGCCATATTATGACAGCCCTACAGACCAAACGGATGCGGTTTCGTCGTTGGTCAACCGTGCCAAACAGTGGTTACCCGAGGTGTCCTTGGCCGAAGGCACGATGAAAAACGCTCGCCTTGCCCTGAAGACAGCCCGCTGGCAACTGCTGCCCAGGCTCTACCTTTCTGGCGGCTGGTCGTCGAGTTTCTTCACCTATCCGGGTAGGGAGGGTTATGTGCCCACACCTTTCTTCAACCAGCTGAAGGACAACGGCGGCGAGTCGGTGGCGCTATCGCTGAGCATTCCCATCTTCGACCGTCTTTCGAGTTATTCCAACATTGCACGTAGGAAAAACGCCTACGACCGCGCCCAGGCCGACTATGAGCAGACGCTCCAAACGGTGGAGGCCGAGGTGCGTCGTGCCATCGCCGACCGCGACGGTAGCGCCGATGCCCTGCGTCAAGCTGCCACCCGCGCCGACTTGCAAAGCGAAGCCTATCAACTGAACGGCAAGCGCTTTGAGCAAGGCTTGATTTCGTCCATCGAATACCAAACGGCTTCAAACACCTACCTCAACGCCCTTGCCGAGTACCTCAACGCACGGCTCCAATACTTTATTAAATGTAGTGTTGTAAAATATTATGGAGGAACATCGTATATTAATCAGTAAACAATTAAACTATCAACAATATGGAAACCAATACAATGGATCGTAAAATAGAAAAGAAGAAAGGCATAGCCCGCGCTTTTACTAAGAAAGCCTTGCCATTTTGGGGCGGTGCCTTGCTCCTCGCATTCATCCTCTGGCTCATCTTCAGGGACGATGCCCAGAAACTCCGCATCGATGCTGACAACATCACCGTGAGCACCGTCACCCAAGGCGAGTTCAACGACTACATACGCATCAGCGGGCAGGTGGCGCCCATGACGACCATCCAAATCAGCCCCTTGGAGGGCGGTGTGGTGCAGCAAATCGTCACCGAGGAAGGCAGCCGCGTCAGCGCCGGCGATGTCATTCTCGTCTTGAGTAACGAGAACCTTGACATGCAAATCCTCAACTCCGAGGCCGACCTCGCCGAGAAAGAAAACATCCTGCGCAACACCATGATTCAGATGGAGCAGCAAAAATTAAGCGTCGAGCAGGAAAAGCTGCAACTGCAGATGGAAGTGCAGCGCAACCGACGCACCTACGAGGTGCAGAAGGCACTCTATGATGATGGCCTCATCGCCCGTGAGGATTTCCTGAAAGCCGAGGAAGACTACCAACTCTCCGCCAACCGCCTCAAACTTGTCAACAACCGCGCCAAGCAGGACAGTCTCTACCGCTCCGTGGAAATCACACAGATGCGCGAGAGCCTCGACAACATGCGGGTCAACATGCTGATGATCCGCAAGCGCAAGGACAACCTGACCATCAAGGCACCCATCAACGGCGAGTTAGGCTTACTCGATGTCGTCTTGGGACAGTCGGTGGGTGCGGGTACCAAGATCGGGCAAATCAACAACCTTGACAGCTACAAGATTGAGGCCCAGATCGATGAGCATTACATCGACCGCGTCACGCCAGGCTTGGAAGCCACCTTTGAACGGCAAAGCGAGCGTTATCAGGCGCAAATCCGCAAGGTGTATCCCGAGGTGCGCGACGGCAAGTTCAAGGCCGACTTCAAGTTCATGGAGCAGCAGCCCGAGAACATCCGTAGCGGCCAGACCTACTACCTCAACCTCCAACTTGGCCAGCCCGTGGAGGCGGTGCTAATCCCTCGTGGCGCCTTCTACCAAAAGACCGGCGGCAAGTGGATCTATGTGCTTTCGAAGGACGGCACCAAAGCCACGCACCGCGATATCCGCATCGGGCGACAGAACCCGCAGTATTACGAGGTCATTGAAGGCCTTGAGCCAGGGGAGAAGGTAATCACATCGTCATACGACAACTTTGGAGAAAGCGATGTGTTGGTGTTTTAATTCATCCCATATAAAAACATATAACAACATGAAATCATACCTAAATTTTTTATCCAGAAACAAACTTTACACCACTATTGAGTTTGTAGGCTTGAGTGTTGCGCTCGCCTTCGTCATCATCAGCTTCTGCTACGTGGTGCAACAATACTCCGTGACGCGCGAGAACCCCGACCGCGAGCGCATTTATGCCGTGGGAAGTAACCAAATGACCAACGGTTACGGCATGAAAGACCTTATCGGCGACAAACTGCCCGAAGTGGAAATCGTGACACATTTCTACTACAACAAAGACCAAATCCTCAATGTGGGCAACGAGTCCTCCGTCAGCAATTTCCTGTACTGCGACCGCGAGTTTTTCGATTTCTTCCCCGTCAAGTTCAAGGAAGGCAACGCCGATGACTTTATTGAAGCCAATGTTGCTTTCATTTCAGAGAAAGTAGCCTCGAAATTGGAAGGCGAAATCATTGGGCAAAAGGTGGTTGCAGGCAAAGACACGCTGAACGTGGTCGGCATCATTTCCGACTTGGGCAGTTCGCTGCTGTACGATGCCGATGTCATTGGTAACATTGCAACTTGCAAGCCCATGAAAATTTTCAAGAAAAACCCGTTTTCATACACAAATTTCATCCATACTTTCCTAAAAGTCAGCCCGAATGCTGACCGTACTAAATTGAACGAAAAAATCACCTGCCTTTGCAAAGAGGAATATGGCGAGCACTTTGATACTTTCTTTGACGAAAGCGTTGCCATGTTCCGAATGGATGAACTCTTTTTCAACGGTACCGAAACCCACCTGCACCAAGGCGACCACTCCATGCTGCGCACGGTGGTGATTGTAGGGCTATTGCTGCTTCTTTCGGCACTCATCAACTACATCAACCTAAACGTGGCCCTCGTGGGAAAACGCGCCAAGGAGATGGCCTCGCGGCGACTACTCGGGGCGCAAAAGTCTGATATTGTATGGAAATTCCTCGGCGAAGCATTTGTCTTTACTTTGTGCTGCTTTGCCATCGGCTTACTGTTGGCCTACGTCTTGGTGCCTACAGTCAACGATTTGCTTCAGGCCGATGTGGCGGTGCGGATTCCGTTCGCGGCAGGCTATCTCGTTGCCTATCTGCTGATTGTGGTCGTGGTGGCCTTGCTGGCCGGCATCATGCCTGCCCTCATCGTTTCGCAGGTCAGGCCCATCGACGTGGTGAAAGGCGCCTTCCGATTCCGCTCCCGCAAAGGGCTGTCGCGCTTCTTCATCGTGTTCCAAAATGCCATCTCCATTGTGCTGATTGCGTTGGTGCTGACGATGGAGTTGCAGATGCGCCATCTGGTGGAGCGACCCATCGGATTGCAGACGGACAACCTTTATTTCATCAGTTCGAGGGTGGACAACTCCCCTCAACGGGAAGCTTTTATCGAAGACCTTCGCGCCTTGCCTTGCGTGAAGGAATTGGCCATGACCACCAATATACCGACCGTTTCAAATATGACGATGCTCATGTCCAGAAAGGGCGAGACTGTAAATGATGCCCATGTCAATTTCTTTGTATGCGACACGGCAGCCTTCCGGATGATGGACTTTCAGGTGGTCGAGAAGTTCCACGAACCTGACGAAAGCAGTGGTTGGATGACAGAAAGCACCGTGGTGGGCATGACCGGACTGCCTTACGGTGACTACAACTACGATACGATTATGGTTTGGATGCAGGAAAACTTTAAAGGCATAGACATCTGCGGTGTCATCAAGGATTTCAACATGCTCGATGCGCTCCATGCCACCGACGAGGATTATTCCATTGTATTTAGTGAAGACATGTTTGGCTCGAAACCCGCTCATTTTTTGTTGGACATCATTGGCAACCACGACGAGGCCAAACGTGCCATTGATGCGGCGTACGAAAAACATGCCAAAGAGGCCTTTGGCACCTACAGGAAGCCTGACCACTGCGATTTCGTGAAAAATGTCATCGCGAGGAAATACAACGAGACACGCCGTCAGATGCGCCTCATCGAAATGATTATGGCCATCTCGGTGCTGCTGTCGCTGCTGGGTTTGGTGGCCATTAGCACGCATTTTGCCTCCGAGCGCGAGAAGACCATCGCCATCCGCAAGGTGTTTGGTGGCACGATACAGAGCGAAATCCGCCGCAACTTGAAGGAATACATCATCATGATCCTGATTGCCAATGCCATCGCCATCCCCGTGGCAGTATGGCTCTGTCATCGCTATCTGGAGGACTTCGCCTATCGCATCGACTTGCACCCGTGGATCTTCGTGGTCACGGTGGCGCTGTCGTTCGTCATAGCCATCGGCTCGGTGCTCTGGCAAATCGTATCCGTCGCTCGGGTGAATCCGGTGACGGCGTTGAAAAAAGAGTAATGAATAATTATAAAACTCAACAAATATGAACCGTTTCAAAGATACGCTCATCAAAATCCTCTCTCTTGGCATTGGCCTCGCCATTGGCATCGTACTCATTGCCAAGGTGTGCTTCGAATTGTCATACGATAGTTTCTACAAGGATGTGGACCGCATTTTTCTCATCAAGGCAGAGACTGTCCAGGGTGACCGACAATATGACGGTGACCGAATCAGTGGCGGAGTGGCTTTAGGCTTCCAAGCCGAGGTGCCTGGCGTGGAGAGTGCAACTCGTTACGTGGATAGAAGTAGTATGACAAACAAATATCTTGACGAAAATGGCAATGTCATATTCGAAGGGAATTCCATCATTGCCGACACATGTTTTTTCAAGGTGTTTCCGCTTCCCATACTTGCCGGCGACCCTGTTAGAGCGTTAAGCAGCAAGCAAAGCGTTGCCGTCTCACGCTCTTTTGCTGAAAATCTGGGGGGCGTCAATGAATGTATTGGCAGGGTGGTCGGTGTAGAGAACGATGAGGATGTGTATGTCATTGAAGCTGTGTTCGATGACTTCCCAGCCAACAGCACAATTTCATTCGATGTGGCATATTCGATGGAATGGCGAAACAAGGCAAGTTCCGAGAACTGGGTGTTTAACGACATGTACACGGGCTATGTCATGCTTAAGAAAGGAGTCGATCCCCATTCACTTGATGAGGCCATTCAAAAGATGCAGGCCACGCATCAGGACCTGGAGAAACTGAAATCAGAACGAGGCTATGAGGTGCGCTATCATCTGGTGCCGTTCAACAAACTGCATACTTCCGACCCCGATGTGCGTAGCAAGGTGGTCATCTTTACGGCGGTGGCTTTCCTGCTGCTGTTCATCAGTTTGATGAATTACATCCTTGTGGTGCTATCGTCGATGGTGAAACGCTCCAAGGAAATCGGCATCCGGAAGTGTTATGGCGCGGGCGGTCGTGAGATTTACGGCATGCTCATCAAGGAAGCCATCGTGCATATCGGGTTTGCCTTGGTGTTGGCTGTGCTGCTGATTATTGCTGGCAACAACCTTGTTTACAACTTGTTAGGTACTTCGTTTACGACTACCCTCATCGGGCCGAGCATCAAGACGCTGGTAGCAGTCATCGTGTTCATTTTTACCCTTTCGGTGATTGTCCCAGGGTTGCTCTACACGAGGGTTCCCGTTTGGCAGGCCATCCGCAACTTCACCTTGAACATGCGTCGTTGGAAACTCTTCCTACTGAGCCTTCAGGTAGCGGTGAATGTGTTCATCGTGGCGATGCTACTCGTCGTGACGGGGCAATACGAGTATCTGGCCAACGAGGATTTGGGCTACAATTACAAAAACCTGTATTACATTGATGTGCGGACGGTAAAAATGCGCGACTTGGTGGTGAACAAGCTGAATGCCTTGCCCGAAGTGGAGGGTGTGGAGGCTTGCGCCATCTTGCCCTACCAGTTTGCCGAGGGCAATGTGGTGCAAAAAATGCCGGAAAGGACCACTTTGGTGCTGCTAGCTGATGGTTATTGCGTCACAGATGGTTTCTATGACTTGATGGAAATACCATTTATCGCAGGCAGTTATCCTGTTGACTCGTCGCAGGTGGCAGTCAGCGAGAGCCTGATTGAGAAGATGATGGAACATGAGGATTGGAACGACGGCGCGGTGGGAAAGCAAATTTTTATCTCTGACCATAGTTATTTTCGAGTTGGCAACAGTTTGTTTATCGAGCCGCTGACCATTTCGGGCGTTTATCGCAACATCCGTGTGGGCAGTGCCTTAGACCCGAACCTGAAGCCGAGTTGCTATTTCCATGGCGATTTATACAGCGGAACCAATTTCGATGGCGTCTATTTCGGCAAAACCAGTGTGCATCCCATGCGTTATCTGTTAGTCAAGGTGCGTCATGCTGACAAGAAGACGAAGGAACATATTCAGGCTGTAATCAATGAGGTGTCGGAAGGGTTGGAGCTGGAAGTGAAATCCTACGCCGCCGAGGTGCGTGCCCAATATGCCGACAACCGCAAGATGCGCAACACCATCTTGGTCGGAGCCTTGTTCGCCCTGCTCATCTCGCTCATCGGCCTGATAGGCTATGTCAGCGACGAGGCCAACCGCCGCAGTAAGGAGATTGCCTTGCGCAAAGTACATGGCGCCGTGTCAGGCGAAATCGTCAGGATGTTTGTCGGCGAGGTGCTGAAATTGTCGCTGGTGGCGGCTGTCGTAGGTGCTGTGGGTGCCTTCTTCGTCGCCCGCAAGTGGATAGAGCGGTTCGCCTTCCGCATCAACCTATCGCCTTGGTATTTCATCTGTGCCGCTGTCATTGTGTTGCTCATTGTCGGCTTCGTGATTGGCCTCAGCAGCTGGCGCATCGCCCGCGCGAACCCCGTAAAATCATTACAAAATGAATAACAAATCAACAAAAAATAAGTTTAACAATTAAATTCTAAAACAATGATTAAAGTAGAAAATCTCGTGAAGATCTTTCGTACGGAAGACATCGAAACCCTCGCATTGAATGGCGTTTCGTTCGAAATCAATGAAGGCGAGTTTGTCGCCATCATGGGCCCCTCGGGCTGCGGCAAGTCAACCCTACTCAACATCCTCGGCCTTCTCGACAACCCCACCTCGGGCAACTACGAACTGCTCGGACAGCAGGTCGGCAACCTCAAGGAGAAAGACCGCACTCAGTTCCGCAAGGGCAACATCGGCTTCGTGTTCCAGAGTTTCAACCTAATAGATGAATTGAATGTGTATGAGAACATCGAACTCCCGCTGCGCTACATGAATATCCCCGCTACCGAGCGCAAGCAACGTGTTACATCCATCATGGAGCGCATGTCCATCAAGCACCGTAAGGACCATTTCCCGCAACAGCTGTCGGGCGGTCAGCAGCAGCGTGTGGCTATCGCCCGCGCCGTGGTAGCCAACCCGAAACTCATCCTCGCCGACGAGCCGACAGGTAACTTGGATTCAAAGAACGGCAAGGAGGTGATGGACCTGCTCACCGACCTCCACAAGGAAGGCACCACCATCGTCATGGTGACCCACTCCCAGCGCGACTCCGGCTATGCCGACCGCATCATCAACCTCTTCGACGGTAAGATTGTGGAAGAAGTCTTGTCGCAATTATGATTCTCGTAGGCACGCAACCGTCGGAGCTGACACATTCGATGCGTCCTACACCCCCCAAAAAAATTAACAAACAACCGGTAAAATGAACAAAATTTCAGACAAACTCATAAAAATCCTCTCCCTCGGAATAGGTCTCGCCATCGGCATCGTGCTGATTGCCAAGGTGTGCTTCGAATTGTCGTACGACAGTTTCTACAAGGATGTGGACCGGATCTATTGCATCACGGAGAACATCATCTTCCAGGAAGGCGGCGACCCCGATGACTTCTGGGGCACTTCGGGTGCTGTGGCGCCGGGCTTCAAGGCAGAGGTACCAGGTGTGGAGGCCGCCACGCGTTATTCCAACCTGATTTCCGGAGCACAAATCTATGATGAAAAAGACAACCTTCTCTCGGGTGAGTGCCTTGTTGTGGACAGCAGTTTCTTCGACTTCTTCGGTCGGGAATTTCTTGCGGGCGACCCTATGCAGGCCTTGCAACAATACAATGGCGACATTGCCGTCAGCCGTAGTTTCGCGGAGAAGTTGGGCGGCGTGAACGAGGCCATAGGCAAGCAAATCTATACCGAAGTGTGGGGGCCGAATGTAAAACTGACTGTGGTTGGCGTGTTTGAGGATTTCCCGAAAAACGGTAGCATCCAATGTGACATCGTGACGACCATCGCCGCTTTGGGAGAGTGGAGCAACAACAATTGGCTTGGCAACGACCGCTATCGCGGCTATGTCAAGTTGGCACCCAATGTCGATCCCAATGACTTGAAGGACGCTATCCGCAAGATGCAGGAGGCGCATCAGCCCTTGGAGGAGTTGGAGCGCGACGGCTCAAAGATTTGGTACACGCTCACGCCTTTTGCCACTTTCCACCGTCACAATCAATCGGTCAAAAACGCCATGATGATTCTCTCGGTGGTGGCTATTCTGTTGCTCTTGGTTTCGGTGCTCAACTACCTGCTGATGGCCGTCTCCGATGTGGTGCGTCGCTCGAAGGAAATGGGGGTCAGGAAATGCTATGGGGCGGGCTCGGGAAGCATCTACTGGATGCTCATCAAGGAAACGGCCTTGAACCTGATAGCGGCGTTGGCCGTGGCCGCCTTGCTGATATGGGCTTTCAACGGGGTCATTGAGTCGCTGTTGGGCTTGCCCGTCCAGCAACTTATGGTGCCGCAGACAATATGGACACTTGTTGCCATCATTGTCTTCATTTTCCTCGTCTCGGCAATCATCCCCGCGATGATGTTCGTCAGGATTCCCGTGTCGACGGCTTTCAGCGGCTACAAGGAAAGCAAACGCCGTTGGAAACTCTCGCTGCTGATGGTGCAAATCGGCATCAATGCCATCCTGTTGCCTATGGTCATCGTGGCCGACAGGCAATACAACACCGCACTGAACGCCGATATGGGCTACGAATACAAGCAGTTGCTGTATTCACACTTGAAAGGCGCTGACAAGGCCAGTCTGGCGCTGATTGTCGAGAAACTAAGGCAGATTCCCGATGTGGAGGCGGCTGAACTGACCTATTGCATCCCGTTGAACACCTCATCGGGAAACAACATCATGCTGCCCGACAATCCATCTAAGTATTTGATGGCCGTGTGCGACCAATACGGTGCCACGGAGGGCTTCTTCGACATCATGGGCTTCCGTTTGACGGAGGGCAGGGCACCCTCGAAGCCAAAGGATGTGGCCGTGAGCCGCAGCTTCGTGGAGGAGATGAACCTTTATGCCGACTGGAGTGACGGCGCGGTGGGCAAGGACATCCTGATTTCGGAACACAGCGACGACGATGACGATGTCTATACCATTTGCGGTGTGTATGAAGATTATATCCTTGGCTCTATGATGGGCGGGGACCACAGGGCAAGCATCCGCTTTTGCTGGGACGTGAATAATGACGACCCTTATCAAGTCTTTAAGACTCTGGTGGTGAAGGTGCGGGATGTCAACCCCGAGGCCATCGCCAAGGTGAAGTCGGTCATCGAGGAGTTTTTGCCTGACCGGAAGAATGTCGAGGTGCAGTCGTACACCGAGGCGGTTAAGCAAGAGTACGGGTATTTGTCCCAGATGCGACGAACATTCACCATTGGCGCGCTGTTCGCCTTGGCCATCGCCTTGATGGGTCTGATTGGCTTTGTGCGCGACGAGTCGAACCGCCGCAGCAAGGAAGTCGCCATCCGCAAAGTGAACGGTGCCGTGTCGGGCGAGATCATCAGAATGTTCCTGATGGATGTGCTGAAACTGGCTTTGATTGCGGCCTTGCTTGGCGTGGCGATTGCCTATTTCCTCGCCGACAAATGGTTGGAGTTGTTCGCCATGCGCATCGGCCTCTCGCCTACTTATTTCATCATTGGAGCAATTGCGGTGCTTCTCGTAGTGATGGTTGTAGTTGTTATGAGCAGCAATCGTGTGGCGCGGATGAATCCTGTAAAGTCGCTGAAGAACAATTAGTTTATGCTGGCAAAATGGTCAAGATAATGATTGAGAGATGTGAGTTCAGTCAAATTGGAGGCGAGGAACGCTGCACAGTAAAGTTCTCTGAAACGGCAGATTTGCTTGCGGACACTTTCGTCTTCAACGTCACGGCTGCGGTTACCCTGCCAAGCACGAATGTTTAACAGAGTATTGGCCGCCAATTCTTTAAGTTGTTCTCTTGATATTTTCTCTTGAAGAATTTGCATATTCAAATGTATTTGCAAAAGTAAGAAAAAAACTGAAAAACTAAATTACAACCAAAAAACAAATAGTATCATGGCACGCTTATTTAAAAAAGGCAAAACCGCTTTTGCATCATCGGTTTTGAACGTATTGGGCTTGACGGCAGCCTTCGCCGCGCTCTACATCATCCTTGTGCAGGTACACCATGACCTCACCTACAACAAGGGACTTAAGGACAGTGACAGGATTTATGTCCTTACCATGCCAGACCGGTTTACCAATAATGTCTATTCGACCTATGTCAATCGTCCGATGTCGGAAGCCATTATCGACGCTGTCCCAAGCGTTGAGGCAGGTGGCTGCGCTGCCAATTTAGGGAGCAACGAGGTCTCCGTACGATCGGGCGAAGGACAGTCGTCGGTCGAATTGAGGGTCACCAGTTTCTCCAAGCCCGCCATCGACGTGTTCGGATTTGAGCTTGTGGCCGGCAGCTTGGACAATTGGATTAGTAATAAGGATGCGGTTATGTCCGAGTCGGCGGCAAAACGCTTGGGGGTGCAGGTGGGCGACCATTTCCAATATGGCTACTGGAATTGGACAGATGTCACGGTAGTGGCCATCTACAAGGATATGCCCGTCAACAGCGACCTTTCCTCCATCGACTTTATTCTGAATCTCGGCGATGTGGGTATGGACGATTGGAGCCAATGGGGCTGGAATTATTTCATAAAACTCGCAAAAGGCACTGACCCAAAAGAGTTCGAGGAGATTGCACATAAAGTCGCTTTTGACCTATTTATGAAAGCATTCGACATTGACGACAGCAATATGACCGAAGAAAAAGCAGCGGATATTGAGGAATATAAAAAAATGATGTCGCCTCATCTTATGTTGTTGACCGACAACTATTTTGCCGAAAATGTCGGGCATCCAGGCAAGTCGGGTGACCGTACCACGACCATCACCCTGCTCGTCATCGCCATTTTCGTGATGCTCATCGCCTTCATCAACTACATCAACTTTTTCTTCGCCATGGTGCCGCTGCGCCTAAAGAGCATCAACACCCGCAAGATATTGGGCAGCAGTCGTTTCCAGTTGGTAATGTCATCGGTAGGCGAGTCGGTGCTGATGGTGGTCATTGCCTTGGGTCTGGCGGCGGCTGTGGTTACACTGTTCAGGCAATCCACCTTGGCTGCGCTGATTGACACTCCGTTGAATTTCGACAAAAACATGGGTATTGTGGCTTTGACCATCGGTTTGGCACTGCTCATCTCGGTGCTGGCCAGCCTTTATCCGGCCTTGTTCTCAACTTCGATCAATCCTGCCTTCGCCTTGAAGGGCACACTTGGCACTACTCAAAAAGGCAAGGCATTCCGCATCGGCTTGATTGGTTTGCAGTTCACTGTTTCCATCGTGTTGATTATCTGCGCTATATTTGTCCATCAGCAACGCAGTTTCATGATGGAGCACGATTTAGGCTTCAATCAGGAATACCTGCTTCAGTCGCATGTGACATGGGATCTTGCCAACAACCGTGAAACTGTCGAGAGTCGGCTGAAATCCGATGCTGCCATTAAGGACATTGCCTGGGGCGATGGCCCGTTTGTGGCCAACAACCGCCATATGGCATGGAATCGTCCGTTCAAAGATGGAGATGTATCATGGCAGGTCTATCCCGTCTCGTGGAACTTCCTGCGTTTCATGGGCATCGACATCGTGGAAGGTCGCGACTTTACTCCCGCCGACGAACAATCGGAAAACGGAGTCTATATCATCAACGAGACGGCGCAGAAAACGTACGGCATCACCACTGAAGACGAAATCAAGGGCCATAAGGACGGCATGGCCGAGATTGCGGGTGTTTGCAAGGATTTCAATTTCTCTCCTTTACGCGAAAAGATTGAGCCTTTCGCTTTCTATGTGTATGGCAAGGATCCGTGGAGTCCGTGCATGAGGCTGTTCATCCGTACTGAAGCTGGTGTTGACACGCAAGCGTTGATGGACCGTACCATTAAAACCATCAACGACCTTGATCCAACGCTGGGCGATGGTTTCTCGGTTTGGATGAGGCCGTTTGAACAAGCCATTGAGAACCAATACAAAAAGGAGCAAAATCTCTCGAAATTGGTCACTTT
>JAEEQW010000043.1 GCA_016285515.1 Bacteroidales bacterium
GGTCACGGCGTTGAGTGTAATCCAATTATTGGAGCATGGTATTTATATGCAGCAGCTGATCAGGATTGGCAACGAGCTATCGACCTAATCAACGAGAATAACATTCCTCGTCCGACAGTAGAAGAGTTGAATGCGCAAATTCGTGATGTTTAGAGATGAAGTTCAGGCTTTGCATCAATGAGGAAATCAACTTGCATCGGTAAGCTTTTTTTCAACACGAATTTCCATAAATGATTCACAAATTTTCATGAATTCTTTTTGATAATTGACTTTGTCTAATTTCCGATTTCGTGGCAAATTGATGGTAATTCGTGTTTCTTAAAAACCAATCTCTGCTGTTTTCCGGAAAATGTGTATTTTTGCGGCTGTAACAAATCCATGTTCGATGAGCAAGTACCAGATACCTTATACCAATGCTTGCATCCGCGCCTTCGGGCGTCGGTTTCAACTGCCTACCAAGGAAGCGTTCAAGTATCTGTTGCGTTTCAGGGGCATAGCTTTCCTTGTGGATTTCTACGAGATTGAGCATTTGCAGTCCATCGAGGACGCGGTGGATGACCTCATCGTCTGCTGCCAAAACAACGGAGGGTATCTGGCATGATTCTTTACCACGGCACAAATATGGATTTCGATGTCATCGACCTTTCAAAGTCGTCCCCATACAAAGACTTCGGCAGGGGATTCTATCTGACTGACATGCGGCATCAGGCAGAAGAAATGGCTTCCAAGAAAACTTCGCTTTTCCGAGGTTCGGCTGTCGTGCAAGAATATGAATTTGATGAAACTTGGCTAGAATCATCGGAATTGAAAGTGATGATGTTTCAGTCGGCCACCCGGGAATGGGCTGAGTTCATTTTCAACAACCGCAACAGAAAGACGCATTTCCAGCATGATTACGACATTGTGTTTGGACCCATAGCCAATGACGGAGTGGCCTATCTCTTGGGCCGATATGAAGAGGGCACGATGACCATTGAAGAACTGGCTGAAGAGTTGGAATACAGGGATTTGAACAACCAGTATTATTTCGGTACAGAACGGGCTGTCAAACTATTGAAAAGGCTATGAGTGAGAAGCAAATACAGGAATATTTGGTGAATCGAATCGTTGACCAGTTAACCACCTTCCTTATTGAGGACATAGGGATGGGCATCAGTGAGGCTTTGGAAGCGGTGTATTCCTCGCATGTCTATGACCTGCTTCAAATCAAGGAAGGGGATTTGTTTTCGCAAAGTCCGTCGTATGTCTATGAGATGTTGAAGAAAGAACTTGAAGCCACTCACTATTTTCAACAATAACTTGATGAGGAGTCAGACCGTCTTTGGGAATCTGGGGTGTTAGATCAAGAAAGACTTGATGAAATTCGCCACATGGACCTTCACGCATAATAACTATTTCCTACTATAATCCACTACATTCCATTGCGCATGGATAACGGCACTGTATCTTTGCGACCGTTATCAAAATCAACGCACTATGGGATTCTTCATCTTTATTGATTATCTTATCGGACTATTCGTTCTCATCAGGATTCATGCGCCATGGTGGGCTTGGACTATCTATGTCGTTAGTGTTTTGGTGTGGATTGTGATTGGAGTTATGGGTGGAGGTGGTGGAATTGGAAGCGACAACAAAACAACAGATGAGCTAAGGCATGAGTAGCCATAGAACAGGTCTATTGTCAGTTAAAACAATTCCTTTCTTTTTTAATCGCTTCAACCAACTCATCGCTGATGTTGTTCCCGATCTGGCGGCAGACATCTTGACTCCAGCGTTGCGCCATCGCAATGCGTGAGGCTTGGTTGTCCAAGCCTTGCAGCATAGCGTAAATGTAACCCGCATTGAAATTGTCACCCGCTCCGACTGTGCTGACGGTTTCTATCGCATGCACGGGATAGGTCTCGCAGCCATCAGGCGTATAGACACGAATCGTGCGAGGTCCGTCGGTCAGGATCAATGTGCTACAATGTCGGCTCACTTGTTCATAGATGGCACCTCCATCTTGCAGACCCAACATATAGTCGAAATCCTCCATCGAGCCGCGCACCACATTGGCCAGGCTCATATTCTCCTCGATATTGGATCTCACCTCCGGCAAGTCGACGATATGGTTTTTGCGGAAGTTCACGTCATAATAGAGCCATGCACCCGCCTCGTTTGCGGCACGCAACAAACCGCCCACGACAGGCCGTATGGCAGGGTTGATGGCGAAGAACGAACCGAAAAGCACCATGTCATCTTTTCCCAGTTGAGGCACATTCCCGTCCAACCAAACTGATGCATGGTCTTTGTAAAACAAGTATTGCGCATCGTTGTGTTCGTTCAAGAAAGCCAGCGTGATATGCGACTTGGCATTTTCGTGGCGGCAGACATATTCCGATGACACACCATTGTCAACCAGAAAATTGCAAATAATGTCGCCCACATGGTCGCCGCCCACTTCGGTCAACATGGCGCAGGGCACGCCTGCCCGTCCGAGCGA
>JAEEQW010000044.1 GCA_016285515.1 Bacteroidales bacterium
TCTTCCCTTTCATGGTACTTTTCGAATTTCACCATCCAACTGGCACTGCCGACAGTCGTCCAGCAGTCGTAGTCGGTGGCAAAGTCGTTAAACCACGGCAACGTGGTAACGGTGTCGCACTGCTGTGCCCGCAGGGGCAGGCCAAGCATTAATGTCGCTGCAAATATTAAGAATACTTTTTTCATAAGATAGGGTTTATTTTTTGAATTTTTGAATGCAAAAGTACAACTATTTTTTCATTTAACAACGAATAATTGCCGGACTTCTGCATGGGGGGGGTATTTAGTTGATAATCTACACATTACACACAAAACTTTTTAATTAGTCATTCTTGATTTGCAGCAGCTTTTACACGCCGTAGAGGAGGTTGGTCAATGCAATTTATTAGAGGTTTTTCGTGAGGGTGCCGTGATACGTACTTCCGTGGGAAGTCACATAAGTCCCATGCAGCGTGATTTTCATGGCAGTCGAGGTCATTGACTCGGCTGTAAATGATTCGTTCAAGGTCTCATGAACCCAGTTGAACTCGGAGCCGTTGATTGTCCATGTGCAATTGGAACCATTGTCAACACATGTGCCGTCGCTGTTCACCGTCATGTCCCATCTGAGAAGATGGTCGTCTGCATCAAAGTTCCAAGTTCCGACCATGAGGTCTGTCGTCAGCGTGGGCGACTGCGTGGTGACGGTCTTCACCAGCGTCCCTGTGGCTGTGTGCTCGACGCGAATCACATTGCCGTCGTTGTCGATGAGCTGATGCTGGCCTTCCACCTCCATCTTGTCACCATTGATAGATTTGATGGTCATCTCCAGCCGATAGCCGCCATATACCGACAAGCCGACAAACTTGTTGCCGTCGAGCGTCCAGTTGAATTTGCTCATTGGCATGCCGCCGCCGGTATGGTCTGCATTGAGGATGATCTTACTGCCTTTCATCTCATGGTTGCTCGGCCATCCCCATTCGCCTACGAGATTGGCTTCGGTGATTGCGTTGGGGTCATTCTCCTTGGTGCAGGAGACCGTGAGCAGCGATGCTGCCACAAAAAACATTACGAAAAATTTCTTCATTTTTTGATATTTTTGATGTTAATAACTACTTATTTTTGCCTTAATTGCTTGATTTCTTAATCATTTGTTGAAAACTTTTTGTTCTTGTTTTCTGATGCAAAAGTACATCCATTGCTGGGGTGTGGAGTTATTCAATTCTTCCCTTTCATGGTACTTTTCGAATTTCACCATCGAAAGGAGGAAATGTACCAGAAATCTGAAGTATAAAAAAAGATTTCTATATCATTGTTTTTTCGTATATTTGCATGGTGTATTCAAAGTTCTGACAAATGAAGAATCAACAGAATATCAATGAGATAAAAACAAATAGTTTGTTTCCTCAAGACCAAGAGACGGGGTTTACATTGTACAATTTGGAGGATGTACTGGGTGACAATCGCGAAGTGACGGCACAGCCTCAGCGTAACGATTTCTACCAAGTTGCTTGGGTGTCGTCGGGCAACGGTATCACCGTAGTTGACGGAAAGAACTACCATTACGGGCCTAACACCGTCTTCATTGTACAGCCCGGACAGGTGATGTATATCGCCCATGACGAGGGAACTTGCGGCACATCTATCTGTTTTAATGAAAGTTTCCTTATGGACGACACGCACAAGGAAAATCTTCTACTGAAATACAACATCCTTGATGCTGCCTATGCCCAGCCTTTCTACCAGTTGAGCAGTGTGGCAGCTCCAATCATACGTGACCTTATTGAAGATATTCGTACCGAGAGTGTCCAGCCTCCGAGTGCCTTTGGTCACCGCAGGGCTTTGCAATACTTGTTCCAACTCATCCTTATCATAGTGCAGCGCTCAATTCCAAACTTTGTAGGCTTGACAATGGATATTACAAACCCCAACCATGCATTGTACATCCGCTTCCGTCACCTGTTGGAAGAGCACTTCAAAGATGGTTGGTCTGTGTGGCAGTATGCCGAGAGTCTTGCTGTTTCCGAAAAAGCACTCGCCAGTGCTGTCCGCACAACTGCGAACAGCACTCCGGCTGCTATTGTCAAAGAACGTGTCCTCACAGAGGCCTGTCGTCTGCTGCAATATTCCGACCAGTCTATATTCTCCATAGCCCTCGAGCTCGGCGGCATGGACCAGAGCAACTTCAACAAATTCTTCCGCACAGGTACAGGCTTCACCCCTGCCGAATACCGCAAGCGGATGCAGGCCCAAAGCTAAACCCCAACCCTACGGCAGTCCGCATTCCGTAAGACTACCACAGCCACGGCAAGCACACTCCGCTTGCCGTGGCTCATTTTTTAT
>JAEEQW010000045.1 GCA_016285515.1 Bacteroidales bacterium
CAAGACCAACTGGGGCATCATCGCCGCCGACCATCTCGCAGAGACCTCCAAGAACACCGCCTACGCCGACACGGGCGCGATGATGGCGCAGAACCTGCGGGGCATGTACGAGTCGTCAAGTCTTTCCGACCCCTCCGTGGTCCGGAAAGCCATCTGCCGCGCCGTGAACGCCCGCCGGCCCCGCACGCGCTACCGCATCGGGTACCTTTCTACAACGATCGTCTTTTTCCATTGGCTGCTGCCCACCCGCTGGTGGGATTACATTATGCGGATGATGGGGAAAAGGAAGTGGATGTGATTGTCAGGAAGACACCGCCCAAATGGTGAAGTCGCTGAAACTGATCGACACCAAACCAATGGTGGGGATGGAGATGTTGGGACATTGACGCAGAAACGGGAGTCCTTTCCATTCGGGGAAAAGTTGTATTTTTGCAACATCGAAGTATTCAAAATTTAAAAGATATGACAATAGAATCAGTAATTGGAATTATCAGTGGCATATTAGCCATTGCAGGAGCACTAATTTGGGTAAATGACAAGTTGAAAAAGCTGTCATTGGCAAAATTAATGGACAAACTTATAGATACGAAATACTCAAGCAAACGTCATAGGAGAGTTTTGAAAATAATGAATTTAAAACTTGGAAAGTGCATGATAAAGAAGGATTACATAGATAATTTCATTTTGAATGATAGGAAGAAAGAAGAGGTGTTTAAAGATATTTGTGAGCAAAACAATATAGAACCGACAGAAACAATCTGCACAAAATTCATGGGCTATGATATGAAAATGTTCCGAAAAGAGTACAACAGCAAAAGAAGGCAAACCAATATACCTGATGCAACTATCTGCACGGAGGAAAAACAATCGGCATATATTTTATCATTAGATAATGATGGACAAACTGTCTATATGTCAGGACTTTTAATGGATAGACATCCCGAGACTTGCAAAAAGCTCATTAGTATTCTTGAAAAACATAATGTGAATTATTCCTTCATACAAGGCACAAAGGACATCTGGTGTCGCGATTATATGCCCGTTCAAACGCAATCTGGCAAATTCATTCAGTTCAAATACGACCCTTCTTATTTGAAAGGCAAGAAAGAATGGGAAGATTCGCGTTCCGACAAGAAAGAAATATTAGAGAAAAATGACTGGATGCAAAAACTCAACATAAAAGAATCCGACATCAACTTGGATGGCGGTAACGTACTAATTTGCGACGGTAGGGCAATACTGTCAGATAGAATATTTACCGAAAATCCTAAATGCGACAAGGAATCTTTAAAAAAAGAACTGTCAGAGTTGCTCGAATGCAAGGACATCATCATTATCCCTGCTCTAAAGTCGCAGTATGAGGATTTTACCGGACACGCCGATGGAATGGTCAGATTTGTGGACAGAAATACCATTATTGGTAATGAACGGCGACCAGACGAATACCAGTACATGAAGGATGGTCTGCAAAAAGCCATTGACACTTTTAACCTTACATACATTGATGTTCCGTATTTTGAGGATAAAGATCCTAATCATCCCGATAGCGCTATTGGAATATATGTGAATTACTTGGAAGTAAATAATCTGATTGTATTACCTGTATTTGGCAGAGAAGAAGACGATCAGGTTCGTGATATATTCCGTAAGACATTTCCCAACAAGCAAATTGAGACAATCGATTACAATGAAGTTGCAAAAGAAGGCGGCTTGCTGAATTGTACAACTTGGGTTGTAAAATGTAAATAGTTGACATTTATGCATTTTCAAATTAATACTCTGAATAGTAGCAATACAAATTTCGAGAATTTTTTATTTCTTTGCATCTACAAACAAATCAAAAAGAATATGAAACACACCCTTCTGATTTTCGCCGCCATCATGTTGCTGGCCGGCTGCAACAAGACAACAAAAACAGACAAAGATATGAACACTTTGACATTCAACGAGAAACAGGCGGCTGCAATGTCGGCTATCGCCTGCTACGAGGCAAAAGGAGACCTGATGTCGCTGGAATCCGCCATTCACAATGGTTTGGAAGCCGATTTGACAGCCAATCAGATCAAAGAAGCCCTTTCCCAACTTTATGCCTACACAGGGTTTCCTCGATCGCTCAACGCGCTGGGTGTACTTCAACGCGTTATCGGAGACAGAGAAGCAAAAGGAGTGAAAGTGTTAGCGGGAGATGAACCATCAGCCCTGCCTGCAAATTACGATGCCTTGAAACAAGGCACCGAGGTGCAGACCAAACTGTCGGGACAGCCCTTCAACTACGATTTCTGTCCTGCCGAGGACTACTACCTCAAAGCACAC
>JAEEQW010000046.1 GCA_016285515.1 Bacteroidales bacterium
ACTACCAAATTCCAGCCATCAAGTGTTAAAAATCAAAAGTTATTGAAAATGAGCGCTTTATGCGCAGTTAGTATTAGATATTCCTGGTTGTTTATACCCGTTTAGATACAAAAAGAGAACGCGTGATCATCTATTGTTGTAACAGTGTTAGGAATGGATACGGTCGTCAGTTTGGAGCATCCTCTAAACGCACAACTACCGATGGTCGTTACACTGTTAGGAATTGTGAACGAGGTAAGACCTGAACAACCATCGAAGCCCCGTATAGTAGTAAGTCCTGTGAAATACTTCAACTCATTGAACGACACTATATCTGTATTACCTTCAAATACACTGCCAAGGTTGGTCACGGCAGCTGCCTCTGTCATTGTAAGGATACCATCATTGTTCGTATCCCAGTTGGTTAAGCACAGGTTCTTCACGTTCCAATAACTAAATGTGATGTACTCCTCTATTCCTCCTTTGAAGCCTTCCTTCCATTTACTTTCTGCCTCATAAGCATCTTTGCTTCCTGCCGGAACATACAGTTTAGCGTTTAACGCCCCAAACGGATAGACATAATATCCAATTGAAGCAGGAGTTATACTTTGCACAATCACACTCTCCAAATTCTCACAATCTCTTATTGCGGGACCTTGAAGGGTCTTCACGCTACTTGGTATAGTCAAGCTAATAAGTTGAGGACACTGATAGAAGGTTCCATCATTATCGTAGCCGATAGCGGTCACAACATATCTTTTTCCATCATGAGTGACATAAGAGGGTATAACTACATTACCAGAATAATCATTATAGAGAGGATCACCATATTCATCACAATTACCATAATTACATACGACACTTACCTCTGTTCTTTCATTATTTGACATATAATAAATAGTCACTCCATCACTATTTACTTCAGAAAAGTATTGTCCCAACGCCTGAATACTCATAAAACTCATAAGTAAGACTAGCAAGAAAGTTTTTTCCGTTCTCATAAGTGAGTTCTCCTTATTTTTAGACATATCATTCATTTTTATTCAATTTCTATGGGTTCTCACAGTGCAATTATATGTTCAGCATCCATTTGATTGACCCAGCATTTCTTTTTCACGCTGCAAAATTACGAAAAAAAGGGAAGAATGGATTAGTCCATTTCAGTCCTTTTGCTAGTCCATTTCAGTCCATTTGGACTAATGGCCACGGTTTTAACGGTTTTTATCAATTGCGGAGCTGCTCCAAGTAGTCGAGGTTCGTGAGGTCGCACTGGTCGGCGATGCGCTCCCAGACACAGTTGACGGTGTCGCTCTGTGCAATGGACATGCGATAGATGCCCAGGAAGACGTAAGAGGAATCGACGAGACCTTTCATGAAGGTGATACGCAGCTCGTTGATAAGCTTATAGTTCCAATAGTGGTCTTTATTGCGCGCAACAATGAGCTCTGGGTCAGCTTTATATTCTTCGGGCTCCCAGTGCTCGGTGATGGTGGGCATCATCAGGGCGGAGTCGCCATAGTTGTGCCAATGCTGGTTGCGGTATTCGGGTGTCCAGACACACATCCGTTCATGATGTGGAACAGGTCTTCCCCAAAGGGTGTCGGTGGCGATGATGCCAAAGAGTTTCAGGTACTCATGAGGGGTGCTGAAGCATTGCCCCATCTTCAGGATGTAGGAATCCTGCGCCTTGGCCGAGCGACCAAAGATGACGAGACCCGTGACAATGGCTACAACGACGGCCAGTAAGCCGCCGATGAGCGCAATCTTCTTCCAGGCACGTCGCTGCCTGGGCCGTTCGCTGTCAGGCTGTATAGGCGAAAGAGGCGTTTCCTCGCCTTTTCCTTCTTCGCAGAATGCCGTCCAGCCGACATAGCCCACGAACTGAGCCAGTATGTTGAGCGTGGAGAGTCTTGGGATGGTGGGCTCGGACAGATAGCCCCAAAGGCGCTTCAGGGTAGTGGGACTGACGCGCTCACCAATCTTCCCGAAGATGCTCTCACTCAGGAAATCGAAGTCCTTCGGCGTCTGCATCCTCCTGTCCACCGCCTTCTCTATGGCCTCTCGCAGTGCTGCTATGTGTTCAGAATCCATTTGTTTGTCCAGGTTTTTTCTAATTTGAATGCAAAAGTAAGCAAAAAAGACGGGGCAGCCAAATTTTTCAGCATAAAAGTAAGATAGGCAGTTCTTCTCCTTACATAAATTAGCGGTGGCGGCGTTCTTCTGGAACGTCGCCACCGCTAATATTTGTAATGGTTCTACGCGTTTTCATGTGGGTATCTTTTAAAGCACTATGGCATCAAGCAGATAGCGCAACGCGCAAAAACTGTGAATG
>JAEEQW010000001.1 GCA_016285515.1 Bacteroidales bacterium
GATAGTTTCGGCGAGACAGCGAAGGCGCTTGAAGCGATAGTCGGATACCGTGATTTCTTGATTCAGTATGCCAAGGACACTAGACAAAACTTTGACGATGAGATTGAGAGTTTAGAAGATTTGATCAAAGAATTAAGAAGTGAAAACTAAGAAGCGATGAAGAGGATGGACGGGGTCTTCTCAATTGTCCCGAGTTTCGAAGGGACCTTTGGGAAATATTAAGGCGGATTGAGCCAACTCGTTGTCGGATAATGCTTTGAAGGTTTACACTGATAATGAGTATGCTGCGCAAACTCAACTGCGTTTCAGCAACTTTAAGACAGTTGAGGAGCGTTATCCCGAAACCATTGCCGCTCAAATCGTACGAGGGCATTGTGACAAGTATATTGATTACTATGCGGAAAGAATAGAGTGAGAAGACAGACCTGTCGTGAGGCGAACACACCATTTTTTTCAATTTAAATAATATTAACTCTTGTTAGAGTCAAAATGTATGCTTAAATTTGCAGCCAAAATCAAGTATTAACATTATAAACAAATAACGGCCAAAATAAGATAATATAAACAGACATAATAGATAGCGTTAGTAGCTATCCTTGACCTTCAATTTCCACAACGTCCTCAATAATGAGGACAAAACACATCAAGGATAAGTTGCGAAGCGTCGTGTGGCACGGCGTGGAATGACTTGTTAGATGTGTGGGCGTGGAAACCCGAAGGTCAAGCAAGGATCAAGTTCCACGCTTTTTTTATGTCCTTTTGCAAGCCTTGCAAAAAGTAAACGAGATAACGAAAACCCAGTACTTTTGAAAACATAATACAAAGATTATGAAGAAATACTTTTTTGCCATAGTCCTCCTAATTTGCACCCAACTCTCCGCACAAAATGTCAAACGCCCGGATTCCTACTATTTTAATCGTGGACTGGAGTGTCTGAATGAAGGAAAAGACTCAGATGCCTACGATTATTTTACAAACGAGGTCAACGACAATCCCAATAATGGATACGCTTATCTTTGGATGGGATACATTCTCTACAACAACGAGTTATATGGTGACGGCTTGGCTATGATAGAAAAGGCTCAAAAGCTCATACCTTCAAAAGACAAGGAATACCTTTCAGTCTCTTTCCAAATAAAAGGCGACATCTACCAAAATATAGAAGAGTTTGACAAAGCAATAGACAACTACTCAAAAGCCATAAAGACCGATCCATCAAATAGCACTGCCTATCAAGACAGAGCTGATTTACACTATCAGTTAATGCATTATGAATTAGCCGACAAAGACTACGACAAATTGATAGAGCTAGAACCCAACGAATACTATGGCTACATGGGAAAAGGTCGCAATGCCAACGCACAACAAAAATATGGCGAGGCCATCCAGCAGTTTGATTATGTCATCAAACTTCATGGGAAGGATTACTTTAAGAGTTACGCTTTCCGGGCTGAATCATACATAGGGCTAATGCAGTATGAGAAGGCTGCTGATGACATCATTACAGCATTGGCTGGCAACGGGGATGACAAAGCATTTTATCTGATGCAAACAGTCATGGTTGACTCCGCACTGATGACCATGGTCTCGAAACTGAAAATCCAGCAACTGAAAGAACCTTCCAGAGCAATATGGCCGTATTGTTTAGGGGTGGTTTATGAGGCTTCGGAAAACTATATCAAGGCTATTGAAAATTATAGCAAATCGAACTCAATCGATCCTTCTGCTATCACCAGTAATCGCATCTCGACTTGTTTTATGGAAATCGGTGACTACCCACATGCTTTGAAAAATGTTGAAGATGCCATTGCCATGGATTCCGAAGATATTATGTACAAACTGAACAAAGCCGACTTGGAATATGAGAGTGGTGATATAAGCAACGCTATCAAAGACATTACCACATGTATTGAAGCCATACCGGAGTATTTCTATCTTTACTATCGTAGGGGCTTTTACGAAGATAACGCCTTGTTGACCGATGATGCCATCGAGGACTACTCCACTTCAATTCTCCTCAATCCAGACTACTTTTACGCTTTTCTTGGTCGTGGCGATATGTATATGAAGAAGGGAATGTCGAAAGAGGCTATGAGCGACTATCGTCAGGTGGTTGCAAAAGACACAGTACCGTCTGATGCCTCATGCGCCCAGTATGCTTATTTGGCATTGGGTGAAAGAAGCAAAGCCATTGAATACAACCAAAAGGTCTTGGATTCATTCCCTGATAATGCTGGATGCTATTATGATGCGGCCTGCCTATATGCTCTTTTGGGTGAAATTCAACAGTCGCTTGATTATTTGAGGATGTCATTCGAAAGGGGTTATCATCGTTTTGCTCATTTGGAAAAAGACGATGATTTGGATGCCGTGCGTCAAACACAGACCTATAAGGATTTGGTAGCCGAATACAAAACCAAGATTCAATACGCTGACATTGGTGAAAACGCTCAGCATGAAGAAGTGACTGTTGAAATACCCTTAGTCAAAACTGGAGGTGTTACTGAAGTGGAATGTAATATTAATGGACTGCCTTTGCATTTTGTGTTTGATACAGGAGCGAGCGATGTCACGATGTCAATGGTTGAAGCTACATTTATGTTGAAGAACAAATACTTATCGCCATTAGATATTGTTGGAAAACAGAACTATCTTACTGCCGACGGAAACGTAAGCGAAGGCACCGTCATCAACCTGAAGTCGGTAAAGATTGGCGACTTGGAGCTGACCAATGTCCGAGCTTCGGTGGTGAAAAGCCAGAATGCGCCGTTATTGCTTGGACAAAGCGTGTTGGGCAGGCTGGGAAAGTTTGAGATTGACAACGAGAAGAGGGTGATTAGGATTACTTATTCGAAAACAACCAATTAGTAAAATCACATAATAAAATAAAGATGGAACAAATGCAACAGTCTGATAGTGCCAATGGTGAGAATAATGATGTCATCGAAAGTAAATCTGTAAAAATGTACATTCAAAATCCGCATATTTTTCAAGAATAAGATAATAACCACATTATGGATATAATTACCACCAATCCCTTCCGAATCTTAGGTGTTTATTCCAACGCCAAATCTGCTGAAATTGTGTCGAATTGTGATGATATGGAAGCATACATCAGCATTGGGCAAACAATCGGTTTTGATTTGGATTTGAACAACTTAATGCCGAATGTAGTTCGTTCAGTTGATTCGGTTGATAATGCAAAAAAACGAATTAACCTTCCTAAAGATAAATTGAAATATGCACTGTTTTGGTTTTTCAAGGACTCTTCATCAGCTCATGCATTGTGTCATCTTAAGAAAGGTGATTTTGATAGTGCAAATAGTGTCTTTGAAATAGAAGACACTTTCTCTACTCTTATAAATCAAGCTGTGGTGGCGATGATACGGGACGATTTAGAAACAGCTATTTCGTACACCACAGAAATGATTCATGACGATGAACTCCGCACTGCATTTGTAAGTGCCATTTGCGGTAGTACCTTTTTGATTAGTGAGGATGAAATGGCACATCTGTATATAGACACGCTGTTGGAAGAGAATAACGTATCGGATTTGATGAATCTGTTCCAAAACAATGGCACCTCGGAGGACGATGACGATTATCTAAGAGAAAAAGCTATTGGCGAGCCTATCTCAAGAATCAACTCGGAAATTGCCAAAGCCAAGGCAGTAAAGCGTGATGATGCGGAGGCCAATTACAAGGCTGGTATAGCACTGATGAATAATACTAAGAACGACTTGGCAAAGGTGAAAAGTATGCTCGGCACATCCGACATGAAATACCAAATGCTTGCCGACGATTTGGCCAAGACCATTTTGCAGTGTGGTATTAACTATTATAATAACACTAATGATGATGATGACATTGAAAATGCACTTGCAATCCAAAAATATGCCAGCAAAATTGCTGTGGGAAAGATGTGCAAAGACAGATGCAGTCAAAATGTTGCCATTCTTGAAAAGAAAAAGAAAGAATTGCCTCCAATTGTGGTTAAAGTACACGATGCAGCAATAAATGCCAGCATTTCAAACAGGATAGTAATAGGAGGACAAACTATTGACAATGCCATTGCGATGATGAAAGAATGTGCTCCCCATATTGTTGCAATAAAAGAGTATCCGGAATTACGCGAATATTACCTTAATATTTCTACTCAAGTTGTAAATGCTGCTTTGTCGAGTGTTATCAAGGAGCATAACGATACGTTAGAACGATTTGACAACATCTCTACTTCTTCAGCACTTTCTGCCGTAATGGAAATGCTAAAAAAAGCATGGAAGGCCACGTTAATGATGGACAAGTTTGATTTAGTCAGTGACTTTAAGAATGGTAGGTATGCAAAAAATCGAATTGCGTTGAGAAACATGTGCGAAAAAGTGTTAGGTGGATATGGGTTACCATCAATATCAGATTTGGACTTTGATCTTCGCACAGAAAAGGAATTGTTTGACAGCTGTAAAAATGCGGCAGACTTTAAAAAGTATATGGATCGGTATCCCCAAGGCAATTTTTATAGTCAAGCTAAAACGCAATACCAAAATTTACATGCGGCAGAAGAAGAGCGTAAATGGAAAGAACAACAGGCGAAGGAATCTGAAAATATGATGTATAATGCATGCAAATCCATAAGAGAATATAAAGATTATTTGAAGAAATACCCTAATGGACGATACAAATGGGAAGCTAAACATCAGATACAGGAACTAAAAGAAAAAAACAGAAAAGCAGGTTGTACCATTGCAATTATTGCATTGATTCTTGTTGGTGGTATCATTGGTACAATAATAGATAATAGTGGAAAAGGTTTTTTAATTGGATGTGGAATTGCTATAGTTTTTCTTTTTTCTAGTTTGTTAAAATCACTATAAATTATATTTGAGTATGTTAAAAAGAAGTAGTATTCTAATTTGTATGCTGTTCGCTTTTGGATGGGCAACTGCACAAAACTTTGATAGTCTGCGGCAAATCCAAATCTCTGCACTTGAACAGAAAGTGCAAAATATGAAACAACAAAACACTGCTTTTTCTGGTCAATTGAAAGAATTGAAATCGCAATTTGCTTTGCTTGCATCAGAAAATGAATCTTTCAAATTGGCCTTGCAGCAAAAGCAACAAACCATTGACATGCTGTCTGAGATGGTTGCCCGTAATTCCGAAAACATTCAGGCAACGGCAGATTCATTAGGCATCAGGCTGCAAACCACTGATGAGGCCGTCTCGCAAAATGCCGACAGCCTCAAGGCAAAAACCATTTGGGGTGTTGTTGCCTTTATTCTCGCGTTAATGGTTTCTGCTGTCGTTTGGATGCTTCATAGTAAAGGACAAAAAATATCTGATGACAAGATTGCCTCGCTGAAAAAGCAGGCTGACGAGTTGAACGAAAAGATAGTAAGCCAGTTCAGCAGTGAAATGAGTGAATTGCAAAAGATTGGCGATGCATTGAAGAACTCCAATGCCAACACAACCGCAGAGCCAGACCATTCTTTGGTGAAAACACTTGCCGACCGTATCACGTTCATGGAAATGACGCTTTACAGAATGGATGTTTCCGTCAAGGGTCACAAGCAACTATCAAAATCCATTGCCCAGATGAAAGACAACCTTTTAGCAAATGGATACGAAATTGTTGATATGCTTGGCAAAGAGTATAATGATGGCATGAGGGTTACAGCCAATTTTATTGAAGATGAAGAAATTGAGACGGGCAAACAGATAATAACAGGCATCGTTAAGCCTCAAATCAATTATAAAGGTGTAATGATTCAGTCGGCACAAATAACAGTAAGTCAAAATTAAAATAAAGAAAAATAATATGGCACAAGTTAAAATGAAATACGGAATTGATCTTGGTACAACCAATTCCGCCATCTGCAAGATGGAAAATGGAGAACCAAATGTCAAAAAGGCAGACGATTTGAAAGATACTATGGCATCGTGCGTGTCTTTTACGAAAAAACAAGTGATAAAAGTTGGAACGAGTGCTTATAATGACTTACGTCAAGATAAATCAAGGGCAACTAAGAAATGGGCAACAGGAAACGAGAATGTTTTCCTTGAGTTTAAGCGTACAATGGGACTTGATACGAAATATTCAAGTTCCAACATGGGACGTGATTATAGTTCGGAAGAACTTTCAGCTGAAGTATTAAAAGCCTTGAAATCTTTTGTTTCTGAAGACAATGTCAATGCTGCTGTTATTACAATACCCGCAAAATTTAAGACAGACCAGATTGCGGCCACAAAACGAGCTGCTACATTAGCTGGTATTGAACATTGTGAATTGTTGCAAGAACCTATTGCTGCAGCCATGGCATACGGACTAAGTGTGGAAAACAAAAATGGTTATTGGCTTGTATTCGACTTTGGTGGTGGAACTTTCGATGCGGCACTCCTGCGAGTTGAAGATGGCGTGATGCAAGTTTTTGATACCGATGGTGATAATTACCTGGGTGGAAAGAATTTGGACTATGCGGTTGTGGATGAAATTATTATTCCTTATTTGAAAGAAAATTACACAATCGATAATATTCTTGCTGACAATACGAAAAAGCAGATTTTGCGCGATGCCATGAAATTCTATGCGGAACAAGCGAAAAACCAACTTTCTTTCAAAGACAAATGCGATGTAACATCCCAACTTGACGAATTTGGCACAGACGATGACGGCAATGACATAGAGTTGGACATGATTATTACCCAGGAACAATTGAAATCTGTTTTCCAACCAATATTCCAGAAAGCGGTTAATATTTGTAAGGATTTGCTTAAACGTAATAACTTGAATGGTTCACAATTGGATTCATTGATTTTAGTAGGTGGACCCACTCATTCGCCTATTGTTCGTCAGATGTTGAAAGAGCAGATAACACCCAATGTGGATACCGGCATAGATCCGATGACGGCGGTGGCAAAAGGTGCGGTTTTGTTTGCTTCCACTATTGATAGCGAAGCAAAAGATAACGTGAAAGTTGGAACAATTCTATTGGATATTAAATACAAGTCAACAGCGGTAAAAAACGATGCTCCTGTTTCACTTATGCTTGCTCCCAATCAGAAAGATATCCCTTCAAAACTCTATGTGGAAATTGTTCGTGGCGATAAGGCATGGTCGAGTGGCAAAATGGAGATTGGCAAAGGTGTTGTTGTCAAATGTAGTCTCAACGAAGGAAAGGCAAATGTTTTTTTAGTTAATGTTTATGATGAGAAAGGAACATCGTATCCATGCTTCCCCAATGAAATTAATATCATTCAAGGAGTGAATGTAGGTGCGGCAGTGTTGCCATACCACATAGGTATAGAGGTGACGGATATGGAACAGGATAAGCAAGTGTTTATCCCTTTGAAAGGATTGGAGAAGAACCAACAAATACCGGCGGTAGGTGTGCGTAATGGATTAAAAACTATGCGACAGCTACGCCCTGGTATGCCGGAAGACAAATTGGTCATTCCAATTTACCAAGGAGAAAACAATGCCGAAGGCACCAACGCCATTTACAACGACCATGTGTTTGATGTGGAGATCACAGGCGACGATGTTCCACTTCTGGTGCCTCAAAACAGCGATATCGATATTACCATTAAAGTTGATCGTTCGCAGCTGTTGAAATTGGAAGCAACTTTTCCTTTAATTGGTGAGACTATCGAAAAGGAAGTAGATGTAAAATCACGTAAAGGTGTTGATGAATGGGATTTGAAGAACCGTTTATGTGAGGCCAAACAAAAGATGGCAGCCCTCCGTTCAGCCAATTCTGTATCTCGATCGGAAATAGAAGATGCTGAAAAAATGTTAAATGATGTGGAGAGCCGATTTGACGGCGAAAAAAGTTCCGAGGACGGCAAGATGCACCTGTTGGCAGATTTACGCCGTGCATTTCTGAAAATGGAGGAAGTTGAAAAACACCACGAATGGGACACCCTCGAAGCTGAGCTTCGTCAAGAGTTTAACCGTCTTGAACGGGCAAATAATGATTTAGGCAACAATCATGACCAAGAAGTAAATGAGCTTCGTCGGCAAACTGACACTGTTATTCTCAGCCGTGATGTGAAAATGGGGCGTAAAGTGCTGAGGATGATAGAGGAAGTATTTTTCCAAGCAACTTTCATCTATCAATTGATGAACTGTATAGATCATTATGATAAAAATTTTGGCAAATATGCTTGGAAAAACGCAAGTCAGGCACGGCAGTTACTAAATCAAGGACAAAGTATGATTGCAAGCGGTAACATCAACGAGCGTCAACTACACAGCATTTGCAAAGATGTGATAAGTTTATTGCCGGAAGATGAAAGAAATTCAGGACCTGGCTTAGGAATGTAAAATGTTATTGAAATTATTAAGAGAAATGTTTGGCACTTTATTAAGTAAAATATGGGATTTGGTCATCCCTTGCTTTTCTCATCCATACGTTGATATTGAACTTAGATCAGATGGATATGGGAAACGGAACAGAGGTTTGATTCCATCAAAAGAACCTGTTTATGTTTCAGAGGCTGTTTATGATTATGATTTCCATTGGGATTTTGTCATGATTATTAAGAACAATTCAAATAAACCAGCATTTAATCTTGATATTAAAGATTTGCCAAACTTCTTTCAAATAATAACGTCCTTGGACAGAACAGCTTCGTTACAACCGTATGAAAAAATAGAATTAAAATGCATCGTTCATCATTCTGAAATGATGAAAGGTGCTGATTCTGTTCAGGCACTAAAACCATTTCCGTATTTTACTGACAAAATACAAATTGTTCTTAGTTATCTGAATGAGCGACACAAACGATTTTACACGACTTTTTTATATGATAAAAACGGACAAAAGAACGAATACAAAAAGAAATAAAAATGAAAAAATATTTGGAAATTGTGACCAATATTAAATATTGGTTAATAATCGGCTCAATAGGTGTATGGGTTATTGTACTCCAGAATTTTGGAGTATTTGGGAAAAAAACTCAAAAAGTATATGTCACTGGCGGTGATATCGATGCCGATGTGCGTGGCTATGTAAGTGTTGACAATACTGTTGATGTAAATATTGAGGCAGTTAATGGTTACAGAAATGCCTTTTATGGTCCAAGTTATGACGGAACTTATGATGCGATACATGTTTATACAGGTAAATAGTTTAGTGATTTTATGCCAATGCTCTCAAAACAACAATCTATCAGCTATTATTCAGTCACTTTCCCGATCAAGGACAGCACCTACGCTGAGACCTACCGCGTGAAAGACGCTACTGGAAAGAACTATTTCCTGAAATTATTCAACTATGCCAAACTGCACCATACTCAGTTTGATGAAAACGGCGAAGTATTAGAGCTTGTCATTTCCAAACGGCTCACCCATCCGAACCTCACGCACTACTACGACAGTGGTGAACTGACGTTGAACAGGCAGAAGATGGCTTATATAGTTTATGATTTCATCAGTGGCGAAACTCTTGCTCAAAAAACAGGGCGCGAAAGAGGTTGTTCTGTTTATGAAGCCAAACAATATGTTTTGGGTGTATTGGAAGGTGTGAAGTTTTTGCACAATCTGCCCGAGCCTGTCATCCACAATGAATTGACAACGGAAAATGTAATGCTTGACATGAAAGATAATACACCCAAAATCATTGATTTTGGTCATGCACGATTCCTGTCACAAAGTAGAAATTCATTTCAGAAAGAAGGCTTGAATCCATTTTATATGGCACCAGAAGCATTCAATGGAATCTTTACGGTGCAATCCGATATTTATTCTGTTGGTGCAATGCTCTACCATTTGCTGTTTGGTTTGCCTCCTTATTATGTTAGTATTCCACAATATCAATTGGATAGAATTTCGGTTGTAGACAAAATCCTTAATGAACGTCGAAAGCCTCTTGCCATGCTGATTAAAGATAAGCCAGGTTTGGATGAACAGTTGGAAAACACGCTTCGGAAGGCCCTTGCCAACAATGTTGATGACCGATTTCAAAGTGCTGAAGAATTTATAAAAGCCTTGAACAATGAGATGATGGTTGAGGACATACCGTCACAAAATAAGCCCAAACCTAAAAGACAGGAAACTAATCGGACTAAAACAGGCAAAGGCTTTGCTGATGTTGCTGGCATGGATGAATTAAAGGAACAGATGCGCTTGGAAGTGATAAACGCATTGAATAATCCAGAGGAATACAAGGAGTACGGCATCACTATACCAAACGGAATGTTGCTTTACGGTCCACCAGGATGCGGCAAGACATTCTTCGCGAAAAAATTCGCAGAGGAAGTTGGATTTAATTTCTTGGTGAAAACACCAGCGGATTTGAAAAGCCGATACGTGAACGCTACACAAGAGAACATAAAAGCGATGTTCGAAGAAGCGTATGAAAATGCTCCCACTATTATTTTTATCGATGAGATAAACGAATTGGTTCCTGACCGCAGTGGTGACATTCATGAAATGGCCGAGAGTGCTGTCAACGAAATGCTTTCCCAGATGGACAGAACAGGAGAAAAGGGCGTATTCGTAATAGGTGCAAGCAATCTTCCTCAAAAGATTGACACTGCCATTCTTAGAGCAGGGCGATTGGAAAAACATTTTTATGTTGGTCCACCGGATTTAACTGCGCGAAAATTACTTTTTGAAATGAGCCTTAAGAATCGAAAAGCGTTGGATTTTGGCATAGATTATGAAACATTAGCAAATCTAACTGCAAACTTTGTGTCAGCTGATATTCAGTTTATTATTGATGATGCTGCTCGCAAAGCATTGTCAAGACATGAAAAAATATCAATGCGGATTCTTGAAGAAACTATAAAGAGTAAAAAACCTTCGCTAACAGCTGAACAAATAAGACAATACGAGGCGATTAGAGATAAGTTTGAAGGTGTTGTAGAAAAGACAACAGAAAGAAAACCTATTGGTTTCATAAAATAATAATAATGAGCAGGATTAAATATCGTTTCGCCAATTTTTTAAGGGGTATGGGCAATTGGTTTCTTCAGATTAGCCAAAAACTTTTGCCAACAAAAATAGACTATTCTCAAGAGGTAGAAGAAAGATTAATAAGGGATTTCGTACCTTCTAACCAAATAGCTGATGAAACAAATGTCAGAAAGGTTAAAAAGAAACGGAAACGTAGAAATTGGTTAAGAAAAACATTCATAACCATTGGAATCTTAGCAGGAATAGTTGTTATGTATGTTGTGTGTGCTGAAATCTATTATAAAATTATTTGGCCAAGACAGGCTGCAACCGATGATGAATGCCTATTACAAGAAGCTCGCATTCATCCTGAAAAAGCCGAAAAAATAGCTATAATATTCTATGAAAGATATAAGGATAATGAATATAATCACTGTGTCCGTTGGGATCCATGTGGTATCATGCATGGAAAGTGTCAGTATGACCATTATACAGCTTATAAAACAGCTTTAAACGTATATGTGCAATATACTGTGGACAACCTTCATAATAACATTGAAATCTTCAATGCTTTATCTGGTTTTAATGTGTACGATAGTACGATAAATTCGATACGAAATGCCTTTTTTGATAAAGTGAAAACAGATGCGGAAAATGGAGATGCGCAATCTCAATATTGCATTGCCTGTGAATATGAAAGAAGGGGTAGGTCTGTACAAGAGTCTTTACAAGAGTTTTATATAAATAGTCTTAATGAAGACTATGCCAGTAAACATAAACATGAAAGAAGGGGTAGGTCTCCTAATTATTGTTTTTCTACTTTCGAAGAAAAAGCTGCCTATTGGTTTCTAAAAGCGGCAGAACAAGGATACTTGGCCGCTATGACTAGCCTTGCGGAGTGTTATTTAGAAGGTTTTGGCGTAGTTAAATCTATTGCGAAAGCAAAAGAATGGTATGAAAAAGCCGCTTATGCGGGTGACGGTTATAGTATGATTTGTCTTGGAGATATGTATAGGGATGGTAAAGGTATTATGAGAGATATTGTACTGGCAAAATATTGGTGGGAGAAAGCTCGTGAAACTGGAAAGTGGAAAGAAGAAATTGATGTCCGATTACAAAAAATATATAATTAATAACATATACAATAAATTATGGAACTAAACGAATTATATTTAAAAACCGCGTTTAGCTGCATGGCCTGTGATGGCGAGATTTCTGCTGAAGAATTAGAACTCGTAAAAGAAAATGCCAATTCATCAACTTTATTTGAAGGTCTTGACATTGAAGAGAAGCTCAACGAGTTTGTAGCGGAAATTAATGACCAAGGACAAAGTTTCTTGGCTGGATTTATTAGCGATATAGCTAATGCGCAGCTAGACGAGCAACAAGAGTTAGGCCTTGCCCGTGTTGCAATTCGGATGATTGAGGCTGATAACAAGATTGAGTATTCCGAAATTAGTTTCTTCAAACGGATTCGAAGCAAGCTCAGTGTGTCAGATGAGAAACTTCTTGACATCTTCAAGGATGAAACTTTGTTTGATATGTGTCCTGAAGTTGAGCCTGAAGATTTTCTGTTGCCTGATATAATGGCGTATGATGATGCAAATTGGGATGTGTCGTTTGAGACAATCAAACTAAACATATTACCTGGATAGGGGAATAATCAATGTTAGATTTCTTTATGCGCAAACAAGTAATTGTTTATTAAATGAGAAAAGGATTATTTTTATTATTTGCAATGCTCTTTTCCGCTATAACTGTTAATGCGGCCATTGTATTTAGTTCTGGAGAAACGGTTGAGAAAGTATTGGAACTACCACGCATTGATGAGTTCAAGATGCAAGCCGAGGACGGGAACTGGTATTACCCCAAAGTCAGCATAATGCATAAACAGCTTTCGCTGTTTTGGATTCCTTTGATAAAAGAGAAAAAGAAAAAAGATAATACAGAAATGCCGTACAATAATGAGATATAGTGAAAATCCGAATAGAAGCATTGACCGCAAAACTGTTTTTGAGGTTCTTTTCCGCATGGGTTTATGTATTCTTGCCTATGTGCTTATAGTGATATTGTTTTTTGCCATCATGGTGGCATCTTTTGTTTTGCCAATCTTAGGTTTTATTAATATGGTAGAGGGAGATTCAGGGTATTTTGACGTAAGTGACGTAAGATTGGTTGTTATAGTCATAGCATTATGGATTGGTACTGTAACTGCTTTTGTTTATGTCATCATTCCTCTTTTCAAATTTAAGAGACCTTCGGTTGAATACAAGGTAGAGGTAAACGAAAAGAATTGTCCCGATCTTTATAATCGTATAGTTTTGCTGTGTAAAAAGGTGGGTGTTAGAAAGCCAAGGCACATTTATCTTGATGCGGATGCCAATGCTTATGTTTATATGAATAACAAATTGGGTGGGTTACTGTTTTGGGGGCGAAAAAATCTTAATATCGGTCTGGGGTTATTTTCTGGTCTTAGTATTCAGGAGATAGAATCCATAATAGCGCATGAATTGGGGCATTTTTCACAAAAAAGCATGAAGTTGACTAATGTGCTCTACTATATTCACACAATATTACGGAATTTAGTTATTAGTAAACCCGATGAGCAGCCGGAAGACTCAGAAGACAACCATCTTGGAAAAGATGTTTCTGATTTTATGATTGGATTCGTCAGGTTTATTACATATAGGCTTTTCCTGTTTGAACAGAAAGGGTATTCAAGGTTGTCGTTACAGATGGAATACGATGCAGATGCCATATCTTGTCAAACGGTTGGGTCGGATGACTTTGTTTCTGCTTTATGTAAGGCCAGAAGTGTGGGAGGAAGGATTGGGGCATATGACAAACTTGTGTTTAAGGGTCTATGTGAGAAAAAAATTCCAAAGGATTATTTTTACGTCTTTAACCAATTGGAACATTTCTTTGAGTCTTTTGATGGAATATCAATTAGTTATGACAAACGAATGTTAGAAATGCTGCCGCAATTCTGTACTCGAATAAGCATAAATAGCATTTGGGATACCCATCCAGCAACACAAGACAGGATAAAAGCGGCAAAACAATTATCAATACCAACGCCTGAGGATAGTATTGTTTCAGCATGGTCGGTAATTTCTGACGAAATTGTAAAACAGGTTGGTGATAAAAGAATCGAAGAATTGAAATTGGTTGCTTCAGTGCAATGGAAAGATTTCAAACAACCTGAAACTATTGATGCTGAAGATTTAATTGAAGAGTATCCCAAAAACGAGGTTTCTCCTTGGTTCTACATTATCATGTACAGACATTTGTGCATAAATAGTCTTGATAACACATCAAATGGAATTGTTGAGGAAAATCCTTTTACCAGAGAGAATTCCTTATTGATTAAGAGTTACGAGGTTGCTAGAGCTGACATGGATACATTAATAGAATTGAATCGACAAAACCCACAGCAAGAAATCAATTATGACGGGAAGCATTATTTATCCTTAGAGGAACCTATACAGCGGCATATCGATTATTTGAACAATTTGTCAGAAAAATGTTCGCAAATTGATAATAAGGCAATGTCATATTTATTGAGTTGCGCAAAGAATGTAGAATTGCTGAAACAAAAATATAACAACTATTTTGCATTGATAAAAGCATATAATGAATGTACTGCCAATTCATTTGTTGACGGGATGAGACTTCTTTTCGAAGTTGATAATCGTTGGACTATTTATAACAAATATTTTAAGGACCATCCAGATTTACATACTAAATACGCTGACGCAGTGCTAAATGTATATTCCTTCTTTGAAAGAGTCTGTCCAATCATTGTTAACCATCTCAATGAGACGGACCAAAAGACACTTAGAACAATTCTTGGAGATGGATTCCATCCAATTACTGACCCCAAAGATCTTGAGCGAATACTTGAATTGTTTAAGAGTCTATATGGAGCCTTAGATAATGCTTGTGGCTATTCTTTGAAAGAGCTTTATGACTATGCCGCAATAGTGGTTCTTGGAACCGAGGATGTTAATGACAACAATTAAGAAAAAATGTCACGTCTTTTTAACCTTTGCACCGACTTCCTTGTTTTTCTCACAAGGGTATTTCATACGAGTTACAGACGTATTTCAGTATGGGTAAATATCTATATCCAAGGAATGGTGTTGTTTTTGGCAGCGGCAACATATTGTGTCGTAACGTTAGTTAAACATGGCATTTCAGACCTATCCATGTTTTCTTGGATTTGGTTGTTAATGGCTGTGCTGCAAATGGTTGTTGTGATTTGGGCTTGCTGGCGATACAGACCGCCTTTGGAAAAGGCTTTTGATATGTGTTATTTGGATTTAGAGCGGCTGTCTTCTCGAATCCGTGTGCCATATACATGGCTCAACATAATTATATTCATTGTCATTTATTTGATTCTTCTCTTTTTCGATATCTTTCTTCTGAAATGAAAGCAAATTGTTTTGTTAGTCTAATGGTGGCAATGACTTTAATGGGCTGTGTTCGGACACAATCAAATGAAGTAAGAAATAAGTCGGAAGTTCAAGCAATACTATTGGGAGTTATGATGGTCGGAGAGCGATGAAAGAATAATTGATGATTGCCATGCGGAAGAGAAAGAGATGAAATGCTGAGCTTTGTCGGGTTACAGTTCCAGGGCGAGTGGGAATTGTACTCCTGCTCGATGTTGACGGCGTCCGCGTGCGTTTACTGCAGTTCAGACACCTTGAAAATTACCGATTAGTGCAGTTTAGGTTATGAAAAAGTTGCAGATTGGTGCATTTTATGTTTGTAATTGATTGAAAATTTGTATTTTTGCAAAAACAAAAAACCGCTGACGCTATGAATGAATTGGAAAGAGTGTTGCGCGACCAGCGCGAAGAACTTGAGAGCACCGATTACAGCCAGTTCGTCACCCGCAAGGAGGAGGAACAGATGGATTTGACGAGCCCCATTGCCCAAATTGTCATAGGGGTGCGCCGCTGCGGAAAATCGACGCTGTGCCAGAAGGTTCTCAAGCAGAGCGGCGTGTCGTTCGCATACGCCAACTTCGACGATGCCGTGTTGGCATCCTTGAAAGCCAACGAGATGAGTCTCTTGATGGAGACGCTTTACAGGATTTACGGCGAGTTCACCCATCTTTTCCTGGACGAGGTGCAGAATGTGGACCAATGGCCCTTGTTTGTCAACAGCCTTTTGCGGAAGCAGATACACCTGGTCCTTACGGGCAGCAACGCCAACCTCCTGAGCGATGACCTGAGCACGCATATTACCGGACGCTACAACGAAATCAGGCTGTACCCCTTCTCTTTCGGGGACTATTGCGTGGCCAAGGAGGTTGACACCGAGGGGTTGACCACCAAGGCGGAAGGGCTGCGCCGTCATGCACTCGACGAGTTCCTGATGCAGGGAGGCCTGCCCGAGACCTTCGCCATGAAGAGCCAGGGGAAATACGTGCGCTCGCTTCTCGACGCTATCATCAACAAGGACATCTGCAAGCGTTACAAGATACGTTACAAGAAGACCCTGCAGCAGATAGCAAACGGGCTTCTTGACCGTTTTTGCCAGGAAGTCAACTACCAGGACGTACAGGAGAAGTACCGCCTGAAGTCCATCCACACCGCCAAGAACTACGTAAGCTATATCGAGAAGGCCTATCTCGTCCGACTGGTACCACGCTACTCGTTCAAAAGCATAGAGCGCCAGAGCTACAGGAAGGTCTATGCCATCGATACGGCGTTTGTCACCGACCATGCCGACGTGCTTCAGACTGAAAGCTGGGGCTGGCGTTTGGAGAACATTGTCTGCATTGAACTGCTTCGACGCATGGAATACGCCACCCAGGAGCTGTTCTATATCAGGGAGAACCGCAGCTATGAGGTTGACTTCGCCGTGGTTGACCAGAGCCATGTTACCGAGCTGGTTCAGGTGACCTACGACTTCAGCACTCCCTCGACCAGATTGTACAACCGGGAGGTGGGAGGATTGTTGAAAGGGGCGGCTGCTACGCACTGCAATAACCTCACCCTTGTGATGATGCACGGTGAGACGCGCGACATCCAGGAGGATGAATACACTGTCCATTGCGTGTCTGTCACCGATTGGCTGTTGGCACACCCAAGTTTATCAAAATAAAATAGGGTAGGCAGCTCGGCCGACGGTCCTTCAGGCTGTATGTCGGTTTACTCCTTCTCCTGCTCCGCCATTTTTGTTTTGATATGTTCTAGCGTATTATATTTTTGTACCTTGCTGGGGATATTCTCGCCAAAAATGACTTTTTCAATTTCAATGCTTTTTTGGATTTTTTCCAAAGCCGTTGTATAGTCACCCGTCTTGTAATAAACCATGCCCATGCCAAAGATCACCATAGCCGTGGACGGGTGTATTTCTCCCACAACAGTTTCAAGGATTGAAAGAGATTGTGTATAGTATTCCATTGCCTTATCGTAATTCTCTTGTTTGGTGTAGATGTTCCCTATGTTAAAATATATCAGGCCTACAGTGGGATGAGTTTTGCCGAGTGTTGATTCACATGCGTTTCTGGCAATCTCATAATATTCCATTGCCCTTGTATAATCCTCCAGCTTTTCATGTACAATGCCAGTCTGGAAATAAATATAACCTGCATCCGGTGAATTTTTACCATAAATCGGCTCTTTTATCTTCAGTGCTTTGTCAAAACAATCCAAAGCATTGTCATATTCCTTTAACCGAGTATATAAGATACCCAAATTGATATAGCATGCAGCCACATCGACATGGTTCTCCCCATAACAAGCCTTGGAGATAGCAAGCCCTTTTTGGTAATACTCCATAGTTTTGTCAATGTCTCCATAGTTGAAATATATTGCGCCGATGTTGTTATAACATTCGGCCACCCCAGGATTGTTTTCACCAAAAACGGATTTACGGATAGTGAATGATTTGGTCAAGTTCTCCATGGCTGTTTCAAAATCCCCCTGGTAATAGTTTATTATTCCGATTGCAGAATAAAACATGGCAGTGTTTTCATCTTCTTCGCCATATTGAAGTAGGGATTGCCGCAGTCCGGATTGGTAGTATTCAAGTGCCTTGCCATAATCGGCGATATAGCTTTCAATGAACATGCCGGCATCATACAGCCAATCCACATTCGTGGTATCCAAGCTGGCCCTGAGTTCCAGATAATATGCCGCTGTGTCGTTCAGATACTGAGCTTTGAAGTTTTCGTAATAGCTGAAGCAACGTTTTGCCAATTCGTCAACGTTAGCGGTGTGAACGGCCTCAGCCTTTTTCAGCTTGCTCTTCTGCTCCTGTATCGCCAGTCCTTTCTGTTTCTCCTCCTCAATCTGCTGAATAACGTTTCCTTTGGTGTTAAGAAGCGAGTCGGCTTTGGTAAGTTCACCGTTTTCTATGCAATATGACACTTTTCGGTAGAACTCATCCAGCTGGTCATAGTCCAACTCAGAGTAGCGTTTTGCCATGTCGGAGATAAGCTGTTCGTTGCTTTCCTGATCCTGGTATAGTTTCTGCAACGCCTGACGATATTCCTCATCCGAGATTTTCTGCTGTTCTTTTAGAGCCTCTATCGCGTCTTCACGCTCCTGCAGCTGTTTCTGAAGGTTACGCCGTATCTTCCGCTCAGCGTTGAGCTTGTCCTGTAGCTGCTGCTCAGGAGTCTCCATCACGAAATAAATGGGATTACCCGAAGGCTTGTATATCCTTGAACAGGCCTCGGCATCGATGAGCTGGTAGCCTTTTTTGCACACCGAGTCGAAGCTGATTTGATTGTCGCTTATAGGGAACGAGAACTCGCCGTCGTCCTTGTTGACAAGCACTGGGGTGCGGCCCTTTACCGCCACCATGGCACCCTTCAGTCCCTCGCCTGGTACCAGCTGTCCGTTCATCATACGACCCTTGGTCTTGACATAACCCTTCTGGGTTTGGGCAAAAACCTGTGTCGCAAATAATAAAACCAACGCTAAAAACAAGTATTTTTTCATATTGTGTTATTTTGCCGACAAAATTGGGAATTATTTTTCAAAAAAACAAATAAAAAAAACAGATGGCAATAAACCGGGCTTTTGTGATTATAGTACCGGTACCGGCAGCCACGGTCAGAGTGGTGTGTCAGGTCACCTCCGGTTTGCGTCTATTTGCAGATAAACACTATCGCGTTCTCGCAAGGAGGGTTCTGGCGCAGTTTTGCAGGAACCGTTATTCTGTAAGTGTCATCGGTCTTTTTTATCGTTGCCTTTGCTGAGGCGCCCATCACCTTTATCTGACCGTTTTTCAGGTTGCTGCTGCATTTGAAGTCGAAATACTCCGGCAGAGTTTCACCTTCATCGAGGAGATAAATGGCATAGACGTGACCGTCCTTGCTATTGGTGAAACGTACTTTGCCGTCGCAGTAAGGGTAGAGCGGACGTGTGGAATAGATAGCCTGTCCGTTGACTTTCATCCATTTGCCGATGTCGTGCAAACGCTGAACCGCTGTCGGGTGCAGTCTGCCATCAGGTCCCGGACCGACGTTCAGAAGATAGTTCCCTCCTTTTGCCACAATATCTACAAGATTGTGAATCAACTTGTTGGCTGATTTGTAAACATCTTTGTCACTGTATGACCATGAATCGCCCATCGACATGCAGGTTTCCCATGGATAAGGGAGCAGAGTGTCGGGGATAGCCTGTTCAGGTGTCTGGTAGTTTTCGTATTTGCCGTGGACAGAACGGTCAACAATTATGAGGTCAGGGTTGTTGTCACGTGCCATAGCCGCAATCTTCGGCATGTCAATGTCCTGAACCCACTGCTGGCATCCGAGCCATTCGCGGGTTTCGTCGTCAATGCTCCATTCGGGACGTATCCAGCCACCGTCAAGCCATAGGATGTCGATGTCACCGTAGTTGTGCGTCAGCTCATGGATTTGGTTGTAGGTGAAATCGCAGTATTTCTGCCAGCGTTCGGGATAAGTTGTCGGGTTGTAGTTGACATTTCTGTCGGGAGTTGCCCATTCAGGTGCCCAATAGTCGGGACAATGCCAGTCGGGTTTTGAGAAATACAATCCTGTCCATAAACCATTGTTTCTGAATGCGTTGACTATGTCAGCAGTTATGTCGGGATTTTCATGTTTTGAATATGGACAACTTGGGTCTGTGACGGAATAGTCGGTATATTTTGTATCGTACATGCAGAATCCATCGTGGTGTTTGGTGGTGAAGACAACGTATTTCATACCTGCTTCCTTAGCCAGTTCAGCTATGTGCCCGGCATCGAAGTCGGTAGGGTTGAAGGTTTTGTTTAATGCTTGATATTCAGCAACATATTTGTTGTATGGAACGCCGCCGCGGTCAATCCAGGGTTCGTTGCATATCGACCATGATTCCACAACACCCCATTGTGAATATATGCCCCAATGCATCATAAAGCCGAACTTGAGGTCCTGCCATTCACTGATGCGGTTGAGGATTACAGGATCGGTCTCCGGCAGTTGTACCGCCGGTTTCACGTTCTGTGAATAATTTGTGAATGCTGCAAATAGGATTAAAATTACTGTAAATGTTTTTTTCATAATATAATCAGTTTGTTTTTTGCAAAGATACTCCATTTTCGCGAACAAATTCAAGAAACAAACCACTTGTCCTTAAAAGATGGCATACTGCCTCTCCAATCGCGTTTTCCGATTTAAATGAACACATGCAAAGAAGACAAATTAATCCTTGCGTTTCCGCCTGCTTGGACAAAGAGACTTATTTGTTGGAACAAAAGAAATCAACTCGTACTTCCAAAGGAACGTGGCATCTTTAAAAAAAACATTATCTTTGCGTAAAATTTTACGAAATGAAAAAACTGCTTGTTTCAATAATGTTTTTGTTGTCCGTAGTTTTGTCTGTTCAGGCACAAAATATTGATACACTGACAATTGGACAAAATGGAAACCATGACTTCAAAACTGTTTCAGCTGCTTTTGACAGCCTTTACAACCGTGGTGTTGGCAACAGTATCATGCTGCTTGTCACCGCGGATTATATCCCTGACGACAGCCTTTACCATGAGACGTTCCCAATCACAGTACAGGATGTCAAAGGAACTGATGCTGAGACAACCATTACATTGAAATTGGCAGAGGATATTAATGTTACCCTGAAGGATTCGGCAGATTGTATCTTTTATCTCGATAATGCAAAGCACTTTTCAATTTATGGTGACGGCAGGCTTAATGTTGTAAATGAAAGCAAAGTCAATGGCACAGCAGGAATCAGATTATATGGTAATTGCGACGATATTGTAATTGACGGATGCAATATTATGGCAGAGGTGGCTGACAGTTGTTCGTATGGCATATCAGCTGAATGTCATTATGGCGAATATCCTATTGTGTTGTCAAACAACAATATATCACGTGCAACATACGGAATGTTTGTCACGGATGATTCAGATAAAAAAGGAAGGGATATCATCATCGACGGCAATTCAATAGGTGATGTGAGAGACGGTTATCATATCACGTCTTGCGGGATTTGTGTAAGTGTGGCAAATAGCCATAAAGATGTTTCCAGCAGATTCGTGATTTCAGACAACAAAATATTCAGCGTTATGGGAGGTGTCCTTCCTACAGGCATTACCGTGTATGATGGCTCAGGAACCATCAGCAACAATTTGATTCTCGATATTGTTAATAATAACCAAGCGCATGAAACCAATGCCGCATACGGTATGTTAATAATGTCGGCAAATGATTCTGTTGAATGTTACAATAACATGATTTCCCACGTTGCGGCAGACAATGCGTATGGAATATATACACATACAGACAACTCATTGTCAGAGTTTTACTATAATTCGATTTATCTTTGCGAGGATAATTCCGAATATCTCGATAATGTTGCCCAAAGCTCCTGCTTCTTGATTGACGGTCTCGATAACGGAAGCAGATTTTTCATGAAGAACAACATACTTCTCAATAATTTCGGAGACATCTATGGTCAGCCTGTAACAGATGCTACCTGCATAGGAATCAGAAATGTGGCTGACGATTTGGTGCCGTTACTGAATAATAGGGTGAATATAGTTCATAATATTTTTTATGCTGATGACATGGAAGACGGTTTTTCTGTTTTTAATATGACTTCTGACAGTGTTTACTGGTATTATGATATAAGTGCTTGGAACACAATGAATAATGATACAACAAACTATGATATGAATCCTGTATTCACTTCTACCAGTCTGCTGATGATTGCTGAAAGCAATGCTCTCGGAACTCCGATTGACGGCATTACGGCGGACTATTTTAAAACAACCCGTAACCAGTGGCATCCGGATATTGGAGCCTGCGAAATAGCACATCACGGAACATCAGACTTTACAGATGAGATTGACTTGAAAGCATATTATTCTAACGGAAATATAAAAGTCATTGCCGACAAAATGCTGAAGGGTGATGTGTATGTTGTTGATATGGCGGGCAGAGTTGTGACGTACAATAGGATAGACGGTTATTCTGCTGAAATTCCATTCAGCGGAGAATCAGGTGTTTACGTTGTTATCATTACCGGGAAGACAAATATTTCCAAAAAAATATTCATTTAGTTCCCGTAATTTTTGGGAGACTCTTGTAAACGGAACAAAGGTTAGTTCTGACGCGCGGAGCGCACTGCTCGGGCTGCTCGTGCGGAGCGAACTCGACCAATAGCGGCCGAGCTGCCACTCAGGTGGAGGTCGTGTCCAAGGCATGGCTCCAAAGCTGCTCGTCCTGCCCTAAATTGTTTTTCAGGAAACGGAGATAGAACAGGGAATACAAATCGGTAAGCTGGTAGAGGATATTGCGTTGCTTCTTGCCAAAGGAGTGATAACTGCGGATAAAGTCGCAACGTTGCAGGTTGTCGAGCACTTCCGAGAGATAGCCGTTGTCGGTCAGATTGGCGGCTTCGATGATTTCCTGTCGCGACAAGCCTTTTCCCCTGGTGGCAAGTGCTTCAATCACAGTTTTGTACAATTCAGAATCGTTGAACAGCGACTTGAAAAGGAAATCGAACTCGTTTCGCAATGGCGCGTTTTGGGCAAAGAACAGCGCGACCGATGAGTCGTTTCTTGAAATTTATTAGTGCGCTAACCATATTTTTTAGATAGGTTAGCGCACCAATTGAGCATTGAAATACTGCGCTAACTATGTTTTTTAGATAGGTTAGCGCAGTATTTTCGGTGCTTTTATCCAATTAAATGGACGCTTATTCTCCAGCGTTCTCCATCCACCCGTGGCAGTTATTTTTCAAAAAATAGTCACCTTATATTTTACTGTCTGACTTTTTCCAGAGTTTTCTTAATGTGATTTTATTTGGTTTGATTAATTTTTATTATTTTTGTAAAAAAAATTAAGACATGAAATTTTTCATTGATACTGCAAATTTAGACCAGATAAGGGAAGCCCAGGATTTGGGCGTTCTCGATGGCGTGACTACGAATCCTTCATTGATGGCCAAGGAGGGAATCAAAGGTAAAGAGGCTATTTTCCAACATTATAAGTCAATATGTGACATCGTTGACGGTGATGTCAGTGCCGAAGTCTTCTCAACGGATTTCGAAGGCATGGTAAGGGAGGGTGAAGAGCTCCTTAAGATTGACCCTAAGATTACTGTCAAGCTGCCATGCACCAAGGACGGAATAAAGGCTGTCAAGTATTTCAGCAGCAGAGGCAAGAAGACCAACTGTACGCTTGTGTTTTCTGTTGGACAGGCTTTGCTTGCGGCTAAGGCCGGTGCCAAATACGTGTCGCCTTTCATCGGTCGTCTCGATGACATCTCTGCTGACGGTGTTGGGTTGGTCAAGGAGATAGTGGATGTTTACAGATTCTACGGCTACAAGACCATGGTTCTCGCTGCATCTGTCCGCCATACTCGTCATATTGTTCAGTGCCTTGAAGTTGGGGCTGACGTCGCAACATGCCCTCTGAAGGCTATCCTCGGCCTGCTCAACCATCCTCTGACTGACAAGGGGCTTGCCACTTTCATTAGTGATGCCAACAAAATGATGGAAAAATAATGAACAACGAAAAATCAGATAATCAGATTGTCAGCGAAATAGCCAATGCAGAGTACAAGTATGGTTTCGTTACGGATATCGAAGCGGATGTTGTGCCCAAAGGTCTCAATGAGGATATAATACGCATGATTTCCGCCAAGAAGGAGGAACCTGAGTGGCTTTTGGAATTCCGCCTGAACGCTTATCGCAAATGGTTGACAATGAAGGAGCCTCATTGGGGACATGTCGATTATGAACCTATTGATTATCAGGATATAATATATTATTCTGCCCCTAAGAAGAAGAAACAGACCAATTTCGATGAAGTTGATCCTGAACTTCTTTCCACCTTCAACAAGTTGGGCATTCCATTAGATGAACAGAAACGTCTCGTCAACAGTTCCGATGTGGCTTATGATGCTGTTTTCGACAGTGTGTCGGTGAAGACGACATTTCAGGATACGCTTGGCAAATACGGAATTATTTTCTGTTCTTTCAGCGAGGCGGTCAAAAACCATCCTGACCTTGTCCGTCAGTATCTCAGCACAGCAGTTCCGCCTGACGACAATTTCTTCGCTGCACTCAATTCAGCGGTATTCAGCGACGGTTCTTTCTGTTACATTCCAAAGGGAGTGACCTGCCCGATTGAACTGTCAACGTATTTCAGAATTAATGCTGCGCAGACCGGCCAGTTTGAACGTACTCTCATTATTGCCGATGTGGGTGCTTCAGTAAGATATATGGAAGGCTGTACGGCACCGCAACGTGATGAAAACCAGCTTCATGCGGCTATAGTCGAAATAATAGTCATGAAGGATGCCGAGGTGAAATATTCCACGGTCCAGAACTGGTATCCGGGTGACAAGGAAGGCAAAGGCGGCATTTACAACTTTGTCACTAAACGTGGCGTATGCAAGGGCGACAATGCAAAGCTGTCGTGGGTGCAGGTTGAGACAGGTTCGGCCAGAACCTGGAAATATCCGAGTTGCATACTGCAAGGTGACAATTCGGTCGGCGAATTCTATTCGGTGGCTGTGACTAACAATTATCAGCAGGCTGACACCGGCACCAAAATGATTCATATCGGAAAAAATACAAAAAGCACAATCATATCGAAAGGCATTTCTGCGGGATACAGCGACAATTCGTACCGTGGACGTGTGTTTATGGCCAAGGGTGCTACAAATTCACGCAACTATTCGCAGTGTGATTCGCTGCTTTTAGGCGACAAATGCGGAGCTCATACTTACCCGAATATCCAGGCTGAAAACGATTCATCGGTGATAGAACACGAGGCCACGACTTCAAGGATTTCTGAAGAACAACTCTTTTATTGTCAGCAACGTGGAATCTCTATAGAAAAGGCTATTGGCCTGATTGTCAATGGATATGCTAACGAAGTGCTCAACAGACTGCCTATGGAATTTGCAGTCGAGGCGAAAAAACTTCTTGCCGTAAGTCTTGAAGGTACTGTGGGTTAATAATTAATTCTTTGAAAATGAAATTATTGGAAATAAAGAACCTTTGGGTTTCAATAAACGGAAAACAAATATTAAAGGGATTGTCACTCGACATCAATGCGGGTGAGGTCCATGCAGTCATGGGACCAAACGGAACAGGCAAAAGTACTCTCGCTTCTGTCATTGCCGGCAGGTCGATATTCAACATAGACGAGGGTGAACTCATTTATAAGGGTAAAGACTTGACCAAACTCAGCGTTGACGAGCGTGCCAAGGAAGGTATCTTCCTAAGTTTCCAGTATCCTGTGGAAATACCGGGCGTGAGCATGGTGAATTTCATGAGAAATGCTATTGATGAAAAACGCAAATATTTCGGACAGGATCCAATTTCGATGCATGAGTTCATTAATCTGATGGAAGAGAAAAAGAGACTTGTCGAAATGAAAGACACTCTTACGCAACGTTCTGTGAATGAAGGCTTTTCGGGTGGTGAAAAGAAGAAAAACGAAATCTTCCAAATGGCTATGCTCGAACCACAGCTTTCCATCCTCGATGAGACTGACTCAGGCCTCGACATTGATGCTCTCAGGATTGTCTCCAACGGTGTCAACAAATTGAGAACACCTGACAATTCTTTTATTGTGATCACTCATTACCAGCGACTTCTGAATTATATCGTTCCTGATGTTGTACACGTTCTCTATGATGGGAAAATTATCAAGAGTGGCAGTAAGGAGCTCGCCATGGAACTTGAGAAAGACGGTTATGAGCAATTTATCAAGTAACAGCTTCCGATATGTTTGAAATTAATAAAAATATAACCGGTTTTATCGAGGACATGACTTATCGTGAGCAGCCTTATCTGTTCAGAATGAAGCGGATGGAGGCAGCCAATTCTCTGCGGCAGAATGGTTTTGTGTTTCAGAACCAAAGTCCTGTGTCGGTGAAATTTCTGAAGAAAAAATTCGCTTTGGATGTGGAAAATGCCAATACAGACATTGGTTTCAACTGCACTCTCGAAAACTTTTCGCCTTTGGTCTATTGTCTTGTGAACGGCAGGAATATTGTCGATTACGGCAAATCGGACAATAAAATCATAGTTGAAAATATTATGAATGTCGCTGACAAAGTCAATGAATTATTCGGCAGTCTTTGTGACATAGATGAAAACGGTTTTTATGCTTTGAACACGGCTGCTTTTACCGGCGGTTTTTACATTGAAGTCCCTGATGACACGGTGATGGAACTTCCTCTGCAGTTGGTTTCAGTCTTTAACAGCGACTGTGACAGCATGTTCAATGTGAGGAATCTGATAGTATTGGGGAAGAATTCGCAGTTGAAGTTGATTCAGTGCGATGACACATTTTCCGACCACGATTTCTTCGTCAATAATCTTACTGAGATTTTCGTCCGCGAGGATGCACATCTTGATTATTACAAACTTCACAATATTTCAAATGATTCAGCGGCAGTGAATTCCGTTTTCATTGAACAGGAATCGCATAGTGTGGTCAAGACTTTCAACATGGAACTTAATGCTGGATACCTGTCAGGTAATCAGAATGTTGTGCTTGGCGGTGATTTTGCTGAGACGTATGCATACGGCATTTATCTTGCCGACAGGGAGCAGGAAATGGACAATTACGTCAATGTCGAGCATATAGGCACTGACTGTGTCAGTCAGCAAATCTTCAAAGGAATCATCGATGATTCGGCACGTTCGATGTTTACAGGTAAAATCATAGTTCACAGGGACTCGCAGCGTACCGAGGCATCGCAGGTTGACAAGAACATTCTTCTTACAAGCAAGGCCAAGGCATACGCAAAACCTTATCTTGAGATTTATGCCGATGATGTGAAATGCAGCCATGGCGCCACTGTCGGACAGCTTGATGAAGAGGCTTTGTTTTATATGCAGCAACGTGGAATTTCGTATGAAAATGCCCGCAAGCTTTTGTTGAATGCCTTCGTGGCAGAGGTGATCGACAAGATTAATATTGAGCCAATCAAAATGCGTGTCAGTGATATGGTCAAGAAACGTCTGATGGGTGAACTGACTGTGTGTGACAACTGTGTTTTGCGTTGCAGCAATGCAAAACGTCAGACCAAATATTTCGATAATATCTAAGATGAATATCAGAGAACAGTTCCCTATACTGAAAATTACAGCCAACGGTAAGCCGTTGGTGTATTTGGACAATGGGGCGACAACACAGAAACCGCAGTGTGTAATCGACAGAATAGTAAAGTATTACACTGAAGAGAACAGCAATATCCACCGTGGAACGCATTATCTGAGCGAACTGAGTACACAGGCGTTCGAGCATAGCCGCGATACGGTGGCAAAGTTCATCAATGCCGGAAAACGTGAGGAAATTGTTTTCACCAAAGGTACGACAGATTCAATCAACCTTGTCGCCGATACGTTTTCAACAAGGTATCTTGCTGAAGGTGATGAGGTTATAGTAACGCAGTTGGAGCATCATTCCAATATTGTGCCCTGGCAGATTGCCTGTGAAAAAAAAGGTGCTGTGCTGAAGGTGTTGCCCATCACTGAGAAAGGTGATTTGATGGTGGAAAAGTTGCCGGAACTGATGACCGATAGGACGAGAATTATTGCTTTTGCCCACGTTTCCAATGTTCTTGGAACAATAAATCCGGTTAAGGATATAGTTGCAATTGCACATAGTCGCGGCATACCCGTTTTAGTTGACGGTGCTCAGGGAATCCCGCACATTAAAGTTGACGTGCAAGAACTTGACTGCGATTTCTACTGTTTCTCGGGACATAAGATGTATGCTCCGATGGGTGTGGGAGTACTTTATGGTAAGGAGAAGTGGCTCAATGACCTGCCTCCTTATCAGGGTGGCGGCGAGATGATTGGAACAGTCACCTTTGCAAGGACCACTTACAATGACTTGCCTTACAAATTTGAGGCGGGAACCCCGAATGTTGAAGCTGTGCTTGGGCTTGAGACTGCCATTGATTTCATGGACAACATCGGTTATGATGCGATAATGCGGCATGAAAACGAGTTGCTCAAATATTGTACCGAGGAACTGAAAAAGACAGATGGAGTAAGGATTTACGGTGAGTCTGAATTCAAGTCTGGAGTGATTTCGTTTCTGATAAATGGTATCCATCCCTTTGATGTGGGTACGTTGCTTGACAAGATTAGCGGAGTTGCTGTCAGAACCGGACATCACTGTGCCGAGCCGCTGATGGACTTTTACGGAATCCCGGGAACTGTGCGTGCATCTTTTGCCGTCTATAACACTTTGGAGGAAGTCGATGTCTTCATCAGCGGACTTAAAAAGGCAGTCATGATGCTATGAAAGATGAAACAAACTCACAGTACACTTCAACAGGTACGGTAAAATCTGAAAGTCCTGATGCCGCAACATCTGTTAATGATGGGGTGGCCACCATAGAATCACTTATCCTTCAGCATTCATCGCGTGGAATGTACATTTTGCGCAGATATATGCCTGCTGACTATTGTATGAAGGCTGCGGAAGACTTACTGCGACAGCAACGCGGCAAGGTGCTGATTTGCACCGGATTTTACTGTTTCGGCACCGGTGAGACTGATGGACCGGTCGGCACTTACTTTCTTGCTAAGGCCCTGAAAGAGCTGGGGTATAGCCCCGTCATTGTAACAGACATGTATTCAATGCGTTACTTCATAGCCGACCCAAGTTATCAATTGGTTGAGTATGATAATGAATCATTTGAGAATATCGAAGGAAACAACTCTTATGCTGATATAAATAATCGTAGTTATATTGAAGACTGTGTGGCGATGATTTCCATAGAACGTTGCGGGAGGGCTTCCGACGGTAGGTATTACAATATGAAAGGTGTTGACATTTCTCGGTTCACATCGGGTATAGACGACATTTTCATCCGCAGTAAATGCTTGACCATCGGCATCGGTGATGGCGGCAACGAAATTGGAATGGGCAATTTGGAGGACATCATCAGGGAGGAGATAAATATTATCCCTTCATCGGTCAAGGTTGATGATTTAATCATTGCAACAGTCTCAAATTGGGGCGCGTATGGTTTTATGGCGGCATTAGGAAAACTGACCGGCAAAAGTCTTCTTCCATCAGCTGATGATGTTCGGGAATATCTGAGATACATCGTCATTTTGGGTGCTGTTGACGGCATCAAAGGCGAAGGTCATTACAGTGTTGACGGATTCGGTCCGGAAGTTGATGGAGAGATTATTGACGCATTATCGTCAATTTGTGATGATTGACGCATCATATCAGGACAAACCGTTCTCATTCGAAAATTCGCAGGCCATACGAAACGGTCAGTAAATCGTAGTGGTAAATCCTGTAGGGACACACCGCGTGTGTCCGCCAACGAAATTCAGCTGCCGTGGTACGACAGCCCTACATACGAATTGACAATGCGGCTGCCGTGGTACGACAGCCCTACAAGACCCCCTGTTGGAATTCTTCATTTTTTTGAGGATTAGATCTCGGTTATACATTTTTTTGTCCATCCAGCTTATTATTCGGGATTATTATGTAATTTTGCAAGGTTAATTCCATCATGCCATGAAAGAAGGCATCCATCAAGTGGCCATAAACATGAAAGCCGCTGGTGTGGACAATACCCTCATTCTCGCCACGACAGAATTGACAAAAGAAGAAATAAACTATTTTTGAAAACATATTTCATAACCTAAAAAACAAACCGCACAAAACAGAAATAATATAACATAATTAACCACCTGAGCTTTACGCTCTTGTTCTCTCAGTTGAAAACTGGACACTTTCAAATCAAGTGAGAATAAGTGCTTTAAGTTCGCGCCGATAGGCGTGGGCTTTTTGTATTTATCTACTTGATTGGTCGTCCAGTAAACCACAACTGAAGGTAATGCAAAAAGTTTCACGCTTTTTTTATGCCCATTTGAGAACTAACGGTGAAATAAAAAAACTAATAACTAATTATTTAACAACAAATTAAAAAGAAAGGAGGCAAAAAAAGAAGTCCGGAAAGGAATCAAAAATGTGGTAAACGCATTAAACATTGATTTAGACCGATTACATGAATCGAAGCTTCAGGTGGTAACGGTGGTTGAGGCAACTTTTTCGGTGTCCAGTGGAGTCCTATGTATGTCACACGAATGTCATGAGATCAGCCTGTGGAAAGCGGTTATTTCGCCATAACACCAATAAAAAGTTGATTAAATTGATTAAATGTATGGGTTTGAGACATACCATATATAGAAATTAATAAAAGAGGAAAAGACTACAAATTACGAGTTTGGTCATGAATAACCAGGATAAATTGAGATTTAGCAGTGACACCTTTCGGTTTGAGTAGTAGCGAGAATACGACAGAATTTTATGTTAATCCAAATGGTATCAGTATGTTTTGAAGTCCATATTTTTTCAGAGGTACTGGAAACAATGCTGTCAGATGACTAAGTGTAAACTGACCAATTTTTGCATGACATTCAGGAAACTACATATATATGTATGCAAATTGAAATTGAGCAGATGATGAAAATCGTAGTTATGAGATACTGTGAGAAAATGAACTTGCTGTCGGTACCAGATGATGAGCTTTCATTTACTTCACGCAAAGAACTGGAACTTACAACAATATCACAGGTTGAGAGTATCCATGAGTCATCCATGAACGAAATGGTATAATAAATACTGTTTGATGTAATCCTAGTGATCCTCCTGCAAATGCTCCTCAATGAATATTATGATGAAATATTTCTCCACAAACACAATGTACAATACAAAATCGGACATGACATAATTTTCATGGAGTTCTTGCATGAGATTTGGCGGTTGATAAAGGAGATGCATACAACTCACTCATGGTTTGAGTAAACACAGATAATCCACAAGCTACACTTGATGTCAATGGATCACTTAGATTAGGAAGCAATTGTATGCCAAATAATATGACATGTAATGCGTCAAATGCTGGAACAATGATGTACCTTGAGAAAATAGATTTAACTTCAACTCCAATAGAATATCAATGAAGTTTAGTTATATGTATTGCTAATGGTGTAAATATAAATACACAACAACAAATCATAGTAAATTACGTACGGTATGATATAATGAGATGACTGACAGGAACAAGTTTAGAACAATTATGATTCGACGCAAATAATTGACCTTGTATAATACCAAAACCAAGTGCAAGAGTATTCCCAATACCACTTAATGACGACATACATGACTTCATACCCGAAATTGATAATTAAAAACTTGACTTTAAATACTTTTTCACTATAGTTATAATACAAGATATATACAAAATAAAAAAATAATCAAAAAAAAGAAAGGAGAAATAAAAATGAAAAAGATTTTTCTAATAATTATTTGTGCTCTTTTTTGCTTGATAGAAGTTTCGGCACAAGACACTATTGTCACAATTCCACAATTATCACAACAGTTTCCCAAAAGGATAAATGCTTGTGTTAATAAGTACGATCGAGTACTTCTGTATGCTCCAGACAATTGCTCTACCTTCAAATTTGAAATAAACGGCGAGTGGATCTATAATGTTAGCCCAATAATATTTGAAACAACGACTACCGGTTGTTGGTTCAATGGATGTGGATACGATTTAGGTTTTGGCGTCTACTTCATAGAACCAAACGTCCCAGACGAGACCACTACATCTTATTGGAAGAGACAGTATGAGCCGATTACTCTTGAGGCACCCAGTGGGTACACCTACTTGTGGAATAATGGTTACAAGACACAAACTATCGAAGTCACTGAACCAGGTACTTACACCTGTGCTGTGTCCGATATGTGTGCGACAGCCGTCCTGACCTATATTGTGCAGGACAACGTAGAGATCGATCTCGCTACCTGTGACCTTGAATCAAACTTGAACATGGTCACATGGCGAGTCACCGAGGAACAAGCCGAGTATATCGATTACGTTATCTTGAAACGTGACGGTCTACAAGTCGGCTCCGCCGACTACACCGACGGCTACTTCCTTGACAACATAGGAAGTGGATCCGCTTCCAGAACTTATACTGTGACAGCAGTTGCAAGTGACGGAACGGACTGTCCAATAGTTAGTTATCCTAAGGAGACTATTCACATGGCTTACTTGATTGGCTTGAACGCCACGATAGAAGTCAACTGGAATATCCCCACTGGCTATGACCTATTGGGATATAACATCTGCAAATGGTCCCCAGATAAATCCCTCCCCTCCGGGGAGGAGGGCCACGAAGTGGCGATGGGGGTCATGGATGGAGACTTGACAATCATCGACTTCGTAGGTGCGAGTGTGACAAGCTACACCTGCACAGGCGATCAGTTCTACGAAGGCTACGTCGTTGTCCAAGGCGTCGAAGGCACCAAGGATGGCGAAAGCCGTCTACTCTCAAACAGAAGTGACAAAAAAATAGACGGCCTTGTCAATACAGGCAATATAAGTCACTTCAACGTGTATCCTAACCCAACGGACGGTGAATTTACCGTCGTTGGTACTACAGACTTGACCATTTACAACATACTTGGTCAGGTTGTGACTACAAGCCATGAGCAAGATAGTACACACAAGTTGTCACTAAGCTCAGGCATCTACTTCGTCAAATCTGGCGAAGGTTTGGTGAAGGAAATCGTGGTGGAATAATCCGTGGCCATTGTAGAGCTGTCACATGGTTGCTGAGCATATCGAAGCATTGTGGCAGCCGCACCATTCGAATTGCGAAACGCGTCTGCCGTGGTACGACAGCCCTACATACGAATTGACAATGCGGCTGCCGTGGTACGACAGCCCTACAAAACCTCCCGTCGAGCAAATCCGATGGGAGGTTTTTCGTTCAGAAATCGCAAAAGTTACTGCCATAACTTGACGGAATCTTGAAAAATTTAGCACATTCCGTCAAGTAATCTACTTTTCTTCCGAAGCAAATAGATGTTCCAACGTCACTTGTGATTGCGCTATGTCGCTGTAAATGTTGTGTTTCACGCCGTAGGTGGTGACCATGGTGTAAAAGTCCTACTGCAACCCAGACAAATCCACCCGATATACCACATCAATAGTAGTCTGCTTCTCCAAGAAAGCCACCATGTAGATGGGTAGATACAACACTTTTCCGTCTTGAGAGACATTTTCATTGGTGAACACCAAGGCTTGCGGTATATGATATTCGGCATTGGTCATTACATTTGAGAGGGCGTTGTGCCTTTGGTAATCTTTGCCCGATTTCACTTCGATGGGTACAATCTCTCCGTCTTTTTCAATGATAAAATCCAATTCCCCTTGCTTTTTGCTGTTGAAGTAATACAAGTCGAAACCTCGGGCATGCAGCTCCTGTGCAACGACGTTCTCGTAAATTGAACCGAAATTGATGCCCTTGGCGTTGGTAAGCAACTGCAACTGAATGCCATCGGCATATTGGCAGGCCAACAATCCGATGTCGTTTTGAAACAACTTGAACAGATTGCGTGAGCGTGACAGTTTCAGCGGAGCAACAGGTTCATCTGAATTGAAAACTGGCAATGCTACACCAGCCTCTTTCAGCCAAATGAAACTGTTTTCATAACGCGAGAACTTTAAATTCTCGTTCAAGTTCTTGAGAATGAATCTCTTGTTCTTTGCGTTGAGTTCTGAAGGTATCAATTCGAAAATTTCTTCTATATAAAGCTTGTGATTTCGGTCATACTTGGCAATGTCACGCTTGTAGAGCCGGATGATGGCCTGCTGCTCAGCCAGCACTTCCTGAAGGTTGTTCGTGTCAAGGTATTTCTGCACTACGGCGGGCATGCCCCCTACGATGAGATACAAACGAAACAACTCCATAATCTTTTTATGGACAAAATCGTCAACAGACCGTTTTTGCTCCCAAGCCGTCTTGATTTCGTCCCATATCCTTTGGTTTACACCCAGAGCCATAAAAAACTCCTCAATATCAAGCGGAAACATTTCTTTGATGTCCATATAACCGACTGGTTCTGAACGCAAATCTTTCAATTCAACGCCTAAAAGCGACCCGCTCATAATGTAACGGTAACTGCCTTCCTCAACAAGAAATTTGATGGCTGTCACGATTTCGGGACATTCCTGGACCTCGTCGAAAAAAACAAGGGTTTGTCCTTCAATGAGCGGTTGATTGGTCAAAGCAGAAAGCCGCAACAACATGTCTTTACTGTTTTTTGCATTGGAAATCACTTCGATGGCTTCTGGCATTTCGATGAAATTGATTTCGACCAAACTCTTGAAATGCGTAGTCCCAAAATGGCGGATAGAGAAGGATTTCCCTGTTTGTCGCGCCCCAGTGATTAGCAAAGCCTTCTTGTCGTTTTTATAATACTTTTCTAAGTAGCTGTCAATCTTTCTGTTAAGCATAATTTGTCCGTTTTTCCAATGCAAAAATACTACTTTTTGTCCGTTTTTCCAATGTTTTTCTGAGTTTTTTGTCCGTTTTGTGAAATTAGTGAATAGACACATTGCGGCAGCTGTACCAGGCATGAATTGACCATGCGGCTGCCGTGGTACGAACAATTCGGCTGCCGTGATACGACAGCCCTACAAATCCTAGACATGGGAAGGTGGAAAAATTATAAAACTTTTGGTTGCGGTTTTTTGAAAATATGTATCTTTGCTGTCGATTTTTCATTCAAAATCGGAGTTGTTAGTACGTTTTTTCAATCAAAATTTTGTAAAATATTGATATTATGTATAATAGGGTATTATCATTGTCGGAGTCAGAAACCAATAGCCTTTTCCTGTTTGGGGCGAGGCAGACGGGAAAGACAAGTTTGCTTCGGGAGCGTTTTCCGAATTGCATCTATTATGATTTGCTTGAGTTCGATACAATGATGCGGTTTAGGCAACGTCCATCCTTGTTGCGCGACTTGCTCATGGAAGTGCCCAATGGGAGTCTGGTTGTCATTGATGAGATTCAACAGGTACCTGAACTGCTCAATGAAATTCATTTACTCATTTCGCGAAAACATATTAGGTTTATTCTTTGTGGTTCGAGTGCACGGAAACTGCGGCGTAATTCGGTCAACACCTTGGGCGGGCGTGCCTTGCCGACCTATCTGTATCCTTTGGTGAGTGCCGAAATCCCTGATTTCAACCTGATTAGGGCGGTGAACAATGGCATGATGCCAGCTATATATCCGCTTGACAATCCTCGCCGACAGATTCAAGCATACGTTGATGTCTATTTGAAAGAGGAAATTATGGCTGAGGCTTTGGTGCGCAATCTGATGGGCTTCAGCAATTTCCTTAGGGCGGCTGCCATAACCAACGGTGAGATAGTGAACTTTCAGAACATTGCACAAGATTGCGGTGTGGGCGCAAAAACGGTGAAGGAGTATTTTTCCATTCTCACTGACACGTTGATAGGTTACATGATTCCTGCTTATACGAGGACGAATAAGCGCAGTGTCGTGCAGGCACCTCGTTTCTATTTTTTCGATGTTGCTATCCCCAATTTTTTGCTGAACCGCAGCGAACTTTTCCCTGGTTCGCCAGAGTTTGGTCACGCTTTTGAGCATTTTTTCATGCAAGAGTTGGTGGCCTACTTGGGATACCACAATAGCATTGAGCCGCTTTCCTATTGGAGGACATATACAGGCTTGGAAGTTGATGCAGTGATAGGTGAGGCAAGGGTTGCCATTGAGTTCAAGTCGGTGACGGAAGTCAGGACATCACATTTGAAAAACCTTAAGCGGTTTGCGGTGGATTTCCCTAACGCACGGCTGATTATAGTCACATTAGATAAACTCAGTCGCAAGATGGGCAATGTTGAAAGCTATTATGCGTATGATTTCCTAAAGATGCTTTGGGAAGGGAAGATTATCTGATTTGGACTCAGCAATATTTCATCATGGGCATTAGTGGAGTCAACAAGCTGGGACAGATTCTTGTCGTATGGGTGATTATGAGATATAATGAAATGCATTTTTCTTGCTAGTATCGGCAAAAACTTGTATCTTTGCAGTTACAAATTTGACATGCTATGAACAAAAATAAAATTGCAATAATTGTACTTGCGGCATTACTTTTGATAACAGGTGGATTTCTGTACAAGACATTGGATGAAATGAAGAATATTAAAAATCAAACTACTGGAGAAATGAAAAATGTTGTTTTGGAAAATCTAAAAACGAGACGCAGTATCAGAAGTTTTAAGAAGATGCAGGTGACTGACGAGGATTTGAATGCCGTTCTCGAAGCCGGAACATACGCACCAAGCGGCATGAACAAACAGCCGTCATTGATGGTTGTTGTCCAAAATCCCGACACAATCACCAAAATTGCAAAACTCAACGCAAGTGTCTTTGGACCTGTTGATGACTCCAACTTCAAAAACCCTTTCTATGGTGCTCCGACATTAGTGATAGTTTTTGCTGACACCACATCACATACTTACTTGGAAGACGGTTCGTTGGTAATGGGCAATCTGCTCAATGCCGCTCATGCAGTGGGCCTTGGCTCATGTTGGATTCATCGTGCCCGTGAGGTCTTCCAGATGCCGGAAGGAAAAGCACTCATGAAACAGTGGGGAATACCTGAAAACTATGTCGGAATAGGCAACTGCATTCTTGGTTACCCTGAAGGGGAATACCCTGTTGCAAGACCGCGTAAGGCTGACTATATCCGTAAAGTTGACTAATAACATTTTGACATGACTATCAAGGAAAAATCTGACCAGTTGGTCGAGGAGTTCGGCTATTTCGACAGTCTGGAGGATAAATACAGTTATATTATCGACCTCGGCAAGTCACTGCCTGTGATTGACGACAAGTATAAAACCCCTGAATACACTATTAATGGTTGTCAGTCTCAGGTGTGGTTACATGCTGATTATCAAGAAGGTAGGATTTTGTTTACCGCTGACAGTGACGCTATTATCACGAAAGGGATCATTGCGATGCTGGTAAAAGTATTTTCCGATGCCACTCCGGATGAGATTTATGATGCCGACTTGGATTTTATAGATAAAATAGGTTTAAAGGAATTTTTATCGCCGACACGCTCCAACGGACTGATGTCGATGGTAAAGCAAATGAAAATGTATGCATACGCTCTCAGACAAGGAAAATGAAATAGTCGAAGCCCTCAAGAAAGTTTACGACCCCGAAATACCTGTGAATATCTACGATATGGGTCTGATATACGATGTCACTGAAAATGACGGTGACGTGAAAGTTCTTATGTCGCTGACGGCCCCAAACTGTCCTGAGGCAGAACGAATGCCTGAAATAGTCAAAAACACTTTGGTTATGAATATTCCTGACCTTAAATCCGTAAATGTGGAAGTCACTTTTGAACCGGCATGGCAGCCATCAATGATGTCGGATGAGGCCAAGATTGCAATGGATATGTTGTTTTGATTTTTAATTTAATAGTCAATAAAATTGGATTCTACAAAATATAAGTTGTTGTCGCAAATATTGCGTCCAAGCGATCTGAGAAGGCTTAAATTGGAACAGCTTAATGACGTATGTGAGGAATTGCGCAAATATATAATTGAGGTCATAAGCCAACATCCGGGACATATAGGTTCAAGCCTTGGTGCGGTGGAATTGGCTGTAGCTATTCATTATGTGTTTGACACTCCGTATGATAACGTTATTTGGGACGTTGGACATCAGGCATACGCTCACAAGATTCTCACTGAAAGACGTGACAAGTTTACAACTATTCGTCAGTTTGGCGGTATAAGCGGTTTTCCGAAAATGTCGGAAAGCGAGTATGACTCCTTCGGCGCGGGGCATGCTTCAACATCAGTGTCGGCGGCACTTGGCATGGCTCTTTCCGCCCAGTTCAAGGGTGAGTTTACCCGTCAGACTATTGCAGTGGTCGGTGACGGTGCGGCAACCGGAGGCATGATTTATGAGGCACTCAACAATGCCGGTGCCACCAAGGCCAATATGATTATTATTCTCAACGATAACGGAATCGCCATCGACAAAAACACGGGGGCAATGAAGGATTACCTGATGTCGCTTTCGTTGTCGAAAAAATATAATAATTTCCGTGACAGAATATGGAACGGTTTGGTTAACAGAAACGAACGCCTTCACATTGAAAAGAACCATTTTGTCATACAGCAGCTCAAGAGAGGCATGAAGGCCTCCATCCTTGGGAAAAACAACTTGTTTGAGGATCTTGGTGTGAGATATTTCGGAACGGCAAATGGTAATGATGTCCTGCAGATTATTGACATTCTGCAGCAGATAAAGGAAATCAAGGGACCAAAGATTTTACATTGCATTACCGTTAAAGGCAGAGGGTTGGCTGCTGCCGAACAAGATCAGACCAAGTTCCATGCTCCGGGAGTATTCAATCCTGAGACTGGAGAAACTATAAAAGAACCAGCTTTATGTCCGCCGAAATTCCAGGATGTTTTTGGAGAAACAATTGTACGTCTTGCAAAGGAAAACGAGGATATAGTTGGAATATCTCCTGCGATGCTGTCAGGTTCATCTCTTGACAAGATGATGGAAGTTATGCCCGACCGTTGCTTTGATGTCGGCATAGCCGAAGAACATGCAGTCACTTTTGCTGCCGGTCTTGCTGCCCGTAAAATGCGGCCTTATCTTGCTATTTATTCGACTTTCCTGCAACGCGGATACGACCAGGTTATCCACGATGTGGCATTGCAGAAGCTGCCTGTGGTGTTCTGCATTGACAGAGCCGGTCTCGTCGGCGAGGATGGTCCAACACATCACGGCGCATTTGACCTTGCGTATCTGAGGACAATTCCTAACATGATTATTTCTGCTGCTATGGATGAGTTCCAACTGCAGAATCTGATGTTTACAGCTCAATACACCACTTTGCCGATGTCTATAAGATATCCTCGCGGAAAAGGCTCAAACATCAATTGGCGTTTGGATAAACTGAGTCAAATTGCTATCGGCAGAGGCCGCAAACTCGTTGAAGGCAAAGATGTTGCCATTATCACAATAGGAAAACCAGGTAATTTCGTCAGTAAGGCACTTGAAATCCTTAAGGAACGCAACATCGATGTTCATCCTTCACATTACGACATGATATTTTTGAAACCTATCGATGTTGACCTTCTTGAAGATGCCTGCACAAAGCACAAATATATCATTACGGTTGAAGACGGTACAATTATCGGTGGTTTGGGTTCTGCTGTGCTTGAATTTATACACGACCGCGGTTACGACTGCAAGGTGAAGAGACTGGGTATTCCTGACGATTTCATTGAACAGGGCAAACCAGCCGAACTTTATCATCTGTGCGGCTTCGATGCCGAAGGAATAGCCAATGCAGTTATTAGTGTCAAGTAAAAAGTTTTTATTCGTTCTTGTTGGGCTGACCTTTGCTTTTCAGCTGTTTGCGCAGGATTACAGGGTCTGCGAATACGGGTTGAAAGCTCCGGTCGAACTTGTAATGCCGCGCAATTCATTTAGCCAATGTGATTATAGTCCGTGGATACTTGTTTTCGATGATGAATTCGATGGCAACAGTTTGGATATGTCGAAATGGAATTATGGTCCAAGAACGAGATACAGCAATAATGAACAGCAATATTACACTCATGGTGAGAATATTGAAGTCAGTGACGGGACTTTGAAATTGATTGCGAAGAGAGATACTTTATATGCCAGGGCAGCCGATTGGTTCGATGATGATGAAGAGTTATATGCCGATGGAAAGTATCGGGGAAGAAATCTGAGGTTTTTCTATTATACATCGGCTGATATTGAAACCAAAGACAAGTTTGCGTACGGGAAATATGAGGCAAGGATAAAGATTCCTAAAGGAAAGGGCTTTTGGCCTGCCTTCTGGCTTTTCGGTGCAGAGCCGGTTTATAATGAAATTGACATATTCGAATTTTGGAATGAGTACTCCAATAACGAATTTCTTCCTGACAAGTTATCAAAGGTCGATTACATGACAGTCCATTATGACCACGATGATGACGGAATTATCACAAGATGTGGGTCACACTATGAAGATGTTGATTTGTCGGAGGATTTTCACATCTACACATTGATTTGGGAGAAATACAGGATAGAATGGTATGTTGACGGGAAATTGAAATGGACTGTATGCAGATATTATAATAAGGATGGACGTGCAACTGACTGTTTCATAGATGCGATGCATGAATATCTGTTGAATGGGCTTTTCCCGCAGGATCCAATGAATATAATATTGAATTTTGCCATTCAGGATGGCATCAACTCTCCCGACAGCATAACAGTTTTCCCTAGTCAGATGGAAGTTGACTGGGTGCGGTATTATCAGCGATAAGTTATTCTGCAACCAATGGCAGGATACAAGTTTTCACCTGAATCCTAAAGAATATTCTTCTCTTTCTCGATAGCTTCATCAAACTGCTCGGGTGTAATCAAACCTGACTTCAGGGCTTCCTCACGTAATGTGGTGCCGTTGACAAAGGCTGAACGTGCAATGTGTGAAGCATTGTCGTAGCCTATTATTGGTGACAGGGCGGTCACAAGCATCAGAGAGTTGTCGAGATTACGATTTATTACTGGCAGATTGGGCTCTATGCCTTCCACACAATGAACTGTAAAAGAATGAGATGCTTCAGCAAGCAAACGGGCTGACTCTATAAGGCAGTAGCCGAGCAGAGGCTTGAAGACATTGAGCTGGAAGTGGCCTTGACTGTTGGCGAAGGCTATCGTGTTGTTGTTACCAAAGATTTTGGCGCAGACCATTGTCACGACTTCACATTGTGTCGGGTTGATTTTACCGGGCATAATGGAGGAGCCCAATTCGTTGGATGGGATGAACAGCTCTCCTATGCCGCAGCGTGGACCGGATGCATACAGCCTGATGTCGCTTGCTATCTTGTAAAGACTCATTGCGGTTGTGTTAAGGGCAGCAGATGCGTTGGTGATGGCATCGTGGATTTCAAGTGATTCGAATTTGTTGTCAGATACTTTGAATTCGTATCCGCTGTAGTTGTTGATGAATTCCACAGCTTTGAGGTCGAATCCCGGAGGTGCGTTGAGGCCAGTGCCCGTTGCGGTGCCGCCGATGGCAAGTACCGACAGAGGTTCAAGAGCATCCTTGATGTAGCCTATGCAGTGCTTGATCTGTGATGCGTATGCCGAGAACTCCTGTCCTAACGAAACCGGTGTCGCGTCCATCAGATGGGTTCGTCCCGTCTTGATTATCGGCATAAACTCATCGGCTTTAAACTGCAGTGCTGACTGAAGGGTTACGAGGGCAGGAAGCGTATGCTCGCTGATAACTTTCGTACAGGCGATGTACAATGCTGAAGGGAAGACGTCATTGGTTGACTGTGAGCGGTTCACATCGTCATTCGGGTGCAGGTATTTCACCTTGTCGATGAGGTTGCCGCCGTTGAGTATATGGCCAATGTTGGCGATGACTTCGTTGACATTCATGTTGGTCTGCGTGCCGGAGCCGGACTGCCAGATGAAGAGCGGAAACTGGTCATCGTATTCACCTTCCATTATCTTGTCACAGGCTTTCATTATCAGATTGGCTTTTACGTGCGATATGGCGTTAAGGGTATCGTTGGCTGCGGCAGCAGCCTTCTTTACCAATGCCAGCGCATAGATGACTTCCATTGGCATCGGGAAGATTGAGAATTCAAAATTGTTGCAGGCACGCTGCGTATTCGGGCCCCATAATTTGTCTTCTTCGACAATTACTTCGCCTAAAGTGTCTTTTTCTATTCTTTCCATAATGAACTGTTTTAACTGTTGCCGAATTGCATCAGGTAGGTCTTTATCATGTCGTTGAGGTCACCATCCATGATGGCCTGAACGTTGGATGTTTCATAGCCTGTGCGAAGGTCCTTCACGAGTTTGTAGGGCTGCATGACATACGAGCGGATCTGCGAGCCCCATTCGATTTTTTTCTTGGAGTCTTCGATTTCTTCCTGTGCTTTTTTTCTTTTTCTCATTTCGATTTCATAAAGCTGTGATTTGAGCATCTGCAATGCTTTTTCTTTATTCTGTAACTGTGAGCGCGTTTCCTGGCACTCGATTATGATGCCAGTCGGCTCGTGTTTCAGTCTCACTGCTGTTTCCACCTTATTGACGTTCTGACCGCCCGGACCGCTTGAACGGAAGGTGTCCCATTTGATGTCGGACGGATTGACCTCTATGTCAATGTTGTCATCGATGACGGGATAGACATATACTGATGCGAAGGAAGTGTGACGGCGGCTGTTGGAATCGAAGGGTGAAATCCTTACGAGACGGTGGACTCCGTTTTCACCTTTGAGATATCCGAATGCAAAATCGCCTTCAAATTCAAGACTTACTGAACTGATGCCTGCAACATCTCCAGGGATAAGGCTTAATGTTTTGATGGTGTAGTTGTTGCGTTCACCCCAGCGGATGTACATGCGCATGAGCATTTCTGCCCAATCGTGGCTTTCGGTGCCGCCGGCACCCGGATTGATGTTGAGAATGGCTCCGAACTTGTCGCTTTCGTCACTGAGCATGTTCAGAAATTCCAGGTCTTCTATTGACTTGAGAGTCTTGAGATAAGCGTTGTCAAGGTCTTCTTCAGTACATTCATCGGCCTCTCTGAATTCCTGCATTATGCTGAGATCGTCATATTCATTGGACGCATCTGAATATTTGTCGGTCCAGGTTTTGATGTCTTTGATTTGTTTGAGTAGTTTTTCAGCTTCCTTTGAGTCGTTCCAGAAATCAGGCTGACGTGTCTGTTGCTCTAAAGCGTTTATCGTATCGAGTTTGTTGTCAATGTCAAAGGTACCTCCTTAAGGCTTCAAGCCTCTTGCCAAGGTCCTTTATGTTGTCGGATGTGTACATGAAATATTCTGTTGTTAAAATGATATGCAAAAATAATCAAAATAATGAAATCAGAAACCTCTTGAATACATATAGGCTTTTATTTTCTGTTCCTTTTGGATGTCGTCGTCGGGAATGGTTTTCCCTTTCGCTTCTTCGAGATTTTTGCGTATTTCTTCGTAGAGGTTTTCGTCGAGCTGGGCTAAAGCGTTTTCAATGTAATTTTCAGGAATCTGTTTGCAGCGTAGCTGGTAAGCTATTTTTATCTTACCCCATTTGCTGTATCTGAGGCTGTCGTTGGCAAATGCGCATGCATAACGCTGTTCGTCGATGAAGTTGTTCTCTGTCAGTTTGTTTACGATATCGTCTTGAGATTCCTTTGGAACATTGAATTTGAACATCCATTTATAGACATCCTGCCTGCACATTTCCTTTTTGGAACATGAGCCTGTAAGTCGTGTATATGCGTCTTCTGCTGTCATTCTTTGAGGAGTTTGTCAACAAGTTGGGGAACGCCAATGGTGGCTTTTTCCTTAATGATGGTGAGATTTGACACTCTGGAGGAAGGTTCCGCTTTCGGATCGATGAGGTATTTCACGCTGTCGCTTTTCGCGTAATACATCAATGATGCGGCAGGATAAACCTGTAGAGATGTCCCTATGATAATCAGTATCTCGGCCTTTTGAACCAAATCCACTGCCGGTTCTATGTTCGGGACAGCTTCATTAAAGAAAACGATGTATGGGCGCAACAGGTCACCGCAAATTGGACATTTGTCGTTTTCACCCTGTTTCCATGTCTCCTTTTCGCCATGCTTTAATGTTTCTAACTTAAACACGTGGTCATCGGGATGACTTGTGCAGCAAACCTTGCGGAGTTCGCCGTGAAGATGAAGAATGTTGGATGAGCCGGCACGTTCGTGAAGGTCATCGACATTCTGCGTGACGATGTTGACATTATATTTCGTTTCGAGTTTTGTCAGTTCTATATGTGCCTTGTTAGGTTGCACTTCATCAAGTTGTTTGCGGCGCTGGTTGTAGAAATCTATCACCACTGGACGATTCCAATCCAATGCGTCATGCGTGCATATCTCTTCTACTTTGTAATTGCACCATAAACCGTCGGAATCTCGGAAAGTAGGCACACCGCTCTCGGCGCTGATGCCTGCACCTGTGAGTATTACTATGTTTTTTCTGTTCATTTTTTTGTTATTATATTCAACTTCAAACAAATGCAAATATAAACATTTTTTTTATCTTTGCATGTTTATAGCTGAGATTATAAAATGTACGAGTATATTTTCGGAAAATTGGTTCGTTCAAACCCCACTTATTGCGTAATTGATTGTAACGGAATAGGTTATAATATTCTTATTTCGGTAAATACTTATGCCGCAATCAAGGATTTGACCGATGTGAAGCTTTACCTGCATCACATTTTACGCGATGATTCGGAGAATCTTTTTGGTTTTTTTACAGAAAAGGAACGCAAAATTTTCAGATTTCTGATAACCGTATCCGGTGTCGGTGCCAATACTGCACGGGTTATCCTTTCGTCTCTGACAGCCGATGAATTATACTCGACAATCGTTGACGGCAACTACAAACGTCTGAAAGCTGTAAAGGGTATCGGAGAGAAAACAGCGCAGAGAATAGTTGTGGATTTAAGAGACAAACTGACAAAAGTTGATTTTGATATCGAAGTTAATGCCTTAAAACACAATAATAATTTTGATGAAGCGTTATCTGCTTTAACGATGCTCGGTTTCCCTAAATCTGCGGTGGAGAAAGCGTTGAGGAGCACTGTGGAAAGCAAGGGTAGTGAATTATCGGTGGAGGATCTTGTAAAAGAGACCCTGAAAATCATGTGATTGAATTAATGAAGAATATAAACTGTCATTTGTCTGTAACTCTATTAATCCTTACCCTTTGGGCATTTTTTGTTCCTGAGGCTCATGGTGCTGCTCCTTTGTATGCGCCGCAAGAACCGGATACAATTCTCAGATTCCCTTTTAAGAATGACGATGGTACCAATCCATATTTCCGTAATAATGACCTGTATCTCAAAGATCCTGAAAATATTAAGACTACAGTTGAATATGACCCGGAAACCAACCAGTATGTCATCAAAAAGAAAATCGGCGATATGGATTACAGAATTCCATATTACATGGATTATGATGACTATATGCAGTATCAGCTTGACAAGATGATGTTTGATTACTGGAAGGAACGTTCAGCCACGGCAGGTCAGGATGCCCGCCAGGGACTGATACCTACTATTAACATCAAGAGTGAGGCTTTCGACAAGATATTCGGTTCAAATACAATTGATATACGGCCGCAAGGTTCTGCAGAGCTGAAATTCGGTATTCTCCATAACAACCGCGATGACCAGAATCTTGACGTAAGACAAAGGAAAACCACGAGTTTTGACTTTGACATGAAACTGAAACTCAGCCTTATGGCAAAAATAGGTGAGAAGATTCAGTTCAACCTCAATTTCGATAATGATGCAATGAATTTTGAACTCGACAACGAATTCAAACTGGCTTACGAAGGGGAGGAGGACGATATCCTAAAACTGATTGAGGCAGGTAATGTCACATTGCCTCTCAACAGTTCACTTATTACAGGCAGCCAGAAACTGTTCGGTATCAAGACGAAACTGCAATTCGGCAGATTGACGTTGACAGCGTTGGTTTCAAAGCAGAATACAACATCCAAGACTGTCAGCTCGTCCGGCGGCGTGCAGAACACTCCGTTCAAAATCAAGTCATCGGAATACGATGAAAACCGCCACTTCTTCCTGTCACAATATTTCAGGGACAACTATGAAAGAGCACTGTCAACGCTGCCTATCATAACTTCTGATGTCACTATCACCAAGATTGAGGTCTGGGTGACAAACATAGGCGCAGCCGTTACCGACAACAGAAACATCATAGCATTTACAGATCTTGGTGAACATAACCCGAGCAATCAGTTTCTTTTCAATAAAGACAATATCCTTTATCCGGATGATGACCGTAACACGCTGCCAGATGTGATTTTCAGCGGAGACACGTCCCAGCTTCGTGACATCAGTACAGTTTTCGCATATCTGAGTTCTCTTCCTGGGGCTGATTTAGTTGAAGGTGTTGACTATGACAAGATTGAGAGTGCCCGAAAACTGAAATCATCTGAATACACTTTCAACAGAGTATTAGGCTTCATTTCTCTGAACACGGCACTGACTTCCAGCCAAGTGTTGGCTGTGGCGTATCAATATACAGTTAACGGTGAGATTTATCAGGTCGGTGAATTCTCCGATGGTGGTATCAACAGTCCACAGAATCTCATTGTCAAATTGTTGCGTCCTACTTCGGTAAACACCAAAAGTCCTCTGTGGAACCTGATGATGAAGAACGTTTATTCATTGGGAGCCTATCAGCTTTCATCCGAAGATTTTGTTCTGAACATCCTGTATTCTGGCAACGACAACGGTGTGGCTTCAGGTTATTTCAACGAAGGTCCTGACAGCATCAAAGGTGTGCCTCTGTTGCATCTTCTCAATCTTGATACCCTTGACTCACAACTCAATCCTATTGAAGGTGGTGATGGTTTGTTCGATTTCATCGGCAGTGCCGCAACAGCGGGAGGTACCATTCAGACCAACAACGGCAGGGTGTTCTTCCCTGTTCTGGAACCTTTCGGCTCACATCTTCACAAGATACTGCCTGAATCAATGGCAAAACGATATGCATTCGATTCGCTTTATACCAATACCAAGACTGTGGCCAAGCAGATGACGGAGAAGGATAAATTCCTGCTCTCCGGCTACTATTCGTCATCAGGAGGGTCGCAGATAAGCCTCAACACCTACAATATAGCCCAGGGCTCCGTTGTGGTAAAGGCCGGCGGTATGACATTGACTGAAAACGTGGACTACACCGTGGATTATACATTCGGTACGGTAACAATTCTCAATGAGGGAATCCTTAATTCGGGAACTACAGTGCAATGTTCTGTTGAAAGTGAAAACACCACCGGTTATGAAAACACTCAGCATCTGATGGGTGTGAGAGCCGATTATCTTGCAAATCCTAACCTCAATATCGGTGCCACAATGCTTTATCTGCACGAAGTTCCAATATCCACCAAAGTAAGTTATGGCGATGAGGCTATTTCAAATATGATTTGGGGCATGGATCTCAATTATCATAAGGAGGCTCCTTTTATTACAAGAATGGTTGACGCTCTTCCGCTGATAAGTACCAAGGCAACTTCAACCATGAATTTCAGTGGTGAGTTTGCCGAGTTTATTCCTGGTCATCCGAAGGTAACCGGCTCATCGGGAACTTCTTATCTTGATGACTTTGAATCGGCAAAACAGACAATTGACATTTCAACGCAATCATATTGGTTTCTGTCTTCTGTCCCAAGTTATTTTCCTGAATTTAACAGTGGTGAAAGGAAGTCGGGCTACAGACGTGCAAAAATGGCATGGTATGTCATTGACCCTCTGTTCTATAGCACTGGAAGCTCATATATTCCACCTAATGTCACCAAGGATGAACTTTCCAACCATCTTGTCAGAATGGTTAAGGAAACTGAACTTTTCCCAAAGTCGGAATCGAGCAACAACGTGCCTGTTAACCTCACGGTCTTCAATGTGGCTTTCTATCCTGAGGAAAGAGGACCTTATAACTATAATGTTGACGATTTGAAAGCAGATGGTACTCTTGAAAATCCGGAGAACAATTGGGGCGGTATCATGAGGAAGATGGAGACCACTGATTTTGAGGCAAATAATATTGAATACATTGAGTTCTGGCTGATGGACCCATTCATTGATCCGGACGGTGACGGTCCTCAGGAACCTTATAATACCAAAGGTGGTAAACTTGTCTTCAACCTCGGTGAAATATCGGAGGATATCCTCAAAGATGGAAAGAAGAGTTTTGAGCACGGACTTCCCATAAATGACGAAATCGCTAACGTTGATACTACCGTTTGGGGAAGAGTGCCTACCAAACAGGCTCTGGTTACAACCTTTGATCCGGATTACAAATCCCGTCCTTATCAGGATATAGGTTATGACGGGCTGAACAGTACCCGTGAAGGCAATCAAGGGATAAACTCCGATGAGTACAGTTTCTTCAAAGAGTCGTACATAGATAAGTTATTGAACAGATTTGGTGAGGCGTCACAGGCATACGTTAATGCTGTAAATGACCCTTCAGCCGATGATTTCCATTATTTCAGAGGTTCCGATTATGATGGGGATGACCGTTATTCAAGTATTCTGGAACGTTATAAAAACTATAATGGTCCGGAAGGCAACTCCTGCGCTCAGGAACTTTCCCCAGAAACTTATTCCACTTGTGCCACCACAATTCCTAACATGGAGGATATCAATAATGACAATACCCTTAATCAGACCGAAAAATTTTACGAATACATTATTAATTTGAGTCCTGATGAAATGGAGGTCGGTAAAAACTATATTACTGAAGTTTATGTTGCCAACAATATAACGCTTACTAATGGTGACCGTGCTTCAGTAAAATGGTATCAGTTTAAAATCCCTGTAAATCAACCTGATAGAAATGTCGGCCAAATGACTGACTTCACTTCAATCCGCTTTATGAGAATGCTGCTTTCGGATTTTTCGGAACATGTTGTTTTGAGATTCTGTGAATTTAAGCTTGTCAAAGGTGATTGGAGAAGATATACTAATGATTTGCTTTATCCAGGCGAATATATTGTTGATGAGTCTGTCAATCAGACCCAGTTCGATGTCGCTTCTGTAAGTCTCGAGGAAAATGGCAGCGATTATGAGGTTGTGCCTTACGTTCTTCCTCCAGGAATTATACGTGAAAGAGACTATTCAACCACCAATCAGGCCCAGCAGGATGAAACATCCCTTTCAATATCGGTCAATAACCTTGTTGACGGTGATGCCCGCGGTGCATATAAAAACTGCCAGTTCGATTTCAGAAACTATAAGAACCTGCAGCTTTATGTACATGCCCATGCTGCCACATCTGAAGGGAATACAAAACTTACTTCTCTTCCTGATGGTCAGGTCACTTTGTTTATTCGTATAGGGTCCGACTTCACGGAAAATTACTATGAATATGAAGTTCCTCTTAAGATAACTCCTTGGCGTACAGCGACTTCTAATTCAGACCTTATTTGGCCGGAAGAAAATCAGATTAATATTTCCTTTGCCAACCTCGTTGCTGTGAAGAATGAAAGAAAGGAGCTGATGATGGAAGAAGGGTCCAATGTCTCGACGGCGTTGCCTTTCTCGCGGCAGGATCCCGACAATTTGAAAAACAAGATTACCATTCTCGGTACGCCTACCACCAGTGATGTGGAAGCTATTATGATTGGTATCAGAAATCCTAAACAGACCATTTATTCGACAAGTGATGACGGAGAGCCGATATCAGTTGTTGCATGGGTTGACGAGCTGCGTCTGACCAACTTCAACGAAGATGCAGGATGGGCTGCAACAGCAAACTTTTCGACTACTCTTGCCGATTTGGGAAACATTGCCGTGTCGGGCTTATATACGACTCCGGGCTTCGGCGGCATAGCAACTTCCGTGAGCGAACGTTCGCAGGCAACCACTGCCAACATCTACACTTCACTTAATCTCGAACTCGGCAAATTCATGCCTCAGGACTGGGGTGTCCATATACCTGTACACGTTGACTATTCAAACGAAGTGGAAACCCCTGAATACGACCCGCTTGATCCTGATGTGTATCTTAACGACAGACTCGCTATTCTACAAGGTGAAGATAAAAAGGCTTATAAAAACAAAACTCAGGATATAGTCCAGAAAACAAATATCAATTTCGTGAATGTAAGAAAGGACAGGACTGCCAAAGATACGAGCAAGCCTCATTTCTGGGATTTGGAGAATTTTGATGTGACTTATTCATATTCAAAGGTCCATGAAAGTGATATTGACATTGAAAACTATGACAAGATAGTTCATACAGCCGCTTTGGGCTATACATATAATGGCGAACCGAAGAATATCAAGCCGTTCGAAAAAGTCAGCTTCCTGAAAGGGAAATGGTTCTCATTAATCAGAGATTTCAACTTCTATTATGCCCCTAAGACATTTACATTCAGGACAACAACAGATAAAAACTATACCGAGCGTCTTCTCAGAAACAAGACTGACGATGACGTGATAATGAAGCCTTCAGTTTCGCGTCTGTGGAATTGGAACAGAATATACACTCTCAAATACGATTTTTCCACTGCGCTGAAGTTTGACTATGCTGCAACGGCAAATTCTTACATTGATGAGCCTTCAGGTATTCTTACCGATCCTGTTTATTACAGGCAGCAGGTTTGGTCTTCCATCAAGAGTTTGGGAAGACTGAACACTTTCAATCAGACATTCAGTGTCAACTGGACAGTGCCTATCAACAAAATTCCGCTTCTGTCATGGGTTTCTATGACGGCAAAGTACGATGGTACGGTCAATTGGACAGCTTCGGCTGCTTCTGTTCAGGAAAGAATGGGTAATACCATCCAAAACTCCTCTAATGTGAATATCACATCATCTATGAGGATATCGAAGTTATATGAATATATCCCGTACGTAAATAAAGTCGTCAAGTCGGGAGGAAGTCGTAGTCGTCAGACACAGCAGAAGCAGAAACAGGTCAAGCAGGAAGCCGATACCGTAAAAAATAATAACATCAATGTGGCAAAAATATTGGGTGACGGTGCGTTGAAACTTATTTTCGGATTGAAGGACGTTAGCGTTTCTTATCAGGGTACAAGCGGCATTGTCCTTCCAGGATATATTCCGGAGCCTGACAATTTCGGCTATACATGGTCGCAGAAGGCACCTACCGTCGGATTCCTCCTCGGCAGCCAAAAGGACATCAGGCCTGTTGCAGTTGCCAACGGATGGCTGACTACCGATACTGTTAATAATAATCAGTACAGCCAGAATGTGACTCGAAATATCACTTATCGCGGCAATTATGAGCCATTTACCAGCTTCAAGATTGAAATAACCGGTAATTATCGGGAAACCAGTTCGGAATCAGAAATCTATAAGGCCGATGCCCAGGGTGAATTCCATCATTATTCACCAGTCACTTCCGGCAGTTATCAGGTGTCATATCTGATGATAAGTTCTGCTTTCGGCAGAAAACGGGGTGGAGACGGCAGCGATGAATACTCACGCTTCTTCGAATTGTTGAAGAATTACAGGGAAACTGTAGCCGTGAGATATGCTCAGCAGAATCCTAACTGGAATGGCACTATGGTTTATGATTCTATTGCAAATGGTTATTTCCCTTCCGGTTATGGTGCTGTGCAGCAGGAAGTTGTGACATCCGCTTTCCTTGCTGCATACGGTGGAACAGACCCTGGCAAGATTAAATTGACGTCATTCCCGGCAATACCTCTTCCAAACTGGAATTTCACATACAATGGGCTGTCCAAACTTCCGATGTTCAAGGATATCTTTAGAAATGTGGCATTGAAACACCAATATAAATGTACGTATAATGTTGCTAATTTCGGTAACAACCTTTATTATACGTCAAATGAAGGCTTCCCTTCAGCACTCAACGATGCTGGCAACTTCATCCCTGAATATGAAATTGCAAATATTCAGGTTTCAGAACAGTTCTCACCTCTCATCGGTATCGATGTCACCATGAAAAACAGTCTGACTGCAAGTTTCCAATTCAAGAAATCCCGTACTCTGAATCTGAGTTTCACCAATAATCAGCTGACGGATAACTCTACAAATGAGTTTGTTATAGGTTTGGGCTATCGTTTCAAGGATGTGAAATTCTCCATCAGGTCAGTAACAGGTTCCGGTAAGATTACTAACCTTAAGAGTGATATTAATGTCAAGTTTGATTTCAGCATGAAGGACAATATTACTATCCTGAGACGTATTGATGAGGGAATAAACGACATATCTGCCGGACAGAAGATTTATTCCATCAACGTGACTGCTGATTATCAGATTTCCAGAAACTTAACATTGGCGTATTATTACAATCAGGCCATAAACAGACCTTATTTGAGCAGTTCGGTGAAGAACTCCACATTAAGTACTGGAATCACAGTCAAATTCTCTTTGGCTCAATAAAAAAAATAAAAATTTTATAAAAACACTTATATATTGAATTTAATACTAAATTTGCAGAAAATTTAATTTTAAAAAAAGATATGAATATTCCTGAAAATTTAAAGTACACAAAAGACCATGAATGGTTGAGAATTGAAGGCGAATTTGCTTTCGTTGGAATTACTGATTATGCTCAAAGTCAATTGGGAGATGTTGCGTTTGTAGATGTGACTACAGTAGGCGAAACACTCGAAAAGGAAGAATCCATTGGCACCATTGAGGCAGTAAAGACAGTGTCAGACGTTTTTATGCCAGTATCTGGTGATATTCTCGAGTTGAATTCTGCTTTGGAAGGAGATCCTGCATTGATCAACAGTGATCCATACGGAGAAGGCTGGATAGTTAAGATAAAGATGACTGATCCGAGCGAAATCAATGATCTTCTCGATGCAAAAGCATACGAAGACTATTTGGGAGAATGATTTTTATGACAATCTGAATTAAAAAATAAAAATTATGAATAAAAGAAAAACTGAAAAGACCGACCTTGAAAGCAAACGACTTCTGTTTGTTGAAATAGGTTTGGTTGTTGCGCTGGCAGTAATTCTTGCTGCTTTCGAATGGAGACAGTATGACATTCAGAAGGTGGAAATTGACCAGCGCGAAGACGTGGAAGTCATGGAAGACATCGTCATCCAGACTGAACAGAAGGAGAAGACTCCGCCTCCAAAGGCAGTCCAGACCTCCACTACTATCCTTAATGTTGTTAAGAATGATATTGAAATCGAGAATGAAATCATCATCGATGTTGAGACTGATGAAGACATGGAAATCGAAGAATATGTTCCTATAGAAGTTGAGGAAGAGGAAGTTGAAGAACAGGAAATATTCATTATTGTTGAAAATCAGCCTGAATTTCCAGGTGGTGAACAGGCTCTTTACAAGTTCATTCGTGATAATGTCAAATATCCGTCACTGGCTCGTGAAACCGGTATTGAAGGAACTGTGTATATCCAGTTCGTCGTTGAACCGGATGGCAGGGTCTCCAATGTGAAGGTTGTCCGTAGCGTAGGCGGTGGCTGCGACGAAGAAGCTGTCAGAGTTGTCAAGGCTATGCCTAAATGGAAACCAGGTTCACAGAGAGGTAAAAACGTCAGGGTTTCATTCACCCTTCCTATCAAATTCTCTCTCCAGAAGGCCGGTTGATTTGTTTAAGAATTAAAGGAAAGACGTCATGCAAAACATGGCGTCTTTTTTTTATCTATTTCAATTGACTTTTGCTTCGTTTGTTGCGGTGGTGGGTGATGCCGAAACGGTGCGCTTCATCACGTATCTGCTGGATGATCTTGAGAGTCTCGCTGTCTTTGCTGAGATATAACGGATATTGGTCTCCCGGGAAGTAGATTTCTTCAAGTCTCTTGGCAATGCCTATGATGGCGACCTTGCCGCGAAGCCCGAGTTCGTCAAGACTTTCCAAGGCTGCACTCAGCTGGCCTTTCCCGCCGTCAATTACAATCAGGTCGGGCATTTCGAGGTTCTCGTTCAAAACACGCGTATAACGCCTTGTGATGATTTCCCGCATGGATGCAAAGTCATCCGCTCCGACAACAGTTTTTATGTTAAAATGACGATATTCTTTTTTCGCCGGTTTGCAGTCGATGAAACATGACATCGATGCAACTGGATTTGTCCCCTGTAAGTTGGAGTTATCGAAACATTCTATTCTGTGCGGCTCCACCGACATACGTAAATCTTCCTTCATCTGATTGAGGATGCGCGTCTTATGACGGTCAGGATCTATCAGGTCAAGCTTCTTCTGCCTGTCCATGATGTAATATTTCAGGTTGCGTTCGGAAAGATTGAGGAGCTGTTTCTTGTCACCAGCCTTTGGCACAATGTATTTTGCACCTGGTATTTCAATCGAAGGCTCAAAGGGAACGATTATCTCAGTTGCGGTGCTGTGATGCTTTTCGCGCATGTCTGCTATTGTCATAAGCAGCATGTCATCATCGGTTTCATCAAGTATTTTTTTCATCTCTATGGTATGAACTTGAACCACAGCCCCTTCCACAATTTTAATGTAGTTGATAAAGGAAATTTTGTTGTCAGTTGCTATGGAAAACACATCGTAATCATGCATTTTTGCACTGAGAACAGTTGACTTGCTCTGATAATTCCTTATCAGGTCGATTTTTTCTTTCATTTCCTGAGCTTTTTCATACTGCATTGTGTCAGAATATTCGTACATCCTTGTCTCCAAATCTTTGATAACCACAGATATATTGCCGGAAATAATATGGCGCACGTTTGCGATTGTAGTATCGTATTCTTCTTCGCTTTGCAGTCCCTGACACGGCCCTTTGCATTTCCCTATGTGATATTTCAGACATAATTTGACTTTCTTTTTCCTGATGTTTTCAGCAGAAAGATTAGAACTGCAGGAACGCAGGGGATATACTTTTGAGATGAGGTCTAAGACTGTTCTGAGTACCCGTACTGATGCATATGGCCCGAAATATTCGGAGCCGTCTTCGCTTTTGTTACGTGTTTTCACGACACGCGGGAACGACTCCTTCTTGATGCAAATCCACGGATAGCTTTTGTCGTCTTTCAGACGGATGTTGTATCTCGGCTGATATTTTTTTATCAGATTGTTTTCGAGAAGCAGCGCATCGACTTCTGAATTGACGACAATGGTTTTCACATCAGCGATTTTGCTTACGAGAACTTTGGTTTTTCCCGAAATATCTTTGTCAAAATACTGTGATACACGGCGTTTCAGCACTTTAGCCTTGCCTACATAGATAACTGTCCCTTCTTCATCAAAATATTGATAAACGCCTGGACACTCAGGAAGAAGCTTCAGCGTGTTTGAAAGCCGTTGTTTGTCGTCCTTTAGCAGCATTATTGATTGTCTCTGAATGAATCCCAGCCCTGAGCCTTGATTTGTATGGCCTTGGAGTCCTTAGTGATAAGGTATAGTGCTGAAGGATTGTCGGTGATATGCCCTATGAATGAAATCTGAGGTATTTCTTTGAGTTTCTCGTAGTCATCCTGTTTGATGGTGAAAAGCAGTTCATAGTCTTCACCCCCGTTCATCGCGGCAGTGACCGGACTTATTTTGAACTCGTCGGCAGTGAGCATTGTCTGCGGGTCAATAGGGATTTTGTCTTCATAGATGTTACAGCCTTTGTTTGATTCCTTGCAGATGTGATGAAGTTCCGATGCAAGTCCGTCTGAGATGTCAATCATGGAGGTCGGGACGATGTCTTTTGCACGCAATATGTCAATAATGTCGAAGCGGGCTTCAGGTTTTAGAAAACGCTGGATAACATATTCGTAGCCTGTGAGGTCGGGTTGGAAATTGGGATTTGCCGCCCATGTTTTCTTTTCTCTTTCGAGGACAAGCAGACCCATATATGATGCGCCTAAATTGCCGGAAACGCATATCAGGTCATTGAAGCGGGCACCGCTACGGTATGCGATCTGATTGAGATTGGCTTCTCCAATCACGGTTACAGATATGCACAGCCCGCTAAGACTTGAGGTGGTGTCACCCCCTACAAGGTCAACTCCATAGTTTTTGCACGCCAATGCCATGCCATTGTAGATTTCTTGTATTGCCTCAATGCTATATCGACTTGATATTGCGATACTTACTACAATCTGTTTGGGCTTGCCGTTCATGGCGTACACATCCGAAAAATTGACTACCGCCGCCTTGTATCCCAAATGCCGGAGTGGAGTATATGACATGTCGAAATGAGTCCCTTCAATCAGCATGTCTGTTGAAATCAGAATTTTCTTGTTGGGGTACGACAATACGGCGCAGTCATCCCCAATTCCCTTTATTGTGGATGTGTTTGTTATTTTGAATGATTCTGTGATTTTGTCAATCAGTTTGAACTCACCGATAGAACTAATCTCTGTTTTAGTCTCCTTATCCTCAAACATCATTTTTGTTGATTTTTTTCTTTGCAAAGGTAGAAAAAATAACGATATTATTTGAATTTTTGTTTATCTTAGCGGATTGTTCATTCTTTGGAAAAACTGATGAAAAGTATTGGAAAAAAGATAGATGTTTGGTGCATTTATATTGCTGATGCTTAGGTGGATTCGATTATTGGACTAATATAGGACGTCGATTAATATTTGTATGATTATGAAAAGGATATGGTTATTCATCGTGAGTTTTGTCCTGGCTTTCAGTGGATATGGTCAGACGGTGGGTTTGGTTCTCAGCGGAGGCGGCGCCAAAGGAATGGCACATATTGGAGTCATCAAAGCTCTTGAAGAATATGACATACCGATTGATTATGTGGCCGGCACTTCAGCTGGTGCCATCGTAGGGGCATTGTATGCTTCCGGCTATACCGTTGATGAGATGATCTCGATATTCGAATCCGGCGTCATGGAGAAATATCTCAAATCGAAGGCGACGTACAATTCCGGATATCTCACCAAGGAGCTTCCAGATGATGCCGCATGGTTTAATTTCAAATTTGACATAGATAGCGTTTTTTCATTCGATATTATCCGTCCGAGCCTAATGCTTTCCAATGACATCGATTTCGGCATGCTGCAGTTTTTTGCTCAGGCAACGACTGTCTGTGGCGGCGATTTCGACAGCCTTATGATTCCTTTCAGATGTGTTGCCTCCTCGGTTAACGACAATAAAGCCTACATATTTCGCGAAGGCAAATTGGAAACGGCTGTCCGTGCTTCAATGTCGTTTCCGTTTGTTTTTGCACCGGTGCGGTACGAGGATAAGGTCTTGCTTGACGGCGGAATGTATGATAACTTCCCGGTAGGTGTGCTGAATGATGACTTCAAGCCGGATATTATCATCGGAAGCAATGTGTCTTCCAACTTCGCGCCAGCCACGGAAGATGACATCATCTCCGTAGTGGAGAACGTGTTTATGGTTAATGTTGACAGATCTTTGCCTAATGACGGAGTTCTTATAAATCCCAATGTGCGTGATGTGGGCCTACTTGATTTCAGTAATGTCGGGAGGATTGCCGACAGCGGCTATTGGGCATGTCTTGAACAGATTCCTGCCATTCTTGACAAGGTGAACAGAAAAGTCACTGCTGAAGAGCGCCAGGAAAAACGTAATGAGTTCAATTACAAGAAACCGCCTCTGTTTTTCGATCAGGTTGTGGCCGATAACCTTGACTATTTGCAACGCGATTATGTTGAGGTTATGGTAAGCAGAAACCATAAGCTGCTTTCCGCCCGTGAAATTTTGGACAATTATTCGGTTCTTCTTACCGACGACATGATTGACAAAGTCACCCCTGAGGCTGTATATAACACTTATACGGGATATTATGATCTTCATCTGAAAATTAAGAAAAACAAGACCTTTCAGGTGGGAGTCGGTGGCAATATGTCAATCGGTGGCCCGAGTGACGGATATATCGCCCTCACTGCAAGGGGTTTCACCAATTTTTCATGGAATGCAATTACAAAAGCCCATATTGGTACTTTTTATAAGGCTTTCGACATTGGCGTCCGCATCGACTATCCTTCCGCAAAACTCCTTTATGGATTATTCAATATAGGTATAAACAACAAAGATTATCGGGGAACTTCCTTTAATCTCTACAACAATAAAAATGCAAATTATATCATTCAGGATGAATTCCATGTGCTGATGCAGACTGGCATATCCATTGACCAGCGTTCCGACGTCTCCCTTACCGGCGGCTATTTCAGCACCACTGATGATTATTACAATACAGTGGCATTTTCAAGTGAAGACAAATCTGACGAAGATTATTTCAGCGCAGGAATTATCGGAGCAAAACTGCTTAACAACACGCTGAATGACAGATTCTTCCCTACGGAGGGCAGGAAGATTTCACTTCAGTTTAATGCTATTATTGGTCAGGAGACATATAGAGCCGGGACGACATCACTTTACAATTCGTTTGACAAGCAAAAACGCGACTGGCTGAGGCTGAAGGTTTCGTATGATGAATATTATAAATTTTCCAACCTGTTCACTTTGGCTGCCAAAGTGCAGGGCGAAATGTCTGACCAGCAATTATGGGTCAATTATCAGACGTCAATTCTTCATGCAAGTGCCTTTGAACCTTTCGATGATGCCAAACTGAGGTTTATGGAAGAAAATCGTGCCTACAATTATCTTGCTGCCGGTGTGAAAGTGATATTCTCGCTTCCGATGAATTTGATGATTGAGGGCGGCGGATATATCTTTTCACCATTTTTCAATATCACTGAAGGACCTGATCAGACAGTTTATTTCGGACCTTTCTTCACCAGATTCAGTGCCATGGCAAATGCGAGAATAGTATTAAAGAATAATACTGCACCTATTAGTCTGAATTTCAGTATATATGACAATAGAACCGCACCTTTTGCCATTACTTTCAACATAGGATATATCCTATTCAACAAATATGCTCTTGATTAGTGAGTATATTTTATTTTGGTTAAGTTTGACTTCTATTCTGAAAAAAACTGTATATTTGCAGATTATTTGAAAATTTTTAACTATTGCTTTCGTTACATGTCAAAGTGTATCGAAACTATTCTAATCTGTAATCTTTAAAACAGAAAAACTATGAACGAGAATGAACTTTCACCTGTAGAAAATCAGGAACTCACCGCATCTCCTGCACAGGATGGTGCCGAACAAAATGTAATAGAATCTCAGGTATCAGTAACTGAACCTGTAGCAGCAGAAGAATATGCTGCTGAAGAGGAAAAAGTTGCCGATGAAACACAAATTGCTGAAAATGAGCAATTCGTTAATGAAATCGAATTGATTGACTGTACGGCTCTTTCAAGAGATGAGCTGATAGAGAAACTTTCGGAATTACTTCAGAATGACGACATTGAAGCTATCAAGGCCAATGTTGCTGCCATCAAAGTTGCTTTTCATGAGAAAACAAGAGAAGAGAGAAAAGAAACTGCAATTGATGAGACTTCTGAACCAAGTGAGGATGAAGAAAAAACGGCAGCTCCGGAAGACGCAGACCCATTGGAGAAAAAATTCAATGAGGTCTTCAATATTTATCGCCAGAAACGTGCTAAATATCTCGAACAACTTGAGGAACAGAAGAAAGTTAATCTCGTTGAAAAACAACAGATACTTGAACAGATGAAGGAACTCGTCAACTCAGACGAAACCCTGAAGACGACTTATGACCAGTTCAGGTCATTGCAGGAAAAATGGAAAAGCATTGGTATTGTTCCTAAAAATGAAGCCAACAACCTTTGGCAGAATTACCATTTCCTCGTAGAGAAATTCTTTGATAAGGTTAGAATCAACAGAGAGTTACGTGATCTCGACTATCAGAAGAACCTCGAAGCTAAAATAGCCCTCTGCGAAAAAACAGAAGAACTGCTTATCGAAAAATCAACCAAGAAGGCTTTTACAAAATTACAGGAATATCGTGAGGAATGGAAACAGATTGGCCCTGTACCTTCAGACAAGAGAGACGAACTTTGGGAGAGATTCAAGACGGCTGCCGATAAGATAAACGCTCAACGCAAAGAACAATATCAGGCCATCAAGGAACAGCAAGACAACAACTATGCTGCAAAACTCGCTCTTGTTGAACAATCTGAGAAACTGCTTGAAACAACTCCTACCACATTGGCTGAATGGCAGTCGGTAAGCGACCAGCTCAACGAAATATTCAAAATGTGGAAGACCATAGGCCCTGCTGCCAAAGTTCAGAATGATGAAATATGGAACAAGTTCAAACCTATGCTTGACAGTTTCTTTGCCCAAAAGAAAGAATATTTCGATCAGCTGAAGAGTCAGCTTCAGAACAACTATAACATGAAACTTGACCTTTGCACTCAGGCTGAAGCCGTCAAGGATAGTGATGATTGGGCTGCTGCAACACAGACACTCATCAACCTCCAGAAAGAATGGAAGACCATAGGCCCAACACCTAAGAAACAGTCGGAAAAGATATGGAAACGCTTCAGAGCAGCCTGCGATGAATTCTTTGAAAGAAAGGAAAAATTCTATTCCAGCATCAATGAAGTCAATGAGGAGAACTTGAAAAAGAAACAGGCACTCATAGAAGAAATCAAGAACTTTACGATTGATGAATCCAATGTCCAGGAAAGCCTTTCAGAATTGAAGAAACTTCAAAGACAATGGATGGAAATCGGCCATGTTCCTAAGAAAGACAAAGATGCTATCCAGCAGGAATACCGTAATGCGATCAATGAAAAATTTGACAAACTGAAAAGTATAGGTGCTGATATTGCCAACTATAATTTCAGGACGAAAATTGAACAGTATAAGGAAAACCCTAACGGTAGCCAGCTTATCAATAAAGAACGCAACTCCTTGATTAACAGGATTCAGACAATGAAAGAGGATGTTGCCCTTTGGGAAAATAACATTGGTTTCCTCTCAAACTCCAAGAACTCCACCATACTGAAGGATGAGTTCGAAAAGAAGATCGAGAAGACGAAACAGGAAATAGCTCTTTTGGAAGCTAAAGTTAAATATCTTGATGAAGGCGGAAACCAATAAGATATATTGTGCTTTTTTTGTAATTGTTTTGTTACACCTGGGATCTCCTTTGAAATCTCAGGTGTTTCAAAATGATACCATTCGGTTGTGTCATGCTGACAGCGTTCTTCTGGAAGCAGGTGGCGGCTATGGGTCCTACCTATGGAATACTGCCGAAACCACATCGTCCATATATGCGAAATACAGCGGTCTGTTTCAAGTTGAGGTTAATTCAGGTCAGGGGAATGTGATACGTGATTCCGTGTATGTGAGTCTTGGTCGGCCAGAACTGGCATTTCACGATACCTTGGCTTGCTTTGGCTCTGATTTGGAATTATATCTCGAACATACTGAACCGGTAACACTTGTAGGTTATTATCCATTTACCAGTGATTCCTATTTTGCTTCTGCCAATGAATTTGTGGATTACAGCGGTTATGGCAATACTGTCAATATGTATCCTTCAACAGTAAGGTTTATGAATGGCCGTGAGAGCGGTACCGATGCGGTACAGATGCGAAATTCCTCGTTTTTTATATATGGTAACGACACCAATTACTTCTCAAGAGTGTTTACAATTCACTGCTGGCTCTGCCCTGATTCCGCATACGGAACAAATGGTGGCTCTGACAGCACTTATTACATATTCAATCATTGGGAGTCCTTTACCAAGGATAATGCAAAAAGTTCGTTTGCATTGGTTGTCAACAATAAAGGTCAACTATCGTTCATGACATCCAACGGCATTGATATGCAGTCATTTACTGTAACCGATTCCCTTTACTATCTGGAATGTTCCAAATGGACAATGGTAGATGTCGTCTGTTCAATGAACAAACTGATGATTTTTATTGATACTCAAAAAGTTGTTGATGACCCCATACATGTGTTTCCGCAAAAACTTGAATCCAAAATAAATCTTTATCATGTTGGCAGTTCGCCGGCTCCTTCATACAATCATAACTATAGCGGTGGAATTGCTGATTTACGACTGTATATCAGCGACTTGACCGATTCAGAGTTATATAATCTGTTTACAATCAACAGAACATATAATTACGAATATGACTGGAGCAGAGAGAATGTTCCACTTGATGAATACGATAGGGTGATTATCGTTAATCCGACTGATTCCATAGGTGGATATTACAAGGTGGATGTATCGGATGAGATGGGTGTATGGCATGACGAAAGATGCCCTGATTCAGTATTTGTAAGAGCTTATCCGGAGATTGTAGTTGAAATGAATCAGATAAGCATTGGCTGTCCCGGAACCAGTGAAGGAGGTTTTATAGTCAATGTTAGTGGTGGTGTGCCAAAATCCGACTCATCAAATGTCTCCACAAAATATGATATCACATGGCCCAGAGGATATCCTCATGTCGATTCCCTCGGATGGGTGTCGCATCTTCCTGAAGGAACTTTCACTGTAACGGTAACCGATTCAGTAGGGTGTGAATTATCACAGACTATTGACATAGAAGTGCATCCCGCTATCAATGACTCCATATCAGTCGAGCCGTCAGTTATTTACCGTCAGAAACCGCAGGCCAAATTCAAAGTCAGTTTCAATTCGGAGTGTTACATTGACAGTTATTATTGGAATTTGGGCGATGGTACGATTTCCACGGAACCTGAAGTGGAACATAATTATGGCAATATACCTGATGATGTCAGTTCTTTTGTCATTGTGAGCGTTCTGACCGATGAATACGGGTGCGTTGATTCTGCTACCTACACACTTGAGGTCAAGGAGGCAGAACTTGTCATCCCTAATGTTTTCACACCTAATGGAGATGGAGTGAATGAAACCTTTAAAGTTACAGTTGCCGATGACGAAGGCATCATGCTTTCAGATATTTTTGAGAGCAATTCTCTTACTGTATATAACCGTCAAGGCAGGATAGTATATCAGAAACAGAACTATGAATCGGAAGAGTTTGACGGCAAAGGACTTTCCGACGGTGTGTATTTCTATGTGCTGATTTGCAAAGGCCAGATAAAAACCGAGACATACAGAGGCTACGTGCATATTTTCACTGGAACACAGGAATAGCATGTTTAAAAAAGAAATTTTTAATTCATAATTATTATTTAAATATTATTTTTGCAGTTGTAAACAAAGACTTATACCAGAGATTCCGGCGGATGCCAAAATCGAAGCTAACAGTCTGAAAATGAACTTAAATCTAATCCCAAGGTATTCTGATGGAAAAGAGAATAGGAACAGTATTAATACAGATTGAGAATCGTGAAAACGTTGCACTGCTCAACGATATCATCTCCAGACATTCTCAAATCATTATCGGGCGGCAAGGTCTGCCACGAAGCAATGGTAAAAATATTATTTCCCTTATTTTAGAAGGTACTACGGATGAAATTGGTTCTCTTACAGGACAGCTCGGGCGTCTGCAAGGAATTGATGTCAAATCAGTATTACTAAAAAATAAGGAATATGAAATGTAAATTTATTTTTGCAACTTTAGGCCTTGCCATGTTGCTTGGCTTCAATTCAAACAAATCTTTCGCTCAGGTAAGAGCTGACAACTCCAATTACGTGCCTTCAAACGACACCACAATTTCAAACGAGGAACCAATACGTCTCGGAGAAATTGAAATATCTAGTTCCAGAATAAACCGTAAACTCAAGGAAATTCCTGCATCCCTCAATGTGACAAACGCGCTTACGCTTCAGAAAAAATCAGACCTGTCACTTGCCTACATACTTAATTATGAACCGGGCGTGGCAATGGGCGGTGACGGCGTATGGTCAACATACGTCAATGTACGTGGTCTCGGTGAACAGCGTCTCGTCACTCTCGTTGATGGTGACAGGATTGAGACGGCTACTGACCTTACAGCGTCACTTAGTATGATTGATGTCAATGATATTGACAGGGTTGAAATCATCAAGGGTGCACAGTCGGTACTTTATGGCACCGGTGCTATGGGCGGCATAGTCAACGTCATAACAAAAGACGGTCATTTTGCCGACAAGCCATACGTTTCAGGGAACGTGACTTCAGCTTATTCAACGGTGAATCATTACACTTCTAACAATATTTCAGTCAATACTGGAGCAAAAAAATGGTATTTCCGTCTGAGCGGTTCATACGGTAATGCCGGCAACATCATGACTCCTGAAGGTGAAATTCCCAATAGCCAGTTCACAACCAATAACATAGCCGCTAAAGCTGGGTTCAACCCTTTTAAGAACCATGTGTTTAAAGTCCAGTTTCAGCGTAACTGGTCAACAAATGTGGGAATACCGGGTGGTAGTGCATTCCCAGGTCCGGCTACGGCAAAATATAAGGATATAGGCAGAACTCTGTTTGATGGAAGCTATGAGATAACTAATGTTTCGGAAACATTCACTTCTTTGAAAATCAAATACTACCACCAGAACATACGTCGTGATGTTGTGATGTATCCTAATACCGTGACATATACCACTATGCCTAATGGAAATATCCAATACCAGCATCCTGACTCAATAACCCCTAATGCTCTTCATGTCACCAATGGCGCACAATTGCAGACTACTTGGCAGTTTGGCGGCAACAACACTCTCATTGCAGGCGTTGACTTCTTCAGACGTGACATGGTAAGTGATCGTGAAAAGTATGTGACCATGCAGGTATTGAAACCAGATTCAACCCTTGTGAAAGAGAATAAAATAATCCGTTATGAGACTCCTGTACCTACTTCATCATTTACAAACGGAGGCATATTCCTGCAGGATGAGTCTCATCTGTTTGACAATAAGATGACGCTTACAGTCGGTGCCCGTGCTGACCTCACTGTCGTCTCTAACGAAATGAACTATGATGTTGACTCGGTAATCCTCAACGGGGCGCTGAATCCTGCTGTGGAACAGAGAATTATTTATCAGAAAAACAAAACAAGAGATATTTCATGGAGTGCAAATGTCGGAATGTTGTACAAACTGGGTGCAACTACTGATCTCGTATTCAATATTGCCCGTTCATACAGAGCGCCTTCTCTTGAAGAGAGATTCAAATATATTGACCTTGGCAATTATGTGCGTCTCGGAGATCCAAATCTTAAACCGGAGCATGGTTATTCAGCCGATCTTGGTCTGAGAGTTTGGGGCAACAAGTTCTCTTTGCAGTCATCGGTATATGCCAACAGGCTTACTGACATGATAACTGAAGTTCAGGGTATATTTGTCTATAATACAGCTGCTGATGTCAACACTTATGATACTCTTCCTGCTTTAATCAACACCAATATTGCCAAGGCTTTGCTGTATGGCTTTGATTTTCAAGCTAAATACAATGTCATTGATAACCTGATGTTCACCTTGACAGGTTCTTATGTGAGAGGTCGTGACACATACAACAAGACAGATCTTCCTTTGATTCCACCATTGAACGGTTCATTCACAGTATCTTATACACATCCTAAGGTTGGAAATGCATCTGTAACTCTTTGGGCTGTAAACAAACAGGATAAGATAGCGGAAGGAGAGACGCCAACCGATGGTTATTTCCGTCTTGATTTTGCATTGAACACCAGAGTGTTCCATTTCTGGAAAGTATGCGGGTTCCAGTTGTTTGCCGGTATTGACAATATCACGAATACGGCATATACCAACCATCTTTCCACCAACCGTGGTTCCATCAGCGTTGAACCCGGCAGAAACTTCTATGTTCGTGGCATCTTTACCTTCTGATTTATTAAGAAATAAGTGAGTAGATTTTTGCATTACGGACGGTATCATGTCATATCGTCCGTTTTTTATATCTTTGCATTGTTAATTTTAATGTCATGCGAAAAATATTGTTTATTTTACTGTCGGTATTAATCCTTACAGGCTGCCACAATAACAAGTCTGAAAAAGACAGTTACACAATTGCAACACTGAAAGGTCCGTCATCAATGGGAATGATACGGATGATTGACAGTCTGTCGAAGACATCAGGTAACATTAAGTTTGAAGTCTTCACTGAACCGATGCAGGTCAGGAAGATGATGCTTGAGGGTACAGCTGATTTCGCCGTCCTTCCAAGCACTATGGCTGCGATTCTGTACAATAATGACATAAAATACCGACTTGTGGCAGTACCATGTTGGGGAACGTTGTATCTTATTGGAAATGATACTGATACTGTAATCAAGACTTGGCAGGATTTAAAAAATGAAAGAATTTATGTCATGGCTAAGTCAATGACTCCAGACCTGCTTTTTCGCTATCTTCTGACACAGAACGGTCTCAATCCTGAAGAGGACGTTGTCCTTGATTATAGTTTTCCTACACACATAAACCTTGCTAATGCAATTGAAGCAGGTAAGGCTCAATACGGTGTAATGACTGAACCATACGTCAGTCTCATTATGCAGAATAACAGTTCGGTCAGAAAAATACTAAATCTTAGTTCGGAATGGAACAAGGTACAGGGCACACCGCTTGCTGAAACTGCTTTCCTGTGTAGGGAAGACGTTATTTGCAATAATCCTGAACTTGTCGAGAAGGTCATTTCTTTGTATGATGAATCTACCGAATGGGTCAATACAAACCCTGAGGAGGCCGCAGGTTTGATGGCAAAATATGAAATCATACCGGATTCCGTGGCAGCGCTCAATGCTATTCCAAACTCCAACCTCAAAGTCATGAGGGCGCGTGATATCAGAGAAAGCATTAACAGCTATTTTAAGGTGTTTTACAACATGAATCCCGAAACTATTGGTGAAAGAATCCCTGATGAAAACTTCATTTACTAAGAAACAGCGTTATTTCACCTTAGTGTCGGTGGTGATTCTGATAGTGATATGGAAATTGCTGTCGCTGTATTACCATTCCGACTTCATACTTCCAAGTCCGGAAAAGACCGTATGGACTGCAATTAATCTGATTTGCACAAAGGATTTCCTTGAAGTGGTCGGAATAACGATTCTGAGGGGACTCACAGGTTTTTTTATTGCGGGTATTGCCGGAGTTGCGTTGGGAATATGGGCAGGCAACAAACCTGGTTTTTATGCTTTTATCAGTCCGCTGATAGTTGTGATTCGTTCCACACCGGTTATTGCAATCACACTTTTGGCACTGATATGGTTCACTCCTGACTATCTGCCGGTTTTCATCGGACTGCTGACGATGTTTCCTTTGGTTTTCACGAATGTTTATGATGGCATGAAAAGCATCGATTCGTCACTTGTGGAAATGGCAAAATTTTACAAGGTTAGTGATAAACGGATAATCAAAGAGATATATATCCCAGCAATAACACCTTTCATTATCAGCGGCATCTCAAATGCTGTAGGAATAGGTTGGCGTGCCATCATCATCGGTGAAGTGTTGGGTCAGCCGAAATACGGCATAGGTACGCAGATGCAAAATGCCCAGACATTCTTGAAAGTTGATGTCCTGATTGCATGGACCTTCGTGGTAATCATTCTCAGCTATCTGTTTGAACTATTGGTCAGATGGGTGGAGAGTAAGCTTGTAACTTGGAAATCATAATCGCCTAACGTCATGACACTTTTATTACAAAATATCTGCAAGTCATTTAACGGCAAGGAAATATTCAAGGATTTCAACATACAGTTTACTGAAGGAATAATCACTTGTATATTAGGGCCTTCTGGTTGCGGAAAGACCACGCTGCTGAATCTCATTGGTGGTATCTTGCAACCTGATAGCGGACAATGCAGCGGTTTCACCGACAGGAAATTTTCGTATATCTTCCAAGAGCCGAGACTTCTGCCGTGGAAGACTGTGAGAGGAAACATCGAATTTGTATTACCAGAGGAACTTGCTTCCACTGAAAGAAAGGAGAAGGCGGATGAGCTTATCAGAAGGGTGAATCTCTGTGAGTTTGCTGATTATTATCCGGGACAGTTGAGTGGCGGTATGAAGCAGAGAGTGTCGATAGCCCGTGCATTTGCAAGTAGTTCTGACATTATTCTTATGGACGAACCTCTCAATGGTCTCGATTTTAGTCTGAAGCAGAATATGTTGAAATGGTTCTCACAGATTTGGCAGGCTGACCGCCGTACAGTTATTTTCGTCACGCATGACATTGATGAGACTCTTGCCATAGGCAACGAAGTCTATGTTTTCAGTCATGCTCCCGTAAAAGTCGTTTCGCATCATGTCATTGACAGTTCATCAACCTCACAGTTGAAGAACGAGATAATGAAAAATTTGTAATATCCGGAGGATTTTACCGCAATCTGATAATCTGTCCGACTCGTAATGGTTGGTTGATGTTGCTGACTTGCGGGTTCTCCTTAATCAACTTTTTGATTTTCACTGCATAACACTGCGAGATGCTCCAAAGCGTCTCATCAGGATAGACAACTCTATGTTGTTTTTCCTTGGCTCGTTTGTTTTTATAGTCGAGATATATGATGTCTTCATACTCAACTTCGGCTTTGCGTGGCAAATCGTTGTATTTCAGGAGTCTGTGCTTTGACATCTTCAGCGATTTTGCAATGTCGGCCAAGGTTTCACCTTTTTCAACAAATGTGCAGGAGATGCCTTTGTATGCGTAAATACCTCTGTTGGAATAGAGTTCTATGAATATCGCTTCATTCATACAGTCGCAGGTGCCTGGCGTAAAATGCAGAAACTTGCTGTTGTTGAATATTTCATCATTGTCGTATTCATACTCTATTTCCTTTTTGACTTTGCTTGAGATGTGTGGGGTAATATTCTGAAGTTCTTCTTCGGTGATAAGTCCCATTACGTATTCGTCATATTTGTATAGCTGGTAGGTCTCTATCAATTCTATCAGGCGTTCCGGGTATTTGGGATTTGTTGCGTAACCGGCTTTTTTCAGGCCATACGCCCAGCCTTTGTAATCGAGGATGTCAAGTTCGAACAAACCTTTGTATCTGTCGCGTGTGGTCAGAAATATGGAATGGTCTTCGTATGATTCGTCTGCATTTTTGTATTTTCTGAAACATTCGTGTTTGGCATCATCATCGTGATATATTTTCTTGCCAGTCCATTCATGGCATTTTATGCCAAAATGGTTGTTGCCCTTAGTTGCCAAAACGCTTTTTCCGCTTGCTGATTCGAAGATTCCCTGGGCCAATGTTATACTTGCCGGAATTTTGTATTGAATCATCTGATGCATGGCAATATCATGGTATTTTTTGATGTATGCTTCTTTGTCGGGATCTTTCACCTGTGATGATAACATGAATGTGCTTAGTAAAAGCAGAGTTGATAATAAAAGACGTTTTGACATAATGAGACTTTATAGAGGTTACCAAATCACAAAATTATTTATTTTTATTACTTTTGTAAAAAAACTTACATGAACATTATCAACAAGTATTTCCACAACCTCACTGACCTGCAAAAGCAGCAGTATGAACATCTTGAGGAACTTTATAAGTCTTGGAACACTGCTATAAATGTCATATCTCGCAAAGACATAGACAACCTTGAGGAACGTCATGTCCTTCACAGCCTCAGTATTGCCAAGATAATTAATTTTGCCGATGACACAAACATTATAGATGTGGGAACAGGGGGCGGACTTCCTGGGATTCCTCTTGCAATCATGTTCCCTAAGGTAAATTTTTTGCTTGTGGATTCAATAGGGAAAAAAATTAAAGTTGCCCAGTCGATTGCTGATGAACTTAAACTTGACAACGTTACGGCCGTCAAAAGCAGGATTGAGGATATTTGTGGTGAATTTGACTTTGCCGTTTCGCGCGGTATGACGACTTTCCCTGAGTTTATGCGGCTCATCAACGGGAAGATTTCACATAACAATAAGAATATGCTTCCTAATGGAGTCATTTACCTCAAGGGGGGCGATTACCAGAAGGAATTGAATCAAATAGACAATAATTATCGTATTTTTGAAATCAGCAATTTCTTTGACGAGGAATTCTTTACGACAAAGGAAATTGTATGGATAAAAGCATAACATAATGAATAAGAGTATTTTAAGATTCACGTTACTGATATTTTCGTTGTTGTTTGTATCGTGTGGCAGCCGAGATACCGATATTGCAGCTGTCGAGGCACTGGCAAAGAGAATTATTCCGGATCATGCCTACAAATTCGTTTTCCATAAGGAGGAGTCACCAATTAATAAGGATTATTTCAAACTGGAGCAGCATGGTACGAAGATTATTGTGACCGGTAACAATGCCAATTCCATGGCGACCGGATTAAACTATTATCTCAAACATTATGCTTATATTTATGTTTCGTGGTATGCACACGACACCATAGACGAGAACGTGGATTTTCCGAAATTGTCTGAAACTGTTGTGAAAGAAGCAGCTGTGGACAGGAGGTTTATGCTCAACTATTGCACGTATGGCTATACTATGCCGTGGTGGGGTTGGAATGAGTGGGAGCGTTTCATCGACTGGATGGCGCTGAATGGCATCAATATGCCGCTTGCTCAAACAGGACAGGAAGCCGTATGGTATGATGTATGGAAGGAATATGGCATGACAGATGATGAAATACGTTCCTATTTCAGCGCTCCGGCTCATCTGCCCTGGCACAGGATGGCCAATCTTGACGGCTTTCAGGGACCGCTGCCAATTGAATGGATTGAAGGACAAAAGGAACTCCAGAAACAAATTGTTGAAAGGGAGAGACAGTTTAACATGACAACGGTGTTGCCCGCATTCGCCGGACATGTCCCACGCCAGCTTAAGGAAATGTATCCCGATGCCGATATCAAGGAACTCAGCGAATGGTGCGGATTTGCCCCAACGTGTTTTCTGAATTCGCAGGAACCGCTGTTTGCTGACATCCAGTCGAAATTCATCGCCAAACAGACAGAACTTTATGGTACGAGTCATGTTTATGGCTTCGACCCGTTTAATGAAATGGATCCGCCAAGTTGGGATGAGCAATATCTTGCTGACGTCTCAGCAAACATATATTCTTCTCTTCAGGCTGTCGATGCTGATGCCGAATGGCTTCAGATGTCGTGGGTTTTCTACTATAAACGCAAAAGCTGGACTCATGAAAGACTTAAATCATATCTTACTGCGGTTCCACAGGGCAGGATGACGCTGCTCGATTATTTCTGCGAAAACACAGAAGTGTGGCGACTAAGTGACAAATTTTACGGACAGCCATATATTTGGTGCTATTTGGGTAATTTCGGTGGAAACACAATGCTTATAGGTGATATTAATCTCATCAACGATAGAATCAATGGCGTTCTTGCCGAAGGTGGTGACAATCTTGTTGGTATAGGCTCAACCCTCGAATCGTTTGACGTAAGTCCTCATACATACGAATTTCTGTTCGAAAAGGTGTGGAACAGAAACCTGAATGTTGATGAATGGGTTAAGAACTGGTCTTGTGTTCGTTCTGGAGGCGAGAACCTCAATGCATCTATTGCATGGAAAATACTGTCTGAACGGATATATAAGGACTGTTCATATTACGGATTGGGCACCATTCTGGATTCACGTCCTACGTTGGAAGGTCATGGCACTTATTACACAAAGCCAAACTATTCGTTCAAAAACAGAGACTTGCTGGATGCATGGATGTTACTTCTCAGCACTCCAGTAAACAAGGAGACTTACAACTACGATTTGGTCAACTTCGGTTCTCAGTTGTTGGGTAACTATTACATGAAGGTTAGAGATGACTTTACAGCTGCTTACAAAGCACATGATATTATTCAGATGAAGTCGAAAATTGAAGAGGCCAACGAGCTTATGGATGATGTGGAGACTTTGCTCAACACTAATGAGTCGTATCTTTTTGGCAAATGGATTGCCGATGCAAGGTCTTTCGGCACGACAAAGGAAAGCAAGGCATATTATGAACGTAATGCCCGTACTCTGCTTACAATCTGGGGAGGTCCGATATTGAATGACTATGCAAATCGCATGTGGGCAGGACTGGTTTCAGGTTATTATGCAAAGCGTTGGAATCTTTTTTTTGATGCCGTAATGAATGCCGCCGAAAACGATGTCGAATTCGATGAGGCTGAATTCAGCAAAGAATTAAGCAGATTTGAGAATGGTTGGATTAATGATACTGTCAGTTATATTTCCAAGCCTGTCGGCAACACACTTGATGTTGCAAATAAAATCTATTCCAAATGGGAAAAGAAGATTAGTCTTTGGTAACCTCGGAATTATTCGGGCTTGTTTGTGTGGGATCTGCTATGCTTTTAAAGCGGAAAGCACTGTAAATCTGCCATATACCTGAAACAGTAAGAAATACTCCTATTATCTTTGTGACAACATTTTGTGCATGGTTGGGATAGAACATAAGATATAATCCCAATATTGTCAGCATTATAGATGTGACAATGGTGACAGACGCTCTCGGAATCTGGTTGGAATATCTTATAGTGGATATTAGGAGGTAAATGCCGGAGATAGCAATCCAGATGCCGAATGCTATGTAGGCAATATCAGACAGTTTGGAGTGATATACAATACATAATATGCCTATTATCAGGTAGATAATGTATTGCAGTATGGGACCGCCCCATTGAATGTCTTTTTTCGTATGGATGGAGTCGATGCATAATAAGATTACACTTAAAACCATCAAAATTATACCGAACCATTTGATTATTGTGCCGAGAATATCGGATTCCACAAATAGTAGGATTATGCCGAATAATGTTGAAAGTATGCCGTTGACAAGTATTGTTTTCCACACTTTGTTGAAGAGAGATAAAATGCCCATGATAAATAATTTTAAATATTGATAAATAATCTCAGAATTAAATACACGCCGCAACCAATAAGCAGTAGGCTCATTATTCTGCTTATCAGCAGGATTAATTTGTAACTTATGACATTTTTGATTTTCTGACCGAGATAGGACTTGAGAAGGTCGAAGCTGAATGTCGTAAGCACTGTACCCATGAAAAAAACTAACATAGGCATAATACTGTCATCACCGCCAATGGTTACGCTGACTGTGCTGACAGCAGCGAACCAGAAGAACAGCAGAAATGGATTAAATATGTTGAGGAAGTAGCCTTTAATTGTATATACATACCATTTGGCATCAGGTCCCAAATTCTTCTGAAAGAAATTAAGACGTTTTTTAACTATCTCTTCTTCTGCAGATTCATCGACTATGTCCTTAGTGGTAACTTCTTTGCTTTCTTTATTGTCAGAATAAGGGTTTTTGGGCGGATTGAAGAACGAGTATATTCCATATAAAACAAGTATTATGCCACCGGTTATACCTATGTAGTTAGTATAGTCGGGATTGTCCAATAATGATGTGAATCCAAGCAGACTGATTGCTATCAGCGTACAATCGCTTATGAGAATACCAATCGCCATGGCATATCCATACATTTTCCCTCTCTGAATTCCAACCTGAATCAAAGCGAAGAAGGCTGGACCGATGGAGAATGAAAGCCCAACTCCCAATACTATTCCCTTTAAAAAAGCATTAAGCATTATTTACATGTATTTTCAATGTATTTTTCCCAATCGGTTAACTTTTCACCTTTGATTACGCGAGGGAACTTGAACTGAGCTCCTATCTTGCCGGAATATTCCATGTAATCATAGAAGACCTTTGAAGGTAAAATGGTGATTATAAGTTCGTTGATGGCTGCAATTCTTTCAACACGATAGTCATCGTTCAGAATTTTGAGATGTTTGTCGATAGATTCCTTAGCCATCTGTGGGTCGAGAGGGTCATCGGTGCCTATATACCAATGATGTGCAAACATTTTGTCATGTTTAATGCCGGCTACGGTGAATTCCTTTACGTTGACGTTAAGTTCATTTTCCATGCGTTCGATGGCCATATTCATGTTTTCCTGGCTGAGATGTTCTCCGCAGATGCTGAGGAAGTGCTTGGTTCGTCCGGTGATTTGTATTTCACAACGGTTGAGGTCGGTGAATTTGATGGTGTCACCAATCAAATATCGCCATGCTCCTGAGACACTGGAGAGTACGAGAGCATAGACTTCATCGGTCTTCACCTCGTTGAGTGACAGTGTCTTGGCATCACGGTAAACATTACCGTTTTCATCGAAATTCTTTTCATTGAATGGAAGAAATTCAAAGAATAGTCCATTGTTTGTCACGAGCTGCATCGAATCGGTGTCAGGTCTTGTCTGAAGTGCAATAAAGCCTTCGGAGGCAAGGTATGTCTCCATATATATCAAAGGATGTGCGAGCAACTTTTCAAAACCGGCTTTGTAAGGTTTGAATGAAACACCTCCGTGAATGAAGATGGTAAGGTTTGGCCACAGCTCGTGGATGTTTTTCAGATGATATTCCTCTATGATTTTCTCAAGAAGAATCTGAAACCATGAAGGTACGCCGACAATTGCTGCCACATCCCAGTCTTTGGCTTTTTTTACTATTTCTTCAATTTTCTTTGACCAGTCTTTTTGTTTGGAGATCTCACTGCCCGGCAGATAATATTTTTGAAACCAATAAGGCAGATGTCCTGTGGTTATGCCTGACAAATCGCCCTGATAATAGGAACCGCCCTTGTCGAGTTCGGTGCTTCCTCCAAGCATTAAAGCTCCTTTGGTGAACAGTGTGACCGGGAGGTTGTATTTAGGCATGTTGATTATCTCGCGGATAGATGTCTTTCTTATCTGACGAATCATGGACATTGTCACGGGGATATATTTGCTTGAGGCTCCTGATGTTCCGGAGCTGAGAGCAAAAAATTTGATTTTCCCAGGCCAACAAATATCAGCCTGCCCCTCCTGACATTTGTACCACCATTCGTCATGGATTGTATCGTAGTCATTAAGAGGAATGGCTGATTTGAACTTCTCAAGAGTTTTTGTCCTTGAATAAAGCATTGATTCAAAATCATAATATACGCCGAACTGTGTGTTCACGGCAGTGCGCAGCAGCCTTCTCAAAACTCTGTTCTGTTCCCTCTCATGAGTTTTTAGAGTTTCAACTGTATTATCACGATGTTCTAAGGAATGCTTAAGTATTGTTCCAATTAATGGCATAGTATAACTGTTTAAATTGATTTATTGCATAATAATATTTACAATGAGCACTATATCTCTGATATTAATTTCATTGTCTCCGTTGACGTCAGCATTGTCGAATATGAAGTCTTCCGGCTCATTTCCATAAATAATATAAGAAACTACTGTGTTGATGTCGCTTACATTAACACTTCCGTCACCATTGGCATCACCGCTGATTGTTGAAATCTGGATTGGTCCCAATGTGCCGTCAAGTTTCAGATTCTGTGCATATAGTCCTTGCGGTGTTCTTGCATCGTTCCATGAATATATGACCTGTCCGTTGTGGAATCCGGAGCAGTCATGGCTTATGGATTTCGTACTTGCCAGACTGCACAGATACACAGTTTCGTTATCCCAGACAAATTCTCCGTCAGCATCTACACGCAGGGCCTTTATGGTTGACTGGTTATTTACATTGCCAAATTCATATATCAGCACTGCACCACCTGTCGGAACGGATGCACTTGTTATGGGATACACATAATCGCTATATCCGCTCAATGGTTTACCGGTATTAGTCCACAATCTGCTTCCTGTAACTGTAAAACATTGTCCTTTAAGTTGATAAGTGTTCTCATCCACATTTGATCTTCTGAAAAACATGATGCAGTTGTTCGTAGTCGGGTCAACAGAAATGGTAGGGTAATAGTTGTAGCCATTGTTTTCAAGACTTGCAAAAGCACCTGCCATTGGAGTTGTAGCTGTTCCGTTTGAATTGAAATGGGCAATCACAGCCTGATGTCTATCGTTTATAACAGGTATGGTGGCAACATAGCCGCCCCCTAAACCATCGGGAACAAGCTGGAGTTCAGTTGAGAAATTATATGAGTAGCTTTGGATTATTGTCGCTAACCAAATCTGAGCACCGGAAGTACTGTATTTGCATACTTTCACCTCTCTGTCCGGCCACATGAATGCACCGCCTGTCTGATGAAAATAAGCCATGATAGCGTTGTTGTTTTCATCACAGATTACATGTCCGAAATCGGAGTCGTTCTCAATTGTAATGAGAGGGTCTGTGGTTCCGTCGGCATTGATGTGACGCATATAACATGTCTCACCATACCAGGCTGCCCATGCTGATCCATCATTGCATGGGTAAACATATATGCGGTATGCCTCTAAATTTGACAACTGAACGCCATTGTCGCCCCAAAGAAATTCGCCGGTTTGTGAAATCTTGTAGATAAACGGATTCATATCACCGTTACGTTCATCGGCAAATGCAACCAGTGCGCAGCCATCTGACGACACTTCCAGTGCGGTGCCGTACAATGCAGTGCTGTTCTGGTTTGTGCTGATTATTATACCATTTTCCTGCCACTGTGCAACGCCTTGATTATTATATAACTGCATCATCGGACGCATTCCACTACTTGACAAAACAAACCATTGTATGTATGTCATGCCCGTCGCTTCGTCAGTTGCTGTCAGGGATCCGAACGTCTCTCCATTGGAATAAACAATGTTGTTTATTGACGGATCACTGCTCCATTGAGCTGATAACGACAGTGCCATACACACAATAACAATTATTGAAAGCAATTTTTTCATGATATTTTTTTTAGATTTATTGAAATGCAAAGATATATCTTTTCTCAGAATAATTAATGACTAAGTTTTGAAGGTGTATAATTTAAGTCAATAAAGGATATTCCTTCTTTTGAAATTTTCATTAGCAAGGACTGCATGGGTTTGAAATCCAATGAAATATTCTCGGATTTTCCGTGATGGTTGACAGTAATGTCCCGACGGCTCCCTTTATCGGTGAAGGCATAGCAATATTCAAGTGGGTATTTGATGGTTTGTGACATCGGATTTGCGAAGAACACGTAATACTCGTCATGGTCCTCCCTAATCCAAAAATCTGGAAGATTGTCTCCGTCAATCAAAGGAACGGCAGTGATTATTTCAGCATCGGATGCAACATTTTTATAGGATGTCAGTTCTTTCAGCATTTTTGCATAATTGTCATTTTTGACTTTTCCAGGCTGTGAAGGAGTTCTCTTGAGACAGATGGGTAAACCTTCTGAAGCTAATTTTATCATTGTTTCAAGAGAGTTGGCATCCAGATATTCCACATCAACCAATAGTGCATTGAATTTCATGTCACCGCACAGAAGTTCACCGTCCTTATAAGTCGCATTCTGAAGAAAATGGTTGTTAACCCACAACGGTTGCAGGCCTTTATATTCTTTAGGAGTGTTTATGTATCTTAGTTCATACTCACCCCATGCCCACGGCATTTGCAGCGAATCAGGATATTCCATGCCCATCCATGCATCTTCAAGTGGCATATATACGGCAAGCTTGCTGTATGTTTTGCCCTTACGCATATATTCGGATACCGTGGTCATATATCTGTTGAAATCAGTCAGAGGCTGTCCTGACAGATTATGGATTTCATTAGTACTGATTTGGCAGGTTGTATAGAAATAGTTGGTCGTGTCGCCAAGTTTGTTGTATGGGAAGCCGTGCCATATTATTTGATTGGTGCCGTTGGCGAACAGAGCATCGCAGATAAGTTTCAAATCGGCTATCTGCTCTTTCCCCTGATATGGACTTTGTCCGCGACCGTGTTTATATCCCCAGCCTTTCCAGCCATAAGCGCACGTAAATGTTTCGGATGTAATTACCTGTTTGCCAGCCAATGCTGCAGCCGATGCCGAAATCTTACTGAAAGAAGGCTCGTAAAGGATTGCTTCCGTTTCAGGTACATCGACGAGAGAAAAAGCGGTGAGCAAATCGGTAGGCGCACCGCCGCATTGCGCTCTTGCAAAGGCTCCGACAGATTTGGCATTCTGCTCAAAAGGAATATAAAAATCATTCAATACATAGTCTGACAGCACTTTCATATAATCGTAGAAAACATCTGCATTTTCGTGGCTAAGCAGCGATTGCTCCTTCATGTAGGGCTCTATGTCATAGCCATTAGTCTCTCTGAACTTCTCTCCAAAACCTTTTGTCCAAAGATATTGCGTCTCCACTTCCCATGAATCGACAAACACTCCGGATTTGCTGCCTTTGTATGCTTCATGAAGACCTTTGTTCATCTTATCGGCATAGCGCATAAAGGCATTTTTGTCCAAGTGGTTCAATATTTTGGCAATCCTTGGATGATCCCATGTTATCGAACGTTTGGCGATTTCAACCGAGTCGAAATAGTTTCGGGTCTGGTCACCTTCAGGGAGGTTGACATCACAGAAAGGCCAAAGAGTGCCGTAAGTGAAATCACAGCCCATGCCTATCCTGTCGGAATATCTCTTTGTAAATGCCACGTAACTGCTCCATTCGTCCGACAGAAATGCTGGATGAACTATCGTTGAGTCACCGCCCATCGGATATATCCATGCAACTTCAACTCCGCCAAAATCATGAGCCTTCAACCAGTCAAGCTGGTCTTTTACGTCATTGGTGTCAATAGTCGCAGCAAACCACCACCAGCGTGTGTATGGTTTGCAGGATGAATAGTATTCGTTTTCATTCTGCGGTTGGTTTCCGTTTGTTTTTGAACCGCAGCCGACTGCCAAAGCACAAATCATTCCGAGGCCGATAATAACGACGAAAATAAGATGTTTGGATAAGTTGTTTTTCATTTAATTTGGAATTATATAATAAAAAAATCGGAAGCAATGCCATCTGCAAACAACATCCCTTCTTCATTCAAAATCAGAGCATTATGACAGTCAGGCATAATGAATTGCCGAGACACTTTATTTGCAGATTCAATGGTATGATTAAGCTTTTCTTTGCCAAAATAATCATTTATATATTGATAATCGATTCCATGCGATGTTCTTAACCCAAGCATGATGTATTCATTGTATTTCATGTCTTGAGTGATAATCTCATGTTCTGCAGCGTCAAGACAATTGTCGATTTTTTCCATGTATTTTTTTATGTCCTTCACATTCCAATGCCTTGATTTACAGTCGTATGAATGTGCTCCTGCCCCCATTCCGATATAAGGGAAGTCTTTCCAGTAATTGCTGTTATGTCGTGAATGGTAATTCGGAAGGCAATAGTTTGAAATTTCATAATGAAGATATCCGTGTTCACGCAGTATTTCGTTGAGGCGGTGATAGCATCTGATAGTAAAATCCTCATCAGGAACAGTTATTTTTTCTTCTGAAATCATTTTTGCCAATGGAGTCCCGTTTTCTATCGACAAGGAGTATGCTGAAATATGTTTTGGATTGAAAGCAAGTGCTTTATTGATGCTTGCCTCCCAACTTTCAGACGTTTGTAATGGAAGGCCGTAAATCAAATCAATTGAAAAGTTATCGAAATTCTGGGATATGATTTCGATTGCCTTGCAGGCTTTGTCGGCATTGTGCCTGCGGTTCATCATTTTCAGTTCATCATCGTTGAAAGACTGAACACCGATACTGATTCTGTTAATCGGTGTGAAAGACTTGATTTGTCTGATCCATTCTTCATTTACATCGTCCGGGTTGACTTCGATAGTTATCTCTTCGATATTGCTCAAATCGAAGGTGGAGTATAATTCAGTGAACAGGTATGACAGCAGTTTTACCGGGATGAGGGACGGAGTACCGCCACCAAGGTAAACGGTGTCAATTTTGGTATGTTCGGTGAATACATCAGATGAAGACATTGTTGCTTTCGCTTCATGAATAATGCATTCGACATAATGTTGAAAATCAGTATATTGTGTTTGTGAGTAGAAAGCGCAGTAGATGCAGCGGCTTTTGCAGAATGGAAAATGAAAATATAATCCGACAGGAGACATGTCAGTCATTGATTTCGGAAGGCAGGGAACTCTTTTTCAGGATTATTCTGAAAGTAGTGCCTTTATTGAGAGTTGAAGATTTTACGAAGATTTTACCGTGGTGGACTTCATCGACTATGCGTTCAGCGAGAGTAAGTCCGAGGCCCCATCCGCGTTTTTTGGAGGTGATTCCGGGGTTGAAGATATTCTTCTGCATTGAACGCGGTATGCCTTTGCCTGTGTCGGTAACATCAATGTTGACTACGTTTTCCTCTTCGATGATGTCAATGGTTATCGAACCTTCACCGTCCATTGCATCTATGGCGTTTTTGCTGAGGTTTTCTATGACCCACTCAAACAACTCGGTGCTTAACGGAAGGTAAATAGGGTGATTTGGTTTATTGACGGTAAAGACAACTTTGTTTGATGTTCTTTTTTTCAGATAGTTGATGGAATCTTCGACTACGACGCCAATATCGGCCATTTCGAGTTTAGGGGTGGAGCCGATTTTTGAGAATCTGTTGGCTATGGTGTTAAGTCTTTGAGCATCTTTGTTGATTTCTTCCGCGATTTCTTCCTGCCCACTGTTCCTCAAAAGTTCCACCCATGCAAGGATACTTGACAGAGGAGTGCCAAGTTGATGTGCGGTCTCTTTGGCAAGTCCAGCCCATACGCGATTTTGCTCTGAACGGCGAGATGTGTTGAACAGGAAATAACAGAAGGCGATGAATACAATCATCACTAATATTTCGATAATAGGGAAAATTCGCAGTTTCCTGATTACCGGAGATTCATTGTAATAGATGTAATTTGTTGTGTTCCCGAATTGAAATGTGATAGGTGAACCCATTGCGTTCATGTGGTGTGTCATTTCAAGCATCGCCGTAGTGTCGGTACGTAATTCTTCAGGAATATTGCTTGATACAATTATTGTACTCTGTGTGGTATCTGTGACGATTACCGGTACTGATGCGGAATTTATGACAATTTCGGAGAAGAAATCACTTACCAAGTCGTCGATATATGCCTTCAACTGCGTGAAGTGGCGGGAATCCTTGTAGAACAGATAATGGGTGATGCCAAAAGTGGAGATGGTGATTGGCTCGTACTTTGTGAACTCTTTTTTAAGTTCTCCTGTCAGATATGGGACTGTGTCAATGTCGAAATCAATGTTTGTGGCATTAATTATGCGATATTTTTCATCAGTTTGGATGACAGGTATCGTCTTGTTATTAAGGATGATTGAGGAGTAAAAGGTGAGGTCTTCAGTGTTGTCACCGGCAGAGACGAGTTTACGTGTGGCTGCTGCAAGGATTTCCACTTTCTGACGTTCTTCTTCTTCAAGTCGTTCGAAAAAGGATTCAGTTGACTGTACGAGTTGGGCTCTGTGTCGTATTGCGTCAGCCCAGACTATCAGGTCATGCTGTTCCTTCTTTGAAATCTGAATAACAAGGTAATTGCTGTACCACAGTGATAATGCGATAATTATAATACCTATTATCGCAAGCCACCTTTTCCATTTTTTCTTTGAACTGTAGATATTCATTTTACATCTTTATAACGCGATATGTGTATCGCATATTGTCGATTTCAACGAAAAGGACATATATGCCGTCGCTTACCTTTGGGAAATACAACTCAATGATATTATCGTTGACACTGATGTCGGAAGGCTCAGCTGCAGCTGCAACGTGGGAATTCATTTTTATCAGTTTGGCATTCAACGAATTGCCATCAAATTTTTCGTTCAGAAGAATTGTTATCTTGTCGTTAAATATGCTTGGATATAAATTCGGCCGTACTCCAACGAAATTGTTGAAGGTTTTACTGTTTTTTTCCCCGTCAACAAACCATGAAATGATAACATCGAAGTTTCCGTAGGAGTTGTATGTGACCGGAATGAGGCTGTCTATGTCGTTTACTGAGACGTTTTCCGGCGTTGCGCCTTCGAAATGCCAGATGCAGCTGTCGGGCGGCATGGAAAAGTTGGCATTGAAGTATAATGTCATATCTTTGATTATAGTGGGTTTGTCAGTCAGAAATGAGGTTCCGTCAATTGAAACATTAATGTTGTTGATGTCAGCAATTTCTGTGTATCCGTTGATTTCCGTAACTCCGGTATTGCCTGGGTCAAGCCAGTAGTCGAGACGTTTGTTTTTATCCTCACCATTACGGTTCCAGGAGAATGAGAATTTTCCGTAGAAATCCGGTGATGTGAGACGTCTGCATGAGGCCGTGCCGCCTGAAAGGGTGCCTACAATCTGTTTTTTTGAGTTGAATATTGGGGAACCTGAGGACCCGCCTTCGGTGACACCATGTCCCGACTCGGTTTCATCCCAATAGACTTTCCAGTGTGTTTGTATATGATAACCTTCAATCTGATAGCAGTCTGACGTTATTTTTGAAGTGTGTGAGATTTTTTTTATGTCTCCTGCCGGATGATGAATGCAGTCAGCGCTTTCGGCAGCCTCATCCACCGCGTTCCAGCCGGCGTAATAAGGATGATAGCTTGCCGGTATGTTTTCGTCTTTCAGCCGCACAAGCAGAAAATCGGAACCCACTTCATTGGTGAAACTGTTGTAATATGTGTTTCCGGCGATTTTTGAGCATCCGACAAGCGTCTTATGCGCCGGCTCCTCGGCAGGATTATCACATCCTTCCGACTCATAGAGAAAATAAAAAATCCATCTCTCATATTCAGAATCTATCGCTTTGTCGCCACAATGATATGCAGTCAGAAGATATGGTGTCAGATCCTGCGAAGTGTTGTTGACAAGAGTTCCTGTACACCAGTACCATCCGCCATTCGACAGCAGTAGTATTCTCACTACTGCATCGGCTTGATTTTGCAGGCTTCTTCCTTCGGGGCAATTGACGTTTACTTCGCAGTCTCCGGCAGAGCCGAAGCCGCTCAAAAAACTGAAATCGAAGAAATATGAAAAACTGCTTAACTCGAAATCGATGTATGGGTCTTTCAATCCGTCAATTTCAAGAATAATGTGTTCACCTGTGACAGGTTCGATTGAAAATGAGCCATCATCAGAAATGTCATTATTTGTGTAGGCACCTCGTATGGTTGATTTCGATGAGTTATACACATACATCTTGCTGCCTTCGGGCAAATCAATATAAGAAAAGGCAATGCCTATCGCCTTCGCATCCTTCAGATGAAATGAAACGGTATATATGTACCCGTTTGAGGTTTCCATCCAGTTCCCATCTAACTTTCTGGAACTGAATCCTGCCTCAACTTCGCATCCGGTGTGAAGACGGCACCCTTCGGTACATCTTGTCAGAAGAAAATCGTTGATGGAATCATAGTTGGCATATATTTCTGTCGAGGACATGAATTTTGAGGCATGGTCAAACGATTCGGGCATTCCTCCATGAGCCACCTGTGACCTTGAAATTTCAGGAAATAAGATGCACAACAAGACAAATATGTATGCACAGCAGTTCCTCATTGTTTATTTTTGTTTGCCTGCTTGCTTACTTACTGGAAGATTGCACAAATATTCTGTAACGTATTTTAGCACCCCGTTCTCGATGTTTGTAAAAGGATGGTGGTAGCCGGCCTTGTCAAGTTTGCTGATGTTGGCTTCTGTAAAATACTGGTATTTGTTGCGGATTTCCTGAGGCATTTCAATATACTGGATGTTGGGTTTTTTGTTCATTGCTTTGAAGACAGCTCTCGCAAGGTCGTAAAATGTACGTGCCTTGCCTGTGCCGACATTGTAAATCCCACTCTCCGGCGTGTTTTCCATTAGCCAGCGAATGATGTTGCATACATCGCCTACGTATATGAAGTCTCTCTTTTGCATTCCGTTGTTGACACCCTGTTTGTAGGATTTGAACAGTTCCATCTTACCGGTTTTCATTATCTGATTGTAGGCATGAAACACGACTGATGCCATCTGTCCCTTATGGTATTCATTGGGTCCATATACGTTGAAGAATTTGAGTCCATACCACAATGGAGGTTTTTCTTCCTGTTCCAACGCCCAGACATCAAAAGCCTGCTTGGATTCACCGTAAGGATTCAATGGCTTTAAATTTTTAATAATGCTTTCATCATCGGAATAACCCAAACTGCCATCACCGTAAGTTGCTGCAGATGAAGCGTATATCAGCGGTATTGAGTATTGTGTGCACTTGTCCCACACGAGTTGTGTGTATTGGGTGTTGTACTTTTTGAGGGTTTCCTTGTCAAACATTATGGTTGAACTGATGGCACCGAGATGTATGATGAAGTCTATCTCGGTGTAGTTGTCGTCAAGCCATTGTATGAAATCGTCTTTGTCTATGCGTTGCAGAATAGACTTATTCTTTATGTTGTCAAGACAAATCTTGTCAGGCTGTTTGAAAAGGTCAACTGCTACGATATCGTTTTGATAATTGAAGTTAAGATCCGCAATGAGGCAGCTTCCAATAAAGCCGCATGCGCCTGTAACTGCTATCATTTCAATTACTTGTTGAATTTGTCCTTTCCTTCATTGAGGAAATTAATGAAATGCTGCACGTCCTTGTCAAAGCCGTAAGGTCCTGCAAGAATGTTCTCTTCATTGTCAATGATTACGTAGCAAGGCTGCGAGTTCTGCCCATATTTAGTCTTCTGATACTGTTTCCATTTCTTTCCAATGGTTTTGATGGTATCGGTTCCGTTTCCGTTGTCTATGACCATGTAATCTTCAGGGTTCAAATCCTTTAAGTCGTCAACATACAGCTCTGCTATGACAAAGTTCTTGTTAAGCACTTCTCTGACAGCAGGGTCGGTCCAGACAGCGTTTTCCATTTTGCGGCAGTTGACACAGTTGTGACCGGTAAAGTCGATGAGAATAGGCTTTTTGAGTTCCCTTGCACAGTCAAGAGCTTCATCGAAGTCGAAATATCCTTTGTAGCCTTCCGGTGTGTGCAGGACATCACCGTATTTTGGTGTGTCAGTACACATGTTGTGATAGTTTTCGGAAGAAGTTGGCATCATCGTTGTCGTACCGGAATTGCCCTCGTTTTGTCCCAATTTGAAATCCTGTGTGTACATTTTAGGTGTGAATGCTGCGATGGCATTCAGCGGAGCACCCCACAGTCCTGGAACCATATAAACTGTAAATGCGAGAGTTATGATGGCAAGGAACAGTCTGAACACTGATACATGGTCAAGGTCACTGTCGTGTTTGAATTTGAGTTTGCCAAGAAGATAGATGCCAAGCAGTCCGAATATTGCAATCCATAATGCGATGAATGTTTCACGGTCAAGGATACGCCATCCCATCATTTCATCGGCTGTTGACAGGAACTTCATTGAAAGTGCAAGTTCGAGGAATGCGAGAACGACCTTTACGGTGTTCATCCAGCCGCCTGACTTTGGAAGGTTGCTGAGCCATGAAGGGAATATCGCAAACAGTGTGAACGGAATTGCTAATGCAAGGGCAAAACCTGTCATACCAACCAACGGTCCCCATAAGCCGCCTGAAACTATCTCGACAAGCAAAGTGCCTATGATTGGCGCTGTGCATGAGAATGAGACGAGTACTAATGTCAGAGCCATGAAGAATATGCCGAGAATGCCGCTTTTCTTGTCTGCATTTTCATCGGTTTTGTTGATCCATTTTGAAGGAAGGGTAAGTTCAAAACCTCCGAAGAATGAAATTGCAAATACTACCAGCAACAGGAACAGGAAAATGTTAATCCACGGATTTGTTGCCATGGTGTTAAGGGCATCATCACCGAAAAGCAATGTCACGCCCAAGCCCAAAAGGTCATATATTAAAATGATTGACAAGCCATAGACAATGGCATTTCTAATGCCTTTCTTCTTGTCATCGGCGGATTTCAGGAAGAAACTTACAGTCATAGGTATCATAGGCCATACGCATGGGGTGACGAGCGCTATGAGTCCACCGATAATGCCAGTGATAAACACCCTCCAGAGGGATTTTTTCTTCGGCGCATTGTCTGAATTGCTTTTTTCAGTATCAGCTTTTACTATTTGGTCTGTGCCTGTTTCAGCTTCCTGTATTGCTGAAGCCGGTGTTCCAGCTTTGCCTAAATCGATGGAAAATTCAGTTGTTTCTGGAGGAAGACAACGCGAGTCATCGCATGTCATGTATCTTACCGAACCATTGACCGTCGGCGTTCCGTTGGTTACATTGACTTTCTGTCTGAATGTCACTTCCTTGGCAAAATATTTCAGGTCTATGTCAAGGTCGTCGTCATGTTCAATCGTTGGAGTAGGCTGTTCCATGTCGCCTACAAGTTGATAATCAGGCGATTCTTTGAAGTCGAATTTGGTTGGGGTAGTGAAAATCGGATCGGCATCCAACGAATACAAATGCCACTTGCCGCTGATTGTAGCCTTCATGATGAGGCTGTATTCAGTGTCACTGTTCTTTTCTGACGAAAACTTCCAACTTACCGGATTTTCTTGTGCCAAAACACATAAAAACAGTAATGTGAGTCCAAATGTGGTTAAGATTTTTTTCATACTGATATGATTTTTTCGATGATATTATGATAATTCAATTTTATACACCCATTTTGTGCTGTCCGTAATTTTAAATCTGTCGTCAATTCTATGGCCGACTATCCATACAATATTATTTTCAGACCAAAGCGCAAAAGTACTACTTTTTGTAAAATTATCAATCTTTTTGTCAATATAGAAGTCACTAAGTTTCTTTTTCCCTCTCATTCCCAACGGATAAAAGTAGTCTCCATCACAGCCTTTCGACAGTCTCAGCGGAAACTTCAGCCTGTCGAAATCCAGCATTGCCGTATTGTCATCGCATTTCAGGGAAGTTATTTGTTCACGGGATATCCTGCTGAATTTCAAATTAAGAGGGATTGTGATTTCTTCATCGTTTTCATTGATGAAATATTCTTGCTCGGGACTGCTTTGCTTTTTTCGGACCAACAACTGACGGCGGTTTATCAGGAGTTCGAATTCGTTTGAGTAGAATCTGTTGCCGGTGGAATTTATGGAACATGCTATTTCCTTGAGCTGTTTCAGATTGAACCCATAGCCGTCGAGGGCAAAATACAGGTATCCCCTAAGCTCATCAGTGTCATAGTCAGCAGGGACGTCAATTATGGTATTTCCTTGACGATCAGCGGTTTTAGGAAACTTTTCAGCTGTAAGCTTAGTGATGTATTTTGCAGTGCAGTCAAACTGTTTCATCGATTTTTGCAGAGTTGCGGGAAAGTCGGGATCCAGTTCTTCAATTTTTGGAATTACATTGAGGCGTATGAAATTTCTGACATATTTGTCGGAGAAATTTGTGTAGTCGTCCATGTATTCGATGTCTTTGGTGTATTCGTTGATTTCCCTGCGTGAAAGGAACATCATCGGACGGATGATACAACACTGTTTTCCGTTGACGAAAGTGTCTTTTATAGGTCTTTTCAACGGAATTCCCCTTATACCATTGATTCCTGTAGAACGCAGCAGATTGATGAAAAATGTTTCAGTCTGGTCGTTGAGATGGTGTGCAGTTGCAATTTTAGTATATCCGTATGATTTGCAAAGCTCAACATACCAGTCATATCTGAGCTGGCGTGCTGCCATTTCCACTGAATTGCCTGTGTTTTCCGCATAGTTGTTCGTGTCGAACTGAGCGACATGAATTTGGGCATGATATTTCCCGGCAAGGGTTCTGACGAACTGTTCGTCGCGGTCTGAATCCTCACCGCGCAGATGATAATTGCAGTGAGCGATGTCAAACTTGAATCCGACATCGTTGAACAGCTTGCACAGCAACACTGAATCCCTGCCGCCACTTACAGATAGCAACAGTTTGTCGTTGTTGTCGATGAGGGAATTGGCATTGATGAATGCGAGAAATTGTTGCATATCGTTTTATGTGAATTATAATTTACAAAATTACTCTTTTTTTTCAATAATGTTTAATTTTGCAGTGTTAATGGACAGCAAAATGGAACAAAAAAAACTATTTGAAATAGCCTCGGAATTTCAGCTGACGGGCGTGGCTCAATGTGTCAAACCTCTTGGCGACGGTTTCATCAACGATACTTTTATTGTTGAAACTGATGAGAAGTCAGCTCCGAAATATATCCTTCAGAGAAAAAACAAAAATGTGTTTACCGATATTCCGGCCATGATGGACAACATTCATCGTGTAACTGAGCATTTGAAGGGGAAAATAAGTGAATTTGGCGGAAATAAACTGCGTAATGTGCTGACAGTTATCCCAACACACGATGACAGGTTTTATTTTCTTGATGAGGAAGGCGACTATTGGGCAGTTTGCATATATATCGGCAATACTATAACGTATGACAAGGCGGAATCGAATGAAATTGCATATAATGCAGGTAAAGGCATAGGCAGATTTCATCTTATGATGTCGGATTTCAGTCAGCCTTTGCATGATGTACTACCTGGGTTTCACAATATGAGGATGCGTTTTGAACAATGGGATGAAGCTGTCAGAAATGATGCTGCAGGAAGAGTGAAAAGTGTTGCCGACCATATATCCTTCATTGAAAGTCATCGCAAGGAAATGCTTGATTTCATGGAACTTATAGAGAACGGGACCATACCGAAAAGGGTAGTTCACAATGATACAAAAATCAGTAATTTTCTGTTTGGCAAAAACGGCAGCGTAGAATGTGTCATCGACCTTGATACTGTTATGAACGGCACTGTGCTTAACGATGTGGGAGATGCACTTCGTTCCATAACCAATACAGGGCTTGAAGATGATCCAAATCTCGAAAATGTTTCTATGAACAAGGCTCTTTACGATGCATACATCTCAGGGTATATGTCTGAGGCTGAACAGTTTCTGACAGATATTGAGAAACAGTATCTGAGTTTTTCGGCAAAGTTTATCACCTTTGAGCAGGTATTGAGGTTTCTGATGGATTACATCAATGGCGATTCCTACTATAAAATCAAATATCCTGAACACAATCTTGTGAGGACTCGTGCTCAGAGGAGACTTCTTGAGTCGATGTACAGGCAGATATGACTTCTTTGAAAATTTTTTTGTTCAAAGTGTATATGTATGACATATTTTTTTACCTTTGCAGTTAAAAGAGAAATTATATGGTAGCTACTTGTTATGAATGCTTTATAGGAGGCTGGGAGATAGCTCTAATAGTTCTTGTTGTTCTATTGTTGTTCGGCGGGAAGAAAATTCCTGAACTGATGAAAGGTCTTGGCAAGGGAGTCAAAAGCTTTAAGGAAGGGATGAATGATGATAGCAACGACGATGACTCCAAAGCCGCCGAGGATAACAAAAAGTAAATTATTTTAAATATAACTTGTTAATATTCGCAAGATTGTATAATTTTGCGCCTTGAATTTTTTGGGTCTATTTTTATCAATTACAATAATAAATTTCTAATCAAGAATGAAAATTTACGAAACATCTAAAATCCGCAATATCAACTTGTTAGGTAGTGCTAAGGTTGGGAAGACCACGTTATCTGAGAGTATGTTGTTGCAAGGCGGCGTTATCACTCGTCGTGGCTCTGTTAAAGACGGAAATACGGTTTCCGATTACCGTGAAATCGAATTGGCAAAACAGAATTCTGTAAGTTCCACAGTAATGTGTACTGAATTTAAGAATTTTAAAATCAATTTCATTGATAATCCAGGATTCGTTGATTACCTGGGCGAAATTTACGCATCAACAAAGGTAACGGATGCTGCCTTTATGGTTGTAAATGCAACCGAAGGTACTGAAGTCGGTACCGAGATTCAGTGGAGAATGCTTGCAAAATACAAAACTCCAGTGGTATTCGTACTTAATCAACTTGATCATGAAAAAGCTAATTTTGAAGAAGTTATTAACGGTCTTAAGGAAGATTTCGGCAACAATATAGTTCCTTTGCAGTTCCCTATAAGTACAGGTGCTAATTTTGATTCCATAGTCGATATCCTTTCCAACAAGGTTCTGAAATATGGTAAGGACGGTGGTGTTGCTTCTGTTGAAGATGTCCCTGCAAATCTTGCCGACAGAGTTGAAGAGAGCAGAAATGCCATCATAGAGGCTGCTGCTGAAGGTGATGAAGCCCTCATGGAGAAATTCTTCGAGGATGGAACACTTTCTCCGGAAGATATTAACAAGGGTCTCAAACTCAGTATCATGAACCGTGATATGTTCCCGTTACTCTGCGTTTCCGCTGAAAAGAATATTGGCGTTGATTCGATGCTTGATTTTATCATCAACAATATCCCTTCACCGGATCAGACTGCTCCTGTAACTACAAGTGCAGGTGTGGAACTGCATAACAGCGTCAATGACCCTGCTGCAGCATTCATCTTCAAGACTTCAATAGAATCACACCTCGGAGAACTTTCATTCTTCAGGGTTTATGGTGGTGAAATCTCAGAAGGTCAGGATGTTATCAATGCAAATAATGATGGTAAGGAAAGAATATCACAGGTAATGGTCGGTTCAGGTAAGAACCGTACAAAGATTGCCAAAGTGGTTGCCGGTGACTTCGGTGTTACTATCAAGCTGAAAGATGCAAGAACAAACCAGACTCTCGTCTCCAACAAGACTACTGTCGGTTTCATCCCACCATTTGATATTCCTGAACCTATATTCTCATTGTCAATAAAGGCTACCAACAGTTCCGATGATGAAAAATTAGGTGTTGCTCTCAACGATATTCAGAGAGTTGACCCGTCAATACGTGCAGGCTTCAGCCGTGAACTTCGTGAACTCGTTCTTAGCGGACTTGGTGAAATCCATATCAATACTGTAAAATGGTATCTCAACAACCTGAATAAGATAGAAGTTGACCTTTATCCTTCAAAGATTCCTTATCGTGAAACAATCACCAAGATTGCCGATGCTAACTATCGTCACAAAAAACAGTCAGGTGGTGCAGGTCAGTTCGGTGAAGTTCATCTCAGAGTCCAGCCATACGTTGAAAATTATGAGAAACCTACGGATTTCCCAATCAGAGGTACTGAAGAGTACAATCTTGACTGGGGTGGCAAACTCATATTCAACAACTGTATAGTTGGTGGTGCCATTGATGCACGCTTCATGCCGGCTATTTTGAAAGGTATCATGGAACGTATGGAGCAAGGTCCTCTGACAGGTTCATACGCACGTGACATTGTCGTTTATATTTATGATGGTAAGATGCACCCGGTTGACTCCAACGAAATGGCATTCAAACTTGCAGGACGTAACGCTTTCAGGGAAGCCTTCAAGAATGCAGGTCCTAAGATTATGGAGCCTATCTATGATGTTGAAGTCCTTGTACCAGAAGATCTTATGGGTGGTGTCATGACCGACATCCAGAACCGTCGTGGTATTGTTATGGGCATGGATTCAGAAGGCCATTATCAGAGAATACGTGCACAGGTTCCTTTGTCAGAAATGAACAGATATTCAACCGCATTGAGTTCATTGACATCAGGCAGGGCAACATATTCTATGAAATATAACGAATATCGCCAGGTACCACCAGATGTTCAGGATAGGCTGCTGAAAGCTTACGCTGAAACTCAGACTGGCGAAGAAGATTAAACTGCAATTAACAGTTAAGAAAAAACCGGTAATCTCAAATCGAGGTTACCGGTTTTTTTATGACTTCGTCATTGCGTACCCCAAAATAGGGTATGTAGAATGTTTTTTTCACCTTCCCGTGTCTATTTTTTGAAAGCAGCATATCGGACTTTCCCGACATTTGTAGGGCTGGTCGTACCACGGCAGCCACCTTGTAATGGCTGCCACAATGTGACAGCCCTACAATATGCCACCATGTGACAGCCCAACAATGGACACGGATTATTATTCCACTACATATTTCCGCGTAGCAGGCAGCACCAGCGTTGAGGCGTTTTTGTAAGCAGTACGAGCAAGCTCCTGGAAGTGTCATTTTTTCCCCGAAAATCTTTTCTACTTTTCCCCGAAAAATTTTTCTACTTTTTCCCGAAAATCTTTTCTACTTTTCCCCGAATTGATTATTTTTGCCTCAGAAATCGCTTTAGACAAAGCCTTCGATTATGTCGATGCCATTGCCGAGCGGGATATGTCCCGGGTAGATAAGACTAACAGAAGTCCGGAAAGAGTACGCAGACTGATGCGCTCCTATGCTCGCCATCAAGCATCCCAGGCCACATTTGAAACCATGGCGGAAGACATGCGAGCCAATGAGCCCCAAGCGTTGGACACAGATACCATCGCATCATATATCACGGCTTTGCGCAAACTCTTTGTCGTGGAAGAGTCGGAGGCTTGGAATCCCAATCTTCGTAGTAAAACGGCTATCCGGACATCCAATACCCGGTATTTCACAGACCCTTCCATTGCATCGGCCAGTTTGGGATTAGGGCCGAATGATCTCTTGAACGATTTCAACACTTTCGGTCTCCTGTTCGAGACGCTTGCCGTCAGGGACTTGAGAACTTATGCCAATGCTCTGATGGGGAAGGTTGCCCATTATCGCGACGTGACAAACCTTGAATGCGATGCTGTTGTCCATTTGCGTGACGGGAAATATGGTCTTGTGGAGATCAAGATAGGCGGTGACAATCTCATTAACGAGGGCGCAGATTCTCTTAAGAAGCTCCAGGGTAAAATTGACACCACCAAGATGAAGAAGCCCTCCTTCCTGATGGTGCTCATCGGCATCGGTGAAATTGCCTACCGCAGGGACGATGGCGTGTACGTGGTTCCACTTGGCTGCTTGAAAGATTAAGGACACCCTTCTTTGTACGGCTTCGACTACCGCCGCTTTAACCGCCATATTGGCGAAATAGAGTGTATCTATGTGCTTGATTTCTTCAAGCAACTATGGGATAATGGGGTATAACAAATATAGCTTACAACTTCACAAATTTAACCACTGAATCTCCTGATTTCACAAAATAGATACCAGATTTAAGATCAGCGACGTCAATCGAGGTACGTATGCCTTCAAATGAGATATCTTTCACGACTTGTCCTAATATATTGGTTATTATGATATCAGACTTATTCCAGCTATCGGAATCCACATATATGTATTTTTCGGCTGGTGACGGATAAACCTTGATTTCTGCCTGCTTTATATCGTTTATTCCATCGGTGGGCACCAAGAAGCATGTATCAATAACCCCAAACAATGGATAATGTTTCCAGTACGTTTCATTTTCATAGCAGATTATTGTATTATACATTCCCCACGGGCTGTGATAATAATTCAGAATTGGTGTTATGTTTGATCCAATTCCCTCGATAAATTCGAGATTCATATAATCACCAGGGGCGTCAAACATTGCGGATGTATGTATATGCTTCAATCCATCGGCATAATACACGCTGTCCACCACGGCATACGGAATATCATCATTGTAAACCAAACACTCCCTAAAAAATGGCAGTGGCCAGTCGTTGTCATGGTCATAAACCCGTATGGAATCTCCCACTTTGAGGCTCATGTCAGAAACTATAACATCTTCCGTATCCGATGAGGTTCTGAGATACAGTCTTCCGGTGGTCAGATCTTCTCTAAGATAATGATTGCTCGCAATGAAATATCGATCAAAATAGCTGTCATTGATATTTATTGACCAAGTGTCCGGAAGCATAATTTTAAATACCGCAAGTTTATAATAAGTCACACTATCTATCACTATGGTTGCATCAGGACGTGACGCACACTCCATAGTATAATCAGCATCAATAACTGCAGAAAAGACAGACCATTTAGTGTATTCATTGCCGAAATAAGACCTGTATGGCTGCGCAAATCCGCTGGCTGACAGTAAAACCATCGCCAAGAATAAAAGTAATTTTTTCATTTTAAATGGATTTTAATATTACTGTCCGCTAAACTTAATAACCCCCATTCCAACTCATTGTAACACAGGGGTTGAGGTGTTTTGTAATAACGATGAGCTCCCCAAAGTGTCATTTATTTTCAGGGTAAGACAGGTTTCAATTTCCTGATTAATTAAAATGGGCAGATGTGAATGTCGCATCTGCCCATTGTGAATGTTTACATTTTTACGAATTTCATAGTGGCGTTGCCTAACCTTACGAAATACACGCCCGGCTGTAAACCAGTAAGATCAAGCCTTAATGCTTCTCCGTTATATTCACGTTTCGTCACCAGCATTCCGGTAATTCCGTAGATTTCCATTTCTCCCGACAAGCTGCCGCCGAAATCAATATATGTGTATTCCCTGGCAGGATTAGGATAAATCAAAAAGTCGTCCTTGTCAATGTCGTCAATTCCTAAAGTTCCTTGTCTCCAGCAGTTTTCCGAAGCATTATCACGATATAGTATTTCATTATTTACAGTCATGCACGTAAGAAAACTTTTATATCCATCTAAAAACCATTCCATACCATGTGTGACACCCGTGGTGCTTCCGATACCTTCTATCCATGTCTCCTCTATGTATCCGTCCCATGCCAGCTCTATTTTCTTCCTTGTTATTCCATCTTCAAGAGTAGTGTCATTTACACTTTGGACAACAAGATAATAAGATGGCTCCAAATCGGAAAAAATAGTATCGCCTTCATTCAGGTTAAAGTCGTATGCAAGTAGTTCATATTGGTAATGAGTGTATCTGTGGTAAACCTTATGAGTTGCTGGATCTTCCCTCATAAAGCAGTCAATCTGCCATTGATATGGACTGTTCTTTTCGCTTGCATATATTATCTTATATGTCAGGTCATTAATCACAGTGTCTTCTCCGAACCATTTGTAAGCTCTTGTATATTCGTAGTAGTCAGCAACGTTGTAACAGACGTTCCACTGCTTGTTTTCTTCTATAAGAGGAAGATATTCATGCGAATCTTTGTTCACATTTTGTGCGACCATCTGCAATACAGACAGAAGCATTAACATTGTAATCATTAACTTTTTCATGGTATTATTATTTAATTTTTGAATGTTTATTCATTTATTCTTTTGAGATTAATAACATTGATAATTTCAACTCAAACTTTCGCCAGCAAAATTAGTCCCTTCCGATATTACCCTCCAAATAAAAGTGCGGGAATTTTGCGGGAATTTGAAGGAATTTTGCAGGATGTTAATTATTTTTCAACAAATTCCTCTACTCCAGCCACATCCAAAACATAATCCCTAACGGTTTCATCAATTCTCAACTTGCCCATCAGTTCTTTGGCTTGTTTCCGCACGGTGGAATAATCCCTTTGCCGCAACACGGCAATCTGCTTGTTGCTCAACCCCAAAAGATAAAGATAGCACAACAGCAAATCCTCATGGCTGATACCTGGGTAAAGACATTGTAAGGTTGGCTTCAGCTCACCATAATGCACTGTCACCACCTCGCTAAGTTGTGCAATCGTATCGTCATCAAGGCTAATATGGTAATGTGAGTAAGGCTTTCTTGTGGTGATGTGCAAATCACGCACCAAGCCGTTGATTTTGGCACACACGGATTCCTCCAAAAAAGCCGCGTAATGTTCGGCAGCACCCGTCCGCTTACGGCCAAGTTCTTTTTGCAAAGCGTTCACATTCTCTTTGCTCTGCCGTAAGCTTCGTTCCAATTCCTCGCGTTCCTTCTGGTAGGCATTACGCTCCGCTTCCAATTCCTCAACATGCCGCATCTTGGTCTTCTCTATCTCCTTTTCCGACTGGTCTTTCTGTAATTTCAGTTCCTCTTCATGCCTTTTCAATATTTCTTCTACCTTCTGTTGATGTTTTCGCTCGGCATCAGTTAACCGTTGTTCGGCTTCCGCTTGCAATCGTCTCAATTCCTTCTCATGTTTTTGCTCTGTCTCACCAAGCACCCTATCTGCTTCCTCTTGCTGCTGTTTTAATAGTTGTTTGCTTCTCAGTTTCACCACAATGAAAACGGTCAATGCAATCACAATAGCAATGGGTACAATAATTTCAATCGTGTTCCTTATGGATTTTTTCCGTGCTTCTTCCGCCTCTTTCTCTTGTTTTTGAATCATGTAATCCTTAAACATGTCTTCAAGTTTCGAGACCATCGCTTTGTTTTCTCCCTCAGTTTTCTTGTAATCAGCCAAGAAACGTGTACATTCATCCGACTTAGACTGGTTTCCAATACTATCATAAATGAGACGCAAATAATTTGCTGATAGGATTTGAAATTTTATGTCATCTTTATTTTCAAATACAGGTTCTAAATATCTTAGAGCCGAATCAAATATTCCTCCTTCAAAGAAAAGGGCTCCTATGGTCATGTATCGATATATTCGTTCGGTTTCATTGTCGGCAAGCAGGACAATTTGTTTGAGTTTATCCAAAGGTTGGTCAATTTCAATTCCATACCGATAATCAGAAACTGCCTTACTTGACACAATATCTCTGTAAACTAGATTATTTGTGTCTGTCATACATTCTAAAGCTTGTCCAAAATACTGTCTTGCTTTATCTATTTCATTCTTCTTGTCATATTCCTGACCTATTCTATATAAAAAATTGGAAACACCAATAGGCGATGTGGGTTCTATTTTACAATAGGCAAGTGCGTTCTCATAACAAGTGATGGCAGATTCAATCATAAACTGCTTTGAAAATATTTCACCGAGACGTCCATACGTTAAGGACATAAACCGCGCCTTATGACCTACCAATTCCTTCTCCTCAAAATACTCTTCCATCATCTCCAATGTCTGTAGGTATTCCGCGCAGGCATCCACCACATCGCCCTTTTCATAATACCCCACACCATCAATATAATGTGCCCGCGCATCCAGAAACGCAATGTTTTGGACATTTTTGGCTGACGCACGCGGTGCGTCCCTACGGCTGTCCGTCTTATATCCATCCGCTGCAACTATCGAATCAAAATAATCCACCGCCTTCAGCAAATCTTCCCTATTGCTCTGCCCATAGTCATTCTTGTACAGCAGCTCCGAAATCAGCATCTGGCAATAATGCCCCTCAAACTCACCAAGGCTGTCCGCCTCGGGGCTTGCCGCAAACTCCAGCATCACCGTCAAAGCACTGTCCGGCTGCTTCCACATCAGCGAGTCTATCTCCTTTAAAGCTTCAAGCGCGGCAGTCCCACTCTGAGAGGTGGTGCCCGTCAAGGCGGGGGAGTCAGGAGAACTTCCACATCTCACCATCACAGCAAGCAGAAGCCCCAATCCTAATATGTGCCACAACCGTTTCATGCCTGCAAAATTAGTAAAATCCGTCAAACTCAATCAAAAATCTCCTCTTTTCAAAGGGGGGCGCCATTGCTTGTGTGAAAATTATATCAATCAAGGCAAAGTTATAGCCTTACGGCTTCTCACTGATTATTATCGGATCAGTGTAATACACTCCGTATCCACACCACACACCTAAGGCGTCACCGTTGATGTTTGAATGGGGATTATTGGACTGTTCGGTTGACTGCCAGAAATTGAAAGACGCAGCGTCCATTGTCAGCACTTTCAATATTACAGTGTCTCCAACAGCATATTGCCCTATATCACTTAAATTTGACTCGATAGTATCCATCGCAAATGTGAATGAAGAACCTCTGTAAACGGTAGCCTCAAAGTCCAATCCGTTGAAAAATTGATCATTCCACAAACATAACAAACACTCGGTAAAATAATTGTCCTTGCCCAGTCTCTTTGAATAACAGTTGTAGTAGTTGTACTCATCCGGATTATCATGTATTCGTACGTGAATCCAGCAGTCTTTGTCATTTTTCAAACTGTATTCAACCCATACCGAATCGGGGATGAGAGGCTCTGTTATCGTGGTCGTGGCAGTATAAACTTTGTCCTTATGCACTACCTTCATATCGTAGGATTTGCCGACTTCACCAATGATTTTCGAACCTTGATATTTAACAGGAGGCCAGACATATATGCCTTCAAATATTTCAGGAACAATCATGAATTCCAGCGTGTCAATGGTCGTTCCGTCCGTTACGGTAACCTCGGCATCCATGACGAAAAGGTTCAGAAGGGTTGCAATCCCTTCCTCACTGGTGAAATCAAGGTTTATGTCTTTGAAGAATTCTTGGTTGTTTGTGATGTTAACCCAAGGATATTCATCATTTTCGATATACCCTTCGATTACGATTCTCGGAACGAAGTCTCCTGTGTCTATTTCTACTTCCTGAGCACATGAGGTTATGAGAATTATCAGCAAAAAACAGGATAATATTTTAATTGGATATTTCATTATCTGAATTTTAAGGTGAATGCAACCGATGGTAATATTGGGAATAGAGATACTTGATATGCGTGAACTTCTATCTTGTTGTTCTCTTCATTCTTGGATATCGTGTAGGAAACCAAAAAAGCATTATGCCTATTATAAACATTATAAATAGAGAAGTTCAGAATGCCGGAAAACATCTTTCTTTGGAAGACATTCCAGTTTGCCGACAAGTCAAGTCGGTGATAATCAGGCATTCTCCAGCCATTGTGTTCTCCATACTCAATGTATAGGTTACCGTTTATTATGTAGTATGAATTTGGAATCGTGGCAGCATTTCCGCTGGCGAAAACCCAGACTACCGAAAAATCCCATTTTTTGTTCAATTCATAGTTGAGCATAATGGAAACATCGTGACGGCGGTCATAACGGGCATAAAAAGTCTTCCCATCCATGATTTCGTCAAAGTTACGGGTTGTCCAACTGAGAGTGTATGCCACCCATCCCGTGAATTTTCCTGCAGTCTTGTTGGCAAATAGTTCAATACCATAGCTTTGTCCGTTACCACTGATAAAGTCATAGTCGAGATTTGTCTGAAACATTGACAGCGGGTTGATATCCGGATTCACTTCCAACAGATAGAGCATTTTCTTGTAATAGACTTCCACGGAAGTTTCAATGGTATTGTCTAAGAAATTCTGGAAATAACCGACTGTAAACTGATGTGAACGCTGAGGATGCAGCAGGTCTGTCGATGGCAGCCAGATATCGGTGGGAGTGGAGATATCCATGAGTGCGGCAAGGTTAAGACATTGATTGTTAAGTGTATATGATGCCTTGACGGATTGAGTCTCTGATAGCTGAAAACGTGTGTTTATTCGTGGTTCCCACAAGTTGTAACTTTTAATGACATCGCCTCTGCCGTACATTATCGAATCCACATTGTTCAGGTTATAGACATTGTCAATTATGTAGCGCTTAAATGGCCCCACAAATGAGAAATGGTTGTATCTCAGCCCATAAAGCACCTCCAGCCAAGGTGTTATTTGAATATCGTGCTGGATATATGACGAAACATCGTTTGCATAAAATTTCTGCTGTTCGTTTGCATTCAGCGAGGTGGAACCTGTTTTGATGCTGAGGGCGGTAGGGGTGAATATGTGATAGGTGTAAGATGCACCAACTTTAAACTTGTTGAGGGAATCCGGGGTGAAAGTCAGGTCGGCTTTACCTACATAATCTCTTACTCCAGAGCTGTACTGTAATTTGTACAACTGCTCCTGTCCCTGTACATTAATCTGATAATCAGTGATATTGGCAGAAACATCAAGAAATAGTTTTTTGCTGAAGATATGATTCCATCTTATTATGCCCACCGTGTTCATCCAGTTCAAGTCCATAAAAGGGGAATCATATACATTGGCATTGTACCTGAAGAAATCCTTACCGTGGTAGCCGGTGACGAAAATATTGTCCTTTTTTGAAAGCTGGAATGATAATTTGCCGTTTAGGTCGTAAAAATAAGTACCCAGTCCTTTTGCTGGAGAATTGGGCTTGAGGAAAGGTTTCATCACAACATCGGCGTATGTCCTGCGGGCAGCGAATGAAAAAGATGACTTGTCGCGTTGTATGGGGCCTTCTGCCTGTATCCTTGACGAGAGCAAGCCTATGCCGACTATACCCTTAAACTGTTCCTTATCGCCGTCCAATGTGGTAATATTAAGAACAGATGACATCCTTCCGCCGTATTCAGGTGCCATTCCGCCTTTTATCACTTCGGCTGAATTGACGATATCGGAATTGAAGATGGAAAAGAAACCTGCAGCATGAGAAGGGTTATATACGGTGGCTCCATCGATGAGTATCAGATTCTGGTCGGAACCGCCTCCACGTACATGGAATGTGTTGCTCCCTTCGCCTCCTGCTTGGATGCCAGGCAGCAGCTGTATCGTCTTCAGAATGTCCTTTTCCCCGAATAAAACAGGAATTTTTTCCATCCTTTTCATGGAAATTTCTATTGAGCTTACCTCAGGACTCCTCACGTTCTGGTCTTCACGCGTGACTTTTATCTCCACACCTCCCATCAAATTGTTTAACGGCTTGAGTCTAATGTCTGCCTTTAAATTCTTGTTGAGATTAATTTGTTGAACTACAGTGTCATAGCCAATAAAAGTGCATACAAGAGTATATGTGCCCTGCTCTGATGATATGGAGTATTTGCCGTTTATGTCCGATGCGGCACCTTTCTTTAAATCTTCTTGAAAATATATATTGGCTCCTGTGAGTTTTTCTCCTGAATCCTTATCACGTACTGTACCGGAAACAGTATATGTCTGACAAAAACTGTATGTTGCTGACAAACAAAAGAATATGAGCGCAATAGTGTTTTTGAAGGACATAAATCGTATAATGTTATTTTAAAATTACAGTTTCTTCGATGGTAAATTTTGCTTTGACATCCGTAGGGTTGGTAATTATCACCTTCTCAGGTTGACGTCGTTTTGCAAGATTGCCTGATGTCCATTTCCCGTTACCATCAGAGTCACTGATTATGCGCATGTAGTATTTCCCGGGAGTCAGCAGACTGAAATTTAGTGATAATGTGTCGTTTTCAACCAAGACTTGCCTTTCAGGAGCCTTCAGTTCGTCGCTGTTGTTCAGGAGCTGTACAACATATTTGTTGTCTGAACATAGCGAATCTCTGACAAGTTTCAGTATGATTTCTCCGAAATCATCTTCGTCAGTTATGCTGAATTTCCATGTGAAACGCCTGTTGTAATGATCGTTTACGTCCACCATTGCCGAATCTTTGACCTCCAATGTATAGTTTGCCTTCTTAATCAGATTGCAGATGACGTAAGCATTGTTGGCTGTATCATTGTATTTCAGTTTGTAATATGTTGTGTCAATAATGGAGTCGTGGGTGATTATGGTCATCACGCTGTCGGTCAGCATTTCTTTGATTATGTTGCTGAAATTGAGAGTCAGGGTGTCTTCGTAATATATTTTGTTTGCACCACCGCTGACAATAAGACGGTTTTTGTTGATTTTTTTGCTTGCAACAAAACTTGTGTCCACGGTCAATGAATCTTCAGTCTGGAAGATAAACAAATTTATCGGTAAGGAATCGTGTGGTGAGACAAGGCTGTCACCGAAAGCGATTTTTTCGGTTAACAGATTATAAGTCAGCGAGTTGTCGTTTTCAACGATTGCATAGACATTATAAATTGTATCGCTGAGACAGTCAAATTTAAACAGTCCGTCCTTGTCAGTTTTAGTCATATAGTATGGTTTATGGCTGGTGAATGCTGTATCGGACAAGTCTTTATATAGAAAAATGTATGCGTTGTCAACGGGTTTGAGGGTGTAGGCATCCTTTAGAGTTCCGCTGAGAGTGAGAGAATCTATGGATTCTCCTGTTGAAAAGATGTATGAGAAGTTTGGATATGGATTGCTTTCGTTATAATCCACGATTGCATCACCGAGGAAGATTTTATATGTGGTGTTGGGAATAGGGTCATCTTTAAGATTGATAATAAGTTTTTTGCCTTTGACAGTAAAGGTCGGCTCGTTTCGAAATGGAGGTGAAATGAGCAGTTTGCTTTTATAGTTGTTCAGTTGGAAGAACTCATCGAAAGTAATCTCTATTTTTTTCCCTTCGAAGTTGGTGGAGTAATTTTCCGGTGAATACTTGAGCACTTTCGGAGGGGTTTCGTCCTTTGGTCCTCCTGTTGGGGCAACTTCATTTGCGCAGGATGACAGCAGGACTGAAACGGCTGCCATTAAAGTTAGTGTTATGGTGAATATGTTGATTTTCAATTTCATGGATGATTTGCATTATGCTTCACTTACTTCTATCAGTTGTTCGCGGTAGGCGCTGAAAATTTTTGATTTTGAAACCATGCCGAGATATTTTCCGTCTTCGTCAACAACTGCAAGATTCCAGGCGTTGCTTGTGCTGAATTTTTCCATTACGGTTTCCATGTTGTCGGTATTGATAATTCTTTCCGGATCCGCATGCATCAGGTTTTCTACGAACACGGTATCGTATTTTGTGTTGTCAAACATTATTGAGCGGATGTCATCGAGGGTTACCAGTCCCTGATATTTTCCGTTTCTGTCAACTACAGGATACAGGTTGCGGTGTGATGTTGACACCACTTCAACCAAATATCGCAGAGAATCGGTAGGATACACTTTGTCAAGGTCTGTTTCGAGTAACTGTTTCACATCGAGAAGTGTCAGGACTGCCTTGTCCTTGTTATGGGTAAGGAGGTCGCCTCCCATGGCGAGACGTTTGGTGTAGATTGAATGTTTTTCTTTGGAATTGGTGATGAGGTAGGATAGTGAGACTGTGATAATCAGAGGGATAATCAGTTCATATCCTCCAGTTATTTCCGCAATTAGGAATATTCCAGTCATTGGTGCGTGCATGACACCAGCCATCAGACCGCCCATGCCTGCCAATGCAAAATTGGCTTCAGGCAGTGAAATCCAGCCGGTGAGGTTGAAAAAACGTGACAATACGAAACCGCAGATTCCGCCGATGACCAAGGTGGGGCCGAAGGTTCCTCCGACTCCGCCGCCAGCATTGGTAAGCGACATTGAGAAAACTTTGGCAAGCATTACAAACACCCAGAAAACAACTACAAACCATCCGGAATTACTGGCGAAAGAACTGTAGAAAGTGTGGGCAAACGAACTGTCAACATCATTGTTCAGCATTAATGCCAACGATGAATACCCTTCTCCGTAAAGCGGCGGAAACAAGAAGATGATTACTCCCAGGAATACAGCACATATCAGGAGTTTGCGGTATGGATTTTCAATCCCGCCGATTTTTGCTTCAAGCCATAACGATACTTTGATGAAATACAGTGACAGTAGTCCGCATAAAACGCCCAAGATTATGTAATATGGAATGTTAGACATTTGGAAGGCGGTCACTGATGCGGCAAACGGCATATCATTTCCAATAAGGAAGTATGATATGCAAATGGCTGTCACTGAGGATAACAGCAGCGGGGTGATAGATGACAGGCTGAAATCGAACATGAGAATTTCGATGCTGAAAATGATGCCAGCCAAAGGAGCCTTGAATATTCCGGCTATACTGCCTGCGGCACCACACACCAGCAGCAAGGTTATCTGATGGTAGCTAAGTTTGAATTTCTGGGCGATATACGAGCCAATGGATGCCCCTGAATGTACTATTGGGGCTTCGGCACCTACCGAACCACCGAATCCTATGGTAATGATACTTGTAACCAAAGGACCCCAAATGGTTTTTGAACTCAGGCGTGATTTCTTCCTCGAAATGGCATATAGGACTTTGGTTATTCCGTGACTGAGGTTTTCTTTGACAACGTATCTTACTATCAGCATGGAAATCAGCATACCGATACCCGGAAAGACAAGATACATGAAATTGTACTTGTCAACCGTGATTCTGTCAAGAAGGAGGCTGACGTATCTGACACCTGTCTTCAGAATGACGGCTGCGAGTCCGCTACACAAACCTACAAGAATCGCCAGCAACACAAGTCGCTGGCGTTCTGTAAGTTGTATTATTTTTTCAAGTATTTTTCCAAAGATTTTCTTCATCTTTTAAAGAAGGGCGTGTACACCCGGAAGAGTCTTGCCTTCGACATATTCGAGCATTGCTCCGCCGCCAGTGGATACATAACTGACCTTGTCGCCGAGTTTGTATTTCTTGATGGCTGAGACTGAGTCGCCGCCGCCGATAAGGGAGTATGCGCCTTTGGCTGTAGCTTCGGCTATGGCTTCTGCCACATATTTTGTGCCTTCGGTAAATGCTTCCATTTCAAAGACACCCATAGGGCCGTTCCACAAAATGGTCTTTGACTTAAGGACGATGTCGGCTATTTCCTTTCTTGAAACAGGACCTATGTCGAGTCCCATCCAGCCGTCTTCTATCTCACCGGCATTCATAATCTTGGTGTTAGCATCGTTGGCAAATGCATCTGCAGCCACCACATCGCTCGGAATGTATATCTTTACGCCTTTTTCCTTTGCTTTGCTGAGGATGTCGGCAATGTTGCCGATGAAATCATCTTCAACCAGTGATTTGCCTATCTTGCCGTTGGCAGCCTTCACGAAGGTGAACATCATACCGCCGCCGATGACAATGTTGTCGGCCTTGTTGATGAGGTTTGAAATGAGTTGAATTTTGTCGGAAACTTTTGCGCCGCCAAGGATTGCTGTGAAAGGATGCTTAGAGTTGGTGAGTACTTGTTCCATTGCATTGACTTCCTTAGCCATCAGCAGACCGAATGCTTTATGATTCTTGTCGAAATAGTTGGCTATGATGGTTGTGGAGGCATGTGCTCTGTGAGCTGTTCCGAAAGCATCGTTAACATAGAAATCGGCGTATGAAGCCAGTTTCTTAGAAAATGCTTCGTCACCGGCTGTCTCTTCTTTGTAAAAACGCAGGTTTTCAAGAATCAGGACTTCGCCTGGTTTCAGGGCTGCTGACATCTTTACGGCATTTTCGCCCATGCAGTCATCAGCAAAATAAACTGTAGCGCCAAGCACTTGTTTTACGTAGTTTACAAGATGACGCAGTGAGAATTTGTCTTCCGGACCTGACTTTGGACGTCCGAGATGTGACATCAGTATTACTGCACCACCATCATCGAGAATCTTCTTGATTGTTGGTACCGCAGCATCAATTCTGTTAGTACTTGTTATTTCAAAGTTTTCATTGAGTGGAACGTTGAAGTCAACTCTTATTATTGCCTTCAAACCTTTGAAATTGAAATCATTGACTGTTTTCATTCTTTAAGGTATTTTAAATCTTCAGGATAAGTTATTTTTATATTACGTTCGTCACCCCGGATTATTGCAATTGGTTCATCGGGGAGATATTTCTTTACCACACCGCAGTCGTCGGTACATACGAAGCCGGGGTCTGTAAGAGCGATGTCATACGCCTCTTTGATGGTTTCGAAACGAAATGCCTGCGGTGTCTGAACTCGCATAAGCGTGTTTCTGTCAGGGATTGATTTTACAAATCCGCCTTCGGCAACAGCGATTGTGTCGGTTGAGGGAATGGCGGTCATTACAGCGTTGAAACGGTCAAGAGCTTTGATTACATTGTCAATGGCAGAGTCACTGACCATCGGGCGGACGGCATCGTGGAAGATGATTTTTGCATCCATGTGATTTGAGAAGAATCTGATGGCGTTGTAGCTCGAATCAGACCTTTCCGTACCGCCGCTGATGATGGCTCTGACCTTGTTCCAGTTGCTATTGGCTATGATGTTTTCCATTGTTGTGAAATAATCCTGATGCATGACCACGGCAATCGTATCGACAAGGGCGTTCTTTTCAAAAGCATCGATTGTAAACTCAATGATGGTTTTCTCGCCGACTTTGAGAAATTGTTTGGGCACTTGTGCGCCCATACGCTTTCCCGTTCCTCCTGCCAATATTACAGCTATGGTCATGCAAGGATTATTTGACAAACGATAATTTACTTTTTGATGTTAGGTTCTTCAAGGCCGAGATGACGTTTTTTGTCAAGGGCTTTGAGATAGAGTGCCACAATCAGGGCTAAAATTCCGAAGCATGCGAAGATGATCAGAGGGATAGTGTAGTCGTAAGGGATGAATTCTTCACCTGCAGCCTTTGCAGCCAGAACTGCCTCATTGTTGGCATTTGCACTCTGAAGGACTGTTCCGATGAGCAGAGGTACGAAGCAGAGACCTATGTTCTGAACCCAGAAAATAAGGTTGTATGCGCTTCCGAGAATTTTTTCCTCGATGATTTTAGGAACGCTTGGCCAAAGTGCTGCCGGAACAAGAGAAAAGCTTATGCCGAGAACTACGATGGTTGCGTATGCTATGAATTTGCTGTGTGTTGCAGGAAGCACGAATGCGAATATGAGGTGACATGCGATAAGCAGTACTGCACCCCAGATAAGCATTGTGGCTCCTTTTCCCTTATGGTCAAGGTAAGCGCCGAGGAACGGTGTGATAGCGGCTGCACCTATCGGGAACCAGCGGAAGATGTTTGCTGCCTGCTGAGGGGAAAGACCGTTCAGATTGCATTGTAGCATATTCGCACCATATCTTTGGAATGGGAAAATTGCACTGTAGTAAAGAACGCAGAGGATGGCAACTGTCCAGAAGCTTTTTGAACTGAACACCTTGCCGAGATCACTGATATGAAATTCGTCTTCAGACTCGCGGTCTTCCTTGGCTTTAAGCACACCGGCTTTAATGAGTTGGTTGTCAAATTTCTTGTCCATAACGCTGAATACCAAGAAATTGATGACTCCTATGAGAAGCAGGACAGTACAGAAGCCTACCGGTGCCGCAACTGATCCGACTTTCTCTGCAATTGCAGGACTGATGCTGAATATGGCGAAGACACCGACACGGGCAATGGCCATCTCAATACCCATAGCCAAAGCCATTTCTTTGCCTTTGAACCATTTTGCGATTGATTTGGAAACTGTGGTACCTGCCATTTCACAGCCGCAGCCGAAAATCATGAAACCGAGCGCTGCCATCTTTGCACTGCCCGGCATTGCTGTCCACCATGTGTTAAGCCATGCATTGAAGCCTGTTCCCTGGAACCATTCTGAAATGCCTATGAATTTGATAGCGGCACCAACGAACATCATGCTTGATGACAGAATGCCGGTGAAACGTATCCCCATCTTGTCAAGGATGATACCTGCAATGATGAGGAATCCGCAGACATTGAGAATGTATTCTGCAGCTGCGTATGTGCCGAATACGTGCGGCGTCCATCCGCGTTGCTGTTCAACCAAACTCTGCAACGGAGACATGACATCAACAAACATGTATCCGAAAAACATTGCTAATGCAATAAGAATCAGGGCAATCCAACGTGTTGCTGGATTGTCGTTCATGAATTTTTGAATTTTCTCTGTCATAATTCTTTGTTTTTGATATTTGATTATTCTTTATTCACCGCAAATTTCCAAGGCAGCATCAATATACGAATAGACATCCTTCGTATGATGCCCGACATACTCTTTGTCTCTTTTGTATCCCTGACGGACAACCACCATGTCTTTCTCCGGAATGACAAATATGTCTTGTCCGTAAAGTCCGCATGCATACTTGATATGCAGCCCCTGATAATTCAACAGCCACCATTGGTATCCGTAATAGTCAACTCTCTGGTCATTATTGTCTGAAAGATAGGATGCAGGGGTAAACGACCTTTCAAGCCAATCTTTCGAAACTACCTGCTCTCCATTCCATTTTCCGTCGTTCAGTACCAACTGGCCTATTCTTGCGAGGTCACGTGCGTTGGAATAAAAGCAGCAGTTCGCCTTCTCAATGCCGCCCTTGTTGTCAAGACTCCACTGTGCATCGTGTTCTGCACCTATTTTTGACCACAGATATTCTGATGCGAAATCACTAACGGTCATGCCTGTGGCATTTTTAAGTATTATTCCCAGAATGACTGTATTGGCACTTGAGTAATAATAATACTTGCCTGGCTTTTTGACAGGCTCAAGACTAAGCACCTGCTTGGCATTGTCCTTGCCGTAATACAGCTCGGTCGTCTGACAGAATGGCGAAGTGAAATCCTCAACCCAATATAGTCCTGAACTCATGGTCAGAAAGTCCTTTATGGTAATTGAGCCATATTTGTCCCCCCATTCGGGAATGTATTTGTTGGCAAGCTCGTTTTCAGAAATGATAAACCCCTTGTCAATAGCTATGCCAATCAATAAACTGATGATGCTCTTTGAGGCTGAAAAAATATTGTAATTGGTTGAATCTGTGGATTTTCCCCAATATTCCTCATAAAGGATCTTCCCATGACGGGTAACAAGATATGCTACAGTATTGTAACTTTTGATTTCCTGATACTCTTCATCTTTTATTTTCCCTTTATTATAGTCAGCATCCAACTCGTAAGGTTGCGGAGTGCCTGTTTTAACTGTTCGGTAAGGGAATACCTTCAGGTCGTTGATACCGGGGAATTTATATCTCAAAGCCGTCTGAACATAATGTGGCAGAATGAAGTATATACCCAGCATAACAGCAAGAAAACACAAGACTATAATGATAGTTTTCTTCATACAGTTAAAAATGTTGAAATCGCAAAGATACTGATTTTTTTATTTAATTTTGCAGATTAATATTCTAATTTTTTAAGGTATGAAAATTAAAACTGTTCTACTCATTATCTCAACTGTAATTTGCACAGTATCATGTAATAATGGTACAAAAGACGAGGAAGCCATTGAAAACAGCTACAATGGATGTTTCAATGTTCCGCAGGTAAGTAATCCCATCGATAAAAATTATGTTTCCGATAAGCTCACCACTTTTAAGGAGGTAAAACTTGAAAGTGACATGGAAGGGCTTACCGACAACGACAAGAAAATGATTGAAATTTTTCGTCAGGTTGGTGAAATTATAGATGGTCTCTATTGGAAACAGGCTATCGGACAGCGTGACAGATTTCTTGAAAGCATAAAGGATGAAAACACAAGGAAGTATGCCATGATGAACTATGGACCATGGGACAGGCTCAACAACAATATTCCTTTCATAGAAGGTGTAGGTGAAAAGCCGGCAGGAGCCAACTTCTATCCGACTGATATGACAAAGGAGGAATTTGCAAGTCTGGATGACAGCAACAAGACTTCAGGATATACCATTATTCGTCGCGATAAGAACGGAAAGCTCAGAAGTATATGGTATCACGATATTTACAAGTCAGAACTGACAAAAATTGCTGATTTGCTTAGAGAGGCTGCTGAATATAGTGATGATGCCAATTTTAAGGAATATCTGAAACTCAGAGCCAATGCTCTTCTCACTTCCGATTACCAGAAGAGCGACTTTGCTTGGATGAAAGTCAAGGATTCCAGACTCGACCTTGTGGTAGGCCCTATCGAAAATTATGAAGATGAACTTTACGGTTACAAGTGTGCTTTTGAATCCTTCATTCTCGTGAAGGACGCTGAATGGAGCAAAAATCTTTCAAAATATGTAACCATGCTTCCTGAACTTCAGAAGGGTCTTCCTGTTCCGGATAAATACAAAAAAGAGGTTCCGGGTACAGATTCCGACATAAATGTTTATGATGTGTTGCTTTATTCCGGTGACTGCAATGCCGGTGGCAAGACAATAGCCATCAATCTTCCTAATGATGAAGAGGTTCACCTTACCTGCGGTTCCCGCAAGCTGCAACTCAAAAACACTATGAAGGCAAAATTCGACAATATAGTCGTTCCTATTGCCGAACTGGTTATTGATGAATCACAGCTCAGCCACGTAAAGTTTGACGCATTCTTCGAAAACGTTACGTTTCACGAAGTGGGCCACGGTCTCGGCATTAAAAATACAATCGATGGCTCCTCCACAGTCCGTGAGGCTCTCAAGGAACAGTATTCTGCAATAGAGGAAGCCAAGGCTGACATCATGGGACTGTATCTCGTTGCCAAACTCTATGAAATAGGTGAGATATCTTCAGGTGAACTGATGGACAATTTCGTGACTTTCACGGCAGGCATCTTCCGTTCATGCCGTTTCGGAGCATCTGATGCTCATGGCAAAGCCAATATGCTGGAATTCAACTTCTTTGAAGATGCAGGCGCTTTCACAAGAAATCCTGAAACAGGCAAATATACAGTTAATTTCGACAAAATGTATGATGCCATGATTGCTTCTGTGGAACAGATTCTTACAACTCAAGGCAACGGTAGTTATGAGACGGCTAAGAAACTCGTTGAAACACAGGGCGTCATCCGTCCGCAACTCCAGGCTGACCTTGACCGGATCAATGCATCTGGTATCCCAGTCGATATTGTTTTTTAATAAAATAACAGTTAAATATTAAAATATTGAAAATGAAGAAATTATTATCATTAATCGGGGGCGCTCTAATCGCTTTGACAGTTAATGCGGCGCCTAATCCTTCCCCTGTTCCTGATGAAGGTATGTGGCTTCCTATTTTTGTAAAGGACCTCAATTACGAACAAATGCGGGAAATGGGTCTCCAGCTTACTGCTGACCAGATTTACAGTATCAACCATTCAAGTCTTAAGGATGCTATAGTAAACTTCGGTGACTTCTGTACTGCCGAAGTCGTATCCGACCAGGGACTTCTCTTTACCAACCATCACTGCGGCTATGATGCAATTCAGAAACATAGTGCCATAGACCATGATTATCTCACGGACGGATTCTGGTCAAACAGTTTCGAAGAAGAACTTCCATGTGAAGGTCTTTATGCCAAATTCTTTGTGAGAATGGAAGATATTACTGATAGAGTTCTTGCCAAAGTCGATGACAGCATGTCGGAGGATGAAAGAGAGGAAGTTGTGAATGCTGTTGCTGAGGAGATAGAAAAAGAGGCTTCCGAGGACGGAAAATATCATACCGAAGTTCATGGCCTTTTCGCAGGTAATGAATACTATCTTTTTGTTTATAAGGTTTACAGGGATGTTCGCCTCGTAGGGGCTCCTCCTTCATCAATAGGCAAATTCGGCGGTGACACTGACAACTGGATGTGGCCTCGTCATACCGGCGATTTCTCCATCTTCAGAGTTTATGCCGATGAAAACAACGAACCGGCTGAATATTCACCAGACAACAAGCCTTTCAAGCCTAATTACGTTCTCCCTGTATCAATAAAGGGTTATGAAAAGAACGATTTTACCATGATTTGGGGTTATCCTGGCTCAACCGAAAGATATATGCCTTCATACGGTGTGAAACAGACTCTTGAAGAGGTGAATCCTGCTATAGACGGTATTTTTGACGTGGTGCTTTCCAATATGGAAAAAGGCATGAGATCAAGTCAGGCCGTGAATATCATGTATGCATCCGACTATGCAAGCTATGCCAACTTGTTCAAAAACAAAAAGGGTGAGTCTCGCGGTCTGAAACGTCTTAACGTTTATGACAAGAAACTCGCCATTGAAAATGAACTGAAGGCTTGGATTAACCAGAATCCTGAAAGAAAAAGCAAGTATGGTGAAATGTTCGACCTTTACAAAGAAGGTTATCAGGAAACAACTGATGGAGATGTGTATCCTACAATGTGGACAACACAAGGTGCTCTTATCGGTTCTAAAATACTTATGAATTCCTTCCAGGTAGGTATGGGACTATCACGCATATATGGGAATGATGAGTTGACAAAGGAGGAAAGGGAAGAAAAACTCGACCGTTTTGCCGAAATACTCTCGAGTTTTTATAAGGAATATGACCAAAATACAGAGGAACAGATTTTCAGGGAAGTTGTAAGATATCTTTACAATAACTATCCTGATATGGAAAGTCTTGAGATGATTGGCGGCAAGTTCAAAGGTGATGTTGACGGTTTCGTTGACTATGCACTTAAGAATTCTGTTGGTTCAACCAGGGAATCCCTTGAAAAATTCGTTGCAAAGCCAAAGCTGAAAACAATTGAAAAGGACCCTATTATGAAAATAGGCAATGAACTTTACATGATGCTTATTTCTGCAAGGATGGGCTCAAGTGAATCGTTCAATAAAATAAGCAAGGCTGACCGTCTTTATCAGGCTGCCATCCGTGAAATGAACAGCGATGTCGCTTATTACCCGGATGCAAACATGACAATGCGTCTGACATACGGCTCGGTTCTCGATTATTATCCTGCAGATGCAGTCCATTATGCTTATACCACTACGGTAAAGGGCATTCTTGAAAAAGAGGATCCGACCAACCCTGAATTTGTTGTTCCTGAAAAGTTGAAAAAACTCATCAATGCAAAGGATTACGGTCGTTATGCAGATAAGAATGGTGACATGACGGTATGTTTCCTTACTAATAATGATATCACTGGCGGTAATTCCGGCAGTCCTGTCATAAACGGAAAAGGTGAACTTATCGGTCTCGCTTTCGATGGCAACTGGGAAGCTATGAGCGGTGACATTGCCTTCGAACCGGAGCTTCAGAGATGTATCAATGTTGATGTCCGTTACGTTTTGTTTGTCATTGACAAATATGCCGGCTGTCACAGACTGATTAAAGAACTTAATCTTGTTGAATAATAAAAAAGGGCGTTGCGACGCCCTTTTTTTATTTCCCTATGTTCTTCATGGCAATTTTGGCCATGAAAAGGTTAAATCACTACGTTTAAGATTCTCTTAGGAACAAAGATGAACTTGCGTATAGTCTTGCCTTCAAGCCATCTTTGTGCTTCCGGAGCTTCTTCAACAGCTTTCTGGGCATCCGCTGCAGTGATGTTGACAGGAAGATTTATTTTGAATCTTACCTTGCCGTTGAACGATACAGGATACTCAAATGTGTCTTCACGTGTATATTCCTCTTTGAATATCGGATAAGGGGCATATTCCACTGAACCTTTGTGACCTGACAATGACCATAGTTCTTCGGCAATATGAGGTGCGTATGGCGATATCAGCACTGTCAGTTGGTCAAGGACTTCACGTTTGTTGCAGTTGAGTGCAGCGAGGTCGTTGACGGTAATCATGAATGTTGAAACGGCAGTATTGAATGAGAATTTCTTAATGTCGTTTTCAACTTTGTCAATTGCCTTATGCAGCACTTTAAGTTCTTCAGGTGTTGGTTTGTCATTGCTGAGACAGAACTTGTTATTGCTGTCGTGATAAAGTCTCCAGAGTTTTTTCAGGAATCTTGAAACGCCTTCTATTCCACTGGTATCCCATGGCTTGCTTGCCTCAAGAGGACCGAGGAACATCTCATAAAGACGGAGAGTGTCTGCTCCGTATTTCTCTACGAGGTCATCCGGATTCTGAACATTATATTTCGATTTTGACATCTTTTCGATTTCCCAGCCGCAGATGTATTTCCCATCTTCGAGGATGAATTCGGCGTCCTTGTTGTCGGGATTGTGTGTGCGGAATGCCTCGATATCGAGTTCATCGTTTTTAACGATGTTGATGTCCACATAAAGCTTTGTGGTTTCGTATTGGTCTTTCAAGTTGTATGAGACGTATTTGTTTGTTCCGTTAATACGATATACAAAACTTGAGCGGCCTTGAATTTTGCCTTGATTTATCAGTTTCTGGAAAGGTTCCTCTACAGAAGTGAGTCCCAAGTCGCAAAGGAATTTGTTCCACACGCGTGCATAAATCAAATGGCCTGCGGCATGTTCGTCACCGCCGAGATACAGGTCAACATTTCTCCAATAATCGACTGCCTGACGTGAAAAATATTGGTTGTCGTTATGAGGGTCCATGTATCTGAGATAGTAGCCGCTTGAACCTGCAAAACCAGGCATAGTGTTGGTTTCGAGAGGGTAGCCCTTGTATGTCCAATCCTTTGCACGTGCCAATGGCGGCTCACCGTTTTCTGTAGGTAGAAAGGCATCAACTTCGGGAAGTTCTATTGGGAGGTCTTTTTCACTGACAGGGTATGGTATGCCGTCTTTATAGTAAATCGGGAATGGTTCGCCCCAGTATCTTTGGCGGCTGAAAATGGCATCTCTAAGTCTGTAGTTGACTTTTCCGTGGCCTATGCCCATCTGCTCGATTTTGTCGATGACATTGCGGATGGCCTGTTTTACAGTCATGCCGTTGATAGGTCCTGAGTTGACCATGGTACCTTCCTTTGCATCATACGATTCTTCCCATGTGGAAGGGTCGCTTGGCTGGTCACCGTTGCCGCATACAACCTGAATAATCGGAAGGTTGAAATGGCGTGCGAATGCGAAGTCACGGCTGTCGTGTGCTGGAACTGCCATGATGGCGCCTGTGCCGTAGCCGGCAAGTACGTAATCGGCAATCCAGATAGGGATTTTTGCGCCGGTTAGAGGGTTGATACCGTAAGAACCGGTAAACACACCGCTTATGTGACGTACTTCCGACATCCTTTCCCTTTCGGAACGGTTTTTCGCGTATGTGACATATTCATCTACAGCGGTTTTTTGTTCCGGTGTGGTGATGAGGCTTACATAATCGTGTTCAGGAGCTATTACCATGAAAGTCGCACCCCACAAAGTGTCGGGACGAGTGGTGAACACTTCAAGTTCGAGGTCTTCATGACCATCAACCTTGAAAATGACAGAAGCACCTTCGGAACGACCAATCCAGTTACGCTGCATTTCCTTGACGGAATCTGACCAGTCAATGGTTTCGAGACCATCAAGCAAACGCTGTGCGTATGCGGTAATCCTTAGTATCCATTGATTCATCTTCCTTCTTTCGACAGGATATCCGCCTCTTTCAGAGAGTCCGTCCTTGACTTCATCGTTGGCAAGGACAGTGCCAAGCTTCGGACACCAGTTAACCCATGTTTCAGCAAGGTAAGCCAGTCGGTATTCCATCAGTATGTCACTCTTCTCCTTCTCTGTCATGGCTTTCCATTCATTCGAAGAGAATATCCTTTCACACGTGGTGGCTGCATTGACCTTTTTGTTGCCGTAGATTTCAAATTCGGCAATAAGATTCTCTATCTTGTCGGCTTTGTCGATGGTATTGTTGTACCATGAGTTGAACAGTTTGAGAAAAGTCCACTGTGTCCATTTGTAATACTTTGGATCACAGGTTCTCACCTCTCTGTCCCAGTCGAAGGAGAAACCAATTTTGTCAAGTTGCTCTCTGTACCGGTTGATGTTTTTTATTGTCGTCACTTCCGGGTGAGTGCCGGTTTGGATGGCATATTGTTCGGCTGGCAGACCAAAAGCGTCATAACCCATAGGATGAAGGACATTATAGCCTTTATGGCGCATGTAACGCGCATAAATGTCGGATGCTATATACCCCAACGGATGCCCAACATGCAGTCCTGCACCCGAAGGGTAAGGAAACATGTCTAAAATGTAAAATTTAGGCTTGTCGGAATGGTTGTCAGCCTTGAATATTTTGTTTTCAGCCCAATAAGACTGCCATTTCTTTTCTATCTCGATGTGATTGTATTCCATTTATTGTATGTCGTGAATTTCGATATCGACAATGACCGTTGACCCAAGTGGAACAGGAATGTTAAGCTGATCCTGATAAGCCAGCTCTGCAGGAATGAAGCATCTGTATTGTGCCCCTTTGTTCATTTGCTGTACAATGGCTTTCAGTCCAAGGGTGTTTATGTCTCTCACATAAAATGCTGCCGGAGAAGCATCTTTGGAGGTCATTCTTTGCTGCTGGTCAATAGTGTAAACTGTATAGTCTGCTGTAATCTTGTTGTCAAGTGTCGCTTTTTTGCCGGTACCTGGTTTTATGACCTTGTAATACATGGTGTAGGTCTGTGGCTGGTTGTTTTCATTGACTTCAACTGACATGGCATGTACACCTTCCTTGCCTTTTATTTCGTCAAGAAATTTTTTGCCTTCAATAAGGTTGTTCTCGTACTCTTTTTTCAGTTCAACATATTGTTCTTTCTGTATGTTTATAGAGAAATCCTTGACGAATTTGGTGAAAGCGGAATCATTTGCAAGAACATCTTTATTAAGACCGTCCTTGAATCCAGCCATAATCATCTCTTCTCTGATGTCATATTTCGTAGCGTAGGTTTCATCGCGGAAATATGGGCGTTCCTTTACGTCTTTAGCGAGAGCTGAACCGACCAAATAGTTGATACTATCGGTTTTATCAGATAAAATAACTTTTTTGTTTTGTTTTTGGTCGCAGCCGGTGACCGCTAAGGCACATAACGCTGCAATTAACATTAAACGTGATGATTTCATAAGATTTTTATTTTATAATTAACTAATTAATATCATGCAGTTCAGCGTCAATGACAAGAGTTGAACCTATTGGAATAGGAATGTTCATCTGATCGCGATATGCCAGTTCGGATGGAATGAAGAATCTGTATTTTGCACCTTTGTTCATCTGTTGGATACCGGCTCTAAAACCGTCAATATCCAGTTCGCTGACTTTAAACACTCGTGGGACATCATTGGAAGTGGTTAACTGCTCCACGAGTTTTTCATTCTCACCCAGTGAGTACATTGTGTAATCTAATGTGATAGTGTTGTCTAAGGTAGGTTTCCTCCCGGTCCCTTCCTTTATCACTGCATAATACATATCGTATGTTTGTGTCGTGCCGTCGAAGGAGATTTCAACTGGAAGTTTGTGAACGCCGTCTTTGACTTTGATTTTGTTGATATATTTATTGCCTGCGTCAATATTTTTGTCATATTCGGCTCTCAGCTTTGCCATTTTCTCGTCATTCATGGTTTCCTGGAATTCTTTGAGGAAATTTTTCATAGCATCATCCCCCTCAAGCACATCTTTGTCAAATCTGTCAAGAAATCCACGTATTATAACCTCTTTCTTTATGTCAAATTTATTGGCATACGAACTGTCACTGAAATAAGGGCGTGACATGGCTTCTTCGGCGAAAGCAGCACCGACAAGGTAATTGAGAGTGTCGGTTTTATCCCTTAAAACAACCTTGTTGTATTTATTGTTTTCACATCCTGTAATTGCAATTGCACACATCAGTGCAAATAATGCTAAACGTAATGATTTCATATGTTTTTTTTATTTGTTTGGTTTAAAAAATAACGTGCAAAGATAATACTTATTTTGTTTACCGAATTAATAACTTTTCAAGGACTTTGGGATAATATTCCTTCTCCAGAGCGTGTATTTTCGCTTCAAGACTTTCAACGGTTTCATTGTCGTCAATGCTGCACTTCACTTGCTTGATTATCTGTCCTGCATCGTACTTCTTGTTGACGTAATGAATTGTGATTCCGCTTTCTTTGTCAAGAGATTTGAGTACAGCCTCATGGACGTGGCTGCCATACATCCCTTTTCCGCCGAATTTTGGAAGCAAAGCTGGATGAATGTTGACAATCCTTCCGGAATATTCGTTGATGATTAACTCCGGCACGAGAAGCAGGAAACCTGCAAGAACGATGAAATCTATGTCCTTTGACTGCAATTCTTGCAGTACGTTTTCTCCTGTTTTCCATTCTTTCGCTGGAAAACAGACTGATGGAACCTTGAGCTTTTCTGCACGTTTTATGACGTTGGCATTTGCTTTGTTGCATACCATCAGACTGACTTTCACATCCTGACTGTCGGCAAAATATCTGGTTATGTTCTCAAAATTGGTTCCGTTGCCGGATGCAAATATTGCTATATTCATCTTTCTTGCAGGTTATAGTCTGTTACATTATTACATTTATGATGCCCATAATGTCTAATACATTGACAACGCCGTCGCCGTTGATGTCGGCAAGGTTGAAGAAAAATGTATCAGGCTGACCGTTCATAAGATAGGCAACTATCGTCATGATGTCTTGGACATTGACAATGCCATCGCCATTGGCATCGCCTGCAAGTGATGATGAAGGAACAATGGATACTTCTATGTCATCAAGCACAACGCCGTAGCCGCCGTTGCATTCAGCTTCGAAGGCAATGGTATAGTTGGCAGTAAGTTCCGGAAGCTCTATGGTTCTTTCTTTCCAGTTTGCAATACTGAACTGATAGGTGGCGAGCAGCTGCCAATCACCATCGGTGGCATTCTTGTAATATACGCGGAGAATATCCTGACTGCTGGTGAGGATCGACTGTGCGTGCCAGAATTTCAGTGTGGCACTTGATGCATTGCTTAAATCAATGGTTGGAGTTATGAGTTTTGTGGTGATATCGGTCCCGTTAATGAAAGCATTGGCACTGCCTGAATGAGCATGATATGGATGATGCTGGTAACCGCCATCCTGAACAGTCCACAGATGCAGACTGTCACCTTCTACATATTCCTGCTGCCAGCATTGAGGTATTTCGTTTTCTTCATATCCTTCGTTGTATGGGAACAATGTTATTGCAACATTACAGATGTCAACGAATGGTGCAAATTCAAAGTCTTGTGAAAATTCATAGTCAGCATCAATTGTAAAGATGGATTCTATATCAATGCCAAAAGGAGTGTCTTCACTTAAAGTTATTGAGAACGAAGCTGATACGGTAGTGTTGTCGGTTGGTATGTCACCTATTGAAACTGGATCAACCGTGTTGACGGTGACGTATGGACATGAAGTGGTAAGTGTGGCTGATGCATTGTAAACCGCTGCATGGCCAACATTGTTGACTGATGGTACAATGTTTACGGTATAGCCTGGTATGAGCTGGCCTTCAATACCGAAACTTACAAACTGCAAATTCGGTGCCACTCCCTCAATTGTGAGTTCACTGGTCCATGTTGCGGAACCGTTTGAATAAGTGATAAGGCAGTTGGCAACATGGTTGTCAGGAATGTTCGCTTTGGCTTTGACTGTGAAGGCATTTTCAACTGTAATGATTTCACCTGCAGGTACTGTTCCTGCTTCAGCCTGACCGTCAATGATGATTATGTATGGGTCAGAGGTTGATAATGTGAATGTGGTGTTTGTACAATCTTCAATACCTACGTTTTTGATGTTACAGTCTATTGTGACTGTTTCAGCGTATTCCACTTTGCCATCGCCATTGTTGTCATTGATGGTCCAGCCACGGCCGACAAGATAAGGGCCGTCGGCAGGAATAGCCAGCAGTTCGGCTTCATATCTCAGTCTGTTCTGTTTTGTGCAGACGAGAGTGATGATGTCATCAACTTCGAATGATGGGAGATAAATTTCCTGTTCCTCACCTGTGGCATCTATGACAGCAAGCAGTTCCTCACCTTTTGAGAAGGCCATGAGTGCTCCTGCCTCACAGGTGATGATTAAAGGAACTTCCACCATGATTTCGCCAGTGTGTTCAATAGCCATTTCGGTAGGTACTTCAGTCTGAAGCCTCAGAAAAGCATCACCGTGCTGCTCATATATTTTGTAGGTTATGCCCTTGTCGCCTGAGTTGTATGGCCAGCTGCTCTGTGCAAGAAAATATTTGCCGGCAACATCGGAGAATGCCGGTAACCATTCACCTGCGTAGCCTGGCAAAGGATGATTGCCGTAATCTGGAAGGAATGAATTGTCGAAATAGTCAAACATACCCCAGAAATATACATCGTTCACGAATGAGTAGGACACTTCAGTAGGGCAGAGAACTCCGATTGCTCCTGCATTCTGACCGTTGTATGTATGACGGTGGAATGCTTCACCGAAACATGGTGTCGAATTGTCGAATTTACCTGTGGAACAGTCGTTGTCAATGACATAAATGAGTTTGCCTACATTAGTGAGCTGCTGTATGTTGCTGTTGGAGTAGCTTGGTTCACCCCAGCCGGTTTCATAACCGTGGTCGCTGTGCAGTAATAAGAAACCTCCTGCGTTGATTGCATTGTTAACACCGGCTGCCGTACCTCCGGTCCAACCTCCGAGTTCTGCAGGAGTTGCTGGAATGACCTGTGTGCCATTAGGTCCGAAATAGTTGACTACTGTTGATGTGTTCTGCGCTGTTGACCAAGTGCTTCCTGGATTGCCCTGATAAATTGCGTTGACACGGACAGGATTCTTGCCATGATTGCGCCAATAGCCACCGATGCACTCGTTGCAAAGCTGGAACCAACGGCTGTCCTGCCAGCCCAATGCTGTGACAGGATGGTCGTAGAAATCGCCGTCCATACATGGATTGCTTTCATATTCTATTGCTTTGCTTACCAAAACCTGTAATTGTGCGACGTTTTCAGCAGCCATTCTTGTGACTACTATCTCTGGAAGAAGGTCGCCAGTGACATCTGAATATCCATTATCAGTGATACAGGTACCACTGTATGGGTGATTGGTTGTCTCTGCTGGAACCCCGAGTGACATATTGGTGTTGTGGTCGCCCATGATGAGGACTGCTACCAGTGGAATGTCCCAGTTGCTGTAGCCGTTGTGGATGAAATTTTTTATCTGTGTTGTGCTTGTGCATCCCATCTCGTTGAGAGTCATTACCTTGGTAAGAATACCTTGTTTGTTTCTGAAATCTCTCATCATGTTTGCGTATGGCCTGAAATCTTCTCTGTTAGGGATGATGATGAGGTATTCGCATCCTTCTTCGTCCTTTGAATTGTCATAGACTTTTGAAAAATCAACCTTTGGAAGTGACTCATAGTTTAGAAGAGAGTTTTGCAATATTGGTTCGAACCAGCGTGAACGCAGCCTTGTCTCACCGTATTGCCCGTCACCGCCGTCGAAAGTCATATTGACGGTAACGTTTTTATATGCAACAAGTTCCTTGGTGACAGGATTATACTGAAACGGTGTGATGCCGAGAATTACTGTGTTCACACCGCGTAAGGAGTTGACTTCGGATATTTCGACCGGAGTGGCAGGATACATGGCATCGGTGCCATATATTTTTTCGTTTCTGATGTATTCTGTTGAAGGCTCTTCCGTGGTAGGAGTAAGCTTCAGAGCAGGAGCGATGTTCACATTGTGATAAACCTCAACAGATGCCAAATCGTAATCAACAGAGACTGTCGCCCCGTTGGGAACAGCAATGAATCTGCTTATTCTGGGAAGGTTAGGCATGCCCTCATCGTTGGGAATGAAAGAGCCAGCCATACTGATTTCACTCATTTCTTCACCTTTGTCGGTGAAATTGGTTACTGTGAATTCCGGAACTGACAGATTGACTGTCAATCCGTTACGTGTGTTTTGATAGGAAATCTGCTGAGCATTTGCAGCAAACGTTGTAAGCAGAAATATTACTGCTAAGCATTTGTTGAGATGTTTCATTTTCGGAAGGATTTTTATTATACGCTTGTTAACTTTGATTATTATTTTCTTGTTTGTTACAAATCTGCAAATATAATAAAATTACTTTTTATATGGCATTTCAGTATGTCATAAAAAAAGAGGATGCCGCAAAATTTTGCGACATCCTCCAACATTATGAAAAAACAATACCCAAATTTTTACATCATGCCTGGATTTCCGCCCATGCCTGGTTGAGGCATCATTGGAGCATTCTTATCTTTTATTTCTGTGATGGCGCATTCTGTAGTCAGAATCATGCCTGCAATTGATGCGGCATTTTCAAGAGCCACACGGCTAACCTTCAGAGGATCGACAACACCGCTTGCAAAGAGATTCTCATAAACTTCAGTCCTTGCATTGAAACCATAGTCACCCTTTCCTTCCTTAACTTTGTTGACGATGACTGAGCCTTCAAGACCTGCGTTTTGAACTATCTGGCGCAAAGGCTCTTCAAGAGCTCTGCGGATAATAGCGATGCCAACCTTTTCATCATTGTTTTCGTATTTTAGATTGTCGAGAGCGTTGATTGCCCTGATGTAACCGATGCCGCCGCCAGGGATGATACCTTCTTCGGTGGCTGCTCTTGTTGCGTTGAGAGCATCTTCGAAACGGTCTTTCTTTTCCTTCATTTCAACTTCACTTGCGGCACCTACATGGATTACTGCAACACCGCCTGCAAGTTTGGCGAGTCTTTCCTGTAATTTCTCCTTGTCGTAGTCGGATGTTGAGGTCTCAATTTGAGCCTTTATTTGTGCGATACGAGCCTGGATGTTGTCCTTGTCACCCTTGCCGCTTACTATAGTGGTGTTGTCCTTGGTGATAGTAATCTTTTCAGCCTGACCAAGCTGTGAAACCACTGCATCTTCAAGTTTATAGCCTTTCTCTTCGGAAATGACAGTACCGCCTGTAAGTATGGCGATATCTTCCAGCATTTCCTTTCTTCTGTCACCAAAACCTGGAGCTTTTACTGCAGCCACATTAATGGTGCCACGAATCTTGTTGACAACCAGTGTTGCAAGTGCTTCACCTTCAATGTCTTCGCAGATGATGAGCAGTGGACGGCCAGTCTGCAGTGATTTCTCAAGAATAGGAAGCAAGTCTTTCATCGCTGATATCTTCTTGTCAAAGATAAGGATAAATGGATTGTCGAGAACAGCCTGCATCTTTTCGGTGTCGGTTACGAAATATGATGAAATGTAACCTCTGTCGAACTGCATGCCTTCCACTACATCAACGGTGGTTTCGATACCTTTTGCCTCTTCTATTGTGATGACACCTTCCTTTTTGACCTTTGCCATAGCTTCTGCTATCTGGTTGCCGATTTCGGAGTCATTGTTTGCTGAAATGGTGGCTACCTGTTTGATCTTTTCGTTGTCATTGCCGATTTCCTGTTTTTGTTTCTTAAGGTCTTCAATGACAGTTTTGACAGCCTTATCGATTCCGCGTTTCAAATCCATAGGATTTGCACCTGCGGTTACGTTTTTCAGTCCTTCTGCAACAATAGCCTGAGCAAGTATTGTTGCGGTTGTTGTACCGTCACCGGCAATATCGTTGGTCTTTGATGCCACCTCTTTAACGAGTTGTGCACCCATGTTCTCGAATTTGTCTTCGAGTTCTATCTCTTTGGCTACTGTAACTCCATCCTTTGTAACCTGAGGAGCACCGTATGATTTCTCAATGATAACATTGCGACCTTTAGGGCCCAATGTGACTTTGACTGCATTTGCCAATTCGTCAACGCCGGTTTTTATCTTGTTTCTTGCGTCAACATTATATATTATTTCTTTTGCCATGATTCTGATAGTTTAGGTTAATAATTGATTAAATGATTGCAACGATATCTGATTCTCTCATAATCATATAGACTGTGCCATCGAGATTTATCTCTGTGCCGGCATATTTGCCATACAGTACTGAATCTCCTGGCTTGACGGTCATTGGTTCATCCTTTTTACCTGGACCTACGGCCACAACTGTTCCTTTTTGAGGTTTTTCCTTTGCGGTGTCAGGGATTATAATTCCGCCGGCAGTCTTTACTTCAGCAGCGGCAGGTTCAACTAAAACTCTGTCTGCTAATGGTTTAATGCTTAATTTTGTCATTTTTTTAACGTTTTTATTATTCTGATATTTATTTTTCTAAAATGGTACTGCCTGAAAATATCGACAGCAATTTCCGTGTACTGCATAAAGTATGCCAAACCTCCTATAAACAAAAAATGTCAGACTGTATATGACAATCTGACATTTTTTATGTTGTTATCCCGCTAATATTATTCAGCTTCAGTAGGAGGTGTCTGATAGTTTGCTGCCTCAGCAGGTGTCTGTTCGTTTTCTATGATATTTCTTAACTGAGTATCACTTTCAACAGCTTCACTGTATTTGTGTCTTGGTATCAGGAATACTGATACTAAACACAGCACGCAAATGATTATTGCGACTGTCCATGTCGTTTTTTCTATAAAGTCAGTGGTTTTTCTGACGCCCATATATTGATTCTGTGACTGGAAGTTTGAAGCCAAACCACCACCTTTGGAATTTTGAACCAATACTACTAAAACCATTATTACACAAGCTATTAGGATAGCAATCGAAACTACATAATATATACCCATGATTTATTTGTTATTTTGTTTTTCTTTCAGTTTTTCAATTTGGGCTGCAAAGTAACTACTTTTTTTCGGATTTAACAAACAAAGCTGTTGATAAATTTTTTCCGCTTTCTCATAATTACCCTGCATCTCATAGATCCTGGCAAGAGTTTCGCTCACAACATCCTGATTATCAGTGTCACTTTCCAAAGATGCCTCTTCTAAAGTAGAGGTTGTTTTTTTATTGGCAGCCGGTTTTGACTGGTTAGTTTTGTGGTCTTCTTTTTTCTTTTTTTGGATTAAATCGAACCATGAAGCCGGCTGGATTTCGATAAAACTGTTGTCTTTTTGCGCGGAATTCTGTTTTTTTGAACTCTTTTCCTCCATCATCAGGGTCTTTCGGAGAATTTCCCTGTCATTGACTGTATATGCGGAAATGCCTGCCTGTCGGCTGTATCTCATGTCTTCGTTGTCGAGCATGAATTTAAGGTACAGCATGTGTGCGGTCTGGAAATAAGGATATTTGAGCAGCAAGTCTTCTATTGCTGAAATATCGTCCTTGCTGTGTGAAGATGGATGCTGGATATAGCTGAATAATACATCTCTTTTCATAATCACCAGTTTACTGCGGTTTCATTAAACAGGTCGTCAACAAGCTGTGATACGATTTCGTTCACCAAAGGGCCTTCCACGTCGCTGAGGCTAAGGGAACTGTCATAATCCTGATATCTTGTGAACGTTTTGGTGAAGTTGCTTTTTTCATCAAAATCGTTGGTATAATGTACTCGGATAGTTATGGAGAGTCGGTTCATTGCAGCTGTCTGGTCAGATGTGATCGCCTGAGGTGTGGTTGTATAGCTGGTAATAACGCCCGAAAAGGCCATGTCTCCGTCAGAATCCACAAGACTCAGGGAAGTTCTTGTAAGAAATTTATCCTTGAGGGCTTCTGTGAGTTCCTGACTTAAAGACGGATTTACAACGGTTGCCTGATTGGTGAAATAATCCACAGATACGGTTTTTATTTCCGGCGAAATGGAAGCCCCCGAGAAAGAATAAATCTTACATGACGGCAACATAACTGTCATACATATTAAAATCAATGTAAGAGGAAAATATTTCATAAGAATATGGTTATCTGTCGTTTTCAAGATCGTATTCTTTGATTTTCCTATATAGGGTCCTTTCGGAAATGCCAAGTTCATCAGCGGCTTTTCTTTTGTTTTTATGTCTTGAGAGAGCTCTCTTAATCAGAATCTTTTCGTTTTCCTCAAGCGTCATCGGTTCCTCGTCAATCTCTGCCGATGTAGCCTCCAATTTGTGAGTGATGGTCGGCTTGTTCTCAAAGGTTTCGATTCTGTACGGAGCCTGTTCGACCTTGTTATCCTGTTCAATAATCCTGTCATAAATATATTCGCTTTGCGGATGTATATTGTCCATTGCGTTAGGTAGTGGTTGGACAGTGGAATCAGACAGGTTCTGGGTTTTGATGATTTGGTTCAGAGTTGCATGAAGTTCGTTGACTTCCGCTTTCATGTCGAAGAGAATCTTGTAAAGGATGTCCCGTTCTGTCATGCTGAGGGTTTCTTCCTTGCTTGATGATTCGCTCATGAGGACCGGCAGCATGGAATTATTCGAGTCAGGCAGATATTTTTTTAGAATCTCAGGTGTGATTAGTCTGTCTTTTTCAATGATGGATATCTGTTCAGTCACGTTTTTCAGCTGGCGCACATTGCCCTCCCAGCGGTAGTTCTTCAGCATTACCGAAGCTTCCGGGGTCAGTTCAATCTGAGGCATATTGTATGCTTCTGAGCATCCCATGGCGAATTTCCTGAAAAGAAGGGGGATATCGTCTTTTCTTTCACGCAGTGGCGGGATGAATATAGGTACTGTGTTGAGACGATAGTAGAGGTCCATACGGAATTTGCCCTTCTGTATGCTCTGGTGCATGTTATCGTTTGTGGCGGCTACTACTCTGACATTGGTTTTCTGTACTTTGGATGAGCCGACCTTGATAAATTCACCTGTTTCGAGCACACGAAGCAGACGCACTTGAGTTGTGAGAGGCAGTTCTGCCACTTCATCAAGGAAAATTGTGCCGCCGTCAGCAGTTTCGAAATATCCTTTGCGGGACTCTGTGGCTCCAGTGAATGAGCCTTTCTCATGGCCGAACAGTTCACTGTCAATGGTTCCTTCCGGAATTGCACCGCAGTTGACGGCTATGTATGGATGCTGTTTGCGGGGACTGAGCTTGTGGATGATGTTGGGAAAGAACTCCTTTCCCACACCGCTTTCACCTTGTATCAGGACAGTGATGTCCACCTTCGCAACCTGACATGCGATTTCAATTGCATGATTCAACGCCGGCGTGTTGCCGATGATACCGAATTGTCTTTTAATTGTCTGTATGTCTTCCATTGTGGTCTGTTATCCTATGACAGTAATGGCCGTTGATTGTTTGATTTTACTCTATCTGATAGTTGCACCGAATTCTTTGCCGTACAGGTTGATAAGCTGGGTCATGGTCTTCTCAATCTGTTCATCGGTCAGTGTCTTGTCATCATCGCGCAGGAAATAAGCGATAGCGTAGGATTTTTTGCCGACTCCCACCGTAATGCCCTCATACACGTCAAACAGATTCATTGAATTGATTGTCTTGCCGCCTTTCTGACGGGTAAGGTTCACTATGTCAGAATACTTTACCTGCTTGTCAACAACAATGGCAAGGTCTCTTCTGGTATCGTTGAATTTAGGTAACGGAGAGAAGGAAATTTTGTTTCTGCCTTTGAGTTTCAGTGCGTTAGCCCAAAGAATATCAGAGAAGAAAACATTCTGTTTGATGTCATAATAATCAAGCAGATTCTGTGGAACCTCGCAAATCTGTGCAATTTCGGTCTTGTCTATTCTGATGAGGAGGGTTTTGCCAAAGATGCCGTCGATTTCTTCTTCATTTTCACGTTTCATATCAATACCTATTCTATGAAGCAGGCGTAATGTGTCGGATTTTATGTCGAAGAATGTAGCATCTCTTTTTTGGGCATACCATGATTCATTGACATAGTTGCCTGTTGCGAAAATTGCGAGATGCTGTACCTCTTCATATTTCTTGTCCACATTTTTGCTGTCGGCGAATTCCGGATGGTATGAATAAACATTGCCGAATTCGAAGAATTTAAGTCCTTTGGCCTTACGGTTGATGTTGTAAATTATCGACTGCAGTCCACCGAAAATCAGGCTGCGGCGCATAATGTTGAGTTCCTTCGACAACGGGTTGAGGACTCTGACGTTGTTTTCCGGTGCAAAGGCGGGAACTAACTTTGACAGCTCTTCAGCACATAAGGAATTGTTCATTATCTGCATGTAGCCGTTGTCGCACAAGAAGTCGCCTGCTATTTCCCCGACTTTTTCAGGGTCTGGTTTTGGGGTGTTGCCAAAAGTGAAGTTCTGTTCACGTCCTATTTCAATATTGTTGTAACCGTATATGCGGAGTACTTCCTCAATGACATCAGCTTCACGATATACATCGTATTTTGCAGTCGGGACACCGACTACCAGCTGATCATTATCATTGGATACGATGTCGAAGTCCATTGACTGGAGTATGAAAATGATTTCTTCCTTAGGTATCTCTTTGCCTATCAGTCTGTTGACTCTGTCGTATAACAATGTCACCTGTTTTCTTGGAATAGGGTTTGGATATACATCAGTGATTTCGGAAGATATTTTTCCGCCGGCAATCTCCTTAATGAGCAGGGCTGCACGTTTTAGAGCAAAAATGGTCATTTCAGGATCTACACCGCGTTCATATCTGAATGATGCATCGGTCTGGAGACCGTGACGTTTGGAGGTTTTTCTGATGGTAGGTGGGTCGAAGACGGCAGCTTCAATGAAAACATTGGTGGTGTTTTCGCTGATGCCTGATTTTTCACCGCCGAATACTCCAGCAATTACCATACCCTCGTTTTCGTCACAGATGATTAAGTCTTCACTGCTGAGTTTTCTGTCAATGCCGTCAAGAGTCCTCAGAACAGTATCCTGAGGCAGTTTCTTTACGATGATATGTTTTCCGCCAATCTTGTCCGCATCGAATGTATGAAGAGGATGACCCGTTTCAAACAATACGAAGTTGCTGATATCGACTACGTTGTTGATTGGTTTGAGACCTATTGACATGAGGCGTTTTTTCAACCATTCCGGGGATTCGGCGACTGTGACGCCGGATACGCTGACACCTGCATAACGAAGGCAGGCTTGCGAATCCTCTATGGTTATTTTGACGTTGAGGTCATGATTGTCAGCCTTGAAACCGGATACGTCCGGCATCTTTAGTTTTACGAATTCCTTTTTGCCGGCATTGTAGTTGTCAAGACTGAGCAGCGCACACAGGTCACGTGTTACGCCGATGTGTCCGGTTGCATCGGAACGGTTGGCGGTAAGACCTATTTCAAAGCCATACTCGTCGTTGAGTCCGAGAAATTCCTTTAAAGGAGTTCCGGGAACGGCGGAAGGGTCGAGAACCATGATTCCATCGTGCGATGTCCCGAGACAAAGCTCGTCCTCTGCACAAATCATTCCCTCGGAAACGCAGCCGCGTAACTTGCCTTTTTTAATAGTGATAGGCTTTTCGCCAAAAAATAATGTGGTGCCGATGGTGGCAACTGCAACTTTCTGACCTGCAGCAACATTCGGTGCGCCGCAGACAATGTCGAGAGGCGTGTCACCGCCAATATTTACTTTTGTCACATGCAGATGGTCGGAATTAGGATGTTCCTCGCATGTCAGCACTTCTCCGACAACGACACCCTTGAGACCACCCTTCACTAATTCTTCCTTTTCTAATGTTTCAACTTCCAAACCGCAGAATGTCAGTTTGTCAGAAACTTCTTCTGCCGACAGATTACAATCGACATAATCCTTTAACCAAGAATAAGAAACCTTCATTTTCTAAAAAATAAAACAAACTGCAAAATTACAATAATTATTTGAGTAATGTTAAAAATGAATTCCAATTAACGTTTTTTTCCAAGCCTGTAACCGAAAAGGGCAAAGCAAAGAATGATCACATAACATGGTATCGTAATCCAATAGGCTTGCTGGAAACCGATAACATCATTGAGTTTGCCAAGAATAAGAGGCATGACGGCACCACCGGCGATGGCCATGATGAGCAATGCTGAAGCGGTTTTTGTGTGATGTCCCACACCATCAAGTGCCAGTGGCCATATTGCAGGCCATACCAGTGAATTGGCAAGTCCCATCAAACATACGAAAAGCACTGTGAGCGGTATGTGCATGGTTATAGGATGGAAAGAGGTAAGGTCAATGAATGGAAATGTTATTGATTTTGTGACATCAACACTGAGAGCCAGTATCGCGAAGATAATGCCTAATGTTGAGCAACCAATCAGAGCCTGACGCTGTGACATGACTTTGGGAATAAGGGCAACACCGATGAAATAACCTATCACCATGCCCAAAAGCGTGATGCTTGTGAAATATTTTGCAGATATCATGTCAACACCTAAGGCCCTGCCATAATTGATTACAGAGTCACCGGCTATGACTTCCACACCGACATAGAAGAACAGGGCAATAATACCGAACCATAGATAAGGATATTGCCATATTGTTTTCTTGGTGTTCTTTGCCGATTCCTCCTCTTCCTCGTTTGGTTCCGGAAGGTCAACAGCAAGGATGAGAAATCCGAGTGCGACGAGTACGATTGTCATAATGAGATATGGGGTGACCAGCCTGTGAGACAGAACAGTGAGGTCTTCTATCTCGTCAAGTCCGCTGAGCAGTACGGCACCGAGAATGATAGGAGCAAGAATACCTGCGAATTTGTTGCAGATACCCATGATACTCATACGGCGGGCGGCCGTCTCAATCGGACCGAGAATTGTAACATACGGATTCACAGCTGTCTGCATAAGCGCAAGCCCTGAACCGAGTATGAACAAACCTAACAGAAACAGAATATATGACCTTGATGAAGCCGCAGGAATAAACAGTGCTGCACCTATGGCCATAACAAAAAGTCCTATCGCCAAACCTTTCTTAAAACCGGTTTTTTTCAGAATTGCTGATGAAGGCAGTGACCATACAAAATATGAAATATAAAATGCGAATGTTACGAGATATGCCTCAAATTGGTTCAATTCGCATGTTTTCTGAAGGAACGGAATCAATGTGCCGTTGAGCCATGTTACGAATCCGAATATGAAATAGAAAACACCTATTATGAAAAGGTAGAAAACTTGTTTATTCTTATTTCCCATTTTGTTTATTATTAACTTTATGACTTTATTACTTTTATCCTTTCAGCAGTTTCTTCATCTTCGATTTGTAGTTTTCGACATCGGGTTGGTCGAATGGATTTACTTCGATTGTGTAACCGCTGATGCCGCATGCAAATTCGAACATATAAATGAGCTGTCCCAATGAATATTCCGAAATCTGAGGTATGGCAATAGTGATGTTTGGAACACCGCCTTCGAGGTGAGCGCTCGTCGTGGCTTTCTGGGCAATCTTGTTGATTTGATGGAGACTCTTGCCTGCCACATAGTTGAGATTGTCAATGTCTCCGTCGATTTCGGGGACTGTTATGTCGTGTTTAACCTTATCTACTTGAATTACTGTTTCAAACAACTTCTTGGTTCCGCCCTGGATGAACTGGCCAAGTGAATGAAGGTCAGTGGTGTTGCTGACACTTGCAGGGAAAAGGCCTTTGCCGTCTTTGCCCTCGCTTTCGCCGTAGAGCTGTTTCCACCATTCGGAAACATAGTTGAGATTGTCAAGATAGTTGACAAGAATTTCTATATCGAAACCGGCAGCATACAGAACATTGCGCGCAATGGCATATTGGTATGCCGGACTATAGATGACCTGGTTTTCGTCAAGGCACATTCCCGCTATGACTCCGGCTCCTTCAAGGATTTTTTCAATGTCGTATCCGGCAAGCGCAATAGGAAGAAGACCAACAGGTGTCAGAACTGAAAACCTTCCCCCTACATCATCAGGGATGACATATGTGGGGTATCCGCACAAATCTGACAGGTTTTTCAGTGTGCCGCGCGATTTGTCGGTGATGGCTATGATTCTGTTTGCAGCCTCGTTTTCACCATATTTCCTGATGAGATGCTGGCGCAGGATTCTGAATGCGATGGCAGGTTCGGTGGTGGTGCCCGATTTTGATATAACCACTATGGAATAGTTCTTCTTGTCTAATTTTTCCATCAGAAGTGACAGGTCAAGCGCGTTGAGGTTGTTGCCTGCAAAAGCGATTTCAGGGAATGATGGTTTCCTGCTGAAATTGAGGGCTTCTGTCACTGCGCGTGCGCCAAGATAAGAACCGCCAATGCCAATCACGACAATGATGTCTGATTTCTTTTTTTGTTCATTGACATCGTTTTTGATTCTTTCAAGCAGTTCTTTGTCAGGATTGACTGGAAGATCCATCCATCCTAAGAAATCGTTTCCGGGACCATTTCTTCTGATTAGAGTCTTATAACCATCGTAAACCTGTTCACTTACAGCCTCTACCAACGGTGTCGGAATATGTTTCAGCGCCTGTTTAGTGTTTATACTGACGTTTTTCATATTTTTATTTTATGTTATTTTGTTGTAGTTTATTGGTTTGCAAAGTTATATAATTTATTTCAGTTATGCCGTCACGGGTCATGGTAATTTTATACCCCTTGTATTCCTGCTGCTCTTCATATTGGAATTGCATCACAATGTAAAGAGAGTATGTCTTCTCTGTTGTGTTGGTGTGCACCTCGCCGTCATCGTTAAGAACATTAAGCGTAACCTGCGGGTTGTCCATCTTTTGTGTGAAATGGAATATATGAAATCTTGTGATGTCGTAGATACCGGTGAAATCATAGTTATACTGGCTTTTCAGTATTTCATTGTCAATGAAGACTTTCTTCCGGTATAGAATGATTTTTTCATCGCTTGTCCCATTGATCGAATCGAGATAGGAACGATTCCGTATGTCGAGAACCTCCTGCGGGGTTTTGTCAGCGGTGATGAAATCCATGCCTTCTTTCTCCCATCCTGTCTCGTTGTTTTTGATACTTATAACTGTCTTATTGTCAAAATATTTGCCTTTCAACTGATATGCAAAAAGACTTCTCATGATTTCTTTAAGCCTGTCTTTGAGCATGTATGCAATTACGAGTATGATGAAAATAAGCGTGGGATAGTTTCCGAGATATTTTTGGAACGGCAGGGCAATAAGTGTGGTAATGACCATTGCTATGCCTGCAGCTACCCCAAAAACCACCTGTTGGGCTACGGTTCCATCTTGAATAGTGTTTATTTTCAGATATAAAGCACTTTCAATGTGCTTTCTGAGAAGTCTGTGATGGGCTACGAGTTCCCTGTTGTTGCTTTCATCACCGTCAATGCTGTAGGAATATCCCATGGACATTTTGTATTCCTTCTCATCGTGTATGAATTTCTTCATTGAGGCAATCAGATGGTTGAAACTCTCATCATGAAGACTTTCAATGTGTTTTATTATCGCTATTGTTTTAATAGCCACATTATGGCTCATGTATTCGTCAGCGAAGGAAAATTCCATTTTTTCATCTGCTGTTAATGTCGGCACATCAATGATTTCCCACAAATTGCGGTAGCTGCTAAGGATATCTCTTATATGTTGCAGATAATCAGTGCATTTGGCAATGATATCTGCTTTGTCCTTTGTTTTTATTATGCTGTCGGACTCTTCACGCAGTGAGCTGTTGAATATCGTGGTAAACATTTTTGTCTGAAAGATGTAGTCGGTGACATTCGTTTTTGTGGGTGAAGATGCCGCTTTATTGAAGGCGTTGCGGATATTATTGTATGGTACAGCATCATTGCTGACTATATCGCACAACAAGTATCTGGGCGTTATTAGCCTGATATTTGACTTTACGTCCTTGTAAAATTGTTCGTTGCTGTATGTTGATGAATTGATGTCGAGTCCATTGGGAATGAAAATCCACGAGTTGATGCTGAAATTGTTTTCACGCAGTTTGCTTCTGCCTGAAAAACCGATTTTAAACTCAATCGAGAATTTGTCGTGGATTTTTGTTTTGATGTCTATCATGATTCCAGTTTTTATACGGGTTCTTCATCAGCATTGAGTTGAAGTATTCAGGTCTGCCCGTAACTTCCCGTCCCAACCATGCCGGTTTGTCGAAAGGTTCATCCTCATAGGCAAGTTCCACTTCTGCGATGGTAAGCCCTTCATTGTCGTCATGGAACTCATCGACTTCCCAGGTGTGCTTCCCGTCGGTGTTTTTCACGAGATAACGGGTTTTTTCAATAATACCCGGCTCTGCCAATTCGAGCAGCGATTTTGCTTCATCTGCGGGAATTTCCTTTTCCCATTCGAAACGGGCTGCACCACTTGCATTACTTATGCCTTTGATTGTAATATACCCCTTGTCGCCTTTGAGTCTGATGCGGACGATACGTTCCGGGACGCTGCAAAGGTAACCTTGCGTTATAGGTGTGGCTTTGTAAGCATCAGCTTTGAATTCGCCTTTTACCAAAAACTTTCTTTCTATCTCCTGTCCCATGATTATAGGTTTGCTGAAGGTTAGTCAATGTGTGAGCAGGTGGTCGTCAAACATCTTGACAAATGCCGCATTTACGCCGTGCCCCGGCTTATATGCTGTGATTTTGCCGCAGAGAGGCTTTCCTAAAATAGCCAAATCACCAAGCAAGTCGAGGAGTTTGTGGTATGCAGGCTCATCGGCATTGCGGAATGTTGTATTGTTTAGTGTGTGGTTTGGAGTCACCTCTATGCCGCTGCAGTTGAACAGTTCTTCCAACGAATTTTTCTCCTCATTGCTTAGAGATATGTCGGCAAAGACCAAAGCGTTGTCAATGCTGCCGCCCTTGATGAGTCCGTGCGTGCGAAGATAGGACAATTCGCTGAGAAACACGAATGTACGGGATGAGGCTATGGCTTCGACATTATCACCTGTATTGTATGTTACTGTATGTTTGCCTATCGGCTGTCGGAAATTTATGGTAACCTCCGCTGAAAATTCATCCGCAGGCTCAACCTTTATCCATGAATCGCTTTTGGAGTCGATGTATGCGAACTGTTGTCTGACTTTGATTATGGGTTTTTCTGCCTGTTGCTTTACAATCAGTGGTTTAAGTGCATTGACAATTGGTTTGGCACTACCGTCGAGTATTGGGAGTTCGGCACTGGTAATCATTATTTTCAGGTTATCTATACCTAACAGATGAAATGAAGCCATGAAATGTTCAATGGTGATGGCTGATACGTTATCCGAAGATATGGTGGTGCTTCTGTCGAATGATGACAGATTCTTAGGTATAGCCTTGATTTCCGGTTGGTTTTCGAGATCCGTTCTTACAAACACAATGCCTGTATTTTCATTGGCAGGACAAATGGTGGCTTCACAATATCTGCCGGTATGCAGTCCGTTGCCTGACAGTGTGACAGGTTTACTTATTGTTTTTTGCAGCATCATCTAATTCATTTAATCTTTTTGGAAGATTGCGGAAGCAGGCGTAACTGCGCAGATATGATTTTTGGTTGAATGCCGGAGAGCCCATCAAGGTTTCGTTATCACCGATGTTGTGTATGATACCTGACTGGGAGACGATTCTTACATTGTTGCCTATGGTCAGATGGTCGGAGATGCCTACTTGTCCGCCTATCAGACAGTTATGGCCGATTTTAGTTGAACCTGCAACGACTGACTGGGCAGCGATGACAGTGTTCGCTCCGATTTCAACGTTGTGAGCGATGTGGACGAGATTGTCGAGTTTCACTCCATTGTTGATGACTGTCGAGCCGAGAGTTGATTTGTCAATGGCTGAATTTGCACCGATTTCCACATCATTGCCTATTATGACATTGCCAAGTTGTGGCACTTTCACGTTGATGCCATTTTCCTGAGTGAATCCGAAACCGTCGGAACCGATGACGACACCTGCATGAATCAGACAGTTACTGCCCACGTGGCAGTTGTCGTAAATTTTTGTCCCCGGCATAAGCGTAGTGCCTGGGCCTATTGTAACGTTTGCGCCCAAGAAAACCTGCGGGTAAATCTTGCAGTTGTCACCGATGACTGCATTTTTCATAATTACAGTCGTATCGCCTATGTAGCAGTCGTTGCCGATTTTAGCAGTATTGTCGATGAATGCGTTTGATGAGATGCCGGCGAGGTCGTTTTTTGTCAGTTTGTCGTACATCCTTATCAGTTCCACGAAGGCCTGATGTGCGTCTTCAACAACTATCAGCGTTGTATTGCATTGACAGTCAGGGACTAATTTTCTTGTTATGATGATAGCCTCAGCTTTTGTTTCGGACAAATATTTGACATACTGCGGTGCCCCAATGAAACTGATGGTTCTCGGTTGGGTGTCTTCTATTTTTGAGAATCCTGAAAAGGATACATCGGGATTGCCGATGATGGTGCCGTGAATCATCTCGGCTATTTGTCGTGCGGTGAAGTTCATGGTAAGTTAGAAGTTGTTGATCAACCGCATTTTGAACTGCCGCAGTCGAGACATGTCATACAGCCGTCCTTGAAAACCACATTATGGGAGTGACATTCGGAACATTCGGCACCGACCATAACGGTTCCATTAGGGATATAACGTTTGAGGGCACGTGCAACACCGTTTTTCCAAGTGTTGATGTTGTCTTCATCGAAATTCATGTTTTGGATGAGTTGGACAACATATTGGAGGGGCATACCATGACGCAGAACGCCGGAGATGAGTTTTGCGTAGTTCCAGAACTGCTGGTCGAAGGAACGTGACAGACCGCATATTACGCCTTTATATCCGTCTTTGTCGATAAACTCGAAATCGTAGCGGCTCTTGCCGGTCTCGGAATCTTTGTTCTTTACAATCTTGCCTTTTGTGATTGAAGGATGGATAAGGAATCCGTCAGCGCGGCCGGTGAATATTTCGTATGGCTTTTCATCGAGCAGACCAACCACTGCAAGCCATTGTTCCTTGTTGTTCTGGAAACGGATGACATCAGCTTCCAGGCTTTTTGGACGATGCGGTGCATGTGTTTCGTGGAAATCAACTCCTGATGCTTTTTTGTCATTGCTGACGAGGACGTTGTCACGGCTGCCATCGCGGTAGATGGTCATGCCTTTGCAGCCACATTCCCATGCAGTCTTATAAATATCGTTTACCACATCTTCGGTTGTGTCAGCAGGAATATTTACAGTTACTGATATCGAATGGTCAACCCATTTCTGTATCGAGCCTTGCATCTTTACTTTCTGAACCCAGTTGATGTCGTTGGCGGTGGATTTGTAATAAGGTGATTTTGCGATGAGTTCATTCATCTGCTCATCCGAATAGGTCTTGACCTGTTCGAAGTCATAACCGTTGACTTCAAGCCATTTTATGAATCCATGGTGGAAGACCTTGTATTCCTGGAACATATCACCGTTGACATCAACGAAGTCGGCTTTTTGGTTGTTGTCGTTGGCATTGATTTTCTTACGACGTGTGTAATAAATTGTGAAAGCCGGTTCTATGCCAGAGGTGGTCTGTGTACATATACTGACACTGCCGGTGGGGGCTATGGTGAGCAGAGCTATGTTGCGTCTCCCAACTTTTTTCATTTTTTCGATGGTGGCGGGATATTCCTTGGCCACTCTTTTTATGAACGGGTTGTTTTTCTCAAGTTCGTAGTTGAAGATGGAGAATGCACCGCGTTCTTCTGCGAGGTCAACAGAAGCGTTGTAGGCTTCGCATGCAAGTGTTTTCTGAATGTCGGTGCTGAAAGATATGGCTTCTTCGGAACCGTATCTGAGTCCGAGGGCTGCGAGCATATCACCTTCGGCGGTGATGCCTATACCCATACGGCGACCTTTGGTGCTTTTGTCCTTTATCTTAAGCCATAACTGTTTTTCAACGTGTTTGGTTTCTTCACTTTCCGGGTCGGATTCTATCTTCTTGAGAATGGATTCAACTTTTTCCATCTCAAGGTCAACGATGTCGTCCATGATGCGTGTGGTGGTGCGGACATGTTTTTTAAAGAGTTCGCGGTCGAAGGTGGCATCTGCGGTGAATGGATTTTTCACGTAACTGTAGAGGTTGATGGCTATCAGACGGCAGCTGTCGTAAGGACAGAGAGGTATTTCGCCGCAAGGATTTGTGGAAACGGTCTTGAATCCGAAATCCTTATAGCAGTCAGGAACCGATTCACGTAATATGGTGTCCCAGAAAAGCACACCTGGTTCAGCTGAAGCCCATGCATTGTGTATTATCTTCTTCCATAATCTGTTGGCATCGATTTCCCTTGTCATTTTGGGTTTCTTTGCATCAATAGGGAACTGACTCATGTATGGTTTGTTTTCCTTGACACAGTTCATGAATTCATCATCTATTTTGACAGAGATGTTCGCACCCGTGATTTTACCTTGTGTAAGTTTTGCATCTATGAATTTTTCAGCGTCAGGATGTTTTATGGAAATGGAGAGCATCAGGGCTCCTCGGCGGCCGTCCTGAGCCACTTCACGCGTGGAGTTCGAGAATCTTTCCATGAAAGGAACGATGCCTGTGGAGGTGAGTGCAGTGTTGTTGACTTTGGTGCCTGCAGGACGGATTCCACTAAGGTCATGGCCTACACCGCCGCGGCGTTTCATAAGCTGTACCTGCTCTTCGTCCGTCTTCATGATTGCACCATACGAATCGGCATCTTTTTCGTTGCCTATGACAAAACAGTTGGACAACGATGAAATCTGCATATTGTTGCCTATGCCTGCCATTGGACTTCCAGCTGGAATCACATACTTGAAATCCTTAAGAAGCTGATATATTTCGTCCTCACTTATAGGATTGGCGTAGTTCTGTTCGATACGGGCCACCTCTGACGCTATTCTGTGATGCATTTCATCAGGGCTTAACTCATAGATGTTGCCTTCTGAGTCTTTCAGCGCGTATTTGTTGACCCATACGTCTGCAGCAAGCTTGTCACCGTGAAAGTATTCGGTGGCAATGTTTTTGGCCTCAATTATCGAGTGTTTTGTCAATTTTTTGACAGCCTTGAGATTTTCCTTCTGTTTGCTTTTTGCAGTCGTTATCTCTTCTTTATGAGGCTTTTGCACGCTTTTTAAAGGCTGTTTTTTTGAGACTTTTTCGTCAGTAGTGGCGTCAACATTGGTGAAAAAATCCGGATTAAACAAAAAACCATCTTGTCCTGTACTCACTTTTATATTCATATTAAATATTAACAATTTGAAAATAAACAAACTAAAATTTGCCTGTTTCCATATTTTACACTCCGCTAAATTACAAAATTTAATTATCGGAAATTTTTTTTGAGCGCGCCTTATATAAACATTTTGTTAACAACATCATGTCAAATATCTGTCGGAATTAAATAATAATTAAATAATATTAGTATTTTTGCAATTATTTATAAATGTACATACTATGCTTATTATTGGTATTACCGGCGGTTCTGGCTCCGGAAAGACGACAGTGGTCGATTTTATCGTCCGTCAGCTTCCAAATGATTCAGTAACAGTTATATCCCTTGATTCTTATTATAAAGATAATAAAAATCTCACCGAGGAACAACGCAAGCAGGTGAACTTCGATTCACCGTCTTCTTTCGAATTTGATCTGTTGAACAAACATCTTGATGAACTTCAGGAAGGAAAAACCATACAAATGCCTATTTACCATTATGTGACATGCAGCCGCGATGAGGAGACTATACCTGTAAAGCCATGTGATGTGATAATCGTGGAAGGTATCATGGTGTTTGCCAATGAGGAACTGCGCAACAGATTGGATATCAAAGTGTTTGTTGATACCGATGCCGATGACCGCCTGATTAGAATCATCAACCGCGATATAGTTGAACGTGGTCGCAGCTACCGCGATGTGCTCGAACATTATCAGAGATGGGTGAAGCCGATGCATCAGGCTTATATTGAACCGGCAAAAAAGTTTGCTGACATTGTACTTCCGGAGGGTGGTAAAAACGTTGTTGGTATAGATGTACTTCTTTCGAAGATTAAATTGCTTATACACGAAAATAAAGAAAAGAAACTATAATAATGAAAAAAATCCAGATGGTTGACTTACACAGTCAATATTTGAAAATAAAGGACGAAATTGATGATGCTGTCCTTAAAGTCATTGACTCATCGGCTTTCATCAACGGTCCTGAAACTAAATATTTTGCAGAGGAACTTGCCAAATATCTCAATGTAAAACATGTAATACCGTGTGCCAACGGCACTGAGGCATTGCAGATATCCATGATGGCTCTCGGACTTAAACCTGGTGATGAGGTTATCACCACAACATTCACCTTTATTGCCACAGCTGAAGTCATTGCATTGCTTCATTTGACACCGGTACTTGTGGATGTCCAACCCAATACCTATAATATTGATGTCAACGCCATCAGAAAAGCTATCACTCCGAAAACCAAAGCTATAGTGCCTGTCCATTTGTTCGGCCAGTGTGCCAATATGGAGGAAATCATGAAGATAGCGATGGAATATAACCTTTATGTTATTGAAGATACTTGCCAGGCTTTGGGAACCGAGTATCATTTTACTGATGGTGTGGTGAAAAAGGCCGGAACCATTGGCAATGTCGGTGCCACATCGTTCTTCCCGTCGAAAAACCTCGGATGTTATGGTGATGGTGGCGCAATGATGACCAACGACGATGCTCTCGCCGACCAAATCCGTGTTATCGCAAATCATGGGTCTAAGGTCAAATATTATCATGATTATGTGGGAGTCAACTCGCGTCTCGATTCTATCCAGGCTGCCATACTCCGTATCAAACTGCGTCATCTCGATGAATATATAAAGGCACGTCAGGAAGCTGCCGAGAAATATAACAAGGCTTTCGAAAACTGCGCAAATCTTGTCCTTCCGCGTATCGCAGCTTACACGTCACACATCTTCCATCAATATACATTGCTTGCAAGAGACATCAACAGAGACGAACTCCAAAAATATCTTGCCGAAAAGGGAATACCGTCAGCCATATATTATCCGGTTCCCTTGCATAAGCAGAAAGCATATATTGACCCCCGTTATAAGGATGGCGACTTTCCTATTTCGGAAATGCTTTGCAAAGGCGTGATTTCCCTGCCTATGCACACTGAACTTGATGATGAACAAATAAATTATATTACTGATTCTGTTTTTGAATTTGTTGGAAATAATTGATATTATGAATAAGCGAATATTAGTTACAGGAGGTACAGGCTTTATAGGCTCCCATACTGTGGTGGAACTGCAACAGAAAGGCTTTGACGTCGTCATTGCTGATAACTTGTCGAATTCTTTTGAGGAAGTCGTTGACAGAATAGCTAAAATCACCGGTGTGCGGCCTGATTTTGAAAAGACTGAACTGAAGGATGCTTCCCAAGTGAATGCAATTTTCGATAAATACCCTGATATACAGGGTGTTATACATTTTGCTGCTTCAAAAGCGGTGGGTGAATCGGTGCAAAAACCTTTGATGTATTACCGCAACAACCTCACATCGCTGATGAATGTCCTGGATGCCATGCTTAGCCATAATGTGCATCACATTGTCTTTTCGTCATCGTGTACTGTCTATGGACAGCCTGACAAATTACCGGTTTCCGAGTCGTCACCGCGCAAGAAGGCGCTTTCTCCTTACGGAAACACGAAGGCTATGTGTGAAGACATAATCACCGATGTCGCCAAAGTCAATGATATGGATGCCATCCTGTTGAGGTATTTCAATCCGATAGGTGCTCACGAAAGCGGCCTCATCGGCGAATATCCGCAGGGAGTGCCTAACAACCTTATTCCTTATCTTACACAGACAGCTGCAGGCATACGCAAGTGTCTCAGTGTCTATGGCAATGACTACAACACTCCGGACGGCACAGGAATACGGGATTACATTCATGTGGTTGACCTCGCCAAAGCTCATGTCGTGGCTATCGAAAGAATGCTTGGCAATAAATGCAAGTCTAAGACCGAAATCTTCAACATAGGAACAGGTCACGGCTATTCGGTTCTCGACATCATCAATTCGTTTGAAAAAGTAAACAATATAAAAATTAACTATCAGATTGTCGGACGGCGTGAGGGTGACATTGAACAGGTGTGGGCCGATACGACATACGCCAACAATGAACTCGGCTGGAAAGCCGAACGTGAGCTCGATGACATGATGCGGACATCGTGGAATTGGGAGAAATCAAGAACTGAGAATTAAGAATCAAGTAAAATCAAGTAATATGAAAAAAAGCATTACATTTTTGTCTCTCCTGGTGATATGCCTGACACTATCGGCACAGGAGGAAACCAAATTATTACGTTTTCCGGCAATTTACGACAATACGGTCGTTTTCACTTACGCAGGAGATTTATATATTGCTGATGCCACCAACGGTGAAGCACGCAAACTGACCAACGACCCTCAAGGTTTCGAGTCTTTTGCCCGTTTTTCACCCGACGGCTCAAAGATTGCTTTCACCGGTCAGTATGATGGCAACACGGAAGTCTATGTGATGCCTGTCAACGGCGGTGAACCGAAACGTCTGACATACACCGCCACTCTTTCACGTGATGACGTGTCTGACAGAATGGGTCCTAACAATATCGTCATGACATGGTCCCCTGACGGGAAAAATGTTATCTATCGTTCTCGTAAACAGTCGTTTGACGATTTCAAGGGACAACTTTTCAGCGTAAGTGTCGAAGGCGGTATGTCATCAGAGATTCCTCTTGCAGTGGGCAGCTGGTGTTCCTATTCACCGGATGGCAAACAGATGGCAATCAATAGAGTGTTCCGTGAATTCAGAACTTGGAAATATTATAGGGGAGGCATGGCTGACGATATTTGGATTTATGACATTGCTTCAGGCTCCACTACAAGAATCACCGATACTGATGCTCAGGAAATCATCCCTATGTGGTACGGCAACAAGATTTTCTTCTGCTCCGACCGCGACAGAACAATGAACATTTTCTGCTATAACACTCAGACAAAACAAACACACAAGGTTACGAATTTTGACAACTATGATGTTAAATTCCCGTCGTTGGGCAATAAGAAAATCATCTTCGAAAACGGAGGATGCCTCTATACTTTAGACCCGATAACAGAAAAAGTTGAAAAACTGACTATCTATATTTCGGATGATTTTGCTGTCGGCAGAGACAAGATGAAAGATGCTTCAAAGAATATTTCCGGCTATGACATTTCTCCTGACGGCAAACGCATTCTGCTCGTTGGTCGCGGCGATGTTTACACTCTCCCTGCAAAGTCAGGCATCACGAGAAACATCACTCACAGCTCCGGTGCACATGACCGCAGTGCTGCTTGGTCACCAGATGGCAAGACCATCGCCTATATCTCTGACATGAATGGTGAATTCGACATCTACGTTCAGGCTCAGGATGGTTTTTCAGAACCTGAAAAGATTGTTGATGGAAGTGAATCTTATATTTTCGGTCTCGAATGGTCTCCTGACGGCAAGAAAATTGCCTTTTCCGACAGACTTATGCGACTGAGAATCGTTGATGTTTCGTCAAAGGCTGTCACCGAAGTCGAAACGAGTCCTTACTGGGAAATCCGCGACTATTCCTGGGCACCCGATAGCAAGTGGTTGGCTTATTCTCATCAGCAGGCAAACGAATTCAGCGAAGTTATGATTTATTCACTCGCTGACAACAAGTCATATTCAGTCACCGATAGATGGTATTCATCCAGTTCGCCAGTATTCAGTAAGGACGGCAAGTTCCTGTTCTTCATTTCCGACAGAGATTTCAATCCTGTCTATAGCAGTACCGAATGGAATCATGTCTATACCACCATGTCAAGGATGTATTTCGTGATTTTATCCAAAGATACGCCTAATCCTTTGGCCTATACCAATGATGAGGTCAAACCTAAGAATATATCTTCTGCATCGGAAGAAAAGGATAACAAAAAAACAAAGTCGAAGAATGACAATTCTTCCAAGTCAGAAAAACTGGACGACAGCAAAAAGACGGTTGACGTAAAAGTTGATATTGACGGTCTTGGTAACCGAATAGTCAATGTCCCATGTCCTACCGCTTATTATAACATCATCGCATGCGTTGACAACGTTTTATACTACAACAAATGGGGAGAAAAGGATGGATATACGCTGCGTTCCATCAAGTTATCGCCTGACACTGAAAAAGATACCGAACTTGCAAAGGATGTCAGAATGATACCTAATTTCGACTGCACAAAGGCTCTTGTTGCCAAGGGTAGAAGTTACTATGTTATTGATTTCCCGAAAGGCAAGATTAATCTTGAAGACCCGATTGACATCTCGAACATGAAGGTGATGGTTGACAATAAAGCCGAATGGGCACAGATTTATTATGAAGCATGGCGTCAGATGCGTGATTTCTTCTATGTCTCCAACATGCATGGTGCCGACTGGGCTAAAATGCGTGAAAAATACGGTGCATTGCTGCCATACGTCAACTGCAAGGACGACCTGAACTATCTTATCGGTGAACTCATCGGTGAGCTTAATGTGGGTCATGCCTACATTGGCGGCGGCGACAAGTTCAGACCGGAACGCATAAAACTCGGTCTGCTCGGTGCAAAACTCGCAAAGGCTGACAACGGATATTTCAAGATTGAAAAAATACTCAAAGGCGAAAATTTCCGCAAAGAACTCCGTTCACCACTCACCGAAGCCGGGATGAACATCAATGAGGGCGATTTCATAGTTGCCGTCAACGGCGTATCAACAAAAGATATGAACGACATTTATCAGTCACTCGTGGGTATGGCTGACAAGGAAGTAATCCTGTCTGTTTCTTCAAAGGGAAGTGAAAGTGACAAACGTGATGTTGTAGTGGTGCCAATATCATCTGAATCAGACCTTTATTATTATAATTGGGTCCAGGACAACATCCGCAAGGTTGACGAGGCTACCGATGGTCAGGTGGGTTACATCCATATTCCTGACATGGGTGTCGCAGGTCTCAATGAATTTGCAAAATATTTCTATCCGCAGCTTGACAAAAAGGCTCTGATTATTGATGACAGAGGCAATGGCGGCGGCAATGTCTCACCTATGATCATCGAGCGTCTGAGTCGTGAAATCACCCGCGCTAACATGAGCCGTAACGAAAAGTTCCCATCACAGACTCCTACAAAGATGATGCTTGGTCCGAAGGTTCTGCTTATTAACCAGTATTCGGCTTCCGACGGCGACCTGTTCCCGTATGCATTCCAGAAACACCAGTTAGGCAAGCTCATCGGTGTGAGAACGTGGGGTGGTATCGTCGGAATCAGAGGTTCGTTGCCATTTGTTGACGGTACATCTCTCAACAAGCCTGAGTTCACATCGTATGACAGCGACGGTAAGGGCTATATCGTTGAAGGTTATGGTGTTGACCCTGACATAGTAGTCGAAAATGACCCATATAAAGAGTATATGGGTGAGGATGAACAACTCAATAAGGCTATTGAAGTTATTCTCGAGGAAATGAAGAACTACAAGGGTTTGCCACCGATTCCGCAAGCACCGGTGAAGAATTGACAGTAAAACTAAAACGTGAAATCCGCCTCGATTGGATAATGATCTGAGATATAAGGAACACCGTAACTTCCATCAAGCGTCTTAAAACCGACTGATTGGGCGTTTCTGTAGAAAATGTAGTCGATTTTATGGTCAGGCGTGTTGTTGCTTGCAATGTCGAAACCATTGTAAGTGGCCTTTTCATCCGTCATTACAGGATTGTTACGGCTTTCCTTCATGAAATCTTTAAGAGGTTCAAAAATTGGATTGTCAATGGTAGAGTTGAAGTCTCCTGAAAGGAAGACTGGTGCCTTGGTATTGTTTGTAATCTGTCTTATTCTGTTACATAGCAGTAATATAGACTGTTCTCTTGCAACTTTTCCTATGTGGTCAAGGTGAGTGTTGAAAACGTAAAACTGTTTGCCGGAAGAATTGTCTTTGAGTTTTGTCCAGGTAACAATTCTGTAACATGCCGCATCCCAGCCGCGTGACGGTTCATCAGGGGTTTCGCTGAGCCAGAAATCACCGTTGTCAACAAGTGTAAAGCGTGATTTTTTGTAGAAGACAGCCATGTGCTCACCACCTTCCTTCCCATCGTCACGACCGACTCCGACATGTGCATAATCAGGAAGACTGTCCTCCATGAATTTTACTTGTTCAATGTAGGCTTCCTGCACTCCGAAGATATCTGGATTTTCAGCATTTATCATGTTTATCGTCCCATTCCGGCGGTTCATCCATGAATTGTCTCCATCGTTGGCGCGACTGTATCTGATGTTGTAGGAAATGTAGCGAAGATTGGTGTCAGCCTTGCTTGTGCAGGCACTTACGACAAAAATAACGGCAATAAAAATAAGACATTGTAACTTTTTCATAATCAAAAAATTTTTTCTTCAATATGCAAAGATAATTGATTTATTGGTTTGAAATGTTTATTTTTGCATGTCAGTTTTTGCAGAGAAAAAGTATTATGCGAAAAATTCTTATAACATCAAAAGTTTATGATGACAGTTTCGATTTATTGAAGAAAGATTTCGAACTTATCATCCCTGAAACGGGCAATTTCACCAACGATGAACTGATTGAGAAAATAGTTGACTGCGAGGTGCTTCTGTCGATGTTCACTATCAAGATAGGAAGTGATGTGCTCTCGGCTGCCCCTAAGCTGAAAATGGTTTCGAATTTCGGTGTCGGTTTCAATAATATTGACATGAAATATGCCGATGAACACGGTATTGTAGTGACTAACACTCCAGACCCTGTCACTGAGCCTACTGCTGAGTTGGCCTTTGGTCTGATGCATTCCCTGTGCCGCAGAATAGTTGAGCTTGACCGCGACATACGCATCAAAGATAAAATCAAATGGGGATTGATGCAAAATATTGGTTCCACAATGACAAACAAAACTCTCGGTATTATTGGTTTCGGCAGAATAGGGCAGGCTCTTGCAAGACGTGCCGTGGCTGCTAAGATGAATATAGTCTATTATAGCCGTCATCGTGTAAAGGAAGAAATCGAAAATCTTTATCATGCCAAATTTGTCCCTATGAATGAATTGCTTAAGATGTCGGATTTCGTTTCCTTGAACACTCCGCTTACTGCAGAGACCACTCATCTTATCGGAAAAGAACAGCTGGCATTGATGAAACAATCAGCATTTTTGGTGAATACGTCAAGAGGAGCAGTTATCAACGAACATGAACTTGCCGAGGCATTGCGTGACAATGTTATTGCCGGTGCTGGTTTAGACGTTTATGAAAAGGAACCTGTAGTTGATCCTTTACTTCTGACTCTCAATAATGTCATCCTCGTCCCACATATTGGTACTGCCACCCGCGAAACACGTCAGGATACCGCTAAAATGGCCTGTGAAAACATCCTGGGTTTTTATGCGGGCAAACAGGATATCCATCGCTGCGGAAAATGGTGAAAAACAAGTGTTTGAATTCTAAAGTCAAATAAATAACATTATTAACAAATTAAAATTTTAAATTATGGAAATTGATATTCAAAAACTTATTAAACAGATAACCGGAAATACTGGTATCGGTCAGAGCATTGTAACTAAAGTCATAAATGCAATCAAGGAACTTGGCATTTTTGATAAAATCTCAGCACTTACTAATAATAATCTTAACCTGAACAATATTTCAAACATCATTAATATTAAGAACATCCTTGGAACACTTGTCAGCAAAACAGGCGAACAGGAATCTACAATCAGCAAGATTGTTGATTCTGCTAAAAATATTTTGGTAAAGCAGGCTGCTGAATCATCTGTCAATTCAGTTATTGACAAGGTAAAGGATGTTATTCCTGATGAGCTGGAATCCAAGCTTCCTGATGCAGGTAATATACTTAAAGGTTTGTCAGGTCTTTTCGGCAAGAAGTAAGCTATTTTTTCTTCTCAACCGAGAAACCGAATTTGCCTATCAGTTTGCCGAGGTTGAAATAATTGCCGTGTGAGTAGCTGACGAGATTGGCTTTTTTAAGTTCCAAGGCATTGGTCTTGGAATTGAAAAGTGACTTGTCGGCATCAACTGCAACAATTTCCGACAGAAACATGTCGTGAGAGCCTAAAGGAATGATTTCCTTGACTTTACATTCGATATTGACGGGCGATTCAAGAATTAACGGGGCGGAGATTTTGGAGCCGCGAACGGGCGTAAGTCCGGTTGCTTCAAATTTATCCACTTTGGCTCCTGACTTTACTCCGCACCAGTCAGCGTATGTCGAGAGTTTGTCATTGACGAGGTTGATGACGAATTCTCGGTTTTCTTTTATGATGTTGTATGAATAGCGTTGCGGTCTTATTGAAATGTAGCATAACGGAGGATCGGTACATAACGTCCCTGTCCATGCTATTGTGATGATGTTGTATTCATCGATTGAATATCCGCAGCTTACCATCACTACGGGTGTTGGATTTAGCATGTTGCCGGCTTTGAGAGTTGTCTTTGATGATACCATGGATGTCAAATTTTTTGACAAAAATACTTTATTTGCATAATTATTGCAATATCTTTGCAACATATAAATATCAATTAAAATATTGAAATTATGAATGCAAATATTATGTGGATTGTATTTATTGCGCTGATGGGGCTCAGTTTGTTTGTCAGCTGGAGGTTGAACAGGAAGATTAAGAAATATTCACAAGAGATGATTCCAAGCGGATTGACTGGCAAGGAGATAGCAGAGAAAATGCTCAGATCTTTTGGAATAACTGATGTTAAGGTCCAGTCAGTCGCAGGCAAACTTACCGACCATTATAATCCGGTTGATAAGACTTTGAATCTCAGCGAGACCACGTATAATATGAACACTATCGCCGCCGCTGCTGTTGCCGCTCACGAATGTGGACATGCCGTACAGCATGCAGTTGGCTACAAATGGCTGAAGATGCGTTCCGCCATGGTTCCTTTCGTACAGTTCGGTTCCAACTGGTCCCAATGGATTCTGCTCGCAGGCATGTTGCTGTTGGGAATTTCGTCATTGGTGAGTTTCGGTGTAATAGTTCTGGCAATAGGTATTATCCTATTTTCTTTGACGACTATATTCTCATTTGTGACTTTACCTGTTGAATATAACGCGTCCAACCGTGCCCTTAATTGGCTCGAAACTTCAGGAATGGTGGTCGGTGAGCAGCATGATAAGGCTCAGGATGCACTCAAATGTGCTGCAAGAACTTATGTTGTCGCTGCACTTTCATCCTTGGCGACTTTGTTGTACTACATCATGATTCTTAATCGGAGAAGATGACAGCCGATGAGGTTGAAAGTCGTTGGTTTATTTGATGACTCTCAATTTTCAATCAATAATATTCTTTTTAAATCTATACCCAACGCTTCAAGTGGTGAGGCAGGATTGACTTGCTTCAAGGTCACTTCCTGCTTTCCCGGTTCGACTTCTATCTTACCTATGTAAGTGGTTTGAACCATCCTGTCAACACCTGGGAAAGTGTGTGTAATTGTTTGATTACCAACGTTTAATGATAACACTTTTTCGTCAACGTTTGGAAGATAAACAGCAAAGGCATTGTATATGCCTGACTTTTTCACGTCAACAAACCACGACTTCCAGGAGTTGGCTTGTGTAGTCATATAACTGCGTCCGTCAACGGCTGCATGGGTGATGGCGTTGTCTCCAGTGAGGATTATGCTGCCGTCCTCTTCCGGCAAAATATACGAATGTTCGATTTTTATGTCCTCATTCTTAAATGCCAACACGATGGTAATAAGGTCGCATGGCGTATCTTTACAGTTGATTACCAGATCATTGCCGTCCATGATGTGATTGACGGGTAAATTTTTGTCCGACAGGCAGTATATACTGTCAATTTGACTGTGAATATTTTTGCATACAACTGGTTTGCTTATATCTGATATGGTGATGTACAACTTGTTTCCCTTCCTTGTACAACAGGCATTGTCAAGTTTGTCAAACACTGTGGGTTGACTGTCGTAGATTGCTTCGCTGTTGGCTGAAGTCCATTTACCGATATCTCTCAGAACATTTTTTTCGTAATCAAGGACATTGCCGTCACCGTCTGGACCGATGTTGAGAAGGAAGACTCCGCCATGACTTACGGTTTGCATTAACCTTATAATCTGCTGTTTGCATTGAAGTTTTTCGTCTATGCGTTTCTGCCATGACTTGTATCCCCATGTTCCATACATGGATGCCGGATTGTCCCATGCGATGCCTTCGTATCCTGCTACGTCACCGTTGTCAGGAAGCGTGAGATAATCGCCCTGATAATTCATGATTCTGCCACTGATGAGACATGATGGCTGAATGGATTTCACAACTTTTCTCAAATGCTTGCTCTGTTCTGGCGTCAGAAGTCCCATATCGAACCATATAGTTTCAATTTCGCCGTAGTTGGTAAGCAGTTCCGTAAGCTGTGACACAACGTATTCTTCCAACTCGTCGGTGATGGTTTCGAGAGGACTGTAAACCTGGTTCACATACTGAGTGCAGTCAGTGGTCGTGTCTGCTTCGAGACGTGGTATTCCCCCATTGAAATGCCAGTCGGGTAGAGAGTAGTACAGTCCGAATTTCATGCTGTGACGGTGACAGGCGTCTGCCAGTTCCTTAACGACATCGCGTCCGAAGGGAGTTGCATCAACAACATTGTATTTGGTTGTGGCGGTTTTGAACATGCAGAACCCGTCGTGATGTTTTGAGGTAAAGACAATATATTTCATACCGGCATCCTTTGCAAGCAGAACGATTGAGTCGGCATTCCATCCCATCGGATTGAATTGCTTTGCAAGTTGCTCATAATCAGCGACAGGTATGCGCGCATGGTTCATTATCTGTTCAGCATAGTAATTGATATGTTTGCCATTCCATATCCCTGCGGGAATAGAATAAAGCCCCCAGTGAATAAACATCCCGAATTTGTCGCTCTGCCATTCCTTAAGATGTTGTTTGGTTATTTCATCAACATTGATGTTGTCTCTTGCTGCTATATTGCCGGACATTTTGTCGTGACTGTTGCATGAGAACAGTACCGAAACGAGTATGATAAATGTGAGTTTTAAGTTGATTTTCATATATTTTATTTTACGTAAAGATTGTAGAAATCCATCGGATTGTCGATAATGCGCCATGCACCGTTCTCTTCAAGCTCTTTGCGTGTGCGGTAGCCCCAGGAGACACCGATAGGCTTGATTCCTGCATTGCGCGCAGTAACCATATCCACATTTGAATCTCCGAGATAGAGGGTTTCGTCCGGACTGACGTTGACTGTGGATAAAATTTTGTTGACCATTTTTGGGTCAGGTTTTGTGGAGATGTCACCGCCAGGACCCACTGCTGCAGCAAAATCTATTTCCGGGAAATAGTATTTGAGCAGAAAATCCACACCTTCCTGAAACTTGTTGGATGCGACAGCCAATTTGATGTTGTTGTCCTGTAATGTGTTGAGTAACAGTGGTATGTCTTTGTAAGGATAGGTCTTTTCGTTAATGTGTTTTTTATAGTAATCGAGAAATTCGAGTGTGAAACCGATAAGATATTCTTTGGTGCGGAACTCTTCAGGGACAGAGCGTTCGATGAGTTTTCTGATGCCATTGCCGATGAATGCGTTGTATTCATCCAATGTATGGGTCGGGTGGTTGTGTTGTGTTAGCACATAGTTGGTCGCATCAGCCAAATCGCCGATGGTGTTGAGTAATGTTCCGTCTAAGTCAAAAATAACTAATTTCAGCATTGTATGATTCTTTAAAAATACAAAAGTAGTATATTTGCAAAGTTTTTGCGGCCATTATTAATAATAATATTATGGAATGGATACAATTGATAGGCGGTTTTGTTCTGTTGCTTTTAGGCGGTGAATTTCTTGTTCGCGGCGGAGTTTCTATTGCCAGAAAGTTCAAAGTGTCACCATTGGTGATAGGTTTGACTATAGTAGCGTTTGGCACTTCGGCACCAGAACTGTTGGTAAGCGTTGATGCAGCCATCTCAGGACATCCGGAAATTTCCATAGGAAACGTTGTTGGCTCCAACATTGCCAATATAGCATTGATTCTCGGCAGTTCAGCATTAATTCATCAGATGCTGATAACAAGTGAGACCATAAAATTCGATATACCGATACTTATGCTGGCATCCCTTTTGTTTGCCTCTGCTGCAACCGACGGAGAAATAAGCAGAGTTGAAGGTATAGCGGGACTTGTTTGCCTGATGATGTTTTTATTGTTGCAGATTAGGAATGCTAAAAAGGACAAGGAAAAAATTAAGGTTGACGATGTGGACCGAGAGAAGACTTATCCTCTTTTTGCGTCAGTTCTAATTGTGATAGCATCGTGTTTCGCCTTGTCTTATGGCGCTGACTTGCTGATAGATGGAGCTTCAGCCATAGCCCGCGATTTTGGTGTTTCCGAGAGAATCATAGCAGTTTCAATAGTTGCATTGGGAACCAGTCTTCCTGAATTGGTGACATCGGTCATCGCTGCCATAAAGAAGGAAAGCGACCTTGCCGTAGGTAATATAGTCGGTTCCAACATTTTCAACATATTCTGCATAATTGGCGTTTCGGCAACTATTACTCCTATCAGGTTTGCATGGAGTAACTTTTCATTTGATTTTGTCTGGATGTTGGCTTTGACATTGCTGATGTTTGTGTTGATACTCGTCAAAAAGCCATACGACCTTAACAAAATCGGCGGTACAGTACTGCTGTTGTCGTATATTGTCTATATGTTTCTGCTGTTTTGATTTTCTGATTTCTCGTTTGTTTCTGCTTTTGCACTTCTCCTGATTTTAAATCCGATTGCTGCAATGAAAATCGACATTAGCGGCGAAATCAGATTGAAGAAACAATAGGGGAAATATGCCATCGTAGGTACACGCAGGACGGTTGCCTGCGTCATACCGCAGGTATTCCATGGTATAAGCACGGAGGTCACGGTCGCGGAATCTTCCGCAGAACGGCTCAAAAGCCTGCTTTCGTATCCTTTCTCTTTGTACAGGTCCTTGAAAAGGCTGCTTGTGATTATTATTGACAGATACTGGTCGCTCGTGGTGATGTTGGATATAATGCCTGTTGTAACTGTGGATGCTACAAGTCCCGTCCTGTTTCTGACAATCTTTATCAGTTGGTCGGTGAGGCTGCGAATCATGCCGCTTCCCATCATTGATGCACCGAAAACCATAGCACACATTATCAGAAATACGGTGTTCAGCATACCGTTCATACCTGTCGTTGACACTAGCTCATTTACTTGGGCACTGCCCGTGTCTATGTTTGTCGAGCCATAATAAGCCTGCATCAGCCCTTTGAAACCGTCCCGGAATGTCAGCGATGTGAATCCGTCTCCACTACCGTTTGCTATCTGCCAAACGATATCCGGCTGAAATATTAAGGCAAAAATGCCGGCCAATAACGATGCAATGAATAATGTGGGCAATGCTGGCACTTTCAAAATAATCATTACCGCTGTCAACACCGGTACCAGAAGAAGCCATGGGGAAATGTTAAATGTATTTGCCAATGCCGAAGAGAAGACATCAACTTGAACGACATCGTTTGTTTTGTGTAATATGCTGACAGTCAGGAATATTGTCAATGCTATTGTAATTGATGGAATGGTCGTTATCAGCATATATCTGATGTGTGTGAACAACGGGGTTTCCGTAGATGAAGAAGCAAGAATTGTTGTGTCGGACAGCGGTGAAATCTTGTCGCCGAAATATGCCCCTGAAATTATTGCACCTGCTATCCAGGCGGGACTGAAGCCTTCAGCAATCCCAATTCCTATCAACGCGACCCCTATTGTCGCAATTGTGGTCCATGAACTACCGGTCATAAGCGATATCAGCGCACATAATATGCAAGCGGCAAAAAGAAATATCTTTGGCGAGATTATCTTCATGCCATAATAAATCAGGCTTGGAACAACACCGCTTACCATCCATGAACCCGCTATCGCTCCTATCAACAACAGGATAATCAATGAAATACATACAGTCCTGATGTTGTTTTTCATTGCATTTTCAAAGTCCTCCCATGGGACCTTGTAGAAGACCGTTGATATGAATATCGTCAGACCGGCAGACAATAGAAGGGCTACCTGACTTCCACCTGACAATGCTTCTGTTCCAAAATACTTGATTACAAAAAACAACAATAATATTAAAAACACCAATGGTATCAGTGACACTGCCCAAGAAGGGGATTTCCTGTTATCCGCTTTATCCATAATTGTTAACTAATTAGCTGCATTCTGATATGTGAATCCGTTGCCGTTCCAGCGCAGATATGCCACAGGTTTGGTGATATTCGACTGTTCATAAAGAAAAATGCTCTTTCCCACATGCGGAAGACGGGCAACAAAATCAGGACTGTAATTAAGACTGCTCATCACATCTGTGGCTGGAAGAAGTTCATGGGTTGCAGGATTATAATCATAGAAAAAAATAATCTGATATGGGTCATTGTAACTGACAGCCAATAACTTATGCCCATTTATCCTGTTCCAGCAGAACATTTCCATCCATAAATCAAAATTACTGATTATTTTGCACCCAATGTATCCGTGTTTCCTGTCTATTGACCATGTTTCAACATCATCAACAGGCAATTCATCTGGATGAAGAATCAGATTGCTGCCTGTCTGGGTTATTATATATGGGTATTTTTCGGAATAGGCAAGCCAAAAATCAGCGATGTCAGGACTTTCAACCTCATAGGGTATTCTGATGGTATCATTTATCCATACATTGCTGATCAGCTCTGACTGGGGTTTGTAACTTTTGCCATAAACATCTAATGATTTCACTATTTCTGTTTCATACTTTCGTAATGTCGGTTCGGATTTGATATCGCAACTATAGACTATTGTGGCATAAAATGAATCATACCATATAGTGCGTCTTATAAAGAAATTGTTCAGTTGCCTGCCTTTGATGGTGTATTCTCCGATGACAGCCTGAAATGGCAGGGTGTTTATATCCGAATAATAAACCTCTGTTTTATTTCTTTTGAGTCTCAACAGTTCATCATCATATTCCTGCTGGAGACTTTTGCGGTTGGGGTTAATTCCACCATAGACACTAATCAGACTGTGTCCGTCTTTAGAAATAAATCGTTGGCCATCAGCCTCTTCACTCCCTTTTATCGGGGCAAAGACATCAGCAGGATATTCAAATGTGAAGTCGAAGTTTTCATTTACATACAAATCCCACTCGGCCTCTTGAGACCATGTCAGCAAAGGTGTTAAAAGACACAAAATAAAAGGTAGAATTCTGCTCATGGTCTGTTATTTGAACAACGTTTCTGCATTTTTTGAATACTCTGTACTCTTTGGGTGAAGTCTGTCAATGAACAGATTTTCATCTGGGCGATGCCTGCGTATGAAATGATGAACAGCAGAAATGCAAAAACCAATAATCTTGCTGGGGATGTCATTGTGAATAGATTATTTGCAAAGATAATATTTATTGTGAAATTACCCCCACGGCGAAGGGTATATATTATTATTGACAATAATGAAAAAATTTTTTGAAAAATAATGTTGATTAAGAAAAAAGTATTACCTTTGCAGCGCAAACAGAAAAGGAAATCTGGATGCAATAAGCGGAAGTAGCTCAGTTGGTAGAGCACGACCTTGCCAAGGTCGGGGTCGCGAGTTCGAGTCTCGTCTTCCGCTCTTTTTTATGCCCGTTTTTTTCCATGTCCTCCGATTTTAATAAACCCTGTATCCCTGCTGGAAGCCGTAAATATGCCTTAGTCACTGGTGCCAGTTCGGGAATAGGACTCCAATATGCCCGCCAGCTTGCACAGAGAGACTATAATCTGCTGATTGTCAGCAATGAAAACAGCATTTATTCCCGTGCTAAAGAAATTGAAGAAGAATCCGGCGTTGATGTGATAGCGCTTGAACGTGACCTCGCAACGCAGGATGCCGCAAAAGAGCTTTTCGATTACTGCACCGACAACAACATTGAAATCGAGGTGCTTGTCAACAATGCCGGTATTTATCGCAATAGTGATTTCCTTGATACCGATGAAAACTTCACCCGGCAGATTCTCAATCTTCACGTCTTCACACCATCTATGCTGATATATTACTTCGGAAAAGATATGCGGTTGCGGCACAAAGGCTATATTCTCAATATGAGTTCCATTACTGCTGATATAGCAGTTCAAAGACTTTCAACTTACAGTGCCACAAAGAGTTACCTTAGAAGTTTCAGCCGTTCTGTTCATATTGAATTGAAAAAGGAAGGTGTTTATGTCACGGCAGTATGTCCCGGTGCTGTATCCACCAATCTTTATAATCTCAGTGACAGTGCAAGGAAGACTGGTCTCAGACTCGGTTACATGGTTACACCTGAGAAACTTGCTCAAAAAGGGTTGAATGCCATGTTCAGAGGCAAATGGCGTATCACACCCGGAATCATCAATCACATAGGTGTATTTATAATCAAGCTGATTCCAACTTGGATGTTGAGATTGGTCAGGAAGTGGGAGTGGTACTAAAAGTTCTCAATTATATTGACTATCAGCACAATATCGAGAATGTTGACATAACCGTCGGAATTGGCGTCACCTATAGGATACATTTCCATAATAGTCAGATACGTAACTGTGCCGAGACTTGGGTCATCGCTGTGGTCATAGATGACTTCCGCAGCGAAGTCAGGATAACCCCCATTCCAACCCCTGTGTTACAATGAGTTGGAATGGGGGATGTAATAACTACAAGCTCTCAAAAGTGTCAGTTTTTTCAGGGTAAGACACCCCATCCTAATTCCATGCATTTGGCAACTTGCAGGAGGTTGGGATGGGGTGGCTACAGAAATCTCCAAATGTTTAATTAAGAGTGTGAACTGGTGCAAACACCGAACTGCAATGGAAATCATTGCCGCCTTCAACACCCGCGTCTTTACCTTTAGCTTTGGTTATTGTAAGATATATGGTATCATCGTTCGTATAGAGTGTGCCGAAACTAATGTAACCATTTATCACAATGTTCCCGTCCGAAATGCCAAGGCATTTAGCAACCTTGTTCTGTACATCCTTGGGCAAAGAAATCAAATATTCACCAAATGTGCTGTTGTTTGATTTCTTACAGGAATAGGTTTCTCCTGCAACAACGGTTTCACCGTTACACTCAATTCTGATTTTGTTGTCGTCTTCAAAAACCAGGATAAGACTTTGGGTGGTTTCGGGATGGATGACACCGACAACGCCACCCACCGAGGTTTGGTGCCATTGCCATGAGCCTTTCAGTTGTGGCACCTGTTCAATCAAATCGATTTTATCACACGAGCAGAACGCAAATAAAGTTTTTCATCACGTATTTATTTAGTTTTTAATTATTTTATTTTTGCATTATTCACAGAACGTCCGTTGGCTACCACATTGATTAAATACAATCCATTGGGCAAATGATCAGTGCAAATGGATACTGTTTTGTTTCGAACCATTATTTCATCTAGATGTTTGAATTGGGCATTGGTTTTCATCGCAAGTATTCAGTCCTTCAAATAGGTCGAAATCCAAGTCAAGTCGATAGATTGAATCGAAATCGATGGATTGTATGTTATCGAAGTCAATTTGCCATAGTTGTGCGGTTTGGATGGCCGAACCCGAATTTGGGGTAGTGGTCAACCGCTTCAGGACACGGTTGTCTTTACTGACGATATACTCACACGGCAGACCGAAATTGCCAGTCACTATAGAGCCATTTGTGAAGATATGGTTGGTCAGATTGTTTAGAATTTGCAAATTGGCGTTCTTCCCCTGGCTCTGGTTGTCGAATTGAGGGCTATCGTCAAGGAAACACAATACCTTGCCGTCATACAATCCAAAACGTTCTAGTTCATCGCGGCAAGACCTTATGCCGCCAGTGTTTTCGCTGATAAAGTAGAATTTCACATCGTCTCGCTGCTGGGAGTATGCTGGTGCATAAACTCTCTTTAAATGCTCCATACAAGAACCACACCCCGTGCTGTAAATCATCACGATTTTGTAATGTGTTGTGTCAGAAATTATCAGATGTTTCAACTGGTCTGCATCCAAGCACTCAATGAAGTCCATTTTCTTGGCATATCGTTCGTTGCATCGGTTAGGAATGGCTACTTGAACTACACAAGATTGGAATAACATCATAAGAATAAACAAAGTAGCAAAAAGTTGTACTTTCATTTTTATTGTTTTTTTAATTCATTTCATGCCTGCAAAATTAGTGAAAATCTGTCAAACTCAATCAAAAATCTCTTCCTTTCAGTAGTGGATGCCGACATTTGTAGGGCTGTCGTACCACGGCAGCCGCATTGTCAATTCGTCTGTAACGGCTGCCACAATGTGACAGCCCTACAATATGCCACAATGCTTCGATATGCTCAGCAACCATGTGACAGCCCTACAATATGCCACAATGTATCAGCCCTAATTTTATGTTAAAGTAAAAAGTTTAGCGGACAGTGGAAGCAGCTTCAAAGATTAACCGATGGCTATTGTGGGCATTCTGCGGAAAACCGCGTAAGTTGGTCGCCAATGTCTCCTGACTTCGTCATTGCGTCACCCAAATTAGGTGACTCAAAATATGTAAAATCATTATAATCAAATAATTATAATTTAACCCCTTAATAGAGTGACGAAGTCAGGACATCTGTTTCGCACACCTACGCGGCCAATACTAGCAAGCCGCATTATGTATGGAAAGCCAGCGAAGAAAACTTTGAGGAAATGGAAAGATTCGGTATATTAAATTATGAGTTTTTGGAATATTATGCAGAAATAATCTTTGAGGATTTGGAAAATTGCTTATTTTTGCAGCATAAAACTTCAAATGTTATGGTAGAGCATAGAGTATTTAAGCGCAAGATTTATAGCAAATTACTGGAATGGAAACAAGAGGAAAACGGCAAGAAAGCCCTATTGGTGAAAGGGGCACGACGTGTCGGAAAGTCAACAATAGTTGAAGAATTTGCCCGTAATGAGTATAAGTCGTATATGCTTATTGACTTCTCCAAAGCATCGGCTGAAGTGAAGTCGCTTTTCAATGACCTGATGGACTTGGATTACATTTTCCTGAGGCTTCAGACCATCTACAATGTTGTATTGGAAAATCGGCAGTCGGTCATCATCTTCGACGAAGTACAAGAGTGTCCCATGGCTCGCCAAGCCATTAAAGCATTGGTGAAAGACCATCGTTATGACTACATCGAAACCGGTTCTCTGATAAGTATCAGAAAGAACACTCAGAAAATAATAATACCTAGTGAGGAAACAAGGATTGAGATGTATCCCATGGACTACGAGGAATTCCGTTGGGCACTAGGCGATGAGGCTACAGTGCCGCTACTGAGCAAGTTCTATGAAAAACAGATACCATTGGAGCAGGCACTCAGAAAGTCAATGCGCGACTTTAGGCTATATATGTTAGTTGGAGGAATGCCTCAGGCAGTGAACGAGTATCTCAACACAAACAACATGAGCTGTGTTGACAATGAGAAGCGTAGCATCATCAATCTGTATCTAGACGACTTCTTGAAGATTGACCCTTCTGGTCGTGCTTCACGCCTTTTTAGAGCCATTCCATCTGAATTGAACAAGAATGCCTCCCGCTATCAAGTGGCTAGTGTGCTGAACGACAGCGAACGCAAAAACTTGGATGAAGTACTGGAGAAGATGCGTGACAGTATGACAGTAAATTTCGCCTATCACTCGAACGATCCCAATGTGGGTTTGTCGCTAAATTGCAACATGAACCAATACAAAATGTACATAAGTGACACTGGCCTGTTTGTGACGTTAGCGTTTTGGGACAAGGACGTGACGGAAAATGTGATTTACGAAAAAATGTTGAGTGACAAACTTTCAGCCAATTTAGGCTATGTATATGAGAATATCGTTGCTCAAATATTGACGGTCAATGGGAATAATTTGTTTTATCACACATGGCCTACTGAAAGCGGCAAGCATAACTACGAAGTTGACTTCCTGTTGTCACGTGGTGCCAAGATTTGGCCGCTGGAGGTCAAATCGTCTGGTTACAAGAGTCATATTTCTCTGGATGAATTCTGCAAGAAATTCTCAGAACGGATTGGAAATCGGTTTCTTGTTTATACGAAAGATTATCGCCGTGATGAAGCCACAACATTATTGCCAATTTTGATGACAATGTTTTTGTAAAAAAACTTTTCCCTGACTTCGTCATTGAGTCACCCAAATCAGGTGACTCAAAATATGTAAAATCATCTCTTATGCGTGAGTTCCTCGGCGGAAGCAGCTTCAAAGATTAACCGGTGACCTTTGCCGCAACAGAATTAGAAATCCAGACTCAACGAAACATTCCAGTATCCGTCGTTGATTACTCCGTCCTCCAATCCCCAGCCGTAGTCAACGCGAATGAAATACCCTAACGGCTTGTTCGCGAAAACCCTTACAACCGGAAACCGCAATTCGGTATTTAATACCACGAAGTTAGGACGGTGCTTGTATCGTCAATTCCGCATCATACATCGTATCATCGGTGATATTGATAGTGGCATTTATGAATCACCGCCAATCAATGCAAATGCAACCATAATGTGAGGATTGGTCGGGAATGTCTATTATTTTGAAAGCAGCACATCGGATTTTTCCGACATTTGTAGGGCTGTCGTACCACGGCAGCCGCATTGAAGTTGTTGTAAATTCACAACTTTAATGGGTGACGAAGTCAGGAAAAAGGGTTGAATGCCATGTTCAGAGGCAAATGGCGTATCACACCCGGAATCATCAATCACATAGGTGTATTCCTAATCAAGCTGATTCCAACTTGGATGTTGAGATTGGTCAGGAAGTGGGGGTGGTACTAAAAGTTCTCAATTATATTGACTATCAGCACAATATCGAGAATGTTGACATAACCGTCGGAATTGGCATCAGCACTGTCGAAATTGATTCCGGTTCCATCAAGCATGTAGGAAATGATGGCCTGTATGTCCTGAACGTTGACCTCCCCGTCGGAATTGGCGTCACCTATAGGATACATTTCCATAATAGGCAGATACGTAACTGTGCCGAGACTTGGGTCATCGCTGTGGTCATAGATGACTTCCGCAGCGAAGTCAGGGTCGTTTGAACCCCAGTAATTGCCTATTGCGGTCATGTCGCTGAATGCGTTGTTGTAAAGTGCGTATGTGACTCCGCCGTTACCGTTGTTGTAGATGACATTCTCACCGAAATCATCTACAGTACCCATGTCAATGTTATGATAATAGATAGCTGTTATTCCCCATAAGTTGCCGGTGATGATATTGCGTCTGAGAGTGGCAATGTTTGTAGTTGCTGTGCCATAAATGCTGATTCCGCTTCCACCGTTCATTGGGTTAGTCTCTAAATTGTTGTCAATGAATAAGTTGTCATAAATCCACGACTCTATAGTCGGACCGGTTTGTGTGTAGCCGTAACGGTTGTTGAATACATTGTTGTTGAATATTTGGGCTTTGGTGTTGCCTACGTTCATCAGGTTGGCGATAGCGATGCCGCCGACCATAGTGCCGTTGAGACCTTCAATGGTGTTACCTATGATTTTAATGGTGTCGCCGTCGGAGCATGGACCGAGGTTGAGTTGTGGATTATTGCTGTTTTCGGTGACATTGTTGTAGAAATAGCTGTTGTAGATTTTAGGTGCACCGAATATGTTGGCACCGGAACCTATTGCTACTCCCTGGTTGTCATGGAAATAACAGCTTTCAACTACAGGACTGCAGTTGAAATACAGCAGAGCATAACTTGTGAATGATTTGTTGAAATAGCCGAATTCACAGTTCTCAAAGATTATTGATGGCGTTTCGGAAACTCTTATGCCGCCACCGTTCTGAAAGTTTATGTTCTTAACGACATTGGTTTCGCTTGAAGCATCGAATTTGACTTTGAAATGGCCGTTTCCGCCTGTCAGAAGAGCCTTGTCTAATCTGTCGGCACTTGTTACACCACCTGCTATTGTGAGTTGGATGCCATCGTTGAATGTGACAGTTTCAAGAGTGGCGTCAAAATTCAGAAAGTCTCCTGCTGAGATGGTTATATCCTCTGTAACGTTGAAGTTGCCGTCGGATGTTTTTACTACTGCTCCGTTGCTGACAGAACTTAGGTTGTCGAATGTGTAGGTCGTGCCGTTGCCCGGACTGACCCATTGGGCTTCTGCCGATAATATCATTGCTGCAGCTATGATTGCTGTTATGAATTTTTTCATAATGTTGTGATTAAAATTTTAAATATACTTTTACTTTAATTCTAATGTGGTTATCATGTTCCGATTTCTGTAAAGTGCATCGGTTAGTGGCTTACCATTTTCCGCCGGCACCTCCGCCACCGCTGAAACCGCCACCACGGAAACCACCTCCGCCACCGCTGAAGCCGCCATGACCATGGCCACTGCTTCCTGAACTGCTGACGACTATTTTTGGAATCCTTACAGTCTTATAACTTTTGTCATGGCAGCATGCGCATTCGTAAGTGTGTCTCTTTTCACCATCATGTGAGGATGTGGCTTGAGTTATTGTCTGAGTGTCGGTCAATTTCTTTGCCCAAGCCCCGCAATGATTGCATTTGGAATACGATGAGTATTTTTTGCCATGCGCCGTGTAAATGATGGTATGTCCGTTATCGCACTGGTAAACCGTGTGCAAAATGCTTTCTATTTTATCTTCCACAAATTGGACGTTCGTAAGTACGTCTTCATAACCTGGGGTCATCAGATGTGTCATACCACCGCATTTGGGGCATTTTTCGGCTTCTTTCTTATACTTCTTTTCCTGGTTTGAAAAATAAGAATAATATGGGATCCCAACTAAAGGACTTAAAAACATATAAATTTTTGACATGGAAGAATCTTTAATCTTGCCGTAATTCAAATAATAGTCGAGCGGAGTACTCGAAATGCTCTTTATTTTACTGATAGCCTGTGTGTTACGCATCAAAGCCACAAATGCCCAGTATGCAAGCAATGCGATGAGTCCCATCTTAGGATTGTTATGTCCAATTATCGGAACTGCAATTATCGGAGCATAACAAGATAAGAAATGGCTCCAGCCTTTTCCTTCCCAGATATTGAGTTTGTTGTAGTTGTCAACTTTTATTTCTATCTTGTCGCTATTCAGGCCAACAAGTGAATAGTTGCTTTTGTTTGCGGATTTCTTTTTGCTTTTGTCTTCTGCTGTTTGAAAGCCTCCAATGACTAAACCTAATAATGCAAGAACAGAAAGTCCGCTGTTATTTACGCCGTTTTTCTTCTTCGATACGTATTTCATGTACTGTTCGTCATCTGTAGCAAATTCGTACAACAATTGCGAAACATTGTACAGACCGCCATAGTAGTCGCCTTCCCTGAATTTCGGAACTAACTCGTCATACCCAAGCTTACTTAAAAGAGCATCGGTGAATTTCTCTTCAGCGCCGTAACCTGTAATGAACTGCCAATCATGGGATTCCATCACAATAAGAAGCAGGATGCCCCTGCCTTCGTAGCCGAGTCCCCATGTGTTGTAGAGCTCCAGAGCAAAATCGAATGCCGAATAATCCGTACTTATTTTATCCAATATCACTATTGCATATTGGACACTTGCTTCCAGATTCATTTTCTCTGCAATCTCGTTAAGGCTTTCTAATTGCTGTAGTGTCAGATAATTAAGAGGATCATAGTGGTATTGTGTACTGTCAACCGTATAAGGGTCCTTCATATTATTAGGATTCCATACGATAGAGTTGTTCCTCTGTGGTACTTCTACATTCTGATTTTCTGTCTGAGCCTGATTATCTTCCTCCTGAATCTGATCATCCTGCTCCGTGTTGTCCGAATCGGTATATTTTTCAGGATTTTCAAGTCGGTCAATAATGTTTTCTATTGTCTGGTCAATGTCGAATTCTTGCTGTGCCTGTACGGTGTAGCCAAACAGGAAGGAAAGCAGAATGGATGCTGAAATGAAAAATTTCCTCATGTATTTCATGTATTGTTATTCGATAATAAATTCATCCTTATCAATATTCTGGTTTATCTTTTTGTTTGATACAGAATAAGTTATATTTGTATCGGTAGCATCAACCAATGTCAGTTCGTTAATTGAGCAATCATCCTTGCAGTATTTTAAAGTCATTTTCTTATATCCTTTCGACAGTTTTTGGTCGTTGCTGGTCAGGGTAAAAATATGATTGTTTTTGTCGGAAGAGTACTCAACTGAACCATTGTAGGTTGCGAGGATTGCCTTGATGTCACCATGCATGGCATTGATGAGTATGTTTTTGAGTTCTTTGTATTCACTGTTTTTTGAAGCATCCACTTTGTGAGTTTTGCCTAATGCCGCAACGTAAATCTTGTCACCATTGATTTTGAAGGTTTCTACAGGTTTTGAATAAAAGATGGCAAGGTTGTTGTCCTGAATAAGTACAATACCGTTGGAAACTATTTCGTTTTTCACCATGGCAAGTTTTTTGGTTCTTGTCATCGTTCCCTGTAAAGTGTTGATTTTAGTGTTGTCGGCTTTGATTTTATTGATTATTGCATCATTTGATGTGTTCTGAGCGTTAACTGACAGAATACTAAATAAGATGATAAGTGCTAAGTGGATTTTACGTTTCATGATTTAATTATTTTTGCTTTTGCTTAAACGTTCGCTACATTTAGCAATAATCTTGCCAGTGCGTTTGTTCTTGGCAAGAAATTTGAAAATAAGCGGTTGCAGAGTATAAGTGGTCAGTATAGTCGAAGCCATGCCTATGAGAGTAACCCCACCTACTGATGAGATTGCGGAGTGGCTTGCGAACATTAGGGATATGCTGCAGATTATCAGCGTCATGGCACTGAAAAGGATAGCTGTCTTATGGAATAGCAACAGTTTTGTGTCGGTATTTCTGCCGCTTTCGATGAGACCGTCCATGATGAAGATACTATAGTCAACACCGACACCGAAAATCAATGATGAAACCACGATGTTTATCAGGTTGAACTTTATTCCGATTATGCCCATTATACCAAGCATCGTGTACCAGCTGACAAACATTGGAAGGAAGGCCAGCAGTGCGAGCAGAATGCTTCTGAAATGAATCAAAAGTATGATTAGCACGAAGATAACCGAGATAATCAATATCGTGTTGAAGTCATTGTTTATTATCGAAACCATGTCAGTGGAATAGAACATAGGGTCAAGTACTATAAAATGATCCTGGTCTTTTGCAATAATGTTTTCCGTGTCAAAAGTGAACTCATATTTTTCATCAGCCTGCACAGGAGTGAATATCATGTATATGTCACCGCATTTCTCGGCCATATTCGACATTATGGATTTTGGTAGCAGGTCTGACTCAAGGATGTTCACCGGCTTGTATTCAGCATTTATGACATTGTGGAATGGAGTGAAGAACTCAGGGTCAAAGCCGAATCTAATGGCAGCTTTTGAAACCATTGAAGTAATCCTTTCCTTATTCTCTTCTGTCCAGAAACTGTTCCATCTGTCAATACGTTTCTGTTGTTCGTCTGTAGAGACAAATAATGACCCTGCATTGCCGAAACTGTGAATATGTCCGGCTTCCTGGGCGTTTGCAAGCATCTGGCAGTTTTCTTGATAGTGGTAAATGGCAGAATCAAGCGAAGTTGCTGTAGTCGCGTAGTATTTTGTGTAATAACCCGGAGTGGTTTTTTCTTTCAGAAACTCTTGTGAATAGACCATCAGCGGATCTTTGTATCCGATATTGCGTAAATCGTTGTCAAACTGGACATTGCGCTGGGTGAACAGGCAGACCACGAATAACGTGATGATGACAATGGAAATCCATTTTCTGTCTTCTATACGATAACTGTTGATTTTGTTTAGAAAACTGAAAGCTTTTTTTGAGTAAACTTCCGTTCCTTTTGTGAAGAATTGTGGCAGGAAGATGATGCAGCTTAAAGCGCAGCCTATAAGAACCAATGATGCGAACAGCCCGAAATCTCTCAGCAGTTCCGAAGATGTGAACAATAATGCCATGAAAGCACCTATGGTGGTGATGCAACTCAGAAAGATTGGCATTGTCTGGTCTTTCACCACGGTAAGAGCATCACCTGTGTGTTTGAAGTGGGTAAGGACATGTAAGCAGTAACTTAGTCCAACCGCGAGAATCAATGCCCCTATGCCGAGTGCAAGAAACGACATTATCCCTTTTATGAAATACATTATTGTAAGTCCGAATATTGTTCCGAACACGATAGGGAAGAGTAAGGAGAATATGGTGTGTAATGGCTTTCTGAAACAAATAATAATGATTATCATGATGATTATCAGTGAACTGCCGATAGTCACAATGATGTCTCTGATTATATGGCTTGAGTTGTCGGAACCTTCAATGGGCGCACCATGATATACGATTTTAACATTAGGATAGGTTTCCTTGAACTCTTTTGTAAGATGTTTCATGTCGTTGACCATCACTCGTGCAAATTTCGATTCAAAGGAGTCGAAGTTCGGGGAAATGAATGCGATTGCTGATGAGGAGTCGGGAGTGAAGAAGAATTCGTCAATCATGGTATAGTTTCCTCCTAACCCGTCTTGAATTATGCCGGCTTTTTCCATGAATACATCTTGGAATCCAATAGGGTCGTTGGCAATAATCGGAAGATATGCCGCCCCCGCTTCAGTGGAAAGCAGTTCGAGATTCTGTGCCATCCGGAGGTTAATATTATCCTCAGTACACAACTCTTCAAGTTTGGTGAAGTCGGTGCTGTCAATGAATGATGGAATATTTTCAAAAAGAAAAGTGAAAAGAGAAGGGATCATGTCATCGTCAAGTTTGTATAAAATGTTGTCGATGAGATGATGGGTTGAGTCTTTTTCCATAAGCTGTTCCGAAAAATCCTGTGCGGCAGCTTCTAATTCATCAATGGAGCAGGAGTCGTTGTCTTTTATGAAGAGTACGAAAACCTTGTCTTTAACCTTAACATTGCCGAAGACGATATCACCCGTGGAACCTACATTTGAGGATGGAAGGATTTTGGAGACATCTTCCTCATATTTCATCTTGCATGCAAAGAAACCCAGCACGATGAAAATAATCAGCAGAAGGATGTGGAAAAAAGTCTTGTGTGATTGGAAATATTTATATATATTTGTAGATAGTTTTATCATAACATATTAATTGTCAATATATTATTATTACCAATAATGTGGTAAACTAAACTACAAAAATAACAATTTTTTAGTTATACTGTGAATATTTCCCACAATTCTTCTTTTCCTTCTTCATTACTGCTTTTCGGAGCAGGACTCACGCAATTTGGTCGATAGTCCAAACAAAAGCTCTTATGCCGACTTCCTCGTTACGTTTGTCGAGTCTGCGGACGTTTGCCAGCACACCGTCAACTACTTCATCTGGAACAATAGTCAGCACTGCAGAATTCATTTCTGGCCAGGTATGCGTTCCGCGATGCGGCTCGCCGTTTATGCTGCCGCGTCCCTGAACGTTTTCAATGAATGTGAAGCCTCTGATGCCCATTTCGTCAAGCATATATTCTATACGTTCTGTATCAGCCTGATTGAATATTATTAATATTGCTTTCATTTTTAATGCTTGTTTTCTGTCAGTTTTTCTGTGGGAGCGTTGAATGTGTTCATGTTAACTTGTTCTATGTCATCGTCTAATCCCATGAAATAGAAGTTCTTACGTTTCTTTGCGTTTTTGTCGCGTTCGCCTTTGCGTGCCATTATGCTGTAAAGAATAGGTACCAGATACAGCGTTATTAATGTGGCCACAAGCATACCGCCGATGACAACGATGCCCAATGGCACCCACATTTCCGAACCTTCGCTTTTGCTCAATGCCATAGGCACCATGCCGAGGATAGTAGTGATAGCAGTCATGAGAACAGGACGGATACGTGATTGGCAGGCTAAGGCTACAGCATCTGTCAGGGCATGACCTCTGTCGCGCATCAGATTAATGTAGTCAACGAGGACAATGCCGTTCTTTATGACAATACCAATAAGCAGTATGATACCCAAAGCACCTATCATGTCAAGTGACTTGTTGGTGATAAGCAAAGCCCAGACAACACCGGAGAGTGCAAACGGGAATGACATCATAAGGATGAAAGGTTTGGAGAATGATTCAAACTGTGATGCCATCACAACATATACGAGCATCAATATCAGAAGAGCTAAGGTGATCATATTGCTGAAAGTCTCCTTCTGGTCTTTGTAATTGCCTGATAATTCCCATGTTATACCTTGTGGTATAGTCATGTCGTTGAGGATTTCAGTTGCAGAAGCAGCAAGTTTGCTTAATGCAACTTTATATGGGGTGATTGTTATGGTGACACAACGTTCGCGGCGTTCGCGTTCGATACTTGGCGGACACCAATATTCCTTGATTTCGGCTATCTCCTTCAATTTGATTAAACTGCCGGTTCCCGACATGATGGTCATGTTCTCCATGTCAGTGATGGAGTTGCGGTATTCTTCCTGCATACGGACTACGATATTGTATTCCTCACCGTCTTCCTTCAGATATCCTGCCGCCATGCCGTTGACTCTGTTACGAACGTAAACTGCTGCCGTAGCTTCGGTGAGGCCATGTCGTGCGAGCTTTTTCTTGTCGAAGACAATCTGAAGTTCTGCGCGGTCTTCTTCACGGTTTATATTGATGTCACGCGCACCTTCAACTTCCTTCATTTTGCTGCTGAACTCAGCTGTAAGCTTGTTGGTTTCATCAAAATCGTAACCGAAAATCTTGACTTCCAGGGAACTGCCTCCCATGCCACCGCCACGTGTGGAGACCTGGTATCTGATTATCTCAGGTATTTTAGCAAGTTCCTGCCGTATCACTTCGGATATTTCCTCTATGCCACGTTCACGTTCATTTTTCTTGGAACAACGGACAGTCATTGAAATCTTGTTGTTGTTGGTGGATGAAAATATTGAGGAAATACCTGACTCGTCGCTTGAACCCAGTGACGTTGAAATCAATTGTGTTTCAGGAACAGAGACATATATGGCATTTTCAATAGCTCTTGCGGTCTTCATGGTCTCTTCGACACGAGTGCCTCTCTGCAATTCAACAGTCAGCGACAAACGACCTTCATCGGAAGAAGGCATGAAGTTAGTGCCGACCTTTCCTTTTATAACAGGTATCATGGAAACTGCGAAAACAGCTATCAAAACCAGCAATGAGGCGAACTTGTGCCTTATACAGAAATATAATGATTTTGCATATAATTTGTCTATCTTGTCAAGAAAACGCACCACGGTGTTTTCGTATGTGATACGTTTCTTCTTCTTTTCTTCCGATGGTGTCTGATTGAAAATCCTGTCTTTTGCCTTCAGCAACTTTGAGCAAAGCATAGGAGTTAAGGATATAGCCACTGTAGTTGATGTGCAGACGCATATTGTGATTATCCAGCCGAGCTCCTTGAAAAGAATGCCTGCCATTCCCGGCAACATTGTCAAAGGCACGAAAACTGCCACGATGACTAATGTGGTTGCGATTACTGACACCCACACTTCGTTGGTGCCATATATTGCAGATTCTCTCGGACTGGAGCCTCGTTCGATGTGTCTCGTTATGTTTTCAAGGACAACGATGGCATCATCCACAACCATACCGATTGCGATTGTCAGTGATGACAAAGAAATGATATTCAGTGAACTGCCTGTGGCTAAAAGATATATGAATGCTACTATCAGGGCGATAGGAATGGTTAGTGCGATGATGATAGTTGCACGCCAGCGACCGAGAAAGAACAAGACTACAAATACTACGAATATCAAAGCATAGAAGATGGATTCTCCCAATCCTTTGATGGCATGGGTGATTTCTTCCGACTGGTCATAGATAAGTGTGATTTTGATGTCCGGCGGTAATTTTGGCTGAATCGTGGCCAGCAAGTCCTTTACATCATTGCATATCTGCACTGTGTTGGCACCTGACTGTTTCATGATAATCAGACGGACACCGTCCTTGCCGTTGATTTTCTCTTCCAAAGACACGTCCTTGATGGTATCACGCACTGTGGCGAGGTCACGGACATGTATCTGCCTTCCGTCATAGGTCGTGCTGACGACAATGTCTTCAATTTCACTGCTTTCGACATATTCGCCCTGAACACGTATCTGATACTGTTCCTTGCCCATTTTCACCGAACCTGACGCTAAGTTGAGGTTGTTGGAAGATATGGCATTGCCTATCAATTCGACGCTAAGGTTGTAAGCATCGACTTTGTTAGGGTCAAGCTCGACATACACGTACCTTTCCGGTGCACCGGAAATTGATACTGTGCCGATACCGTCAATCTGCTTCAGTACCGTTACCACGTTGTCGTCAAGTATTTTGTTGAGTCCGGGATAACTCTCATTTGCAGTGATTGCATACTGCGCAATAGGTATGGAACTTGAATTGAACTTGAATATTGTTGGCCTGGAACATCCGTCAGGAAGGTTGTCATACACCATATCTATGGCAGAACGTACATCGTTGACACGTTCATCAAGGTTTTCGCCCCATTTGAATTCGAGGGATACCAGGGAAAGGTTATCCCTTGAAGATGATGTTATGGTCTTAAGTCCCTCAACTGAGTTAAGTGAGTTCTCCAACAGTTTGGTGACATTGGTTTCAATTTCACTTCCATTGGCTCCGGCGTAAGTGGTCATTACGGAAATATATGGCGGATCCATCTCCGGGAACTGGTCAATAGGAAGTTTTGATAAAGAGAACAAACCTATGATAAACACTGCCACAAAGATAAGCAGTGTGGTGATGGGCTTGTCAACTGCAGATTTATATATACTCATTTTTCAGATAATCAATTGTTTATTTTTGGACATTCAGTTTTCTGCCGTCAACTAACTTTGCCTGACCGACAACGACAAGCTCGTCATTTTCCTTTATGCCGTCGGATATTATCTCTATCTGATCGTCAAAGCGGTCGCCTAAAGTGACATCGACTCGTTTTGCCACACCGTTGTCGTTGAGAAACACGTATCTGTTGTTTGAGCCTTGCAGCTTAAGTACAGCCTGATAAGGGACTATGACGGTCTGTACTTCTCCAAGTGCAAGATATGTGTTGGCATACATACCCGGACGGAGAAGCTCCCTGCTGTTCGGAATGCGGAGTTTTACCTGAAATGTGTGTGATGAGGCGTCAATGGTAGGATAGACAGTCTCCACCGTTGCTGGAAATGTCTCACCCGGATATATCGTTGATGTGACTGTCGCCTTCATGCCTTCCTTGACGAGTGGGAAATAAGATTCGGGAACGTTGATAAAAGCCTTCAGAGTGCTTATCTGTGTGAGGACGAGGATTGGCGACCCGCTGTATAACTCACCGTCCTCGAAGTTTTTGGCTGCAATCACACCGGAGAAAGGAGCTTTGACGTATGTGTTGGTCTTCAGAAATTCAAGCGACTCCTTTGCCTGGTCATACTGAAGCTTGGTCTGGTCGTAGGTCTGCTCCGAGATGTTTCCGGAAGCCCGCAGGGACTCAACCCTTGAAAACTCTGTCTTAAGATTCTGAAATGTCAGATATGCTGTGTTGTATTGATTCTGATCCATTCTGATAAGGTCAGACCCTTTGCTTACCTTGCTGCCGACTTCAACATAGATGTGCTCAATTTTGCCTGTAAGGGAAGGGGATATTTTCTGGGTTTCATAACCTTCCAATGTCGTGGTAATGTTAAGGTTTCTTGCTATTGTCGTTTTCTCAATGACCTGAGTTCTAACGAGTTCTGCCTTCTCAGTCTCAACTGTCGTGTCCTTTGATGTTTTCTGACCGCAACTTACAAGTATCGTTGCAAGCAGGACAAATGATAATGGAGCGATATATTTTTTTTTCATTATTTGGAGATGTTAAGTAATGTTCTTAATTCAACGTGTGCCTCTACAAGTTCAATCAGGGCTTTCAAATAGTTGTTCTGGGCAGTGATGATGTCTGTGCTTGCGTTGGTGACTTCAAGGCTTGAAGCTCTTCCATATTCGAACTTTTCTGATATATTGTCGAATACTCTTTTTGTGACATCAACGTTGTCCTGCTGTATGAGATATGTCTCGTAGGCTGAGGTGAGATTGTACCTCAACTGACGGTCCTGTACTAAAAGCGAGTTCTTTGTGTCGTTGAAGGTGTTTTCAGTCGTCTTGTAATTCAGTTTGCTTTGCTCAACGGCACTTTTTTTCGCCAAGGATGACCATAAAGGTACTGACAATGAGGCACCTACCATGTTGGGAGGCGTCATGTTCATTCCTTCTTCCTTGCCGAAGTATGTTTTTGCTGAATATTGGTAATATGCGCTTATTGTCGGCAGACAGTTCATTTTTGAAAGTGTTATCTGCTTTTTTGACAACTCAAGATTTTTTTCGAGAAGCTGGTATGAATAGTTGTTCTCTAAAATGAAATCCTTGTTGAGGAGGTCCTGTATCTCACCTATGCTCAACAGATGGTCTATATTGTCGCTAAGTATTATTTCACAGTTGACATCTGTACACAACTGAAGTCTTAATGAGTTGTAAAGCATTTCGATGGAGCGGTTTGCAGAATTGATTGAACTTTGCATCGTTGCAACCTGGACTGCAATCTTGTCGGATTCAGTTTGTTCTGTGACACCTGCTTTCACTGCCCAATCTGTCATTTCCTGCAACCTTTTCAGATTGTTTAAACTTTCTGTCAGCAAATCAACAGTTCCTTCCATTGCCAATGTCGAGAAGTATAGTTTGTCAACGTTGGCTATGATGCTCTGTTCGCTTTGCTTTTGGGAGATATTCTGCATATCGATGGATATGTCGGCCATCAGTGTGTTGATTATCTGTGCGCCGCTCAAAGCCATTGAAGCCGTGACTCCGAGGGTTCCGGATGGGTTCATGGGGATTGAAACTCCTTGCATGAAATTCATGGAATAACCGCAGAAGTTTTGATAGTCGAAGTTGGCATTTACCTGTGGCAGCATTGAGGCCAGTGCCTGCCAGCGGGAACGCTGGGCTTTCTGCACCTCATAATTGGCGTTCTGCAATGTCCTGTTGTGCTCTACGGCATATTTTTCAGCCTGTTCCAATGACAGTACAAGTCTCGTGCTGTCCTGAGCTTTTATGCCACCAATGCAACTGATAAGAATGATAAGCGTTATTACTTTATTTCGCATTTTGTTTTGTGTTTCTGTATAACGTAAAAAGTATCTATATAGCAATAATTATGCCGAAATATGCAAATAAACCAGGATTATTCTATTGATGGTCTCTCTTCTTCACGCCACATAAGTCCGTCCAGTTTTTCCATCGACGGGTTTGATTTGTCAGTTGGGTATATGTCACTCTTTACGTCTGAATAGAAGATGAAATCCCGCATCTCACCTTCAACAAAAATTATCTTTGAATTATTAGCCGACACCACATTTATTCCGATAAGTCCGTTGTTATCATCTCTCAGGAAATACACCACCTGGTTATTTCCGTTAATGGCGACATAATCAATGCCATTGCCATGTTCTGACCCGGCGTTTTCATTGTCATGTTTCTTGAAATAGATGGAAATCTCATTGCCCTTTATCTGATTGATTGAACCGAGCGTGTCCTTGGCAGCGATGAATCCGGAGGAAGGGATGTGCAACTTGTCGATTTTGCCATCGGCGGTGTAAAGTATGACAGTGTCGCCGGTAATCTGGTTTTTGCCGGTCCAGAGAGCAGGGGAGTTGAACAACTTCACGCACGAATCGGCTCTGTATGCCACCAATGAATCGCATACAGCCTGGAAATCTTTGTGTATCAGTCTGACATGATTGTAGGCACTTATGTCAATGAGCGTGCTGTCAAAGGTCGCACGAATGGTGTCTGCCAAGATGTACATCGTATCTTTTTCAGTGAGATACCTCACTTTTGAATTTCCGCTGATGAATCCGTAGCCGTCTTCCTTGTTGAATTCGATGTAGTCTGACCACGAGGTGATTTTGTTTGTGGTGTCAATAACTGTCACGTTTTCATATCCTTCCGCATAAACTCTTTTGTTTTCGTAATAAAGGCTGTCGGAGAACAGTATGTAGTTGTCGTAATGAATTTCCACGCTATTGTTGAAGGCTCCCTCATCCGTTTCAAGATAGTATTTGCCTGAACGACAGAACATGGTGTTGTCCTTGTTGAAGATTGTTGTCGAATCAATGGCTGTAACTACTTTTCTGTCAACATTGTAGAGCATGGTGTCGGATTTAAGTATGTAGTCGGGATTGGTGATGACAATGTCCTTGTGGAATGAGAGGTCGCCGGTGCTGGTATTGTAGATGCCATCAACGCTTACGAGTTTGTTTTCCCCGTTGGTGATTGTTGCCCCGGAGTCGTAGTAGGCAGTATGAGTGTTTCTGTTGAAAGTCAGTTGCGATGTTATAAGTGTTGTTGATGGGTCAACGAGCCTGACATTTCCACGGATATATGCTATTTTTGTGTTTCCATTGTAGGTCAGATAGTCACCGTAAAGGTTGATGGTGTCATTGTCAATTATGCGGACGTTGCTGTATGCTTCCACGGTGTTGGTTGCCTTGTAGAGCAGTGCAGTGTCACAAAGCAAGTAAGCCGAATCGTGCTGCAGGATAACGTTGCCTACAATGAATTGTGAATTTGCATTCAAATCTTTTGAATAGAACCATCTGTCGGCCTGAATAAGCTGTATTTCTGTCTTGTTTGGTGTCGTTTCGGTTTGAGCTGTCAGACCGTACGGCACTATAAGGCAGGTTATCAGTGCGATGACGACGGATGTTCTGTTCAGATTAAGCATTTGCCAGTCATTGCTTTGGGGATCTCAAGTCCCATCATGGTCAGTATTGTCGGTGCAACATCGCAGAGACGACCGTTATCGACATGTTTGAATCTGTCGGATACTATTATGCAAGGGACAGGATTCAGCGAGTGAGCCGTATTCGGTGTGCCGTCATCGTTGATGGCATGGTCGGCATTGCCGTGGTCGGCTATGATAACCATTTCATAGTCATGCTTTAATGCGGCTTCAACCACTTCCCCTACACATTCGTCAACAACTTTTACTGCCTTTACTATTGCATCATAGACTCCTGTATGTCCGACCATGTCACCGTTTGCAAAATTCAGACATATAAAGTCGGCGCTTTCATCATTGACCTCCTTGATGATAGCGTCTTTCACTTTGTATGCGCTCATTTCAGGTTTTAAGTCGTAAGTCTTGACATCCTTAGGTGAAGGAATCAGAATTCGTTTTTCACCCGGGAACTCGGTTTCCACACCGCCATTGAAGAAAAACGTAACATGAGCGTATTTCTCGGTTTCGGCTATCCGAATCTGTCTAAGTCCGTTTTTTGATACCGTTTCACCGATGGTGTCGGTTACAGACTCTTTGTCGAAGATGATATGCAGACCCGTGAATTTGTCATCGTATGGAACCATGGTTACGCAGTAAAGTCCCTTTATCGTCACAAGTCCTTCATCAGGAAGGCTTTGCTGCGTCAGCACGCTGACAATTTCGCGCATCCTGTCGTTACGGAAATTGAAGCATACGAGGACATCATCTTCCTTGATTAAACCTACCGGCTGGCCATGTTCGTCAACTATGACTGTAGGAACAATGAATTCGTCTGTTTTATCATTGTCATATGAATTGTTGACAGCTTCAGCGGCGCTGTGTGCCTTGTTGCCGATACCATGAATCATGGCGTCATATCCCATCTTTATTCTGTCCCAGCGTTTGTCTCTATCCATAGTGTAGAATCTGCCGGCAACGGTGGCTATCTTTGCGGAAGTGTTTTTAATGGCTTCTTCCAGTTGTGTGATATATTTTATTCCACTGGTTGGAGCAGTGTCGCGACCGTCTGTGAGAGCGTGGATATAAACCTTGTCGAGGCCGAATTGCCGGGTCATCTCACATAATTTGATCAGATGTTCTTCAGACGAATGCACGCAGCCATCCGATACAAGCCCCATGAAATGTACCGCTGCATTGTTGGCTTTTGCGTAGTTGAATGCATCGGTAAGGGTTTTGTTGGACAATATACTGTCGTCATTGCATGCATGATTGATTTTGACGAGATCCTGATAGATTATTCTGCCTGCACCGATATTGGTGTGGCCGACTTCCGAGTTGCCCATCTGGCCTTCGGGAAGTCCCACTGCCTCACCACAGGCAATAAGCTGTGAATGGGGATATCTGGCATATAATCTGTCTAAATTCGGCGTGGGAGTCACACTTATGACATCGTCTTTTTTGCCGTCGCCGATGCCCCAGCCGTCAAGTATCATTAAAAATGCTTTTTTCATTCTATCTTATTCTGAAAATATATTTTGTAACATCGTTCCAAGTTGCTAAGAGCAGCAGCGCCAAAAGGATGATCCATCCTATAGTGTTTGCCTTTTCCAGGAACTTGTCGCTCGGTTTTTTGCCGGTAATCATCTCATAGATTATGAGAATTGCATAACCACCGTCCAATGCTGGTATTGGCAGCACGTTCATTATTGCGAGAATAATGGACAGGAAGGCTGTGAGACGCCAGAATGAATACCAGTCCCATGTTCCCGGGAAAATATTTGCTATGGAAATGAAACTGCCAAGTGATTCGTAGCCTTTGGCTTTAGGCAGGAACAGCAGTTTCAGACTCTTCACATAACTGCCCATTTGTGTGAATGCCTGTTTGCATCCGGCCGGTATTGCTTGGAAAAAAGTGTAGTCCTTCTGTTTGATTTCGAAAATGTTGGTGGTGTTTGCATATACACCGACAAGTCCATCGTCAGAAACCTGAACGGGATAACTTAGTGTGTCAGAGTCTCTTACAACAATAATGTTAACCGTCTGCCCTTTACTGTTGGTTATTATTTCTTTAAACTGGTCGAAATATTCAGACGTCTGTCCGTCAACAGAGATCACTTGGTCATCGACTGCAATTCCGGCGTTTTTGGCAGGAGAATCATCTGAAAATCCGCCTACTACAAACGGTATTCTCGGGGCGATGAAAGATAAGCTTGTGGCTTTCATCAGCTTTGCGAGTGTTTCTTCTGAGACTTCTATATCAAGTTGCTGACCGTCCCTGAGAACCTGTATGGTTTTGGCTTGGTCGATGAGTATTTTGCTCGGAATAGCATAGAAGTCTTCAACTTCCTCATTGTCAACGCTCAATATGTAGTCGCCATTGCGCAACCCCATTTCATAACCCACGGAATCGACGGCAATACCATATTTTACACTTGAGTTTGGCAGATACGCCTCTCCATAATGTGAGAGTAGTCCGATGTATATTGCCATGGCAGTTATGACATTCATGATAACACCTGCGAGGATGATTATCAGACGCTGCCATCTTTTCTTCGACCTGAACTCGTATGGCTTAGGCTCCGATGCAAGTGATGCAGCGGAATGGGTTTCATCGACCATGCCGCATATTGCACAGTAACCGCCGAAAGGAATCCAACCAATGCCGAATTCAGTATTGTCAGGATATTTGCGCCAATCATTGTCAGGTAATTTGCTGATGTCTATTGGTTGATACTGTTTGTTGCCCTTTGCATCAAGTACAGGTTCCCCGTTCCCATCTGTAACAAGTTCCATGTCTCTTAAGGTTTTGCCGAAAAATTTGAAATGCCATTTTCCGTTAACCCTTTTGCATTTGAACAATGAAAACTTGGTGTCAAAGAAAATGTAGAATTTTGTCACACGTGTCTTGAAAATCCTTGCAGTTATGAAATGTCCGAACTCGTGAACAATCACGAGAAGTGACAATGACAGGATGAGTTGTATTATTTTGATTAGTACAGTCATGGTTTTTCTTTACTTTATTGAATATTTTTCTCTTGTCTGTGCATCAACACTGACTAAATCGTCAAACGTTGGATTTGAAATGGTATTGTGTTCATTCATGGCTTTTTCTATAATTCTCGGTATGTCAGTAAACTTGATTTTCCTGTCGAGAAAAGCATATACGGCGACTTCATTTGCAGCGTTGAGAACTGCCGTCATGCTGCCGCCGGTGTTTATTGCTTCTTTTGCAAGGTTGACGCACCGGAATGTGTCGGTGTCAATTCTTTCGAAGCTGAGTGTAGGGTAATCGGCGAAGTCGAACTTTTTTAACAGTGTGGGATATCTCAGAGGATATGTCATGGCATACTGGATTGGAATGGTCATTGTCGGATATCCCATTTGTGCCTTGATGGAGCCGTCTTCGAACTCCACCATGGAATGGATGACCGACTGCGGATTTATGACAGGTTCAACTTGTTGGACATCGACGTTGAACAGCAGCACGGCCTCAATGATTTCGAAGCCTTTGTTCATCAGTGTGGCTGAATCGATGGTTATCTTATTGCCCATTTTCCAGGTGGGGTGTTTCAGCGCCATTTCAGGGGTGACGGTTTCCATGAAATCGGGACTTTTACCTCTGAAAGGACCGCCTGAAGCTGTGAGCAGTATGCGGGAAATCTTGTTGTAGTGCTCACCCTGAAGGCATTGGAAAATGGCTGAATGTTCCGAATCGACTGGCAGAATGGGCACATGATTGTCGGCTGCAAGCTGCATTATCATCTTTCCGCCAACTACGAGGCTCTCCTTGTTAGCAAGGGCAATAGGCTTCTTCGCAAGTATTGTCCTGTATGTGGGTTCGAATCCTGAAAAACCTACAATGGCCTGAACCATCAAATCGTAGTCGGCGGCATCGTTGATGTGGTTGACCGATTCTTGCCCTGAAAACACCTTTATATTTTTGGACTGCAATGCGTCAGCAACTTCCTTGTATTTGGATTTGTCGGCAATAACCACCGTATTTGGATTGAATTCAAGGGCCTGTTTTATAAGAAGTTCCGAGTTTGAACCTGCAACAAGCATCTCGATACAGAACATGTCCGGATGTCTGCGGACGATGTCTAATGTTTGGGTCCCTATGGAACCTGTTGAACCTAATACTGCTATTCTTTTCATCGTTTTATTCATAAAGGTAGTCAGTGCCGAATTGTTTGCACCAATTGTCAAAAGTCGTCATTCCTTCTTCACCGTGTTTTGCAATTTTTGAGCGTATGAGTTCCAAAGGCTCCGGCTTTGTGAGGTCATCGCTTGATTTTGAGAAAAAAGAATCGGCATAGCATACGAGTATTTCCTCGATGGTTTCCGGTTTCATATCCCTGTGCGGCTCGGGAAAATTGTTTGCATCGGCAAAATCCTTGTCAAGTCCTGTTCCTACATGCCTTTCGCAAATCATGGCATATTGCCCGAAACCTTCCTTTATCAGGATATCTCTTCCAAGAACGCCATGCTGAATGTATGGGGCTGTCCCATAACATCCGAGTGATTCGACATTGGTCATGCAGATGCCTATATCATGCAGATATGCACCGTTAAGAGCCAGTTGGCTGTCAACTTCAAGGTCGGGATTATGTTGTATGATTTTGGCTACAGCATCCGTAACAGCTTGTACATGAGGAATATATTTTTCCCGTGCCAACGTCCCTTCAGGGTAATATTTGTCAACTAATGACTGAATGTCGTTTGTCATGCTATTTTGCTGAAGAGTCTGCATTAACCAATTGCAGCTTTACTTCTTTGATGTATGGAATATTGTATTTTGGATAAAAACATTCAATGTCAACATGAAGTTTGCCGGGCTTGCTAACGGTAAAGTCTCTCCTTATCACATGCTGTACTTCCATACAATCCCTTTTATCGTTGAGAGTGCCTTTGTGAGCTCCCTGACTGTCTTTCAGTTTGATGTGGAATTCACTGAACCGTTTCTCGCCATCTTCAGTCTCGGTATTAACTTGAATTGGCAGTTCATCGAAATCAATGTTTACATCATAGTATGTTGTGAGTAAAAGGTCATAGTGTTTGTTCGCGTCGTTGATAGGAACATCGAAAGTCACATGATTGAAACGAGGCCAGATGTCATTTTCAAATTTATAGTTGTCTTCATAATAGACTTTGTTGTTCTGGCAGCCCGAGAAAAGCAGAACCAATAAAACGAAGGGTAAAAATCTTTTTAATCTCATGATATTTGTATTTTTCTTTTTTCAAAAAGTTTACAAAAGTACAAAAAAATATCAAAATAATTTCCCGTTGTAAATTGTTGCTTTTCAGGTTTATAGAAATGTTGATAAAATAAATCACCAAAAAAGTGGTAACAAAACAGGTGTTTCTGACATATATAAATGAAAACTCTTCGGATCCGAGTTGAAGAATTCAAGAAGGAGACAGCTGAAAATCCATTAAAGAGTAGGCACAATTAAAAATATCAGATGTTATGAAAAAATTATTTATGTTTGCGTCAGCTATATTAATCGCTGGTGCTTGTTTCGCAGTTAATGATCAGACAAATGTTTGTGTGGCAGAGTCTTCACAGATGGAAATTGCTGCCCCTAACGATGTGCAGGTGGCAGCACCAAAGTTTAAAATCTCAATCACCATCCAGTTGGGTAACCCGGCCTTGAAATGCGCTGGTTGGTGGCCAGTGTGCAAATTTTCTGTTGCAACCGATACCAGCGTGACTTCCCCTGGTGGTGGCAATGGTGGACATGAACTTCCCGGTACGCTTGAATGTTATAGCGATGAGATTATTATCAGAATTCTCAAGAATGACATCTACGACTTGAACGCAAGTGAAGTTAACAAGCATCTTATCAATGTTAAATCAGTTCGTTTCGGCAACAGTGTCGAATTTCCTGATGAAGTGATAAAAAAAATGGGCAACAAGGATGTATATGGTATTGACGGTAATGAAACCTATACTGTAACTTCCGATAAGACAGCGGTTTATATTCATATCCCTTTTTAATGTTTTAATGTCATAAACAGTACATTCCATCATGAAAAAAATGTTGTTATTTTTTGCAGTATGTCTTATCGCCCCAAACCTTACATTTGCAAATACTGCCGTCAGCTTGAATCCTGTTGAGACTCTTTCTGCCTCGTCGGATTACCCTAAGGTCAGGTACAAAGTAAAGCTTGTTTTTGGAAATCCGAGAGACAACTGTCTTCATCGTTGGCCACTTTGCGCTGTGTTTTTTTATCCTTCTATAAGCGATAGAAATGGCAATTCTGTTCCTGCTGTTGTTGAGGTTTATGATGATGAATTGATTATCAACATTTTGAAAGATGATATAGAATCACTTGATTTCCCTGAAGTGTCATCTCATTTGATTGATAGAAACAGCGTCTGTTTTGGTGCAGGTGTCGATTTTCCTGATGAACTGATTGACAGCATGAAATCTCCGACAGTCACAGGAATAGACGCCAAACAGACATATATGATTACTTCGGATGTAAAGTCTGTTTACATACATGTTCCTTTGTAGTTTTTTGGAGGACATTGCTCCGGCAATGTCCTCTTTTTTGTGAAATTAAATTTTAAAAAATAAAAACCATGAAGAAAGTTTATGTTATTATGGCAGTTGCCGCCCTGTTTTTTTTGTCAGGCTCATGTTCTATGATTGGGAAAAGATATTCAAAACTATCCAATAAGGTTCTCTCTGTCGAAAAATGTAAAAAGCAGTCATTCAAGAATTTTTCCTCATACGCTGATTATTTGGCTTATATCAAGGATGATGAGAATAATACCGTAATTCATGATATCCTTACTGACCCTTTACTCGACATGGGAGTCCCGACAACCTTTATGCTTGATAATAAAGGTAATTATGTCGATATCTCTAAGGACGAGGATGGAAACTATCGTTGTTCAGGTGACAAACGCGATGCTTTTTCCAATCTTACCCCTGACATTCCCTGCATAATTACCGAACAGCCTGAAATTGTCCGGAAAATATTGAACAGCCTGGTTTATTGGACCGATCCATTGGTTTTACCAGATGCTGATTGTGATTACATCATTTTTGTTCTGATGCATTCCAATATCAGTTTCTTCAACAATACTATCAGGAAAATGTTCAATGACTGTCACAATAATAATTATTACAAGATTAAGACAGTTTTTGTAAGTTGTAATTTTATTAGGGAAGATTGAAGTTCTGTAAAAGACATATTGCAGACGGATGATTCTGTCCCGAAAAGCGAATGGAACATTAATTCCGCCGTCGATTTCGCTTTTGATGAGAATTATTCGCATAATCTCGCCGATTCGGTAAAGCCACCTGTGAAATATTCAGGTGATGTGGCTGTAAGTTTCTCCGCTGACTGCAAATGGAAGAATATGACTTACGATTTCAGTTCTTCATACCAGTTGGGCGGTGAAATGTCTGACAAAGAGGTATGCAAGTCGGCTGATGAAATGAAAGTTGAAAACACTCTTTCATATTCCATTGATGATTTTGAAGTCAAGACTTCTCTTTCCATGACGTCACAGATTTTCGACACCAAGGAGGACAAGCTTCTCGAATCATCGTTCATGTCTCCTGGAAATGTCAGCTGGTCGTTAGGTCTGCAGTATTCTTTCGACAAATATTTGAAAGGTTCCTTTGCCTTGAACCTTGCAAGTGCCGAGTGCGTGCTGTTTCTCAACCAGGCGATATATGACGCCAAAGAGACGGATGAAATCAACGGGGTGCTGAAGGGAAAGTTCATATACAATATGACAGGCCTTGATTTCAGCTATAATCTCCGGAAGAAGATTAACAGCGTGCTTACCGTAAAGAATAACGGCAAGTTTTTTTTCCCTGGGGAAGGCAAATTCTTTTCCAAGGAATGGATCAATTATTTCAAGTTCCAGATTGACAATGAGATATCATGCTCAATGATGAAAACGGTCAAGATTTCTCTGAAAACACGTTTCACATACAACAAAAATTTAACACGAACCGTCAAGCTCTACAATAAAATCGCTATCGGGATAGTGTTACAGTAAATGGAAGTAAAGACGGGACAAGTTCCGTCTCTGTCATTTCACAATTATCAGATAATAGTTCTTTTTGCCTTTTTGGGCAAGAATTATCCTGTCGTTGATAAGGTCTTTCTCTCCGAGAACATATTCATCGTTAACCTTCTCTTTGTTGATGGAGATTGCATTTTCTTTCAACGAGCGTCTGACTTCACCCTTTGATGAGAAGAAGCCTGTCTTTTCTGAAAGAGCGTCAATCACTCCGATACCTTGCTGCAGTTCCGAACGTTGAATCTCAGCCTGTGGAACACCTTCAAATACAGAGAGAAGCATGTCGGTAGGAATGTTTCTGAGGTTGTCGGCGTTGCTGTTTCCGAAGAGAATCTCAGAAGCGGATATGGCATCATCGTAGTCTTTTTTCGAATGGACACGGATGGTGATGTCTTTGGCGAGTTCCTTTTGAAGCAGGCGCAGATGCGGTGCTTCGTTGTGTTTTGCTATGAGTTCTTCGATATGTTCTTTTGGGAACAATGTGAATATTTTGATATATTTTTCGGCATCGGCATCGGATGTGTTGAGCCAGAATTGATAGAACTTGTAAGGTGATGTGCGCTGTGGGTCAAGCCAGACGTTTCCTGATTCTGTTTTGCCGAATTTTCCGCCGTCGGCCTTTGTTATGAGAGGACATGTCAGTGCGAAAGCCTCTTCGCCCAAAGTTCTTCTAATCAGTTCGGTGCCAGTGGTTATGTTTCCCCATTGGTCGCTTCCGCCCATCTGGAGTTTGCAACCGTACGTCTTGAACAGATGAAGAAAGTCGTTGCCCTGAACCAGTTGGTATGCAAATTCAGTAAAAGACATGCCTTCGCGACCTTCACCGTTTATGCGTTTCTTTACCGAATCCTTGGTCATCATATAGTTTACCGTAATGTGCTTTCCGATATCTCTGATGAATGAAAGAAATGAATAATCCTTCATCCAGTCGTAGTTGTTGACCATTATAGCCCCGTTATTTGACTTGTCATCAAAGTTGAGGAATTTGCTGACCTGTTTCTTGATGCATTCCTGGTTGTGACGCAGTGAGTCTTCATCAAGCAGGTTGCGTTCCTGTGATTTTCCTGAAGGATCACCTATCATACCTGTTGCACCTCCGACCAGCACTATTGGGCGATGTCCTGCTTCCTGAAGGTGTTTGAGAAGCATGATTCCTACCAGGTGACCGATGTGCAGTGAATCAGCTGTCGGGTCAATTCCTAAATATCCGGTAGTCATCTCTTTATTGAGCTGTTCCTCCGTTCCTGGCATGATGTCGTGTATCATGCCGCGCCATTGTAAATCTTGTACGAAGTTCATATTTTGAATTATTCTTATTTATTGTGGTAAATTTTCGGCAAAGATAACCAAATAAATTGTATTTTTGTATCCCAAATTAAATCTCGGCCCTATAGTTCAACGGATAGAACGGAAGTTTCCTAAACTTTAAATCAAGGTTCGATTCCTTGTGGGGCTACTTTTTTCATCCTTTTATGGAAATCATTGAGATTGTTTTGGTTGCCGTCGGTCTTTCAATGGACAGTTTCTCGGTCAGTTTTGCTGCCGGTATCGGCAGAAAGGAGTTACAAAAACGCTATTATGCGATATTTCCGTTATTCATGGCAGTTTTTCAGTCTGGCCTGTTTGCTTTCGGCTGGTTTTTGGGTCACAATTTTGAAGAGCTTATAAAGGATGTTGACCATTGGATTGCTTTCGGATTGCTTGCTTTTATCGGCGTAAGAATGATAATTGACGGTCTCAAGCCCGCCGAGGAAGAAAAGTCTTTCAATCCTTTTGCTTTTTGGAATATGATAACGTTGTCGGTCGGAACAAGCATTGATGCTCTTGCAGTTGGTGTGGCTTTCGCCTGTTCACAGCAATCTGTGGGCATATCCTCGGCAATAATTTGGATATGTACCTATATGTTTTCTTTTGTCGGGATGCTGCTCGGCAGATTTTTAGGCAGAAAAATCAATTTCCCGTTCGAAGTTGTTGGCGGAATAATCCTGATTTGCATCGGAATAAAGATATTGTTGGAACATCTTTTGGCTTAGAATAACAGTCCTTCATCGGTCCTGCTGAAGATTTCTTTCCCAAGATGCATGGACACCAAAAAGAAACAAGAACGAATGTTAGTCCACCTTGAAAAGTACGGAATCACTTCTATTATGGGAATCTTAAATTCCTTTGCAACAACTGTAGCAAGGATGAAATTGGAGTGTCTTATTCTGTTTTTAGGAATACGTGGAGTAGTGATAATAGATTTTCAAGAATAGTTATTGCGTAATATTTTTTACTACCTTTGCTGGGAATTATAAATTCGATAGTTTTATGAAAAGAGTTTCAATTGTTTTAGCATTTCTGCTCTGTAGTTGCATGTTGCCTGCTCAAGATATAATTACGAAAAAGGACGGAACGGATATTCAAGCGAAGGTAACTGAAGTCGGACAATCCACTATATCATATAAAAAGTATTCCAATCTCGATGGTCCTTTGTATACAATCAGCATTTCCGACATCGTTATGATTACCTATGAAAATGGTGAACGTGAGATGTATATCTCACAAAGCAACCCTACCAATAATTCGACATTGCCTCAAGGGGTCATGGCCTATAATAACGGGAAAGTTTCCGTTGGAGGTGTTACTATCGAGAATGAAATGTTGGAACGGTATTTCACATCGGAAGATTATAGTCTATTTAAAAAAGGAAAGTCTCTCATATTAGGTGGCGGAATAGTAAACATTATCGGTTGTGCGGCATTAGGTTATAGCATTGGTTGGATGATTACTGGAGGTAAACCTCTATGGGACCTTCTCATAGGCGGTGGCGTTGCCAGTATAGGTGGATTGATTGTCTGTTCAATAGGTGAGGATAATGTGAGGACAGCTGTCAACAACTACAATTCCTCTCTGGTGTTTCAGCCCGAAATCCGTATAGGAACAACGACTAATGGTATTGGATTGGTAGTTGTATTCTAGTAGGTCAATCTTTGTATTGCATCGGAATAAAGATATTGTTGGAACATCTTTTGGCTTAGAATAACAGTCCTTCATCGGTTCTGCTGAAGATTTCTTTCCCAAGATGTTTGTAAGCCAGTTCCGTAGCTTGTCTGCCGCGAGGCGTTCTTAGGAGATAGCCTTCCTGAATCAGGAATGGTTCATATACCTCTTCTATTGTACCGGCATCTTCCGATACGGCTGTGGCGATAGTGGTGAGGCCTACCGGGCCGCCTCCGAATTTTTCAATTACTGCGGAAAGTATCTTGTTGTCCATTTCATCGAGGCCGTTGATATCCACGTTGAGTGCGGCGAGTGCCACTTTTGCTATGTCGAGGTCTATTATGCCGTTGCCCTGAACTTGTGCAAAATCGCGGACGCGTCGGAGCAGCAGGTTTGCAATACGCGGTGTCCCGCGACTGCGACGTGCAATTTCGTAGGACGCTTCCTCTTCAATTTCTGTCTTGAGTATTGAAGCTGAGCGTTTTAGAATCTTCGACAGAGTTGCTGCAGGATAGTAGTTGAGTCGTGACGTGATGCCGAAACGTGACCGAAGTGGCGCAGTAAGCAGTCCGGAACGTGTTGTCGCTCCCACGAGGGTGAAAGGGTTGAGGCTTATCTGGATGCTGCGGCTGTTGGCTCCGGAATCTATCATGATGTCGATTTTATAGTCTTCCATGGCGGAGTAAAGATATTCTTCCGTTATCGGGGACAGACGGTGTATCTCATCGATGAAGAGGACATCGCGCGGTTCGAGGTTGGTAAGCAGTCCCGCCAGATTACCCGGTTTGTCGAGAACCGGTCCGGATGTGGCTTTCATGTTGACGCCAAGTTCATTGGCTATGATGGCTGATAGCGTGGTTTTGCCCAGTCCAGGAGGTCCGTGCAGCAACACGTGGTCAAGCGGTTCTCCGCGTTGTTTGGCTGCGGCACAGAACACCTTGAGGTTGGCTATGATAGGCTCTTGTCCTGCGAAACTGCTGAAATTCTGCGGACGCAGCGCGACTTCATATTTCTTGTCACTTGCCGACAGGTTATCGGATGATGGATTCAGATTGCTGTTCATTTTGTATAAAACAAAAGGCAGACTTCGCGAAAGTCTGCCTTTGGATATGAATAATTAAAATTAAATTAACTTGCAAATCATTGCGTATGTTATTATTCTACAAGACGGAAACCGATTTCATCTGAACCTTGACCGTCAGGATAAGCTACCTTTGAGGTTACAACGCATTGGTCTTCATGTGACCTGAAACTGCCGCCGCAGATGTAGTGGCTCTTGTTGTCATTGCCAGCTGTTGCAGTCATTTCCCAAACATTGCCGCTCATGTCAAAGAGTCCTTTGTCGTTGCCTTTAAGCTTACCGCCCATTTGTACTGAACCGCAATTGCCCAGATACCATGCAACTTCGCCAATGTTGTTGCTGCCGCTAAAAGTATGACCGTCGTTTGCAAGAGCTTGCCATTCAGCAAGTGTCGGAAGACGGAATGCTCTGCCTGTTGCTGCATTGAGTTTTGAAATGAAACTTATGATTGTAGCATAACTCATGTTTGTTGCAGGATACATGTCATCAGCGGTCGGTGTTAAACCTTCGACTTCTTTTAAAACAGCAGCGGTGACTTCTATGCTACTTACCTTCAATCCGTTGGCTGAAACGAAACTATCCATGAAATCTGACAGGAATGAAGTTGTTGCGTATGTCAAAGTGTTTGACACGGCTCTGCCTCTGCCGTTTACTGCAAACGCAGTTACATCGTATTTTGTAGAAGCAGTCAGTCCTGTGAATGTGCCTGTGAATGTGTTGTCATCGTAGTTGTATGCCGGATTAGTCAGAGTGTATGTGATACCGGTTTCTTTTGAAACGCATTCGAATCCCCATGTTCTGACTGCATCACCATTGAAGTTTTCTATCTTACCTTTTACAGTAATTGTTGTAGGAGTGCAGTTGTCTGAAAGATCTATGATCTTTACTGTTGGAATGCTGCTTCCTGTTGTGAACCATTTGGTTAATCCCTTACCTGTTCCAACTGATGATGTAGCGTATGCATAATAATAATAAATCTTACCAGGCTCAAGATTGGTTAATGATGCACTGATATGGTCGTTTTTCAATGTTCCTACACAGGTGTTTGTTAATGCATCTGCTGCGGTTCCATACATAACCCCGACTTCTGTGATTTCGTTGTTGTAGTTGTCAACGATAGTTCCAGTCAATACGGCACTGTTTGCCTCGATGTTTGTGCTTTCAGGTTCACCTGTTATTACCACCGGTGCTAAATCCTTTCCACATGCGGTGAAAAGAAGAATCAAACCTAATAAATAATAAATTTTTTTCATACTTCTGTTTTTTTTATATTTTTTACTATTAAATACAATTATATAACATATTGGTATAACGCCAATTAAGCCCATTTTTGGACAAAATTAGCCCTATACACAATCCAACCACAAAGATAATACTAAATTTTGAATTATGGATTACTTTATTGTTTTTTTTTTCTTATTTACCAACAAGATTCTCAACAGCTTTTATTTAGTGCATTATATCCAAAAAAACTTTATTTTTGCAGTTGAAATTTATGAATCCACATTTATACAATAACTATGAAATGCAAATTGATAATTTCCTGCATGCTGCTCTTTTTGGGCGCCTGTTTTGCCAAGGCACAATATTATACGCCCTACAGTGAACAGGATAATCCGGGACGACTCCACGTGTATTCTTCACCCATGCTCGATTCCATACTGTCAAAAAAATATGTGTATGATTCATATCATGCAGGTTATGACGGCTATCGCATCCAGATATTTTTCGCCTCTGGAGCGAATTCAAAAAGTATGGCTTACAATGCAGCTGAGTCTTTGGACTCACTCGAAATTAACATTCCTGTTTATATCTCCTTCAAAGCCCCTTATTATCGTGTAAGAGTCGGTGACTTCAGAAAAAAAATCGATGCGGAATATTATCAGCGTATGCTCTCCAGCAGGTTCACGGGCTCCTTCGTGGTAAAGGATTTTATCTCCCCGTTGGACAAACCTTATAGGTCAGCCTACAGTTATGAACTCCAACGAGTAGCCGATTCCCTCGAACTTTACAGATGATGGCATAATTATTGCTTATTAGGACTTAGGACTATGTGAATATCCGACGTGTATTCATGCTGATATTCGCAAAATGTATTTGTGTTTAATTTTTATTTGATTCATTATGAAAAAAGTCGTGATATTTATAGCTATAGTGCTCCTGTCTTCATGCACTCACGGACAAATTACCCCTACCAATAATAACACCATGATAACCGATCAAACCGACTATTCCAATTCTTGGGATCGGGTCAGAAAATACATTGATGACCAACTTCCCGCTTCTGCAGCTAAGGAACTTGCTGAAATAGAGACTGCTGCACGTGCCAATGAAAATTATTCACAACTCATTAAGGTTGCTATCTTCAGAGCAAGAATTAACCTTGAATTCGAAGAGGCTACCTCTGAAAATACAATACATACCTTCGATTCATTAATTCAGGCTTCCTCTTTCCCTGAAAAGAATGTGTATTATTCGCTGACGGCTGAATTGTATTCAAACTATTATGATAGAAACAGTTGGAAATTAGACGGAAACGTGGCTTCTGATACGCGTCCCGAAGACCTGGCCGCATGGTCGCGCGAAGATTTTAAAAGCATTTCCTACGAATATTATATCAAATCACTCGAAGATGCTGACAAACTCAAGAAAATACCTCTTGAACAATTCGATGACATTATAGATAAAGGTATTGACAGCAGAAATCTTCGTCCTACACTCTACGATTTTCTCGCTCATCGTGCCATCGACTATTTTTCAGAACCGTCGAACAACCTCCTCGGTGCTGACTTTCTGACCGATGATGCCCTTAAACCGGTGGATGAATTCATTAAACTCGACATTAACGACAAATTGAGTGAATCGGCTTTGCTCCTTGATGCATTGCGCCTGTATCAGAATCTTGAAATATTTCATCAGAAGGAAATAGATGCCCTCGTCAATCTCGATTTGGCACGTCTGTCGTTCGTAAGACGGAATTTGCAAAATGAAGGTTCTGACAATCTGTACTTTAATTCATTGTTGTCGCTTGAGAAAAAATCCAAGAATGATAAATGCTGCGCTGAAGTGATTTATGCAATCGCCTCATATTACAGGTCCGATGCCTCGAAATATGATTCCGATGTTTCTGATGAACATAAGGACAGTTATGTGAAAGCCGTCGAATATTGCCTTAAAGCAATGAAACAGTATGAGGGTTCCAGGGGTGCTGCATTGTGTGAGAATATGTATTACTCCATCATCGAGCCTAAACTCGGATCGAGTTCATATATCAAAACAATCTATCCTGATGAATATTTCAGTTTCCTTGTCGATTATACAAATTGCAATCATTTGTATTTCAAGGTAGTAAACGTAGATTACAAGGAAGAGTTCATGCCTGACACACGTAGGTATATGTCGGGGCAGGATAAATTCGATATGTATCTGAAATCTAAGGCCGTTAAGCAATGGGATGTGGAGGTCACCGACCCTCATGACTATCGCCAGCACTCCATAGAGGTTGCCGCACAGCCTCTTCATAAAGGTTGCTATGCGGTGCTGATGTCCAATGACAAGTCTTTTAACTATAAAACAGGTCACGTTTCTTATTTCATCATTCAAGTGACCGATATCAATCTGATTGTTTCTTCCTCAGACAATAACAATTATGAAATATATACTGTTGACAGAAATTCGGGAAAAACAGTAAGTGATTGTAAATTAAATGTATATTACGAACATTACAAACGTGGCTCGACAATTTACACTGTGGTTGGCCACTATACAAGCGATAAAAACGGCAAGTGCACCATACCTAATACAATTTTTGCGAATAATAATGATGGCAGATTGTTCCTTGAAGTTGAGCATGGAGGAAAATGGTATGCTGAAGATGTCTATTTGACGAAACGCGGTTCCTACAATTATTCTTCCGACAATCCTTCGGTCAGTTTCTATCTTGACCGCGCGATTTATCGTCCGGGTCAAACAGTTTTCTTTAAAGGTATAGCTACAAAGTGCAAGGACAGAATCAATTCAATTGTGCCAGACTACCCAGTGACGGTAACTTTGAAGGATGCTAATTATCAGAATGTTGGAGAGGTCAAAGTGAAGACGAATGAATATGGCACTTTTGCTGGTTCCTTCGTTTTGCCAAGTGATGGACTCACCGGTACTTACACTTTGGGATGTTATTATGGCAGCATTAATTTCAGAGTGGAGGAATACAAACGTCCGACTTTCGAGATAACATTCGAGGACAAGACTTCGCAGCCGAAGCCCGATTCCAAAATCACTGTTGATGTCAAAAGTGAAACATACGCCGGACTTCCGCTGTCGAATGCTACTGTTAAATACAAGATTACGCGAGAGACTTCATGGTGGTCGTGGTGGTGGAGAAGCAGTGGTGAGGCAGTCAATATAGCCTCTGGTGAACTTAAAGCCGATGAAAACGGTATCGCAACAATCAATTTCACTGCAAAATGCCCTAATACCAGTGGATATTTCTATAGTCCACTTTTTGTTTTCATCGTCCATGTTGATGTCACCGATGCTTCCGGTGAAACCATATCCGATGAGTACAGAGTTCGCGTATCAAAGCAGACGATGACTATTCGCTGTGATGTGGATGAATATGTGTTGTTGCATAAAGACACTATTAATGTATATGCTGAAAACCTGCGAGGTGAAGAAATGAATACAGTGTTCAATGTTGAATTGGTAAAACTGATCCCGCCTAAATCATTGTATCGCAACAAATTATGGAGTGAACCGGATTATTATTCCCTCACTAAGTCTGAATATGAAAAAAAACTGCCTCGTGATGCATACGGCAAAAACAGCCTTGAAGACTGGACGAGGGATTCAGGGAGTACGATTAAAATGACCACGGACGGTTCTGTTGTTTTGCCTGATAATCTTATCCCAGGCTTCTATGCCATGGATGTCACCACCAAAGACGATTACAAGAACATTGTCAAGGAATCGTTTTATTTCCAGGTTGTGGAGGACAACAGGTTCGAATTTGCGCAGTCGGGTATTATGGTTGTTACAGACAAAACTTCGGCCCATCCTGGCGAGGATTTCAATGTCTATATCTCATCATCCTCCCCGGTTGCCGGAACAAGAGTGCAGATTACGTCTGCGGGCAGAGTCATATTTGATGACTGCATAACTGTTTCCAAAACCAAAGTGCTCAATGTCAAAGTTAAGGAGGAAGACAGAGGCGGCATAGACATCATGGTGTTCTCAACCTTCAACAATCGTGATTACAGCGCTGATTTCTCGGTGTCAGTTCCTTTCGAAAACAAACACCTGGATGTAAAGCTTTTGACGGAGAGAAACTCTATGCTGCCAGGCGGAACTGAGAAGTGGACCCTTCGATTAACCGATTACAAGGGCCAACCCGTCAACGCCGAGGTGCTTGCTGAAATGTATGACATGTCGCTTGACTACTTCTGCACATCATCATATTATCCTCCTTCGTGGGGTAGTGTGGTTAACAACAATTCGCTCAGTTTCAGACGCGGTCATATCACTGCAAGTAGTGCTTATGCATTCTCAGACAGCAGAGCCAAATCCGTAAGTGTGGCAACGCGTTCCTACGATGAGGTTGAATGGTATGGTTTGTTGGATTATGGTCGTTACCGTCGTTACCATCGATATACATCTTATGAGGATGAGGCTGTACTTTATGAGGTTGCACCAATGGAAGGTGCCAATTCTGATATGCTTATGAAAACAGCTTCAACGGCGGCTTATAAAGAGGATGCTGCAGTTGAAGAAGATGAGGCTTCGGGAGGGAAAACAGCAGAAACAAAACCACAGGGTGAAAAGTCCATCAGACGTGATTTCCGCGAGACGGCATTCTTCTATCCGCAGCTCACTACCGATAAAGACGGCAATGTGGATTTTGAATTCCTTGTGCCTCAGTCCATAACCAAATGGAAATTCAGGGCAGTTGCACATACCAAGGATTTGTTGGCAGGCCTTAATGAAAAGGAGATAGTCGCTAAAAAGGATATGTTTATTACTCCAAATTATCCTAAAGTGCTCTATCAGAACGATGAAATCTATTATTCAGCCAAGATCTCCAATACTTCCGACAAAACTCTGACCGGCAAGTCTTATCTTGTAGTCACCAATGAAAAGGGTGAAAATATCACTTCTCAGGTGGTTCAGAAAGAAAGGGTTGATTTTACGGTTGCTGGTAATAACTCCATTATCGTTAAATGGAAACTTACAGTCCCGTCGGATGCATCGGTTCTTACTATACGTTCGGTTGCCGAAACAGCTTCTCTAACCGATGCCGAGGAACATATCATACCTGTGCTTACTACCAAAGTGCTCATCACAGAAACCCTGCCTATGACCATCAAAAAAGCAGGGAAAAACACTTTCCAGTTTAAATCTTTCAATGAAAAATACGGTAAGAAAAATATTCATACCCAGTCAGTTACACTTGAATATACACCAAATCCGCTGTGGTATGCAGTGCAGACTCTCCCTTATTTTGAGGATGGGGATGACAAGCTTGTGGATATCATTTTCGGAAAATTGTATTCAAATTTAATTGCTGACTATATAGTTAAAAACAATCCTACTATTGAAGATGTTTACCGTCAGATTAAGGCCACGAATCCGGATGATTTCGTATCGCAGTTGGAGAAAAATCAGGAACTGAAGGATATTCTGCTTAATGAAACCCCATGGGTTCTCGATGCTGCAAATGAACAGGAACAGCGTGAACGCATGATAATGCTGTTTAACGCCAACCAGATGTCGTATAATAAGGCTCAGAGTATCAGGAAATTAAAAGCTGTACAGAGAAATGATGGCAGCTTCCCGTGGATTGAAGGCAGCAAATATTCAAGCTATTATGTCACTCTCAATGTCATCAGCGGTTTTGCCCATCTCAACGATTTGGGCATTATTTCCATCAATTCAAATAATGATATAAAGAACATGGTGGTAAGAGCTGTTGATTATATTGATACTGAAATAGTTAAAGATTACGAGTATTTAAAGAAATATAATGAGCTTGAACTTTACAGCATTTCTTCAAGCAAGATAAAATATCTTTATCTCAGAAATTGTCTGATGGATATAGTCAAGCTTGAGGACAAAGCGACCAAGGAAGCGTACGATTTCTATCTCGGCAAACTCAAGACGGGGTGGCAGAACCGTTCGCTTTATTCGCAGGCGTTGTCAGCTATGGTTCTTCAGAGTTGTGATGCCGCCATCTCAAAGAAAATCATGCAGTCGTTTGATGAGCGTGCTCTTCACAGCGATGAACTTGGCATGTATTGGCGCGATTTGCATACCACCAATTTGTTTGACATGTACTGCGAGCCTATCTCCACTATGGCTGCTATGATTGAGTGTTATTATAAGTTGGAGGCCAACGAGGATGATATCAATGAAATGAAACGCTGGCTGCTCAACCAGAAACGTACAACCATGTGGAACACCACGAGCGGAACCACAGAAGCTGTATTTGCCCTGCTTATCGGCGGCGATGCCGAAATAATCGGCAATTATAAGGATGATGTCGTGAAGGTGGGCAATAAGGTTGTTGACACTGAAAATTCCGTACCTGGCAGCGGTTATTTGAAAAAACATTGGGATGCATCGGAAGTTGACGCAAGTTTCGGTAAAGTGACAGTTGACAAGACTAACGACGGTACTGCATGGGCTTCTCTGTATTGGCAGTATCTTACAGATTATGATAATGTTACGGCTGCATCGTCAGGGCTTTCAGTAAAACGTGTAATATTGAAGGCTTCGTATGCAGACGGCAACACCACTTTCACTGAAGTTAAGGACGGAATGACAATTTCACCTACCGACAAGGTGGTGGTGAGGATGGTTATCAAATCCGACCGCGACATGGAGTACGTTCACCTGAAGGATATTGTTCCGGCATGTTTCATCCCTGAGGAAGTGCTGTCGGGTTATCATTATTCCGGTGATCTGCTGTATTATCTGAGCATCAGGGATGAGTCGATGAATTTCTTTATCGAGAGGATGAACAAGGGTACTTATATGATTGAATATAAGGTGAATGTTCAGCAGAGCGGAACGTTTACGGCTGGTTTGTCGAAAATTCAGTGTTATTATGCTCCTGAATTTGGCGGACAGTCAGAGGGTGTCAGAATAAGTGTCAGGTAAAAGGGGGAAAATCAACCTACATTTTTGCCAGTTCATCGAATTTCGCCTTTTCCCAAGGTTTTGAGAGGTCGAACAACACCTCGGGAGGCTGCGAAAGACGTTTCACCAACTCTTCTGTGTTTGCATTTTCACCATGCAATCCAGCCACTTCCTGGGAGATTGCATTCCAGTCGGGATGTGTTATTATCAGTGGAATGAAATTGTTCAGGTCGAAACAGGTGATGCTGAAGTCGAAACCTTCGGTCGCTATTCTCGAATGTACGCGTGTCAGTTTCGTTTCACCGACTTCCTCAAGCACTTGGAGATACTTTTCGTAGAGAACATATTCGTTCAGTATGAACGCTATTTCCTTTGGGGTGAGGTTGTCCCAGAATTCATGTGATACCGGCTTGGCAACAAAACGTCCAAGCATGAATGAACCTGCACTTAGTCCTGACTGGTCGTTTCTCAGACATTTTTTTATTGCACGTCTGTAGAAATCAACTTTCTTGTCAGTGTCGAGAAGTTCGTAAACGCGCGATTGGTCTTGATGTGAGCCCATCTTGCTGCTCAGCACCTGGTCAACATAGTTGTCGGAGTTTACCAAATACCATTCGTTGACGATTGACATGGCTTTTTCCGGACTTTCGTTGAAATCGTTGCGGATGAGGCGGGCAAGAGTGTCAATATCGGATATGTAATTAACTGTCGTTGAGTTGACTATCTTTTGATATTCCTTGTAAGCATCACGCATTTCCACGAATACTTTCTCTTCCTTCGGATACATATCCACCTTCTCGCCGGCAAGGTACTTCATGAAACGTGCCGGACGGTAATTCGCCTGTCCTTTGAATATGCTCTGACGTTTGCTTGACAGTGTAATCCAGTCACCTTCTTTGATGACAAGTCCGTCGGAATTGACAAGTTCGTTGTCGTGCATAGTGATTCCGTTTGACTGGAGGTTGAGAAATGCAGGGATTCCGTAGCCGCGGCATGCTGTCACCACGTGTATGGCGGCAGGAGTCATACTGAGGATTGCGTCTATTTCGTTGAGAATGATGGTGTCTTCAGGAATGAAACGTTCCTTGCACAGACATGCCTTGTCCCCTTGCCGTTTGTACTCATTAGCCTGCTGTGAACTGAAACACAGTCTTGCTGTTGTGGCAGTTCTCGGTAGGACATTTACCCCTTTGCCGAAGAATTTCAGGTTCTTGAATGATTCATTGTCAATGGTGTCTGAAACAATCTGACGCAGATGATAAGGTCTGATTAGCTCCACCACTTTTTCTTTTGGAATGACATTTTCATCATAGAGTTTTATTGATGAAAGAAGTGCCGCCCTGCCGGTCAGTTCCGACTTGTTGAGCTGAAGAATGGCGAAAAGGCTGACATCATCGTGGGTTTCAACCGCAAACTCAATGGTGACAGGTGATTGATAACGTTTTTCAAGGTTTCGCAACAGAGGGTCGAAGTGGTATATTGCCGGATATTCGTCACGTATATCCTTTCTCTCTTCATATTCCATATCATTTGAGGATATGTCGCCGGTCATGATTTCTTCCCCGAAGATGTCAAGATAGCTTTCCACCTGTCGTCCCTTACCGGTGCGGCTGTGGAAACTGTGAATCACTCCGGGATACGAATAGTCGTTGCCGATGGTCCATACCATCTTCTGCAGGATGAGTGCAGGATATGCCTTCTTGCCTTGCATGAATGTCAGTATAAGATCCTGATTGTCATCGTAAAACTTTCTGATGCACTTTGCGATGAACATTACCTGGTAGAATGCGTCATTGATGATTTTGTCTCCGTTTTCCGTACTGCGGATGAGTTCTTCAACAGTGGCAATCTTTTCAGCTATTTGCTCCGGTGACAGTTCTTTGTCCTTAAGAACCCTGAAATCCGGGTCGGAAATGGAGTATTTTTTGTTTATATCATTGATGTCCAATGACTTGAGCAACGTGATATTATAAAGATTGTTGAGATAAATACGACCTGCCATGTTCTTGCCTAATCTGTCGCAGAGGCCTTCGTATGCTTGGTGTGTAACACCGATGTTGAGCATAGTCGGCATCAGACCGGGAATATATTGTGGCATGGCGCTTCTTATTGCGAATACAAGCGGATTTTCACGCGAGCCCAATTTTGTTTTGGTCATAATCTCCAGATTCTCAATGGCTTGATGAATGTATTCCACTCGCTTGCTTGCTTCCTCATCGAAAGTGTCAGACGTGACTATCGAAAAATCCGGAACAGAATAGCATTTCTGTGCCATTTCAAGGAGAATCTTCCCTTTGTGACTTATATTGTTGATTGTGAGGCGCTGGTCATCCACACTGCGTTTTGCTGACAGCATGTTGACCACATTGTCGTTGTCGTAAAGAGTATGTGACTTACAATAAGCTTCACATTCCTTTTTCAGGTTGTCACGCATCATTTCCAATTCAGGAACCACATTTTCCCCCTCGTTCTTGCCTTTATTGATTCTTTGTTCTTCTATAAGCAGGGACAGATAGTGTTTCCTTTCGTTGATGTCAGTGTGGTTAAGAAGGTAATATATATCATACCAGCGGGGAGGAATCTCATATAGCGTTTTGTCTCCTTTGAGTTTATAGACTACAGTGCCGGGTTTGTTACCATCATATTTGTTGTTCGGTTCATCACTGTCATGCTGAAAGACTTCGCGTCCTTTTTCAGCGTACAGGTTGACCATGAAATAGTTAAGATAGCTGGCGCGGATTTTTATCTCATCGAATTCCAGTTTTTCCATGATATTTTCCGTTATTGTATTTTTATTGAATATTTATGGATGACATCCATTATTTCTGTTACGAGTTCTTTTGAGAGCCCGAGCTCATCGGCAAGGCTGAGGCATTGGTTCATAACATCGCGCCAGCGTGATGCCTGCAAAGCCGGAAGTTCTAATTTCCGTTTGGCCTCTCCTATTTCCTTCACTGCAGCCATCCTTTGTGCCAGCACTTTTATCAGGTCTTCATTGCAGCCGTCGATAATCTGGCGGCAAGTGTTTATCTTGGCGATTACTTCTTCTTGTTCGGGGGTGTTGCTTGCCAAACCACAGCGTCGGTCGTGGAAGTTGACGTTTTCGAGCATTTTCCCGAATTGTGTTGGGGTTAGTTGTTGCTTGTCGTCTGATAGGGCTTCCGACGGTTTGTAGTGGACTTCAACCATGAGTCCTGAAGTCTCAAGTGCAAGGGCTTTTTTTACGATGTCTTCTATGTATTTTGTTTCGCCTGCGATGTGGCTTGGGTCGCACAGGATAGGCAGGTCGGGATATGTGCATTTGAGTTTGATAGGGAGGTCCCAATGCGGTTCATTGCGCAGCGGTGCGGAATATACCGACTGGAAACCACGGTGAACTGTAGCTATTTTGCGTATTCCGGCATCATTGATGCGTTCGAGTGCACCTATCCATGTGTTGAGGTCTGGAGATATCGGGTTTTTTATGAATACGGGAATGTCGCAGCCGTGCAAGGCTTCGGAGATTTCGTCCATCATATAGGGATTGATGGTGGTCCTTGCTCCGAGCCATATATAGTCGATACCCTTGTCGAGTACGAGTTTCAACTGGTCTGCATTCATGACCTCGACCACTACAGGCAGGTGAAATTCCCTTTTCACTTCTAAAAGCCAAGGGATGCCTTTTTCACCGCAGCCGGTGAATGTGTATGGCTTACTGCGAGGTTTCCATATTCCGGCTCTGAATATGTTTATCTTATGTTCAATTAGTTGCGCTGCAGTGTTCATCACCTGTCTTTCCGATTCGGCAGAACATGGCCCTGCAATAAGCAGCAGATTGTCACCTGCGGGACTCCACTGCCTGAAAGGTTCTATATCCAATTTGTCTTTGGTCATTTCTCGGTTTAAAGCCATTTTTTCTTCTTGAAGTACAAAAGCATGGCAATTACCACTAAAATCATTATTGCCAGAATTATGACAAATGCGTGTTGGTAGCTTGCTCCGGGTAGAATAAGGTTCATCCCGTAAAGTCCGGTGATGAAGGTCAACGGCATCATTGTGGATGAGAAGAATGTGAGAATCTTCATTATTTCGTTGGTCCTGTTGGCCTGCATGGAATCGAAGGTTTTCGACAAGCTTTCGATAAGTTCTGCGTCATCTTCAGTCATATCCCATATTTTCTGCATGTAGTCGAGGATGTTGCCCCAGTATTCTTCCATATTGTCGGCGAAGCCTTCAATTTCACCTGATTCGAATTTGTTGAACACTCGCAGTTGTGGTCGGAATGTGGTATTGAGGAGGATGACATTCTTGCGGGTCACGGAGATGCTTTCGATGGTCTTTTCGGCTTTGTAGTCGAAGAGTGAGCCGTTGATATAGTCGATATTGGAACCGATGCGTCTTACAAGTTTGTAGGTTTCCTCAATGGTGATTTCGAGGATGTGGTATAGCAGCTGGTCGGATGAACCGAACATGAATTCTTCATCTTCCACATCTGAAGTGGAAGAGAGGGTTTTCTTTGCCTCCTCGAACATTTTCCTCACCTGTGGATGCAGTTTTCCGATGGTAATGATGTAATCAGGCCCCCAGAAAAGTCTCAACTCTCTGATTCTGATGAATTTGTCTATTTTGTCGAAATGCGGGTAATGGAATATCAGAAAATAATAGTTGTCGTAAACATCGATCTTCGGTCGTTGGTTCGACGGACTCTGGCAGTCTTCAAGATCAAGAGGGTGGAAATAAAACTCGTCTTTTAAAAACTGAATATCTTCATCAGAGGCATTAAATATATGATGCCATTTTAAGGTACCAAATTTAAGAGTTTCAACCATAGACACCCTCCTTTTTTAAAATAGATTCTACATTCCCAAAAAATTTTCCAAAGATAAACAAATTTTTTGAAAGGAGAGCATATTAGGTTTTAACTTTTATTGCCTCCATTGCAGCGTCTCAGTTATCGTAATCAGGTCTTTGTCGATGAATTCGATGACGGGGGAGAGGGAATCGTTGTTCGGGACATTGTTGAAATACAAGGCGCCACGCAGGAAATTGGTGGTGCTGTCGGTGATATAGAACTGAATAGGCGAAGCCGTCTCGCTACCCTGGATGTTGTAATATAGCCCATATACTGAATGTTCGGGGTGGGAGATGACTTTCTGCTTGATGGCTGTTGCTTTTGGTATATGTTGGACTGCAAAGCTGCGTGATGTCTCGATATAAGTCGATAATGTGGTATCCATCTGATAATAAGTGAGATGGATGGTTGCGTTGTAGGCGGGGAAATTCATGTTGAACCACCTGCTTTTGTCGTTTGAAGGCACTTCCACAAATGTCGAATAGGTTGGGACAAGACATGTGAAGGGCAGTCTGTGGTCGGACAGGGAGGAGAGGGTGTCGTAGGATTTTTCCGGGAAGGCGATGCGGAAATATCCCATCGGTTTCGGCGTGCTGTTGTTTTGGCACGCCGAAACGATTATTATGGATGAAATTGCGATTAGTAGTAACTGTCGTTTAGAACGGGAGATCATCATCTTCTGAAGTCGGAGGATTGAAAATCTGGGAATCGTTAGGCTGCATAGGCTCCGGAGCAGACTGCTCTGCAGCGTTGGTGGCAGCCTGCGGACCGCTGTTCTGACCTGCATTTCCACTACTAAGCATAACCATCGAATCACCCTCTATCTCAGTATAGAACTTCTTTACGCCTTCCTGTTCATAGCTTCTGTATCTGATGCGTCCTTCAATATAAACCTGACTCCCTTTTCTCAGATATTTCTCTGCAATGTCAGCCAATCCGCGCCACAATGAAATGTTGTGCCATTCGGTATGACTTGCCTTATCGCCGCTCTTTGTTTTGTAGTCTTCATTGGTAGCCAATGTAAATCTAACATTTTTGCCCGTTTCAAATGATCTTACTTCCGGGTCTTTTCCAAGGTTCCCTATCAGGATTACCTTATTTAATCCACTTGCCATAGTACTTGTTTTTTTAATCCAACAAAAATAATAAAAATTCTTTCTTGTATATATATTGCAAAAAATACTTTTTTGTTACCTGTTTCGAGAGTTTTTTTTGAGTTTCTTCGAAAAAAATTTTATTAAAGTCGTTATAATCAAAAAAATATGTATCTTTGCAGTCCATTTTCTAAAGTGATTTTGTTCACTATTGAGTATTATTTATTAACAGATAAAGTAAGAAATTATGACAAAAGCAGAAATCGTAGCTGAAATAGCTAACAAAACGGGCTATGAAAAAGTGGAGATTCAGAAGTGTGTCGAACTTTTCATGGGTACAGTTAAAAACTCATTGGTCAAAGGTGAAAGCGTATATCTCAGAGGATTCGGCAGTTTCATCATCAAAGAAAGAAAGGCAAAAATTGGCAGAAACATTTCCAAGAAATCTGCTATAAAGATACCTGCACACAGCATCCCTGCATTCAAACCAGCTAAGGCTTTCGCTATTAGCGTAAAAAATACTAAACCTCAAGAAAAATAATAATATATTATGCCAAACGGAAAGAAACATAAAAGACAGAAAATGTCAACCCACAAGCGTAAAAAACGTTTGCGGAAGAACAGACATAAGAAAAAATAAATCTCATGTCCTCATTTAAATAAAATCTATCAGGTCTATTAAATTTCTAATATCTGATAGATTTTGTTGTTTAATATTTAACCTCGTGAACAAAGAATTAATAATAAAGAAGCACGATAAGGACGTTGACATAGCCCTCCTTGAAGACAATGTTCTCGTTGAACTCCATAAGGACAGGACTGATGTGGGATTTATGGCTGGTGACATCTATCTCGGCAGGGTGAAAAAGAATATGCCGGGACTGAATGCATGCTTCCTTGACATTGGTCATGAGAAGAATGCGTTTATGATTTATGTTGACTTGGGCACACAGTTCCGCAGTCTCATGAAATTCACCTCCAAGCTTCAGGCCGGTTCACTCACCGGAAAAGACGGGGTGGAAATGGTCGAAAACTTCAAGCTCGAGCAGGAAGTTTCAAAGACAGGCAAAATAGCCAATGAGGTGTCAGCCAACCAACTGATTCCGGTTCAAATAGTTAAAGAGGCAATTTCCACCAAGGGCCCGCGCGTGTCAAGCGATATCGCCATTGCAGGACGCTATCTTGTCCTGATTCCTTTTTCCAACAAGATATCAATATCACAAAAAATCAAACAGGCCGAAGAACGCAGCCGGCTTAAAACTCTCGTAAAGAGCATAAAGCCGGATAATTTCGGCATCATTATACGCACAATGGCTGAAAGCCGTATGGTCGTGGATTTGTACAACGACCTTGAAGACCTTCAGAGCAAATGGAACAAAGTGGTGAAAAACCTTGCACATGCCAAGCCCCTTTCCATCCTCCTCAGCGAAATAGACAGGGCTAACGCCATTCTCCGTGATGTCCTCAACGAAACTTTCAACTCTATAAATGTCAATGACCAGAAACTGTTTGACGACACCAAAGAGTATCTCAAACAGATTGCCCCTGAAAAAGTTGACATACTCAAATTATATAAAGGCAAAGGCGATATCTTTGAATTCTACGGAGTGGAGAAACAAATCAGAAACTCGTTCGGCAAGATAGTGACTATCAAGAACGGTATCTATATGTATATCGAAAAAACTGAAGCACTCCACGTAATAGATGTCAATTCGGGACCGCGCGCCAACAACAATCAGGACTCAATAGAGGAAAACGCCCTGGCAGTGAACCTTGAAGCCGGACGTGAAATTGCACGCCAGCTGCGTCTTCGCGACCTTGGCGGCATCATTGTCATCGACTTTATCGACCTTGCAAAAGCCAGCGACAGGAAACTCCTCTTCGACAGTCTTGTTGAAGAAATGGCTAACGACAAGGCACGACATACAGTGCTGCCTCCAACCAAATTCGGACTGATACAGATAACCCGTCAGCGCATCAGACCGGAAGTCACCATCAATGACCTTGAAAAATGCCCTACCTGCCACGGTACCGGTATCATCAAGCCGTCAATGCAACTCGAAGAGGATATAGAGGAAACTTTGCAATACCTCGTCCAGGAACAGAATGAGAAAAACCTTACGTTGGGAGTCCATCCTTTCGTATTTGCCTATCTCAACCAGGGACTCGTCAACTCTCTCGTGAAAAAATGGCAGAGAAAATATCATGTCAAACTGAAACTCTGCTGCATGAAAAACTATAATATATTGGATTTCAGGTTCTTCAATAACATGATGGAAGAAATTAACCTCTAATCTGTATATACCTTATTAATATAATAAAAAGAATTATTATGGATATAGTATTAAGCGGAATCAGACCGACAGGTCTTCTTCACCTTGGCAATTACCTCGGCGCCTTAATCAACTTCGTGAAGATGCAAGATGAAAACAAGTGCTATTTCTTCATCGCCGACATCCATTCGCTGACCACACATCCACTTGCCGAACATCTCCAAGAAAACATCAAGGAGATGATTGCCGAATATCTTGCTGCAGGTATCGACCCCGAGAAATCGGCTCTGTATGTCCAAAGCGATGTCCCGGAAATCATCGAACTTTATGTCTATCTCAATATGAACGCTTACCTCGGCGAACTTGAGAGGTGCACATCGTTTAAGGACAAGGCCCGCAAACAGCCCGACAACCTGAACGCCGGTCTGCTGACTTACCCGTGTCTCATGGCTGCCGACATACTGATACACCGTGCAACAAAAGTCCCCGTAGGCAAAGACCAGGAACAGCATCTTGAAATGACGCGCACATTCGCCAACAGGTTCAACCGCATGTATAACTGCAATATCTTTCCCGAACCTACCGCTTATAATTTCGGCCACGAACTGGTAAAAATCCCAGGGCTCGACGGCAGCGGAAAAATGGGAAAATCGGAAGGCAATGACAATTGCCTCTATTTGTCTGATGAACCAAATGTGCTGAAAAAGAAGATAATGAGAGCTCTTACCGACAGCGGACCCACACAGCCTAACCAACCGAAACCGGATTATATCAATAACCTTTTCACCATCATGAAAGCAGTGTCTGCACCGGAGACGGTCGCTTACTTCGACGACAAGTGGAACGACTGCTCCATTCGCTACGGTGATATGAAGAAACAGCTGTTTGAGGATGTGAATGCCTTCCTTACCCCTTTGCGGGAAAGAATCAAGGATATACGCTCTAATGATGAATATCTTGCCAAAGTTGTGCGCCAGGGTGCCGAACAGGCACGCGAAAGTGCCGGCAAAACCATGATTGAAGTGCGTAAAGCCGTGGGAATCAAATCGTTAATTTAACAACTAAAATCTATTAATATGAAAAAACTACTATTGTCACTTTTTGTTCTCATAACGAGTACAGCGGCTTTCAGCTGCACAAACTTCCTCTTCACAAAGGGCGCTACTGCTGATGGCAGTACGATGATAACATACGCTGCCGATTCGCATGTCCTATATGGTGAACTGTATCATTGGGATGCAGCCGACTGGCCTGAAGGCACCATGCTTGATATCTATGAATGGGATACCGGCAAATATATGGGACAGATACCTCAGGTGAAACATACCTACAACGTGGTAGGCAACATGAACGAACATCAGCTTGCTATTGGCGAGACCACTTACGGCGGTCTTGAAACCCTTTACCACCAGTCGGGTGCGATAATGGACTATGGCAGTCTGATATATATTGCTTTGCAGAGAGCCAAAACTGCACGCGAGGCCATTTATGTTATCGCCGACCTCATGGAGAAATACGGTTATGCCAGTGAAGGCGAAAGCTTCTCAATAGCCGACAAGGAAGAGGTTTGGATTATGGAAATCATCGGCAAGGGTGAAGGAGAGAAGGGTGCAGTATGGGTTGCCCGCATGATTCCTGACGGATACATCAGCGGACATGCTAACCAGGCACGTATAACCACTTTCCCGCTGGAGGGCAATAAGAGCTCAATCTCCTCAACCCATCTCGAGGACATTTATAATAAAGGTATAACCACCGCTTATCATAAAGATGTCATATCCTTCGCAAAGAAAAAGGGTTTGTATAGTGGCAAGGATTCGGATTTCAGTTTCTGCGATGTGTATTGTCCGTTGTCTTTCGGTGGTGCAAGAGGCTGTGAGGCACGTGTTTGGGCAGGATTCATGAAGGCTAATAAAGCCCAGATGGCTGAATATGAGGATTATGCAAGAGGCGACAACCTCAAGCACCGGTTCCCGCTGTGGATTAAGCCTGACCGTAAGCTCACGCTTTTCGATGTTTATGACATCATGCGTGACCATTATGAAGGCACCACTATGGATATGAGAAACGACGTAGGCGCCGGACCATACGCTTGTCCTTACCGCTGGCGTCCTATGGACTGGAAGCTTGATGGCAAGACATATATTCATGAGAGAGCCACTTCAACCCAACAAACCGGATTCTCTTTCGTCTCACAGTCACGCAGCTGGCTGCCAGATGCTGTCGGCGGAATACTCTGGTGGGGTGTGGACGACACCTATTCATCGTGCTATATACCAATGCATGCTTGCATGACCAAGATTCCGGAAAATGTGAAGGTGGGCAACGGCTCCATGCTCGAATATTCCCCAACTTCATTGTTCTGGACATTCAATAAGGTTTCGAATTTTATTTATTCGCGTTACTGCGACATGATTGTTGATGTCCAGAAAGTTCAGAAACGTCTTGAATCCCAATTTTATAACGAAGTGATACAGTACGACTCCAAGCTCGTCCACGCGTATTTCACTGATCCTAACGAAGCTGTGGCAATAATGACAAACTTCTCCGCGGAGAAGACGCTGCAGACATATAATGAATGGGAGAATCTGTTTGTGTATCTGCTTGTAAAGTACATGGATGGCAACATCAAGTACGAAAAAGACGGGCAGTTTGAAACCAACGGTATTGATGCCAAACAGGCTAAATTTCCGATGCAGCCTGAATATCCGGAGAAATGGTATCGTACTATAGTTAACGATTGCGGCAAAAATATCATGTCAAAATAGTAACTTCTTAATTATTAATTGTTTCCCTTAAAGACAGCCATGTGATGTTAATAAAGTTGTTGAAAAAGCAAAAAAAAATTGCCTTTTTTGTTGAAACAATAAAAAATATGGTTATCTTTGCAACTCGGAATAAGAAGTTTTTTTGTATAATGAAGGATAAAAGAGGATTCAATAATATTATTAACCATTAATAACCAATTAATAACTAAATTATTAATCATGAAGAAATTCTTATTATTTTTAGCAATGGCGTGCGTAGTTCCATTTTTGGGACAGGCACAAGAGTTTTCAGTAGGCAAGGCTGTCAAGGCTTCAGCTACTCAGGAAACCCAAACTCAGAAGGTTGCTAATGCAACAGTTAACGGTATGTCAACTACCACTGCTGTTTCAATGGCTGACCAGTCTCTCCTCGAAGATGCTCTCAAAGAAGAACAGATTCGTAACTCCAAACAAACTTTTGAGCCTTCATTTGGCTTGGCAGGTAAGACTAACCATCAGGCTTACAATGTAAGAAATGACAAGAGTGAAGCTTCACAAGCCATGTTCCAAATGGGTGGTGCTGACTTTTATCAATTCACACTGAATGCTCCTGCAGATGCAACTCCTTATGGAACTTCATACTCAGATTTCTGCAACGGTGCTGAATATTATTTAGGTCAATATTATGTTTCATCAAATGGTGGCGCTTTCCTTCAGCTTGACCCTGCATCAGGTGCTGTAACAACTGTCGCAACAGGCAATGCTTTCCAGAGCATAGCTTACAACCCTGCTGACGGTCAGATGTACGGTCTTGTTCTTGGTAACTCTCCAGCTTTGTACATCGTTGATGTTACATCTGGTACTGGTACTCTTCTGACAGCAGTTAACACAAGCAACTTCCTCCTCGGTCTTGACATCAACAATGTAGGTCGTATGTTTGTTATTGATGCTGAAGTTGACGGTATCTCTGAAATTGATATGGCAGGTAATATTGTCAGTTCATTACCTGCAGGTTTCACAGTAAACTTTGGTCAGGACTTGTCCACAGATCGTGAAACCAATGAAACATACTGGGCAGCATACAATGCTGATGCATCTGCAGCTCAGTTTTACAAATATGATTTCGATGCTGGTGATTTTACTCTCATAGGCACATTCGCTGATCAGGCTTCTGCTTTTGCAACAGCAACTGATTCAAATCCTAATCTGCCAGCAGGTCCAACAAATCTCACCCTTACAAAGGAAGGTGACGAACTCGTAGTTTATATGTCATGGACAAACCCAACAACTACAATGGGTGGTGATCCTCTGGACAATGTATCTCTCTATGTTAAGAGAAACGGTGTTGTTATTGCTACATTCGAAAATGTTACCCTTGGCGGCAACATGAGCTATGTTGATGATGAAATACCTGGTCCAGGCAGTTATGCATATTCAGTACAGTCTTTCAACGAAGAAGGTTTGGGCGGCTCAGTAGGCGGTTCTATCCTCGTTGGTGCTATGTGCGTTTATCATGTTGACATGCAAGACTCATTCGGTGATGGTTGGAACGGTGGAACTATCCAAATTACTGATGAAGGCGGTAACCTTCTCGCTTCTTGCACATTGGCTTCAGGCTCAAGCGGAAGTGCTGATGTAACTATCCCTACAGGTCAATATGTTAATATGATATGGGTTGCTGGTACATGGGACAGTGAAGTTTCATTCCAGTTCTACTATCCTTGGGAAGAACTCCTTTATGAAGCATCTGCTCCATCAGCTGGTCTTCTTATTTCATGGAACAACACCTGTATTCCTCCTACATGTCCAAGACCTACACAATTCGCTTGCGTTGGCTCTACCGACACAGAGGCTTCATTCTCATGGATTGAACACGGTACAGCAACAGCATGGAACATTGAATATGGTCCTATAGGATTTGCTCACGGTACAGGAACAACAGTAGCTGTTACAACAAACCCTGCTACTATTACAGGTCTTCCAACTGGTACATCATTCCAGGCATACGTACAGTCTGACTGCGGCGGCGGTGACCTTTCTGACTGGTCAAATGTTGCTGGTTTCCAGACAGCAGTTGCCTGCGGTCCTGGTTTCACAGCAGTTAACGCTCAAATCGGTAATGGTACAGTAGAATCATATCAGATTCCTTTCAATACCTTCTATAACTATTCTATAGTTCAGGAGCTTTACACAGCTGAAGAATTAATGAACCAGGGTGCTTTCTTCGGTGAAATCCACACCATTTCTTTCCAGTACACTCATGCAACAGCTATTTCTGACCTTGATGTTAAGATTTACATGAAGAATGTTGAAGAAACTACACTTTCTAATTGGATATTAGATGACCTGACACTTGTATATGAGGATATGCTTTCTCTTGACAATTCAGGTCCTGACTACTATCAGGATATCCAGTTGCAGACCCCATTCGTATATGATGGCGCAAGCAGTGTCCTGGTTTATTTCGTATATGGTCACAACCCATACTTCAATTCAAATTACAGATTCTATATGCATAATACAGATGCTACACGTACTCTGTATGCATATCGTGACAGTTCACCATACGATCCAACAAATCCTGGTGTTTCTCCATACACTTTAACACAACGTACAAACATGCACTTTGGTATGTGTGTCACTGAACCAGAATACGTAACAGTTTCAGGTACAGTTACATCATCTTATACCAACAACCCAATTGCAGGTGCAGCTGTTAAATTCCAGGGTGCTCTTGGTTCAACAGTTATCACTGATGCAAACGGCGCATATTCACTCGATCTCGTTCAGCTCTTTGACTATACAGTAACAGCAACAGCTGCTGGTTTCAATACTTATACAGCAACTTACAATGCTCCTGAAGCTCCAACAGCTACATACAACTTCCAGATGAATCAGCCAGCTATCGCTGTCGATCCAACAGAGGTTGTTGCTTCTTGCTACTACATGCAGAGTGCAACAGTTGACGTTACAATCCACAACGCTGGTACAGGTTTACTGACATGGAACGGCACATGCATCATGGATGACGCTGAAAAGAGCGTTGAATCAGCTGCTCACGTAGCAATCAGCGGTCAGGATCTTTACAACTTCACACTTGGTGATCCTGCAGATGCAATTAATCATCCTGCTGGCTTCGGCGGTTCAGAATTCATGAACACATCAGTTTTTGTTAACGGTATAACATACTTCGCAACATCAACAAGCGGCCAGTTCGGTATTATCGACTATGAAAATGGTGCAGTTGATGTAATCAAGACAGGTAACGCATCAGGCGGTATCACCTTCAACCCAATTGACGGTACCCTCTATGGTATTATTTTAGGCGCAGGTACTACTGTTTATGAAATCGATCCTGAAACTGGTGCTGAAACCGCTGTTGTCACAGCTCAAAACAGCAACTTCGTTTTAGGTTGTGCTATGAACCCAGAAGGTCGTATGTTCATCATCGATGCTGAAGTTGACGGTATTTCTGAAATGGACCTCGAAACCGGTGAATTCACAACTATCTGGTCAGGTTTCATGGTAAACTACGGTCAGGATATGGAATGGGATTTCGAAGACAACCTCCTTTACTGGGCAGCATTCAATGCTGATGCATTTGAAGCACAGTTATGGCAGATTAACGTTGAAGACGGCACAGCTACACAGATTGGCTCATTCTATGATCAGGCTTCCTGCTTCTCAATTGAAACATTCTCTGGCGCTGCTGGTCCATGGTTGACAATTGATCCTAAGAAGGGTGAAGTTGCTGCTGGTGGCGATGGCGTATTCACAGTAACAATGGATGGTTGGCATGCAGATCAGGGTGTCTTCACAGGTCACATTGAACTTGCTAACAACACTCCAGAAGGTACACTCTATATTCCTGTAACATTCACAATCCTTGCTCCATTATGCGATTATCCTACAAACTTGACAGGTGAAATCGTTGACTACAACAATGTATATCTGTCATGGGATGACCCAGCAGGATGCGATGCTATCTACATTTACTACGGTGCTGAACGTGAACCATTCGTAATTCTCGAACCAGGTGAGGAAGAATATCTTGATGAAGCCCTCAAACCAGGCGTATATTCATACAACGTAAGAGCTCACTATCCTGATGGTTGCGTTTCAATGTCTGAATCAGAACTCACATTCGAATGCGTACAGCCATACAGACTCGTTGAAGGTCATGTTTACTCAACAATGGACGGCAGCGACATCGCTGGTGCTACAATCACATTCACAGGTACAACACCATGGGGTGCACGCACAGTTGTTGCTACATCAGATGAAGAAGGTATGTATTCAGTAGATGTATTCGATGGCACATATACAGTTGTTGCTGTTGCTGACGGCTTCAATGTATATACAGTCAACAATTATACAATCGAACCATTTGGTCCATATACTCTCGACTTCCCAATGGAACAGCCAGCTGTTTCACTCAGCGACTCTGAAGTCACTATCACAACCGGTTATATGAACCAGGGCATTCACACAATGACTATTACCAACAATGGTACTGGTGAACTGACATGGAATGTTAAGATTGAAACAGAAGACAAGGCTGTTAAGTCACTTGAATCACCTGCTCACGTTGCAATAAGCGGTCAGGATCTTTACAACTTCACTCTTGGTAATCCTGCAGATGCAATTAATAATCCTGCTGGCTTCGGCGGTTCAGAATTCATGAACACATCAGTTTATGTTGACGGTGTAACATACTTTGCAACATCAACAAGCGGCCAGTTCGGTATCATCGACTATGAAAATCATTCAGTTGATGTAATCAAGACAGGTAACGCATCAGGCGGTATCACTTACAACCCAGCTGATGGCAACCTCTATGGTATGGTTTTAGGCGCAGGTACTACTGTTTATACAATCAATCCTGAAACTGGTGCTGAAACCGCTGTTGTTACAGCTGCAAACAGCAACTTCGTATTAGGTTGTGCTATGAACTCCGAAGGTCGTATGTTCATCATCGATGCTGAAATCGACGGTATTTCTGAAATGAATCTCCAAACCGGTGAATTCACAACTATCTGGTCAGGTTTCATGGTAAACTATGGTCAGGATATGGAATGGGATTTCGAAGACGATCTCCTTTACTGGGCAGCATTCAATGCTGATGCATTTGAAGCACAGTTATGGCAGATTAACGTTGATGAAGGCACAGCTACACAGATTGGTTCATTCTATGATCAGGCTTCCTGCTTCTCAATTGAAACAGTAGCTAATTCATGGTTAGTAGCTGATCCAAAGTCTGGTGTGGTTCCTGCAGGCGAAACTGCAACATTCGACCTCATCGCTGATGGTTGGTATGCTGAATTCGGTACATTCTATGCAGATGTATTCTTCAACAACAATTCATTAACTCCACAAATCGTTGTTCCTGTAACATTCATCATCAATCCACCAGATTGTGCTCCTGTTCAGAATCTCGCTGGTTCAGTTGAAGATTTCAACGATTTCTATATCACATGGGCTGCACCTGCAGAAAATCCTGGTGATGTAATCGCTTACGGTATCTACCATGGTGATGACAAGGTTCCATTCGCACAGGTTGACCCATCAGAATTCGAATTCGTTATCGAAGACAATGCTCCTGGCACATATTACTACAGAGTACGTGCAATCTATGCTGACGGCTGCGTATCAATGAGTGATGTATTACTCGAACTCACAGCTGTTGAAGCATTCGGTACAGTTTACGGTGTTGTAACAGACAGCTTCAATGGTCAGGCTATTGTCGGCGCAACAGTTAAATTCGGTGGCGCATTCCAGACAGTAACTGATGAAAACGGTGAATTCTCAATGGATGTAACACAAGGTTACTACACTGTCAGAGTTTCCGCTGATTCATATAAGACATACGTTGAAGAAAATGTTTACGTTGACGTATATGAAAACCCAATGGACTTCGAACTCACAAGCCTGTATGCACCAGTACAGAACCTTACAGCTGTTGAAGAAAGCGGTGATGTTATTTTGACATGGGACGCTCCTGCAACAGACGACAAGGCTGCTAAGAGAGGCAATGATCATCCATTCATAGCTGAAACATCAACAGCTAATGCAACATTAACAGCTGCTCCTGCTTCAACATCAGAAGCTTACAATGTTAATCCTTCAAAGGCTGAAGATGCTATGGCATTAGCCGCTCACAACATGGATCTTGGTTACTTCACATTGAATGCTCCAGCTGGCTGGACAAGCTATGGCGTAAGTGGTTCAGAATTCATGAACACAGCAGCTTACTATGATGGCATGTACTACTTTGCAACATCAACATCAGGTCAGTTCGGTACAATCGATCCTCAGACCGGTGCTATTAATGTCATTAAGACAGGTAACGCATCAGGCGGTATTGCTTACAACGCAGCTGACAATACTCTCTACGGTATTGTATTAGGCAGCAACTCAGTAATTTACACATTTGATGCTGCAACAGGTACAGAATCATTTGTTGCTAACATCAATGCTGCTAACTTCTTGTTAGGCTGCACATTCGATGCTGAAGGTCGTTTCTTCGTTATCGATGCTGAAGTTGACGGTATCTCCGAAATTGATCCTGCAACTGGTGAAGTCCTCGGTTCAATGGCTGCTGGCTTCACAGTAAACTATGGCCAGGATATGGATGTTGACCTCGAACTGAAGGAAACTTACTGGTTCGCTTACAATGCAGACGTTAGTGCAGCTCAGCTCTACAAGTTCAACTTCGACGAAGGCACTATGGTTCTCGTTGGTACTGGTTCAACACAGACATCATGCTTCGCAATCATAAGTGAAGCTGTCAGCGCTGAAGTTACCGGTTACATGGTTGAACGTGACGGTGAAGAAATCGCAACAGTTGGTCCTACAACATTGACATACGTTGACCAGGATGTTGATTTCGGTGATCATACATACTGCGTAACAGCAATCTATGAAGAAATCCTTTCAGCACCTGTATGCGTAACAGTTGAAATGGGTATCCTCGGTGATGCTAACGGTGACGGTTTAGTTAACGTTGGTGACGTTTCAGCTATCGTTTCTTACATCATGTTCCAGAACCCACAGCCATTCTACTTCAAGAATGCTGATGTTAACGGTGATGGTATCATCAATGTAGGTGATGTCAGCGGTACTATCTTAATCATCTTCGGCGGAAAGAGCACATGCGAAACCGGTGAAGTTGAATATCAGATTGAAAACGGTGTCCTCTACATGCGCAATGCATCTCCTGTCAGCGCACTGCAGATTGCTCTCAGCGAAGGCAGCGATGTTGAAATTAAGGGCTTCGTTGTTAATCAGGGTATGACCCCAGACGGTTACATGGTTGTTGCTTACAACTTCGACGGTACTGTATTCGAAGCTGGTGTACACGCACTCTTCCAAGTTAACGATGCTGAAGTTAACTACTTCCTCGCATCCAACGCTTGCGGTGACGTTGTGGACGGTCGTGACGGTGCTTTCTTAGGTATCAACGACAACACCATGGCTCCTGCTTATCCTAACCCATTCAGCACATCTGTTACAATCAACAACAATGAAAATGCTGAATTCGTAGTTACAAGCATGACCGGTCAGGTTGTTTACAGAACTGCTACATCAAGCAACTTTGTATGGACTCCTGAAAATGTAAACAGCGGTGTTTACTTCATCAATGTTTATGTTGACGGTGTTAAGACCCAGACTTCAAAGGTTGTTTATCAGAAGTAATTTCTAAATAAATAACTTTACGGAAAAAGGCACTGAAAAAATTTCAGTGCCTTTTTTTTGTATTTTCAAATTAAATGCTATATTTGCAAGATAATTATAATTGGCTATTTGTGCATGGGCAGAGAAACGCCTTTGCGCTTAACTATATGATAATTAGAAATATAAACAAATAATAGTTAAATTATGAAGAAACTTTTATTATTACTTCTCATACCTTTTTTAGGTATGGCCACAACATTGAAGGCAGATAATGTCTTATCAATGGGTGATTATCAAGGAGACCCGGGTGATGTGATCACAGTGTCAGTTAATATGGCAAACGATCAAAACGACATCGCTGGTTTCCAGTTTGATATCCCGATGAACGGGTTTTCATACGTCAACGGTTCAGCCGTAAAGTCTAACAGACTGCCGGGTCAGTTCATTCTGATAGCGCAGACTGTCTCCAACGGTAACTTGCGTGTCCTTTGCTATTCAATGCCGGGAACTAACATCCCTGGTAATGACGGCGATATCATGACATTCCAGATTACATTAGGAGATGCGGAAGGTATTTTCCCACTTGAATTCGAAGATATAGTGTTATCCAATATTCAAGGTGGAACTATTGAGGCTATAGGTGTAAATGGTAGCGTAGTAATTGGCAATCCTGCTACAACCTACGACATCACCTTGTCAGCCAACCCATCAAACGGTGGTGCAGTTAGCGGCGCCGGCACTTATAATGCAGGAGAGGAAGTTACTGTTACAGCTACTCCTTTCGATGGCTATTCATTCGTTAACTGGACTGAGAACGGCACAGAGGTATCCTCAAATGCTGCTTATACTTTCACAGTCATGTCAGATCGTTATCTTGTAGCTAACTTCGAAGAAAATATTGTCTATTATACATTAACATTGATTGCCAACCCGACAGACGGCGGTACTTTGACCGGTGCCGGAACCTATGAAGCAGGTACCAGTGTTACAGTTACAGCAACCGCTGCAGCAGGTTATGAATTCAATAATTGGACTGAAAACGGCTCTGTGGTTTCCACAAGTGATTCATATACTTTCACAATCTCAGGAGACCGCACACTTGTTGCTAATTTCAATGTTGTAATTCCTTCACTCAACATTCTTTCGATTGGTGATTACACTGCAATGAGTGGCGCAGAGACTACTATTAGCGTAAATCTTAACAATAGCGATGATGTTGTTGCCTTCCAGTTGGATATTCCTTTGGATGCTTCATTATCATACGTTGCTGGTTCAGCTGCTTTGACACCAAGAGCTACTGCTAATCACTTCATGTCAGCTCAGATCGTAAGCAACAATACTCTCAGATTCATTGTTTATTCAATGCCTTCCACTCCTTTTATAGGTGAAAACGGTGCTATTGTGACATTTGATATTACTGGCTCAGTAGCAGGTACTTACGCATTGAATATGACTAATGCAATACTGTCAGATGCTCAGGGACAGTCACTTTTAACCGAAGTTGTCAATGGCAGTATCGAAATTCTCCCATTACCTACTTATACAATCAACGCTGGTGTTTATCCTGAAGGTGCAGGTACAGTAACCGGTGCAGGCGTATATGAAGAGGGAGAAACAGCCACTCTGACTGCAACAGCAATCGGTGCTTATACTTTTGATAACTGGACAGAAGGCGGTGATGTTGTTTCAACAGATGCAACATATTCATTTGTTGTTACTGAAGACCGCAACCTTGTCGCAAACTTCACAGCTCCTTCAATGAATATCCTTTCAATCGGTGATTACACAGGTGCTGAAGGTGATGTATTAACTATCGATATTAACCTCGAAAATGAAGATGAAGTTTCAGGATTCCAGTTCGACATCCCTCTCAATGAAGGCTTCACTTATGTTGATGGTTCTCTTGTAAAGGGTGTGAGATGCAGTCCTTATCATATTATCATAGGCCAGTTGGTCGATAACGGTACAACTTTCAGAGTTCTCTGCTATTCAATGCCTCCTGCAAACATTTCCGGTAATGATGGTGCAATAGCATCATTACAGATTCTCCTCGGTGAAGAAGGCACCTACGACCTCGGTCTTGCAGGTTGCGTTCTTTCAACAATGTCAGGCGGAATACTTCCAGTCATTGCCAATGGCGGTACTCTTACAGTAACTGGTGGTCAGCCAGTGACCTACACAGTTACAGCTACAGTAAATCCAGTTGGTTCAGGTACAGTAACCGGTGCAGGCGTATATGAAGAAGGTGAAACAGCAACTTTGGTTGCAACACCTGTTTCAGGCTATGATTTCGTAAATTGGACAGAAGGCGGTGATGTTGTTTCAACAGATGCTACATATTCATTTGTAGTTACTGAAGACCGTGACCTCGTTGCAAACTTCACAGCTCCTTCAACAAATATCCTTTCAATCGCTGATTACACAGGTGCTGAAGGTGATATTTTAACTATCGATATTAACCTTGCAAATGAAGATGCTGTCTCAGGATTCCAGTTCGACATCCCTCTCAACGAAGGCTTCACTTATGTTGAAGGTTCTCTTGTAAAGGGTCAGAGATGCAGTCCTTACCACATTATCCTCGGTCAGTTGGTCGATAACGGTACAATTCTCAGAGTTCTCTGCTATGCAATGCCTCCGGCAAACATCTCAGGCAACGATGGAGCTATAGCATCAATACAGATTATTCTCGGTGAAGCAGGCACCTACGACCTCGGTCTTGCAAATTGTGTTCTTTCTACAATGAACGGTGGAACACTTCCAGTCATTGGCATTGGCGGTACTCTTACTGTAACAGGTGGTCCGACTGTGACTTATAACATTACAGCTACAGTAAACCCAGCTGGCGCAGGTACAGTAACTGGTGCAGGTGAATATGAAGAAGGCGCAATAGCAACTTTGGTTGCAACAGCTAATTCAGGCTATGAGTTCGTAAATTGGACAGAAAACGGAACAGAGGTTTCAACAAATGCAACATATTCATTTGTAGTCACTGAAGACCGTGCTCTCGTAGCAAACTTCGTAGTTCCTGTTGTTTATTATACTATCACAGCTACAGTAAATCCAGTTGGTGCAGGTACAGTAACTGGTGCTGGTGTATATGAAGAAGGCACAACAGCAACAGTGGCTGCAACAGCTTTAGCTGGTTTCTATTTTGTGAACTGGACAGAAAACGGAACTGTTGTTTCCACTTCAGAAACCTATTCATTTGTTGTAAACGGAGATCGTGACCTCGTTGCAAACTTCGCACAATTTGAAGGCAACTATCTCTCAATCGGCAATTACAATGGTGTTTATAATCAAACAATTACCGCAGGTGTCAATTTGACCAACGGTGATGAAGTTGCAGGTCTCCAGATGGATATTCCTTTGGATGACAATTTCACATACGCTGAAGGTACAATTGCCTTGACCGACAGAGCTTCAGCCAACCATGTTATTTATGCTGGAATGATAAGCAACCACGTTTTACGTGTCATTGTTTATTCAATGCCTTCAACTCCATTCATTGGAACTACAGGTGAAATCTTCACATTCGGTCTCACATTAGGCACTGAATCAGGTATATTCCCATTGCCTATTGAAAATGCAATCATTTCAGATGTGAACGGCAATTCACTGCCTGTTGAAACAAGCAATGGCAGCGTAACTGTTGTTGAACCTGAAATGTTTGAAATTACAGCAACTACAGTTCCTAACGCAGCTGCTGTGATCGAAGGCGTAGGCATACACGCAGAACAGTCAACTGCAACTCTTACAGCAATTGCAAATCCTGGTTATGAATTCGTTAACTGGACTGAAAACGGTGAGGTTATTTCAACAGAAGAAACTATCTCATTCGTTGTTCTCTCTGACCGTCACTTTGTTGTGAACTTCAACGTTACAGCAAGCAACATACTGTCAATCGGTGATGAATCAGGTTTTATCAATACCAATACTACAATAGGTGTCAACATGGACAATGTTGAAGAAGTATCAGGACTTCAGTTCGACGTCATACTTCCTGAAGGCATCACATACGTTGCCGGTTCAGCTGCTTTGACCGACCGTGCTTCTGCAAACCATATTCTGGTTGCAGGTATGATTGATCCTGTTACCCTCAGAGTTTTGGCATATGCAATGCCAAGCGGCAACTTCTCAGGAACAACCGGTGATGTTGTAACATTCCAGGTTACCGGCTCCGAAGAAGGCATATACGCTCTGCCATTAGGCAATCCTGCTCTTTCAAATTACGCAGGTACTCTGCTTACAGTTGGTACTTACGATGGTACTTTGACTCTCACAAATCCAATACAGCCTCAGACATATACTATCACAGCTACTGTAAATCCAGTTGGTGCTGGTACAGTAACCGGTGCTGGCCAATATGAGGAAGGCACAACAGCAACGTTGGTTGCAACAGCTGTTTCAGGCTATGATTTCGTAAATTGGACAGAAGAAGGAACAGTGGTTTCAACAAATGCAGCATATACATTTGTAGTTACTGGAGACCGTGACCTCGTTGCCAACTTCATTCCAACTTCAGTTACGACTTATACTATCACTGCAACTGCAAATCCTGCAGAAGGTGGTACTATAGCAGGTGCCGGAGTATATAATGAAGGCACAATAGCAACGTTGGTTGCAACAGCAGCTTCAGGTTACTATTTTGTAAACTGGACAGAAGGCGGTGATATCGTTTCAACAAGTCCAACATATTCATTCATAGTAACATCTGACCGTACATTGGTTGCAAACTTTGCTGAAGCAACAGGCAATATGCTGATATTGTCAAATGAAAGCGGTACTGATGGCAGCGTTGTAACTATGAGCGTTGATATGATCAATATCGAAGATATCTCCGGATTCCAGTTTGATATTGTGATGAATGAGCACATTTCTTATGTTGAAGGTTCAGCTGCTCTTACTGACCGTGCTACTCCACAGCACATCATGATTGCCCAGCTGATCAATGGTGGCACAATCTTGCGTATATTGTGTTATTCAATGCCTGGTGCTAATTTTATAGGCAACAGCGGTGCTATCGCAACATTTGACTTGGTAATAACCGGTGAAGCAGGTGCTACATACACAGTGGATCTTGACAATCCTGTAATTTCAACAATTCAGGGTCATACACCAGAAGTCATTGCAATTGATGGTAGTGTAACCATCGTTTCCGGTGAATTCTACACTATAACCGCTACAGCAAATCCTCCTGAAGGTGGTTCAGTCATAGGCGGCGGTGTTTATAATCCTGGTGATCTTGTAACTGTTTTTGCAGCTCCAGCTGAAGGTTATGAATTTGTAAACTGGACAGAAAACGGTGTGGTTGTTTCAACAACAGCTGCATATTCATTCACAGCAACAAGCAACCGTGACCTCGTTGCCAACTTCATACCATCTTCAGTTACGACTTATACTATCACTGCAATTGCAAATCCTGCAGAAGGTGGTAGTGTGGCAGGTGCCGGAGTATATAATGAAGGCACAATAGCAACATTGGTTGCAACATCAGCTTCAGGTTACTATTTCGTAAACTGGACAGAAGGTGATTTGGTTGTTTCAACAAGTTCAACATATTCATTCACAGTTACATCTGACCGTACATTGGTTGCAAACTTCACAGAGGCATCAACCAATATGCTGATATTGTCAAATGAAAGCGGTGCTGATGGCAGCGTTGTAACTATGAGTGTGGATATGATTAACCTCCAAGAAATTTCCGGATTCCAGTTTGATATTATGATGAATGAGCACATTACGTATGTGGAAGGTTCTATGGCTCTTACAGACCGTGCTACACCAAATCACATTCTTATTGCCCAACTCATCAATGACGGCACAATCTTACGTGCATTATGTTATTCAATGCCTGGTGCTAATTTCGAAGGCAGCAGCGGTCCTGTTGTTACATTCGACATGGTAATAACCGGTGAAGAAGGTGTCACATACACAGTAGATCTTGACAATCCTGTCATCTCAACAATTCAAGGACATACACCTGATGTCATCGCAATTGACGGTAGTGTAACCATTATTCCTGGCGGATATTTCACTATCACCACTACAGCAAATCCTGCTGAAGGCGGTTCAGTCATGGGCGGCGGCATTTATTATCCTGGTGATGTTGTAACTGTTTATGCATCAGCAGCTGAAGGTTATGAATTTGTAAATTGGACAGAAGACGGTGTGGTTGTTGCAACAACACCATCATATTCATTCACAGCAGCAAGCGACCGTAACCTCGTTGCAAACTTCACACCTGTGGCAACTGACAAGTATCACATCTATCTGTTATGCAGCCCATACCAAGGCGGTTTTGCAGCTGGCGGCGGTGTCTATACATTTGGTGAGGAAATCACTGTAACTGCAACACCTAATACTGGTTACACATTCTACAGCTGGACTGAAGATGGCAGTGTTGTAAGCTACTCATCAGCATATTCATTTGTTGTGACTGCAGATCGTACTCTCACAGCTGTATTCCAGCCAAAGAACTACACAGTTACAGCAACAGCTAATCCTACACAGGGTGGTACTGTTACTGGTTCAGGCATGTATCCATACGGAAACATAGCTACAGTAACTGCTGCTCCTCATACTGGCTACAATTTCGTAAGCTGGTCAATCAACGGTGAAGTTGTATCACTTGATCCAAGTTACAGTTTCCCTGTATTCTCTGATGTCTTCGTAACAGGTAACTTTGAAAAGAAGAACATGTCTGTTGCTCTTAATGCACTTCCTGTAAATGCAGCAGCAACTCTTACCGGTGCAGGAGTATATAAATATGGTGCAAACGTAACCATCAGCACATCACCAGTCACTGGTTATGATTTCATTAATTGGACAGAATATGGCACTGTTGTTTCAACAAATGCTACATATACATTTACAATTACTGATAATCATTCCTTCATAGCTAACTTTGGATTGCAGTCCTTTAATGTTACCACATCAGTAGTTCCAGCAGCAGGCGGTTCTGCTACAGGTGCCGGCACTTACTATTATAATCAGGTTGTCACATTGTTTGCAGCTCCTAATACAGGTTATTCATTCCTTAACTGGAGTGTCAACGGAACGGTCGTTTCAACTCAGCCTCAATACATATTCCAGGTAACTCAGGATATGAGTTTTGTGGCAACATTTGAACTCAACACCTATTACGTTTCAATCAATGTTACACCTTACAATGGTGGTACAGTAAGTGGCGAGGGATATTATGATCATGGTACAAGAGTCACTTTACAAGCAACTCCTAACGAAAACTACAGATTCGTTGAATGGTTGGTTAACAATGAATCAGTATCAACAAGTGCAACTTATACATTCACTATCAGCGAAGATATGAGATTCGTAGCAGTATTCAGCTATGATCTTGGTATTGATCCAAATTCATCACTCAATGCATCTGTATATCCTAACCCGACAACCGACATCGTCAATGTCAAGTGTGAAGGTATGAAGAGCATCATGATTCTCACCAACAATGGCGAAAAGGTTAATTCTATCAGTGAAATCAATGCCGACGAGTGCAGTGTTGACTTGACACAGTTTGGCAGTGGTACATATATTATCAGAATCGAGACAACATACGGTATCATTACCAAGAAGGTTGTTAAGATGTAAAAACTAGTTGAATAATCGAAAAAAAGCGACTTGAATTTCAGGTCGCTTTTTTTTATGCATTTTTCTTGAAACTATTTAAAATAAATCTTACCTTTGCGTTTCAATATTGTAAGTAAATAGAAAATTATATTATTAATTAACTAAATGTTTAAAACAATGAAAAAGAATTACTTATCAATGTTATTTGCAATGTTTGTACTGCTTTTTGCAACAGGTACACAACTTTTTGCTGGTAACGTAATGAGCATCGGAAACGTATCAGGCCAGCCTGGTGAAACGGTTGAGATGACTATTAATTTGGCTAACGATGATCCTGTTTGTGCATTTCAGGTGGATATCACATTACCTGAACAGGTTACTTTTAACGGCACATACGCGTTAACAAGCAGAGCTTCAGCAGAACACCAGATTGTCGCTAACATAGTATCTACAGGTGCTTTGCGTATTCTTGTTTACTCAATGCCTGCAATTGCATTCAGTGGCAATAACGGTGCAATCTGTACTTTTGAAGTTGTATTGTCCGATGCTCCTGGAAGCTATAGTGTCACTTTGTCTGATGCTGTTTTGTCAGGTGCTACAGGCAATCCATTTGATGTTACCACTCAAAATGGTATTATTACAATTGAAGGCGGTACAGCCGACAACCTCATGTATATCAACAATTATACAGGAAATACAGGCGACCAGCTCACAGTTGAAGTCAATTTGGCCAATTCTGAGGATATTTCAGGATTCCAGTTCGATATTCCATTGAACGGTTTCGCATACGTTGATGGATCAATAGCTAAGGCTGCAAGATGTACTTCTAATCACATAATTTTGGCACAGCTTGTCAATAACGGTGCAACTCTCAGAGTTCTCTGCTATTCAATGCCTGGAGCAAACCTCATAGGCAATGATGGTCCTATTGCTTCATTTGATATTTTACTCGGTTCGGTGGCTGGTAATTTCCCATTGGCTTTGGAAGGTGCAGTCATTTCAACTATCCAGGGCGCTACACCTGCTGTTTCCACACAGAATGGTTCTCTTACAATTATAGGCGGTACAGTTGACAACAACTATTTAATCGTTGAAGATGTAACTGCTTACGCAGGCGAGACTGCAACATTCACAATCGACATGACAAATGTTGATGAAGTTGTAGGATTCCAGTTCGATGTTATTCTTCCTGAAGGTTTCGAATATGTTGAAGGTTCAGCAGCGCTCACAAGCAGAGCAACACCAAACCATTACATCGCAGCTAATATGTTGAATGGTGCTTTGAGGATTCTGACTTATTCAATGCCAGGAACCGCATTCACAGGCAACAGTGGCGCTGTTGTCACTTTTGACGCTGTATTTGGTGCTCCAGCTGGAGCTTATACAGTAGCAATAAACGATGCTATCCTTTCCGATTTTGCTGGAAACAGCCTCCCAGTGGAGACAGTTGACGGTATCGCAACAGTACTTCCAAGCGTTGGTAATTATTATACAATCAATGCATCTGCTGCTCCTCAAGGTGCCGGTTCAGTTTCTGGAACAGGTACATATCCTGAAGGCACAACAGCAACTTTAATCGCAACTCCTAATGCAGGTTATGCTTTCTCCAATTGGACTGAAGATGGTCTTATTGTATCAACCACATCATCTTATTCATTTACAGTAACATGTGACCGCACTCTCGTTGCAAACTTCTCTGAAGTTTCAGGAAACGTAATGACACTTTCTACAGTATATGGTGAATCCGGTTCTGTTGCCACATTCTCAATATCAGTTGACAATGAAATTGAATTCGTAGGTTTCCAGACTGATGTCATCTTCCCGGATGAAGTTGAATTCGTTGAAGGTTCAGTAATGCTGACAAACAGAGCATCAGTCAACCATTATTTGATTGCACAGATGGTCGCTGACCACACACTGCGTATTCTGTCATATTCAATGCCAGGAACTGCTTTCACAGGCAACAGCGGTGCTGTATGTACATTCAATGTAATCCTTAACGGTGAAGACGGCACTTATCCTGTACTCCTTGACCAGTCTTATATTTCCGATATTCAAGGATATACTCCTCCACTTACAGCTATCGATGGTGCTGCTGTGATAGGTGGTGCTTCAACAATTTATACCATTACAGCAACAGCTAATCCTGCTGAAGCAGGTAGCGTCAGCGGTACAGGTGACTATGTACAAGGTGAGACAGCAACTTTGATTGCAACTTCAAATGCAGGTTGGATATTCCAAAGCTGGACAGAAAACGGAACAGTCGTTTCCACTAACTCAATTTACAGCTTCACAGTTAATTCAAACCGCACACTTGTTGCAAACTTCACAGAACTTACAGGCAACGTGATGACTCTTGTCAGTGCAACTGCTTTAATCAATACTACAGTAACAATGAGCGTAACACTTGATAACATTGATGAAATCGTCGGTTATCAGGCTGATATCACATTCCCTTCTGGTGTTACATTCATTCCTGGTTCTGTTGCATTAACAGACCGTGCTTCATCATTCCACATCCTTTATGCTCAGGAAATCCAGCCGGGAGTTCTCCGTGTATTATGCTATTCAATGCCAGGCACTCCATTTGCAGGTAACAGTGGTCCAATCTTCACATTCCAGGTTCAGGCAGGAAGCATTACAGGTGACTATCCTTTGATTCTTTCCGATGCTGTCATTTCGATGAATTCAGGTTTCACACCAGAAGTTACAGCAGTAAGCGGTATCCTCTCAGTTTACACCAATGCTACAGAATATAACATCACAGCAAGCGTAAGCCCAGCCAACAGCGGTACTGTAATCGGTGTAGGTACTTATTCAGAAGGTCAGACAGCAACACTGACTGCTAATGCAAACTTCCACTACACATTCCTTAACTGGACTGAAAACGGCTCTGTTGTTTCAACAAGCAGCGTTTACAGTTTCGTTGTAACAAGAGACCGCAACCTCGTAGCAAACTTTGAAGCTACTCCACAATTCACCATCAATGCTACTCCTAACCCATTGGAAGGTGGTACTGTTAACGGTGCCGGCACTTACTACTATGGTGACTTGATTACTTTGAATGCTCATGCCAATACAGGTTATGAATTCGTCAATTGGACTGAATCAGGTGCTGAAGTTTCAGCTACTCCGACATTCAGAATGTTTGTTACAAGAAACCGCTCACTGAAGGCTAACTTCACAAAGAAGGAAGTTGTTCTCAATGTATATGCTAATCCTCTCAATGGCGGTAATGTTACCGGTGGAGGTATCTATCATTATGATGATGTCGTAACAATCTCTGCAACTGCAAATGCAGGTTACACATTCACAGCATGGTATGATGGTAACACTATATTCTCACATGATGCAACCGTACAGTTTGAGATTGAAACAAATCTCACTCTTATTGCTGAATTTGAAATCAATACATATACCATCTCTGCAACTGCATCACCTTCAAACTATGGTACAGTCATTGGCGCTGGTGTATATGAATACGGATACACTGTAACTCTCCTTGCAATTCCTAATGATGGTTACAAGTTTGTAAACTGGACTGAAGGCAATACAGTGGTTTCACCTTATTCCGACTTATCATTCGTTGTTACAGATAACCGTACATTTGTTGCACACTTCGCAGAACTTACCGGTCTCGAAGATGTTACAGTTGAAGATATTACAGTATATCCTAACCCTGCAACCACATCATGCGTTATTGAATGTCCTGCACTGATGGGTAAGCTCGTTGTTGTAAATGAGAAGGGTATGATTGTAAGATCTGTTGAAGATGTTAATGCTACAAGTTATGAACTGGATATGGACGGACTTGCAAAAGGCACCTACTTTATTCAGATTATAGCACCTCAAGGCAACATTGTAAAGAAGGTTGTCAAGATGTAAAATTCTCATAATAAAATTTATTTTAAGGTAAGCGACTCGCGATTCCGTGGGTCGCTTTTTTAATAAAATTACAATCATGAATCCTAAGATAAGTATAATCATGGGAAGCACGAGTGACCTTCCAATAATGGAGAAGGCAGCCAAGTTTCTCGATGAAATGGAAATACCTTTTGAGATGAATGCCTTATCGGCACACAGGACTCCTGAAGCAGTGGCAGAGTTTGCCATCAATGCCCGGAAACGTGGAATAAAGGTGATTATTGCAGGTGCAGGTATGGCAGCGCATCTGCCTGGCGTAATAGCCGCCTCGACCCCGATTCCTGTAATCGGTGTGCCAATCAATTCAACACTTGAGGGTATGGATGCTCTGCTTGCAATTGCCCAAATGCCTCCTGGAATCCCTGTTGCCACCGTGGGAATCAACGGTGCACTGAATGCTGCAATCCTCGCTTGCCAAATCCTCGCTGAAAATGATGACGAACTGATGAAGAAACTTGTTGAATACAAGGAAAACTTGAAAAATAAAATCGTCAAAGCCAATGAGGAACTTTCCAAACTTAACTATAAATATAAAGTCTGATGAAATCCAATAGACTAATTGTCAGTATATTACTTTTGCTGTCAGCTTTCACCGCCATGTCACAACGATTCAATGGCGGCCTTATTATCGGCGGATGTGCATCGCATCTGACTGGTTCATTGGTGGATTCCACATCAACAATAGGTACAAAGTTTTTCTCGAAACCCGGCTTGAATGCAGGAGTCTTTACCGACATATATTTCGATGACAAATCATCATTGGGTTTCGAGATTTCATATATACAGAAGGGCTCCCGAAAGGTTCCGGGTCCGAATGACACGATTCCGGGACAGGTTTACGAGGCTAAAACAGCACTGCATTATATAACAATTCCTGTTCACTATAGTTATACTTTTAACGAGAGATTTAGTGCTTTTACCGGTCCGAACTTTGGCATCCTGCTGCGTAATCTCTGTAGAATTGAACAGAATTACATCGATTATACTGCAGACTATATCGACCAGTTTTCATCTTTCGACTTCTCGTGGGATTTCGGCGTGAACATCAAACTGTTGTATCGGCTGTCGCTTGATATCAAGTTCTCATCGACTTTCTTCCTGACACCGGTGCGTTCCTACCATAATTCTGAGGGTTGGAAATTCGGTCCTTTCGCCAAACAATTCTGGGTTAAGGGCCAATACAACCAATTGGTTGATTTTACTTTCCGCTGGACTCTTTGGGGTAGCCAGAATCAGGCGAAATGGTAAAACTGAATCAATGAACTATATGCCGATTTCTGTAACGTCCATCAGCTTATCATAATAAAATCATATACAATGAAGAGACTAATAACAACCATAATCGTGTTATCACTGCTTCAATCGGTGGTTGGTCAGGCGCTTCCGGACGCGTGGAGCGACCTGTCTGTAATTGAAATCAACAAATTGTACCCCAGAACTAATGTCGTTCCTTACAGTAATGAAAAGGGCATCAACAATTTGGAGTTTCAAGGTTCGGATTATTACCAGTGTCTCAATGGGAAGTGGAAGTTTTATTGGGTGCTGTCGCCATCGAAGGTTCCGGAAAACTTCTATTCCGATGGATATGATGTCTCTTCATGGAAAGAAATAGATGTTCCTGCCAATTGGGAAATCAACGGTTACGGCGTACCAATATATGTCAACACCGACAATGAATTTCGTCCCAATGAGCCGCCTGCACCGCCTTCAGAGAACAATCCTGTCGGATGTTATGTGCATGATTTCAATATTCCCGAAGGATGGGTAAATACTAGTGTCTTCATTAATTTTGGTGCTGTAAAGTCGGCATATTATCTGTGGATTAACGGTCATTTTGCAGGCTATACCGAGGATGCAAAGACCAATTCCGATTTCGACATCACACCATTTGTGAAAACTGGCAAGAACACTCTTGCGATGAAGGTGTATCGCTTCAGCAACGGTTCCTACCTTGAATGTCAGGATTTCTGGCGTCTCAGCGGCATCGAAAGGGATGTATTCATCTATTCCAAACCGCTCGTCAATGTTGGGGATTACTTTGTTAAGGCCGGATTGGATGATAATTATGAAAACGGTGTCTTTTCAATCGACATCAGGGTGATAAACAAACTTACAAAATACCCCAAGAAGCCTTATTCTCTCGAGGTTGAGATATTAGATGGCAGCAAATCTGTTCTGAAGCAGAACAAGGAATTGTATCTGAGGGATTTTACTGAGAGCACGTTTTCCTTTGACCCGGTTACAGTGAAGGGGGTGGAGCATTGGTCGGCTGAAAACCCTTATCTTTACACGCTGGTTATCAGAATAAAAGATGCAAAGGGCAATGTGGTCGAAACTCTCGGGAACAAGATCGGATTCAGAACTGCTGAGGTTAAGGGGGGCGAATTCCTGGTCAACGGCAAGCCTGTTCTGATTAAGGGTGTCAATCGCCATGAACACGACCCCAAGACAGGTCATGTGATTACACGCGAGTCAATGGAAAACGACATTAAGCTGATGCTTTCGATGAATATCAATGCGGTAAGAACTTGTCATTATCCTGATGACCCTTACTTTTATGAGCTTTGCGACAGGTATGGACTGTATGTTTGTGATGAGGCTAATGTTGAATCGCATGCGCAAGGGTATGGAGACAGAAGTCTTGCCAAGAAACCGGAGTGGACGGAACCGATTGTCACAAGGGAAAGAAATATGTTTGAGCGCGACAAGAACCATGCTTGCGTTGTGATGTGGTCGCTTGGAAATGAGTGCGGCAATGGTGTCTGTTTTGAAGAGGCATACGACTGGATGAAGAAGCATGACTCCACTCGTCCGGTTCAGTATGAGCGTGCGCTTTATGACAAGAACTCCGACATTTTCAGTGCGATGTATGCTGATGTCAGCTACATCACACGTTATTCGGCAAATCATCACGAAAGGCCATACATCCTCATTGAATACAGTCATGCAATGGGCAACAGTTGCGGTGGTCTGCAGGATTATTGGGATGCTATCGAGAGCCATAAGCAGTTGCAGGGCGGTTTTATTTGGGATTGGGTTGACCAGTCATTTGAGGTGACTGATAAAGATGGCAACAGATTGTTGGCTGTCGGCGGTGACCTTGGACAAGTTGAAGGGATAGAAGATGATGACAGTTTCTGCGCTAATGGTGTGATTGGCTCCAATAGGGTACCGCATCATCATGCCGCTGAGGTGAAGAAAGTCTATCAGAATGTGAAATTTTCGGTATTGAATGCCAAAGACCTGTATTTCAGGGTGAAAAACTGGTTCTTTTTTACGAACCTGAACAGCTTTGACATTTCCTATTCTGTATTTTCAAATGAAAGAACCGTTGTGGAGAATGTGCCGCTGTCGTTTGATGTGGAGCCATCATGCGCCGAGAATTTCCATATAAAGTTGCCTGAAATCAGGGATGTGAACTATAAAGAGGAGTTCTTTGTAAGATTTTCGGTTAAGACTACAAAGACACGACTCGGCCTTGCTGCAGGGACTGAAATCGCATACGATGAGTTTAAACTTGAAATCCCAGAAACAGTAAAAGGAAACGTCATCAATAATGGTCGTCAAGTAAATCTTGTTGAAAATGATTCATATATTACAGTTTCTGGTATGGATTTCAATTTGACGATAGATAAGAATACGGGTATTGCTGAATCGTTTGAATATCTGGGCGTTGAATTGTTTGAGGACGGTTTGAGATCCAATCTGTTCCGTGCGCCAACTCTTAATGATATGGTTGATGGTAATGGCTATAGAAGGTGGCGTGCAGCTGGTCTTGACAGTCTGAGTTCAACCACACGGTTTGTCGAGGCCAAATTGATTGACAATAATACTAAGGCCTGCATCATAATGCTTCAGTCACTGAGGAACAACAAAGGTGAGAATGTATGTGACATTTATCAGACATATTGCATTGATGGTGATGCCAATGTCGTGATATCCAACAAGTTGAATATTGCAGATGATGTTCGTACAGTTGCCAAGGTTGGAATGCAATTTGAAATGCCGCTAACACTGAATGAAGCTGAATGGTTTGGGAAATCCGTTGAATGTTATCCGGACAGACAGTCGGCTGGAGTAGTCAAAGTCAACACTATCACTCTGAGTGATATGTTTGAGCAGCATGTGGTACCGCAGGATAACGGCAACAGGTCGGAAGTACGCTGGGTGGCTTTTAAAGGCAAGGGTTCCAATGTCGGACTTTTTGTTTCGGGTGACCAACTGTTGAATTTCAGCGCATATCAATACACTGATGACAACATCACCAATGCACGTAGAATCAACGAGTTAAAACTTAATGACAGTTGGACTGTAAACATCGATTACCGTCAGGCAGGATTGGGTACTGCAACATGCGGTCCTGATGTCGCGGCTGAATATCTGCTGAACGATCATTCATACTCATATTCTGTCAGATTTCGTCCATATAGTGTGATGAAAGAAACTCCGGAGGAACTTTATCGTCAGATTTTGAATACTGAGGATATAGAACTGACTGAAACTCCGACTATTACAGCGAGCCGCGAAGTGTTTGACGAAAAGATGTCCATCACATTATGTTGTGCTGACAAGGATGCCAAGATATATTACACTCTTGATGGCACGGAGCCTACCCAGTTCTCCGCTTTATACAGGAAACCGATTGTGGTGAGTGATGATGTGTCAGTGGTGGCAAAGGCAATGAAAAAGGGCTGTCTGCCGTCGTTTTCGGCAAAACATAACTATAAATTCATCAATAGGAAGAAAATATCCTTTGTAACGAATCCTGATGCCCAGTATGCCACGAATTATAAGGAGGCGCTGTTGGATGGTCTTATCGGTGATCCGAATGATTTTTATGAGAATTGGATCGGATTTTTCGGTAATGACCTCGATGTTACTTTTGAGTTGGCGCAGAAGGCGTATGTGAAGGATGTGAAGATAGGGTTTGCACATTTTACGAGAGATTGGGTCCTGTTGCCGAAAGAGGTTAATGTGTATGTTTCAAAGGATGGTAAGAGTTATACGAAATATACAGCTGATTTGCCATTTGACCCGTTGTCAGAAAATAATGCGGGGAAGACGGGACGTTATGTGGTTTCCGCAAATGTTGACATGAATGATGTGCGGTATGTCAGGGTTGAGGCAATCAATAGCGGTGACCTTCCGGCATGGCATTCGTGCAGGAATAACCCGTCGTGGATAATGGTTGATGAGGTGGATTATTAACCATTCTGCCTGCTGTGTCGTTACAAAATAAGATTATTATCAAATATGAGCAGAGGATTTGTAAAAGAGGGTGATCAGGAAGAGATTCCCATAGTTACGCCGAGGGCGTTTTTGCCGGAAGGTGTCACCAATTACGTGACATCAGAGGGACTGACATTATTGCGCAACGAAAAGTCCGACCTTTTGAAACAATATGAAATGTCAAAAAACGACCATCTGATGCGTAATTATATCTGCGAGAAAATGTCGTTGCTGCAGGAACGTATCAACAGTGCTGTTGAGGTTAATCCATCAGCGGCTGCGGAAGGTGTGGTGAGTTTTGGCATGTATGTCAAATATAATGACAGAACGATACGTATAGTCGGAGTGGATGAGGCGGATTTTACCAAAGGGCTCATTGCCTTTACATCCCCGATAGCAAAAGCGCTGACCGGACATAAACAGGGAGATACATTTACCATGACGGTGCCCAAAGGAACGGAACAGATTACTATTGTTGAGGTTTCGTCTTCACCGTTGACTTTGACTTCAACCCCGACGACCGTAAAGACGGTGGACAATTCGACAGTGGATTCCTCTGACCATTCAGATGAGAACAATAATCCGGCGGACAATGAAAAGGTAACCGTAAAGACAGTGGGCAATCCGACAGTAAAGTCCTTTGACCCTTCAGGTGAGAACAATAATCCGATGGATTCTAAGCCGATGCCTGAAAAGACGGTTGGCGATTCTTCTTTGAAGAGGGAGTTTGTAGTGGAGACATCCAAGATGGACTTTCTGCCTATTGTGAATGAACGAGGCAATTTTATGGGTAAGGGCATGTTTTTTGAGATGCATGGCGGAAACAAATTGTTGCATCCGGCTGTTCATCTTCATGTGAATGGTTCTGACGGGAAGGTGCGAGGGCTGTATTGGTGGCACATCCTGTTCGGTGAAACTGCTGAAAAAACGCTGGAAAGACAGATGGCCCAATATGTGGGAATGTCGAATCTGACCGTGAAAATGAAGCGGCGTTACGTACGGGAGACGAGCGACGAAAAGGAACTTGTATATGTGTTTACCGCCGAGTCGGACGGTGAGATTCCTGCTTATCCTAAGGATGAGAAAAAGTATCTCAAGATATTTGAAAAAGATTGAGGTTTAACAAAAAACGTCAGGATTTTGTTAAACCTCAAATATTAAGTAAGTATTAAGTTCATTTATTGCCTTAAAGCGTTAATTTGTCGCTGAACATCCAGTATGGCTTCATCAGTCTTGCTTTGTTCTGTTTTAAGAGTTTCAAGTTCTTTGTTCAGTTCAGTCAGTTTGGTTTTGATTTTTTCTTCACTTGCCTGCTGGTTTTTCTTTGTCGCATTGAGTTTTTCCAGCTGTGATTCCAAATCGGCAAGTTTGTTTTTTATTTCATATTGATAGACGTATGAATCGAATCTCTGCAGTAGGGATTTGATTTTATCAGCACTCTGTGCGTTTGTTTTTGATGAAATTGCATTGTAGTTACCGCTTGATACAACCACTGTAACCTGAACGTTTTTGGCGTTTTTCTTGCCGACTTCCTCGACTAACGTATATATGTCGAAGTTTTCAGGGCCGAAAGCAGAAAAAGTCTGGTTTTTATATACTGTATAGCTTTTTTCTTTTGAAGGTTTGAGTTTGTTATCGTTTTCGAAATAGTTGGTTAAAGCGTTTTTTACCAAATTGAGGTCTGTTGAGGAACATGTCAGAACATATCCTGTTACATCTTTTTTGCCTATTGACACTGTTTTTTCTTCAACTGTCTGTGCTGACAGAATGTTGCCTGCAAACAAAAGGACTAATAAAATACTGATTCTTTTCATATTCTTGAATTTTTGATTTTTTAATGCTACAAAAATAAATAATTTTTGGTAATTTTTGAATTATTGCAAACGACATATTTAGATTTTCTAAATGCCATATGATAATTTTTCCGCCCAATCTTATATTATAGTCACATTTGCATTGATTGGCGGTGATTCATGAATGCCACGATTAATATCACCGATGATACGATGTACGATGCGGAATTGACGATACACGCACCGTCTATGGCAAGACGTGGAATCAGCAGAAATGACAGCAGAACCGTAACGACCAGCCCTAAGGCTGATTTCAGAATTAATACCTTCAGTCTGCCGATGGCGGAAAAATAATTTCCTATGACATTGGATGCCGCAATTGCCAATATGCCGGGGGCGAGGAATAAAACCACCCGTTTTACGCCCGAGAACTGCGGACCAAATATCCATGAAAACAGGCTCTGCGGAAGCAACAACAATATCCCAATGAAAGCTGCTGATACTGTCAGGCTTATTAGTGACATTGACTTTGTCTCATGTATGGACTCACCGTTGTCGCCCTGTTTCAGCACGTTGGAATACTGTACTACGGAAATGCTTTTGCTGACGGTCCAGATGGCTTCCGACAGCATTACACCGACAGAGAAGATGCCTACAGAAGCAATGCCTGACAGCATTCCGAGAAAATAATAGCTTAGTCTGTAGTTGAAAAACTGCAGCAGGTTACTCAGTTCCGTTTGCCATCCGAAGTCAAATGATTTCTTGATGGTTTCCTTGTCGAGTGTAAAATGGAAGGTGCTGCCGATGGTTTTTCGTGTGAGTATGTGGCATAGAATGAGTACTATGATGATTGACAGGATCTGGCCGTAGAAATAAGCGTAATATCCTGTCTCCAAGTGTATATCGAATCTTTTGAAGATGAAGTTGAACGTTATTGTGAACAGCAACAGAAGAAGCGGCTGCAATATTGACATCAGATTGAAGTAGTTGATTTTCTGTGTGCCTATGTAAAGTGAGTTGTGGAAAGTGACATAGCCGAGAAATGTGGCGACAATAAACAGCATCAGCGGCAAGTTGCTGCCTTTGCCGATTAGTGAAAGAATAACAGATGCCACTCCCGACAGCAGGAAAGTTATCAGATAAGCCTGTGACATCAGCTTGTCTCTTCCCAGTTTCGATATGTAGTACGATACGCTGCTGCCTGTGAATACATTGGTTAATATGGCAATTAATTGCAAGTCAGCGATAAATAGCGATATGAAACCGCGTCCTTCGGCGCCCCAGAGCCGTGTCGTGAGCGCTACTGTTCCAAAATTGAGAAGCAGAATTGCCACTTTCGTCAGAAAAGTGCTTATTACTCCGCTCTTGAGATTGATAGTGCTCATATTGCTGAAATTACAGGCTTATTTGAAATTTATTATAAAATCGACAAAGTTTTGCTTAATATTGTCCCAGTTGTATTTTTCATTGGCAAGAGTCATGGCTTTATCTGACATGTCCTGATACATAGTGCCTCCTTCGATATAGTCTGTGATGAGCGTCTTAAGAAATGTTACAGCTTCATTTTCAACATCTTGACATATAAATTTTCCTATTTCGGAGTATTCGGGAACGCCTTGTTTTATTGCCATCAGGTTGGTGTATATCACTGGGCGTCCGCATGCCATGTAATAAAAGAGTTTTATCGGCAGACATTTGTTGTTTTCTTTGTCCATCTGCCGCAAGTCGAAAAACACATGATTTTTACCGATTTCATTGCAGAAACCGATGAATGGCAAACGTCCTAAAATGTTGATATTCAAGTTGGATATACCGGATTTTGAAGGGGAGGAAGCATTGCAATTACCGTGTGACAATTGTTTGTCGCTTGTTCCGATGATATTGAAATTGAAGCTGATTTCTGGCATTTGCGTAGCGAGTTTTTCGATAATTCTGAAGACAGCAGGAAAACCTTTTTCTGCTGTGGCATTTCCGCAATAGCAGAGATTCCAGCATTCGTCGGGTTTGTTGTTTGATTTCTTGATGTACGATAAATCGGGATAATATGGTAGAAATATGTAGGGCTTTTTAGGATGGCGATGGAGGAAAGGTTGTGCCTTATAGTATTCTCCGAAGATGAAACCATCGGATTTGAAGCCGATGTAATAGTTTACAATTGAGAGAATTATGCGTTTGACTAATTTTCTTACTCCTTTTAGGCCGAACAGATTTTTCTTCGATGGATACCATTCGGTCACATCGTAGATTATCGGGGCATTCGATTTTCTGCTTTTCTTGAATCTGGTCGCGGAGACAATGGCGAGCGGACTGTCGCAGATAATGATGTCCGGACTGGTTTCCCCAATGAGTCCAGCCATTTTGCCGAAAGCATCCTTCCGATGAAATTCCATATGGTCAAAGGAGAAGCTGTGAGGTCTGGCTATGTTGTGGAAACCGTCTTCATTATAATACTCTTCTTCTTTTAAGGCGCTGACAATCGAGACGTTACAGTTGGCTTTGCACAATTCCTTAGCCTGATGAAACCATATACGGTCGTCATGGATGTAATGTGTGAAAAGTGCAAAGGTGACGTTCATTGTTATTTGATTTTGAAGTTGAGGAGCATTTCGTCTTCGATGAACCCGGTGAATATGTCGCCTGGTTTGACTTTGCCTACACCGCTTGGTGTTCCGGTGAAGATTATGTCACCTTCTCTAAGGGTTATGAATCTGGAAATATAGCATATCAAGTCGTTGAAACTGAAAATCATGTCGGAGGAATTGCCTTCCTGAACCGTTATGTTGTTGAGCTTGCCGGTGAATTTGATGTTTGTGGGGTCGTGGAGTGATGCGATTGGGATGAATCTGCTGATTGGTGCCGAATTGTCGAAACCTTTGGAGAGATCCCATGGCAGTCCTTTTTCCTTGAATTTGCGTTGCATGTCACGAGCTGTGAAATCCACACCGAGGGCTATTTCATTATAGTAGGTTGATGCGAATTCAGGTTGGATGTATTTGCCGTTTTTGGCTATTTTGATGACAAGCTCGGTTTCGTATTGTACGTCACTGGAGAAATCCGGGATGTAAAATGACTTGTTATTGTTAAGATAAGCCGTATCAGGTTTCGAGAATATGGTAGGTTTCTCTGGAAATGGCGTGCCCATCTCCATGAGATGTTTCCGATAATTATGGCCGACACAAAGTATTTTCATAGTCAGAAAAGTCTGCCTTGTTGTGGGGTCATGCGAAATTCGGTATAAAGGCGGGTCAGGATTCTCTTGGTCTGTTCAGGAAATGAGCCTTTCATCATCCAGTCGTAATACTGCGGTTCTTTTTTGAAAACCTCGTTTACTTCGATCCCCTTGTGTTTGCCGAAGTTGAAAGTGGCGATTCCTTTGCTGTTATAGACGATGAAGCCTCCAAGGTCAACGTTGTTGGATTTGCATGTGAAATCGCTTAATTTGTCGATATCGTTGACGATAGGCTGAGATACAATACCTGTGTGAGGGTCTTCATAGTCGATACCCTCGTAGCGTTCAAGTTGTGCAAGGAGAACTTTGTAGGTTGAACGTGCGTCACCAAGTGCCTCATGTGCATCAACAATATCGCTTCCACAATAGAATTTGTATGCAGCTCTGAGCGTGCGAGGTTCCATCTTGTGGTAAATGTTCTGTACGTCAAGGAATTTTCTTTTTTCCACATCGAAATCGATATTGGCTTTGGCAAATTCCTCAGTTAGGAATGGTACGTCGAATTTTATGATATTGTAGCCCGCAAGGTCGGCATTGCCAAGGAAATTCAGGATATCGTGGGCAACCTGCTTGAATGTGGGTTTGTCCTTGACCATTTCATCGGTGATTTTATGTATTGCAGTGGATTCGGCCGGAATATGCATTTCTGGATTTATCAGCCAAGACTTCTCTTCGATGCTGTTGTTAACATTGACTTTGAGTATGGCGATTTCAATTATTTTGTCCTTTGCCATGACCAGTCCTGTGGTTTCAAGGTCGAAGAAGGCCAAGGGGCGTTTGAGATTCAGTTTCATATTATAAGTTTCTAAGTCCTTTTAAGATAATGTTCAGATCGTTGTTTGTGTTGTAGTCTTTAGCGTACAACAGATTGATTTCCGTTGGGTTGACGGTATTTCTTATGGAATCGGGAAGAACTGTCATTGGAGACAGCACACCGCGTTTTATCACCGGCAGTTTTTCGTAATATTCCTGTTTTTCAGTATAATAGCCCACCCATGATTTTGAACCGAATAGTACCTGGAATATGTCTCCGAGGAATTTCAGCGGGTTTTTCTGGAAGAAAACAAGGATAGGGGAGAATATGAGAAAGAGCAGGGATGCAATGATGTCGATGATGCGTTTGCTCCGTTTGTTTGCCGGTTTGTTTATGGTGTTGATGTCAATGAAATATAACTCGCCGTTGGTGTTTATGGAGTTGCTGCCGATTATTGACACGCTTTCGGCCGGAGCTGTTTTGAACTCGAGATCGTATTTGTGCAGTTGTGACATCATGTTTATGATTCCTTTGGCATCGATGTCGCGGGCGCAAAAGATTATTTCATTGATTTTGTGTATGATGACTATTTCTTCGAGTTGTGTGAGATACCCTACGCATTTGGTGTTGTCCTTTTCGGAATTATCGGAATACACATATACTCTGAGTTCGGAGCCGAGGCCGGTCTGGTCAAGCAGTTCGTCAACACGTTTAACCTCATCGGGCTTTCCCACAATAGCAATTTTCTTGCGAGTCTGCGAATAGAGTTTGAAGCCTGTGAACTTCAGTTTCGACAGAATATATCTTATCGTAATCATTGCCACTATTGCCCAGACAGCTCCGATGACAATCATAAATCTCGAATGGCGGTAACGTTCATTCAATAAGGAGTAAATGACTAATATTGCGATGGTTCCGATGGTGTTGCCTTGGATTATTTTTGACAATTTCACAGGTCGGTCGTAGCCACCGCTGAGATAGCAGCAGAAAATCCAGCAGATTATGTATAGCGGTACAATCAGATACTGATAATATTCCGGATAGATACCAATGTTTTCAAACTTCGACATTTCCCAATACCGCATTATTAGGATGAATCCGGCATAAATGACTGTAAAGTCAAGTAGCGGCAGGAATATCTTTTTGAAGAAACGAGCCATGACTGCAAGAAAAGCTCTGAAGAATATTGCAAAGTTAATCAGTGCATTGTACGATTTGGCGTATTTTCCCGAGAAATGCTTTTCAGAGAATATCCTCATTGCGTTGTAGAACATCTTCACATAGTTAAGGCTGCCTTTTTTGGTGCTTTCGCCCTTGTAGTGGATGATTCGTGTCTTAGGGAAATAGTAGTTGTTATAGCCTGCAAGCGTGATGCGGTACGAGAGGTCGATGTCTTCACCGTACATGAAGAAGGTCTCATCGAGCAGACCTATTTTGTCAAGCACGGATTTGCGAATCAACATGAAGGCCCCTGCAAGAATATCAACTTTATTTGTCTCATCTTCATTGAGATACGACAGATGGTATTTGCCGAATTTCTTTGATTTCGGGAATAGTTTGGATAATCCGAAAATCTTGTAGAAAGCGACTTCAGGTGTCGGGAGACTGCGTTTGGATTCGGGGAGGAAATTGCCCCTGCCGTCAACCATTTTGACTCCGAGCCCGCCGGCATCAGGATGGGCATCCATGAAGTCGATGACTTTTTTGAAAGTGTCAATTTCCACTATCGTGTCCGGATTGAGGAGCAGCACATATTCACCTTTGGCGAGTCTGATAGCCTGATTGTTGGCCTTCGCAAATCCGACATTCTCCTTGTTAAGGATTATTGTCGTTTCCGGAAAACGTTCCTGCAGCATCTGCTGTGAACCGTCAACGGAGTTGTTGTCAACCACGAACACTTCACCGTCAATGCCTTCCAAAGCCGCCTTTACAGAGATAAGGCACTGCTCAAGAAAATATTTGACGTTGTAATTGACAATAACAATTGACAGTTTCATTGATTATCAGTATTCTGCTGAGGGTTCATATTAAGATGCAAAATTAACCATATTTTTTATTTTTTTGTACTTTTGCATTATGATTTGTGTGATGACTGAATATTTCAAACATTTCAGGATTTTATTGTTTGTGATGCTGATGTTATCGGTTTCAGTATCGTTGGAGGGCCAGAACACTTCTCCGGCCGGGAAGGATGCTGCTGCCTCCCTTGATGTGTTTTACAATCGCCTTAGCGACTTCCCGTATGATTCATGTTATATTGAGAAAGTGGATACAAGTCTTTCAGGATTGCGGGCCACTGATTTGGTCTTTGATTTCGACGATTTTTACAATACTATCGGTAATGTGGGGCTGTCACATCAAAAACTGTCTTTTTTACCAGAGACATCGGTGGGTTTCAAATATGGTCCCGACTGTTTTGAAAAATTCATGCTAACCCCAGGGACAACTTTGTGCTTCAGCTCAGACACCCCTTATACGAGTCTGGGTTACACAAATTCTCCCGGAGATGATAAAACAGAAGAAACCTTCAGTGTGGAACACAATCAGAATCTCGGAAAACTGGTTTCAGCTGGCGCAAATTTCTTCTTCATAAATTCAAAAGGACTGTATGTTCACGAACATGCCAAGGTCGCCAATTTTTCAGCAAACCTGAAATTGAGAAGTGCAAATGGACGTTACGGTTTTGTGTTAGCGTACTATCATTCCCGAATCAATAATGAAGAAAACGGCGGTTTGACCGATGATACGCAGTTCACTTCCAATTTGGCATCAAACCGGAAACTTATTGATGTGAATCTTACAAGTGCTTCAAATCTCGTCAAGAACGGCGGATGGTATTTCTGTCAGTATCTTTACCTGACCAAGCGTGATTCGACCACTAACAATACAAATGCCAAGCTGTATCACCGGCTGAACTATGTCCGCGACAGAAGGGTTTTTGCAGACAATTCCCCCAATCATGCGTTTTATGGTGACACAATAATGGCTTCGGTGTTTGATTCAATAGTTGTCGGTTCTTTGCTCAATACTTTTGCACTTACCAACTTTGACAACAACACTTCATCAAAATTAATGTATGAACTTGGTGCCGAGGTAAATTATCATAGAATCAATGAAACATGTCAAAAGGCCACAAATGACGGCGACAGGGATACAGTCCGCACATCGGTGTTCGATTTTATACCATACGCAAAACTTAAACTGGATTTTAATGTTTTTTCCTTGACACCTGAGGTGAGAGTCACTGTCGGCAATCACAATATGCTTGACTATAATGTTTTTGTCAATGCTCATGCGTGGGTAAAAAAGTTTGAGTTTGATGCCATTTATGAGACTGCTGGCGTGGAAGTCCCGTGGTTTTACAACAGGTTGAACACCAGTATGTTCAAATGGAATAATGATTTTGGAAAAGTTTTTGTCAACTGTTTGCGACTGAATGCAGGTTATAATAAGTTCATATCCATAGGCGGCAGCTACAAAATAATTGGGAATTACGTCTATCTTGACCAGAATATGCGTCCTGCCAATGCTCATGGTGTGTTGAATTATTTTTCAGCATTTGCAGATGCAAAGATGAATGTGTGGAGATTTGTATTCAATGCAAAATTACTTTATCAGCATACCGACAGAAGAGATGTTCTGAGGCTTCCGGCATTTACCGGGAAATTACAGATTGCCTTCCGTCAGCCTTTTTTCAAGGGTAAGCTGAGAGCTGAACTTGGAGTTGACGCCATATATGCGACTCGTTTTTATGCCGATGCATACATGCCTGCGTTGAGAGCATTCTATCTTCAGGATGAGACACTTACAAATGGATTTCCATATTTTAACGCTTTTCTGCGTATGCAGGTCAAAAAGGCGCGTTTCTATGTTGAGTTAATCAACTTTTCTGAGGGGTTGCTTGGATACAATTATATCGAGGTGCCTCATTATCCGTTGAATGACCGTCAGTTTAAATTTGGAATTATCTGGTATTTCCATGATTAGAGAGATTGATATAGAAGTGAAGATACAGGCTGTCAACGATATTGGTTATTATCGTTCGTTAGCTGCCAGACAGTTGGGAATTGATGCAAACGACATCAATGATGTTGTGGTGCTGAAGCGGTCGATAGATGCAAGACACGGGAATGTAATGTATAAGGTCCGGATAGCTGTATATGATGGTGATTCCAAATATATTCCTGAAAGGTCAGTTCGTGATTACAAATATGTCGGAGACAGTGATCCTGTAATTGTGGTGGGAGCAGGTCCTGCCGGACTTTTTGCTGCATTGCGGCTGCTTGAAAAAGGTCTGAAGCCGGTAATTATTGAGAGGGGCAAGGATGTTCACAGTCGGAAATTCGATATTGCAAGCCTTGTTCGTGAAAGTAATGTAAACCCTGATTCCAACTATTGTTTCGGTGAAGGCGGTGCAGGAACTTTTTCTGATGGGAAACTTTTCACACGCTCGACGAAACGCGGGAATGTTGGTGAGTTGCTGAAGACTTTTGTGGAGCACGGTGCCAATCCGGACATTCTTGTGGATGCACATCCACATATCGGTACCGATAAGCTGCCTGCCATTATGGAGAATATACGTCATACCATTGTCGGCCACGGCGGTGAATATCATTTCAATTCAAGAGTTGTTGATTTTATTGTAAGGGATGGTGTCTGTAAAGGAATAATCGACAGCAAAGGCATTGGGTATGAAGGGATTGCGGTTGTGCTTGCCACGGGGCATTCGGCACGTGACGTATATCATCTTCTATATGAAAAGGGGCAGATGCTCGAACCTAAGGGTTTTGCCATGGGGGTAAGACTTGAACATCCACAGGAAATCATTAATGATATCCAGTATCATTATCAGAACAAACAGCTTAATCTTCCTGCCGCTTCCTATTTTATTGTCCAGCAGGTCGATGGAAGAGGTGTGTTTTCTTTTTGCATGTGTCCTGGTGGAGTGATTGTGCCGTCTTGTACGGAACAGGGCGAATTGGTTGTCAATGGCATGTCGAACTCAAAACGTAATGGACGTTATTCCAATTCCGGACTCGTAGTGCAGATTGAGCCTGGTGATTTGGTTGATTATCAGCGATTTGGTGTTTTTTCTGCTATGGAGTTCCAGCGCGAGACGGAGCACCGTTTTTTTGATTCGAAGACAAGGACTCTCATCGCTCCGGCACAACGAATGGTTGATTTTGCCAACGGCAGATTGTCGCAGAAAGTAGGAAACAGCACGTATGCGCCAGGGATTGTCAGTGCTCCGGTTCATGAAATGTTGCCGGCTTTCATAGCAGACCGTATGAGAAAAGCTTTTCCGCTGTTCGGCAAGAAAATGCATGGATTTTTCACCAATGAAGCCCAATTGGTTGGGCTTGAATCGCGCACATCCTCGGCAGTGCGTGTCACTCGTGACCCGATGACATACGAGGCAGTGAATATGAAGAGACTATATCCGTGTGGTGAAGGTGCAGGATATTCTGGCGGAATAGTCTCCTCGGCAATCGACGGTGTTAACGTGGCGGATGCCATCGCCCGCATTTATGGGTAACTTCGCTTTAGGGTGAAGTCTGTTAATTAAACTGTTGATACTAAATCGCTTTTTGCATTCGTTTTATACCCATATATATTATTAAATTTGCAGTTTACACAAGATAGAATATATGCCAAACAAAAAGAAGACTTCAGCTGCCGAACAGCCTGATATCCAACAATATAAGCCCACTAACAGCAAAAACAGGAAGAAGAGGACTGACAAACGGCAGGCTTCCAATTCCAATACTTTGATTCTGATACTCGGTATTGTCATTACTGTTTTTGCAGTATATGCAATATTAGCCTTGATTTCCTATATGATAGGCTGCATAAGCTCTTCATCTACAGGCATTATGGCCGAATATCATGGATGGGAATACATAACCGGTAACGAAACAACCCAAAATTTCATGGGACGTATCGGTGATGTGCTTGCCATTCTGTTTTTCAAGAAACTTTTTGGCATAAGTTCATTTATTTTCCTGGCAGTCCTGTTGCTCTATGGAATCAAATTCATCTTCCGGAGAAATCTTCTGAGACGAAGGTACGGACTGGCTTCAGCCCTGTTTTTGACAATGTTCTTTTCGGTTGTGCTGGCACTGGTTTTCCCGTCAAATAACACTTCCAATCTGTTTGTAAATATTGTTCCGGGTCAGTTCGGACTTCTTGTATGCCAATTTATGAAACCATATATCGGAACTATCGGACTGACTGTTATATTGCTGATAGCAGGTCTGATATACGGCTATTTCCGTTATAACATTAACGTCCTCAAGATTTTTGAAAAGAAAGACACTGAGGATGAGGGAAATACGCAGGGTGATGGATATGACGGCCATGATGGTAATTATCAGAGTGATAAAGATGAAAACCTGCCTGATGACGAAAATGATGATTCCAACTCCGATTTGGATGATGAGGACATAAGTGATGACGAACTTGGTGAGATTAAAATTGTCAGGAGAGTTCCTGTTGACGACTCTGACCTCGATGATGACTTTGAAGTAAAGACTGAAAAGGTTCAGACAGATGACACATCCGATGAAATAATAGTGGAGCGTCCTGAGGAAGAAGTGGTTACGGATGACAAACTGAAAGATCATTATACCATTGATGAAGATTATGATCCGACGCTTGATTTGCCTGAATATGTAATGCCTCCTTTGTCTTTGCTCAATGATTATGGTAGTGGCAATGCTGATATTTCTGATGAAGAAATAGAGATGAACCGTCAGAAAATCAAAACCACACTCCATAATTATTCCATTGAAATCCAGTCTATCAAGGCTACTGTTGGTCCTACTATCACTCTGTACGAGATAGTTCCAGCACCTGGTGTGAGAATTTCAAAAATCAAAAATCTCGAGGATGACATAGCGCTTAACCTGGCAGCAATCGGTATTCGTATCATTGCACCGATACCCGGTCGTGGAACCATAGGCATTGAAGTGCCTAACAGCAAACCGCAGACTGTTTCGATGAAGTCGGTTCTTTCCTCAAAGAAATTCATTGAATCTACGATGGAACTGCCTATTGCCCTCGGCAAGACGATTCAGAATGAAACATACGTCACCGACCTTACCAAGATGCCGCACCTTCTTGTCGCAGGTGCTACAGGACAGGGCAAATCAGTGGGACTCAATGCAATAATCACTTCCTTGCTTTATAAGAAACATCCTTCACAGCTTAAATTCGTCATGGTTGACCCCAAGAAGGTAGAATTTACTCTGTATTCAAAGATTGAGTGCCATTTTTTGGCAAAACTTCCTAATGCCGCCGAAGCAATTATAACAGATACCAAGAATGTCGTCAATACCCTTAATTCTCTGCTGATTGAAATGGATGACCGTTATGAGTTGCTTAAAAAGTCAGGTGTGAGAAACATCAAGGAATACAACGCCAGATTTATTGCACGTAAGCTCAATCCTGAAAACGGACACAGATTTCTGCCTTACATAGTGGTTGTCATAGATGAGTTTGGCGATTTGATTATGACAGCCGGCCGTGAAGTGGAGACACCTCTGACGCGATTAGCGCAACTTGCGCGAGCTATTGGTATCCACTTGGTTATTGCAACACAGCGTCCTACGGTGAACATTATTACCGGTACCATTAAGGCAAATTTCCCTGCACGTATAGCCTTCAGGGTTGTCTCGAAAATCGATTCCCGCACTATTCTTGATGCCGGTGGCGCCGACCAGCTCGTGGGAAAAGGTGATATGCTGTTGTCAACGGGTAATGATTTGATTCGTTTGCAATGTGCTTTTGTGGATACAGACGAGGTTGAGAGAATAAATGAATATATTGAGGGGCAGCAAGGATACAGTTCGGCATTATTCTTGCCGGAGTATAATGGTGATGGTGAAGGGGGACAGGATCCGGTTGAACAACTTCGTGACCGCGATCCGCTCTTTGAGGAAGTCGCAAGAATGATAGTCACCTCGCAGAACGGCTCAACGTCAAACATCCAGCGCAGGATGAACCTTGGATATAATCGCGCAGGTCGTTTAATGGACCAGATGGAGGCGGCGGGAATAGTCGGCCCTGCACAGGGAAGCAAACCACGCGAGATTTACGTTCAGGATGAAGCGGAACTGAATGTCATCCTCGAAGGATTAAAATAACTGATTTTCCCTACAGCCATCGGATGAAGTGTAATAAAACAATTTGGTGAATTATGAAACGTATATTAAACATAATCCTGATGATGGCAATGGCACTTGGTGCCATCGCGCAGAATTCCGATAATCGTGTTGTAAACCTGCTGTCGAATGCCGAAAATATCTACATGCAGTTCACATGTACAGTCAATGGCTCGAATATGATACCAGACGGAACCGAACTCGATGGGAGGATTTATGTTGCTAATGATTCATATCGCTTTGAAATTCAGGATGTTGTAATGTTTAACGATGGTAAGGAGTATTCGACATACAACAAGTCTGTAAACGAGGTCATAGTTTTCAATGCTGCTGATGACGAAATGAACATGGCATCAATTTTGAATACTGTCAAAACAGCAACAATTACCAAAACACTCGAAAAAAACGGTATCGCCACATATTCCTTTGCTCCAAAGAGCAGCGAAACCATTAAAAACCTGACAATTGACTTTAACACTAAAACCAATGCCATAACTCATCTGTATGCTGAAACATCAGACGGTGTCAAATATTCTGTCGCCATCAATGATTTTGTCGTGAATCAGAAGCTGCCGGATAATTTCTTCACTTTCAAGCCGGCCCTTTATCCTGACGTTATGGTTATTGATATGCGGTAAATTTCATGAAGTCACATTACACGATACCAATTTTCATTCCGCAAAAAGCCTGTCCGTTTCAGTGTGTGTATTGTAATCAGTATAAAATTACCGACCATCAGCAGTCACTTGAGCCTGAGGAAGTTATAAACACTATTGAGCGATATCTGACGACTTTTCCTGAAAAAGCGGTGAAGAGAATCGGATTCTTCGGAGGCAGTTTTACTGGGATGAGCATTGAAGAGCAGAACAGGTATCTTGACATTGTCCAGCCGTACATTGATGCCGGAAAGATAGACACGATACAACTTTCCACTCGTCCTGACTACATCAATGAGGAGATACTTGAAAATCTGAAAAAACATAGGGTGTCGATTGTCGAACTTGGGGCGCAGTCACTCGATGAGCGTATTTTGGCTATAGTCGGTCGTGGTCATAGCGTAAAGGATGTTGAAGAAGCTTCAAAAATGATTAACGGCTATGGTTTTGAACTTGGTTTGCAGATGATGATAGGACTTCCGGGTGACACTCGTGAAGGGGCATTGCGCACAGCACACAAAATCATTGAGTTGGGTGCCAAGAACACTCGGATTTACCCGACTTTGGTCATAAAAGACACTGTTCTTGAAAGAATGTACAATGATGGGGAATACACGCCATTGAGTCTTGAGGAGGCTGTGGGGTGGTGCAGTGAGCTTATGCTGCTTTTTGAGGCAAATAATGTGAAGATTCTGCGAATGGGGCTTCATCCTTCAGAAGGTTTGATGAATCATTCTTCGCTGATAGCCGGACCATTTCACGTGTCATTTCGTGAGCTGGTGATGACACGTATATGGCATGACAGACTTGTAAAGATATTTGCCGGCAGAAACGGTGACGAGAAGATAGTGATAGAGGTTCCCAGGGATGAAATGCGTTATGTGATCGGATACGGGTCGGCTAATCGTAAGTTGCTGAAAGATAATATGTTGGATTTTGATAAGATTAATTTTAGTTAAAATCCTTTTTATCTCGAAAACTTAGGTTACTTTTGCATTTTATTATCACTTTGGAATTAATTAAATGATATTTAACATGAAGAGAAGAGCTCTACCCGTATTATGCATTATTGTATCATTGTTTTTTGTATGCAATAATCTTTATTCGCAAGTCGAACCCATGACAATTTCCTCAAATTCGGAGGAGGAAAGATATGCGTATGATATTTCATTTGTGAGGTCTTTGCCTTACAACTTGAATATTTTTTATACATACATTCCATTGTACCAGGTTAATCACCTGCCGAGTTATTCAACTCTTCCGCTGCTTCAGGGGAAAGCATACAATGCCGGGACTTCGATAGTTTCAGATTTTCATCTTGAAACCACAATCAATGGTATAAAGTATAGTTCTGAATCAGAACACGGATTGTTATATCCTGGTTCAACTTCTTCGGCCATGCTTGTCAAGAAGAGCATGAACGGGCTGTTGAATTTCGGTCCAAACACGATACGTATGGAAGTTGTTCTTGAGAATGATAATGATCAGAACCCTTCAAATAATTTTGAAGAGCGTATCATGTATGGGACAAATGGCATGTATGCAATGGATGCTTTGGATTTCTTTCCGGAATCATATTCAGGCTATGGGCTCGATGAGCCGGGCATTTTTGGAAACGTTTATGCGGTAGCCAATTCCACGAACCAGTATCTTAAGGCTTTTTACATTTCTTTCGGTGATAATGCCGTTGTAGGAACCAAATTCAAACTGATTGTCTATAATTATCTTTTCACTTATAATTATGTGGCTTCTGAGCCATTGGCTTCGTATGACCTTGAAATCACTGAGGATATGATAAATCAGTTTGTAAGAATAGACATACCTGAATTTACAGATTTCTTCGTTCATTCATACGGTATGCTCTATTGCGCAATACGTCAGATGACAGACGAACCGATTAACATTGCTGTGGATAACGATCCTAATGGCATTATTTATCAGTCTGTCATTAATTCATACGGCAATATGGTGCTTATGCGTACATACGACCATGGTAACTGTGCGTTGCGAATAGATCTTGGCACCCCTACAAATACAGTTAAGGATCCTCCAACAAATTTGAAGGTTGATCGTGTAAGAACCCATTATGCGGATCTCAGTTGGGAAGGAGAGGGAGCTCATCAGGTGCAGATAGGCAATAATGAGCCTATAGTGGTTGTCGGAAGAAATCATTATCAGGTTACCGGCTTGGATGCAAATACAACCTACACATGGAAAGTCCGTGCAATAACAAGTGAAAATCGTGTCGGCCCTTGGGTTAGCGGTGGTAATTTCAAGACTCTGATTTTCGATGGTCCTATTATGGATATCAACAGTGAGCAAATGATAGTGGGTGTTTCATCGGCTCATCCGAACTATTCTATTCCAGTCAGAATCACCAACTTGTGTATTGATTCCTTGCATATTAACGTCTCTGGTGAGGGTATGCCTGGTTGGTTGACATTAAACGGTATTAATGCGGATCAAGATTATTATCTTACACAGAATCGTTCATTGTTCTTTAATGTGGCATTTGACGCTTCAGGTTTACCCAATGGCAATTACTCCTATGTGCTGTCGGTAAATAATAATTCATATTATGTGGATAATGTATATGAAATACCTGTCATGATGAAGGTCAGAAATGAACATGTAGTTTCCATGGAGCCTGTCGAAGGAGCCAGTCTGAATGGTCTGCCATACGTCATTGACGGGTTTAACTACTCCTTTAGCATTGAATTGGATGAGCCATATTCTGAATCTGATATTGTGGTGATGGTCAATTCTGAAGTAATTGAACCTGTATCAGGCCATAACTATTTGTGTGAGAATGTCACTGAGGATCTTGTGATAACAGTTTCCAATGTGGAACTCAACAATTATTATATCACCACTTCTGTTAACCCTCCTTTGTCGGGAGTTGTCAGAGGAAATGTCAGTCCTTATGAACATGGCACTCAGGTCACATTGAGAGCAGTGGCTTCAAATTCCACATTCGACAATTGGACAGAGAATGGTGAGATAGTTTCAACAAGTACTACATACAGATTCAATATCACTTCAAACCGTACACTTGTTGCCAATTTCACATTCGACACGTATCAGCTTACTGCCGTCTCTAATAATGAGACAATGGGAACAGTCACAGGTTCAGGCACTTATTCACATAATGATACTGCTACCTTCATAGGCACAGCCAAGAGCGGATATGAATTTTTCACATGGACAGATGAGAATAACAATGTTGTCTCTACGGAGTCGACATATACTTTTGTAGTTACCGGTCCTGTTTCATTAACTGGTAATTTCCGAATCCCTCATTATAATATTGTTGTAGAAGCATCGCCGGAGGCAGCCGGTACAGTCACGGGTGGTGGTGAGTATATTCTCGGTGACATAGTCACATTAACTGCTACACCAAATCCTAACTGTGGCTTCATTAGCTGGACAGAGAACGGCACTGTTGTTTCAACGAATGCGGTTTATACATTTACAGCCACAAGCCACAGACATCTTGTGGCTAATTTCTATGCCATAACCTATCATATAGAGCTCATTATGCAGCCTGCTGCAGGCGGACTGGCAGTTGGTGGCGGTGATCTTATTTCCGGTTCAACGGCTATAGTTCATGCGTATCCGAACACCAATTATCAGTTTGCAAGATGGACTGAGGCTGATACTGTTGTCTCATTGAATCCGATTTATTCTTTCACTGTCGATCGTTCAAGAACTCTAACCGCAGTTTTCAACCTCACTTCCTACATGGTGGTGGTTACCTGCCATCCTGCTGAAGGCGGATATGTGACAGGCACTGGAGATTTCCCATATTACACATACGGACAGCCGGCATATCTTACTGCACATGCAAATTATGGTTATACATTCGACCATTGGACGGTCAATGGCAATAATTACACTGCTAATCCATTCTTTACGTACATTTATAGCAGTATGGCGGTTGACGTTTACTATACAATAAATCAGTATCAGATAGGTGTTGTGGCAGCACCATCAACATCCGGACATGTTTTTGGCTCCGGAGTTTATGATTATAATACTCAAATCTCTGTATATGCCGTACCATACACCAATTATCTGTTTTTGAATTGGACAGAAAATGATTCAATAGTATCGACCGATGCGACATATTCTTTCAATGTGACAAGAAACAGGAATCTTGTCGGAAATTTTGTACAGCAGTTTTGCAATGTCAATATAACAAATCCTAACCCTGCAGGCGGTACCGTAAGCGGGGCGGGAACATATACTTATGGTGATAGTGTCAATTTGGTCACAAGTCTCAACGAAGGCTATTCCTTCAATGGCTGGTATGAGGGTAATACCCTGCTGGAATCTGACACTGTCTATTCTTTCATTGCAAGAAAGAATTATAATCTTACTGTCAGTATTACTCTGAATTATTATGATGTGGTGGCAACCATTCATCCTGCTTCTTCCGGAACTGTGATAGGAACGGGTAATTACGGACATGGCACTGAGATTACATTAACTGCTATACCAGCAGAAGGCTATTCTTTTAAATATTGGGTTGATGAAGGTATAGTTTTTTCCAGAAACAGTTCGATAACGTTTACAGTAAACAGGGACTGGTATATGGAAGTGTATTTCGAGCTTGAGACGACAACATTTACGGTAGCTGTTTCTGCATCTCCTGCAAACGGCGGTACCGTTAGCGGAGCAGGAACATATAGTCCGGGCGCTACGGCTATGTTAACGGCTAATCCGAATACAGCTTCACACTATTATTTCAGAGGTTGGTATGAAAATGATGAACTGCTCTCTGAATCTGAGGAATACAATGTTGTAATCAATAGGGATCGCAATTTTGTCGGATTATTCAAACTTTATGGTGATGCTAATGATGACGGTATGATTTCAGTTCTTGATGTGGTTAATCTCGTTAATTATATTATGGGAAATACTCCTGCAGGATTTGATTTCAGAAATGCTGATGTCAATTGTGACGGCATAATCAATGCTCTTGACTTGGTCGGCATCATTAACTATATTTTCAACAAGGGAACGGCTATGTGTGATAAAATAATCGGTGATGCGGTATATACTGTTGAAAATGGTGTGTTATATATTGAATCTCCGGTGGAGATAAGTGCATTCAGCTTGAAATTTGATTCTGAAGTTGCTGTGATGGAGAGCCTTGACAATTTTGATGTTGCGACCCGCAGAATATCTGACGATGAATATATCGTGGTCGTTTACAGTATGAAGGGTTACTCCCTTAAACCTGGCAAGTATGCTCTGATGACGGTCGGCAACGCTAAGATAACTGATTATTCCGTGTCATCACCTGATGCATGTGAAATCGGTCTGATTGATGGCGGCATCCTCGGTATTGATGGTGAATACACATTCTCACCGGCATATCCGAATCCGTTCAATACCTCTGTAATGATTGAAAGAGACGTCACAGGCAGTGGCTCCACGACAGCAGAATTTGTTGTCACCAGCATTACGGGTCAAGTAGTTTACAGAATTGCAACGAATGGCAATTTTGTCTGGACACCTGTAAATGTTAACAGTGGTGTATATTTCATCAATGTTTATGTTGACGGTGTAATGGTTCGTTCAGATAAGGTTATTTATAAACACTAATATCTTAAGATGTGAAAATCAGGTTATCTGATTTTCACATCTTTCACTATCTCATTACCGATTACTTCGTTAAGATATCTGATGAGGTTGCTGCGTGCGAACATCAGTTCGTTGCGTAAAGCTGCCGAATCAAGATAGACGGTGAGTATCCCGTTTGCGAAATATGTTTTGGCAGTGTGACTGCTGATATATTCTCCTACGACTTTTGAATGGAGGAGTTTTTTGATAGAGTTTGACAGATTTTCACTAATTTTGCAGGCATGAAATGCTTGCATCACATATTAGTATTGGGACTTCTGCTTGCAGTGATGGTGAAGTGTGGAGATTCTCCTGGCTCCTCCGCCCGGACGGGCACCCCCTCTCAGAGTGGGACTGCCGCGCTCGAGGCTTTAGAGGAGATTGACTCGCTGATGTGGAAGCAGCCGGATAGTGCTTTGACGGTGATGTTGAAGTTTGCGGCAAGCCCCGAGGCGGACAGCTTGGATGATTTTGAGGAACATTATTGCCAGATGCTGATTTCGGAATTACTGTATAAAAACGACTACGAACAGAGCAACCGAGAGGAACTGCTGAATGCGGTGGATTATTTTGATTCTATTGTGGCAGCAGATGGATATAAGACGGACAGCCGTAGGGACGACGCACCGCGTGCGTCCGCCAAAAATGTCCAAAACACTGCGTTTTTGGATGCACGGGCACATTATATTAATGGTGTAGGGTTTTATGAGCGTGGCGACGTAGTTAATGCCTGTGCAGAATACCTAAAGACGTTGGAGGTAATGGAAGCGAATTTTGAGGAGAAAGAATTGGTGGGTCATAAGGCGCGATTCATGGCATATACCTATAACCGGCTTGGAGACTTGTTTGAAGAACTATTATTGGCGGAATCTGCCATTAGTTGCTACAAACAAGCGTTGTTTTTTTGCCGAAGAGAGACAACATCCAAATATGGAATACCTGTTCTGTTATATAGATTGGGAATCCAGTATGACATTATTGGCCAAAAAGACAGTGCAGCTTTCTTTTATGATGAAGCATTGGCATACATGCCTGATTTCAACAATCTTCATTATAGGGATTTAATGGCGAATAAAGCCTTATTTGACTATTATAATTCAAATTATAACTCCGATTCCATTATTAATGGATTAAAACAATTGGTTGCATTATCTATAGATGAGGGAGAAAAAACGACCAGATCATTGACCCTTGGCAATTTGTTATTTGAAGAAAAGCAGTATGACTCTTCGCGGGTGTATTTGGAAACCGTATTTGAACAAAAAGAAGACATTACATCTAAAATTATTGCTGCGCAGAACTTGTGTAACATATATCAAATGGAAGGAGATTCCATAAAAGCCCAAAAATACGCTTCGTTTCTCGTGGGCCTTACGATGTCGGAAATGGTGAAGAAAAAGGATGTTTCAAAAATTATTGAAATGTTCAAAAGCTATTTGACCAATAAACAGGAAAAGAGTGCTGAAATAGAGCGTCAAAAAGCTGTGAAAAAAAACACGAATACCATTATCCCTATTGCTACCATGATTGCGTTTGCTATTTTCTGTATATTGATATTGAGGAGCAAGAAGTTGCTGAAGAAGCAGCAAGAAGAAGCTGACAAGGTGATAGGAGAGGCTGAGCAAGAACATGAGAAGGAATTGAGACTGTGGCAAGCTGAGGCTGACAATACATTGGAAGAAACAAAAAAGAAATATGAGGAAGAGCTAGAAACAGAGCGCAATGCATACCAGAAAGAACGGGAAAAGCTGCAGCTGAGTTTGCAGCTGAGCAAACGGAATATGGACACTTTACAGGAGGAGCTTGGCCGTAAGCGTACGGATGCAGAAGGGCATTACGAAGCGTTTTTGAGGGAGCCTGTGTGCGTCAAAATCATTGATGCGGTACGTGATTTGCAAATCACCACGAGGAAACCATATACGAGCTACTGTGTCAATTTTGATGACGAGACGCTTGCGCAATTCGGCTTGGTTGTTTCGGCCTATTATGGCGAGGTGAAGCCTGCATTGCTGTGTCTCTATCCGAGCATTGCCCAGGAGGATCTGCTGCTGTGCTATTTGTATCTGCTTGGGATGGAAAACAAGCAGATTGCAGTTGTGCGGCAAAGGGAATATTCCACGGTGCGGAAACAGGCAGGCGAGCTGAAGAGGCGGCTGGGAATTGATGAAAGTGTTCGGGATTATGTTTTGAATGTGGCTGGAGTGAAGGAATTTGTTGAGAAATAACTCATCCTGTAAAATTCCCGCAAAATTCCCGCGCTTTTACTTGGAGGGTAATATCGGAAAGGACTACTTTTGTGGCAGAATATATTTTCAACTATTTCAAAATCCATTTAAAATTTAAAAATAAATACCAAGTGAAAATGAAAAAATTACTTTTATCCTTGGCGATAGTTTTACTGTCAGCCAGCGGATTTGCTCAGCCATACAGGTCTTATTTCGGCAATGAATACACTAAATGGTCAGTCCTTGCTGAAATTATTGATGCTGTTTATACCATAGAGTGTGCGTCACGTCCTGATGCAACCATAGTGATAGATGATGTGACTTATTATAAATTTGCGATAATAGATATGTGGCCAGACACCTGGTCAATAAATGTCAATGACAGCTATTTTGATCGATATTTCCTTGCGAGCAAATGTTATCTAAGAGAAGATCAGACCACCGGAAGACTGTATGTCAGAACTTCATCGGATATGGAAGAGTTTATAGTTTCTGACATGAGCCTCCAAGTGGGAGATTCCATACGGCTTTATGTCTATGAAGACATGCCATTCCTGGCATTTAATTTGGGGACTGTGGTTTACAATGATGGTATTCCGTATGCCGTGGTGGACAGCGTGTATTATGCCGATGGATTGAAACATATACATACATCCGCAATGTTTAGGGCCAGTGGTGAGTTTTTGAATCTTGAATTTATCGAGGGAATTGGATCAAACCTAACACCAATTCTGAATTATCGTTATTACTCGGAATCGGCGTGGTGGGGAATGTATAATAATATACTCTGTTATGAAAATGAAACGTACTGGAAACATTATCCACTTGATGGGGATGATACATGCTTCATAGTACTCACCGGAATAAACGAAATAAAGCAGGCAGAAATCAAGGTTTATCCGTCACCGGCCGAAAAATACATATATGTGGATTTCGATAGCCGGAATGGATCTGATATCATAATAACCAATATATTAGGACAAGTCGTGAAAGATATCTCATTTGAAGGCACACGTACATCGATTGACGTCGCTGATCTTAAATCTGGTATTTATTTTGTGAAATCAGGAGATTCAGTGGTTAAATTTGTGAAGTTGTAAGCCTCTGTCTTAATTTGGAGTACGCAATGACGAAGTCAAGATGTGAAAATCAGGATTATCTGATTTTCACATCTTTCACTATCTCATTACCGATTTCTTCGTTAAGATATCTGATGAGGTTGCTGCGTGCGAACATCAGTTCGTTGCGTAAAACTGCCGAATCAAGATAGACGGTGAGTATCCCGTTTGCGAAATATGTTTTGGCAGTGTGACTGCTGATATATTCTCCTACGACTTTTGACCAGGCCGCTTCGACGCTGGCTTTGGTGTATTTAGGACCCAACTTGTAAACTTCCAGAAAATCTTTTATCACGTCTTCCAATGGACGTGTTGATTCTGCCTGAGTGTTTGAATCGTAGATAATGGCTTTGCCTGTCGCACGCATCTTGCGAATGTCAGCGGCGGAAATCTTGCCTTTGTCGGCTGTGCGCAAAGAACCTTTGTCTCTCTTATATTCCGTCATTTCCTGAAGTGTTTGCCGTCCTTGCTTGTGTTGGATAGTAAAGTGCTGATTCTGTCGGCATTAGTGTCAGTGATAAAAACCTGGCCAAAACGTTCGTCACTGACTAATTTGATGATATTGGACACACGCATGTCGTCAAGTTTGTCGAAGATGTCATCAAGAAGCAGTATTGGTTTCACATTCTTGTGAGAGCGAATGTAGTCAAACTGGGCAAGTTTTAAAGCTGCCACGTAGGATTTCTGCTGTCCCTGGGAACCATAGTTTTTGACTGGCAAATCGTTGATATACAATAAAATGTCATCTTTATGAATGCCTGCTGTCGTGTATCTCAAGATCCGGTCTTTCTCTCTTGATTGTATAAGAAGGTCATGGATTGGGGCGTTTTCAAGCTGTGACGAATATTTAAGCGACACTTTTTCCTTTGAGCCTGATATTATGTCGAAGTATTCCTGAAAGATAGGTGCTGTCTCGGTGAAGAATTTGTTTCGTTCGTTGAAGATATAATCACTGCGCGATTCCAATTGCTCATCCCACATGGAAAGCATTGTCTCATCGAAATGTCCGCTGTCATCGAATTGTTTCAGCAGATTGTTGCGCTGAAGCAATGCTTTGTTGTATGCCACGAGGGTATCAAGATATTCAGGCTGAAACTGTGAGATGACCATATCGGCAAAACGTCTGCGGACATCGCTTCCGTCATTGATGAGATCATGGTCATAGGGCGAAATCATTATCAGCGGGAACTTGCCTATGTGCTCGGAAAATCGCTTGTATGCCTTGTCGTTGATGAGGAACTGCTTTTTCTGGTTCTGTTTCTGTATGCAGCTTATCTTATTGCTTGTGTCATCTGAGACGTATTGCCCGTGGATGGCAAAAAAGTCTTCACCGTGGCGTATGTTTTTGGTGTCAAGAGTGTTGAAATAGCTTTTTGTGAAAGACAGATAGTGTATTGCATCAAGGATGTTGGTTTTGCCGACCCCGTTGGGACCGGTGAAACAATTGATGCCTGGAGAAAACTCTTCATCGAAATCAGCAATGTTTTTAAAGTTATATATTTTTAATGAGCTGAGTATCATTATTCTGGTTTTGCTGAATTGACGATTTTATATAGTGCGCTGTGAATTTTGCTCCTGAAACTGTATTTTGAAATCTTGTTGTTGGAGACGTCGGGGTAAATTCTGTTGGAGAGAAACACATACACGAGTTCGTTTTGAGGGTCTGCCCATGTGAAGCATCCGGTGAAACCGCTATGACCGAAACTCTTTGAACTTGCCTCTTCGCAGACAGGACCGTTATTGCCACCTTCAATCAGAGGTTTGTCGAAACCTAAAGCACGACGGTTGTCGATTTCTGGAAACTGGGTTGTGGTGAAGTCCTTGATGTAAACATCCTTTATGTATTGTCTGCCGCCGTAGTATCCGCCTTGCAGGAGCATCTGCATCAGCGTGCCAATACCTATGGCATTTGAGAAAAGACCTGCATTTCCGGCTACTCCGCCAAGCAGAGCAGCCTTCTCATCATGTACGTAACCTCTTACTACTTGTCTGCGAAATGTTTTGTCATTTTCCGTAGGTGCAATTTCCTTTTTGCTGAATTTTTCAAGCGGTAGGAATGTTGTGCGTGACAATCCCATAGGCGAATAGTAATACTGTTCAACATATTCATTAAGGGGCATATTGATGGAGTTTTCTATTCCTTTCGCCAAGAGAATGAACCCCATGCAACTATATACGTAATGGTTTTTTGGAAGTTTCTTGCCCGACAATAATTTGCATTGTGCAGTGGTATCGTATATGTGGAAAGGTACTGACCTTTTAACGTACATTTTGTCGGCGACTTTAACGGAGAATTCCGTTGTCATGGTCTCTCTTACGTTATCTTCTCTGTAGCTGTCGTCAGTGAAGTCGCTGAAAACTTGAATTGATGCCGGAAACCTTGCCTGATGTGCCATAATGTCTCTGATGATGATATTCTTTTTGTCGCTGTAGTCAAGAAAAGGCAGGTATCGTGACAATGGCTTGTCAATATCAAACTTCTGGTATTCCTGAAGACTTAGTACGGCGAGTGTGGTTGCCATTATTTTGGTGATTGACGCGACATCGTAAAGTGTTTCAGTTGTGACAGGGTCATTGTTTTCGTAGGTCATGTTTCCGTATGCTTTATTCAGAATGACATTTCCTTTGTGTATGGCAACAACCTGACATCCCGGATAGGCTTTTATATTAATGCCGGCTAATGCCAAAGAGTCAATTACGTGAAATGACCCGTACATGGCATCTATTTCGTCCTGTGACGGGTATGAAATCACACCTTTGTTCTTGATTTGGACGTCAACGCCTGCACCGGCCTTGTATTGTTCGTTGATTGAAACAGGCAGTCGTCCTTTGATGGGATATGCGCCAAAAAGACATTGGGGCAGCAGATCGAAAACATCGTCAACGGGTTCGTAGCCGAAGATAACAGCATTGAAGTTGTCAATATTCTTGATGTTGCCTGCAAGATATGGATTGGCAATAATACACAAAGTTGAATTTGGATGGAATGAAAGCATGTCAATCATGTCATAGACATCGGAGGAAATGTTGAATTTTGTTTTCGTAGAGTTTGATGACGAGGCGATGATGACAATGACTCTATCGTATTTGTCTGTTTTGTTTATAATGCTGTCACACAGTGACTTGCCGCTTTTGTATTTTGCATATATGAAATTGCCTTCTGTATATCTTCCAAATGAATTTTCCAACACCGGTCTTTTGTCATCGGAAACGACTACACATACGGTTTTTAGTGATGTGCTCAAGTCAAGTGGCAGGGTATTGTTGTTGTTTTTGATGGCTGTAAACGCGTTTCTGTATAGTGTTCGAATGAGAGCCTTGTCTTTTGGCGAGTTGAGGTCAGCTATGATGTTTGTAGTGTCGATAACTCTGTTCTTCAACGATTTGGCCCCGAGCATGAATTTTTCCCTGAGGACGTTTTTACAGGCATCGTCAAGTCTTTGACGGGTGATTTTGCCTTGATTGAGCCATGACTGTATGGTTGTCACTGCTTTATCCACATCGGCTGGGAGAAGCAACACATCATTACCAGCCTGAAGAGCGTATGCTTCGATTTCACCTGATTGGGCATATTTGAATAAGGCTTTCATATTCAGTCCGTCAGTGATGGCAAGACCGCTGAAATTAAGACTGTCTCTAAGAATGCCGGTAACTATAGGCTTTGATAAGGATGAGGTTATGTTCTTTGTGCTGTCAATCTGAGGGAAGTAGATATGAGCCACCATAATCCCGTGAACCCCGTTGTTAACCAGCTGTTTGAATGGATACAGTTCTATGTCGCTGATATGCTTGTATGAATGATTTATGACCGGCAAATCGCTGTGCGAATCCGTGTTGGTGTCGCCATGTCCCGGAAAATGCTTTGCCACAGCAGCAACTTTGTTGTCCTGCATACCCTTCATGTACATGATGCCTTTGGCTGCGACATTGTATTTGTCCTCACCGAACGACCTGACGTTGATTACTGGATTGGCAGGGTTGTTGTTGACATCTACAACAGGTGCGAAGTTGACATGAACGCCGAGACGCAGCAATTGCGTTGCAACGGCTTTGCCCATCTGATATATCAGGCTGTCATCGGTAATGGCACCTAAGGTCATTTGTTTCGGGAAGGCTGTGCAATCATCCTTGAGACGCATCTGAGGCCCCCATTCTGCATCCTGGCTTATCAGAAGAGGGATTCTTGATTCGGATTGAAACTTGTTGGTGAGTTTTGCTTGTGTGACAGGATTGCCCTGCATGAAAATAACACCGCCTATACCGTACGATTTTATGTAATCGGACACCTGCTGGTAGAAATCTTCATTATTGGAAGAACAATAAATCATCATGGTTTGCCCGATCTTTTCGGTTTCCGACAGAGTGCTGAATACCGAATCCACCCAATGCTCCATCTCTTCCCTTGTGTATGTGGGTTTTTGGGCAAATGAAGCAATTATGGTTGCAAATACTGCAACAGATACAATTAATCTTTTTAATCTTTCCATTTCAAACCTCCCAGGTCACCACTGCTCATCAGCAATAAAACACAATTGTCACTTAAGTTGTTGTCAATAAGGGTTTTAAGAGTATTGATGTCGTTACATACGTCAACATTGTCATTGAAAGCATTTTTTATGTCATCGCAGTTGAGCATCGGCAGGTTTTTTAGCTGTATGGCGTGTGGGTCAAAGAAAACTATTTTCGCATCGGCATTTTTCAAAGTGCCTTGATATTGGTCTATGAAGTTGATATTAAGACTGCTGTAGGTGTGCAACTCGAAAACGGCTACAATCTTTTTGTCGGGATACTGCTCTCTTACGGCATCAACTGTTGCCTTAACTTTTGACGGAGCATGGGCAAAATCTCTATAGACGAGTCTGTTGCCTTTATCTGAGATAAGTTCGAGTCGTTTGGCTGCACCTACGAAAGTCGTAAGCGCATTCAAGAAATCTTCTTCCTTTACACCAAGCAGCCGGCACACGTTCATCGCTCCGAGGAGGTTTTGCATGTTATGGCGACCTGCTATTTTCATAGTATAGTTTTTGCCATTGTAATGTACGGTGAACGTTCCGTTCTCAACGGAATAATCCGGCGTGAAATAAGGTATCGTTGTTATGTCCTTGCGGGCGTTGGATGCAATGTTCTGCAATTCTTTGTCTTCACCGAAATACACGAAACTGCCGTCGGGTTCAATGAGGTCCACAAACTTCCTGAACTGCTCAGTATAGAAGGAAAAAGTCGGAAACACATTGAAGTGGTCCCAGGCTATTCCTGTTGTAAGTGCAATATTGGGGTGATAGAGATGGAACTTGGGCTTTGGGTCAAGCGTGGAAGTCAGGTATTCATCGCCTTCCACAACCAATAACCTGGCCTCATTGGTGATTTTCACCATCACGTCGAAGCCCGGAATTTTTGCTCCCACCAAGTAATCGGTGTCAATTCCCAAAGTTTTCAGGACATGGAGGACCATAGATGTGATGGTTGTTTTGCCATGACTTCCGCTGATGACCACTCTGGTTTTGTCTTTGGAGTTTTCGTAGATGAATTCTGGAAACGAAACTATCTTCAGGTTGAGCCTTTGGGCTTCTTTGAGTTCCGGGTTATCGGCTTTTGCATGCATTCCGAGGATGACCATGTCAAGGTCTTTGGTGATGCGTTCCGGATGCCAACCTACACTTTCGGGAAGCAGACCGTACTTGGCAAGGTTTGACTTGGCGGGTTCGAAAATTTCATCATCGGAACCGGTGACATGATTGCCCTTGAGATGCATGGCAATAGCCAAATTGTGCATTATGCTGCCGCCGATTGAAATAAAATGATAATTCATTGATTTTAAATGAGTTGATTAAAACAAGCGGTTTGGATATATCCCGTCATCGACCAATTGCTGAAGTTTGTCAACAACTGTAGGACGGTCTTCTATGTAAGTAACGCCGAACCATTTTGCGTTTGTATGTAAAACGCTGACATTGCTGATTTTATTTTTAATCAAATCGAATACAACTGTAGGAATGTAAAGTTCACTCTTCTCCTCATTGATGTGGAGTCTGAGAAATTCGTCGAGACTTTTTTCAATATGGTTGAAGAAGGCAGACGTGAAGCCCCAGAAATTCATAGATACTGTTTCATTGCCTGTAAGTACGACTTTGTTTCCATTGTCTTCCATGTCGAAGAGTTCATTTCCATCGAAAGAAATCTTCTTTCTTTCGAGGATGCTTGTAAGTTTGTCGTTATCATCGACCTGACACACTCCGCGACTGACACTTCCGGATTCTGACAGTGTTGACATTATCTGATAGCCAACCATTGCATAGTCATTGCTTTCGTTATCGCATTCCGAAAGGAATTTTCCCATTACATTGAAGGCTTCCCTTCCATAGAAATCATCGGAGTTGATTGCTGCAAAAGGTTCGTGGATGAGGTCTTTGGCCATCAGGATGGCATGTGCGGTTCCCCATGGTTTCTTGCGTTCAGGAGGAAGAGCGAATCCTTTTGGAAGCATGTCGAGCTCTTGGAATACATATTCGCATTCTATGCCATTGGCTCTGACTTTGTCGATGATGTTTTCGCAGAATTCCTTTTCAAAGGCTTTGCGGATTACGAAGACGACTTTGCCGAATCCTGCCATTTGAGCGTCATAAATTGAATAGTCAAGGAGTGGTTCGCCGCTCGGGCCTACTCCATCGAGTTGTTTGAGTTTTCCATAGCGGCTGCCTACGCCGGCAGCCATGATTAATAGTGTAGGTTTCATTATTTTGCTGATAGTAATTGTTTCTTAATATTAATAATGGTATCTGTGTCGGAGTAAGTCAAGGTGTAGTCATCCTCAGCTTTACCTAATATGTTTTCTCTTCTGAAAGTCATTTTTGATTCTGTCACCTTCGAGGCTGAGAAATGAAATTCCGTGGCATGGGTGGCTTTGGCAAGTGCCTTGATGTTGCTTTCGTTAATTCCTCCACCTGGGAGGATGGTTATCTTGTCACCGGCAGCTTTGACAAGTTCAGCAATGAGTTTGCGCCCTTCGTATGCTGTCTTGGCCATTCCGGAAGTCAGAATATGGTCAGCACCGGTTTCGATGATATCCTTAAGACTATGCATCGGGTCACGTGAAAGGTCAAAGGCTCTGTGAAATGTAAACTTCATTGGATGTGCAAGTTCCACAAGCTCCTTGGTCCTTTTGACGTCAATGTTGCCATCGGAAGTAAGTATTCCGCATACAATGCCGTTTACATGGAATATTTTGCATTTTTGGATTTCCTGTTTGATTTCTTCAAATTCGTCTTCGGAATAGAGAAAATCCCCGCCTCTTGGTCTTATCAGCACGTTTATAGGGGTACTGATACGCTGACAACAAAGTTTCAGGAGACCGAAAGTCGGTGTGGTGCCTCCGTTTTGCAGATTAGAACAAAGCTCTATTCTGTCGGCTCCCGCATCTTCGGCATTGGATGCGGAAAGAAATGAGTTACAACATACTTCAAATTTTGCCATATTATTGTCTTTTATTCTGTCCATATCTCGTCAATGAAAAGCCATGGAACGCCGCCTGCAGCAGAATGCCACTCAGGTAGTTTGTCCATTGCTTTGACAACAACCTTGAAATATTTTGGACTTATTGTGTTATTAAATTGATATTCAATGCGTTGGCATTTGTTTTCTGTTTGTTCTTCGCTGTTGGGGTTCACGCGTGACACCTTTTCGTAGTCAGTGCCATTTTCGGAGGTTGAGATTTCAACGTAGTCTGGTCCCATAATCCAGTCGGGTTGTGCTACGAGAACATCAACAAATAGTTTGGATGCAGGTGTGCCATTATTTTCGATGATGAATGTCACATCACCGCCTCTGAATCCGAGCCATTTGCCATTGTTGTATGAAATGCCTCCAAATTCACCGTCATTAACGGTTTGAACTCCTTTGCCGGCATATTTTGCATCAGCTTCCGGAGTCATCGTGATTTTCTTTCCCACTAACTTTGATATGACCAAATCTACAGAAATAATGTTAGGTCTCATTTTGCCTTCATCTTCCATTGCAGCTTTAACTGTTGTGGATTTGCTGATGTTAAATGGTGATGAATATACAGGAGACTCCAATGTAGGATTGGTGCCATCAGTGGTATAGTGGATTACGGCATTCTTTTTTTCCGAATCGATGCTTACCGTCAAGGACCCGTCAGGATTTGAGGTGGTTGAAAGAGAAGGCTTGAACTCACCTTTGCAGTATTTGTAGCCTAACGATTCGTATCTCTTTGTTATTGATTCAACTTTATCCTGAAACTTTGGCCAGTCTTTGTTTTCCTTGGATGACCATACCGATTCGGCGATGGCTGCCAATCGTGGCAGAAGCATGTATTCAACATGGTCGGAAGTGTTTATGAATTCAGTCCATACGTTGCATTGACCGCCTTTAATGAATTTTGCTTCATCGGCATTGAGAGCCTTTGGTATTGGTTCAAACCCGTAAGCCGTTTTAAGGGTCACATACCCGCCTATGGCTATCGGTTCTGTAAGCGGATCTGCCTGATAATAATCAAGATAGCAGTGGTTATTTGGAACCATTATCACGCTGTTGCCTTTTTTTGCGGCGGCAATACCGCCGTCTTCACCCCGCCATGACATTACAGTGGCAGTTGGGCTTACGCCGCCTTCAAGTATCTCATCCCAGCCAATCATCTTCCTGCCGTGTGCGATAATGTGTTTTTCAATTTCCTGCATAAACCAGCTCTGAAGTTCTTCCTCATTTTGAAGTCCAAGTTTTTTTATGCGTTTCTGGCAGAGAGGGCATTTTATCCAGTTGGTCTTATATGCTTCATCGCCGCCGACATGAATGTATTCGTATGGGAATATTTCCATGACTTCATCGAGGATGTCCTTCATCATTTGCAGTGACTGGTCTTTTCCGGCACATAGAATTGCAACGGGTGGCCAATAGGGGCCCACTTGTACAAAATAATCCTCATCGTTGTCGTTTTCGCAGGAAATTTCCGGATATGCCGCAAGGATGGCAGAAGTGTGTCCGGGCATTTCTATTTCAGGAACGACATCGATGTTTCTTGCCTTTGCGTATGCCACAACGTCCTTCATCTGTTCCTTTGTATAGTATCCGCCGTAAGTGCATTTCTCACCACGTTTTGGAGGATTGTCGTTTGACCATGGAACGTCACTGCGGTCAACTCTCCATGCACCTACCGATGTAAGCAGAGGGTATTTGTCAATTTGAACCCTCCATCCGTGGTCATCTGTGAGATGCCAGTGGAACTTGTTGATTTTGTGCATAGCAAGGATGTCGATGTATTTTTTGACGAAATCAACATCGAAGAAATGGCGGCAAACATCCAGATGTGTGCCGCGCCATTCAAATCTCGGGCAATCAGTGATTTGCAGACATGGTATTTCAAAACCGTCATTGCCTTCAGAGTAAATATCTTCCGGTGCAAGCTGAAGAAGTGTCTGATAACCGTAGAACAGTCCGGCGGAAGTGTTGGCGTTTATCGTTATACCTTTTTTATTAATGTTTAACTTATAGCCTTCTTTCCCGATAGACGGGTCCTGAGTATCGTTGATAATGAAAAATATCTTACAGTCACCCGAGGATGATTCCGGTAATGCCTTGAAAATGTCATACATTCCATCAGAAATGGTTTTGATTATCGGGTCATCCTCCCGGACGTTTTCGAACTTGAAAATGAAGTTGGAGTTGAATGTAAAGCTTCCATTTCCGACAGTTGTTGAAAGCGGTTCGGGGATAATATTCAACGTGTTGGGCTTGTTATCGTTACAACTGCATAAAGCTATAATGATAATCAGTAAAGATAATGATATCCGTTTCATAGGAATGAATTTAATTGATAAAATGCAAAATTAGATATATTTATTATTTTTACAAATAACTTTGTTCAATTACGTAATAAATTGTGGCATAATAAAATATTTTAAAAAAGTAGCAAAGATTGAAAAAAAAGAATTATCTTTGCAGCCACGAAAATTTTATACGTAATTTTAAAGTAATTAATTAATTATCAGTATCATGCAGAAACAGTACGAAACCGTTTTCATTATGACTCCCGTTTTGTCTGAAGATCAGATGAAGGAAACGGTTGAAAAGTTCAGAAGATTTCTGACGGAAAGGGGAGCAGAGTTTGTACATGAAGAGAATTGGGGCCTGCGTAAGCTTGCATATCCGATTCAGAAGAAGAGTACAGGTTTTTATCAGTTATTCGAATTCAAGGCAGAACCGGATGTAATCCGTCCTTATGAAACAGAATTCAAACGTGATGAGCGCATAATGCGTTATCTTACAGTATCTCTTGACAAATATGCAGTCGCATATAACGAGAAGAAGCGTGCTAAAAAGGCAAGTGCATCAGCTGAAGATGATAAGCACGAGCCAGAGGAGATCATTCCATCAGCACCTATCGAGTAAGTTAGTGGTTTTTAAGTAGTTTATTAACATTAAAAAGAAAGTTATCATGCAAAATACAGATGTTAAATACTTAACCCCAATCGCGGTTGAAGTAAACAAGAAGAAATATTGTCGTTTCAAAAAATTAGGTATCAAGTACATCGATTACAAGGATGCCAATTTCCTTTTGAAGTTCGTGAACGAACAGGGCAAGATATTGCCGAGAAGAATAACCGGTACTTCAAACAAATACCAGAAGAAGGTTGCTCAGGCTGTTAAGAGAGCCCGTCACCTTGCATTATTGCCATACGTAACAGACTGTCTTAAATAATAGGAGGATTTGATATGCAAGTAATATTGAAAAAAGAAGTCAACGGACTCGGTTACCAATATGATGTTGTTAACGTTAAACCAGGTTATGCAAGAAATTATCTGATTCCTAACGGGATAGCTGAAATCGCATCACCTTCTGCATTGAAGGTTCGCGATGAAATCGTAAAGCAGAAAGCCCATAAGGAAGAAAAAATCATCAAGGATGCAAACGAACTGGCTGCCGCTCTCGAAAAAGTCGTCCTCAACTTTAAGATGAAAACCCAGGATGCAGGCAAAACTTACGGTTCAGTAAATGCTGCCATGATTGCTGATGCAATTAAGGAAAGATTCTCTTACGATATTGACAAGAACGACATCCTTCTCAAAGAGAACATCAAGGAAATAGGTGAAACTTTAGTCAAGGTCAAAGTTTTCAAGAACATCCAGCCTCAGGTGAAGGTCATTGTGGAGAAAGAATTAACCGAAGAGGAAATTGCTGCAAAGAAGGCAGAGGCACATGCTAAGGCTGAAAAGGCAGCTGCTGAGGCCGCTGAAAAAGCAAACGAAAAAGTTGAAGAAGTAAAGGAATAAAAATTGAAGAAAAAAAATATTTGCATTATTGAAAAATGTTGTATCTTTGCAGCCTGATTTTCGGAAGTAAGGAAACGACTGTTTTTCAGTATGTTTCAGTTTTTAAGAAACCTGACAAGATAAGGCAAATATAGGTTTCGAACCATAAACGGTTATGGCTGGTGTGCCTTTATAGTCTTATCTGTCTGTTTTTTAACCTCTGAAAAACAATATTTTATGTTTAAAAATTGTTTATAAAAAAATAAAAAACAGAATATGCCAACAATACAACAATTAGTTAGAAAAGGTCGTCAGAAATTTACTGAGAAGAGTAAATGTCCTGCACTTGACTCATGTCCTCAGCGCCGCGGCGTCTGCGTGAGAGTTTACACAACTACACCTAAAAAGCCTAATTCAGCAATGAGAAAAGTTGCCAGAGTTCGCTTGACAAATCAGAAAGAAGTTAATGCTTATATCCCTGGCGAAGGCCACAACTTACAGGAACACTCCATCGTCCTTATCAGAGGCGGTCGTGTCAAGGACCTTCCAGGCGTTCGTTATCATATAGTAAGAGGTACACTTGACACATCCGGTGTCAACGGCCGTACCCAAAGACGTTCCAAATATGGTGCTAAACGTCCTAAAGCTGCAGCTTCCAAGAAGTAATTAATGTTTAGATATATATTGAAAAATGAGAAAAGCTAAACCAAAAAAACGTATTATACTTCCGGATCCCAAGTACAATAATCCGAAGGTTACCAAGTTCGTTAACAATATTATGTTGCGCGGTAAGAAGAACCTTGCTTTCAGCCTTTTCTATGATGCCATTGACATCGTGTCTGAGAAGACAGGCGAGCCTGGCATTCAGGTTTGGGAAGCAGCTCTGACCAACGTAACCCCTAATGTTGAAGTGAAAAGCCAGCGTATTGGTGGTGCCACATTCCAAATTCCTACAGAAATCCGTCCTTCACGTAAGGAATCTGTCGGTATGAAGAACTTGATTGGCTTCGCACGCAAACGTCACGAGAAATCCTTCAGCCTCAAGCTCGCAAGTGAAATCATGCAGGCTTACAAAAATGAAGGTGCCGCTTATAAACGTAAAGAAGATATCCACAAGATGGCTGATGCCAACAAGGCATTTGCACATTACAGATCGTAAACCTTATTATAATAATACGCTATGTCGGAGAGACTCCAAAATCTTAGAAATATCGGCATTATGGCCCATATCGATGCAGGTAAAACTACAACGACAGAGCGTATATTGTATTATACCGGCGTTAACTACCGTATCGGCGAAGTCCATGAGGGTACTGCAACCATGGACTGGATGCCTCAGGAACAGGAACGCGGAATCACTATAACCTCAGCCGCAACCACCATTTATTGGAACAGAAACAACGAGAAGTATAAGATTAACATTATCGATACTCCAGGCCATGTTGACTTCACCGTTGAAGTTGAGAGGTCTCTCAGAATACTTGACGGTGGAGTGGTCGTTTTCTGCGCAGTGGGCGGTGTCCAGCCTCAGTCTGAAACAGTTTGGAGACAAGCCAACAAATATAGTGTGCCTCGCATCTGCTATGTGAACAAAATGGATCGCAGCGGCGCCGATTTCCTCGGTGTTGTTGAACAGATCCATGACAAGCTTGATGCCACTCCGTTAGTCCTCCAGCTCCCAATAGGGATGGAAGACTCTTTTGTCGGTATAGTCGATCTGCTTACAGAGACAGGTTATATTTGGGACAGTGAATCTTTGGGCGAGAAATACAACGCCGTTCCTGTACCCGATGATATGAAGGATGCTGTGGCCACTTACAGAACCAAACTTATCGAGACTGTCGCTGAAAACGATGAGGCCATCCTCGACAAATATGTTGCCGACCCGTCATCAATTTCTGTGGATGAACTCCGCTCATCCATTCGCAAGGCGGTCCTCGACATGAAGTTGTTTCCTGTCATCTGTGGCTCATCCTTCAAAGACAAGGCTGTCCAACCTATCCTTGATGCCGTTGTTGACTACCTGCCTTGTCCGCTTGACACCAAACCGATTTACGGAACAGACAGAAACAACGAAAAGGTTCCTGTCATTCCGAGTGATGATGCTCCATTCAGCGCTCTCGCATTCAAGATCCAGACTGATCCGTTCGTCGGACGTCTTGTGTTTTTCAGAGTCTATTCCGGCAAATTCGAAACAGGCTCCCAGTTCCTTAATGTAAATACAGGCAAAAAGGAAAGAATGTCAAAAATAATGCAGATGAATGCCAACAAACATACCGTCCTTAACGAGGTCTGTGCCGGTGATATAGCGGCTGGCGTCGGATTTAAGGATATCCGTACCGGTGATTCTCTGTGCAACCCAGACAAACCTATACTTCTCGAAAACATAACATTTCCTGAGCCTGTTGTCCAAATAGCCGTCGAAGCCAAAAAGCAGGAAGATGTTGAGAAACTTAACATAGCCCTTGCCAAAATGGCTGAGGAAGATCCGACATTCTCTTACCATTTCAGCAATGAAACGGGCCAGACAATCATCTGCGGTATGGGTGAACTTCACCTTGACATCATTCTTGACCGTCTGACGAGAGAGCAGAACGTCGAATGTTCGAAGGGACGTCCTCAGGTTGCTTACAAGGAGGCTCTAACAAAGACCGTGACTTATCACGAAATTTATAAGAAACAGACCGGCGGCCGCGGCAAATTCGCTGACATAGAGTTTGAAATCGGTCCTGCCGACGAAGGAGTTACCGGTCTTCAGTTCATCAACGACACAAGAGAGGGTGTTATTCCAAAAGAGTATGTGCCATCAATTGAAAAAGGTTTCAAGAGTGCAATGCAGAATGGCATACTTCTTGGTTATCCTATACTCGGCATGAAAGTACGCGTGTTCAACGGCTCCGCTCATCCTGTTGACAGTGATGAACTTGCCTTTGAGACTGCTGCCAACATAGCTTTCCGTGAAGCCTCCAAGACGGCCGGTCCTGTATTGCTCGAACCGGTTATGAAGGTTGAGGCTGTGGCTCCGGCTGAATATGTGGGAGAAATATCAAGTGACCTGACTCACAGGAGAGGCCAGGTGCTTACTCTCGATTCCCAGGGCGGTCTTCAGATTGTGGTAGCCGAAGCTCCGCTTGCTGAAATGTTCGGCTATATCAATTCCCTGAGAAACATCACCTCGGGCAGAGGCACTTTCTCAATGGAGTTTGAGAGATATTCAATCCCTCCAAAGGAAATAATGGATGAGGTGATTTTTAAAACTAAAGGATATATAGTTAATTATTAAATATTGATAAAGTGAACCAAAGGATTAGAATTAAATTAAAATCGTATGATCACAACTTAGTTGACAAGTCAGCTGAGAAGATCGTCAAGACAGTGAAGACAACAGGCGCTGTCGTAAGCGGTCCTATCCCATTGCCAACTAACAAGCAGATTTTCACAGTTAACCGTTCCACGTTTGTTAACAAGAAATCTCGTGAGCAATTCCAGCTCTCCACATATAAGAGACTGCTGGACATCTACAGTACAACTTCAAAGACCATCGATGCTTTAATGAAGCTCGAGTTGCCAAGTGGCGTTGAAGTAGAAATCAAAGTTTAAAGAAACAAAAAACATTAGAAGAAAATGTCAGGATTAATTGGAAAGAAACTTGGAATGACAAGTATTTACGACGAGAAGGGTAGAAATATTCCGTGTACCGTTCTTGAAGCAGGTCCTTGTTATGTAACCCAAGTTAAGACATTGGAAAAAGATGGTTATGAAGCTATTCAGTTAGCTTTCGATGACGCAAAAGAAAAGAATACTCCTAATGCCATGAAGAAGCATTTCGAAAAGGCAGGAGTAACCCCTAAACGCATTGTTCATGAATTCACCAGATTCGAAGCGGGTTCGAGAAAATCTTATGGTGAAGAACTTCGCGTGGACATCTTCCAGGAAGGCGAATTTGTTGATGTGGTTGGTTACACAAAAGGCAAGGGCTTCCAGGGTGTTGTTAAAAGACACGGTTTCAGCGGTGTCGGTGATCAAACCCACGGTCAGCACAATCGTCTGAGAGCACCAGGTAGTATCGGCGCAAGTTCATATCCTTCAAGGGTATTCAAGGGTATGAGAATGGCCGGCAGAACTGGCAATCAGAGAGTGAAGATGATTAACCTCCAGATAATGAAGATCATATTGGAGAAGAATTTAGTATTAGTAAAAGGAGCCGTTCCAGGTTCTAAAGGTTCTTATGTATTTATTGAGAGATGGAGTTAGTAGTATATAACATAAAGGGTGAAGAAACTTCTAGGAAAGTTCAACTCAATGATGACGTCTTTGCAATCGAGAAACCTAGCGACAATGCTATCTATTATGATGCAAAGCAGTATATGGCTGATCAACGTCAGGGAACTCATAAGTCAAAAGAAAGAAGCGAGATTTCAGGTAGTACCAGAAAGCTCAAAAAACAGAAGGGTTCTGGTGCAGCACGTTTCGGTGACATCCACAACCCGTTGTTCAGAGGCGGAGGCAGAGTGTTCGGTCCTCGTCCTCGTGACTATAGCTTCAAACTTAATAAAAAGGTAAAAGCTCTGGCACGCAAGTCAGCCCTCACTTACAAGGCTGCAGACCAGAGAATAACTATTATTGAGGATTTTGCATTTGATGCCCCTAAGACTAAACAGTTTGTAGAATTGTTAAATAAATTCAATTATTCAGGCTACAGGACACTGTTTGTAGTTCCACAGTGCGACAGAAACGTATTGCTTTCGGCAAGAAACTTGAAGGATGTTGAGATAACACGCGCCGACAGTATCAATACATACGGCTTGATGAAGGCTCACCACTTGTTTATCAGTGAGAATGCATTACCTGAAATTGAAAAAGTTTGTTTAAAGTAAAAATTAGTTGAAAATGGGAATCATTATTAAACCTTTGGTAACTGAAAAAATGACGGCAATGAGCGAGAAGTTCAACCGTTATGCTTTTATTGTTGATCCTAAGGCAAATAAAATAGAAATTAAGGACGCTGTGAAGAAGTTATACGGCGTTGATGTCGTTTCTGTAAACACCATGTATTACAGCGGCAAGTACAAATCCAGATTCACAAAACGTGGATATATCCAAGGAAGGACAAATGCTTTCAAGAAAGCAATTGTCACGTTAGCATCAGGTCAAGTTATTGATTTTTATAGCAATATTTAAAGTAATGGCTCTAAAGAAATTTAAACCGACAACTGCAGGTCAGCGTTTTAAAGTATTAAGCGCATTTGACGAGATTACCACTAATAAGCCGGAAAAGAGTTTGCTCGTTCCGAAGAAGAGTACTGGTGGTAGGAATAGTGCAGGTAGAATGACCATCCGCTATATTGGCGGCGGTCATAAGCAAAAATATAGAATTGTAGATTTCAAACGCGATAAGGAAGGTGTTCCAGCAACCGTCAAATCAGTGGAATATGATCCAAACAGAACAGCTCGTATTGCTCTGTTGTATTATGCTGATGGTGAGAAGCGTTATATAATTGCCCCTCAAGGTATAAAGGTTGGGCAGCAGGTAAACTCCGGGAAGGGTGTAAGTCCTGAAGTTGGTAACGCCATGTATTTGAGCGAGATACCTTTCGGTACGATTATCCATAATATTGAACTCCGTCCGGGCCAGGGTGCCAAGATGGCGCGCAGTGCAGGTTCCTACGCACAGCTCGTGTCAAGAGACGGCAAGTTCGCTATTATCAAACTCCCTTCAGGAGAGACAAGAATGATTCTTCAGACTTGTAAGGCAACCATAGGAATGGTCAGCAATTCAGACCACAACCTCGAAAGTTCAGGAAAAGCCGGCCGTTCAAGATGGCTTGGCCGTCGTCCTCGCAACCGTGGTGTTGTCATGAACCCTGTTGATCACCCAATGGGCGGTGGTGAAGGTAGAGCATCAGGCGGTATCCCACGTTCAAGAAAGGGTGTTGCTGCCAAAGGTTATAAGACTCGTTCTCCTAAGAAGGCATCCGATAAATATATTATTGAAAAACGTAAAAAATAATAACTATGAGTCGTTCATTGAAAAAAGGACCATATATCTATTGGAAATTAGAAAAGAAAGTCTTAGAACAAGCTGGTCCGGCAAAGAAAAGCGTTATCAAGACTTGGTCAAGAGCCTCTATGATTTCCCCGGATTTCGTTGGCTTGACCATAGCTGTGCATAACGGTAACAAGTTCATTCCTGTATATATAACAGAGAATATGGTAGGTCATAAGTTAGGCGAATTTGCACCGACGAGAATTTTCAGAGGTCATGCCGGTAATAGATAGTCCTAATAAAAAAAACAGAATTAATAATGGGATCAAGAAAACATAAAAGAGCAGAAATGCTTAAGGAAGCAAAGCGAACACAGTATTTTGCTTCATTGAATGATTGTCCGAGCTCCCCTCAGAAAATGCGTCTCGTCGCTAATATGGTCAGAGGAGTTGACGTTGATAAAGCCCTGTATATCCTCAAATATTCCTCCAAGGAAGCATCCAAGAAGGTTTACAAGCTTTTACGCAGCGCCATCGCCAACTGGCAGTTCAAGAATGAGGGAGCAAGAATTGATGATGCTCACTTGTATATCAAGGAGATCATAGTTAATGAAGGACGTACTTTAAAACGTATTCAACCGGCACCTCAGGGACGTGCTCATAGAATTTTGAAACGTTCAAATCACGTGACAGTTATACTGGACTCAAGGTCCGCTCAACCTGTCGCTGAGAAAACAGATGAAAATAATTAATAAACGGTACTTAAATAATTAAAGCGAATGGGACAAAAAACTAATCCAATCGGCAACAGGCTGGGCATCATCAGAGGATGGGACTCCAACTGGTATGGCGGAAAAAACTTCGATGAAAAATTAGTTGAAGACAATAAGATCCGCAAATATTTGAATACCCGTTTATCAAAAGCCGGTATTTCAAAAATATTCATTGAAAGAACTCTCAAGATAGTTACAGTAACCATCTTCACAGCCCGTCCGGGTCTTATCATAGGCAAAGGCGGCCAGGAAGTTGACAAGCTTAAGGAAGAGCTTAAGAAGGTTACAGGTAAGGAAATACAGATCAATATCTCAGAAATCAAGCGTCCGGAACTTGATGCAGTGCTGGTGGCTTCAACAATTGCTCGTCAGATAGAAGGCAGAATCTCCTACCGCAGAGCCATAAAGACCAACATCAGCTTCGCAATGCGTATGGGCGCAGAAGGTATTAAGGTTTTGATTTCAGGTCGTATTGGCGGTGCTGAAATAGCAAGAAGCGAACAGTATAAGGACGGCAGAATACCATTGCACACTCTCCGTGCTGATATCGACTATGCACACGATGAGGCTCACACTTCATACGGCAGAATAGGCATCAAGGTATGGATATGCAAGGGCATGATCTATGGAAGACCTGATCTGTTTGTTCAGAACACCAACCTCAAGGGCGGCAAACCTGGTCCACAGGGTGGCGGCAGAGGCGGTGACAGACCAAGAAGACCGAGAAAACCACAACAACAGCAATAAATATTAAATTTAAGATAAAATGTTACAACCAAGGAAAACTAAGTACAGAAAAGTACAGAAGGCCAGAATGAAAGGCAACGCCCAGAGAGGTAATCAGTTAGCCTTTGGTTCATTTGGTATCAAAACTTTGGAACAGTGCTGGCTTACAGGAAGACAGATCGAAGCAGCTCGTCAGGCCGTTACCCGTAAGATGAGACGTGAAGGTCAGATTTGGATAAGAGTCTTCCCGGACAAACCAATCACTAAGAAACCAGCCGAAGTACGTATGGGTAAAGGTAAAGGTGCGCTCGACCAATATGTTGCTCCCATTACACCAGGCAGAATTTTATTCGAAGTCGATGGTGTACCTTTGGCTATTGCGAAGGAAGGTCTGCGCTTGGCAGCACAGAAACTCCCTGTTGACACAAAATTTGTTGTTAGACGTGACTACGTAGAAGAATAATTAAATATCATGAAGCAGCAAGAAATTAAAGAATTAAGTACTAATGATCTTAAAGATAAATTAGACGAATGGCAGAATCAGCTTGTAAAGCTGAAACTTAATCACTCAATATCTCCACTGGATAATCCCGGTAAAATAAAGGTTTACCGCAGGACGATTGCTCGCATGAAATCTGAATTACAACGTAGAGATGTCAGAGCTTAAAATCTATCAGACAATGGAAAGACATTTAAGAAAAGAAAGAATAGGCCTCGTTGTAAGCAACAAGATGGACAAGTCTATCGTTGTTAGCGTAGAAAGGCGCGTTAAACACCCTATTTACGGTAAATTCGTAAAGAAAACCACAAAGCTGATGGCTCATGATGAAAATAATGAATGCAATATCGGTGATACTGTAAGAATTATGGAAACAAGGCCATTAAGTAAAAATAAGTGTTGGAGACTAGTGAATATAATCGAAAAGGCTAAGTAAAATGATACAACAAGAAACAAGATTAACAGTAGCTGATAACAGCGGCGCTAAGGAAGTCCTCTGTATTCGCGTGTTAGGCGGTACCAAGAAGAGATATGCTACCGTCGGCGACAATATAGTCGTGGCCGTCAAAAACGCTCTGCCTTCCGGCAACGTCAAGAAAGGCACTGTGGCCAAGGCTGTCGTAGTTCGTACTCATAAGGAAATCCGCCGTGCTGACGGTTCCTATATTCGTTTCGATGATAATGCTTGCGTCCTCATCAATAATGCTGGTGATCTGGTAGGCACACGTATTTTCGGCCCTGTTGCCCGTGAGCTCAGAGACAAGCAATACACAAAAATAGTCTCTTTAGCACCCGAAGTTTTATAATTAATTGAATAGTAGTAAGTATTATGAATAAGAAATTTCGTTTGAAAAAAGGTGACAATGTTGTTGTTCTATCCGGCGAATCCAAAGGCCTTCGCGGCAGAATCCTCGAAATGGATTATAAGAATGATACCGCGATTGTCGAAGGCGTCAACCTGATGTCAAAACATACACGCCCTAATGCTAAAGACCCTAAAGGTGGCATTATTAAAAAAGAAGCCGCTATCAGAATCTGCAAACTCATGTATGTCGGCAGCAACAATGTTCCGACCCGCATCGGTAGAAGAGTCAATGAAAACGGCAAGATTATTCGTTTTTCTAAAAAAACCGGAGAGGAGATTAAATAATGGAATACGTACCAACATTAAAAACAAAATATAAAAATGAGATTGTAAAGAATCTCACCGAGAAGTTTGGCTATAAGACTGTCATGCAGGTGCCAAAACTCCAGAAGATATGTCTCAATGAAGGTATCGGTGAGGCTATTACCGATAAGAAGCTTATCGACAATGCCATTGAAGAGATGACCCTTATCTCCGGACAGAGAGCTGTCGCTACCAAAAGTAGAAAGGATATTTCTAACTTCAAGTTGCGTAAGAAAATGCCTATCGGCGTCAGAGTTACGCTCCGTGGTGACAGGATGTATGAGTTCCTCGAACGTCTCATCAGTGTCTCCATCCCTCGTATCCGCGACTTCAGAGGCATAAATGACAAGGGTTTCGATGGAAGGGGCAACTTCTCCATGGGTATTACCGAACAGATAATATTCCCTGAAATCGTTATCGACAAGGTAACTAAAATCAATGGCATGGACATTACCTTTGTAACAACTGCGAAGACTGATGTCGAATGTCTCGAATTATTGAAACAATTTGGCTTCCCGTTTAAAAATCAAAACAGTTAACCGTTATGGCAAAAGAATCAATGAAGGCGAGAGAAGTTAAAAGAGCAAAACTCGTCGCAAAGTATGCTGATAAGCGTGCAGCCCTCAAGAAAATCGTTATTAACGGCACTCCTGAAGAGGCAGCTGCAGCAAACAAGGCTCTCCAAAGATTACCAAAGAATTCTTCACCTGTCCGCATCCACAACAGATGTCAGCTTACAGGACGCCCTAAGGGTTATATCAGAAAATTTGGTATATCAAGAATCAACCTCAGAGAAATGGCTTTGAAAGGCCTGATTCCTGGCGTAAAGAAAGCCAGCTGGTAAATTATTGTAAATTTAAAATAGTATTAAAATGATTACTGATCCAATAGCAGATTATTTAACACGTATCAGAAATGCCTTCTCGGCTCGGAAAGATATGGTCGAAATCCCTTCGTCTAAGATGAAGAAAGCTATTACCGAGATTTTATATAACAAAGGTTATATCTTGGATTATAAATTCGAAGACGGATTACCTGGAAATATTAAAATAGCTCTTAAGTATCATCCTGTTTCCAAACAGTCAGCTATTTCAACTATTACTAGAATTAGTAAACCTGGTCTCAGAAAATACGTAAGCGCAGAAGAAATGCCGCGCGTTAAAAATGGTTTGGGAATCGCTATCGTTTCAACTTCCAAGGGTCTTATGACCGATAAGGAAGCTCGCGCAAAACATGTCGGTGGCGAAGTTATTTGTTACGTCAGTTAATTAGAAAGGAGTTTAACATGTCAAGAATAGGTAAATTACCGATTACAATCCCTGCAAACGTTAACGTTTCAATATCTGATGATAACATCATTACCGTAAAGGGACCAAAGGGAGAATTAAAACAACCGGTCGACAAGAGCATCACAGTAAAGGTGGAAGATGGCCAAGTTCATGTCACACGTCCTAACGATCAAAAACAGGAACGCAGCTACCACGGTTTATATCGTGCACTCATCAACAACATGATTCACGGCGTAAGTGAAGGATTCAAAACAGTTCAGGAAGTTGTTGGTGTAGGTTATAAGGCTGAGGCAAAGGGTGAACATACGCTCGAACTCGGTCTCGGTTATTCACACAGCATCATAATGCAACTCGCACCTGAAATCAAAGTTCAGACTGTCAATGAAAGAGGTAAAAACCCTATGATTATCCTCACATCATGTGACAAGCAACTGCTGGGACAAGTTGCAGCAAAAATCAGATCATTCAGAAAACCTGAACCTTATAAGGGCAAGGGTATCAAGTTTGAAAATGAAATATTACGTAAGAAAGCCGGAAAATCGGCATCAGCAAAGTAATTAAATCTTAAGAAGCTATGAAAAACAAAAAGGAATTAAGAAGAATTCAGATAAAAAAACGTGTCAGGGGCAGTATCAGCAGAGGTACGGCCGCAAGACCTCGTATGTCTGTCTTCAGAAGCAATAAGGAAATTTATGTTCAGCTTATCGATGACATCAATGGAAGAACCCTTGCATCCGCTTCTTCAAGATCAATAGAAGGCGCAGGTTCCGTTCCAAAAATCGAACAAGCCAAGATGGTGGGCAAAAAGGCAGCCGAAGTTGCTCTTGCCGCCGGCATTCAGACAGTTACTTTCGACAGAAACGGTTATTTATATCACGGTAGAGTCAAAGCTTTAGCTGATGCAGCTAGAGAAGGTGGCCTTAAATTTTAATTAATTATGTCAAACAACGCAAATAATAATACAGAAAGAGTTAATGCTCCCGAGTCAGAATTCGTAGACAGACTGGTAAGCATTGGAAGAGTAACAAAAGTTACCAAGGGTGGTCGTACATTCAGTTTTTCAGCTATTGTCGTCATCGGCGATAAGAAGGGCAAGGTAGGCTATGGACTGGGTAAAGCCAGTGAAGTCACCGCAGCTATTCAGAAAGGCACTGATGATGCCAAGAAGAACATGATCACTGTTCCTGTACTCCACGGCACTCTTCCTCACGAAGAAGAAGGCAAGTATAGCGGTGCAAAGGTGTTTCTGAAACCTGCTGCTCCAGGTACCGGTGTCCTCGCCGGCGGTGCTATGCGTGCTGTTCTTGAAAGCGTTGGCGTAACCGACGTCATTGCTAAATGTAAAGGCTCATCAAATCCTCATTCAGTTGTAAAAGCTACTTTCAACGCCCTCAGCAAAATGCATGACGCTTATCAGATAGCTCAACTTAGAGGTATCAAACTGGAAAATGTGTTTAACGGCTAAAATTTTGCAAAATGGAAAAAATTAAAATAACCCAGATACAAAGTATCATTGACAGACCTAAAAATCAGAGACTCGTCATGAAGGCTCTCGGTCTGACAAGAATGCACAAAACTGTTGAGCATAACGCTACTCCTCAAATCTTAGGTATGGTAGAAAAGGTGAAACACCTTGTCAAAGTCGAAAATGTTTAATCCAATCTCTTAAATATTAATTAACATGGATTTAAGTAATCTTAAACCTGCTAAAGGTTCTGTAAAAAACAAAACAAGATTAGGTCGTGGCCAGGGCTCTGGCAAAGGCGGCACAGCCACAAGAGGTACCAAAGGTGCAAAGTCACGTTCCGGTTACCATCAGAAAATAGGTTTTGAAGGTGGTCAGATGCCTCTCGCACGTCTTTTACCTAAATTTGGTTTCAAGAATATTAACCGTAAGGAATATGCCGGTATCAACATTGATACAATCAATGAATTGGCTGCAAAGACCAATGTTACCGAAATGGATCCTGAATTCTTCGTTAAAAATGGTATCTGCTCAAAGCATGATATGATTAAGATACTCGGAAGAGGCGAAATTAAGACTAAGGTTAATGTTAAAGCTCATGCCTTCTCAGCTTCTGCTGTAAAGGCCATCGAATCATTAGGCGGTACAGCTACAAAAATTTAATTAAGTTATGGGTAAGTTTATAACTACATTAAAAAATATCAATAAGATAGATGAGCTCAGAAAAAGATTGCTCTACACCCTTGGAATGATTGCCATTTACCGTTTTGGCTCTTATGTTGTCCTCCCAGGTGTTGACCCTTCTTATCTGTCAGCATTGCAAAGCCAAGGAAGTTCCGGTCTTCTCGGCCTGCTGAACATGTTCTCCGGCGGTGCATTCTCCAATGCATCTATCTTTGCATTAGGTATCATGCCTTACATCTCGGCTTCCATCGTAGTCCAGTTGCTGGGTATGGCTGTACCTTATTTTCAGAAGCTCCAAAAGGAAGGCGAAAGCGGTCGTAATAAGTTGAATCAGATTACCCGTTATCTCACAATCCTCGTTGTTGCCATCCAGGCTCCTGCCTATATGGCAAACATCATCCGTCAGGTACCGGCCGCCGGCCTGTTCCCGTTCGATCCTAATGTCACAACCCCTCCGTTCTTCTTCACTTTGTCATCAATCATAATCCTCATCGCAGGCACTATGTTTGTAATGTGGCTTGGTGAACGTATCACAGACAAGGGTATTGGCAATGGTATTTCAATCCTCATCACTATAGGTATTATAGCACGTCTTCCTTTCGCTCTCGTCGGTGAATTTGTCGCAAGAACAAGCGCAGGCGGTGGCGGTCTCGTTGCTTTCCTGATAGAAATTGTCGTACTCCTGGTAATCGTTATCCTCTGTATCCTCCTCGTTCAGGGTACCCGCAGAATACCTGTACAGTATGCTAAGAGAATCCAGGGAAATCGTCAGTATGGCGGCGTCCGTCAGTATATCCCTCTGAAGATCAATGCTGCCGGTGTTATGCCTATCATCTTTGCTCAGGCCATCATGTTCCTCCCTATGACCATTGCCGGTTTCGGAAGTGAAAACATGGGCAGGTTTGCAGCAACATTTTCAAATATGAATGGTTTCTGGTATAATTTCGTATTCTTTATCCTCATAGTGCTGTTCACTTACTTCTATACAGCCATCACGATCAACTCCAATCAGATTGCCGAGGATATGAAGAAGAACGGCGGTTTCATCCCTGGCGTAAAACCTGGAAAGAAGACTGCTGAATATATCGATACCATTATGTCACGTATTACTCTTCCGGGCTCCTTATTCCTCGGTATCATAGCAATTTTGCCTGCTATCGTGCGTCTGTTCGGAGTAAATACTCAGTTTGCTCAGTTCTTCGGCGGTACTTCATTGCTGATTCTTGTCGGTGTGGTACTCGATACATTGAGTCAGATAGAAAGTTATTTGTTGATGCGTCACTATGACGGTCTTACAAAGTCAGGAAGAATAAAAGGTCGTACTTCGTAATCATCAGAACTTTGACAAGATTATGTATTTGAAGTCTGATCAGGAAATAGAATTGATGAGAGCAAGTGCTCTCCTTGTAAGCAAGACTCTTGCCACAGTAGGGCAGGAGATACGTCCCGGTGTTTCAACCAAATATCTGGACAAAATAGGAGAGACATTCATCAGAGATAACGGAGCTGTGCCGAGTTTCCTCAATTTCTGCGGATACCCGGCAAGCCTCTGCATCTCTGTTAATGAGACTGTCGTTCATGGAATTCCTGATGAGAAAATAATAATCAAGGAAGGTGACATTGTTTCAGTGGATTGTGGTGTGATATTGAACGGATGGCATGGCGATTCAGCCTACACTTTTGCATGCGGGGAAGTTTCTCCGGAGGTTCAGCATCTGCTTGATGTTACACGCCAATCCCTTGAACTCGGAATCGAAAAGGCAGTTGCAGGGAACAGAGTCGGCGATATCGGATACGCTATCCAGTCTTATTGTGAGGCTGAAGGTTTAGGCGTGGTCAGAGATCTTGTCGGTCACGGAATAGGCCGTGACATGCACGAGGAGCCGGAAATTCCCAACTACGGTCGCCGCGGTACGGGTCATCTGCTTAAGGAAGGTATGGTGATTTGCATCGAACCTATGATAAACATGGGGACCTATCGTGTGACTATTTCCGAGAAAGACGGGTGGACAGTTAAAACTGCCGACCATCTCCCGTCAGCACATTTCGAGAAACAACTCGCTGTCAGAAAAAATCATGCGGATGTTCTGACAAGTTATGATGAAATTAATAAAATATTAAAGAAACAGTAAAACGTATGGCTAAACAACTGTCAATAGAACAAGATGGCACTGTGATAGAATCTCTTGGCAATGCAATGTTCAGAGTTGAACTTGAAAACGGGCATAAGATTATTGCCCATATCTCAGGCAAAATGAGGATGCATTACATAAGAATACTTCCCGGTGACAAGGTGAAGCTTGAAATGTCGCCTTACGATTTATCTAAAGGAAGAATAATTTTAAGATATAAGTAATATGAAAGTAAGAACCTCAGTAAAAAAACGTAATGACGATTGTAAACTCGTTCGCAGAAAAGGACGTTTGTATATGATTTGTAAAAAGAATCCTAAATTAAAATCAAGACAACATTAAAGACAAAATTAATTAATATATGGCAAGAATTGCAGGTATTGACATACCAAAAAACAAACAGGGTCAAATAAGTCTGACCTACATATTCGGTATCGGCAGGAATCGTTCACGCGAAATCCTTGACAAGGCCGGTGTACCATATGAAAAGAAGGTTGAAGACTGGACCGATGACGAGATAACAAAGATTCGTACCATCATCGGTGAAAACTACCGCGTAGAAGGTGAACTTCGTACAGAAATCTCTATGAACATCAAACGACTGATGGATATCGGTTGCTATAGAGGTATCAGACATCGTATTGGCTTGCCTGTCCGTGGACAGAGCACGAAGAACAACGCACGTACTCGTAAGGGTCGTAAGAAAACCGTTGCTAATAAGAAAAAAGCTCCTAAAGGATAAAATTAGAATTAACACAACAGTAATAGTTATATTATGGCTAAAGCAAAAAGTAAAGTTACAAAAAAGAGAGTTGTTAAGATCGAACCGACAGGAAATGCTTATGTTACGGCTTCTTTCAACAACATAATAATATCTCTGACAAATACTGCAGGACAGGTTATTGCATGGTCATCAGCCGGAAAGATGGGCTTCAAGGGCTCAAAGAAGAACACCCCTTACGCTGGTCAGAGAGCTGCAGAGGACTGCTCAAAAGCCGCTTACGACCTTGGACTTAGAAAAGTCAAGGTATATGTCAAGGGACCCGGCTCAGGCAGAGAATCAGCCATCCGTCAGATCCATACAAGCGGCATCGAAGTAACTGAAATCATCGATGTCACCCCATTACCACACAACGGTTGCCGTCCTCCAAAAAGAAGAAGAGTTTAATTTATAGTAATCTAATTTAAAAAACAATTTTTATGGCAAGATATATTGGCCCAAAATCTAGAATAGCTCGTAAATTCAATGAGCCTATTTATGGTCCTGATAAGTATTTCGAAAAGAAAAAGTACGCCCCAGGTATGCATGGCGCTAACAAAAGAAGAAAGAAACTTTCGGAATATGGTATGCAGCTTCAAGAAAAACAAAAAGCTAAATATACTTACGGGATCCTTGAACGTCAATTCAGAAACACTTTCGAAAAAGCTTCCCGCAAGGGCGGCGTTACCGGTACATGGCTTCTGAGATTGATTGAAGCAAGATTGGATAATACTGTATACCGTCTGGGAATTGCCCCGACTCGTGCCGCTGCTCGACAGTTAGTATCTCATCGCCACATAGTTGTTAACGACAAAGTCGTCAACATACCTTCATATCAATTAAAACCTGGTGATATCGTAAGCGTTAGAGAAAGATCCAAGTCGCTGGAAGTTATTACTAACTCCCTCGCTGGCTGCAGCCACCAATACCCATGGCTTGAATGGGACGAAAACCTCAAGAGCGGTAAGTTTATGAACTACCCTGAAAGAGAACAAATCCCAGAAACAATACAAGAACAACTCATCGTTGAATTGTATTCTAAGTAATAATCAATTTTAAACTGTTACAAATGTCAATTTTAGCATTCCAAAAACCTGATAAGGTAATAATGGTCGAATCGACCGATTTCCACGGCTCTTTCGAGTTCCGACCACTTGAACCTGGCTTCGGCATTACTATCGGGAACGCCCTCAGAAGAATTCTCCTCTCCTCGTTGGAAGGCTTCGCCATCACCTCAATCAGAATTGATGGAGTCGAACATGAATTCGCTTCTATTAAAGGCGTGATAGAAGACGTTACTGATATTATCCTTAACTTCAAACAGGTACGCTTCCGCCAACAAGTTGAAGGCGAAAACACTGAAAAAGTTAGAGTGGTTATCGGTGACCAGTCTGTCTTTAAAGCTGGTGACATCAACAAGTTCCTCAATAACTTCCAAGTTCTTAACCCGGACCTTGAAATTTGTCACATGGAACCTAATATCAAGCTTAATATCGAATTGACTATCCAAAAGGGTAGAGGCTATGTGTCGGCTGACGAAAACAAACAGCCTAACCAACCTTACGGCGTTATCGCTATCGACTCTATTTACACTCCTATCAGAAACGTCCAGTTCAAAGTGGAAAATTACCGCGTCGAACAGAAAACCGACTACGAAAAGCTGATTATAAATATCGATACTGATGGCTCTATCCACCCGGAAGATGCTCTTAAAGATGCAGCTAAAATATTAATCCAACACTTCCTCCTCTTCTCGGATGAAAACATCTCCATCGAAGTCGAAGAAAAATCTGTAACAGAAGAATTCGACGAAAGTACCCTGCACATGCGTCAACTCCTGAAAACCAAACTTACCGACCTCGACTTGTCAGTAAGAGCTCTTAACTGCCTCAAACAGGCTGAAGTTGAAACATTGGGTCAACTCGTAACTTACAACAAAGCTGATCTCCTCAAGTTCAGAAACTTCGGTAGAAAATCTCTTACCGAACTCGAAAAACTTGTGAAATCGAAAAATTTGGATTTTGGTATGAATACCGCAAAATATAAACTAGATAAGGATTAATTGATATGAGACACGGAAAAAAATTTAATCACCTTAGTAGGACAGCTTCACATCGTCATGCGATGCTTGCTAACATGGCTAATTCTCTGATAATGCACAAACGCATTACCACCACTACAGCCAAAGCTAAAGCTCTGCGCGTTTATGTGGAGCCACTAATCACTAAATCAAAGACTGATAACACGCACTCTCGTCGTGTAGTATTCAGCTACCTGCAAAATAAATATGCCGTCTCTGAACTTTTCAGGGAAATTTCAAATAAAGTTATGGACAGACCGGGCGGCTATACCCGTATAATCAAGATAGGCAACAGACCAGGTGATAACGCTGAGATGAGCATCATCGAACTGGTTGACTATAATGAACTCCTCCTTAACGCTAAGGAAGAAAAGAAGACAACACGCCGCTCTCGTAGAGGCTCAGGCAAGACTAAGACTGCTACTCCTGCTGCCGATTCACAACCAACTGAAACACCTGCTGAAGAACCTAAAGCTGAATAGTAATGGGACAAATCGTTCATACACAAGCAAGACAAATCCTTGACTCAAGAGGCAATCCTACCGTCGAAGTGGATCTCTACACTTCCGATGGAGGATTCGGTCGTGCAGCCATCCCTTCAGGCGCATCAACTGGTGTTCATGAAGCTATCGAACTTCGCGATGGCGACAAGAACTATTACCTTGGCAAAGGTGTCCTCCAGGCTGTGAAGAATGTCAACAATGTAATCGCCCCTGAAGTCCAGAATATGGACGTGAGCGATCAGATTGCCATTGACCAGCACATGCTTGAAATCGACGGTACGGAAAATAAAAGCAAACTTGGCGCAAATGCCATTCTCGGCGTGTCCCTCGCCGCAGCTAAGGCTGCTGCAAGCGAACGCGCACTCCCTCTTTTCAGATATATCGGCGGCGTTAATGCACATGTGCTGCCTGTCCCAATGATGAATATCCTCAACGGAGGCAGCCATGCTGATAACTGCGTTGATTTCCAGGAATTTATGATTATGCCTATCGGCGCTCCTACGTTCGCTGAGGCTCTGAGAATGGGCGCTGAAATTTTCCAGAACCTGAAAAAAGTCCTCAAAAACATGAACTATTCCACCAACGTTGGTGATGAAGGCGGATTCGCTCCTAACCTCAAAAGTAATGAAGAGGCTATTCAGGTTATCCTTCAAGCTATTGATAAGGCTCATTACCGTGCCGGTGAAGATGTGTTTATCGCCCTTGACCCTGCTTCTTCAGAATATTACGATGTCGAAAACAAAGTATATCACCTCAAGAAATCTACAGGCGACAAACTGACTTCAGAACAAATGGTCGATTATTGGAACGAATGGATTAAAAAATATCCTATTTGGTCTATTGAAGATGGTATGGCTGAAGACGACTGGGACGGCTGGAAACTTATGACTGAAACCATGGGCGACAAAATACAGCTTGTGGGTGATGATTTGTTCGTCACTAACGTCAAACGTCTCCAGAAAGGCCTTGATATGAATGTTGCCAACTCTATTCTTATCAAACTGAATCAGATAGGCTCTCTGACGGAAACTATCAATGCTGTCAATCTTGCACAGCTCAATAAATATTCTGCCGTCGTAAGCCATCGTTCAGGTGAAACAGAAGACACAACTATAGCTGATTTGGTCGTAGCTCTTGGTACAGGACAGATAAAAACCGGTTCTGCTTGCAGAAGCGAGCGTATCGCCAAGTACAATCAGCTGATGCGAATTGAGGAAATGCTCGACACTTCCGCAGTTTATGCCGGAAGAAGCATTCTGAAGTAAGATTCGGATTTTAGTTAAGAAAATAAAAGCCGCCTGTTCGTTTTAATGAATGGACGGCTTTTTTATTTTGTCACTCAACCTGCAACTACAGTTTGTAGTATGCTCCCAGGATTTTGGCGTACCATGACGGAGGTAGGATTTTCTTAACGAACACTGAGAGCTTCTGAACCGGCGAAGCTATCGTATATCCATACTTCGGCCTTTTTGCATTTACAATCTTATTTATTTTTTTTGCTAAAACAATGGGCTTTAGTCCGCCGTTTTCATCATGTTCGATACTGTCCATCGATTTGGCGTAGGACTTATATACGTTCAACGCTTCCGGATCGTCTGTTTTTCTGCGATTTGACGTGAATCCGGTACTGAAATCTCCTGGACGAATTACAACCACTTTTATCCCGAAATTGCGTGTTTCGAGACGCAGAGCTTCGCAATAGCCTTCAATAGCGTATTTGCTCGCTGAATAGAAACCTTGAAACGGAAGCCCCATCAGGCCGCCAATTGAACTGATGGCAATGATTTTGCCTGAACCTTGTTTGCGCATTATCGGAAGAACAGCCTTCACACATCTTACAAGTCCCATGAAATTGGTGTCAACCTGTGCTTTTACATCTTCTTCGGTTGAAAATTCTATCGGACCGCCTATTCCCATACCGGCGTTGTTGATGAGTATGTCAATTCTTCCTTCTTTGTCAAAAATGGTTTTAACGGCATTGTTGACCTCATCAGAATTGCGTACGTCAAGTTTAATGTATTGGATACCCGGAATAAGTTCGGTGTCATGTCTGATGGTGCCATATACTTTATGCCCCTTGGCAGCCAATAGTTTTGCTGTCTCTAAACCGAATCCCGAAGATATCCCTGTGATGAAAATGACCATTTTCAATATTGTTGTTATTGTAATGACGAATGAGGCATATTATATGCAAATATACGCAGGAGCAAGTTGTTTGCCACTACGTGTATTATCATTCATCTATGAAATTATGCCGAATTTCTTGAAAATTTTTGTGATCTTGTCGATTGCTATGTCAACTTGCTCGAAAGTATGCGTTGCCATCAGCGAGAAACGAATCATGGTGTCGTTGTTTGGCACTGCCGGTGCAACAATTGGATTTGCGAAAATACCCTCTTCCAAAAGTTCATTGCTAATATACAGGGATTTTTCGGTATCACGGACAAATAGAGGTATGATTGGAGTTTCCGTGTGACCGATGTCGAAACCTCTGTCCTTGAATTGTTTTGCTGAGTAATTTGTAAGATCCCAAAGATGTTGGATTCTTTCCGGTTCACTGAGCATGATGTCAATGGCTTTGCTTACCGAGGCAACGTTTGCCGGTGCCATACTTGCGCTGAAAATAAGAGAGCGAGATGTATGTTTCAAATAATCTATGACGATATTGTCGGATGCGATAAAGCCGCCGAGTGAGCCGAATGACTTTGAAAAAGTTCCCATTATCAGGTCTGTCTTGTCGGTCAGTCCGAAATGTGAAGCAGTCCCTCTGCCGTGGTCACCGAGGACGCCTATTGAGTGGGCATCATCGACCATTATGTTTGCATGATATTTTTCAGCGAGTTCAACGATTGCCGGGAGTTTTGCAATGTCGCCTTCCATTGAGAAGATACCGTCAACAACAATAACTTTCACGCTTGAAGGTCTGCAAAGTTTCAGCTTTGCTTCCAAGTCAGCCATGTCGTTGTGGGCAAATTTGAATACCTTGCCGAATGACAGGCGGCTGCCTTCAATAATTGATGCGTGGTCAAGCCTGTCAAGAAGAAGATAATCCTCACGACCGCAAAGATCTGAAACAACACCCAAGTTAACTTGGAAACCGGTGCTGAAACACACTGCCTGTTCTTTGCCAACTAATTTGGCAAGCTTGTCTTCAAGTTCTACATGAATGTCAAGGGTTCCATTGAGAAAACGTGATCCGGAACAACTTGTCCCATATTTTTTTGTGGCTGCGATTGCTGCTTCTTTTAATCTCGGATCATTTGATAATCCTAAGTAACTGTTAGAGCCGAACATCAGAATGTCTTTCCCATTAATCTTTACCACCGTGCCCTGTTCCGACTCAATTGCTCTGTAGTAGGGATACATCCCCTTATCTATTGCTTCCTTATATGCTGTGAATTTAGCACACGATTGTTGAAGTAAATTCATACTATAAGAATTTAGTTATTAAAACTTGCAAAATTAATCTTTTTTATCTTACAATTAAAAAAACACTTGATTTTTTCAATGCAGAATCTGAAAATGTATTTTGATTTGGTGTGAAATAAATCATAATTCGTTGGGAATCAGCATTTAGGCAGATGAAGAAAAATAACCTGTTTCTTTGTGTAAAATTTTGCAATTATGCGTATTTTTGCAATTTAACTTGTTATAATAAAATATGTCTGCTATGAAAAACGTTGCAAAAATAAATGGATTGCATAGCCGGCTGTCAAGTTGGATAATTAATAATTAATCGAAATGAAAAAGATAAGTTTATTTATAATAATTGCTGTCGCATTGTCATTGCTTCCTTTTGACACTATTGCTCAGCAGAAAGCTTTGAAAAAAGGTTATAGTACAACAAACTGGTGTGTTAGTGGCGTCAGTAAAAAAGGAAAAAAGTCCGGTTCTTCTTCAACAGTTGGTTCTTCCAACATGTTTTTTGGAATAAAAGGCGGTGTTAATTTGGCAAGTATGTCGTATGTCGGTTTAAACCCTGATTATACTTATACGGTCAAGAGATTGCCGCTGCCATTTGGTGGTATATTCTTTGAATATGACAATCCAAGCGGACTTTCGATAATTCCAACTCTTCTTTTCAAAGAGGATGGTACAGGCTTAATAGTTAAAGATAGTACAAATCTGACCGAATATCAGTTGGTGACTAAAAATATTGATTTCACCCTGCCTATCGCATACGACATCTATATAACTGAAAATTTTGCTCCTTTCATCTATATTGCACCTGATATAAGTTTTAGAATACTTGGGGATGAAATAACTTATGACAAGGGGAATAAAGGTTCAAGTTGTTATAGTTCGTTTAATTATGGAGCCAAAGCCGGTCTTGGTTTAAAATATATTCTGAATCTGGGTTCGTTGAAATGGCTTATCAGACTTGATGGGGCATATAATTTTGGACTCTCAAACACATTTGACGAATCGGAACTTGACAAATTAGAAGATTATCCTATTAAAGGTATGTGGAAAACTGAGGGAAATCACATGCGTAAAAACCGAGGCATTGAAGTGGGACTGTCTTTGGGTATAGGATTATAAGAGACTTTATGGTTAGGAATAAGTGATAGAATATGTATATAGACAATAAAATCTTAATGGGCAGAGGTACGGAGTATGTGTATCTTTTGCCGAAAATGGCCAATCGCCACGGCCTCATTGCAGGTGCTACCGGAACTGGTAAGACAGTAACGTTGAAAGTGATGGCGGAATCGTTCAGTGAAATGGGTGTGCCGGTGTTTCTTGCTGATATAAAGGGCGATGTGTCGGGAATGTGCAAGAGCGGTTCAACCACTGAAAGCCTTGAGAAGCGTCTTGCAAAACTCGGCATCGAGAATTTTGAATACCATTCTTTCCCGACCGAGTTCTGGGATGTCTTCGGAGAATATGGCATTCCTGTTCGTACAACCATTTCAGAGATGGGTCCGGAACTTTTGGGCAGACTTATGGAACTTTCTGAGGTCCAGTGCGGTGTGCTTAACATCGTTTTCAGAGTGGCCGATGATAATGGAATGTACCTCATCGACATCAAGGACTTGCGTTCCATGCTTGCTTATGTCGGGAAGCACAACAAGGAATATACCACTACATACGGCACTGTCTCGCCGCAGAGTATAGGGGCCATACAGCGTGCGCTGTTGCGTCTTGAAGATCAGGGCGCAGAGAAGTTCTTCGGTGAACCGGACCTCGAAATCAACGACTGGCTTCGTCGTGATGACCACGGCAGAGGTTATATCAATATTCTTCACTGCGTGGAACTGTTCCAGAAACCGATGCTTTACTCAACGTTCATGCTTTGGATGCTGACGAAGCTTTATGAAACTTTGCCTGAGGTTGGTGACCTTGACAAACCGAAGGTTGTTTTTTTCTTCGATGAGGCTCATCTGCTCTTCGCTGACTCGAGAAAAGCACTTCTTGACAAGATTGTCCAGGTTGTGAAATTAATCCGTTCAAAAGGCGTAGGCGTGTATTTCATCACTCAAAACCCTACCGATATTCCGGATCCGGTGCTTGCCCAGCTCGGCAATAAGGTTCAACATGCGCTGCGTGCCTATACTCCTTCCGAACTGAAGGTGGTAAAGGCTGCCGCACAGTCATTCCGCACCAATCCTGATTTTGATACCGAAACAGTGCTTACCGAACTCGGTACAGGTGAGGCACTTGTTTCATTCCTTGACGCTGACGGCAGACCTTCCATTGCACAACGTGCAAAAATTCTTCCGCCTCAGAGCTATATGTCAACAATTGATGATGACCGCCGTAATGTTATAATCGAAAGCAGCGACCTGTATCCACGTTATTATAAGTCTGTCGATCGCAGATCGGCATACGAAATCATCACTGAAGAGACGGAGAAGGAAAATTATCAGATTGAAGTCGCTAAAAAGAAGGAACTCGAGAGGAAGGAGAAACTTGAAGCTGAAAAGGAAGCCGAACGCAAGGCCAAGGCTAAAAAAACGTCATCTTCAAGCTCTAAAAAGACCACTACCCGCAAGAAAAAATCATCGTTTGAGAAAGCTATTGACAGCGGCATGAACACTATAGGTCGCGAACTTGGCAAAAGTATCGTCAGAACTATACTTGGCGTTCTTAAGAACAAATGATGGCACGCCACTTTTTCTCTGTTGACCTGGGTGCTACGAGCGGGCGTACTATCCTTGGAACTTTTTCGGACGAAAAGATACGGATGGAGGAAATCAACCGTTTTCCAAACCATCTGATACATTGTAACGGGCACTATTACTGGGATATATACGAACTTTACCGCAATATTGTCGAAGGACTGAAAATTGTCGGACAACGGAAGGACATCCAGTTGACATCCATAGGTATTGACACGTGGGGCTGTGATTTCACGCTTGTGGGCAAGGACGGTGGATTTCTGAGACTTCCTTATGCATATCGCGACACACATATTGCCGGTGCTGCTGAGAAATATTTCCGGCATTTCGACAGAGATAAATGCTATGAGAAAACCGGTATTCAGGTGATGGACTTCAATTCTCTGTTTCAGTTTTATATTCTCAGACAAAACAACGATTCTGCTCTGGCTGCTGCCGACAAGATTCTATTTACACCGAATGCCATCAGCTATCTTCTGACGGGCAACATGACTACTGAATATACCGTGGCTACCACAGGCCAGATTGTCAATGCAAGAACCAAACGGTTTGATGCTGAAATATTGCGGTCTGTCGGACTGACTGAAGACAATTTCGGAAAGTTTGTCTATCCGGGCGAAACTATAGGGTATCTTACACCTGAAGTGCAGCAGCAGACCGGACTTGGTAATATTCCTGTGATTGCCGTGGGGACCCACGATACTGCATCGGCTGTGGCCGCAGTTCCTGCTGTCGAACCTGATTTCGCTTATCTGAGCAGTGGCACCTGGTCGTTGATGGGTATTGAAACTAAGGAACCTGTCATAAATAAGAGAGCTTGCGAGCTGAATTTCACCAATGAAGGTGGAGTGGAAGGCACTATCCGCGTGCTGAAGAACATTTGCGGCATGTGGCTTTTGGAACGTTGCCGTGAAAACTGGCAGAAATACGATTATGATGAACTGATAAGTCAGGCACAATCGGCTGAGCCGTTCAGAAGTTTAATCAATCCTGATGACCCAATGTTCGCCATTCCTCAAAATATGGAAAATGCCATCAGACAGTATTGCCATCAGACTTCACAGCCCGTACCCTGCACTGTCGGAACTGTTGTCCGCTGTATTTTTGAAAGTCTTGCCCTGCGTTATCGTCAGGTGCTGGAAGCCCTCGATGAACTGTCAGGCAGACGCTCCACAGTGTTGCATATCATCGGTGGAGGCAGTTGCAACAATCTTCTCAACCAATGGACCGCCGACAGCATCGGACGTACCGTAATTGCTGGCCCATCCGAAGCTACAACCCTCGGCAATATTATGATGCAGATACGCGCTGCTGAACCTGACACTAACATTTATCAGCTCCGTAGTATGATGACTAAAGGTCTGACACTTAATACTTTCGTTCCAAATCAGACACCTGCATGGAATCAGGCTTATAAGAAATTTATACAAATTACAACCATATGAATGAAAATAATATCCGTAAAGCTTACGAAATAGCCAAAGAACGTTATGCTGCCATTGGCGTGAACACCGATGAGGTGCTTGATACTTTGAAAAAAACTCCAATTTCGCTTCACTGCTGGCAGACTGATGATGTTGTGGGATTTGAACGCAACGAGGCTCTATCGGGTGGAATACAGACCACAGGCAATTATCCTGGAAGGGCTCGCAATATTGATGAAGTCCGCGCTGACTTGGAGGAGGTGCATAAACTTCTTGCCGGAACATTCCGTGTTAACCTTCATGAAACTTACGGCGATTTTGGCGGTAAATTCGTTGACCGCGATGAAGTGGAGCCATGCCATTTCCAAAGTTGGATAGACTGGGCCAAGGAAAATAACTTTAAACTGGATTTCAATTCCACATCGTTCTCGCATCCGAAAAGCGGTTATCTCAGCCTTTCCAATCCGGATAAGGAAATCCGCGATTTCTGGATTGAACATACCAAACGCTGTCGTCGCATTGCCGATTTTATGGGAAAAGCACAGAATGATGCATGTATCATGAATATATGGGTACATGACGGTATAAAGGACCTTACCGTTGAACGTTATCGTTATCGCAGGATACTCATGGAAAGTCTTGATGACATTCTTTCCGAGAAACTGCCAAACATGAAGACCTGCCTTGAGGCAAAACTCTTTGGCATCGGCATGGAAAGCTATACCGTTGGTTCTCATGATTTTTATGCTGGCTATTGTGCGAGCCGCAAGGTAATATACACGCTTGACACTGGTCATTATGAACCGACTGAAAACGTATCGGATGCTATCCCGTCACTGTTGCTTTACGTTCCTGAACTTATGCTGCATGTGAGCCGTCCTATACGCTGGGATTCCGATCATGTCACTATCATGAACGACCAAGTCCTCGACCTCTTTAAGGAAATTGTCCGTGCTGATGCACTGAAACGTGCTCACATAGGACTCGACTATTTCGATGCATCCATAAATCGTATAGGTGCATATATTATCGGCACACGTGCTACGCAGAAGAGCCTTCTCTCTGCTTTGTTGGAACCTAAATGCATGCTTCGTGAATTTGAAGATAAAGATAAGGGATTCCAACGCCTTGCCATGCAGGAGGAGGCAAAGACACTGCCTATGGGCGCCGTTTATGATTATTTCAACCTTATCAACGGTGTTCCGGTAGGCGAAGATTACATTGCCAAAGTTGAACAGTACGAAAAGGATGTCACTTCAAAAAGATAATCCATCATGCAGATTTTTATAGGCCTTCTTGTAATTGCTATCGGAGCTTTCTGTCAATCAAGCAGTTATGTCCCAATTAAACGCATCAAAAAATGGAGTTGGGAATCGTACTGGATTGTTCAGGGTATCTTTGCATGGCTGATATTTCCTCTGTTGGGAGCTTTGCTTGCCGTGCCGTCAGGACATTGTCTGACAGAACTTTATACTGCTGATCCCAAAGCCACATGGCTTACTATGCTTTTTGGCGTATTGTGGGGTGTGGGTGGACTGACTTTCGGACTTTCAATGCGCTACCTCGGCGTATCATTGGGGCAGTCCATTGCTCTGGGAACATGTGCCGGTTTGGGTACAGTTTTAACTCCTCTTTTCACCGGTCATCCTGAAGAATTAACATGGCCTGTAATTGTTGGCGTGGTCGTCACTTTATTAGGCATCGCTATAATCGGTATTGCCGGAAGTCGGAAGGAAAGTGGGGGAGAAACTGTTAAGGAATTCAATTTTACCAAAGGCATCATCGTAGCGTTGCTGGCAGGTTTCATGAGCGCTTGTTTCGGTATTGGTCTCGGTTTCGGAAGAGATTTGTTTTTCCCTGAGACGAAGGAGATATTCCATTCATTGCCCGCAACTCTGTTAGTGACCATTGGTGGTTTTGTCACGAATGCTGTATATTGTTTCTATCAAAATAGTAAAAACAAGACATGGAGTGATTACAAGAAAGTCGGTGTATGGGGTAACAACCTGCTGTTCTGTGTGTTGGCCGGATTGTTATGGTATAGTCAATTCTTCGGTTTAAGTCTTGGCAAGGGCTTCCTTGTCGGAGCACCGGTTCTGATTGCCTTCTCGTGGTGCATTCTTCAGTCGCTTAATGTTGTTTTCTCCAATGTTTGGGGCATTATTCTGAAGGAATGGAAAGGGGCGTCAAAGAAGACAATTGCCATTTTGGTTTTAGGTTTGGCAGTGCTGATAATTTCATCGTTTTTACCTCAATTGTTGAAATAATATGCAATCAATTTTAGACAACAGTCATGCTCTTAAAGCTGCCGTTGGCGATATGGCAGAGGTGGCAGGTTATCTTTGGGAAAAAGGCTGGGCTGAACGCAATGGCGGCAATATCGTCATTAATGTCACTGAATTTGTCAATGATGATATCCGACAGATGCATGCTATTTCTGCACCATTGTCAACCTCCGGATATATGCCGCATCTGAAAGGGTGTTATTTTTTCTGTAAGGGCACCAACCGCCGTATGCGTGACTTGGCTCGCTGGCCTATGGAAAACGGTTCCGTCATACGTATTCTCGATGACTGCGAACATTATGAAATCATCGCCGACAAGGTGGTTATGCCTACTTCGGAATTGCCGTCACATTTGGCGGTGCACGATTATCTTATAGGTAAAGGTTCGACATATAAGGCTTCGCTGCACACTCATCCTACAGAGTTGGTGGCTATGAGTCATACAAGTAAATTTTTGAAGAAGGATGTGCTTACAAAGCTGTTGTGGAGCATGATTCCCGAGACGAAGGCATTCTGCCCTCGTGGTTTGGGCATAGTGCCGTATATGCTGCCCGGTTCAGTTGAACTTGCAAATGCCACGATAAAGACATTGGCCGAAAACTATGATGTGGTGTTGTGGGAGAAACATGGTGTTTTTGCGATAGGAGAGGATGTCATGCAAGCTTTCGACATGGTTGACACGTTATGCAAGAGTGCTTGTATTTACATGGATGCGCGAATGATGGGCTTTGAGCCTGACGGCATGACGGCGGAACAGATGGCTGAATTGTCTGAAATGTTCCACCTGCCGAAATGATAGTAAATGATGGCCTTCACAGTCATCAGATAATTTAAAAGGATGTTTAATAATTAGTTCAAATGGAAGGATACGATTGGGCAAAGGAATTGCCATGTGCCGTAACAGTCTGTGATGACAAAGGCACGATAATATACATGAACGACAAATCTGTTGAAGTCAACGTGAAAAACGGTGGTTCCATCATAGGGAAAAACCTGAAAGACTGTCACAACCCTCATTCATGGGAAATAATACAGAATCTCTTGGCAACGGGAGGGACGAATGTCTATACCATCTACAAACAGGCCAAGAACATCAAGAAGCTGATATACCAGACTGCCTGGAAAAAGGACGGCAAGGTCGGAGGATTGGTGGAAATATCCATCGAACTGCCGGATGAAATCCCGCATTTCATCAGACCTTAGATGGTTGTGCCTCAGTTACCTCCGCGCCCCGCGCACAGCACCAAGAAATTCGCAATAGTTCATGTTTTTATTTCTTGTTATACATGCTGTTATATAATAGTTGGACAAAATTAAAGTTGCACTTTAAATTTGTCCAATTATACAAATTATTTCTGAAACACAGTTCCTCAATCCAATAGATTGGAAGGAAGAGGAAGATACATAATTGAAAAATTGCTACCTTTGTAGCATGAAATCATCAAAATATCAATAATAATGCAAAAATTAACGAAGGCTATAGCAGCCATAATGCTAATGACAGCGTTGCTTACCGTTGGATGTGCACCTGAAGAATACAAAGACCACGACTACGTTGACCTTGACCTGCCGAGCGGTACGCTGTGGGCTACCTGCAATGTGGGTGCGAACAAGCCCGAGGATTATGGCGACTACTTTGCGTGGGGTGAGACGCAGCCGAAAGATGTTTACAACTGGAGCACCTACCAGTACTATGAAGGCTGGAATATGACCAAATACACTTGGAATGAACGTTTAACCTTCCTGTTACCCGAGGACGATGCTGCCACTGCCAATTGTGGCAATGGCTGGCGCATGCCTACCGAGGAAGAATGGCATGAACTCTACAGCAACACGACTGTAACATGGACACAGCAGAATGGTGTGAACGGCAGACTCTTCACTGCGAGCAACGGTAACAGTCTCTTCCTGCCCACTGCTGGCTACCGTTGGGACAGCGGTCTCGACGACGTTGGGTCGAACGGCGGCTACTGGTCGAGTTCGCTCTACACAGGCTACCCGTACGACGCGTGGGGCTTCGGCTTCAGTTCGGACGGCTACGGCGTGGGCGTTAGCGTTCGCTACTTCGGTCGATCTGTCCGCGCCGTGCGTTCCGCGCGTCAGAAGTAAGCTTTATTCCGTGAGGGTAGAGACGCAAAATTTTGCATCTCTACTTGTTCGGCTGCCGTAATACGACAGCCCTACAAACCAACGGGATTGTTTCACCCCAAGACTGTAGGGCTGTCACATCGTGGCAGCCGCTGTAGCGAGTCAAAGATAAATAGAACTGGTGGAAATTAATTACGAAAAATTGACGATTTTTTATTTGCCATTTACATCGGACGACCCGCGCCTCGCGTTCTACTTCGATTCGCACTGCTACCAAATGATCGACCACCACCGCCACGTTGGTCGATCCGTCCGAGCAGTGCGTTCTGCGCGTCAGAAGTAAGCTTTGTTCCGTTCGCACACAGGCTGAACGGGCAGGGTGAAATAGTTGGCGGATTATTTTATTGCGGATTGTTGAGCCATTGGAATTTTCAACCATAAATACATACGCACCAGACTAAAAATAATGGCAGAAGTGATTGTCATAATGACAAAAACACGTATCTTTGCAGCGGGTTTGGAGGGACAGCCTGAATGGGACTTCGGCATTCTGACAACCCAAAATCAGGAAAATCAAGTATAATTAGAAGCCCCCTTAAAATATTTATGAATAAATCATCAATTATCATTATGAGTTTGATACTCTTGACCGCTTGTGGTCAGAAAAAAGCAAATCTTACTTCGGGTATAAATCTTGACAATCTCGACAAAACTGCCAATCCTGTGGAAGACTTCTACCAATATTCCTGCGGTGGCTGGATGGCTAATCATCCTTTAGATGCCGAACATGCACGTTATGGCACTTTTGACAAGCTCTTTGAAGACAATCAGGAACAGATGAAGTCTCTCATCGACAGTCTTGCTGCTGCACAAAACGAAAAAGGCAGCATCGCTGACAAAATTGCCACACTCTACAATGTTGGTATGGACACCGCTACCATTGAAAAGCAAGGTGCGGAGCCTATCAAGCCTTTTATGCAGGAAATTGCCGGCTTCAAGACACGTGATGAACTGATTAAAGCGCTGCCTGTACTGCATCACCAGGGTGCTTATCCTTTTTTCGTCCTTTTTAGCGAAGCTGATATGAGCAATGCCGCAATGCAGATCGGATGGATATATCAGAGTGGTCTCGGAATTGGCGATCGCGACTATTATTTGAAAGCCGAAAACGAAGACATTCGCAAAGCTTACGTTGAAATGATGGACAAGCAGTTTTCAAACAGCGGCTATCCTGAACTCGTGAATATTCCTTCCAATGTTCTTGCCGAAATGGTAATGTCAACGGAAACCAAAATCGCCAAGGAGCAGATTGACAAGTTGTTGCTTCGTAATCCTATGGAGACGTTCCACAAGATGTCACTCGCTGATGCCGAAAAAGACGCTCCTAACATCCATTATGGCGATTATTTCAAATCTTTTGGTTTGGAAATTGACACTTTCAACAATGCTATGCCGACATATATGAAAAAAGTGTCTGACTTGTTGTCAACAGAGAATATTGAGAACTTGAAAGCTTACTATGCATGGCAGGTGATAAACGGTTCTGCGGCATATCTCAGTAAGGATTTCGTGGATGCCAGCTTTGCTTTCTACAGTACAACCATGAGCGGTGTCACCCAGCAGCGTCCTCGCTGGAAACGTGTCCAGAATGCTGTCAACGGTGCTATGGGTGAGGCAGTGGGACAGATGTATGTGGCCAAATATTTTCCACAGACAGCCAAAGACCGTATGATAACGCTTGTGAACAACCTCAAGGAAGCTTTCGCACAGCGTATTTCAGACGCCACTTGGATGGAACAGCAGACTAAAGACCTCGCTCACGAAAAACTTAATGCTATCCTTGTCAAAGTCGGTTATCCGGACAAATGGCGTGACTATAGCAATTTGGAAATCAAGAATGACAGCTATTTGGCAAATATCATACGTAGCAACATGTTCGACATGGATTATATGCTTTCCAAGATTAACAAGCCTACCGACAAGAGTGAATGGGGTATGACACCGCAGACGGTTAATGCTTATTATAACCCGACTACTAATGAAATTTGTTTTCCTGCCGGTATCCTGCAGCCTCCATTTTTCGACATGAATGCTGATGACGCAGCCAATTATGGCGCTATAGGCGTTGTCATAGGCCACGAGATGACTCACGGTTTCGATGATCAGGGCAGACAATATGACAAAGACGGTAATCTCAACAACTGGTGGTTGGAAAGCGATGCCGATAATTTCAAGGCCAATGCACAGATTCTTGTTGACTGGTTCAATGGTATCAAGGTATTGGATGACCCTGAAACATACGCTAATGGCGCATACACTCTTGGGGAAAATATTGCCGACAACGGTGGACTGCATATCAGTTACAAAGCCATGCAGATTGCCAAGGATAACGGTCAGATTAATAAGGGTAAGATGGACGGTTTCACTCCGGAACAGCGTTTCTTCCTTGCATACGCGAATGTGTGGGCAAGCAATATCACCAAGGAACAAATCATAAATCTTACCAATAACGATGTGCATTCACTTGGCAAATGGCGTGTCAACGGTACTTTGCCTCACATCACTGAATTTATCGATGCCTTCAATGTCCAGGAAGACAATGCCATGTGGTTGGCACCTGAAAAGCGTGCAAAACTGTGGTAATAATCCTTCTCGGGATTTTCGAGGTAACGATTAAGGCTGAACTCCCCTCGGGGAATTCAGCCTATTTTTTTACTCTCAAAAATTATTTAGCGGACAGCAATAAATTATTTATCATTATAGGGGCTCTAAAACTACATAAGTGCGATATTCCTGTCATATCTTATTCCTTTGTAGTTTCTTGCACGTAACCAATCCAACATAGTACCTTTCATAGATGTAATGCCCACTTCCAAAAGATTTGTATTGAGCATATCGGCCAATGAACAGACATAGAGGGCAGTTGCGTTACCATACTCCCCACTGCCAAATTCATATTCACATTCGCTACATCTAATGATATCCACTTTTTCTTCATTTTCTTCTCTTAATATAAGTTCCTCATTAGAGTAAGCAGGTTCATACATTTCTTTATAACGCATAGTTTCAAAGAACATTTGTTCTTCTTTTGATTGGTAATGCCCTTCCATTTGTTTAAAAAGCAGGTCATCTTCTGCGCATAATTCGAATAGTGGTTCTTTCTTCATATTATCGAAATTTAGCTGTTTTAATTATTTATCATAATAGGGGTTCTAAAACTCTTAACACTATTAAGAAAATGTATTATATTTGCAATGAAATTCAAAGGAGAAAAATATGCTTATTGATGTAATTATAGGTATAATTTGGATTATTGGAGTAATTAGAATTATTAAAGATGCCAAAAATGGTTCATTACCTCACCATGGATACGGACCTTGGAACATCAATTAACTAATAATCCTTTATTGTAGTAGTCCCGACACACTCATATTATTAGACTACCTTTGCCGTTTTAATTATTTATCATAATAGGGGTTCTAAAACTATTGTAGTCTTCGTCAATCTTTAGAAGGTTGGTGTTGTGCTCAGCAACCATATTCTGGTAAGCCTTAAGCCTGTCACCTTCCAGCTTGCTGACATCAGCATTAAACAATCCGGCACTTTTCAGCACATTTTCATATCTTCTGTTTTCAGCATCGACTTCAATCTTCCGGACATTGGTATAGTATTCCTTTTCGATGGTTTCAAGCCTCTCAAACTGTTCTTTGGTGAGTTCCTCACGGCTGACATTGTACAGGCCTTCGTATTTCAGACGCTCTTCGTAAATTTCCTTCTCCCGGTTAATCAGATTCGTGTAGTTGTTAACATACTGTTCGATAACCTTCGGTTTTAATTATTTATCATAATAGGGGTTCTAAAACCTCTATTGTATAATTTTCTGATGCAAAGTTAGTTAAAATACTTTTAGTTGAAAAAAAAGAATGTTTTTTTGCAAAAGAAAAATATTTACTTCATTTTTTTGTAACTTAGCAGAAAAATGTCAAAACAAACTTTAGTTATTGAAACGGCAAAGGAATTGTCGTTGAACAATGGAATGATAGTCATAACGGACAAAGAAACGGGCGAGATGAACCTTAGACCGCTTGAAGACGTGCAGATGATAATGATAGACCATCACTCCGCAAGAATGACTACGCCACTGATAACAAAACTGGCAAAAACCAATGTCAGTATAGTATTCTGCGATGAGACACACATGCCAGCATCAATGACGATGGATTTGGAGTCGAACAGTCTGCAGTCGAAGCGTTTCCAATGTCAGTTGTCGGCAACTGTGCCAATGAAGAAACAACTGTGGAAGCAGATTGTAGAGGCGAAAATAATGAACCAGTCTCTACTGCTTGAGAAACTCGAAAAGGGAAAAAAACTGTTAGCCTCATATTATTCTAATGTGAAAAGCGGCGACTCATCTAATAGAGAAGGTGTTGCGGCAAAGGTATATTGGAGAACTCTACTTGGAAAGGACTTTATTAGAGATCGCTACGGTGAACCTCCGAACTCACTTTTGAACTATGGTTATGCCATACTTCGTTCTATAACGGCAAGATATCTGATGAATGCTGGATTATTGCCCACAGTTGGAATATTTCATCGCAACTGCTACAATGCCTTTCCGTTGGCTGATGATATGATGGAACCTTACCGACCGTACATTGATGGCAAAGTGATGGAACTTTACAATAATGGGCAGACTGAGATATGTCAGAAAACAAAGAAGACCATACTGGACTTGTTTTATTCAGAGATACCAGCAAATGCTATGATGCTTTCTGCATCCACGCTTGCAGGGGTATATGATGGAACAGGAAAGATTGTAGTATTTCCTAAATTGTTGTAATACTATGTGGATATATGTTGTTACAAGTTTCACAAGGTACAGTAAGGTGGGGCGCATGGCACAAAAACAGTTTGAGAAATCCATGCAGAAAGATGGCTTTCACCATTTGCATGCGAACCTGTTTGTAAGATATTGCACCACAAGCAGCAATGCAACCGTCCACAAAGAGAGGGTGAAAAAACTCATTCCGCCATGCGGTTGCGACATAAGCATAATCATGTCTTCTGACGGTCAGGAGCATAACACATACCACAGCCTTAACCGCAAGCGTACGCGGAAATATTCATACGACAAGCCGCAGATGGTGGAGTTTTTCTAATCTCAATAAGCAACAAAGTAATGTCTTGGTCATAATAGTCCTTGTCCAATAGTCATAATCGCCTGAAACGTATTCCAAACGTGAATCTGGTACAGATTATCTTATTCTACTATCGCATCAAACTCTGAGCTCAGTTTCTGCTTCTTCTCGAAGTCATACAGTGTCAGCTTTCTGATTTCGAAGTAGTTGACCCAATAGTTCTGCAATGCACTTATGTATCCCTTTCGTTTGCTGTCCTTGTCGGCTGCGGCACTGTTCAGTTCGGTGATGTCGATGGTGCCTATCAGATAACGCGCCTTCGTGAAATCATAGCGTTTCTGTGCCACTGTGTCGCTTTTGGCGGCTATCATCAGTTGGCTCTGCTGGATATTGAATTCCTTCGCTTTAATGTATATTTCCTGGTTGAAGTCTATTTCTTCCTGCTCAATTGTTGTCCGTGTCAATTCCAAAGACGATTCTGCCATCTTGATTTGTCCCTTTGCTTTTCCCCAGTCGAGAATTGGCACGTTTATCCCCAGCATTATGACTTCCTTGTTCTGCGGGTCATGATAAACGTCACCGATGCTGTGGCTTGATTTGTCAAGACCGAACGTCATCGCTATGTTGGCGGAGAAGCGGTTTTTCTTTGCTGCGTCGAGGTTCTGTTCCGCTTCCATTATCTGACGTTGGTATGAAATAATGTCTGCCCTGTTGGCATTGGCTTCAGCTACGGCTTCATTGGCGTCTATGACAAGGTTTGGAATGTTGGTCGGTGGAATTAGCTCGATGTCATATTCATCCTTGATTCGAAGATATGATTTGAGATAAAACATTTGGTTTTCCAGTTCAAGTTTTGCGGTTTCAAGTTGCGACAACGAGTTGAGATAGTTCAGCTCCATGTTCAACACTTCGTTTTCGGCGATGGTACCCATGTTGTAGCGCCCCTGAGCTATCTGGTGAAGCGTGTCATTGTTGGCAAGATTCGATTCCTGCATCTCCTTGTTAATCTGTGCGAGCAGACAACTGAAAAAATATCTCGTGGCTGTTATAGCCACGTCTTCCATTGTCTCAATGTAATTCTGTTTTGCCTCTTGATATCTCAACGGCTCTATTTTCCTTTCCCACTTGTAGGAGTTGTATCCGAAGATGGGCTGCACAAGACTGATGTTGATAGGGGAGGCTGAGAAGAACATTGTGTCGTCAACGAAATTCTTTGTGTATCCGATGTCTGTGAAGACTGAAATAGTACCCCCTGTGAAGCCTATTTCCTGCTGCAGTCCGAGACTGAGGTCGGAATATAGCTGTTTGTATTTGCTGTAGTATGAACCGTCAATAGTTTCGATGAGTTTCTGCTGATTTTGGAACTGAAACGGATTACCCGAAAGTGTCAGTTGCGGAAGATATTCGGCTTTGTAATAACGATATTGCCAGTAGCTGTTCCTGAAGCGGTGTTTTGCCATCATAGCATCAGGTGACTGCAGGGTGGCTATCTGTATTGCATCTTCAAGAGTCAGTTTTACCACGTTGTTGCTGGTATTCTGGGCTGGTATGTTAAAACAGATGACTGTCAGCAGCGCTATAAGTGATAATTTCTTTTTCATGGCAGCATGGTTATTCATAACGCAGGGATTCAACAGGATTCTGGTATGCGGCCTTTTTTGCCGGCATATATCCGAAGAGGATTCCGATAGTGACTGACACTCCAAAAGATATGAGAATAGAGCCGATTGACACTATCGTCAGAATACCTGTAAATGATGTTATTAGTTTTGAAATGATGATACCGAGGATGATACCGATGAACCCGCCAATCAGACTGATGACAGTGGCTTCCGACAGAAACTGGAAGATGATGTCTTTTTTCTTTGCTCCGATGGCGAGTCGGGTGCCGATTTCCTTAGTTCTTTCAGTGACGGATGCGAGCATGATGTTCATAATGCCTATTCCGCCGACTATCAGCGAGATGCTGGCTATGGCTCCCAGTACGATGTTGAAGATGTCCTTTGTCCTCTGCTCTTGCTTGAGGAGTAGTTCCGGTACAGTTATTTCGAAATCGTCAATGTCGCTGTGACGGCGTTTCATCATGCGATTAAGCAGTTCACTGGTCTTTTCGATATCATCGGTATTTTCGACATTTACCACTATTTTGTCGAGTTGGTTGGTTTCAAGTTCATCGCCTTTAGTGGAATAAAAGCTTATTCCGTTGTTCCCGACTCTTTGAGTTTCTTCACGACTGAAGGAAGACGAAGTTATTGCCGTCCTGTCTTTGTATCGCAGCAGTATTGTCAACAGGGGTGCGTATATGCCTTCGTTGTAGTTTGAAATGCCGTAATCCTGTCCAGAGCTTGAACTGGCTATCTTCTCTATGACTCCTATGACTTTAAGGTTAATGCCGCCGCATTTGATGGTCATTCCTATTGGTTCGCTGTCAGGAAACAGTTTGGCTTTGACATTCGAACCGATAATGCAAACCGGCGTGCTCTCAATCATCTGATTGTCACTGAAGTTTGTTCCTTCAATTATTTTCAGATTGAAGATATCGAAGAATTCCTTCCTAATGCCGCAGAGCTTGAAATTTCCTGATTTGTCTTTATAAACAACAGGTACATCGTAATCCACTTCGGGACTGACTTGTTTTACTGTCGGTATGATGTCAAGGATGGCATCGGCATCGGCTATTGTTAGTCCGCGCGAAAATTTCTTGGTCATGGTCTTGTCGCCTTCCGTCTGGCTTGCGTCAATATCGGTTTTGGGTGTGATAATGATGTTGTTGACACCGACATATTTCATCTGGTCAACGATTTCCTTCTTTGCACCTTTGCCTATCGAAAGCATGGCTATCACGGCACCTACGCCGAAGATTATGCCCAATGCCGTAAGAAATGACCTGAACCTGTTTGCGATAACGGCATCTATCGCCATCGAAAAATTGTAGATGTATCTCTGTGTGTTTATCTTTTTCATTTTACAGAGTCGTTATCGAAATCTTGTCGGCGTTTTCCGGTGGAACTAAGTATATTTTGTCGCCTTTCGAAAGTCCTTCGGTGATTATTATTTCATTATCATTTGATTTGCCCACCTTTACTTCCTGTTTTGTGCCGTGTGACGTATAGACAAATGAGGTGCCGCTTTCGAAGAATACGCCTTCTATCGGTACAAACAGCGATTCGGCTATACGTTCGGTGTTGATGTTGTTGACCGTGGTCATAGCAGGCCTCAGAATGGAATCGTATTCGTTGACGTTGATAATCACTTCATATACTTTGGCATTGGAACCTGAAATCTGTTCACCTATGTTTGCAACTGACTCAACTATGCCGGTGTATTCCTTGTTGGGGAATGCCTCAATACTGATAGTTACTGGCTGTCCCACCTTGATTTTGCTTACATCCACTTCGTTGACGTATGTTTTGCTGATCATCTTCGACAAATCAGGAAGTTCGGCAACGATAGGCTCCCATGCGTTAATCGAAGAACCTATCCCGATTTTCGAACCGTCCCAGTCTTTGTGATAAACTACCATTCCTGATTTCGGCGAGTAGATTGTGAATTGGTCCATGACTTCTCTTGCCTCCTTGAGCTTTCGTGCGTTTTTGTTCTTCTCGGTTGCTACGGCTTGCATGTCAGCCTCAGCAGTTCTCAGTTTGATTTTATAATTGTCAAGCGATTGGGCAAGAGTTCTTTCAGCCTTTTCGAGACTTATTTGATACTGACGGATTGTAGCAGGTGGTTCGTAGATTGACTGGTCAAGAAGTATCTTCGCTTCTTCCACGGCGAATTTTTGGTTGATGATTTCATCGCGTAGGGCTCGCAGGGTGATAGCTGTGTCGAGAGCCGTTTTAGTGTAATTGGTGACACTCGTTTCGTAATTGTCCTCCAAATCCTTGATGGTGTTGCTGATTTCTGAACGGTTCAGATTTGCAATCCATTCTCCCGAATCCACTAAAGTACCGTCAGGAACCATATCCTGAATCGTCAGATCCCATACCCTGAAATTCCTGGCTTTAGCTGGTCCCATTATCTTTTCTGAGTTTTTGGCTTCAAGCTCTCCGGTTGTCACTACGTTGATGTCGAAATTGCCTGATTTCACTTCAACCAAATAATTCCCGCTGTTGCTTCCTTTGTCACGGGTCGTGAACCAAATTATTCCGGCTATTATGATGCCCAACGCTACTAATAGGATTATATTTTTCTTCTTCATGACTGTCTGTTTGCAAATATTAATGAAAAGATTATGTAAAGTGTTAAACCATAGAGTATTGCATCATATCCGAATACTATCAGCAATATAGTGGCTGTAACTGCAAAAATATATGTTAAGTTGTTCTCTTTCCACGAAAACGTCTTGAATTTCATAGTGAGAAATCTGACTTTCGAAATCATGAGGAAACAAAGCAACAGTATCAGGGCTGTAATTATGCATATTGCCCATGTGGGAGACATGGACTGTAGTATTGGCATGGTATGTGAATTCAGGACTATCGCCGCAAAAATGGATGCAGCAATTGGGCATGACAGCCCGTTGAAGGTCTTCAGCGACTGTTCGTTTGTGTTGAAGATGGCAAGCCGTAATGCTGTAAATGCAGGTATTAACAGTGAAATGAACGGAATGAATCTTCCTATGCCTGTGAATCCTGACGTGAAATTGCATAGAAAATCGAACATCAGTGTGCCCGGAAGCACTCCAAAGGAAACTATATCACACAAAGAATCCAATTCTTTGCCTATATCCGATGTGGCCTTCAGTAATCTTGCCGATAATCCGTCAATAAGGTCGAAAAATGCTGCGATGAACATGAATAGGATGCCCATCCCCGGTTGGTTGAACCGCAAAATGAAGATTATTCCGATGAAACCTGAAACGATGTTCAGCGCAGTGAGGAGATTCGGTATGCTATTTCGAATCGAGTGCTTCATCAAGGAGTAAATTGACTAATTCTTCCATCTTTATGCCGTAGCATCCGAGCTGCTTGGGGATGATACTGGCTGCAGACATGCCCGGTATTGCGTTGAGTTCGAGGAAGGTGACTTCCTCGTCAGTGGCAATGAAATCAACTCTTACAAGTCCTTTGCAATGCAGAGTCTCGTACATGAGGTTAGTATATGCGGAAATTGTGGCAGCCGTTTCTTCGTCAATGTCAGCAGGCGTCACCTCATCCGATTTGCCGCTCGTGTATTTTGCCTCGTAGTCGAAAAAGTCGTTCTTTGCTATGATTTCGGTGACAGGCAGCACTATGTTGGTCCCGTTTCTTTTGAATATTCCACAGGCGAATTCACGTCCTTTGACGAAATTTTCAATAAGAACTTCGTTGTCTGCTGCAAATGCATTGTCTATGGCTTCACCGAGTCTGTCCTTTTCATAAACCTTTGTGATTCCGACACTTGAACCGTTTTTGTTTGGTTTTACGAAACATGGAAGACCGATTTTTTCTATAATCGCATCCACATCATATTCGTCTTTTGTGAGAAAATATGATTTTGAAGTCGGAATCCCTACCGAAGCGGCGATTGACTTGCAATAATATTTGTTGAATGTGACCGCTGATGCATACATGTCGCAGCCAGTGTAAGGAATACCCATCAAATCAAGATATCCTTGCAACTGTCCGTTTTCTCCTGGAACTCCATGAATTATCATGTAAGCCACATCGAAATTGATTTTCTTTCCTTTTATGGTCAGTGAAAAATCGTTTTTGTCAATCTCATATTTGTTGTTTTCTTCATCAGTATAATACCAATTGTCTTTTGTCACAATGATAAGGTAAGTGACAAAACGTTCATTGTCAATGTGTTTGGCTATCTGCTGACCACTCATTATTGAGATTTCATATTCACCGGAATAGCCGCCGGCTATTAGTGCCACGTTCTTTTTCATATTATCTGAGCTTTAATTTTTGGCCAATCTTCAGCTTGTCGCTTTTCAGATTGCTGGCCTCCATTATCTTTTTTACTGTTGTATGATTCTTTTTCGCTATTGTGCTAAGATTGTCACCCTTCTTTACTATATAAATCTGCTCTCCAGCATTATCTGTTGATGAACTGTCAGACTGCACATTTGCCGTTGAATTGTTTTCCTGTTTCTTTTTAGGCTCATTTTTTTGATGTTTTACGGCAAATGCTACGGCATCGTTTGCTGGAAGAACTATTCTGCAAGGATGGTCTTTTGAACCTGGAACGACGTCTTGGATGTATTCGGGATTTAGAAGTTCCAAATCGTTGACTGATGTCCCGATTTCTTTGCTTATTTGATTGAAAGATATGACTTTATTGACAATCACAGTATCTACATCGAAAAATGTGAACTGAGGTATCTGCGGTCTCAGGTTGTGCTCCGAATGATAAGTGCAGACATAACTCAATGCTGAGAAAGCTGGAACGTAGTTGCGAGTCTCATCGGGTAAATACGTGTAAATTTGCCAATAATTTCTCTTCCCGCCTGAGCGGTTAATTGCCTTATTTACATTTCCGACTCCGGAATTGTACGCAGCCAATGCCAATATCCAGTCACCGTATATCTCGTACAAATCTTTTAAATGAAGACATGCGGCCTCGGTCGATTTTATTATATCGAGTCTGTCGTCAATGTAGGATGTACATTGCAGTCCGTATAATTTTCCCGTACTCGGCATAAATTGCCACAATCCCTTGGCACCCATTGACGATGTTACGTTAGGATTTAGTCCTGATTCTATTATCGACAAATATTTCAGCTCTAACGGAAGATTGTATTTTATCAGGATTTCCTCAATTATCGGAAAATAATAAGTTGTCAGTCCCAATAGTTTTTCGGTGTAAGTTTTCCCATTTACGGCGTAGCGGTCTATGTATTTCCTGACTATATTGTTGTATTCCAGTTTAATGGGCGTGGAAGCATCAAGTTCTTCGAAACGATGTCTATAGACTGATTCATCAAATTTGGGTATCGTGTTTTTTGAATAATTGTAAGTTGTGATGTAAGGTGAGTCGGCAATGAACTCCATCCTCGAACGAAACAATTCCGTGTTCAGTGTTTCTATTCTTTTAAAAAACACTGAATCTGACAGATTGAATTCCAAGTTAGGGGACACATATCTTATAGAATCAATTTTGACGTATTTTGACAAATCGATTGAATCGTATTTGGTTGAATCTATGGATAATACGTGTAATCTTGATGAGTCGGATGCATTTTGTGCCACACATTGTGTATGCGCCGTCAGGAATATTATTGACGTAAGGCAGATGAGTAATATGATATTTTTGTGTTCCATTGACATTGAAATTACAAATGTAGGCATTTATTTTAATTAAAAAATGTACCTTTGCATACAATTTTATAACTGATTAATTAACGATGAAAATGAGAAAATATTTGATTGTCATGTTATTACTTTCGACTCTTCTTGCAACTTCCTGCAAAGAGACGAGTGGACCGGCAGTGCCTGGCTCAATGGGTAATACCTACGAACTTGTTGTTGTATGTACCGATAAAGTCTGGGATGGACCGGTCGGTGACACAATCCGTAGTTTTTTCGGTCAGAGTGATTCCACCATGCTGATGATAGAACCGCTGTATAAACTTCTACATATCAACAGGGCGACTCTTGACCAGAACAGAATGTTCAATTTCTCAAAGAGTATTCTCATAGTTGAGGTGAATCCCGGTTCCGAAGCTAAAGGTGGTACACAGAGAGACTTGTGGGCTAAGCCTCAGCGCGTGTTTACGCTGACTGGACCTACAACTGAATCAGTCGTTGACCTCTTCGGTAAATATAAGGATCAGATGCTGAAATCCTATTACGAAATTGAGAAGGAAAAGCTCAATGTTTATTATATGTCAGCTTTGAACAGGGATGTTATAAAAAAAGTAGGGGAGAAATTCGGTTACACTTTCAACATCACCACAGGTTTCAGAATAGCAAAGAACTATGATGACTTTATGTGGCTGCGCAGCGAAACTGACAAAACAAGTACTGATTTCCTTATTTATAATGAGGATTATATCTCTGAGAATCAGCTGTCTCCAGGATATATCGTTTTGAAGCGCAATCTGATGACTCAGCAGTATGTTCCCGCAAGTATCGAGGGTTCGTATGCCAAGGTTTCCGATGAGTTCCCTGTTTCATCCAAGGAAGTCAGTCTCAACGGTCTTTATGCTATCGAATCGCGTGGAGCCTGGGATTGCGAAGGCGATTACATGGGTGGAACATTTCTCAATTATACCATCGTTGATACTGTCAACAACAAAATCCTCACAATTGATTCTTTCGTTTATGCTCCAAGCAAAGAGAAACGTGTGTTCATGATGCAGCTCGAGGCCATGATTTCCTCAATCCGCCGATGGGTGTCTGATGAGGCCAAACTTTAGGAGAAAAAAAAGAGGACTGTCTCACGACAGTCCTCCCAAAAATCAACTATTACAACACACACTTAAAGTTATGAAGTTTATTTCTTATTGTGTATCTTTAATCTATAATGATAAGACCTTTTTGCTCTGCTTCTTTCAAAACCTTTGATAAACCTTTCTTGTTTATGTCCTTCATAGCAGAAGTTGAAAGTCTCAATTGGATCCAACAATCTTCCTCAGGAAGATAATATTTCTTGTATTGAAGGTTGGGATAAAATTTCCTTCTTGTTTTTATATTTGAATGGGAAACCCTGTTTCCGCTCATTACCCTTTTACCTGTAAGTTGACAAATCTTTGACATTTTAATTCTCCCTTTTTTACTATTTAAAAAACGGTGCAAATTTCGCACTTTTTTTTCTAATTTTTCAATTTTTTGCTTAAAAAATTTTTTGCTCTGTTTTGCTGCTATAACTTTTTGTCTCTTAGATAGTTATAAACCATCTTCAAGGCGTTGTATGTTGTCCTTTTAATATTAATTTCTCTGTTTGTTCCGAAATGGAACACCTCACTCGTCACGAAATTTCGTCCTGCAACTGAAATCCATACGGTTCCGACCTGACTTGTTTCGTCTCCTCCTCCCGGTCCTGCATAACCTGTCGTGGCTATTGCCACATCAGTATTCATTAACTTCCTTGCACATTGAGACATCTCTTCCGCTGTTTCTTTGCTTACCACTCCATATTTGCTTATGGTCTCCTTCCTGACTCCGAGGACATCATTTTTTATGTTTTCGGAATATGCGACAATAGAACCCTTGAAATAATCGGAACTGCCGGGGACGAGAGTCAGATGGTGTGCTATGTTACCTCCTGTGCAGCTTTCAGCCGTTGCTATAGTAAGGTTATTCTTTTTCAGAAGCACGCCTACGACATGTTCTATGGTGTCATCATCATAGCCGTAAATCCATTCGGGAAGAAGTTTTGCAAGTTTCTCAAGTTCTTTGTTGACGATGGCTTTATTCTTCTCCAAGTTGCTGCCGTATGCGGTGATTCTTAATCTTACGCTTCCGTATTGCGGAAGATATGCAAGCTTGACATTCTCTGGCAGATTGGCTTCCCAGTCTTTGATGATCTCGGCGATGAATGATTCGCCTTTCCCTTGTGTCAGAACAGTTCTGTAATATAAACCATTGTTCTGATATGTGTCTTTAAGGATATCAAGAACATAGTCTTCAATCAGGCCTTTCATTTCCAAAGGGACACCGGGAAGAAATACCATTATTTTGGTTTTGCCGTCAACATTTTCTTTGAAAAGCATACCCGGTGCAGTTCCGTTATGGTTCTGCAGCGGAATGCATTTCTCCGGAACCATTGCCTGCATCCTGTTGCTCTCGGTGATTTCATATCCAAGTGTCTTGAATCTGTTGACCACATTCTGGAACGCCTCTTCGTTGAATGTCAATCCGCAGTTGAACAATTTGCATGCACAGCCTTTGGTGATGTCATCTTTCGTCGGGCCCAAGCCTCCGGTGACGACTACCACATCACATTCGGAGTAGCATTCCTTTAAAGTCCTGAGTATTTCATCTTCGTCATCACCGATAGTCACGTCACGTATTATGTCGATTCCAAGAGCACTGAGCTGTTGCGCGATCCACGCCACGTTGGTGTTGAGAACCTGACCTATAAGCAATTCGTCACCTATAGTTATTATTTCGCTTGTGGTCATATTGTTTCGTATTTTGAATCGTTGATGTCAAGAAGTCCGTCGGGCAGATTGAAAGTAATGGATTTTTCTTCAGCATTTGAATTTTCAATCAAATCTTCATGGAGTGGAATCATGATTTCATCGGTGACCTCTTTCGAGCGGCTGACGATTAACACTGCCTGTTGCGAAGATACAATGGTGTCAACGATTTTGCCGATGTATCCCGCTTTCGTGTCATAGACATTCCAGCCAATCAGATCCATGTCTGTAACTTGGACTTCCAAGCCGTCGAGGAGTTCTTTCGGCACATAAACGTCTTTGTTGAGATATGTGCCGTTGTTGTTCATGTCGTTGAATCTGATTTTTATGTTTCTTGGTGATTGTTCGGAGTACAATTCCGGAAAGACAGGAAGCAGGTCGCAGCCGTTTATATCGACAAAGAGAGTGTCATCGAGAACGGAGAATATGTCGAGGTTTGTTGAGAGAGTCATGACATATTCATTTCCCTTACCGACTTTTTTCTTTATTTTGCCGATTTTCACGAAGTTATCTTTCTGGAGCATATTCAGGTGTTTATGTGATAACGAAAAAAAAAGTCGTCGGGTAAGGACGACTTTTCATTATGTTTAAAGATAGATTAAGCGTTAGCTTCAGCTGGAGTTTCAGCTACTGGTTCAGCTGGAGTTTCAGCAGTTGCAACTTCAGCGGCAGCAGCCTCAGCAGCAGCTTCCTGTTCAGCCTGAGCGGCAGCGAGTTCAGCGGCTTTCTTTGCTGCTTCCTCTGCAGCCTTCTTTGCGAGGACTTCTGCACGAGCTTCGTTAACTTTCTTTTCTTCTTCTAATCTTGTTTTCTGGACATTGCGATCTGATGCCTCTTTTTTCTTTGCTATAGCAGCTATCTTGGCTTCCTTAGCCTGGAGCCATTCATTATATCTGTTATCGGCAACGGCTTGAGTAATAGCACCTTTCTTAACACCTATCTGAAGGTGGTTCTTAAGAAGAACGCCCTTGTAGGATAAGATGTTTCTTACTGTGTCGGTAGGCTGGGCACCTGCCTGGAGCCAATAAATGGCGCGTTCGTCATCTATAGTTATTTCTGCTGGTATTGTCAGGGGATTATACGTGCCAATTCTCTCGATATATTTTCCGTCTCGTGGTGCACGACCATCCGCAATAACTATCTGATAAAAAGGTTGTCCCTTTTTACCTTTTCTCTGTAATCTGATTCTTGCTGGCATAATTTGTTAAAATAATGATTAATTAATTTTTTTCTTTCAGATATTCCTCAACTTTTTCCTGTGGAACCATCTTCTCATCAAAATAGTAAGCACCTGTCTTCGGTGATCTCACCATCTTAAAGACCTTAGCAAAATTTTTGTTAGATCCTGTTCTCAATGTTGCAACGGTTTTCTTTGCCATAATTCAACTTATTTGATTTCTTTGTGTATTGTAACTCTCTTCAAGTACGGGTTGTACTTTTTCAATTCAAGACGTTCCGGTGTGTTCTTCTTGTTCTTGGTGGTGATATACCTTGATATTCCAGGAACTCCGGAGGCCTTTTGTTCTGTGCATTCAAGTATTACCTGAATACGCGCGTCTTTGTTCTTTTTTGCCATGATATAATCTCCTTAAATTTTGGGCTGCAAAGATATAAATTTTTCTTTTATAAGAAGTTGTTTTGAAAAAATATTTTCTTCATGACTTATTTTACCAAATCAATGAACACTTCCTCAAGTTTCTTTTCAGGAATATTCATCGACAGTAGAGTGTATCCTTTCTGAATGATATAGCTGAACATTTTGTCACGCATGTCTTCGTCAGTCTTGAACTGTATATTCAGTTTGAGGGAATTGCTGTCATCGTGTAACACCTTTACCCTGCTTATTTTTTCAAAATATTCAAAAGGATTTTTCGGACATGGTTTCTTAAGTTCCACATCAAGGGAGAACCCTTTTTGTGATGACAATATGTTATCTGTTGAGTCATCAGCAATGATTATACCTTTATTAATAATGGTGACCCTGTTACAAATTGCTTCGACCTCCTGCATGATGTGTGTGGAGAGGATAACGGTCTTGTCTTTCCCGATTGATTTTATCAGCGAACGGATTTCGGTCAGTTGATTCGGGTCCAATCCTGTTGTGGGCTCATCGAGTATGAGCACCTGCGGGTCGTGTATCAAAGCCTGTGCAAGTCCGACCCTTTGTCTGTAGCCTTTCGACAGCTGGCTGATGTGTTTTCTCTTTTCTGGATTGAGACCTGTCACCTCCATAACCTCATCAATGCGTTTCTGCCGGTCAGATACCTTATATATATTGGCAACATATTCGAGATATTCCCTTATGTACATGTCGGGATATAGAGGGTTGCTTTCGGGGAGGTAGCCGATGAGACGCTTGATTTCCAAGGGATTTGCGGAAATATTGTAGCCGCAGACGTCAGCTGTGCCTTCAGTTGGTTCAATATAACAGCACAAAATTTTCATAAGAGTTGATTTGCCGGCACCATTGGGCCCTAAAAGTCCGACTATCTCACCTTTTTCAATATTTATGCATACGTTGTTGAGGGCTTTCTGCTCGCCATATACCTTGGTTATATTTCTGATGCTGATAGACATTGTTTTTTCGAATAATTCTGCAAAGATAAAAAAATTTTCAAAATTCATATACAATATAAAAAATTGTTGTACCTTTGCAGTCCGATTTTTAGAGAGTTAGTATAGTTAGAAATCAATTAAAGATGGACTCAATAAGTTATAAGACATTATCGGTAACGAAAGATACCGCGAACAAGGAATGGTTAGTAGTGGATGCAGAGGGACAGGTTTTAGGCCGTCTTGCGACACGAGTTGCATTCTTGCTGAGAGGCAAGCACAAACCATGTTACACACCACACGTAGATTGTGGAGACAACGTAATAGTGATTAACGCCGAGAAGGTGAAATTGACAGGCCAGAAGTATAATCTCAAGGAATATATGCGTCATTCCGGCTATCCTGGCTCACAAAGAACAAGAACTGTAAGTGAAGTTATGAAGATGGATCCTACTTTTGTGGTAAGACATGCTGTTAAAGGCATGCTCCCAAAGAACAGATTAGGAGCAGCTCTTCTTAGAAATTTGAAGGTTTATGCAGGGAGCGAACACAAGAACGAAGCTCAGAAACCTCGTAGCATTGATATCAATACAATTATTAAATAATAGAAATGGAAGTTGTTCATACAATAGGCAGAAGAAAAGCTGCTGTTGCCCGCCTTTATATGAATGAAGGTAGTGGTAAGATCGTTATCAACAAGAAGGATTTGGAAAACTATTTTCCATTGCCAACACTTCGCTATATCGTAAATCAGCCTTTAGCTGTGACCAACACCGAAGGTCAGTTTGACATGTATGTTCATCTTGACGGCGGCGGCTTCAAAGGTCAGGCTGAAGCATTGCGTCTTGCTATTGCAAGAGCTCTCTGCGAAGTTAATAAGGAAGAATACCGTCCAGTACTCAAATCAAACGGTTTCCTCCATCGTGATCCTCGTGTTGTTGAACGTAAAAAACCGGGTCAGCCTAAGGCTCGTAAGAGATTTCAATTTAGTAAACGTTAGGATAATAGATAATAATAGTTTAGTATCTAAATCACAGAGACCATCCTTCCCGGATGCTACTCTGTGGTTGCGTTTAATTATTAACCAATTAAAGAAAGTAAACTAAAATGCCAAGAACAAATTTTGACGATCTTCTTAAGGCAGGTGTGCACTTCGGCCACCTTAAGAGAAAATGGAATCCTCACATGGCTCCTTATATTTTCATGGAGCGCAATGGTATCCACATTATTGATTTATACAAAACACAAGCCAAAATAGACGAGGCTGCTGCTGCTCTCAAACAGATAGCTCACTCAGGTAAGAAAGTCCTCTTCGTGGCTACTAAAAAACAGGCTAAAGATGTCGTTTCTGAAGTAGTTAAGAACGTCAGTATGCCTTATGTCACTGAACGTTGGCCGGGCGGTATGCTTACCAACTTCGCCACTATTCGTAAGGCCGTCCGCAAAATGTCGGCTATCGACAGACAAATGGCTTCAAGTAACTATAAAAACCTCTCTAAACGTGAAAAATTACAGATTGAGCGTGAAAGAGCAAAACTCGAGAAAAACCTCGGTAGTATTTCCGAACTGAACAGACTTCCATCCGCTCTCTTTGTGGTCGATATTATTAAAGAACATATTGCTGTCGCAGAAGCTAAAAAACTCGGTATCCCAACTTTCGCTATCGTAGATACCAATGCCGATCCTAACCAGGTTGATTTCCCAATCCCTGCTAACGATGATGCTGCAAAATCAATAGAACTCATAGTAAAAGCTATGTGTGACGCTATTCAGGAAGGCCTCGATGAACGTAAACTCGACAAGGAGAAACGTGAGGAAGATGATGCAGTCGAAACAGACGAAGAAAATGAAAATGATTCCGACAACTTCGAGGATGAAAATGGCGAAGACGCTAACGATGACGACAAAAGACAAAGAAGAAGACGTTCAGCAAAATAATTATTAACCTTTAAAAAACCATACAATGAATATAACAGCATCACAAGTTAATGAACTTCGTAAAATGACCGGTGCCGGCATGATGGACTGCAAACACGCTCTTGTTGAAGCTGAAGGCGATGTCCAGAAGGCTATTGATATCCTCCGTAAAAAAGGACAGAAAGTCGCTTCCAAAAGAGCAGACAGAGATGCAAATGAGGGTAAGATCATTGCTAAGGTTTCCGCTGACGGAACTTTCGGCGCTATGATTATGCTTAACTGCGAAACTGATTTCGTGGCTAATACACCTGATTTCATGAACCTTGCCAACTCAATCATTGATGTTGCAATCGCTAATCATATCACATCTCTTGAAGACCTCAACAATCAAATAATCGACGGTGTTACAGTTGCTGACCGTATAATTGAAAATACAGGTAAAACTGGTGAAAAGAATACTCTTGCTCACTATCTGTACCTTGAATCAGAACTCGTTAATGCCTATAACCACCTCGGCAACAGAGTGGCTACTTTGGTTGCTATGAACAAGGCTGGTGAACAAAGCAATACTGTTGCTCACGAATTGGCTATGCAGGTTGCCGCTATGGCTCCTATCGCTGTGGATGAACAGTCAATACCTGCTGACGTTATCGAAAGAGAAATGGAAATAGCTCGTGAACAAGTTCGTCAGGAAGGCAAACCTGAAAATATGGTTGACAAAATCGCTGAAGGTAAACTGAAAAAGTTCTTCAAGGAAAACACTCTTCTTGATCAAATCTTCGTACGCGACGGTAAAATCTCTGTTTCAGATTATATCAAATCTGTTGACAAAGAACTTAAAGTCAAATCTTTCTACAGACTTATTCTCGGTGCATAACCGGATAACATAACGGATGAATTTTTTCTTCTTATGGGCGGTCAGCATTAATTTGCTGACCGCTTTTTTTGTTTACACTCTTGACAACTGCGATTGTCAATTCGTAAAGAAGCATCAGTGGTAACGCTACTATCATCATAGTGAAAATGTCGGTGCTCGGTGTGATTAATGCTGCCAAAACAAGCACTACGACCACCGCCACATTACGATACTGTTTTAGAAAACCGGCCTGCAAAACTCCTATCTTACCGAAGAAATAACCAACTACCGGCATCTCAAAAACTAATCCCATCATGAATAACAATGTGTTGAAAGTCGAAATGTAGGAATTCAGGGAAATCTGATTGGGAACGGCATCGCTTACCTGATAGTTGCCGAGAAAATTAAGCGTTAGTGGAAAAATCAAATAATAGGCGAGAAGTACTCCGATGAAAAACAGAGCCACAAAAGATATTGCACCTTTTACGGCAGGTTTTTTCTCGTTGACGTAAAGTGCCGGAGAGACATACAGCCACAACTCTATGACGATGTAAGGAAATGATACGATTAGTGCAAAATAAAACGCCGTACTCAGATGAACCATTAACTGTGCTGACAGATTAATGTTTATGATACTTATGCTTTCGATGTTCGGGCATATTCTCGGCATCCTCAACATATCGCCAAGATTGCATAATATGCGATATGTCACAAAGTTACCGTCACATGGTGCAAATATTATTTTGTTGAAAACGAAGTCCTTAAATGAGAATATGACAACAGTGAGTATTAAAGCGACAACAATAATCCTTATTATTGTCCATCTCAGCTCTTCCAAATGTTCCCAAAAGGTACCCTCTTTCATTCTTTGTTTTCTTCAGGTTTTTCTTTAGTAGTGGAGCCTTTTTGATTCATGTCGTTGATATCTTCCTGAATATCATTGAATTGGTCTTTGATGTCATTGACTGCTTTATTGTATTCCTTTACTCCTTTGCCGATTCCGCGCATAAGTTCAGGTATCTTCTTGCCGCCAAAGAGAATCAGAACGACAACTGCGATTAGGATAATCTCCTGTCCGCCTATTACTCCAAGTAATATCATTTTTGTTGTGTTTTATAAAAAAAGGCCACCATTATGAATGGCAGCCTTACCATTAAACATAATAATATGGAAACGCTTTTATTTTGATATTGCGACAAAACGATTGCCAAGACTCCAGAATGAATTGGCATCTTTGATTTTAACTTTAGTTATCTTATTTTTTTCATATACTATTTCGTATGATGAAAGCGGATGAGCACTTAAAACTATGAGCTTTCTTACAGTGTCAACAGGGATTTCAGTTATTTGAGTCTTGTCAATTTTTGTGAAGTATTTGTCACCTTTTGTTATGATTTTGCTCTTCTTGTCTATGATTCCGTTGTTGCGGAGGTCTGCTTTTGATGCAATGCAGTACCATGCGGTATTCATTGATGCAATCTGTTCTGAAACAGTATTTTCGAGGTCTTTTATCTGCTGTGTCTTTGTGGTTACATCCTGCTGCAACTGTGATATCTGGGAATCCTTTTTGTCAATGACGGCACGCAAGTCAGCGATGTCCTTGTCTCTCTGTTCCACCTGTTGCTGCAATTTTGCAACCATTTCGTTGAGACCTTTCACTTCCTTTTTTGATTTGCTCAGTGCATAATTGAGATTGTCGATTTTCTTCTTGTTTTCCTCCAACTGTCTGCCGAGTGCCTCAATGTCGTTCTTGAGCTGTGCTCTTCTCTGGGCATCGGTTATTCCAGTCTGTTCAGATGAAAGGTTCCTTAGTTCATTCTCTTTCTGACTGATGGCATCAAGGGCATTCTGTATGTCATTGATACAGTTGATGTTCTCTTCAAGTTCGGAGTTTTGGCTCTCGATCATAAGTTGGGTGTTGTTTAAAACAGTTTTCAGACTGTCAACTTGATGCAGTAACTGAGCATTTTCTTTCTTTGTGCCACATGCTGTGATACACAAAACTGTTGCGATTATCGCTAATGACGTGATAGAAAATCTTTTCATATTCTTTGTGGTTTCAATATTAATTATTTGGATAATTTGTTAACTGTTTGCAAATATAGTATAATTATTTGAACTGCAGGTGATATGGGATGAAACTATTTCTTAACTTTTTCGGTCATCGAATATGGTCTGTCGTCACCTGAGAAAATTCTCTTTTTGTTTGGTTTGCTGCTCATTTCAAATGTTAGTTCACCGCCCTTGAGAATGTCGTCAATGGTAATGAACCCTTTTGTGTAAGGTTGACCATTCAGCTTTACGCTTTTGACGTATCTGTTCTTGTCACTTATGCCTTCCGCCTTTATGGTGAGAGTGTTACCGTTTTCAAGGTTAATCTTGATAAAAGGCAGATATGGCGCTCCCAATACATATTGGTCGGTTCCAGGACAAACCGGATAAAAGCCGAATTCCGAAAGAATATACCATGCCGACATCTGTCCGCAGTCATCGTTTCCGCACAGTCCGTCAATGTTGTTCTTGTACATCTTGTTCATTATTTCGCGTTGCCAGTATTGTGTTTTCCATGGCTGTGAAGTCCAGTTGTAGAGAAAAACAATATGATGGCTCGGCTCGTTGCCGTGAACGTATCCTCCAAGAAGCCCTTCTTCTGTCACGTCTTCAGTCTCAGCAAAGAACTCAGACGGCAGGTGCATAGTAAACAATGAATCCATTTTTGAGATGAATGACTTTTCACCTCCCATGAGTTCAATGAGCCTATTGACATCGTGTGGAACATAAAAGGAATAATTTAAGGCATTTCCTTCTATAAACCCTTGATCCATAGTGCTCAATATGTTGAAGTCGCTTTTCCAGCCACCATCTGACATCTTAGGACGTGCATATCCTATCTTGGTGTCAAAAACATTGTTGAAAGACTGCGCACGCTTGCGGTAGGTCTCCGCAATATCATTTTTGCCGAGATTTTTTGCAGTATTGTATATGGTCCAGTCATCATAGGCATATTCCATTGTTATCGAAGCGGCAGAACCGGATTTTTCAGAAGGGACATAACCGAGTTTCTTGTAAGTCCCTGTGTTGTCATAGTAGTCAACGTTTGATGTGCTTATCATACATTCGATAGCTTTTTCCTTGTCTATCGGAAGACCTTTGGCGATTGCATCAGCTACTACTGAAACACCGTGATAGCCGATCATGCACCAGTTTTCGTTGCCGTGGTGGCTCCATACAGGAAGCATTTTGTGGACGCTTTGGCTGCAGTGTGCAAGCATTGAATTGACAAAATCCGTGTTCTTTTCTCTGTTGATGATATTGTACAGAGGGTGTAATGCGCGATAAGTGTCCCAGACTGAAAAGACAGTGTAGTTGGTGAAATCATCGGAATGGTGGATTTCATGGTCAATACCTCTGTAATTGCCGTCAACATCCATATAAACTGACGGATTTATCATCGTATGGTATAACGAAGTGTAGAGCATGGATAACTCATCTTCAGTTCCTTGCGCTTCAATTACACTTAATGCCTTTTCCCATTTGTCATCAGCCAATTCTGCAATCTCTTCAAAGGAATGGGAAGCTGCTTCCGCCTCCAGATTCTTCTTCGCACCTTCTGTCCCAACTGCTGACAAGGCAACTTTTACCACTAACGGCTCATTGTCGTTGCCAAATTCGAAATAGGAAACGATTTTTCTTCCACCTATCTCAGGGAAATTGTGGTTGAGGTCGAAACGTTTCCAGAATCCGTTGTATCTGATTTTTTCTAAATCCTGGTATCCGTAATTCTTTATCGGTTTGGAAAATGTTATGGCGAAGTATGTGTAATTTACTCTACTCCAGCCATTTGTGATTCTGTATCCAGTAATCAGAGTGTCATTTTCAATGCGCATATTGGCCCATAGAACCTTGCCGTCATAATTGTAAATTGCATGATTCAGGTCAATGATGAGTTTCTGGTCAACGTTATCAGGATACGAATATTTGTGCATGCCGACATGTTCAGTGGTTGTCAGCTGCACTCTGATATTATTATCGGCAAGAGTCACTTCGTAATAGCCTGGATGTGAGATTTCGGTGTCGTGACTGTATCTTGAACGGTATCCTGAATCAGGATTGTCGGCAGTGCCCGGATTGAGCTTTGTTTCACCGGTGTAAGGCATAAGAAGGATATCGCCGAGGTCGGAATGACCTGTTCCGCTGAAATGAGTATGGCTGAATCCGACTATTGTTTTGTCCTTAAATTGATAACCGGCACAGTATTCGTAAGTTTTTGGCTGATATATTCCATTGATATTGTGAGGAATAGTATCAGTATCGGGGCTAAGCTGGACGATACCGAATGGGACACACGCTCCGGGGAATGTGTGTCCCATGCCATTGGTACCTATAATGGTGTTAACATAACTTGTCAGCTTAGTCTGTGCCTGTATTCCCGATGTAATTATCAATGACATGATAATCAAAATCGAAAATCGTCTCATGGCTTAGTAACCGAAATATTGTTCCTGGGTTAGAACTTCCGGCTTTGCGATGGAATTTAATCTGTCCATATCGAGGTCTTTAGTCCTGCCGAGGATATAATATGTGTATTTTCTGTCTTTAATTGTTTCCTGCTGGAATTTGACCACATCATCAAGGGTCATGTCCTTGATTGCGTTATAGGAGACTTTTCTTGTATCATAGTCAAGACCCAAATCCTGTGCATTGATATAACTCCAGAGAACATTTTCCTTTATGGTTCTCTGTGTCTCGAAGTTGGAGAGGATACTGGTTTTTGCAAGGTCGAAAGCCGCCTGGCTTTGTGGCATGTTGTTGATGATTTCCTGAAAAGCATCTATTGCAGCAGTCATCTTGTCGTTCTGGGTTGCGATGAATGCGGAGTAATTATAGTCCTGAACGAGATTGCGCGGAGCTCTTACATTTGCTGATGCTGAATATGCCAAACTGCGGGCTTCTCTCATCTCCTGGAATACTATGCTGTTCATCGCACCGCCGAAATATTCGTTATAAAGCTGGATGATAGGTTGTCTGTTGACATTATATTTTTCGTTGAGGTTACTAATTTGGGTATAGTAAATCTGGTTGGCATCATATTCTGCAAGCAATACTCTGTCGGTCGGCGTACTGAGCTCTTCATAAATTATCTTTTCAGGTGCCTTGACCATCATGTCAGGTGTGTGATGATACTGATTTATCTCGTTGACGACTTCGTCTTTTGCCAATGGACCGTAGTAAAGGATTCTGTGTTCCATGTTTGTGAGGTCGTGAATGTATCCTAACAGCTGTTGTGATGTGAGGATTTTTATCTGTCTGTCGGTAAGAGTTGTATTCTTGACATATTCAGGACCGTATTTTGCGTAATTGCCTAATGCCATAAAGTTTGCACGCTGGTTGAGTTTGCTGTCATGACGTGCTTTGAGCAGGTCGTCCTTTAAATTGAAGAGTGCTTCTTCGTCAGGAACTGCATTTGCGAGCAGGTCTTCGATGAGTTCCATAGCTTTCGGCATATTCTCACTCAAACCGGAAAGTGTGATGTAGCAGCGATTGTCATTGCATTGTAATCTGAAATCGCAGGCTATCTTGTAGAATTCGCTGTTGATTTGTTCAAGACTCATGCTGTCTGTTCCCAAATAATCGAGATAATCGAATGCAACTTCAAGAGCCGGATTGTTATTGGTTCCAATTTCGAAGAGGTATATCAGACGGAAAATGTCTGTGGTTTCGTTTTCCTTGTAGAGGACACTGATGCCTTTGTCGGTAGTCAGGATATCCATATCTTTTTTGAAATCAATAAATACAGGCTTGATAGGAGTGACTGTTGAATTTGCGATTTCCTGCAGGAAGTCACTTGAAACGTCACGGTTGGTGACTATTGGGGTGATGGCTGGTTTTTCGATACTTTCGACTTTAGGGTCACCCTGACGTTTGTATATGAGGACATAATTGTTGTCGTTAAGGTTTTTGTTGGCATAGTCAATGATATCCTGTTTGGTTATCTTGCTCATTTCATCGATTCTGTTAACATAATCCTGCCAGTTCACACCATTGATGAATGACTGTACGTATGCCATTGCGCGACCTCTGTTTGAATCGAGAAAGCGTTGCATGTTAAGTTTTGCGTTGGCTATGGTTGCTTCGAGAAGTGATTCATCGAAATCACCTGCGCGAAGTTTTGCCATTTCTGCGAGGAGAAGGTCTTTGACTTCTTCGAGAGACTGACCAGCCTTAGGTTCGCCATACATTTCAACGATACCGTAATCCGACATTGTATAGCCGTATGCTCCGACACTCAGGGCTTTTTGAGGTTGAACGATATCAACATCGAGAAGACCTGCCTTGTCGTTTGAAAGGATAGGGCCTATCAGTTCGAGGATGATGGCATCTTCTGTTCTTGCACCGCCGGCACGCCATGCCAATGACACGAAATCAGCTTCAAGACCATAAATGTCTTTTACAATTGGCTGGGTTATTGGTTCTTCTGCCGGATATTTGAGCACTGGAACGTTAGGATTGGCTTCCCAGTCACCAAAATATTTCTTGATGGTTCTTATCATCATGTCAGGGTCGAAATCACCTGAAAGACATATTGCCACATTGTTTGGAACATAATATGCGGCTCTGTATTTCTTAAGATTGGTGATTGACGGATTCTTGAGATGCTCGCCCTTGCCCAATGTCGTCTGCATACCGTATGGATGGTGTGGATAGAGCGATCTCATCATTTCTTCGTAAACTTTATTGTTGTCACTGGTCAGCGACATGTTGTATTCCTCATAGATTGTCTCAAGTTCAGTGTGAAATCCTCTGAAAACCATGTGTTTGAACCTGTCGGCCTGAATTTTTGCCCAATTGTCAATCTGATTGCATGGAATCTCCTCAGTATATACTGTCTCATCATCGCTGGTCCATGCATTGGTGCCGGTAGAACCTATTGCCGACATCAGTTTGTCATATTCATTAGGAATTGCAATTTTTGATGCTTCGTAGCTGATGCTGTCAATCTGGTGATAGATGGCTGCACGTTCAGCTGGGTCTGTCTTTGACCTGTAAACTTCAAAAAGATTCTCTATGGTGTCAAGCAAAGGCTTTTCAGCTTCATAATCTTGTGTGCCGAAATGTTCGGTGCCTTTGAACATCAAATGCTCGAAATAGTGAGCCATACCTGTAGTCTCGTGAGGATCATTCTTGCTGCCGGTCTTTACAGCTATGTATGTCTGGATACGTGGTGTTTCCTTGTTGACACACATATACACTTTAAGACCATTGTCCAAAGTGTAGATTCGTGTTTTCAACGGATCGTTTGCGACAGTCTGATAGCCCTTTTGGGAACCGGTGTTGTGATGTGATGTGCATGCTGCAAATAAAGCTATTACAAGCAGCGGAATCAATTTGTGGAAATGTTTCATGATGAATATTTTTAGATTATTATTATGTTTGTTTCAATAATGCAAAAGTACTTGTTTTTTCCCTATAAAAAAATTTTTTTAATCAAAAGGCTATAAATGAGGAAAAAATACTACTTTTGCAGTCGGAAAAAAGATAAATGGTGCTTTCGTCTAGTGGTCCAGGACATCAGATTCTCAGTCTGAGGATCGAGGGTTCGAATCCCTCAAGCACTACTACATGAACCGTTTTTTCATTATCGGCTATCCATGCTGCGGTAAAACCCGTTTTTCACGGCAGGCTGCCTCCCATCTTAGCATTCCTTTTTTCGATTCTGATGTCTTGGTTGAAATGGCTTATAATATGCCCATTGTAAATATTTATAAAATCATGGGTGAAGAAGCCTTCAGAGAAAAGGAACATGAGGTAATCCTGAATTTTTGCAACAACCATGACGACTACATCATGGCTACTGGCGGCGGACTTCCATGTTTCTATGACAACATGGAAGTGATGAACAATGCAGGTGTTACGATTTATATAAAAGCCCCAGCCGAAACACTTGCAATGAGAAATTTTCATGCCAAACATCTGCGCCCTAAGTTCGCAGGAATGAATGAAGAACAGATATTGCAGTTAGTCAGGGCTGAACTCCTGCAAAGAGAGACGTTTTATTCCAAAGCAAAGTTCATAATTGACGGAACAACAGATGATTGTGCCCAGCAGATTGAAAAAATCGTCGTCGGGACAAATCATCCGTCTTAAACGTTATCGAATATTTTTTTTGCCAGTTGCCAAGGCAATGATGGCATAAATCAGGGTAAGAATGATTATGATGGTGGCTCCGGACGGAATGTTAATCCACCATGACAGCAGTATGCCCCCAATACATGCAATCATGTTGAACAAAAAAGAATAAAGAATTATACCCTTTAAATTGTGAGTGACGTTATTGGCTGCTGACTGACCAATGCAAAGCATTGATATTACGAGCACTATGCCGACAATCCGTATGCTTATGACTATCGTCAGTGCTGTAAGTATCATCAGAATCATGTTGTGTAACCTGACATTTATATGCTGTGAAACGGCATATTGTTCATCAAAGGCGATATATAATATCTTTCTGTAGTTTATTATAAACCAAATTATTAGAAACGCAGACAGAATGGCAGAGGATATGATGTCAATGGTGTTGGTTGCAAGAATGCTTCCGAACAGATAACCAAGCAGATCTGGCGCGTATCCGTCACTTAGGGAGATAAACAGTATCCCCAATGCCATACCTACCGACCAAAACATCCCTATCGCGGAATCTTCACGGAGCTTGCCTTTGTTGGAAAGCATTTCTATTCCAACTGCTGTCGCGACTGCAAATGTTGCACTGCCAATAATCGGACTTAACCCTAACAGGTAGGCAAGTCCTATTCCTCCAAATGAAGCATGAGTGATGCCTCCGCTTATGAGCACCTTGCGCTTTATTACTACCCAACTGCCTATCAAAGCACTGGATATGCTGCATAATACGCTTATTATTAGTGCGTTGACTATGAATGTGTATGAAAAAAACTCAGACATTGTTGTGGTGTTTTAAAACAGTGTGCGGAACGTCACCATGCGCTATTATCTGAATAGGGCATTTGTATTGCGATAGCAGCTTTTCGGTGATTACATTCGATTCATGATAGTAAAGCCCTTTGTTGACACAAGCGAATGTTTTTACATATTGTGAAATTGTACCGATGTCGTGGGAAACAAGCATTATTGCTTTTACATCGGAATCTTTGCTCAGATATTGAAACAGTTCAAATTCGCTTTCCTTGTCAATGTAGGTGTTTGGCTCATCGAGAAGTAGCAGGTCAGGCTTGGAAATAAGAGAGCGGCATAGCAGCGTTTTTTGAAACTGTCCGCCTGAAATCTGTCCCGGTGTCTTATCGGCTATAGAGTCGATATTCATCTTTTGGGTGAGTTCATCGTACCGGTTTCTATACTTGTCAATCAAGTATTTCTCCGACTTGTCTGTAAATTTCATCAGACCAGAGTAAATCACTTCTCTGACTGTGATTGGGAACATCCTGTCGATTTCAGACTGTTGTGGCATATACCCGATGTTGAGCCCTTCGGAAATATTGATGCTGCCTTTGTCAGGCTTTTTCAGACCAAGTATCAGCTTAAGCAATGTGGTCTTTCCGCCGCCGTTTGGTCCTATCACTCCAATAAAATCACCATCTTTGATGTTTATGGAAACATCATCAAGCGCATCCACTCCATCATACGAAGCGGAGACATGACTTATCTCAATTAAATTCCGTGCGGTCATTTTGTCAGTAATGTTGCGATATTTGCCATGTTTTCACACCAATTGTAGGCCATTGGATCATAACATACAGCAGTTGCGCCAATCTCATCGGCTATGTTTTTTACTGAAGCCCCAGTATATTGTGATTGGTATAAAATCACTTTGATATTATGCTCTTTTGCAAAAGTCACTATTTCAGCTATATGTGATGCTGATGGCTCCTTGCCATTGTCTTCGATTGCAACTTGGTTCAGACCGTAGTGATGTGCAAAATAAGTCAGTGCCGGATGATAAACCAGAAATGAATCGTTTTTTTTGTCTGCCAATATTTCGGCAACTTTCCTGTCGGTGTCTGTTATTTTTTCCCGAAGTGACATATAGTTTTCATAATAGATGTTCTGGTTTGCCGTATCGTATGTGGCTATTGTGTTGTAAATATTTTCGGCGATGATAAGTGCTTCGGAAGGGGAGAGCCAATAGTGCGGGTCTGCACCATGGTATTCGCCATCGTGATAATGTCCGCCAATTTTTTCAATGTTTTCTGAAACATCTGTGAATTTGCAGTCCTTTGCAAGTGATTTGAACCTTTGCGTCCATGAATCTTCAAAGCCGATGTTGCCGGTTTCGAAATAAATGCTCGCATCGGATACATCCCTCAGGTTTTGTGTGGTGGGTTCATAGCTCGTATGATTGGCGTTGGATGGAATGATTGCGATAACATGCCATGTGTCGCCAACAATCGATTCAATGAAATACTGTATAGGGACTATACTTGTGGCTATTATTCGTTTATTGCTGTTTCTGTGTGTGTTGCAGCTGCATAGAGATATAAGCAGGCATATTGTGAGTATAAATATTGATGTTTTTTTCGTTGAGATTTTTTTCATAAAGATCGTTTTTCAAATGACACTGCGAAAGTACGTTTTTTTTGTCAGAGAAAAAAATTTTAAAAAAAAGTCTTTATATAAAAAAAAACACTATTTTTGCAGTTCGAAATTTTGTCCCATGGTGTAATGGTAACACTACAGATTCTGGTCCTGTCATTGAAGGTTCGAGTCCTTCTGGGACAACAACAAAAAACCCGCTGAAAGCGGGTTTTTTGTTATCTGTTACTATACATTTCTTCGTAATATTTCTGATAATCTCCGCTTGTGATATTGTCCATCCATTCTTGATTGTCGAGATACCATCTGACGGTTTTTTCAATGCCCTCTTCAAACTGGAGTGACGGCTCCCAACCCAGTTCACGTTTCAGCTTAGAGCTGTCAATCGCATAACGCATGTCGTGACCTGCACGGTCAGTGACATACGTAATCAAGTCTGAATCTGCACCATCCGGACGATTAAGAATTCTGTCAACGGTCTTGATGAGCACCTTGATAAGGTCTATGTTCTTCCATTCGTTGAAGCCGCCGATGTTGTATGTTTCATTGGTTCTGCCGTTATGGAATATCGTGTCAATAGCACGTGCATGATCCTCGACGTACAGCCAGTCGCGGACATTTTCCCCATTCCCATAGACCGGCAGAGGCTTGCGGTGACGTATATTATTTATAAATAAAGGTATCAGCTTTTCAGGAAACTGGTATGGACCATAGTTGTTTGAACAGTTGGTTACAATGGTTGGCAACCCGTAGGTGTCGTGAAAGGCTCTGACAAAATGGTCGCTTGAAGCTTTTGATGCGGAATATGGACTGTGTGGCTGATATTTGGTTTCTTCCCTGAAAAGCTCCTTGCCATAAACCTTATGTCCTGAAAAGTCCGATTTTATCCCTTCAGGATTGGTCATCTCAAGAGCCCCATAGACTTCATCCGTGGAAATATGGTAGAATCTGAAATCATTCATTTGTTTTTTGCCTTCGGCAACTTGCTCTATCCAGTAGGTCTTTGCGGCCTGAAGCATTGAAAGAGTGCCGATAACATTGGTCTGGGCAAAAGTGAAAGGATCTTTGATGCTGCGGTCAACGTGGCTTTCCGCTGCCAGATGAATTACCCCGTCAACATCGTATTTGCGGAAAATGCCGAGAATTGTGTCAAAGTCGCATATATCGGCTTTTACAAATGTATAGTTGGGCTTGTTCTCTACATCTTTCAGGTTGGCAAGGTTGCCGGCGTATGTAAGTTTGTCAACATTGATTATGTGATAGTCGGAATATTTATTGATGAAAAGCCTCACTACATGGTTGCCTATGAACCCTGCACCTCCGGTTATTATGATATTCCTTTTCATGTTTCTTCTACTTTTTGAGATTAATTAGCTTCAGCAGGTATTGTCCGTATTCGTTTTTTGCCATAGGCTGTGCTATTTCGGCCATCTTCTTGTCGGAAATCCATCCCTGACGGTATGCGATTCCTTCCAAACAGCCTATTTTCAGACCTGTACGTTTTTCAATGACTTCAACAAAAGTGGAAGCCTCCGACAGGGAGTCATGGGTGCCGGTGTCGAGCCAGGCAAAACCTCGTCCCAAACGTTGGAGCATCAGCTCGCCATCGTTGAGGAACCATTGGTTAACCGTTGTTATCTCCAGTTCACCACGTGCTGACGGTTTGATTCTCTTTGCCACATCAACAACTTTGTTCGGGTAGAAATAAAGCCCCACCACAGCGTAGTTCGATTTGGGGTGTGAAGGCTTTTCCTCTATTGACAATACATTGCCGTTGTCATCAAACTCTGCAACTCCGTAACGTTCAGGGTCAGCAACCCAATAACCGAAAACAGTGGCTTTGTGCTCGTTTTCTGCAATTGTTACGGAATCCTTCAGCATTTTGATAAAACCGTTGCCATAGAAAATATTGTCGCCGAGTACCAGACATACGCTGTCATTACCGATAAATTTCTCACCTATTATAAATGCCTGTGCAAGGCCATCGGGCGAAGGCTGTTCCGCATATTCAATATGTATGCCGTAGTCTGAACCGTCACCGAGCAGCCGTTTGAATCCTGGCAAATCGTAAGGCGTTGAAATGACGAGAATATCACGAATGCCTGCCAACATCAGCACTGATATTGGATAATAAACCATCGGCTTGTCGTAAATTGGTAACAGTTGTTTGCTTACACCCTTGGTGATAGGATAAAGACGTGTGCCGGAACCTCCGGCAAGGACGATACCTTTCATATATGTATATTTCGTTTTTATAATTTGCAAATTTCAGCAAAAAAATTGAAGTATGCAATAAAAGTAAAAAAATTACTACTTTTGCACTTAGTCATTAACTTTTAAATTGTAATCAAAATGGATTTGAAATTTTATCGTTGCAGACATTGTGGCAATATAATTACCCATCTGCAGGACAGCGGCGTAAGAGTGGTATGCTGTGGTGAACCCATGGAAGAACTTGTTCCTAATACAAGTGATGGTGCTGGTGAAAAACATGTTCCTGTGATAACTGTTGATGGTAAATTGGTTACCGTCAAGGTCGGAAGTGTCGAACACCCTTCCCTTGAGAAACATTATATAATGTGGATTGCACTACAGACCAAGCATGGCGTGCAAATAAAATACCTCAACCCGGGTGACAAGCCAATGGCTCAGTTCGCTCTGACAGACGATGACGAGGTGGTCGCCGCATTCGAATATTGCAATCTCCATGGACTTTGGATGTCCAAATAAGCATAATTTGATAATAAATTCACATTTAATGAAATTTATTTAAACAATTTTATTGGTTGATTAGAATAATATTCTCTGATTAACAGCCAATTATTCAATTAAGATTTTTTAACAAAACAAATAGCAAAAAGTAGCTCTAATTGTAAAAATTGAATTATTTTTGCAGTCCTTTCCCTCCTGAAAAGGGAAGTAGTTCTTTGAAAGAATGAAGCACAAAATAGAAGACCTAGTGGTTTGAGAAGAGGTCCTGCGAGCCGGCTGCGGTGCCTGGAGGTGCTGCGGCGAGTGGACGGCGAGATGTTGTCCGTGAAGGCGAGCGGGGCTGAAAAGAGCAATTCCTTGAGACAGAGAAAATAAATAAAAACAGATAATACAATGAAGAGTTTGATCCTGGCTCAGGATAAACGCTAGCGGCAGGCCTAACACATGCAAGCCGAGGGGCATCGCGCGGTAGCAATACTGTGGCGGCGACCGGCGCACGGGTGCGTAACACGTATGCAACCAACCCTGTACACGGGGATATCCCGGAGAAATTCGAAGTAATACCCGATAAGATCAAGCGAAGGCATCCGAGGTTGATGAAAGGAAGCGATTCGGTATAGGACGGGCATGCGTCCCATTAGATAGTTGGTGAGGTAACGGCTCACCAAGTCGACGATGGGTAGGGGATCTGAGAGGATAATCCCCCACATTGGTACTGAGACAGGGACCAAACTCCTACGGGAGGCAGCAGTGAGGAATATTGGGCAATGGATGGAAGTCTGACCCAGCCATGCCGCGTGCAGGAAGACGGCCCTATGGGTTGTAAACTGCTTTTGCAGGCGGAAAAAAGCGGGATTGCGATCCTGTCCGATGGTAGTCTGCGAATAAGAATCGGCTAACTCCGTGCCAGCAGCCGCGGTAATACGGAGGATTCGAGCGTTATCCGGAATTATTGGGTTTAAAGGGTGCGCAGGCGGACCGTTAAGTCAGCGGTGAAAATCTGGTGCTTAACATCAGGAGTGCCGTTGATACTGGCGGACTAGAGTATGATTGACGTAAGTGGAATGTAGCATGTAGCGGTGAAATGCATAGAGATGCTACAGAACACCGATAGCGAAGGCAGCTTACGAAGTCACAACTGACGCTCAGGCACGAAAGCGTGGGGAGCGAACAGGATTAGATACCCTGGTAGTCCACGCAGTAAACGATGATAACTGGCTTTTGGCGATAGACGGTCAGAGGCTGAGAGAAATCAATAAGTTATCCACCTGGGGAGTACGATGGCAACATTGAAACTCAAAGGAATTGACGGGGGCCCGCACAAGCGGAGGAGCATGTGGTTTAATTCGATGATACGCGAGGAACCTTACCCGGGCTTGAACGTGACATGAAGACTCCAGAGATGGCGTTGCCGCAAGGCATGTTGCGAGGTGCTGCATGGTTGTCGTCAGCTCGTGCCGTGAGGTGTCGGGTTAAGTCCCATAACGAGCGCAACCCTCATTGACAGTGTACCATCGGGTTATGCCGGGGACTCTGTTGAGACTGCCTACGCAAGTAGAGAGGAAGGTGGGGATGACGTCAAATCAGCACGGCCCTTATGTCCGGGGCGACACACGTGCTACAATGGTGGGGACAGAGAGCAGCTTGCCGGTGACGGTTGGCGAATCTGTAAAACCCCATCTCAGTTCGGATCGAAGTCTGCAACCCGACTTCGTGAAGTTGGATTCGCTAGTAATCGCGCATCAGCCATGGCGCGGTGAATACGTTCCCGGGCCTTGTACACACCGCCCGTCAAGCCATGGAAGTTGGGGGTACCTGAAGTTCGTGACCGCGAGGAGCGACCTAGGGTAAAACCAGTGACTGGGGCTAAGTCGTAACAAGGTAGCCGTACCGGAAGGTGCGGCTGGAATACCTCCTTTCTGGAGAGGAATTGTGTTGCGAGAATCATTAGGTCCTACATTTTGTGTGTTTCTTAGGACATGGAGATATTAACGGATAGAGTTTTAAACTCAGCGGTTCGACTCCGATATTCTCCACACGACCATGCTGAAAAAGTCATGGCAAAGTTCTTTGACATAATGAAAGATAATATATAGAATCATCGCACGAAGTGCGGGCGTGCCTTAGGGTGTGCCTGTGCGAGTGCGCAGAAGCGTGAAGAAAGTGGATAAGGGCGCAGGGCGGATGCCTTGGCTCTCGGAGGCGAAGAAGGACGTGACAAGCTGCGAAAAGCCGCGGGGAGGTGCAAATAACCGTTAAATCCGCGGATGTCCGAATGGGGCAACCCGGCGGGCTGAAGGCCCGTCACATGCGTAGAGCATGGGCGAACGCAGGGAACTGAAACATCTAAGTACCTGCAGGAAAAGAGAACAAACGTGATTCCGTGAGTAGTGGTGAGCGAAAGCGGAGGAGCCCAAACCGTGGGGATCAAGGTTCCCACGGGGTTTAGGACTGGCGCAAGGGCGAAATTCGGGTAATGGAAGCCAACTGGAAAGTTGCGGCGCAGAGGGTGAAACCCCCGTACATGAAACCTGAACTAGTCCGGCCAGAATCCGGAGTAGTCCGGGACCGGAGAAATCCTGGATGAAGAGGCCGGCACCATCCGGCAAGGCTAAATACTACCGAGAGACCGATAGCGAACAAGTACTGTGAAGGAAAGGTGAAAAGTACCGCGGACAGCGGAGTGAAAAAGAACCTGAAACCCTGCGCCTACAACCGGTCGGAGCCCCGCGATGGGGTGACGGCGTGCTTTTTGCATAATGAGCCTACGAGTTATTGTCACCGGCAAGGTTAAGCATCGTAAGGTGCGGAGCCGAAGCGAAAGCGAGTCTGAAGAGGGCGTTATTAGTCGGTGGGGATAGACGCGAAACCTCAGTGATCTACCCATGGTCAGGCTGAAGTGTCAGTAACATGATATGGAGGGCCGAACCGATAGAAGTTGAAAATTCTCCGGATGAACTGTGGGTAGGGGTGAAAGGCTAAACAAACTGGGAGATAGCTCGTACTCCCCGAAAAGTCTTTAGGGACTGCCTTGTACGAGTCATGCGGAGGTAAAGCTACTGATTGGACGCGGGGGTTTCAACGCCTGCCAAATCCAGACAAACTCAGAATGCCGCATGATGATGTGCAGGAGAGAGGGCGCGGGTGCTAAGGTCCGTGTCCGAGAGGGAAAAAACCCAGACAAACAGCTAAGGTCCCGAAATTTTATCTAAGTTGGATTAACGAAGTGTGACAGCAGAGACAGCTAGGATGTTGGCTTGGAAGCAGCCATTCATTTAAAGAGTGCGTAACAGCTCACTAGTCGAGGTGTCGTGCGTGGATGATAATCGGGCATAAAGATAAATACCGAAGCTTTTGACCGGAGCGCAAGCTCCGATGGTAGGGGAGCATTCCATAAGGCGTAGAAGGTGTGCTGTGAGGCATGCTGGAGCGTATGGAAAAGCAGATGTAGGCATAAGTAACGAGAAAGGGGGTCAAAAACCTCCTCACCGGAAGACCAAGGGTTCCTGATCAACGTTAATCGGATCAGGGTAAGTCGGGGCCTAAGTGTAACCCGAAGGGGGATTCACGATGGACAGCCGGTCAAGATTCCGGCACCGGCATATACAGAGAAGGGGGGAAGAAGGAGTGACACCTCCGCGGACTGACGGAATAGTCCGTTAAAGCGTGTAGATATATCGCGGGCAGTGAAATGCGTCCGTGATGTCGAACGTGACAGTATGGCGAGTCCACGGATGAGCCAACAGCGAGGGTAACCAGACTTCCGAGAAAAACCTCTATCGCTAGAGTATATGGCGCCCGTACCGTAAACCGACACAGGTGGTCGAGGAGAGAATCCACAGGTGCTCGAGAGATTCATGGCTAAGGAACTAGGCAAAATGGTCCTGTAACTTCGGGAGAAAGGACGCTGGCGCGAGTCAGCCACAGAAAAGTGGCCCAGGCGACTGTTTACCAAAAACACAAGGCTTTGCGAAATCGCGAGATGAAGTATAAGGCCTGACACCTGCCCGGTGCCGGAAGGTTAAGAGGAGATGTCATCGCAAGAGAAGCATTGAATTGAAGCCCCGGTAAACGGCGGCCGTAACTATAACGGTCCTAAGGTAGCGA
>JAEEQW010000047.1 GCA_016285515.1 Bacteroidales bacterium
ACAAGAACGCCGGTGCCCAAGGCGGCCCGCAAGGCGGCTTCGACCCGAACAACATGGGCGGCGGCTTCCAAGGCGGCAACCCGAACCAAGGCCCGCAGAACAATGGCGGTGATGATACCGTTACTGACGCGGACTTTGAGGAGGTCAAGTAAACGCTTCTTGAAACACTATCAAAAAAGGTGTAATCCAATGGGTTACACCTTTTTTTGTTTCATCTGATTAAGTTGCCAAATAAGCACGCTCAATAGTGCTTAATTGTAAAACATATTATAATAAATTGATTTATAATGAAATACAAAAGTACATTAACTAACCAATTACAAGCTTATTGATGAGACGTAGCTTATAGGTAAAGGCAAATTAAGGTGTAAAAAACGCGTTTTTTTTCTTAAAGTGACAATTCTATACCAAATAAGCATGTTTTTTTTTGCTTATTTGGCATAAAAGTAGTATTTTTGCATGGTAAAAACTTTCTTATATGGAATATACGGCATTGTTAGAGCAACAAATCATAGGTCGTCTCAGGGTTGACAACCCATGGTGGACAGAAGGCAAAATTCCTTCTTTTTATCGTGATATGCGTCCTAGGTTGTATACGGAAATTTTTTATCCGTTGGTAACCGATTTGTCAATTAACCGGTCGATTGTCTTGATGGGACCTCGGCGTGTGGGTAAGACGGTGATGATTTACCACACCATTCAACGGCTTATTGATAAAGGAGTGCCAGCTCAGAACATTATCTATATTTCTGTCGAGACACCCATATACAACAACATCCATCTTGAGCTGCTGTATAATCTTTGCAAGCGGACTTTGGGCAAACAACCTGATGATAAAAACCAATATTATGTGTTCTTTGATGAGATTCAGTACTTGAAAGATTGGGAAGTGCATCTCAAGTCACTGGTAGACACCTATCGTAACACGCGCTTTGTGGTATCAGGGTCTGCTGCCGCTGAACTCAAGAAACGCAGCAACGAAAGTGGTGCTGGCCGGTTTACGGATTTCTTGCTACCGCCGCTCACTTTCTACGAATACATCCATCTCAAAAACTATCAGAATCTCCTATTGCCACAACAGATGCAGTGGTATGACACAACAGTTGGTTTTTACAATGCCATTGACATTAAGCGCCTCAATCAATTGTTTATTGATTATATCAACTACGGCGGATATCCCGAAGTGGTATTCTCAGAAAAAATACAGGAAGATCCTGGGCAATTTATCCGTCATGATATTATTGATAAGGTTTTGCTTCGCGACTTGCCTAGTTTATATGGCATTCAGGATGTTCAAGAACTGAATAGTGTATTCACGATGATTGCCTATCACTCTGGCGACCAATTTTCATACGAAAGAATGTCGAAAGAATCAGGGGTGAGAAAAGACACTTTACGCAAGTACATCGAGTATCTTGAAGCGGCTTTTCTAATAAAGGTTATCCATCGCACTGACGATACAGCTAAGCGATACTTACGGGAAACCAGTTTCAAGATCTATTTGACAAACCCTTCGCTCCGTTGTGCTTTGTTTCAGCCTATTACTGAAACAGATGCTGAAATTGGCAATATGGTTGAAACAGCAGTGTATGCGCAATGGATTCCTCGTCTCGGAGTGGATATTTCTTATGCCAATTGGCGGACAAGCACAAAACAGCAAGGCGAGGTGGATATTGTGGGAATGAATATCGCCCAACAAAAACCTTTCTGGGCGGTGGAAATCAAGTGGACCGACCGTTATACGGAGCATCCCGAGGAACTGTCTTCTTTGTTGTACTTTATGCCTCAGACTGGTTTGACACAAGCCTTGGTTACATCAAAGACCATAACAATACGACATAAGATGAGCGCGGGATTATTGCAGTTTATCCCAGCATCATGTTATGCATATACCGTAGGAGAGAACACCATCAACAAAAACAAACAAATGTATGGGTTATAGCATTGCCGCCAAATAAGCACGCTAAAACCCGTTTAATTGGAAATCAACGGATATTAGAATGATTTATAATGATATACAACGGAAAAATAAGAACGACATCACTATGCGTTTACCATTTATGAGCTGGATTATTATGGGGCTGAGGGGATGAAATAAACGCTTTTCAAAGCATTATCGAAAAAGGTGTAATCCGAAAGGGTTACGCCTTTTTTTGTGTACATATCCTTCCTGAACTGCGGCATAGATTGTTGACTCCAACCAACACAATTTGCCTATATCTGCGTTATATATATTATTGATTTATAATAATTTGAAAAGAATTATATATACAATTTGTTATTTATGTTGTAAATAAATAT
>JAEEQW010000048.1 GCA_016285515.1 Bacteroidales bacterium
TTGAAAGCTCATGACAGATCAAAAAAGGAGATATGCGCACGTTGCGGGAAGGCACTTGCCCTGACGATTGACCATTTTATTCCGCGTTGCTGTGCGATGTCCGTGAATGATGATACCAATTATGTCGGACTCTGTACCCGGTGCAACAGGGAGAAAGGAAGCCGTATCGTGCTTCCTTCTTGGTATATATATCTTGAAAAGGAGCAACAGGATAAGCTTAATCGCATTATGAAATATGCGAGAAGCTATGTCATAGGGCACACGGACGATGCGGAAGTCCTTGAGTATGTCTTGCAGCTATAAATCGGTGGTATTCGGACGATGATATAGCCCTGCTTTGGATGACATCTTTGTATGTAGCTGATCTGGTACAGATATTTCCCAAGTTTTGACAATTTCTTTTGTTACGATTTGGTAAAGGACACGGATACTTAACCCGCAGAAGGAGTTTTTTATGAATCTGTATATAAGCGATCTGCATTTCGGGCATGTTAATGTTATCAGATTTGATAATCGCCCGTTCGCGGATGTCGAAGAGATGGACAGGTGCCTTATAGCGAACTGGAATGCCAGGGTTTCGCCGGATGCTGAGGTCTATATCATCGGAGATTTTTGCTATAAGTCGGAACATACACCGGGCTGGTACCTTGCACAGCTGAAGGGCCGCAAGCACCTGATCATGGGGAATCATGACGGCATCACCCTGAAGTGCCCCGAGGCGGTAAAGCAGCTGGTGAACATCGATAAGATGATGCATATAAAGGACGGAATAAACAATATACATGCATGCCATTTCCCTATTTCTGCCTGATTTCCGTTATTATCATATTGAATCTTTACCGAACTGTCATTTCCTACATATACAAGTCCCGAATATGTACCACTTTGGGTGACAGTTTCAAGATATACAAAACCGTCCGGCACATCATTGACTTTATCAGTTACTCCAAATATTCTGGAATTCTGGTCGTTTCCTCCCGTAAAAATCAAAATAAGAGCAACAACGATCGCAACGACCGCCAGTGCTCCTCCGCCGATAAACAAAGCTTTTTTATTCATTTGAACCCCCTGTATTTAAACACCCGGTTTCGCTGTCCACGCTTTTTTGTCAAATTAGGTGGACTTTTGGTGACATGGGTGGACCCCCGTTCCCTCGGGTCATCACCGAGTCATCCCTGTTCATATTGACAATACATAGTTCAATATATATAATAATTCCAAAATGTTGATGGATGGACATTTGGGAATTCTGAAATGTTGATAGACGGACATTTGGGAATTGTTGTATTGTTCAGAGAGAGAGAGTAGAGAGAGGTATTCTTATGTTAAAAAGAAAGATTTTGAAAGAATTGGATGCTTGGAATAGTAAACGTGATCGAAAGTGCCTCGTGGTTCAGGGTGCACGACAGGTAGGGAAAACATTTGCGATCAGGGAATATGCTAAGAATACCTACAAAAAAACGATAGAGATAAATTTTAAAGAAATTCCCGATGCGGCGGAAATATTCGCAGGGAACCTGAACGTCGAAAACATGCTTCGGGCACTTCGGTTCAGGTACCCCGGAGTTGAACTGTCAGAGGGGCAAACGTTGCTCTTCCTTGATGAAATTCAAGAGTGTCCGGAAGCAATTACGTCATTAAAGTTCTGGACTCAATATGGCAAGCTTGATGTGATCGCTTCGGGGTCTATGCTCGGTATTGATTATAAGCGTTCATCATCATACCCTGTAGGCTATGTTGAGTTCCTGAAAATGTATGGCCTTGATTTTGAAGAATTCCTTTGGGCGGTCGGAGTCTCGGAGTCGGATATTTCGGAACTGAGAGAAATGTTTGAAAACAGAAAGGTTGTGCAGCCAGCGGTTCACACTGTAATGATGAATCATTTCAGAACGTATATGGCGCTGGGCGGTATGCCTGAAGTTGTTAACACATATGTAACCGGAAAAGATTTCAGTCCGGTCGATAGGGTTCAAAAGGAGCTCCTGCAAGGTTATTTGTACGACATAGCGCATTACGCAACAGCCGAAGAAAAGATCAAAGCGGAGAAATGCTTTATTTCCCTTTCAAAACAACTTTTAAACAAAGAGAACCGAAAATTCCAATACAAAGAAATTGAAACCGGTGCCAGAGCCCAGAAATACTACAGTTCGATTGACTGGCTGATGAGGGCCGATATAGTCAGGCTGAGTAACTATGTTAATAAGCTCGAGTATGATCTTGAGGATTACAGCGACAGTTCAAATTTTAAAGTATATACTTCCGATCTTTCGCTTCTGATTGCCATGCGAGATTTTGCAT
>JAEEQW010000049.1 GCA_016285515.1 Bacteroidales bacterium
AAGGACGTCTGTACGCTGGCATATAATAAGATGTTCGAGTGCGGACGCATACGTGAGTTGGCGGTTTTGTACCCCGACCTTGCTCCGCACTTGGAGAACATTGCCGATAACATCAAGGATTTGATCGACCCATTCCGTGCTGGCGACTACTACGTTCCCGCTATGGGAGGTTCGTTCTCAATCAAGAGCGTGCTGCCTGCACTCTTCCCCAATGAGCCAAGTCTCAACTACCACAACCTCGACGACCGTTGTCAGAACGGTGGTGATGCGATGACCATCTTCCCTCGCATCAAAGACATGGAGCCCGAGGAGGCCAAAGCCAGTCGGCAGGCCCTTCTCAACTACTGTAAACTCGACACTTGGGCCATGGTGAAGGTGTGGCAGAAACTGAAAGAAATGGCGGAATAATTTGAATTTTTCGAGAGAAGTGACTATATTATAAGTATAAACCCAAAACAACGAAAATATGGAAACAACAAATCATTTTAAGTTTAACATTGTAGAAATTGCCAACAAGATTGAAGGACAGAGAAATAAACCTAGACATCATTCACCGTATAATGTGTTTACTGCCTGGGGAATGAGTGAAAACGACCATACGAAGTTGCTACTGGCATTACTTCGTTACCAAGACTCAACTAGACGCTACCCTCTACTGAATAGTTTCTTGAACAGATTCACCAAAGGGCGCGACAAGATGATTCACTATCAGAACCCTTCGGATGTTATCATTCGCTTCAATCCACGATATGACAAGGATGATAAACACAGTTTCATTGACGGGCTCATCATTTTTTCTGCACAAGGAAAGCGAATAGCCGTCATCATAGAGAACAAGATTTTTGATGCTCCCGACCAGAAGGACCAAATACGCCGATATGTAACCCACATGACAACTGAAGAGCATATTGCATTGGAAGATGTATGGGTGTTATACATTACAGGAACAGGTACTAAGGAAATTGATGAATGCAGTTATCATCCCAATAACGAGGACGAAACAACTGACATTGGTCGACGTTTTGTCACTCTTTCTTTTTGCAGTGATATCATAGAATGGCTGAAACAGGATGTTCTTGAACGTCGCATTTACCCGGAGTCACTGACAAGTATAGTCCGCGCATATGTTGAGTCACTGGAGAAGGATATATTCTGCGAAAACAAAACCGATGCGTGGCGAAAAGACATGCTGTGCAACATTTTAATAGATTCAGGACATCTCAATATGAACAAGATGACTGACCGCGATTTCGACTGTCTCTATTCTTTCCGCGATTCTGTTCAAGAGGTACGCAAAGAAATGGCTAAAGCTAATACAGATGAAAAAGATATTCGTGCTGTTGATAATCTGTATGGAGTAATAAGGAACATTATCTATGATATTGAGCAACAGGTCTTCGGCGAATTTGAAAAACTCAGTACTGATATCCTGAACGGCTGGTGGAAGAGAGAACTGAAGAAACTTAAAAATGCTAAATGGATGGCCAAACATCGTGGCCTGCATAGTGATAAAGGCTTTGTTCAGATAGGTCTTTCCACAGAATGGGGTACGGCTCATTTGGAATGGATTCCCATCAGTGCTAAAAGAATGTGCCTCGGAAATGAATATCAATTGGAATTACATGTCGAGAACGACAAGGCTCTTGCTGACAAATGGCGCGAGGAACTGAATAGCAATCCCATTTTGCTGCCTGGAAATAAATGCGAAAAAGTTAAAGCCGGCACCAGCAGGCTGCTTCGCTATAAGTGTCAGACTGCAAAACCAATTGCGAAGATGAGCAAAAAGGAATTGACAGAATTCCTAACTGGAGTTTATACCAAAGAATTGAATTATTGCTGCAGAATGCTTGTTGAGCATTTCCATAATTACAATTGATTATTATTTTGAGGTCACTTCTGGGGATACACCATTTCTGCTAAGCAGCATGACTTCTGCAGTATAGAAACCAATTTGGAGGATTGATTGAATTTTCTGTGGGAAGTCCACATCAGCATCGACCAATGGCCACCTACAATAGAGCAGCTTGATGAGGAGCGTCGTCTTCTATATGGAGAGCCAACACCAATGGAGCATAATGATGATGATCCTGATTTGCCTTTTTAAGACATAAACTCCAATGACAAAAGCTGAATTGGAAAAAGTCATCGTCAGGTCGTTCCCCATT
>JAEEQW010000050.1 GCA_016285515.1 Bacteroidales bacterium
TCTCGGTGTAATTTTGAAATTTCCTACGTTTCAGTGTTACTCGAACAAATAGCAAACGCTATGATTAATAATATGTTAGTTTACTTTTCTTTCTATATTTCTCTCTTTTCGTTGATACTTCATTTTTGACGTTCAAGGATAGCCACAAACGCTATCTATATTATATATTGCCGGTTTTTAGTCTGTTTCTTTTGTCCGTTTTTTTTCGTTAATTTATGCGTGCACCTCACAGTCCATACACTCCCTTTTCAAACAACTTCTTCCATCGTTATAGTGCCACGGCTGAGGTCGATATTTTTCTTCTTAAAATAGATTCTTGCTCTCTCATAAGAAGAATCGCCTGTATTACGTGGAAAACTTTGTGCAACAATTCGTGCCCATCTTTTCTCTATTGTTTTATGTTGAAAAATAGGTTTATCAACGGTGGCCTTAAGCTGTTCTATTGCATGGTCAACACCTTTCCCCTTGAGCTCAACAAAAATCTCCAGCCAATTGTTTTTTGATTTGTCCGATTGAATCAAGATTAGCTTGTCGCATTTGTTACCCTCCGTTATGATGTTGCCATCAATCGTATAAACCGCACTTGGCTTGACTTCGGTAAATACAACCCTGTATGTCTTCCCTTTCTCTGAAGTTGAAACTATCTTGCGTTCACCTAATGGCTTTTCGGCTCCGTATGCTCTCAATTTTTCACTAATTAAGTTATCGTCAGTTGACTTTTTAGCCATAGATAATGTCATTTAGTTTGTTTAGTTCATTTTCCGTAGTTTCTGAAACGGAATCCAGATACTCTCCCTTTATCAATCCAGTCTCGCTATCCATCATGTTCTCCATCCTTCCATCTTGTGTGACGTAATAGGCCGAATAGTATTTCAGTGGAAGAATGCAATCTTGTAGGATATACTTAAGAGTTTCTCCTTTGTCTTTAAGGAAGGCCTTTCTGGCTTTTAATAAGACATTCAACTGCGTTAATATATATGGACTGTGTGATGTCATTACAATATATCCCGGATATCCGGTTTTATTCATAGCATAGGAAAACTGTGAGATGATGTCTCGTAATAATTTTGCCTGCGATGTGGGATAAAGGTGTTGTTCTGGTTCTTCAATAAAAAGTTGGGGGTAATTGTAAAAGTTCAGTCGGTTTGCAGCATTTTCTTGATTGAAACCTTGTACGCTATCTTTTTTTACCATACTTGGTGTGCGACGAGATGGCATCCCCGTAATATAACACAAATAATGAACAAGTACAGACACAGGAACTGTAGATTGAATCCCACTGGAGGTGTGCTCTAATAGCAATGAAGTATTGTTTTTCTGTAGTTTCACATAATCATTAAATCCATCATGATAGTACTCCATATCATCAGCAAATACGAGTTTCAGGGGATTCTTCTTGGAAAATACGGCGTTAGCTTCAGAAAATTCCAAAGCGCAGTTGAACATCGAATCGTATGAAGACGCCTTGTATTTGTTGTCCAAGTTTGGGATAACGGATAAAAGATTCCTTTCGGCAGGGATATAGGCGATTTTTGTGTTGTGACGTTTATTGTCATCAACTTTTGAAACTTTTGTTTTGGTGTTAATCCCTTTATGTGAGATGCTTACAATATCACTGGTGTATTCAACAAATGGTTCCCCATTTTTAAAGTATTCGTCGCTCAACTTATGGAATTCTTTGAGCTGTTTAATGAAACCACCGTTAACCACTATGTCATCGTACTCCCCAAGCATGGCTTTTTTCTCAATCCACCGACAGAAACTTAGCACTTTCATGAACGTGCTTTTTCCAGTACTTTGTTCTCCAATAATCAGCATGATATTGGTTATTGGGACAACACCTGTGTCCTTTAACGGACCTATGTTTTTAATTTGGAGATGTATCATAATAGGTGAAAATAATTATAAAAATGGGGCAACAGGCAAACCACCCATTGCCCCATTGAATGTTGGAAATCAGCAATTATTTTTCTTCGCTCAGTTTCTTGTAACCCTCATAACGCAGTTTCGCGAACTGCTCGGTCTTGGCGAACAACTCCTTGGCTTCGGCCGGGAAGGTCTTCAACAAGCTGTTGTAACGGACCTCGCCCATGATGAAGTCTTGGAACTTGCTCCAGTCGGGTTCCTTG
>JAEEQW010000027.1 GCA_016285515.1 Bacteroidales bacterium
TCGCAGTGTTTTACCTTGGCAATATCCGCTGGTACATCATGGAAGGACAGCAGGAAGGCAATGACTTCACGCTCTATGGCATCGTTACTGGACTGCAAGAGACGGAGTACGGCTACCAGTCTGCAACCGAAATGGCAAGTATCACCTATGATGCAAGCGAGTACGGACTTGGCACTTTGAGGATTGAGCAGGACAAGGATTTCAAGCCTTGCACCCTTGCAGAGATTGAGGACGCAGAACTGCAAGCATTCCTCTCACGGCTCTATGATAAAGACTAATGTATAACCCTTAAACATAGCAGATTATGAAGATTATCGTAATGGACAGCGCCAACGTGCGCATCGAGGTTTTGAACGTAGCCGACCACATGCTGGAGGACGAAATAGAATTGTTCCTTTCCGAGCACGGCTATTCGTTGAACAACATTTCTTGGATGGCAGCACCCATTGACTATGTGCCGGTGCAGTTCCATGAGTATGACACCGACAAGGAGAACGGCGAAGAAGTTCACGCCACACGTAGCGGACGACTGAAGGACTTTTCCATCTATGACAGTGTGCAGGAGGTGAAGCACCGTGAGCAGGAAGAACTTGCAGCAGCACTTAAACTTCATGGCGAGAAGGTGGATGATGGCTATGAATGGCACTTCGAGGGTGAATGTCCCATCGTAGCTGCATACGACTATGACGAGCCTTGTGACGTGGTAATCCTTTCCGTCAGAGCGAACAAGGACGGAGGTCTCACCATCATAGGTGACGAGAAGAACGACCGGGGAAATGAGCATGAGATTGAGGCAGATGACATCTTTGCCGGACACATGGACTTCATCACTTCGGAGATTGGAGATTAAACGACTTCGGGAATAGGTGGCAAGGGAGCTGCCTATTCCCAATAATACCCAAGCGATATGAGACAGATATTTGTTGTTTACGAGACTGACGCATGGCACAGCACAAACCATCGGGAATGTGCTGGCGTATTCACCAGCAAATGGGCTGCCGTGAATGCCATCGTGAAGAACCACCGCATAGAGCTGGATGAGTTCTTTAGCGAGGAAGATATTGAAAAGACCTCCAAGAGAGTGCTGGAAGCCGAGGCAAGGCGCAGGCTCCGTAAGGAACTGGAGTTTGCCTACCAGACGCAAGGCTATGAAACCAACTATGATATTGAGGTCTGGAATATCAACGAATGGTATCTAACTAAATATTAGGCGATATGACCAACAAGCAGAGAAAAACAATGATTGAGCAATGGGTCACTCAGATAAACCCTAAAGCCATCCTCCGTGCAGCCGATGCCCGATGTGGGGCAAGGTATGCCGTATATGTGGTAGAGAAGCCAGGAGAGTTCGGGACAAGATGCACCGAATATCTGCCTCTGGAACAGCTGGAGCAATACCTTCTTGGGGTATTCTATGCCAGCGAGTTTAACAGACTGATTGGAAAGAAGTCTGCATAAACCAAAGCCCTTCGAGCATCGCAAATGACTCGAAGGGCTGCTTACATTTGCCAGGACAACCCGCCTCAAACAAGTTTCGAGTTTTACCCTTGGCAAAAAACAAAACGATTTCTGCCAAGTCAAATTTAACAAATCGGGCCTTAATTTTAACATTAACGCCTATGGTGGAAGCATGGTGATTTGTTCCACCATACATTCCACCATCAAATCACCATGGATTCACCATTTACATTTAATAGCTATAGCTACACGTTGCTACATATTGCTACATCATCGCTACATGATATTATTGACGTGTATCATCGTAACTTACTGTTATTCAACGCCGCTACTCATCGATACATCCTTTTACGCAATTTTGACAAGAAAAGATGTTGTTTAGGTTTTGTGTGGGGTTCTTTGTCCTTTGCCGGTGATTTCGGCAAGGTTGTAGAGAACGCGGCGGAGGTCTAAACAGGAAAAAATTGCGATTATAGAGTCATTCAAAACATAAAACATCCGATTTTTGATGCACAAAGCAAAATAAATGGAAAAACCTTTGGTTATATCAGATTATTTTAATACTTTTGCATCGTTTTAATGGTTTATTAAAATGAAGCAGAATGGTTAAAACGAAAGATATAGTCATATTAGGACGACCCTTACAGCTGCAAGAACGAAGCAAAGCGCAGATGAAAGGTGTTACCATCGGGGACTCTCTTGCATACAAGTTCTACGATGGCGAGTTCCATGGAATGTCCCTGCTTTTCGCAGAACCCAAAGGCAAGATTGCTTCGCCACGCAGTCTGTCTGTCACAGCCAGCAATCTTACTTCGCTGTTACAGCGTCCCACGGTTTTCTTGCTGCCGACATGTCCGGCCTATGAACGGCAAAGGCTCATCGACAAGGATGTTTATTTCGTTGCATCTGACAAATATGTTCATCTGCCAATGCTTCTGGCTAACGAGCGTATTCGCAAGACCAAACAGGCAAAGGCTCTGACACCAGTAGCCCAATACCTGCTGCTCTACCATTTGCAGATAGAAAGTATCGAAGGACTGGCAGCACGAGACTTAGAAGACAAGATGCCTTATTCATATGCAAGCATTACGCTTGGCATTACTTGCCTTGAGGACCTGGGACTGTGCCAGAAGGTAGCCGATGGTTCCAAGCGGAAAGTCATACACTTCGATAAGACGGGGAAGGATCTGTGGGAACAGGCTCAATCCGTCCTCATCAATCCTGTTGAAGAACGCATCTTCTGTGATGACCTGCTTTCAGATGAACACTACCCTGCATGTGGCATCAATGCCCTGGCACATTATACATGGCTCAACCCTGACCCGGAAAGGATCATCATGATGACTGTCAAACAGCTCCGTGACTTCAGGAATTCTGGAACCTTGGTACGTCCTAATGAGTTCGACGGCAACATCATCATTGAGGCATGGAAATACCCGCCTGTCACCAAGATTGGTACTGAAGCCGAATGGGTGGACAGGCTATCATTGGCCGTTTCACTCCGTGAGGATGCAGACCCACGAGTGGAAGGCGAAGTTGAACGTTTAATTAATGATATAGAATGGAAGGATTAGAGAAATTCCGCGAAGCATTTGAAGCTTACTCAGAGAACTACGTTATCATCGGTGGCACGGCTTGTGACATCGCTATGACCGGGACGGCAGTACGTCCTCGTGCAACCCACGACATTGATATGATTGTCATTGTCGAAAAGATGACTGCTGACTTTGCCGAACACTTCTGGCAGTTCGTGCGTGAAGGCGGTTATCGCCCTGAAAAGCGCAAGCAGTCTGAAGGCGAAGCTCCTAAGTACGAGCTATACCGCTTTGTCAATGGCAAACCTGACTATCCCGAAATGATTGAACTGCTGTCACGGCATCCAGACATTCTCGGTGAGCCGAAGGGTCTGACCATTGAGCCGTTGCCTGTGGACGAGGAAACGTCAAGCCTGAGTGCTATCATCATGGATGATGATTTCTATCACTTCACCATCGACCACAGCAAACTGACCAACGGGCTTCGCCATGCTGACTCAGCAGCCCTCATCGCCCTGAAGTCACGTGCCTACCTCAATCTTTTGCAGGACAAGGCTAATGGCAAGCATGTCAACAGCAAGGACATCAAGAAGCATCGTTCTGACGTGCTGAAGAACGTGGTCATCATGGAAGACAGTCAGATTACGGCTCCAGAGCCAATCGTCGCTTGCATAAAAGAATTTGTCGCCTCAATCAGAAATGATTGGGATGCCCTCTCAGAGCCTCTTGCAAAGGCTCTTGACCAGGATCCTTCATTCATCGAGGCTCTGCTTGAACAATTAGATGGATTATTTGCCATAGAACAGTCATGAAGATACAGTATGCGTCAGATCTCCATCTGGAGTTTGCCGATAACTGGCGATACCTGAAGGAGAATCCCCTGCAAGTGACAGGGGACATTCTCGTTCTAGCTGGCGACATCGGCTACTTGGGGGATGACAACTATACCAAACATCCCTTCTGGGACTGGGCTTCGGAGAACTACCAGCAGGTAATAGCCTGTATGGGCAACCATGAGTTCTACAAGTTCTACGACATCGCAAAGCTGAACGATGGCTATTGCCTTGAAATACGTCCTAATGTCCACAGCTATTATAATGCCGTAGTACATATAGGCGACATTGACTTCATCATAACCACATTGTGGGCCAGGATCCCCCTGAAGGAGGCATATTATACGGAACAAGTGGTAAGCGACTTCCGGCGTATCATCTTCAATGGCGATATTCTCACCTTTGCTGATTTCAACCGCGAACATGAAAGGTGTCTGGCTTTCCTGAAGAACGCTGTATCAAGCAGCAAGGCCAGAAGAAAAATTGTCGTAACCCATCATGTCCCATCCTTCCAGATGCAATGCCCCAAGTTTACCGATAGCCAAGCTAACGGAGCTTTCACGGTTGAACTGGAAGACTACATCAAGGATAGCGGCATCGATTACTGGATATATGGCCACTCCCACTACAACGTGGATGTCGAGATAGGCAATACCAAATGTGTGTCCAATCAGTTGGGGTATGTATTTCATGGGGAGCATGAGTCATTCGAGCCAGGTAAATATATCGAAGCATAACACCCCATGAAATTCTGCATGATATGTTCACTCAATTCTCTGAAATATCTTCTCGATTCATTCGGATAAGGCCAAGGGTGTAAAACGCTTACTTTTAGCGCCATAGGAGTTGTTTTTTGGTATTTTATCCGTCTAATCTCGAAATCTTTTCGTAATTTTGCACAAAAAATACGATAAAAAATAAAAGTTGATTGTTTTTGAAACTTACGACCATAAATATGAAATTAACGAAAATATTCCTTTTATGCCTCATCTCCATTCTTTTTTCCTGTAAAGAGAATCTGAATGAAGGCGTAATATCAGATACTGACACTTTGCTTGTTAATGATCCGAAACGAGCTATTGCTATATTAGACTCTTTGGAGCAAGTAAGTAGTTTAAATGAGAAAGAGCGAATGCATCTGGTTTGGAACCGGGCATTGGCACATCAGGCATTGGGACTGTCACTGGCAGAAGATGATCAGTTGATGGAAGCAATAGTCTATTACAGAACAGAAAATGAGAAAGTGGCAGACAGTTATCTACTGGAAGCCTCTTATCTAAACTGGAAAGATAAGGAAGAAGATGCTGTAAAAGCCATAGACAAGGGCCTCAAGGAAATATTGGACTCAGCAAAACGAGTTCAACTACTGGTTGCAAAAGCTGGTGTTTTAGAACATCAGCGTAAATACGATCAAGCCGCAGGTGTGTTAAAAGAAGCATTAACTTATGGTATGTCGAAACGTCAATTGGCTATACTAAACTATAAGTTGGGGCTGAACCTTTCTCTGCAGGGCGATGGACATTCTGAATATTACTATGACAAGGGCATCAGGTTGGCAGCTGAGAATGGTGACACGGCTCTTGCATGTGAGATTATGCGCAACTATGCCGACTATCTAGCAAATAATGGACAATACAGTCGTTCAAATGGCATATTCTACCAGATTGGGCAAATGATGCCGCAGGCGGCGGAATTGTCGGCGATTCAAATGTCAATGGCGGGTAACTATATCAATCTGCATCGGCTTGACTCTGCCCGCATCTGTAATGACAGGGCAATCAAGAGTGAGACAGAACTGGAAACAAAAGGGTTTGCAAATATTGCGCGTAGGGCAGAGCTAGAACAAAAACGTTTTTTGTTGGATTATGCAAGTGGCAAGCCTGTATCGTCTGTGGAGTTTGCTCGTTTTTTTGACTCTATCATGGTAGATATGCAAGCAAAAGAGAACACATTGGCTAGACGACAAGAAACAAAAAACCGTCTGCTGGCGGCTAACTATGAACTGAAACTCAGTAAACAGCGGATGGGATGGATGCTGTCGGTGGCAATGCTGCTGTTGATTGGTGGTGGAATGGGTGGCTATCTATATTATAGGAATAGGATTAGACAACTGGCAGAGGCAGAAGACAGGATTGACACCTTGACGAGAATGCTAGAAGAGGCACAGAAGGCTCCTGTAGAAAACGGAAAAAATCTAACTCAGGTGGAGGATGAGGCTTTCTTCAAGAAAATACTTTTGCAACAGTTGGGTATCATTCGACTTGTGGCAAGTATACCTACCAACCAGAATCAGGCTCTTCTTAAGCGTATATCAGGTATTAGTGGTGGAGAAATACCCACAGACAGTTTGCTCATATGGTCTGACCTCTATCCTGTAATAAATCGGCTTTATGATAATTTTCATGCCCGATTGTTAAGCCAATATGCCGATGCACTCACGGAAAAGGAAGTACAGATATGCTGCCTGTTGTGCGCGGGATTCTCAACAAAGGAAATAGGTGTCATTACACAACAGTCTGACGCAACGATTTATGTACGTAAGACTTCTATACGGAAGAAAATTGGAGCAGCAGAAGGACAAAATATTGTCGCATGTATCAACAGTTTTAAGGGTTGATTAAGACTTTGCAAAGCGACATTTAGATTTTATGGGAACGTAACCTTTGAATTTCAATAGGTTACGTTTTTTTTATTTAGATTTTTTATTTGGTCATTTAGTCGTTTTAAGGCCCATTTTTGCCATAACTTTGCACTGTCAAAAGTTTAAGTAATCAAATAAAAAAAGCGCATGAAACATTTAATGAAAACATTGATAGGTACATCTACAATGATGCTGGTATTCGGTTCATGTAGTAGTATACCTGGTGCCCAAGAATGGAAGATCAAGAAAACCGCTACTGCATACATTGAGCAAGGCCTAAAGGGTGGTGAGACTATGCGTTGGGGAAGTATTCGGCGCAAACTCCGTTGGGAAATAAAAGATAAGACATGTATTTATGCAGAAGTGAAATATACGGTTACTTCTGACAGTGGAAATACGTACAAGACGCTTTACCTGCTATTGTCGAAAGATTGTGATTCGCTTTATTATGCATCAGATGAAAACGACACTGAACAGAAGCTGAGAAATGAGGTGAGTGAGAAATCGTTTTTTAATATAAAATAATTTACAAATTATGAAGAAAAGTCAGTTTAAAAAATTAGCAGTTTTCATTGTTTTTGTGATGTTTATTGCATTAGCAAAAAATGGACATATTAATATGCCTGGCCATGGAAACTGGGAGAACAAGAATCTTGAGAAAGCTGTTGTACAGCATGTTTCTTCTAGACTTAGCAATGGCGAAAAAGTTGAATTTGGTAGCAAGTTCTTTTGCGAAGACTATAAGGAAAATGATGAAGTGCGTTTCTCTGCCAATGTTATATATTATGTGGTTTCATGCGGTGGAACCAAAGAGAAGCATGTTGCCCATGTAGTTTGTAACGAAGATAAAGATAAGATCATTGAGTGGAAGGATATCACGAATAACTAATTAGATTAACATGGATATGAAACGTTTAACATTAACTATAATTGCAGCATTAGTGCTTTCTTCATCAGTTTTCGGTAAGGATATTAAAGGCCGAATTATTGATGAAAATGATAAGCCGTTAGAGTTTGTAAATGTTGTCCTCCTTCAGGACTCGACATTCGTTACAGGAGTAATAACTAACGGAAGTGGTGAGTTCCATTTAACAAGTGATTTAACAACAGGATTGAAACTTAAACTGTCGTTTGTGGGATTTGATACAAAAGTTATTGAAATTACTCCAGATGGTGTGCTTGGGGATATTAAGATGATCAATTCTAATACCCAGCTAAAGGAGGTGGTCGTTAAAGGCAATGCTTCTATAACACATTTAAAGGGCAATTCATTAGTTACAAATGTAGAAAACAGTATTTTAGCGGATGCCGGAACTGCTAAAGATGTACTGAGGCAAATTCCAATGGTTGTTGAGAATAATGGTAACCTAGAGGTATTTGGGAAAGGATCTCCTGCTGTTTACATAAATGGCCGAAAAATAACAGATTCCCAAGAATTATCAACATTGCTCTCTGGTAATATTCGCAATGTGGAAGTTATTACAAATCCAGGAGCATCTTACTCTGCTGATGCAAAAAGTGTCATTCGTATTCGCACCAAGAAACCTCAGGGAGATGGTTGGAGTGGCACGTTCCGTTCAACCAACGGTTTTCAGCATTATTATCAAAGTTCTGATATTGCCGATTTGAAATATAGAACTGGAGGCTTGGAGTTTTTTTCAAACTTCATGTTTAATGGAGGGAAAAATTGGGAAAGAAAGTCGACAGACATGACAACAAATGCAACTTCAACATGGAATCAGAAGCTATTTGCTGCTAATAGAAAGAACTATGATGGACTACTTGGCAAGGTGGGGGTTGCATGGTTGATTAATGATAAGCATTCTATGGGTGCATATTATCAAAACGAATATGCACATATTAAGACAAAGTCCCATTTAATAAGTAGTGTATTTGAGAATGATGAATTCTACGACAAATGGGAAACCATGGCAGATAATGACATAAAAAATACTCCACGACATGCTGCCAACCTATATTACAATGGCCAAATAAAGAAGCTGAATATTGACTTTAATGCAGACTATATCTGGAGCAAAGGAGTCCAGAATACTGTAAATGATGAAACGTGCCAGATTGGGGAAAATCAAACTGTTACGACATATAGTAAAAACAAGGGCAGAATGTTGGCAGAGAAAGTATTGTTGACTTATCCTGTAGCTAAAGGAGTAGTGAAATTGGGGGAGGAATATACAAGTTCGAGAACCGATAATAATTTTAGTACAGAATATGTCAATCTAAACAATGCAACCTCAAAGATAACAGAGGATAATACTGCATGTTTTATGGAGGTAATGCAGCAACTGGGTAAATTCGTTGTTGGATTTGGTTTACGATATGAACATGTAAATTATGACTATTTTGAAGGGGAGGGTTCTGATTATAATCTGAGTAAGACATATAATAACGTATTTCCTTCACTCAATGCAGCCACACGTCTGGGTAATCTTCAGATGTCGTTATCGTACAGTGGCAGAGTAGAGAGACCTACATATTCAAATTTGAATGCTAATATCTCGTATTTGAATAGAATGACATATGAGTCTGGAAATCCACGTCTTCTGCCAACAAAACTGCATAACATAGAATATATGGCAGTCTGGAAGGGATATTTTGCCCAGATATCATACTCGTATTTTGATAATCCTATTGTTAATACAACGAATCCGTATAGCAATAATGGTGAGATTACAATTCTTACATATGAGAATTTCAAGAAAAAACATTTCTTGCAGGCGTTTATGGGTGGAAAGTTTCAGATAGGATCATGGCAACCGCAAGTCAATGTCGGAATGTTTAGACAATGGTTTGATATCATTGTGGATGGGAAAAATAAAAGTATGAACAAGCCAATAGGAATTCTACAATGGCAAAACGCGATTCATCTCCCTTGGGATACTTGGTTAAATATTGACTGTCAATGGACTACCGCAGGTAATGATAGAAATATATATACCAGCAGTTCTTCTTACGTGAATGCAAAAATATATAAAGATTTCTTTAAAAAGAAACTCAGTTTTACGTTGGAAGCACGTGATATCTTCAACGGATCACGACCGGATTTTACCTTCTATAATAATGCTGTTACCATGTTTCAGAAGAATCTCGGTGATATGCGGTCAGTGATGTTTACTGTACAGTATAATTTTAATGTAACGCGTGATCGTTATCGTGGCACAGGTGCTGGAAATATGGAGAAAAAGCGTTTTTAATCAACTAAAAAGGATTTATTGAAAATGAAAGCACCAAGGATAGTACAGAGCTATTGGTCAAAGGCATATCAGAACACACCAAATAGCGGGTGGGCAATCCCTGACACAGTGACCATAGTAAGGCTTACTGTTTCGGCGATGAAACGCTCCGCCTTATGGTGCAAGCTATCTGCATCGTCTTTAGTCACAGTATATTCGTTATGTGAAAATAGAATCAGTCTTTTCATTTTGCTATTGAGTTTTCCAGAAGAAAAATTGTCGTAACCCATCATGTTCCATCCTTCCAGATGCAATGCCCCAAGTTTGCCGAAAGCCAAGCTAACGGAGTTTTCACGGTTGAACTGGAAGACTACATTGAGGACAGCGGCATCGATTACTGGATATATGGCCACTCCCACTACAATGTAGATGTCGAGATAGGCGATACTAAATGTGTGTCCAATCAGCTGGGGTATGTATTTCATGGGGAGCATGAGTCATTCGACCCTGGCAAATTTATCGAAGCATAACATCTCTATTTATATAGTCCTACAATGGAGAAAAAGACTGCACGTGAAGAACAACTTTTTTTTACCGAACACGAATAATACTACAATAATCTATACAGGTGGAATGGTAGATTCTTATTGATGATGGCGAGAAAATGCCATCGTTTGGTGACGTATGCTTTGTTTTTTTCTTGCGAATAGCGGAAATAATTTGGTTGGCAACTTTATTGACTGGCATCACCCAGAACAGACCGTCACCTTTAGCCATTGCTGTATCAACGAGACCAGGACGAATGTCAGTAACTGTTATGTGCCCACCGCTCTTGAAAGCTTTTTTGCGCAAAGCTTCCATGTAGTTGATTTGATAGGCTTTGGTTGCACTATAAGCAGGAGCCATTGGCTCACCTCGTAGCCCTCCTATTGATGTGATTGCTACGAGGTGACCAAAACCTTGCTGTTCGAAGATGTGGTAAAGCGTATCAATGACAAACGTCCATCCTTTAACGTTAGTATCAATCGCAGGACATTCCAAAGCATAGTCAAGTGAAGGATTGAGGTCACCCGTACCAGAGCATACGATGGCGAGGTCAATGTGTTTCAGCTTTGCACAAAGTGTGTGGATAGCCTGCTCGATTTCTTCTTGTTTAGTGATGTCAGCCGTAGAAGTGAAAGTGTTGTCGGGGTGTTGCTTGTACTGTTCATCCAGCAAATTTGCACGTCGACCAACAATGCCGATGCAGTTACCATCAACAGCGTACTTTTCAAAAAGTGCCCTTCCTATGCCTGAAGTTGCTCCAATGATAATGATATTTATTGCGTTAAATTCCGATTTGACTTATTTCTCTTTTGTAAAGCGAGCTATTTCCTCGCTTGAATTAGTTTGATACCAAATCATTTCAGAACCAGTCAGTTTGTGAATATCAACTTCAAGGTAGATTTTGGATTCTCCATTGTAAGTTCTTCCTGTGAATATATTCATGTGCCCAGTTTCTCCAACCCTATAATTAAGGTCTATTGTTGTCCAACCTTCATCGGGCCATGCAGAAACTAGCTGCTCGATGCGACCAGAATACCAGTTCTCGGGATAGAAAGTATATATTACCGTCTCTCCGTCCATGAGACCACTTCGTATAGCTTTTCTCCATTTACCTTCAAGTTTGCTTGCATCAAACTTATAGTCATCATCGCTGCTGCAAGAGGCGAGGGAGAAAGCAGCAAGCATCATGAATATGATTCTCCAAATCTTCATTGTTTTCATTTTCGTTTTCTATACTTTTTTATATAACGTACAAGCGGGAGA
>JAEEQW010000051.1 GCA_016285515.1 Bacteroidales bacterium
TCTGAACTTTCATCAGAGTCTGGATGAGAAGTGCCACCGTTTTCTGAATGCCGTGGAACCGGGTGCCAACATCCCCATTCATCGCCATCCGGAGAAAGATGAGACATTTGTTGTGTTGCGTGGCAGGATACGTGTCATCACCTACAACGACGACGGCACCATTATCGACGACATGGTTCTCAACCCATCGGAAGGCCGCTACGGTGTGAACGTAGGAAAGAATGTCTGGCACACCGTGGAAGCCCTGGAACCGGGTTCCGTCATCTTCGAGTGCAAGGAAGGGCCGTATGTGGAGCATGAAGAGGAAGGGATTAACCTTAACGCTAACAATAATAATTAAATGCATACTATGATTAGATTCTTAACAAAAATATTTCGCAATCGTATTAATCGTCGTTATCGTAATCATCTTAATTCAACTATAGGATGTTATTTTCCTGCCTTCTTTGAGATGAATTTGGATATCTGCGGAAATTTGGATCTCAATAAACTTAAAGATAAGCAATTTGCATTATTTCTTCATGAATATACTCATTTTATGCAGGATGTCTCAACCTATTATGGCTTGAGCAATTTGTCTGCGGTAAATGAAGTAATTAAAAGTATGCATCTGAATTTAACAACTTCGTTACCTAATGGTGGCAAGTTTAATACTCCTGTTGATGTAATGCAAAATAACTCTATATTGTTGGCAAATAATCAATTGCTGGGTATTACATTTGGAACCTGTATAAATATTAACAGATTTGAGGTGTTTAATGTTAAACCGAAATTGGAAGCGGTTCCAAATAATCAATTTGTTAATCAAATAGATAACGTTTATGTAACCACAACGTCTGGAGATGTGTTTCAGTTTGGATCGTTAGCTATAATGGAAAATATGGCATTTTTGATGGAGCAATTATGTGTTAGTGAATGTGAACCATCGCCAGATTATCCATACAGTGCGGCAGAAAAAGTGGCCTCATACGTGGCACCATCTATTGGGGGAAGTAAATTGATAGTATTGGCTCTGTGTGATGTATCCCTACAAGCGAGCAACCCTGGTTATTATTTCTATGAAACACTGAAATTGGTTGAAAAGGGAACTATAACATATATGAAGCCAGAAGATGTGTATGATGATTTCTATACTCGTAATGTGATAACTTATCATTCGAGTACAACTCCAAACTATCTTGGTCAGTTCCGGACTATGGCGGATGCAATAATTGACCAAGAAAAGAAGTTTATTGCGACACCAAAGTTATCTGCCTATTGGCAGTGGATAGAAAACGCTATCAATTATAGTTATAATCTGCGTCTGAAACATCGTTACTTTATCATTGATATTGCAAAAACAGGAGATGTGCGAAAAAGTAAAGTGTTTGCTGACTATATAAAAACCGTAGGAACGCCATTAATGATGAATAAATGTGGAAAGTTCTATTGTGTTCCATCACAAAATATACCAGGTGACGGTATGTGCTACCATAGAGCGATGCGACAAGTGTATGCATTGTTGGCAGATGGGGAAAAATCATGTGATATGAAAGATTGGTGCAGGCAATCGAAGATCAAAGTTGACTTTCGTTGCAATTGCTCGCCGTGGGAGCGCGTGAAAGAAAAAGATAAATGCCCATATGCTGTAATTTGGGGGAGCTTTAATTTAGGAGATTATCAGCCAGAATAGGTTTGAACATCAAAGGAGTACAGAACCTCAAAGAATGTCAAATAGAAAAACAATACTGGATTTTGGATTGGAGCCTCAAATGGTAAAACCCATTGAACAAAGAGAATCTGTTGCATTCCTTCTTGGTGCAGGTTTTTCTATACCAATGGGTTACCCTACGGGCTCTGCGGTCAATAAAGGTATTCTCAATTTAGATGAACAACCTGTGTCCTTTTCACCAGAAGGAATTTTGGTATCAAACAATAATGGAACTAAACCCGAGTTTGGTTATACAAACAGCCATGAAAGAGAGTTCTGTCTATGCAAAGAGCTCCTTGTTGCATATAGTAAAACAGTGACTGAGTTTGACTACGAGAAATTTATGGATGTGTTGCGCTCCAAGAGTTTGTGTTCTGAATATGCAGCAATTTTTGATAAGTATATA
>JAEEQW010000052.1 GCA_016285515.1 Bacteroidales bacterium
GGCAGAATTGTTTCACTATATTTCCAAGAATATCCATTATCCTCAGAAAGCCAGGGAGAAAGGCATTCAAGGACGTGTCTTTATTGGTTTTATTGTTGAAAAAGACGGTAGCATTTCCAACGTAAGAAATCTGCGAGGTGTGGATAGCGAGCTCGATGCCGAGGCCATCCGTGTAGTGGAATCCATGCCCCGATGGAAACCTGGCATGCACCGAGGTGAGCCCGTCAGAGTTTCATACCAGATTCCTATCGTTTTCAAGTTGGAAGACAAACAGGATTGATTTCTGTTTCGTTTCGTATAGAAAAAAGCCGTACCTTTACCGACCCGGAAAACAAACTATTGAAGGAATGAAAAGACTATTACTATTATTTGCTTTGACTTTGTTATTAGGTCAGCTGCAAGCGCAATCACCGAAGAAGATAAAGGCTAAAGGAGATTATGTTCATCCTGCTACAAAAGCCGTTTTCCCTTTGCAATTAGGTGACTATCATCGTGATGGGCTGTATTCTTATGATAAAAAGAAAGAGAATGTCGGAGGCGTATATGAAAGTGCCAACAAACAAACCTTGTTATCGGTTTATGTTTACCCAGCGAGGATTGGCTACGATAGTAGAATTCATGATGAGTATTCAGGCTTGATGCAAGAATTGGCCAACATTCATGGCGGAATACATGCAACTTCAAATGCGGTTTCATACCAGAATGATGGACTCAAGATAAACGGCCTGAGGTCGGTATTTACGCTGTCGGGTAACAACGAGTCGTTGACGCTCTATGAATGTGGTAAGTGGTGGTTCAAGATGAGAATCACTTCGAGCGACCTCGACACTTGTCAAATGTCCCAATTGGAACAGACGGTGATGGACTATTTCGTGCCGACGAATTTTGTCAAGAATGATCCGTTGAGCGTGAAATTCGATGTTCATGTCGCTCCAGCTGTTATAGATGACTCTTTGATGCTGTGTTGTGTGCTTGGCGCAATTTTTGGGGAATTGCAATGGGTTAATGATAACGTTGATTCATTGGAAAGTGTAAGTGGTTTCCCCAGTCTTTATATAGAGGCTCACATGGCAGCGATTGAAGGTTTTGTAAAAGCTGAAAAAGACCATCCTGAACTGAATGGGGGAGAAGAAATCCATCATCAGTTGGAGCAGTTTAATAAAATCATAGAGAATGGCTTTTTGGAAGAGTATTTGTTTGACCAATATTTTGGTTGGCTAATTATCCCGAAGGACATGACTATCGATTCTGATGCGTTTTTTGAATGGCAGATGCAGAATCCTATAGATGTATTGATGGGAGTGCGAGCCAGAGAGTTCATGTGGATAATTGAATGTGCAGATTCTGATTAGATTTCTTTTCGTATCGTATAGAAAAAAGCCGTACCTTTGCCGCGGCAAACAACGGCTGAGGGATTGGTGCTATTGTCACTACCCCAAGCCCTTTGCCGTCATTGCGGGCTTGACCCGCAATCCCCTAAGCGATAAGGACTCCCTCTCGCGTAGGGGATGGCGGATGTTCCTCCGCCATGAGGGTCAAAGGCGTTCTTGTAGTGTTTCCCAGTCCAGTGTCTCGCAGTCTCGCGTCCCGCGTCAAACAACAATTAAACAATTAAACGATCAACAATTAAACAATACAATAATGAAACAACTCATCGAATGCGTGCCGAATATCAGCGAAGGCCGCGACAAGAATATCATTGACCAAGTGACCGCTGAAATCGAGAAAGTGGAAGGCGTCAAACTACTGGACGTGGATCCTGGTATGACCACCAACCGCACCGTCATCACCTTCGTGGGTGAGCCTGAGCCTGTGTGCGAAGCCGCCTACCGCGTGGTGAAGAAAGCCGCCGAACTCATCGACATGAGCCAGCACCACGGCGCCCACCCGCGCCAGGGTGCCACCGACGTGTGCCCCCTCATTCCCGTGAGCAACATCACCATGGAAGAAGTGGTCGAGTATGCCCACAAATTAGGTAAACGCCTCGGCGACGAGCTGAACATCCCGATTTACTGCTACGAAGAGGCCGCCTACATCAAGGAGCGCCGTAACCTCGCTTACTGCCGCACGGGTGAGTACGAG
>JAEEQW010000053.1 GCA_016285515.1 Bacteroidales bacterium
AACTCTGTTGAGTTCCTTCCTCGCGTTATATTGTGAGAGAGGCGCATTGCAGTTTTCCGTAGAGGGAGAAATGTACCACGTAGGGGAAGGTGACATCGTTATATGTACACCCCGCAACATCATTGGCATGTATATGCGTACACCCGACTTACAAGGTAAGGTTATCAGTGCCGGTGAGTTGATTTATGACGAGACATTGCCAGGTGTTTTTCAAATCGACCCCAATTGGTGGAAAAAACTGTTCTTTTTAAGGCAAAACCCAGTTGTTCACGCCACGGAGTTCCAGAGCAAGCTTTTTCAGGCTTACTTTAATCTTTTGATGGTTTACATGGAGGACAGCGACAATCCTTATCGCCAGCGTATCATCAGACTTACCTCACAAGCGGTAGCTGTTGAACTTCTTCATGCACTTGAAAATGAAATTATTGGCCAATCGACAAGCGAGACCTCGCAAAAAGACCGCCTATTCCAGCGTTTCATGTCCATACTTAGCCGTCCAACTAACACCGAGCGTGAGGTCAGGGCATACGCCGAACAATTGCTTGTCACCTCAAAATATTTAAGTGCCGTGTGTAAGGAAAAGAGTGGTCGCACGGCAATGGACTGGATTACGGAAAACACTGTAGGCCATATCAAATACTACCTATTGCAGACCGACCTCTCCGTGAAGGAAATTGCCTTCAAACTGGATTTCCCCGATGTTAGTTTCTTTTGCAAATACGTCAAGAAACACCTTGGGGAAAGCCCTATGGAATACAGGAAGACTATGGTTGGGTTGCCTGAAGAATAGGGATTTTTTCAGATTTTTTACATCACTTCCATGGTATTGTCTTCGTTAATGTGTCTGACGGTGGCGAGGGCATGATACGTTATATTGTGATCGCGCAAGAACTGGCCCGAAAATTTGTTCGAGAAAAAAACAATAATTCTACCTCTTGTCCGTTATGCTTAGGAACATCAGCATCGCCATGATTGACTTTTTCCGAAAATATGTCTCTGTTGTCGCCCTCATCCTGATGGGTCTCTTCCTTCTTGACCTTACTTTCACGGATCAAGAGGATTTGTACGTCATGGAACAAACTGAAATCCAGTCCAGTATGTCGTTCGATGGCGATGAGTTTGACGACGACGAAGATTCGGATTTCGTGCTCAATGGTCCATCTGATGGTTTGCAATGCCGATGTGACCTCTTCCCAGTTACAACAATAGGAGAGGAGCAAAATGAAAATATGTGTTCGGCGGCTTTACGCCTCGGACAGGTAAGGCGTTATGCCCCAAGGAAAAACTTGGCTGACAGCCATAACTATATCGTTACGAAAAACATAAAAGATGGTGTGGACTTCGGTTCGGACCATCTTTTTTTATCCCATAATTCATTTATTATCAACTAAAATCTAACTAAAATGAAGAAATTAGCATTGTTTGCAGCATTCATCGCACTGGCTTTCGCAGTGTCATCATGCACAAAAGAAACGCCCACAGGAGGCAACAACAGTAACAACAACCAATGGGAGGCCGAAGGGAACGGTGCTCCCGTCAATGCCACGGACATTGCCACTGACATTGTAACGTTTGTCAACACACATTTCCCAGAAGCAAGCATCCTCAGCTGTAACCAAACTGAACACTATTACCGTGTGATTCTAAGCGACAACACCAAGGCGTATTTTACCCAAGCGTTTGAATGGGTTGAGGTTAACTGCGAACATTCATCCATCTATGATGCTGTGCCTGCGACGCTTGTCCCCGAACAGATTGCAGCCTATGTTACCGCCAACTATCCCAATCAACACATTGATGAGATCGAAAGGGAAAACAACGGTTGGGAGATTGAACTCAGCAATGATGTTGAACTTAAGTTTGATGCCAACTTCAATGTCGTCAACAATGGCGGTAATGGGGGAGGAAGCAACACTGAATACCCTGACATCAACACTTTTGTAAGCACTTATTTCTCTCAAACTGAAGTCCTTAGCATCAAAGCGGAAGACGACGAATACGAAGTAAAACTTGCCGATGGAACCGAGATTTCTTTCAATCTCAACTTCGAATGGACCCACA
>JAEEQW010000054.1 GCA_016285515.1 Bacteroidales bacterium
TGCTGACATTCGCAAATATGATTATTACTGCCCAAAAAACCTGCCAAAAAGCCGTTGTCGCCAAAGAACAGTGAGCCAAGAATTCCGTTTCTCCAACTAAAGCCTCGTCTTTCCACTGTGATATTCCTACTTCCACATTTTGGACATCTCATCGTTCTTCCCTCCTATCTGTTTATTTTGTCATTCAAAAAAGGAACGACTCCTCGCCGTTCCTTTCCAAATTCTAATTCATGCCTTGATCATTCTTCAGTCAAATCGACGATGGGAGCCTCAGGAGCATTCTTCATCACCGATGCAATGCCGTTCTTCATGTTCACTTGATTGGCATACATCTGGCTCGAACCGATGACTTGACCATTGGCGGCCATCAGGTTGAAATAAGGTTTGCCGTTGGAGGCTTCCTTGACTTCGAAACGTTTCTCGTCCTGGCTGTTTTTCTTTACGGATTCAACACCGTTGAGGCACGAAGCCTTAGTTTTGTATCCTTCGCTGGTGAGGATAACTTGACCGTTTGTAGCCTTCAGGTTGAATTGGAATTCACCATTCTTCCTGGTTTTGATCTCAAATTTACCCATAATTTTCTGTTTTTATAGTTGGTTTAGGCTGCAAATATACATTTTTTTCTTTGCATTGCCAAAAACTTGAAATTTTTTACTGCAAACGCGCCAAAAGCTCATCGCGATAACTGGCTCCCACGGGCACCTTGTTGCCGGCAACCGTGACATCCGACTTGTCCAAATCCTGGATATGCTTGAACGATACGATATACGACTTGTGCACACGGACGAACTTGTCCTTGGGCAGTATTTCCTCCAAATCTTTCAAGGCAAACAAAGCAGTGATGCGACGCTGGGTGGTGTGGAAAGTCACATACTCGTGTTGACCTTCGATAAAGAGCAAGTCATCATAATTTATCTTGTAAAGCTTATAGTCGGCCTTGACGGTGATGAAGTCGTTGGAATGGCTGATGGTATCATGCGGCTTTTCTTCGGTGCTTACCACGGGTTGGTCGCCACCGATAGCCTTGCAGACGGCTTGGAAAAAACGCGGAAAGTCGAAAGGCTTCAGCAGATAGTCGACCACCGAAAGGTTGAACGCATCGACGGCATATTCGGAATAAGCCGTGGTGAAGATGATGGCTGGCTTGTGCTCCATGCTCTTCACCAGTTCCAATCCCGTCAGGTCTGGCATCTGAATGTCAAGGAACATGATGTCAACCTGATGGTTTTTCAAAGCATTCATAGCCTCGAATGCATTGGAACAGACGGCCACAATTTGCAGCGAGTCCACCTTCGAGACATAGTCCTGCAACAGTTTTTGGGCCAGGTATTCGTCATCCACGATGACCACATTGTATTTCTCTTTCATAGTTCAATCTTGACCTTATAGATTCCATTATCTTGTTCGATATCAAATTTATAGCTTTCACCATAGTGCAACATCAGGCGTTGTTGCACGTTCTTTTGCCCTATACCCGACTTTTTCGCTCCACTCCCATTGCCCACAAACGGCATGACATTGGTAGCAACCGTATTCTCCGCAACAAAACAAAAACTGTTGCCTGACTGTTGGATACTGACATGCACATAGCCCTCTGGATGGGATTCCAATCGACTGTATTTAAAGCAGTTTTCGATGATAGGCTGCAATAACATAGGAGCAATCATGAAGTCGTCATTTTCAATAGCCTGCTCTAATACCACATCACGCTCACCTCCCATACGCATCATCTGAAAGTCGATGAAGTTCTCTATGTAATTGATTTCCTTGCTTAAAGGGATAATCTCGGCCTGACAGTCGACCAGCACATAACGTAACATCTCAGAGAGTTTCAGCACACCATCTGCAGCATTGTCATCGTGTGTGTAAACCATTGAGTAAATGTTATTTAAGGCATTGAAAAGAAAATGAGGATTGATTTGTGACTTCAAATAGCGCAACTCCATATCGAGTTTCTCACTTTTCAGTTGGTCGGAAATGATCTTCTCCTCGTTCTCCTTTCGTTGATAATAGAAAATCACCACA
>JAEEQW010000018.1 GCA_016285515.1 Bacteroidales bacterium
GATAAGGTCGTTACATGGTAAAAAGAAATCCATAGAGGCGTGACCTCTATGGATTTCTGTATTTCATCAAGAACAGCAAAGAGTTCTTCGATTTTGGCGACGATACGGAGTTGCTCATTGATAGGAGGAAGCGGAACAACAAGTTTATCTAACAATCCAGAAGATAGACCTTGAAGTCCTATTCCTTTACCATGTATTCTGTCCTTCCATTTATAGAGCATTAGAATATATAGATAAAGAATCTGGCAAACATTCCCTTTAGCCCTTAACCTATGAATATGATTTTGAATACAAATGTCATAATCAAAGTTCCAGATGGCAGCTCGCCCGATGTCACCTCCTTCACATACTAACAAATCTCCTTTGGTAATGGTACACTTCTCCAACTCAGAATCCTTAAAAAACATCTCTTTTACTTCGGAAAAATCAAAGCAATTCCAATACACATTGGAAGTTGTAAGATAGGGTTTCAACAGACCTTCCTGGGATTCAGACTTGTTCAATGCCTTGCCAGTATTATGCTGAAATAGACTTCCTAATGTTGTCCAACACCAACTATTTGGCAGTTGGTTGGTATCATGCGCGTTATCACAAGGAACAAACTTTGAATTGATGCGCTTCAAAAGCTCTATGGCTGGCTCATCATTAGGGTCTTGTGGAACAAGTTTACCGTGGATGGCGAGGTCAAGAATCTTGGACTTCGCCTTTTGTACTGATTCATTTAAGTCTTCCTTGTCATCATCCAATACTTCAATTACAGAGAATAATTTCCTTATCTCGGTGACAATTCTATTTTGCTCCTCAATTGGGGGGAGTGGAATAAGTAACGTAGTGAATATTTCTTTATTTACTCTCTGCTGACCGACAACACCTTTAAATTCCTTTGTCCCCTCAAAGAGATACCATTCTGACTGGAAAAGATACAAGAAGAACTCTATATTTACACAATACCCACGAAGAACCGTAAGTTCTGTTGTTCCTGCGCCTATTCCATTAGGCAAGTCATAGAATATAGTTGATTTTCTATTTTCAAAACATGGCGAGATTTTTGCAATGCCAATATCTCCATTTTTGAAATGGCTGTACCCTTTCCTTATTTCTCCCCAAGGTCTTGTCTCAAAAGAGTGGGCGTAACCGAAGCCATCATCCACACAAGCCATCGGGATAAATCCACTTTGTGTATCGTCTGGAACGTCGTTCTTGGGATTCAATTCAAAAATGTCCGAGACTTGGCACCACTCCCAGCTCTCAGGTACTTCAAACGGCACGTTCTCATAATGGGGCGTATCAGAAGATTTAGCAGATTTTTTGCTGCGCTTAATCTTACCTTCCTTGATTAAGCGTTCTTTCTCTGCACGAATACGCTCCAGCAATACTGATGCTGGCTCATCGTTAGGGTCTTGGGGAACGAGTTTGCCACGGATGGCAAGGTCGAGTATCTTCTGGCGTAACTTCTTTGTGTCCATATCAATCCTCCTTGCTTTCTTCATACTCCAGAATCCATTGTTTCACCTTTGACTGAAGGGTGGCTTTATCCGGAATACATAGTTCGTATGACGTAGCGTAAACATTGGCATCTTCTGGCAAAGTCAGTTCCACAAGAGCATCGTCTTTGTCCTTACATAGGAGGATACCTATTGTGGGCTTTTCAAAAGCCTCTTTAACATGTCGGTCATAGTAGTTGACATACATTTGCATCTGACCAAGGTCTTGGTGCGATAGGTCACCTGCCTTCAAATCCACAAGGACATAACATTGAAGCAGACGATTATATAACACCAAATCTACATAGAAGTGCCTTTCGTTGAATGTAAACTTCTTCTGTCTTGCTTCGAACAAGAAACCCTTTCCCATTTCAAGCAGGAAATCTTGTAGTTTGCTGATGATTGCCGATTCCAAACTTGATTCACTGAAACTGCTGTCACGATATAGTCCGAGGAACTCTAACGTAAGAGGGTCTTTTATGATGTCTTTTGGTTTTTCTATCGTTTGCCCTTCCTGTGATAGGCGCATTACTTCCTCTTTATCACGACTCAAAGCCAGACGTTCATAGAGGCTTGCCCCATATTCGCGTTTCAGTTGGCGCACACTCCAGTCTTGTTTCTGACATTCAATCTCGTAGAAACGACGTTCCTCGTTATCCTTGATACGCATGAGTACCAAATAATGAGACCAAGAGAGTGTGAATGACAGAGGCGTTTCAGATTTTCGAGACGGCGTTTCGGAAATATCAAGAGAATGATTGTCGGAATTGGGTAAACACTGTTTTTCTTTTCCGTCTTGAATTGGGTAAACACTGTTTACCGAATTTGAATATATCACATAGAAACGCCTACATAACTTTAAGTTCTCTTCAGACCACCCTTGTCCATATTTGTTTGTCAAACGAGCAGATAGGTTTTTTAGAATGAACTTACCATATTGAGCCCTTTGTTCTCCTTGCTGCTCATCCTCGACAATATATTGACCAACACCATAATATGTGTAAACCATTGTTGTGTCAATAGCAGTCTTAACCCTTTTGTGAGCAAGGTCAATCAATGCGGATATGCGCTCAAACAGAGCATCTTCCCTTAACTGTATATCATTCATGTCTAATCCTCCTTGATATTTGCCATTAACTCTTGCAACTTTGTTACGGCTTTGCTTATGTTCTCACTCTTCTGCTGAATGGTCTGCATCAGCTCAGCCAATGTCATGTCATCATCATCATTGGTTTGCTTGATCCAGGAAATATCGAGGCTGGTCTTGTCTCGCTTCAGTAATTCCTCAACGGGATATTTGCGCCATCGACCATTTGGATTCTTCTCACTGTAAGTTTCTTTGCGCTGAGACATATCCTCTGCATGGTAGCAAGCGACAAAATCGTCAAGATGATGACGCATCATGGGCTTGGTGGCCAACGTGTGCTTGATACCCGTGCGGTAGTCGTAGAACCACACATTCTTTGTCTGTTCGCCTTTCTTGAAAAATAGCACATTGGCTTTCACTCCCTGAGCATAGAAAATACCTGTGGGCAGACGAAGTATAGTGTGCAGATTGAAATTTTTCAGCAGTTCTTTGCGGATGATTTCACCGGCTCCACCTTCAAAGAGAACGTTGTCTGGCAGCACTACAGCAGCACGACCGGTGTTCTTCAGCATCACCATGATGTGCTGAAGGAAATTCAACTGGTTGTTCTTTGTCTCAACATAGAAATCGGGGCGGTCGATATCCACGCTGCCAGCCGGACGAGTGCCAAAGGGAGGATTGGCAAGGATTACATCCACCAGTTTCTGCGGCTGTTTCTCCAAAGAGTCTTCACAAAGAATCGGGCTTCGATCGGTTCCAATGCCATGCAGATAGAGATTCATGGATGCCAGTGTGACTACGAGAGCGGTGTTGTCGTAACCGGTAAGGGCTTTCTCGCGGAGGAAGTCACGTTTGGCTTTGTCTTGCGACTGGTTCTTCATGTAGTCATAGGCGGCCAAGAGGAAACCGCCCGTACCACACGCGGGGTCACAAATAGTTTCACCAATCTGAGGACGAGTCACATCGACCATAGCAGAAATCAAGGAACGAGGCGTGAAATACTGCCCGGCTCCACTTTTCTTATCTTGTCCGTTCTTCTCGAGGATGCTTTCATAGATAGCTCCTTTTACATCACCGTCCATCACCAGCCATTGCTCTCCGTCAATCAGCGTAATCACCTTGCGGAGATATACAGGTTTGTCAATTTTGTTCTGGGCCTTTACGAAGATAGTGCCAATAAGGTTTTCTTCTTCGGACAGTTTCTTCAACGTTTCCTCGTACTGATTGATAAGATCAAGTCCATCCAGTTCAATGAGGTCTTTCCAACGGTAACCCTCGGGAATGGCAGATTCTTCGCCAAAAGTTTCCACGTTCTCGTCATCCATCTTCAGGAATAGGAGATAGGTGAGCTGGGTGATATAATCTGTGAAGCCGATACCTTGTCCCGATAGGGTTGTGGCCAGCGTCCACACTTTCTTGGTGAGTGATGTCTCTTTGTTTGTTGCCATATTATGTTATGCGGTTTTTCTGTATAGTAAGAATTTCGACAAAGATACCAATGCCTCATCTGCCTGTGCTTTTCCACCAAAAGCTTTGATGAGTTGAGCAGCCCTCGTCTTGTCGTCGTCAATAATATCCTTGATGGTGCAAGCACCATTGGAAGCGATATAGTCCACAATCTGCCGGATGATGGTTATCTGGGATTCTGTCACCGTGCGCTGCACCTGACCATACCAGAGATTGAACCGTTGCTGTGCCGAAGGATACAGGCTCTCCAAGGTCTCAATCTGATGGTTGGCGAAACGCACCAACTGAATGATATTGGTGAGTGCCTCTTTCTCCTCCTTGGTGCTATACTTCTTCACCGAATTTGGACTTACAATCGTATAACAGTTCCACAACCGCGAGGTTTGGAACTTATTGTTGGCCATTTTTAGTTTATTCTCCAAATCTTTCAGCAAAGCGTATGTCAGCGGTTCTCCCTCGTTATTGTATATCATACGAAGGGCCTCAATCTCGTCCTGGTGGTCATTGCAATATTGCTCGAAAGCCGAAGTGACCTCTTTTGCTTCCTCCTGAGAGAACCCTTTTGAAATGAGATTGTCTTCACCAGGCATTAGTGTCTCCACGAAACCGGCCGCAAGGATGAGCAGGTATTGACGAGCCTCGGGGTGGTGTGTCAGCGGAGCTACAAGACCTTTGCGTTCAAGGTTCGGCTCGTCAATGCTTTCATAAGTAGGCAGCGAGTTCTTTTCGAGAGCATCAAAGATTGCAGACGAAATCTCCTGCATCCCACTATGGGCTAACCGTTGGAATTCCTCACGTTGTTTGACGGTACTCTTGTTGTAGATGCGGGCGAGTCTGGCGGCAATCAGGCGCAGGTAGTCGTCATTCACATTTCCGTGTGTCAATAACTCCAGCAATCGTTTTAGCGTGATTGTCTGTTCATCGCCACCACCGGGACTTGTCGTAGTTTTAGCACTTTCAGTAACACCAACAGCATCCACGAGGAAGAAACAATCCTTGCTGAAAGCATTGGGCGTAACATTGCGCAACTGGTCGTCGCCTATGGTTCTCACACCACGTCCTTTCATCTGGATATAGAGCGGTTCGGAAGCAACATCACGCATGAATATCAAAACTTCAAGTGGCTTTACGTCAGTACCCGTAGCCACCAGCGTACAGGTGACTGCTATACGGAACTCCTTATCGTTTCGGAACTGTCGTATCAGTTCGTTACTGTCGCCAGAAGAGTAGGTTATTTTTTGAACGAATTTGTTGTCTGTCCTACCAAACACCTCCTTTGCAATTGTTACGATGTTGTTCGCGTGGATTTCATTCAAAGCAAATATGAGCGTTTTGGGCAGATAATCCATATTCGGCTCGCGCTGCGGGTCGGTAAACATCTCTGTGTAGACAGCATCGCGGTATGTCTCAAGCACCAGTTTGATTTGAGCTGGGTTGATTACACTACGGTTCAGCTCTTCTTTAGAGTAGTTCTTGGTTTCTTCGTTGCGAATGGTCTCAACCTTTCCAGTATAACGTGTTTCGCGTTTCAGTTTGTCCCCCTTCAAGATGGCACCACCATTCTCGGTGGCTTCCGTTTTGATGCGATATACACGACCGTCCACATTCACACCGTCCACAATCGATTGTTCAAGGGTATAGTTCGCAACGATGTTGTTGTTGAAGAAAGCCTTTGTCTCTGGGACTGGTGTTGCGGTCAATCCAATCATCTTGGCCGTATTGAAGTATTCCAGCACTTTCTTCCAGTTGCCATAAATGGAACGGTGGCACTCGTCAATTATAATCAGGTCGAAAAAGTTTGGCGGCAAAGTTATATTTCCTGTCAGCTGTACTTCGCTTGTGGCGGTATCAACATCGTCATCATCATTATCGACGATTTCTTGTCCTGTAAGGAGAGAGAAAAGGCGTTGAATGGTGGAGATAACCACATTGCTGTCAGACGGTACTTTCGCTGAACGCAGGCGGTTGACAGTGTAGATGGTATTGAACGGGTCACCATTTTCTGTCAAACGGAACATTCCAAACTCACCCTCTGCCTGTTTGCCGAGATTATTGCGGTCGACCAAGAAGAGGATGCGCTTCATCGGTGTGAAAGCTAATAAACGATATGCAGCCAAACAAGCCGTATATGTCTTACCAGCACCAGTAGCCAATACAATTAGGGCCTTCTTCTGCCCGGCACGGAAACTGCTTTCCAGCTCTGAAATGGCTTCATATTGACAATCGCGTAATCCCTTCTTCTTAAGGGTAGGCAATCCTGCATACGGGTCATCAAAACCCAGCGTTTTGACAATTTCCTTGGGTGTGTGGATGCGGTTCAGTTCAATTAGATTTCCGTTTTTGTCGCGGAAGTCGCGAAAAAATGTTTTTTCGCCGTTTGACTGATAGATAATGGGAAGCGGACGAGAATAAGCCTTGTAGCAGTTGGGCACACCACGAGCATATAGTTCTGCTTGTTCGCAAACCATATCGGTTGTAACATCTACCTCTTTCCGTTTTGCTTCAAGCACACCGACAGCCATTCCGTTGATGAAAAGGAAATAATCCGCTTCATGATTGCCGATCAATAGCCCTTCACGAATAGCAGCGGCAGAGATAGTGGGCGAATAGAAATCTCTATCCACCACCTTCCAACCAGCATCGTCGAACATCTGGTCGATTTTTACTCTTGCTTTTTCTTCTGGGGTCATATAGCTATCGTTTTACGACTATGCCTAACTTATTGCCGTCAGTATCCCTCCAGTCGTCCCAACCGTTGCTAGGACGACCGAGAATTATCCCACTGGCACCACTTGGACTATCCATGGGTACATCGTGCTGAAGTATTATTAATCCTTTTTCTGTTTTACAATGTTCTTCGATAAACTTTTGGCGCGATGCTATAGGCTTGAAACTCGCAACTATCTGGCTGGCAACGATGCTACCTTTTACGAGAACAAACTGTTTTGAGTTTTCATCATAATAGCCAATACCCTTTGCTGGACGGTCTGTTGCGTGAACATAGAACAGATGCTTTGGCTGTGGTTTTACCACAGGAGCATCAAAGATTCCGCATCCATAGAAACGAGTGAGCAACTGAATATCGCGGAAAAACACTTCCATGTCATTGACACGAAAGGGAGCGATATTTGGTTTACGTGGATTGGCACCATTGAGCAATGCGAATGATTCTACACTTTGTGCGGATTCAATACCAAGATATTCCAAGTATTTTACATCGTCTCCATATATCTTATGGCTATCTGAGACAAAGACGAGAGCTGTCTTCCAAAAATCCTTCTTTTGAACGTGGTCATTCTTACGATTGGCAAAGTCTGTCGTTTGGCCGATGTATGCTTCTGGCTTTAATGCATTGGCATCACCAAGCAAAATATAAAAGGCAGGTTGCCCTGCTATATCTGCTATACTGTTGGCAATGTTGATTTCGTTACGTGGAATAACGTAGAGATGGCAAGTCGAGTTTGCCCCCATATAGATATTCCTAACTCCAGATAGAATGCCATCTATCAGTTCTGTGTGGATTGTGAGGGTGTTCTTTGCTTTCATGACTTTGACTCTACTCTTATAAGTTCTGTATAGTTGACTTCCAGTAACTCTGCAATTTTCATCAATGTTTCAAGAGATGGCTGCGAAGAGTTCGTGCACCATTTGCTAACTGTAGCGGGGTTGACTCCAAGCTGTGTCGCAAGCCACTTGTTTGTGCGCTTTTTCTCGGCGAGCATCACCTTCAGTCGATTCAAATCTTTGTTCTCTTCCATTTTTTGGGGATTTATGGTACAAAAGTACAAAAAAATAATGGAATTACCATCATTATACAGTAATATTTGTAATTAAAAACGCAATAAAGTGAAAATAAAACAACTTTTATTCCTGTAAGTTACATTTTACATCCAGTAATAGCGTCATACTGACTATCCCAACCATAATTTCCACGTACCAAATTACCTAGCTGGCGACACATAAACATTTGGTACGATTGGGATACTAAACAGCCGCCCAAATCCTGAAAATCGGGATTTGGGCAGCTGTTGGAGTATTCATGGTACGATATGTAATAAACCACTTAGTAATAGTTTGCTTACTAATAAACTACTTACTAATAAAATATTACAAGTAGAAAGTTTTTTGTTTCCATGCAAATAAAACAGAATGATTATTCATAATTCTGTTATCATCACCACACAAAAATAATAATCGTATATTTGTCCAAATTTTCAGTCCAACTGCAAATTTGGCTAAATTATGAATAACAAACTCATACACAGAGATTTAGAAAACACACTAAAGAATGCTTTTAACTATTTTCCTGTCATTACATTAGCCGGACCGCGACAGTTGGGCAAGACAACCCTTTGCCTCTGAAAACGGATTTTGCAATTTCAGGCATCTGAACTTATAATAGAAATCAACTTGCAAAATACATTGCAGGCTTCCAATTGTTTATGCGTGTTCTGCGGATTTGCAATCCTCCTGACCTTGGTTCCTTTATCAACCCTGCTGGGCCGGTGAGATGAACCTGATTGCTTTGTCCATTATTTCAACTTTGAAATATGTGTCTTCCAGTATTTCACCGTCAATGGATATCGCAAACTTGTTGTCAGAAGACATCTCCACGACCTTGCCTCTTTTGTATGTGGTTATTTTTTTGAATCTGGGCTCCTCAAGATAGGTGCCGTTGGAGTAAGCTTTTAACATGGTGGCAAACTTAATGATGGATACGGGGACAATAAGACTTACGTCTATCAGCCCGTCGTCATTCAGTGACATGGGTCCGCAAATGAAACTTCCACCAACATAACGTCCGTTTGACAAAGTGCATAGCATCAGATCTCCATTGTTTAGCGGTTCTCCGTCAACTTTAACTTTAATAGGATTTCTTCTTGAGGTAAACAGAGCTTTAATAATGCCATAAGTATAAGAACTCTTGGGACCTCCGATAATAGGCTTGCGTTTTACTTTTATCATGGTTTTTGCAACCATGGCGTCAAATCCGAAATTGCAGACATTCAGTGAATACCGATCACGCACCTTCATCAGGTCAACTTGATGGGGTGTTCCGTTGATGATTGATTGGATATTAAAAAAACCGTCTTTTCCACCATAGTATTTGACAAAATCGTTACCACTGCCTGACGGATAACATGACATCTCCGCATTTTTGAATCCCACAATGCCGCTGACCACTTCGTTGATGGTGCCGTCACCGCCGCAGGCATAAAATCTGACATTGGTGTCAGGATTGGCAGTGCACCATTGTTTAATATATGTGGTCGCATCTCCCTGACATTTGGTGACATATATTTCGTAATCTATTTTGCTGTCAAATTCTTTGAGTTTGTTGGTTATTTCAGTTGTGGCGTCTTTTTTGCCAGCAATAGGATTTATTATAAAGATATGTTTCATTTCCTTATATTTTGGCATGCAAAAGTAATAAAAAATGGAAATTACTGCGACAGGAGCTCATCTATGGCGGCGGAGATAGGTTTGAAGCCGTTGAAACGGTGCCCGTAGCCGGTGAAATATCTGAAGTTATGACATTGCGGATACAATGTCTCAAGATAGTGATGGTCTCCCAGCATCTCATCGTCTTCAGAAAGAAGAAATATTGTGCTTTTGTCTTCAGGTTCTATCTTTGAGAATTCTTTCTTTTCAAATTCCATGTAAGACTTCAGGTCTTTTTCTGTCAGTATATAACGTTCTTTGGTGACAAAGTTCCGGTTCTCACCAATATGTTTGGCTAAAGTCACGGAAGGTTGAGTGACAGGATTTATGGCAATGCATCCGGTGTGATGTTTTGCGGCGCCATATAAAGAGAGAAACCCGCCCATGGAAGTGCCGATAACCACATCAATTCTGTTTGTGATAAACTGTGAATTGAGCTGTTTCAGTGTCGCTTTCAAATCCTTGTAATTGAAAGTGGGAGTCAGTACTTTCCATTTTGGATACATTTTTCTGAGTGATTCGGCCTTGGCGCCTGTGCCTGCTGAATTGAACCCATGGATATATAATATTGTGCTCATTGGTTGAATATAATTTTCAAAGTGCAAAAATAATAATTGTATATTATTTTTTAAAATTTGTATATCTTTGTAGTTTTAAATAAAACGAATGGAATAATATGCAGAAAAGTAAGTTAGGAATTGATTTTAAGAGGGTGGAGTATGCAAAATCATTAGCCAGGAAAATAGCAGTTGATGTTCAGAATTTTGCGGACAATTATACTACTGTGGCTGTGGAGCGTACCATTTCCCGCATCCTTGGAATAGACGGAATTGATGAAAACGGTGTGCCTTTGCCAAATATAATTGTCGATTCGTTGGTGGCATCAAACACTATCAGTCAAGGTATAATATTTGCCTTAGGCAATGCTGTCATCGAAACCGGACTTTCACCACAGACTATAGCGGAAAAAGTTTCAAAAGGGGAAATGGAACTTGACAAGTTTAAAGCCCATGATACAAAGGAATTACTTGATGCGCTGAAACCGTTTTATGAACCCAATATCATACGTATCGCCAACAGACGTAAGAGAAGGGAACACTATATCAATACTATAGGTGAAGGGACAAAACCTTACATTTATGTCATAGTCGCCACTGGCAATATATATGAGGACGTCGTTCAGGCACAGGCCGCAGCTCGTCAGGGCGCTGATGTCATAGCAGTCATTCGTACCACGGGTCAAAGTCTGCTTGACTATGTGCCTTATGGTGCGACAACTGAAGGCTTTGGCGGTACGTTTGCCACACAGGAGAACTTCAGAATAATGCGTAAAGCTCTTGATGAAGTTGGCGAGGAAATCGGTCGTTATATCCGTCTTTGCAATTATTGTTCAGGTCTTTGTATGCCTGAGATAGCCATCATGGGTGCTCTTGAAGGACTTGATGTCATGCTCAATGATGCTTTGTATGGTATTTTGTTCAGGGACATCAATATGCAGAGAACTCTTGTCGACCAATATTTCTCCCGTGTCATCAACGGATATGCAGGCGTAATCATAAATACTGGTGAGGATAATTACCTGACCACTGCAGATGCATTCGAGGAAGGACATACTGTTCTCTCCTCTGATCTGATAAATGAACAGCTGGCACTTCTTGCAGGACTTCCTGAAGACCAGATGGGATTAGGCCATGCTTTCGAAATGGATCCTATGATAAAAAACGGATTTCTCTATGAACTTGCACAGGCTCAGATGACAAGGGAAATATTTCCTGATGCCACACTGAAATATATGCCTCCGACAAAGTTTATGACCGGCAACATCTTCCGCGGTCATATTCAGGATGCTTTATTCAATATCATAGGTATATGGACACATCAGGGAATCCAACTGCTTGGAATGCCTACTGAAGCCATTCATACTCCTTTTATGAGCGACAGATACCTGTCAATTGAAAATGCAAGATATATCTTCAATAATATGTATGACATAGGTGAGGAAATGGAATTCAGGGAAGGAGGAATTATCAGGACAAGAGCTGCCTTCGTATTGGAGAAAGCTATCGCCTTGTTGGAGAAAATCACCGAAGAAGGCTTGTTCACGGCTTTGGAAAAAGGAATGTTCGCCGATGTTAAACGACCTAAGAATGGTGGTAAGGGACTTGCGGGAGTCTCTGAGAAAGGTTCTCATTATATCAATCCTTTCATAGATATGATGAAGAATAGATTATATTTGTAGTGTCTGTAAATAATTGTAAGTCTGAAAAATGAGTGAAGGATTATATTCAATGGAGTCTAAGGACTTCGACAAAACGTTAGATTTAAAGAAAATCAAACCGTACGGTGATACTATGAACGACGGAAAAGTCCAGCTTAGCTTTACTCTTCCGGTTCCGGCAGGAGATGAGGCTGTGGAGGCCGCCAAACAACTGCTCAAGAAGATGGGACTTGAGAACCCTCTTGTAGTGTATTCAAAGGAACTCACTCCTGGATTCACTTTTGTGAACTGCTATGGAAGCTGCTCTCATACAGTGGATTATACCACTATTCATGTCCCTAAGGTGGAATCTCAGACAATGAGCATGGATGAAACAGATAAATTTATAAGGGAAAATCTCGGAAGAAAGATTATAGCAGTCGGAGCAAGTACCGGTACAGACGCACATACTGTGGGAATCGATGCCATCATGAATATGAAGGGTTATGCAGGACACTACGGCCTTGAACGTTATGAAATGTTCGAGACTTTAAATATGGGAAGTCAGGTGCCTAATGAGGAATTCATTGCCAAAGCAATAGAAATGCATGCCGATGCATTGTTGGTGTCACAGACTGTTACCCAAAAGGATGTTCATATTAAGAATATGACAGAGCTTGTGGAAATGCTTGAAGCAGAAGGTCTTAGAGATAAGGTGATACTTGTTGCGGGCGGTCCGCGAATTTCTCATGAACTTGCCAAGGAACTCGGATATGATGCGGGTTTCGGAAGTAATTCGTATGCCGATGACGTCGCATCCTTCCTTGCTCAGGAGATGGTTAAAAGAAAAATGATAACAACAAATAAATAATTGAAATTATGGATAAAAACCAAATTAGAGAAACTATTGCTCGTAGAGCAGCTTTAGAATTACACGATGGTGATGTGGTTAATTTAGGAATCGGACTTCCAACAATGATTCCGAACTTTTTACCTAAAGGTGTGCATGTCACATTGCAGACTGAGAATGGTGCTATGGGTATGGGCCCGGCTCCGGAAGAAGGTAAGGAGGATAAGGAAATGATTAACGCCGGAGGTGGTTATATTACACTTCTTCCGGGTGCATCAAGTTTCGATAGTGCCACTTCTTTCGGTATCATCCGTGGTGGTCACGTTGATGCTACCATCCTCGGTGCTTTCCAGGTTGATGAAAAAGGTAATCTTGCCAATTGGATTATTCCTGGCCGTCTGACACCTGGTATGGGCGGCGCAATGGATCTCATTGTAGGTGCCAAAAAAGTTATTCTTGCAATGGAACACACTCAGAAGGGTAATCCTAAAATATTGAAACAATGTACCCTTCCTCTCACTGCAGCCGGTCAGGTGAATCTTATTATTACCGAAATGGGAGTGATAGAAGTTACCCCTAAGGGATTGGTACTCACGGAAATACATCCAGAATTCACAGTCGATCAGGTGATTGCTGCCACAGAAGCACATCTTACGATTTCTCCTAACCTGAAGCCAATGGCTCAATAATCTTGCAGTATGTATAATTATCTGAAAGTAGTTAGAGAAGATGCAATCTGCATCCTTTATATATCCGTTCCGCAGTCACTTAATGCTTTGAATTCAAAGGTGTTGGCTGAAATGGATTCTTTCGTTGACAATATCGATGATTCAGTAAGAGTGTTGATAATAACAGGTGATGGGGAAAAATCTTTCGTCGCTGGGGCAGACATCGCCGAGATGAAGGATAAGGATGAATATCAGGCTGCTGAATTTGCACATTTGGGTTCAACCGTTTTCAGGAAAATTGAACTTCTGGATATTCCTGTAATTGCTGCGGTGAACGGATATGCTCTCGGTGGAGGCTGCGAACTGGCTATGGCATGCGACATCCGTATCGCTTCCTCAAAAGCCCGTTTTGGCCAACCTGAAGTGTCCCTCGGCATTATACCTGGTTTTTCCGGTACTTATCGGCTCGCAAAACTGGTGGGACCTTCCATCGCAAAAGAAATGATATTCACTGGGAAAAACATCAAGGCTGATGAGGCTCTGCGCATAGGTCTGGTAAACTCTGTGGTTGAACCTGAAAAACTTTTGGACAGTGCCAAGGAATTGGCAAACACCATGATAAAGAAGGCTCCTATTGCCATACGTATAGCCAAGAAATGTATCAACAAAGAACTCACTATGACCATAGATGCCGCAATTGCTGAAGAAAACGAAGATTTCGGATATTGCTTCACTACTAAGGATCAGAAAGAGGGTATGAGCGCTTTTCTTGAAAAACGTGACCCGGTATTTAAAAACAAATAATCAAATAGTTTAATCATGAAAATTTATGTAATCGGAACTGGTACAATGGGCTCGGGAGTCGTTCAGGCTTTCGCTCAGGCAGGAATGCCAGTGGTAATGAAAAGTAGAGCACAGGCCGGTTTGGACAAGGCCGTCGCAAAAATAACCAAATCTCTCAGTAAACTTGTTGAAAAGGGCAAGATTTCTCAGGAAATGATGGACTCAACTCTTGCAAATATTTCGACAACAACCGATTATGCTTCCTTTAAGGATGCAGATCTCGTTATTGAAGCCGCTGTTGAGGAAATGTCCCTTAAGAAAGATGTTTTCATGGAATTGGATAAGATATGCAAAGAAGACACAATATTTGCAACTAACACATCCTCTCTTTCAATTACTGAAATTGCAGCGTGCACAAGCCGTCCTTCAAAATTCATAGGCATGCACTTCTTTAACCCTGCTCCTATTATGAAACTCGTTGAAATCATCAAGGGGCAGATGACCTCGGATGAAGTGTGCAACACCATAGTTGAACTTGCCAAATCAATTGGCAAGACTCCAGTACTGGTCAACGAGGCTCCAGGTTTTGTGGTAAACCGTATTCTGATACCAATGGTTAACGAAGGTGTGGGCATTTTGGCAGACGGAGTTGCAAGTGCAGAAGATATCGACAATGCTATGAAACTCGGCGCCAACCATCCTATGGGCCCTCTCGCTTTGGCAGACCTCATCGGACTCGATGTGTGCCTCGCAATCATGGAGGTTCTGTACAATGAATTCGGTGATACCAAGTACAGACCACATCCGTTGTTGAGAAAAATGGTTCGCGCTGGATTGCTCGGCAGAAAGAGCGGACAAGGTTTTTATAAGTACTAATAGCTTATTGCTTGATATTTAGTTTAATAAAAGGGATGATTAATTGGTCATCCCTTTTTTATTTTATGCCATAGTCGTTGCAGAATCCTGCAAACCTCTCGCTCGTCGCTATGATATACTGGTATGCGGGAAGCCCGTCTTCACGTTTTAGCCTTCTGACTTTACTACTGTCATTTCTTATTTTGTTACTGAAATCATCGTTGGTCGAGTAAGTGAACATGTTGTTGTTGTGATAGAAGAAGAAATATTTGTCGCTTATGCCATATTCGCCTTTGGTGATGAGTATGATGGATATTGATTCGGTACCGCTTGCCTTCGAAATTTCCACAACACCTTCCACTGTTTTGTCAACTATGTTGCCATTGATGGAGTAAACATCTATCGGTCCGGTGGAGTAGAAGACTTTGCGGTTGTTATCCCATATTAACTTGACTCTTGACAAAACAATGTTCGACTTGAGTATCCCGGGCATTTCAGAGTTTCCGTATTCTATGCTGTTGTAGTATTCCTCAAATTCTTCTTTGCTCATCATGCATCGCAATGTGGACAGGAAAGTGTTTCCATTATCTGACGATGTGTTTTCATAAGAAAATGCGAGTTCGTTGTACATGATGTCCAATGCTGATTTGTTGAAATGGAAATCAAGTGCCAGCGCAACTTCCGAAATCAGACTGTCGTTGACGAAATGATAGTTGAGGCTTCCACCGGCTTTCAGCGTTATTCTTCCCGGATTTTCGAGGAAATTATATTCACCGAAACCGTGCATTGCGCACTGTTCTATGTTGAGAGATATGTGTTTGTTTTTCACATCCTCAATTGTTGAAGAAGTGTCAACTATACTGAACTCATTGTCTTTGACCGCCATCAGCCCGTCAACGTTGAATATGCTCCAATCGGAAGTTTTTTTCATGGTGGAAAGGAATGACGGGTAAACTATTGCACCCGGCTTCGAAAGGTTGATTCCTGAATAAACAGGCTTTTTGTCAAGCGATACGATGTTTCTGTTGACAGGAAGCTGAAGGTTGTCCGGGTCGGTTCCCGTGGCGAGTTTCAACCATGTGTTGTCTTCAAAACAAGGTTGTTTGATGTGGTAATAACCATTGAAGAGCAAGTCTGAAGTTGGACTTTTGATGGTTATCGTTCCCTGGAAATCGACAATTGGATTCAACGGCAGCGGATTTAATTCTGAAATTATGGCTCTGCATGTGACTATCGAGTCTTTGCCGCTTATTTTCTCAACGAAAACAGGGGTCGAATTCCCTTTTGAATCCACATAATTGTAATATCCTGAACCGCTGAATTCTTTTCTTGACTTTATCGTTGCGCTAAGCTGATGGATGACATGATAGTGTTCTCCTAAGTTGAGCACTACGTAACCGTTAGTTATAGGCATCAGTGCACCGCCGACAGTTGCCGTTACAGTACCGTCTGCAGGAATGATGGCCGCATCCGATGATTCAATGTAATTCACACCGTTGAATGTCAGCGTCATCTTGCTGTAGTCGAAGTTGCCGTGACTTGTTCCGAAATTAAGGGAATCACTTGATTTGCTCATGGCGTATGCGTGTGAAATGTCATCGATGGCATTGAATGCGTCTTCGATGTTGCTTGGACGTCTCTCCTTGCTGCTGTCGCCAAGTATCAGTCGCTTGTCGGACAAATCCCATAGAAATGTCTGATAATTGGTTGAATAGCCGTTTTCTTTGAAAACAATCTTTGACGATTCGGCATTTCTTGCTGCAAATTCACCTTCACTATGGTTGACATCCATAAACATGCTGTAGTCATTGGCGTTTACGATGGTATATCTGTCGTTGGTCTGATAATATGCAAAATCGGATGAATCGGCTGTAAATGATTCTTTGTCAAATGAGAACATGTTGGAGGATATTTCTCCCAATCCGTTTCTGACTTTGCCTTTTCCGGTGATTCCTTCTTCGGAGAAATACAGCTTTCCGTAAAGGATGAACTGGTCATGGTAAAGTTTGTAAGGTTTGTTGCTGGTTGAGGTGAATTCCATCCGGTCATTGGGAATGTCGAAACTCATCTCCGACTGCTCACCGGCTATATATGGAAACTCCGTCTGATTGTATTTTTCTTCAATGACTACGTTGTCAACTACAGCATACAACGATTCGGGATACATCATGAAATGTTCGGAATGAAGTTCGGCTGACAGGTATTTCAAACTTCCATTAACTTGTAGGCATTCGTTGCTCAGAGAGATGATTCCTTTCATGTTGCATTTGCCGCTATATGCTGGGTATCCTTCCTCTGGTATGTTATGTCTGAACCCTAATGACTTGTCTTCCATTACCATAAGATTCTCTCTGAAGTTGTTAAAGATGCCGGCTGAAACAAATTCACCGCTGAAGGAAATGTTGTCGGGAATGAACGTTGCCAAACTGTCGAACATGAATGGGTCAATGAGGAAGAAAAATTTGTCTTTCTGATAAACGTTGTCGCAGATTTCGGGTCTTTGGTAATATACGAAGGCAGAGTCTGTACTCCAGAATCGCGGATATTCCTTGTTGTTGTCAATCACTCCCGATTTATTATAGAATTTGTCAATTTCAAGATATCCCTTCAGATTTTCTATAGGGGAGCTTATCTTACTGATGACAGGGTGTCCGGCAATATCGTAACTGCCTGTGTTATAGTAAAATGATAAGGAGTCGATTTGTGGCATCTTGACTTTGAACTCTGAATAACTGAAATAATTGTCAGTCGAGTAAATGTCGATAAGTCCTGATTTCACATAGCCGCTGAAATGGAAATCCATATTGGCGGAAACGTCCAACGTTTTGTAATAAGGATAGATGATGACATTTTTTTTCTCGCTAAGTACCAGTTTGTCAACTCCATATATTCTTAGATTCAATGTCTTTTTGTCGAGAATCGCATTGTAGTCATTTGTGACCTGAGAATGAATGCTTAGAATGTCGTAATCCTGTCTCTTGCTTTTGTTGGCAATATATCTGTACAGTTTGGGCAGAACAACAATATGGTCGTTTTTATTGTCGTACGATACAAGTCCGAAATCCTCAAGAATCAGTAGCAGTGCTTTGACCTGGTCATGTGAGATTTTACAGTAATTTGAAATTTCGTCAAGATAGAAACTGTCGGAATATTCCCTGACATATTTGTTTATTGTTATAAGCATGTTGATTCCATCGGGAGTTTCAAATTGTCTGAATCTTTCTTCAGAGAAGTAGTTGTCGGACTCGAAAAAGGCGGTTCCGCCTTTGGTGAAGGTGACCTCCGGAGCGAAAAATATTGAATCGGAGTTAAGACTCCATATCAGTTCGTCACTGTATATGTTCATCTTGTGGTAAGTGGAGTGAAACGGTGATGAACCGGACTTGTCATCATCTCTTGTGACTCTGAACCGCTTTTGACCAACGTCATATCTTACCAGGCAGGATGGCTGATGAATGGTGTCGTCTTTGATATATACTTCCATTTCGGCATCCTTTGTGGAGAAATATTTCTGAGAGAACAAAAAATGTTCTGATTTCAGAAAAATGGTTGGTTTTCTGTCTATGATGAAATTCACTTGTGCGGGTATGTCTTTTGTTCCGCTTCCCGACATTCTGTTCCCTTCCAACAAAATCTGTCCTGTGAAGTCCACATCAGGATAGAGATTTCTGATGATGATATTATCGTTGTAGGCGGCAAATTTCGGATAATTGGCTTCCTTGCTTTCTCTGTTGACACATCTGTCGCTGAATGAACCAAGCAGCGGAGTGTTACCGAAATATTTCTTATAGTACAATGATACAGAATCCATCGAAATGCTGTTTTTGTTCATATCGATAGAGTAGGGCTTTGGAAGCCGTGCGTAGATGTCACTTTCCGGCATTCCGGCCTTTTCCCACGTGACTGTGCCTTTTTCGCCGATTAAGACCTTTCTGTCAGGATAGTATTTGCCACTGCATTCCTTTATTATGATGCTGTCGTTCAGTGTGCAACGTACTATGGAATTGCTGATGACTACAACCGGTTCGTTTTTTTCTGTAGTTATTTTTACGGTTCCGCCTTCGTATTCCCATGTGAGTATGTTATTGCCATATAGCTGTTTAAGTGCAAACAACTGAGACCATCTTGTCAGTCCGGCAAGGTCTGTTTTAATGGAAGTCAGATAGTTTGACCAGGTTGCAAAATCGCCACTGCTGAAATCCGAGGTCAGGAAATTGTTCGCCGCAGTGATGTATTCTGAATAAATGGTGAGCGGTTGTGACTGTAGCATGAATGCATTAAGCACTTTGCATACATCCGAACGCTCGTTGTCAGTCAGACGTCTGTCGCTTATAAATTTGCTGAATGATAGTTTGACATCAGACACATTCAATGGGTCTGAACTGGTTTTTATGCTGTCGGCCAGTCTGTCGAAAGAGTTGGTTATAGATGGGTCGTTTGTAAAATAGTTATGTTCAATGACCTGTGCTTTAACACTTAGCAATGCTGTCAGAAGCAGCATGGATGTGATAAAACGTTTCATCATCTACATGGCTATGACGCGCTTGCATAAGTCAATCATGTCTTTGTCGCCGGTATGCTTGCCGTCAACATCCGACAATTTTATTGTAGGTATCCAATTCTGTCCTTCTGGTTTGGCTGCGGACATTTTAATCACTATGTTGAGCGGGGTTACACCTACATCATTTGTGAAATTGGTGCCTATTCCGAATGAAATGCGTATCTGACCTTTACAGAAATCCCTGATTTCCTTAACTTTATCCGGTGTTAGTGAATCTGAGAAAACTATTGTTTTGGTGGTAGGGTCAATTCCAAGTTTCTTGTAATGGTTGATGGCCTTTTCTGCAAATACAAGTGAATCGCCGGAGTCATGTCTCACACCATCAAACAGTTTTGCGAATTTGGTGTCGAAGAATTTGAAGAACAGGTCTGTCGTGAAAGTGTCCGACAGAGCAATTCCCAAATCCCCCCTGTATATGTCAATCCAGTGTTCAAGTGCTATTTTGTTGGCCATTTTGAAGCCATATTGTGCTGCATGGAACATAAACCATTCGTGAGCTTGTGTGCCTATTGGGGTCAGGTTGTATTTCTGTGCAAAATGAACATTTGATGTGCCGACAAACGACTTGTCACTGTGCTTTGACAAAGTGTCAATGATAATGTCGTGATTTTTATATGAATAACGTCTTCTGGTTCCGAAGTCTGAAACCTTAATGCCTAATGAATCATATAAATTCATCTTTTCTTCAGCAATTTGTCTGATTTTCTCATCTGGATATTTCGGAATTTTTGTCTCCTGAAAATACAATTCCGAGACCAATGCGAGCAAAGGAACTTCCCATAGAATCGTTCTGAACCATGGACCTTCAACTGATATTGACAAATCACCGTCTTGTAACTTGATTGACACTTCGTGCGGGTCGAATCTGTATCCTGCAAGGAAATCGATATATGCAGGATCAAGGAAGTAGCATCTTCTCAATATGAAGCTTTTCTCTTCCTTTGTCAGTTTCAGCTTTCTCATTTCATCAATCTGTTCTTTTAGCAATTTGTCGAATCCGTCCGGGAACTTTGTAGCTCCTCTGTTAGTGAATTGGTAGCGGACTGTTGCCCTTGGGAATAAATTTATCGCTGCTTTCTGCATCGTAAATTTATAAAAGTCGTTGTCTAAAATTGATTCTATCATGTCTGATGAATTTATTATTTGTATTTCTTAAGTTGGAAATTTCCGTTAATGTCAAGTACTCCGTAGGTGTTGTGAATCATCCAGTCACCCAATATGATTAGCCTGCTGTTATCGATATTTGTGTCGATAGGAATGTGCCTGTGTCCGAATATGAAATAATCTATGCTGTCATCTTTTTTCAGATAAGAGGAAGAATATTTGTACAGCAGTTCGTTCTCAATGACTATATTGTCGTCCTTGCCCGACTTGTACCGATTGATATATCTGTGCTTTTTGGAAAACATGAGACCTATACGAACTCCTATGTCAGGATGTATCCAGCGGAACAGAATCTGGTTTACCGGTCCCCTGAAGAATCTCAGCAGAATCTTGTAAACCACATCATCAGGGCCGAGACCATCACCATGAGCAAGATGTATCTTCTTGCCATTCAGTATGATAGTCTCAGGTTTGCTATGGCATATCAAGCCGATTTCCTTTTCAAGATAGCCGAATGTCCATAAATCATGATTCCCTTTGAACAAATGGATAGGGGTTCCGCTTTCTATGACTTCTATCATTTTTCCAAGAATTCTTATGAATCCTTTGGGAACAACTTTTGAATATTCAAACCAGAAATCGAAAACGTCACCTAAGATGTATATTTCCTTGGCATCTGCCTTAATGTCATCCAGCCATTTGATAATCAAGCGTTCGCGTTCCAATGACGTTTTGTCGTCAGGAATTCCGAAGTGAAAGTCAGATGCAAAATAATATTTGTCTTTCGATAGGCTCATTAAAGCAATCTAAAGTTTTGAGGCACAAAGATAGAATATTTTTTCTTAATAAGCCATTATAAAAAATGTATTATCTTTGGAGACTGAATTTTTATGATGATGAAAACAGTTTTGCGTATAATTCTGAGTATCTCTATTTTTATCTCCTGTGTCAGCTCTTTTTCTCAGAATGTGTTGCTTGTGAGGAAATTCGGAAGCAAGAAGAATGCTCTTTATTCTGCAGGCAGCTATATTAAATTCAGCTATTTCGACAATAACGGATATGTTAGAAAAACCTCAGGAAATATAAACGTCATCAATGAGGAAACCATCATCATCAATTATGATGAAGAGGTTGAACTTGCCAAAATCAAGACAGTTTTTGTCCCTCGAAATATGCTTGTAAGATTTGAGGAAGTGGGTATTATCGCCGGTTTGGGGTATATGGGACTGACGGGGATTAACAATCTTATTTCCGGTACAGGTTACAGTTCAAAGACAGGGTTCATAATTGCCGGTTCAGTTGCGGCAGCATCGGCAGCGGCCATTCCTTTTAATAATAAGAAATTTCATCTTGACGAACCGGACAAATATACTTGGGAAGTGCTTGTGCCTTAGAGCTTTGTGATTAATTCATCTATCCTTTTTTCAATTATCTTGTCCCCGTCGAAACTGAATTCAGGTTTTATCGGCAGGTAATAAAGTTGCATGGTCTTTATTATCGGTTGAAGTTCAGGCGTTTGCAAACGTCTCATATCCTTCTCAGTGGTCAGTATGAATTTTTTGTTGCCGTAGTTGTCGTCATACATCTTCTTGATTTTCTTCAGATCATTCACGGTATATTCGTAATGGTCTTTGAATTCAAGCACGTCAATGTCGTTGAAGAGGTCTTTCGCTTTGTGGACGAAAGGGTAGTTCTGTGCCACTCCTGAAAAAACTATTGCTGTGCAGTACTTCTTGTCGATAACCTGTGGGGCGCTTTCGGCTAAACTGTTGGGAACTGGCACGATGTCACTGTAATTGATGTGTGAGAACAGAAGATCCTGTTTTTCAGTGACTTTTAATGAGTTGCGCAAGTCTCTCGCAAGAATCGGTGACATTACCTTGTCGCAGTTGGTGACTACTATTATATCAGCACGATTGGAGTTGGATATGTGTTCTCTAAGCATTCCCGTAGGAAGAAGAAAATCATTGTTATACGGATGATAATAGTTTGTCATCAGTATGTTGAGTGCGGGTTTCACTCTTCTGTGCTGGTAGGAGTCATCGAGTATAATCAACTGAGTGTCAGGAAAATGTTTCAAGATATTGTTAATGCCGTGAACCCTGTTTTCATGAACTGTGACATGAACATTAGGGTACTTGCACACATATTGCAGAGGTTCATCACCTATTTCCCGATAAGTGTCAGTGGTTTTACAGACTCTGAACCCCTTGGTCTTGCGTCCATATCCTCTGCTTAAAATTGCAGTCTTGTATTTGTCGGAAAAATGTTCCACCAAATATTCAACCATGGGAGTTTTCCCGGTGCCGCCCACAGACAGATTGCCGACACCGATTACAACCACATTGTCAAAGCTTTTTTCTTTGCAAATCCCCACTTTATAGGCAAAATTCCTAATGCGGATTCCTGCCCCATAGAGCAAAGATAAAGGAAACAGATATAATTTTGTGTCAGCCATGACTGCTAATTTGTTGCAAAGTTAAACTTATTATTTTAATTTTCAATATTTTGCTTGAAATTATTTGTAAAGGAGATAAATGTTGATTGCAAAAGCGTGTATTTCGGAAAAATAAATTACTTTTGCAAAATTTAGAACACATGTATTATGGCAAAGAGTAAAAAAACTGAGGATCAAATAGAAAACACTACTGAGACTGGGGTTCAGGAGGAGACCCCTAAAAAGAAAACAGTAAAGAGGACTGCAAAAACCAAAGTAATTGAACCTGAGGAAACCCCAGTAGCTGAAGAAACCCTTGAGGCAAAGGGAAAAACTGCATCTTCAAGGACCAAAGCTGCTACATCGAAGACCACTTCGAAGGCAAAGGATGCTGAAACTGAACAGGCTCCAGAAAAACCTGTCAAGAGGACAAGAAGCAAAAAGGCAGACAAAGCCGAGGAAGAATCCAATGAAAGTCAGGTTATTATGGGTGAAGCAGTTGTCATCGACAACTCAGGCCATTCCCATTCAGTCGTTACTGAAAGTGATGTGTCAATAGAGAAGAAACTTGAATCTCTTTTCAAACTCCAGGTTATAGATTCCAAGATAGATGATATTAGAATCGTAAGAGGTGAACTTCCTCTCGAGGTACAGGATTTGGAGGATGAGATAGCCGGACTTGAAACACGTATTTCAAACTATAAGGCTGATATCAAAACCGACCAGGCTTTTATCAAGGAGCAGGAGATAAAAAAATCGAATTCCCAGGAACTTATCAAAAAATATGACGAACAAAGAAATAATGTCCGTAACAATCGTGAATATGATTCACTTACCAAGGAAATCCAGTTTCAGGAACTTGAAATAGTTCTCTGTGATAAGAAAATAAGGGAAGCAACAGCCAAAATTGAACATTTGAACGGTAATATAGAAGTTTCGACCAATGATCTTGCCGATAGAAAAGAGGTTCTTTCGGTGAAGAAGAGTGAACTTGACGGAATTATTCAGGAAACCGAAAACGAAGAGTTGAAACTTGTTGAAACGTCAAAGGAGTGTAAGAAATATATAGAGGAAAGACTGCTGACTGCTTACGATAGAATTAGAAAAAGCGTTAGAAACGGTCTTGCTGTTGTTCAAGTTGAACGTGATGCCTGCGCAGGATGTTTCAATAAGATTCCGCCACAGCGCCAACTTGATATAAAAATGCGCAAAAAAATCATCGTCTGTGAATTCTGCGGAAGAATCCTGGTCGACGATGAAATGGCCAACAGAGTTAAAGAGGAAGTTGGCATAACCGAATAAAAAAAAAAGGAGCTTCAAGCTCCTTTTTTTTATTTGATATCAATCTTTTTCGTTGCCTTTGAAATCTTGAGGTCTTTCTTCGGCAGGATGATGTTCAGGACACCATTTTCATATTTGGCGTCTATGCCCTCCCTGTCAATGTCATCTGTAAGATTGAATGACCTTGAGAAGTTGTAATAGCAGAATTCTTGTCTTGTGTAGTTCTTCTTGTTGTCACACTTCTCCTCGTTCTTGCTGCAGGAGATTGTCAGAAGATCATCTTCAAGGTCGATGTTGAAATCTTCCTTTTTCATTCCGGGAACAGCCAATTCAATCTCATAATTCTTTTCATTGTCTGTGACATTGACTGCCGGTACAGTCCATTTCTTCGGTTCAACTATAGGTTCAAAACTGTTAGTGAAGAAATTGTCAAGTAAGTTTGAGAACGTTACTGGTTCATTGAATTTTACGAGTTTCATGATGTTTATTTTTTTAGATTAATAATTCGTTTGTTCTGCCGGTCTTCTGCCGGTTTCATTTTCCTTTTTGGCAACTTCTGTGCCAACAGTGTTTGTGCGACAAAATGACGCATTTAAGAATATTTTACCTGACAAGATGTCGGTTTTAAATTGATTAAATTGTACAATTTTTGTAGAATAAAGTTGGAAAAAGCAAAACATAATGAATTACAGCATACATACGATACCTCTTGCCGAGGAATTACGTCCGCGGACGCTTGATGAGTACATTGGACAGAAGCATCTTGTCGGTGAGAATGCAATCATTCGCAAGAGCTTGGAAAACGGTGTGCTGCCTTCCATTATCTTTTGGGGACCTCCCGGAGTGGGGAAGACGACGCTCGCTTATATTATCGCCAACACCCTCAACCGCCCGTTCCACTCACTCAGTGCCGTCCAGTCAGGCGTAAAGGATGTCCGCAGCGTGCTCGACAATGCCAAATATGAAAACAATCCTGTTCTTTTCATTGATGAAATCCACCGTTTCAGCAAATCGCAACAGGACTCGTTGTTGAGTGCAGTTGAAAAAGGTATAGTCACTTTGATAGGTGCCACAACCGAAAATCCGTCTTTCGAGGTGATTTCTCCTCTGCTTTCACGCTGTCAGGTCTATATCCTCAAGGCTTTGACCAATGATGACCTTAATGAACTGATGAATAAGGCGGCTGCTTATATGAAGGACAAGTATAAGCTTGTTATGAAATTCGAGGAAACAGAGGCATTGCTGTCGATAGCAAACGGTGACGGCCGTAAACTGCTGAATGTGCTTCAGTTACTGTCGTCAGGTGAAACCACTGTCAATGAAGAGGGTCTTGAGCAGATAACGGTCACTGACTCGTTGGTGCTCAATACTATACAGCAGAATATTGCTTTGTATGATAAGAATGGTGAAATGCACTATGATATCATCTCGGCGTTTATCAAATCAATGCGTGGTAGCGACCCCAACGGTGCCCTTTATTGGCTTGCCCGCATGATAGAAGGCGGAGAAGCCCCGGAGTTTATAGCACGAAGGATGGTTATACTCGCGTCTGAGGATATAGGCAACGCCAATCCGAATGCCCTTCTTCTCGCCAATACATGTTTTGATGCCGTTATGAAAATCGGTTGGCCTGAGTCAAGAATAATACTGTCACAGACAGTTATTTATCTTGCCTGCTCACCTAAGAGCAATTCAGCTGTCGTTGCCATAGACACTGCGCAGGACTTGGTTCGCCGAACTGGAAACCTGCCTGTTCCTCTTCACCTCAGAAATGCTCCTACAAAGTTGATGAAAGACATCGGTTATGGCAAGGAGTACAAGTATGCGCACGCATTTGAGGGTAATTTTGTCGATCAGGAATTTCTCCCATCGCAGGTCAGTGGCACAGTCTTGTATAATCCACAGGAAAACCCACGCGAGAATGAACATCGCAAGTTTTTGAAAATCAGATGGAAGGATAAATATGGGTATTAAAAGAACTTTATTTTTAAAAAATTCTTTTACATATATGAAAAATAACTAATTTTGCAAACGTTAATTTTAAAAATTCGAATATGGCTTATCAAATTAGTGACAAATGTGTTGCTTGTGGAACTTGCATCAGCGAATGCCCAGTAGAAGCAATAGCAGAGGGTCCAATTTATACAATTGATCCTGATTTATGCGTTGAATGCGGCACCTGCGCTGCTGTATGCCCACAGGAAGCTATTCAGCTTGGTGAGTAGTTTTTTCAGCACACAAGATTTATGAAAAGCCTGAACAAATTATACTTTGTTTGGGCTTTTCACGTTTATAATACATAATGGAAAAAAGAAGTGTTTTCAAGGATATTGTCAAGTTTGTCATCTTTATAGGCGTTGCCGTGCTTATAGTATGGCTGTTCTGGCGTCAGCTTTCTCCTGAGGAGATAAGCCAGATGTCCGATTCTTTCAGGAATGCTAATTACTGGTGGCTGCTTCCTGCACTTGGTTTCGGCGTATTAAGTCATATTCTGCGAGCGTGGAGGTGGAGAATGCTGATGTATCCGCTCGGATATAAGCCTAAAATGTGGAACATGATATTCAGCGTTTCCATAGCTTATTTCGCAAACCTTGCAATACCGCGTATCGGTGAGGTCGCACGTTGCGGAATACTTGCCAAATATGAGAAAATACCACTTGCCAAGTCACTTGGTACCGTTATCACTGAACGTGCCGTGGATATGATTACCTTTCTCCTTCTATTCATTATCAACCTGTTCGTTCAACGAGAATTTGCCATGACATGCCTCAGAGACATCATTTCCAGCGGGGAAAACCCAAATCCGACAAAATGGATAGTCATTATATCCGTATTTGTGGCACTTTTGGTGGCTGTTATTATTTGGATGGGCTATGTGCGTAAGCATCATATAAACAATAAGTTCGTGAATAAAGTTGTAGATACGATAAAAGGTTTTGCCGACGGCATCAAATCAATGGTTTACGTTAAAAGTCCGTTTATGTTCATCTTCAGCTCATTGCTTATCTGGGTGTGTTATATGTACATGTCAAAGATGATGTGCTATTGTCTCCCTGAAACTGCCGGACTCGGCTATGACGCTGTCATATCAGGGTTGGCATTCTGCACTATAGGCACAATACTTCTTCCGGGCGGTATCGGATTATACCCTGTACTCGCATCTGCAATATATTCTTTATATGGTGTTGAAAGCGGAGTCGGCTTTGCACTTGGCTGGATGATATGGGCAAATCAGACTGCCATTGTGATTATCGCTGGCATCATTTCGTTGATAATTCTTCCGATATATAACAAAACAGATCATGATTCTTCCATCACCGCAACAGAAAATACTGACAGTCACGCAGTTTAGCCAGTTTAGCAATGACTTGCAGAATGTGGTGTTTACCAATGGCTGCTTCGACATAATCCATGCCGGTCACATTGACTATCTGTCCAAGGCACGCAATCTTGGTGACGTGCTGGTCGTGGGTCTCAACAGTGACGAATCAGTGAGAAGGCTGAAGGGGCCACAGCGTCCGATCAACGATGTTGATGCACGTTCGAAAGTGCTTGCATCATTGTTTTTTGTTGATTATATTATTGTTTTTGAGGAAGATACACCTTTAAATCTTATAAAATCAGTAAGACCTGATATCCTTGTCAAGGGAGGAGACTATACCCGTGATATGGTTGTGGGTGCCGATTTCGTCGAATCATACGGAGGAAAGGTTGTCATCCTTCCGTTTCTAAAAGGATATTCCACCACATCAATACTTAATAAAAATGGCTGCAAGTAAATTGAAGACGACATATATATGCAGTGAATGTGGATATGAAAGCCTGAAATGGCTCGGCCACTGCCCAAGCTGCGGAGAATGGAACACTTTTGTTGAGGAAGTGGTAAACACTTCCAAGGAAAAAGGACGTTCGGTTGTTTCCAATCTGCGTTCCAAACCTGTTCTTATAAAAGACATAGTGCTAAATGACAAGGAAATCAGGATAAAGACAGGTGATGCCGAGTTTGACAGGGTTATGGGCGGCGGCATTGTATCAGGTTCCATAGTGCTTGTCGGCGGAGAACCTGGTATAGGGAAATCGACGTTGATGCTGCAGGTGGCAGTCAAACTGTCTGGCCTTAAAATACTGTATGTCAGTGGTGAAGAAAGCCAGCAGCAGATAAAGATGCGCTATGACCGTATCGGTAACAGTGATATGAACAATATTTACATTCTGAATGAAACCGATGTTGATGTCATAATGGAGCAGACCAAGGAAATCCAGCCTGATATGGTGATAGTCGATTCCATTCAGACAATGTTTTGTGGCAGTCTTGACTCTTCAGCGGGAAGCATTTCACAGATAAAGGAATGCACGGCATTGTTCCAGCAGTATGCAAAGTCATCGCATGTTCCTGTGTTTTTGATAGGACATATCACCAAAGATGGTTCGATAGCAGGTCCGAAGATTCTTGAACACATTGTGGATGTGGTGGTTATGTTTGAAGGTGAGAGAAATTACGGCTACAGAATATTGCGTGCCATAAAGAATCGGTTTGGCTCTTCTTCGGAGCTTGGAATATATCTCATGCAGCAGAATGGTCTGACCGAGGTCTCAAATCCTTCAGAAGTTCTGATATCCAAAAATACTGAGAATCTCAGTGGTGTCTGTTTGGCTGCCACTCTTGAAGGTATGCGTCCGATAATTATAGAGATTCAAGCACTTGTAAGCACTGCAGCGTATGGCGTTCCGCAGCGTACAACCACTGGTTTTGATTACAGGAGACTCAACATGCTTCTTGCAGTCCTTGAAAAACGCTGCAATTTCAAACTTGCATCAAAGGATGTCTTTCTCAACATCACAGGGGGCATAAAGGTTGATGACCCTGCGATAGACCTTGCGGTCGTTTGTGCAATATTGTCTTCGACAGTTGACATGCCGCTTGACCACGATTGTTGTTTTGCAGGCGAAATCGGACTTTCCGGAGAAATCCGTCCGTTCACGCATATCGAAAAACGTCTTTCCGAGGCGGAAAAAATCGGGTTCAAACGTATGCTCGTATCAGGTTATGGTATAGAAAAACTCAACCGTCACAATTCATCCATTGAAATAATTCCCGTCAACCGTGTTGATGAGGCTTTCAGGCATTTGTTCGGATAATTGATGCAGATGCGGGGTTTTGCCCGGGTGGCAGATACTCAGGCAGCGGTTATGTCCATATATTCACAGAGAATCCTTACATCAATTGTTTGCCTTCTTAGTGTTCCTTATTGCAACGAACGTGATGTATGCCAGGCAGGCTAACGTCACAATGAAGGCGTAGCGTGGATTTGCATTTGCGGCAAGTCCTGTGAGTAACGGAACAAATGCGGCACCGACTATCGCTGTGGTCATCAGTCCGGAAATCTCATTCGACAGTTTTGGATAGCGTTCGATGCACATCGAGAATATCAATGGGAAGATGTTAGCGAAACCTATGCCAATCAATATGAAACTCAACCATGTGGTGACTGGATTGTATGGCATGAACAGCAGAATGTTGCCGATGGCGGACACTGCTATTGTGATGAAAAGAAACGTATTCGGTTTCATTTTTCTAAGAATGATACCGCCGAGGAATCTTCCTATGAATAAGGCGATTATCAGGACAATATTTCCTGTTGAAGGGGCAATGTTCACGTTTTCCGACAGTATTGACGGGATTCTGCCGAACATGGAGGCTTCAGCACCGCAGTAGAAGAATATGCCGAAGAACATCATCAGAATGTATGAATTTCCAAGAGCTGCGATACATTTTCCAACGGTTGTCGGCTTCTCGTCAGAATTCTTATTGTTGGGAACATAAATGGTAACCATGATTAAGGTTATCAGCAGTATGGCAGCAAAAATCGGGAACAGAATTCTGAATCCGGCATTGATTGGCTCGCTTCCTGCATTTATGTTTTCAATACGGAACCAGCTGTGTTTCATAAGAGAAGTACCCACCAAAGCGATTATCAGAGAAGTGGATAGTGTTCCAATGGCTTTTACTGACTGTGCAAACGACAGGTTGCTGGAGTATTTCCCTTCTGCGGAGACATCCTTCATAAGAGGATTACCTGCCACCTGAAGAATCGTAGCGCCGGCTCCCATGAGCATTACGGCTGCAAGTATCATCGGAAAACTAAAGGCTAATGCGGGTAAAATCGCACCTAACAGAAAAACTATCAATCCGATGACAAGCATTTTCTTTTTGCCTATTTTAGACTGCATGACACCTGTAGGCACTGACAGGATGCCGAACATTATCATGCCGAATAATGATACGAACGATGCGGTAAAAGGGGTTACGTGAAATGCTTCCTGAACAATGGAAACCAACTGGTTGGCAGCATCTCCGAATCCCATTGCAAGGAAAACGAGAAATACTGCGAATACTGATAATGATTTTTTCATATTTTGAGGTATTAATTGTTGATAAAATGTCTGGCTAAAAATCCTAAAATTAGTGCAATTACAAAGAATATGGTGAACCACAGAACTGAAACCGAGAACTGTTTGAACTGTGTCTTTTTGTCGGTTTCGGCCCCTTTGTCCTCGAATTTGAGGTTTACCTCTTTGTCACCGACATCCAAAGTCACTTTTCTGCCTAATGTTATCGGCATGTTGTTGCTGATATGTCCAAAAGGCATGTTGAAACAGACAGGGTAGTCGTAGTCCTTTACTGCCTCCATGATGATTTCCTCTGCAGTTTTGCCGAACGGGATGGTGTTGTCGTGCATGTCACTGAATGCACCTACGATAAGGCCTTTGAGATGTTCAAGTTTCCCGGACCGTTTCAGACTCATCATCATCCTGTCGATGTGGTACAGGTATTCGTCAAGGTCTTCGATGAATAGAATCTTGTCATTTGTTTGTATGTCGCTGTTGCTGCCTATCTGACTGTAAAGTATTGACAAGTTGCCGCCGACCACTTCGCCGGTTGCAGTTCCTTTGCGGTTTGCAATTTTGCATGTTTCAACCTCAGTGGTATAGCTTATCGTCTCGCATTTGCCCTGTTGTTCATCATTCTCGTAATCAATGCCGAAAAGTATTTTTCTCAAGGCATTTTTGCTTTCCGGTGTTGCATCGGCGATTGTGACCATCATCGGAGCATGGATGCTTTCGATACCAAGATTGTTCATCTTATTGTGTATGACGGTTACATCGCTGAAACCGATTATCCATTTAGGATTATCTAAAAGGCCTGAAAAATCAACCCTGTCAATGATTCTGACAGTTCCATATCCACCACGGGCACAGAAAATTGCTTTTATGTCCCTGTCATTGATGGCATTCTGCAAGTCGGCTGCACGCATTTCGTCAGTGCCGGCAAACTGGTTGTCTTCTTCAAAAAGATTCTCTGCGAAAACAACTTTCAGTCCCCAGCTTTGCAGGATTTCCACACCCTCAGTAATGTCGGATAGCGTTACTTTCCTTGCTGTTGCTACGATTTCGACTTTGTCGCCTTTGTGTAGTAATGGTGGTGTTATCATTTTGACAATTATTCAAACTGCAAACTTACATAATATTTTGAAATTTTTGTATCTTTGTAAAAAATGCATTAACAATTCAATTATGGAAGAAGCATTACCTTACAAATATCAGTATCCGCATCCGGCTGTCGCTGCCGACTGTCTTGTGTTTGGCTATGATGGCAATTCGTTGAAAATACTGTTGATACGGCGTAAAAATGATCCGTATAAGGGTTATTGGGCTGTTCCGGGCGGTTTTTCAAATATGGATGAAACAATAGACGAGACGGCCAAAAGGGAACTCAGGGAGGAAACAGGCCTTGAAGTTTCGGACGTGGAGCTTTATGGCGTTTTCAGTAAGCCTGACAGAGACCCGCGTGAAAGGGTCATTGGCATTACTTATCTGACGATTGTCAGGCTCAGAGATGCAGTGGGTGGTGATGATGCTGAAAAAGCGCAATGGTTTGACATCGACGATCTCCCGGAATTGGCTTTCGACCATGCACAAAGTGTCGAACTCGCCAAACAGCATCTAAAAGAGTTGAACAAACTTCGTGAACCGCAATTTAATGCTGATACTGAGATGTTTTCACCTGCTGAAATGCTACACCTAAGATTACTCATTGAAGAAATGTGATTTGAGGAAATTTGTTTTGAAAAAAAGTGTAATTTTGCGGCTGTATTTTTAAAAAATATCCTTTAATAAATTTTAGAAAAATGAGTGGTTTTTTTGGTGCAGTTCTCAAGCATCCTTGCGAAACAAACCTGTTTTACGGAATTGACTATCATTCACATTTAGGCACTAAACGTGGTGGTATGGTAACATTGGACGATGGTTTTTTTCATCGTGCCATTCATAATATTGACAATTCTTATTTCAGAACGAAATTCAGTGACGATTTCGGCAAATTCAAGGGCAATAGCGGTATAGGTGTGATAAGCGATACCGACTCACAGCCTATTGTTGTCAATTCTCATCTTGGCAGATTTGCAATTGTTACTGTTTCCAAAATCAACAATATAAGTGAATTGGAACAGGAGTGTCTTGATAAGGACCAGCAGTTCACGGAGCTGAGCAGCGGGGTTACTAACCAGACGGAACTTGTGGCATTGCTGATCACCCAAGGTAAGGATTTTGTCAGCGGAATCCAAAACGTCTTCCGTAAGGTCAAAGGTTCATGCTCAATGCTTATTCTTACTGACCATGGAATTATTGCTGTTCGTGATTATTATGGACGTACTCCTATCGTTATCGGTAAAGGTGATGATGGTTATGTGCTTGCTTCGGAGAGTCACAGTTATGCTAATTTGGGTTATGAGACCGAAAAGTTTGTTGGTCCGGGCGAGATAGTCCGTGTTACATCCGACGGCATAGAACAGTTGTTGCCTCCTAACGACAAAATGCAGATTTGCTCTTTCCTCTGGATTTATTACGGATATCCGGCGGTGGATTATGAAGGCATAAATGTGGAAGATGTGCGGTATCGCGAAGGTTATGAGATGGGTAAGAAGGATGATGTGGAAGCTGATTTCGTTTCTGCAATTCCTGATTCCGGAATTGGTATGGCTTTGGGTTATGCACTCGGCCGCAATATACCTTACAAAAGAGGGGTTGTCAAATACACTCCGACATGGTCGCGCAGTTTTATGCCTGTAAATCAGGAAACCAGAGAGCATGTCGCCAAGATGAAACTCATTCCCAACAGAAGCGTCCTTGAAGGCAAAAGAATAGTTATTTGTGATGACTCTATAGTCAGAGGCACTCAACTGAGAGACAATGTAAAGAAACTGTATGACTGTGGTGCAAAGGAACTCCATGTCAGAATCAGCTGTCCTCCTTTGCTTTACGGTTGTGAATTCATCAATTTCTCGACTTCAAGGTCTGAAATGGAACTTATAACCCGTCGGGTCGTTGAAGAACTTGAGGGCAACAGTAAAAAGAATCTTCCTCTTTATATGGATGAAACCTCTCCTCAGTATGCGCGTATGGTTGAGAGCATCAGAAAACATTTGGGGGTTGATACGTTGAAATTCAATTCGTTAGATGTTATTGCGAAAGCTATCGGATTGCCGAAGGAAAGAATCTGCACTCATTGTTTCGATGGCTCAAGCTACGGTTATTAATTCATTTGAACTGAAGATAATCATTGGAAGGAACTATTGACAAGACAAAGGAACTTGCCACAGGAGAAATCAGGCACCTGTTATGGGTCTATGCTCTTCCGGCAGTGGTAAGCCAGATAATTGCTTCGATTTACAATATTGCTGACAGAATGTTCATCGGCAATGGTATTGGGCCGTTGGCCATAGCTGGACTTGCCATTACCATGCCGGTGATGAATATCATCCATGCTTTCGGTTCACTTATCGGTGCCGGTTCTGCTGCAAGAATGTCAATAGTTTTGGGCAAACGCGACAAGGAATGGGCTGAGAATATTCTTGGCAACAGCTTTATATACACATTCATCTTAGGCGGCATTGTGATGTTTTTCGGATATATGTTTATGAACAGCATTTTACGGAAGTTTGGAGCCACTGACGATACTGTGTCGTATGCTTTGGAGTATATGCGGATAGTTTTGCCCGGAATGTTCATGACCACGTTGACGTTCAACTTGGTGGGACTTATCAGATCTTCAGGTTATCCTGTGAAAAGCATGTTAATACTTGCCGGCGGTGCCATTTTGAATATCATCCTTGATCCGCTTTTCATTTTTGTCTTTAAGGCCGGTATTGGTGGTGCTGCATGGGCAACGACCAGTTCAATGACTGTCTCTTCAATTGCGGCAATAATACATTTTGTCAATCCGAAATCTTTCATTCATTTCAGAAGACATGCATGGCGGCTGAAAGGCTATATTCTGAGGAATATTTTATTGATAGGCATGAGTCCCTTCCTGATGAATGTGGCGGCAGCCGGTGTTGTTGCAATTCTCAACTCTCAGATTCTGCGTTATGGCGGCGACTATGCTGTCGGTGCATACGGTATCAGCAATTCTTTTGTAATGCTTTTTATTCTGTTGATTGTTGGCATCTGTATGGGAATGCAGCCTATTGCCGGTTACAACTATGGTGCAGGCTTGAGTTTGCGACTTAAGGAGGTTTATAAGCTGACGATGAAATGGAATGTCGCCATCGGTATTGTGGGGGCTGTAATAGCCTGCGTGTTTCCGTATTATATTGTCAGAGCCTTTACCGATGATGCCACCACTATTGCAATAGCAATACCTTGTTTGCGTATTCTGATTGTAATGGCACCATTCATTGCATTTACGATAACGAACTCCAATTTCTTTCAATCGATTGACAAGCCGTGGATTGCTATTGTCACGAGTCTGTCGCGACAAGTTATTTTCTTGGTGCCGTTGTGTTATATTGTGCCGTCGATTATTACGAAATACGGCGGTGACGGCTTGATAGGAGTATGGGAGTCATGCATGATATCGGATATATGCGGTGCCGCTCTTGCTGCGATATTGCTGTATTCACAAAGGAAGGTCTTCAGGGAAAATGAACCTGTACAGAATTGATGCGAGATGGGGAATATTTCAGTCGCTCAGAACGTAACCGATGCGTCATCTTCACAAGAATAATTCCGGAATATTGCTGACTCATCATTTCTAACAGTCACATTATCAATATGTATATGCTTGCATGCAATAGCAATTACTGCTTTGTCGCTGGGGTATTGCATGATGATGTCCTTTATGGAAATATCTTTACAGTTGTTGAGTAATAATAGTGATGGTATGATGTTGTCAGTCTTAGGAAGGAAGCCCTTTTCGACAAGCTTGTTGATTTCGGTGACTGTCTTTTCTCCGGCACCTTCTATTACACCTTGACCGAAGATGTGGAAATTGTTGACGCCATCGGCTAACAGCAATGCGGTGATTCCGTTTAGGCTGTCGTATTCGTATGGCGATGACTTTGCAACCAGGATTGCACCTTCCTTCAGATATAATGTGACGTTGGAGCGGATGTTTACGCTTCCGATGAGGTATCTGCCTACATACAGCGTTATGGTGTCGCCTGGATGTTCAGTGCTTATCCAATCCATGGCTTTCTGAAATGATGTGGTGTTGTCGGTCGTGCCGTCTGATTTCATTCCGAAAAATGAACCTTGGTACTGTTTCGGATATGCCAGACTGCATGTAAGTAAAACTATGATAGTCAGTATTATGCGTTTCATTTCCTCACGTTGTTTTTGATGATTTGTTTTTTGTTTTTGCTGTCGGGTTCTGAAATGTTTATCTTCTCAAGTTTGAGAGTGGTTACGTCATCAGCGACAATGGCTGGTCGGTATTCTTTTTCTTTGGCTGTGAGAGTTACATTTTTGAGAGTTATGTTTTCGGCATGACGTATGTAAAGTCCCCATGCAGGCAGTTCCTTGAACTGTGAGAATTCCGGATAAGACGCAATCATTTCAGGGACAGATTTCAGTGATTCCTTGTCAGTGCCGCAGTAGGCGTAATTTGGATCGCTTCCGCCAGGATAGATGATTTCAACATTTTCAAGTGTGACATTTTTGATGTGACTGTCTTCGATGCCTACAATGCCTGCTGGAGAAATGTTTCTCGGAAGGTCTTCAACCGGCCCTTCGTAAGAATAACCTTTGTCTGGCTTTGTCGCCGGTACTTCAACGTAAACGTTTTTTATCAATACATTGTTCATTGTGCCGATACGTTCATCCTTGTTGCGCTTGCCGGTACGGAGATAAATCGCGTTGCCGGTATTGATGGCCCTGATTCCGTCGATGTCAACATCTTCGATGATTCCACCGTCAACGGCTGCCAAAGTTATTGCGCTGCGGTATGTGTCATAAATCTCCAGATTTCTAATGGTTATGTTCTTGAATCCGCCTTGTGATACTGTCCCGAATTTCAGCCCGTTGGCGCTTGAGCGTCCCCTGCAGTTTTCAATTACCACGTTCTGACAGATACAGTCCTTGTTGTGTGATTTCAGACAGAAAACATCGTCTGCTGCATCCATGTCGCAGTTTCGCACTATTACTCCGTTGCAGTCAACTATGTCGATGCCGTCGTTGTTCCAATATGATTTGCTGTCAACCGTGATGTTCTGAACAGTCACATTTATGCAGCGGTCGTATGTCTGATTCCAACTTGCAGGGTCTCTCAAGGTGATGCCTTCAACGAGGACATTGGTGCATTCCCTGAAATAAATGTTCTCAGGCCGGTTTGTCTCGTTCGGACGATCGTTCCTTAGATTGTCGTTGAACAGTCCCTTGTGAATGTTTTCACATTGGTTGTAAGCAGTCGTAAACCCCTGGCCGTCAATGGTCCCGGCTCCTGTTATCCCTATGTTGTTCTGCTTTATGGCAAATATCAGAGACATCCATCTTACGTAAGGGTCTTTCACATAATCCAAAGGATTTGTGGAACCGAGGATAACGGCATTCTGTTCGAGATGCAGGGTGACATCTGACTTTAAGTAAATGGAACCTGTCAGGTATTTGCCTGAAGGAAATATCAGACGACCGCCGCCATTTTCACTTACGAAATCGATAGCCGATTGTATTATTTTAGTATTTAAGTATACACCATCATCTACCGCTCCGAAGTCTGTAATGTGATAGTCAGTTTGAGCTATGGCTGGCAATGAAGTGATGGCAATAAGCAATAAGAAAAAATAATGTTTGATCATTTATCCTAAAATTTTTTTCATTAAACCTATGAATTTGTATGGCATATAGCGGAAAGGCAGGTCTATCCAGTTTGGGGTGTCGATAACTGAGCGGCGGTGGGTGAAAGCCTCAAAGCTGTTTTTGCCGTGATAGCGTCCCATACCTGAGTTGCCTACGCCGCCGAAAGGCATTTTGGCATTGGCAAAGTGCATGATGGTGTCGTTGACACATGCACCGCCGGATGTTGTCTTTTTAAGCACATCCCAGCCTTTGCTGCGGTTGCCGAAATAATAGAATGCTAAAGGTTTTTCCCTTTCGGTGATGAATTTTATGACTTCGTCGATGGAACTGAAATCGATAATAGGGAAGATTGGACCGAAGATTTCATCGGTCATAACCGGTGAATTAGGGTCAACATCATCGAGCAAAGTCGGTTCAATGTAGCGGTCGGAAGCATCATAATGACCTCCTGCAAGCACATGGCCGTCCTTTAGATATCCGATAACACGATTGAAGGCTTTGTCGTTGACCATCCTTACAAAGTTCGGGCTTTTCTGAATGTTTTCGCCGTGCAGTTTGACAATGGCTTTTCTGAATTCATTGACGAACTCTTCCTTTATGTCGTGATGCAGCATCAGATAATCCGGTGCGATACAGGTTTGGCCGCTGTTGAGCGTTTTTCCCCATGCGATGCGCATCGCCGCCTTCTTGATGTCTGCATCCTTGTCAACAATACACGGACTTTTGCCGCCGAGTTCCAAGACAACAGGTGTGAGGTTCTTTGCTGCGGCAGCCATCACGGTCTTGCCCAACTTAGGACTTCCGGTAAAGAATATCAGGTCCCATCTCTGTTCCAGCAGTGCAGTGTTGACATCTCTGTGACCTTCAATCAGTGCCACATATTTGGGTTCGAAGGTGTCTTCGATTATTTGTCTAAGAACATCGGAAATCTGCGGCACGTATGGCGAAGGTTTCAATACAGCTGTACATCCTGCGCTGATGGCTCCGACGAGGGGACACAACAGCAGCGTTACCGGATAATTCCAAGGTGAAATAATCAGAGTGTTGCCAAGAGGTTCTTTGATGATGCGGCTTTTGCTGGGAAAATGGGTGAGAGGAGTTTTTACACGTTCGGTTTTTGCCCATCTGCGCAGATGTTTGATGTGTGAACGGATTTCACCGGTAACTATGCTTATTTCGCAAAGGTATGACTCTGGCTCGCTTTTGTGCAGGTCATGCCATAAAGCATCATACAATGGCTGTTCGAATTTCTTCATTGCGGCAAGCAGTTTCTTGAGCTGCTTAATGCGAAAAGCTAAGTCTTTTGTATTTCCTTCTTTGAAAAAGGACTTCTGACCCTCCAGAATGTATGGTATGTCTTCTAAAGTGTATTTCATTTTCTTAACGTCGGTGTTGTGTGTTATGTTTGTCAAGAAATTCTTCAAGTTCTTCGATTTCTTTCTCGGTGGTTGCCCAACTTGTGACGAATCTGACGGCGGTTTCGGATTGACCTTTTACGCCCCATATTTCAAAAGAGAAATGTTTGCGCATTTCGTCCATGACTTCATTCGGCAGAATGAAGAACTGCTGGTTGGTAGGGGAGTCGATGAACATCTTGTAGCCGTTGCTGACGAATGCTTTCTTAAGCCTTTGAGCCATGGTGATGGCATGTCGGCTGATACGCATGTACAGGTCATCGGTGAAAAGTGTGGCAAACTGGATGCCGAGAAGTCGTCCTTTTGCCAAAAGGCCGCCGTGCTGTTTTACCTGCGTCATAAAATGAGGAAGCAGGGATGGATTGGAAGTTACCACTGCCTCTCCGAACAGTGCCCCAACCTTTGTGCCACCGATATAGAAGACATCACATGCGGATGCAAATTCAGGCAGGGTAATGCCCGAAGCGGCTAATCCGTATCCAAGCCGAGCCCCGTCAATATATAATGGTATGTCATGCTTTTGGCATATATTGTGTATTGCTTTCAATTCGTCCAATGAATACAGCGTCCCCAATTCTGTCGGAAAACTGATATATACCATTCCGGGCTCAACTTTGTGCTGCCAAGTGTCGTCTTTGTAAAAGTCAGTCACATAACTGTCAATGTCGGCAGCCGCAAGTTTTCCGTCTTTCGATGGAATAACCAGAACTTTGTGTCCGCCTGTCTCTATCGCGCCGGATTCGTGAACGTTTATATGAGCATCTTCGGTGGCAATCACGCCCTGCCAGTTTTGCAGGAGTGCATCTATGACGGTCGCGTTGGTCTGTGTTCCGCCGGTCATAAAATGCACATATCCTTTGTTTTGCAGATTGCAGGCGTCGAGAATCAGTTTTACGGCCTTTGCAGTGTAATCGTCAAGTCCGTATCCAACGGTCTTTTCCATGTTGGTAAGTGTAAGCTGCTTAATTATCTCGTGAGTTGCCCCGGACATATAGTCATTGTCAAAGTGAATCATTTCCAGTAATTTTTTGTGGTGCAAATTTATAAATAGTTTTTGTTATGGCGAGAGTTGCGTAAGTGAATAGTAAATAAAAAAATATTGGGGAAATCTGTTGCAATGAGAAAATAATTGTACCTTTGCTTATCTTTTGTTTAACAATAAAAAATGATTATTATGAAGAAGTATGAATGTACAGTATGCGGACATATATATGATCCTGCTGTAGGTGATCCTGATAATGGCATTCCTGCCGGAACTCCTTTTGAAAAATTGCCGGATGACTGGACATGTCCAGTCTGCGGAGTAGGGAAAGAAGACTTTAAACCTATGGATTAAGTGTAACAGACCAAAATGGTTTAATTGCCGTATGAAAAAATTTTATTGCCCTACGTGTGGCTATGTGTATGAAGGCGAAGAAAAGCCTTTAAGATGTCCGATTTGCGGAAAGGAAATGATAGAAGTTGAAGAAGAGGAAACTTCTGACACTGATGCAAACTAAAAAAAGCAGGTACGTGGTTTTAAACGTACCTGCTTTTTTAATTACAACATCATTCGTTGAATTATTTGTTTTCAGGTACCTGTCGCATTGCGGCAGCCGCACATTGTGGCAGCCGCCAAACAGAGAATCAATCCTTAATCAAACAAAACAATTACAGACTCCGAACCGCCATAGATTTTTTTCCTGGCCTTCATCTGGTATGCATTACGCAGTCCGTGGACGAAGGATTTTCCATATTCCACTTGTTTCCATTCTGAAACTACCGTTGACCAGTTGTCATTTTCAGATGCTCTCATCTCCAAACCGTAATAACCATATACTTCAGGGCTTATACCATAGACGAAACAAGTGATGGTGTCTTCAGGCAGCAAGGTTTTGGAATAATGTGTCAGATAAACCCATTCAACATCTTCCTTAAAGGGAAGTTTCTCGTAAAGCACCACTTTCTCCACATCGTCTTGCAAAGATTTATCTTCAAATTTTGTAAAAAACTGTAATCCTTGAGAATCTGAACTTTCTATGGCTTCAACCGCCTTTGAAGTACCTGGATTTGTAATTTTGAAACGAGCATCCAAAACATCCTTTGTATTTTCACCGTACTTAACAGGAATCAGTTCGAAATTCTGTTCCGTCCAGAGTTTCAGATAGGTAGAATCATTTGATCCCACAAAAAGCCTTGCTGAGTTTTGTTTATCGGCATCGTAAACCACAAGGGTTTTAGAAAACTGCGCCGAGCCACTTTCATCATGCATGGAAATACTAATGTTTGATGATTCCTTTTTGCATCCACTGAAAAGCACTGCCACAAACATGGCGACCAATAATCCTTTGAATTTATTCATATTTGTTTTTTTTATGGTTGTTTATCGGATAACGCAGCAGGGAACTGTATATTGTATATTGGGCAAAAAAACAGCGTCCCCTAACGAGTGCAAACACAAAAAATAGATTCTACTCCAAGAAAAACATAACTTTTATGGTTTTAATTCCAAAAAAGTTGTATTTTTGCGGTGATAAAAAACGGATATGATTGGGCGATATTTGTATAAACTACTGGAAGACAAGTTATTTAAAGGGAAAATTGTGATTCTGGTCGGTGCTCGTCAGGTGGGCAAAACCACACTGCTTCGTCAGATGGTTAAAGACAGGAGCGATTGCCTGTGGCTGAACGGCGATGAGCTGCAGACGCAAAATCTTTTCGACAATGCCTCTGCCGACAGGCTTCTTTCGGAGTTCGCCGGACATCGGATAGTCATTTTGGACGAAGCCCAACGCATCCGGGATATCGGTTTGAGACTGAAACTGATAGCCGACTCTGGCACTGACATACAAGTGGTTGCCACCGGCAGTTCCTCCTTTGATCTTGCCAACGAGGTGAACGAACCGCTCACAGGCCGCAAGTGGGAGTTTCAGATGTTTCCCCTGTCGTTTGGTGAAATGGTGGCACATCACGGCAAACTCAAGGAGATGCGGATGCTCTATAGACGCATCATTTACGGCTATTACCCCGAAGTAGTGATGAATGAAGGCAACGAGTCCGAGATTCTCAAACTGCTGACGGACGCCTATCTATACAAGGACATTCTTGCTTGGGAGAACATCAAGCATCCCGACAAGTTGCAGACCCTGCTGCGCGCATTGGCCTACCAAGTGGGTTCGCAGGTCTCCTTCAACGAGCTGTCGCAGATGTGCTCGTTAGACACCAAGACAGTGGAGCGCTACATTGCCCTTCTTGAACAATGCTACATCATCTTCCGGCTGCCTTCGTACGCCCGTAACTTGCGACACGAACTCAAGTCGAGCCGAAAGATCTATTTCTACGACAATGGAATCCGTAATTCACTGATTGCAGACTTCACTGCGCCGGAAATCCGACAAGACATAGGGGCGTTATGGGAAAACTTTGTCATATCCGAGCGGATAAAATACAACGACTATAACCGGCGATGGGTGAACCGATTTTTTTGGCGCACCAAACAGCAGCAGGAGATAGATTACTTGGAGGAGTGTGATGGAAAGCTCCATGCGTTTGAAATCAAATGGAATCCGAAAGCCAAAGCCAAACTCACCAAGACTTTTGCCACAGCCTATCCTGACGCCGACTTTCTTGTAGTAAATCCTGAAAATATCGCGGATTTTCTGATAATGAAATAATGCCTTTCCTGTTTTTATACCAACATCATTCGTATTCGATAATTCCGACGTCAAAAATTACAAAAATCCTCATATTGCAGGCCCGTTAATTCCATAATAGGAACAATCCTCCTCCCATTTCAGCGGGTTTTGCGTCATATAGTGGACTATGTGTTGATAAGATTCGTCGTTCCGTATAATGTGTTCGTAAAAATTGCGCTGCCATGGAGAAAACCCCATTTGTTTGGTTACCCCGATTTTGAATCCGCGTACCACGGATCCCACGGTACGGGATGTGCCATGGGGTTGTATTTTTGAAAACGTGGGTAATGGTAGGGGCGAATAATCATTCGCCCCTACATCCGCGGTATTCGCCCCTACATCCGTGGTATCCGCACACATACCCGTGTTATTCGCCCCTACGGCTGCCCCTACAACCGATTCATCCCTAATATTGGTATCGGTGTTATTGTGCATTTCAATAATCCCATGCACATGGTTGGGCATAATAACATATTCATGCAAAATAATTTGCGGGAAATGGTCCGGAATCTTTTGCCAGCATTCGTTCACAATTCTTCCATAATTCGACAGGTAAATTCTCCCATCGTGAACCTCTCCAAAGAGACATTCTCGGTTTCTGGTGCAGATTGTTAGAAAATAATTTCCGTTTTGGGTGTAATCATATCCGGTC